>NZ_JBVHWQ010000005.1:233923-494644 GCF_055564315.1 Streptomyces sp. NPDC029151
GCGCCCTCCCGGCCGCCGGACCAAGCGGAGGCTCGCGCCCTCCCGGCCGCCGGACCAAGCGGAGGCTCGCGCCCTCCCGGCCGCCGGACCAAGCGGAGGCTCGCGCCCTCCCGGCCGCCGGACCAAGCGAAGGCTCGCGCCCTCCCGGCCGCCGGACCAAGCGAAGGCTCACGCCCTTCCGGCGCAAGCGCGAAGCGCGGGAAGTCAGGGTGAGACCGACGGGGTGATCATCACCTGTGCCGGGCACGGCAGCGTGCCGGCGGAGCAGGCCGGCAGCGCCTGCCTCGTGACCGTCCCCGCCGGTGCCGCGCCGCCCATGCCTGAGCCGCGCCGTGACCTGGCGAAGCCCGCCGCGAGACGCGGCGGGCTTCGTCCGGACTCTTCTCGCGCAGCCCGCTCAGCTCGTGGTCAGCAGGCCTTCGCGCAACCGGGCCAGGCAGCGCGTGAGCAGACGGGAGACGTGCATCTGGGACACGCCGAGGCGTTCGCCGATCTGGGCCTGGGTGAGTTCCTCCACGAACCGCATGTGGATGATCTGCCGGTCCCTCTCGTCGAGTCCCGCGATCAGCGGGGCCAGGGAGTGGAAGTCCTCCACCAGCTCCAGGGCGCCGTCCTCCGCGCCGATGAAGTCCTGCAGGGCGCTCTCGCCGTCCTCGCTGGCGTTGATCGCGGCGTCCAGCGAGGAGGAGTTGTAGCCGTTGGCGGCCAGTCGGGCTTCGATCACCTCGTCCTCGGACAGGCTCATCAGCTCCGACAGCTCCTTCACCGTGGGCGTGCGGCCCAGCCGGCTGCGGAGCTCTTCGGTGGCGCGGGCCAGTTGGACCCGGGCTTCCTGCAGGCGGCGCGGCACGTGGACGGCCCAGGTGGTGTCGCGGAAGAAGCGCTTGATCTCGCCGACGATGTAGGGGATGGCGAAGGAGGTGAACTCCACCTCCCTCGACAGCTCGAACCGGTCGATCGCCTTGATCAGGCCGATCATGCCGACCTGGACGATGTCCTCCATCTCCTCCGGACCACGGCTGCGGAACCGGCCGGCCGCGTAGCGGACCAGGGACATGTTCATCTCGATCAGCGTGTTCCGCGCGCACTGGTACTCGGGCGTGCCCTCCTCCAGCACCGCCAGACGGTCGAAGAACAGACGCGTCAGCTGCCGGGCGTCCTTCGGCGCCACCTGGGAGGGTTCGACGACCTCCGGTGGGCCGGCCACCTCCGCGTCCGTCTTCGCCGCAGCCACTGTCGCCATGATGCTTCCCTCCCCTGTCACTGCACGCTACCGGCGTGCCTCGGGCTGACGACCGCGCGTCTACCCCGGCATTCACAGGTCATGCACACGGATGGAAGACGAGCGTGCCGCCTGCCCGACCGCCGTGCCCGGCTCGTCACCGTTCCGGCACCGTGCACCCGGCGACAGGGGTGTACGAGACACGCGTGGGGGTAGGCACCCCAACCGGAACAAATGCTTCCGGAACGCTGTACGGCCCGTGCCGCGCGGTGACCGCTCTCGGCGGTCGCGCTCGGCGGGCCGAGCAAGAAGGAGATGAGCATGAAGGTGACGCGATGGATCGCGAGCGCGGGCGTGTGTGCCGCGATCGCCGGAGGCGTTGTACTGGGCGGCGGCAGCTCCGCGATCGCGGCTGCCCCGGGAGCGGGTGAACATCACCGGGTGGTCGGCGCCACGGTCGGCGCCGACCACCACGGCGGTGCCCGGCAGCCCACGGATCCGTGGATCGCCGACCAGCTGGCGACCTTCTACCCCTCGGCCGCCCACCGGCTGGCGGTGTTCGACCCCTGGGTCAAGGATCAGCTGGCCCTGCTGCACCCCGACCGGTGAGGACGAGGGGGTGCCCGGCCCGTCGCCCTCGCCTGAAGGGACCGTCGCCGCGGAGCGCCGGTGGGTTCATCGCAGGGTGAGAGGCGTTTCGGCGGTGGCCCTCGTGAGTTTCTGCGGGTTGCGGACGTAATAGAGGCTGGTGATACGGCCGTTCCCCACACAGGCCGCCATGATGCCGTCGATCTCGCCGTCGAGCCGGAAGAGGAGCCCGGGGCTGCCGTTGACCATGGTCGGGTCGACAGCGATGACGGCATCCGTCTTGCCGAGGCCGCCGGCCAGGAAACGGAGTACCTTCTCGGCGCCGACGACCGGCCGCAGCGCGGCGTGCCTGATGCCGCCGCCGTCATTGAGGACGACGATGTCGGGCGCGAGCACGTCCAGCAGCCCTTGGAGGTCCCTGCCCTCCAGCGCTCGCCGGAACGATTCCAGCACGGCCCGGCTCTCGCTCACCGAGACCACGGAGCGGGGACGCCGGGCGTCGATGTGCCGACGGGCCCGGTGCGCGATCTGCCGTACCGCGGCAGCGCTCTTGTCGACCGCTGCGGCGATGTCGTCGTAGCCGACGTCGAAGACCTCACGCAGCACGAAGACGGCGCGTTCCGTCGGTGAGAGCGTCTCCAGGACCAACATGAGCGCCATCGACACGCTTTCGGCGAGTTCGACGTCCTCGGCGACGTCCGGCGCGGTCAGCAGGGGCTCCGGCAGCCATGGGCCGACGTAGTCCTCCTTACGACGCGTCAGGGTGCGCAGCCGGTTCAGCGACTGGCGGGTCGTGATCCGGACCAGGTAGGCACGCTGGTCTCGTACCGTGTCCACGTCGGTCCCGCTCCATCGCAACCAGGTCTCCTGGAGGACGTCTTCGGCGTCGGCCGCGGATCCCAGCATCTCGTAGGCGACGGTGAACAGCAGGTTCCGGTGGACGATGAACGCATCGGTGGCCGCGTCGGTGGCGTGGTCACTCATGTCTTTCGTCTCTCCTCAGCGGTGGGCCCTGGCCATGCGCGGCCGTCTCAGCGTGGGCCGGATCAGTCTTCCTGCGATCGGGCGTCGGTGTTCAGGGAGCCGCCGGCGTAGCACGCTGCCCGTCGCGCAGCAGCCCGCGGCGTCCGGCGTCCTTGAACTGCCAGCTGAACGAACCGGGTGTGCGTGCCTCGTCCACCAGCTCCTTCACGACGCCCTGGCACGCGCGCTCCTTGATGAAGGCCGCGAGACGGCCGCCGATGGAGTACTTGTTCGCGGTGTCGTCCTTGGCGGCGAGCTGCACGGTGGCGGCACGCCGGCCCAGGGCGATGCACTGGCCGAAGTACCCCACGTCGATGGCCGCGGGCTCCCCGCCGGAGATACGCGCCAGCACGGTGTCGGCCGCGTGGGCGCCCAGCGGACGCGCGGTCTGGCAACTCATCCGCAGCGGCCTGCCCGACGGTGCCGCCGCGTCTCCGGCCGCGACGATGCGCGCGTCGTCCACGCTCGTCAGAGTCTCGTCGGTGAGCAGCCGCCCGGAGGCATCCGTGGTCAGTCCGCTGCGGGCGGCCAGGTCCGGTACGCCGAACCCAGTGGTCCAGATGGTCACGGTGCTGGGCAGCGAGGTGTCGTCACCGAGGCGGACGGCTTCGGGAGTCACCGCCGTGACCTTCGCGTCGGGTCCTGCGAGTACGGTCACACCGAGCCTGGCCAGACGTCCGGCCACCGCACGCCGAACCCGCGGGTGCAGGTACGGGCCGAGCACACCGCCGCACACCAGCGTCACCCGGCGGCCCTGCTCCGCCAGTTCGGCGGCGACCTCGATCCCGGTCGATCCGCCGCCCACCACCGTGACGGCCGCCGACGCGGGCGCGGCCCCGACGGCTTCCCTCAGGCGCCGCGCCTCCTCCAGAGTGGCGACCGGGTAGGCGAACTCGGCTGCCCCGGGCACGCGCGGTGCGGCACTGCCACTGCCCACCGCGTAGATCAGATGGTCGTAGCCGACCGTGCCACCGCTCGCCAGCGCCAGGCGCCGCCCGCCGGCGTCGATCCGGCTCACGGTGTCGACGACCAGCCTCACTCGCGGACCCAGTATCCGGCGGTAGTCGACGACACCCTCGTGGGATCCTCCCGCCACCTGGTGCAGTCGTACACGCTCGACGAAGACGGAACGCGGGTTGACCAGAGTCACCGCCACGTCACGGCTCCGGGTCAGGCGGTTGGCCGCCAGAACCCCCGCGTATCCGCCACCGGCCACGACCACCTCGATGTTCCCGCTCACGGTGTCCCCTTCTCTCATGGACGTTCAGCATGAAGACACCGGATCACCGGCTCCTGTGACAGCGCGGGGCACATGCGAGCGGCTCGCCGCCGGCAGCCCGTTCCGAGGCGAGCCACGAGCCCAGCCCGGGAAGGACGCAGCTCCGCCCGGTCCGACGAGTTTCGGGCTCTCGTGGCCGACGTGGGCGTGACCCCGACCGGAGCGGCGAACGCAGAGGCATCAACTTAAGTAAAGATGAAAGGAAAGCCCGTCCAACCGCTTGACCCCTGCATCACCGCCGGGCATGGTTCCCAGGAGCGCTCTCCGCACCGCGTCGCCCCCGGCACGCATCGGCAACCCCCCCTCGGGTCCCGGGGCCGCACCACCACGCCCCGGCTCGCCGCCCGGGGGGCCGCAACTCCCGTACCACGCGCACATGACGGCCTCCTCCCCGGAGCGCGGCCGACGCACCCCACACCGCCGTCGGCCGGTCGAGGCGGGACCGAGGAGTACGGCCCCTCCGGCGTCACGTCCTGCCCCGGCGGCCCCGAATCCGACAGGAGCGCCCGTTGTCCAGACCGGCTTCCCCCGCCCCTCTCCCTCGCCGTGTGACCGCCGGCCCCCTCCTCCGCCGCTCGGCCGTGTCCTTCATCGCCCTCGGTGCCCTCCTCGCCTCCTCGTTCACCGTCGCGTTCGCCCCCCGCGCGCGAGCCGCCGACGCGCTCCTGTCCCAGGGCAGGCCCGCCACCGCCTCCTCGGAGGAAGGCGACGGTTACGCGGCGGCCGCCGCCGTGGACGGCGACCTCACCGCAACCCGGTGGGCCAGCCGGTGGAGCGACCAGCAGTGGCTCCAGGTCGACCTGGGCCAGGTGTCGAACCTCAGCCGCGTGGTCCTGACCTGGGAGTCGGCCTACGGCAAGGACTACGAGATACAGGCGTCCGACAACGGCGACGACTGGCGCACCTTGACGAAGGTGGGCGGCGGTGACGGCGGCACCGACGACCTCGCCGTCTCCGGGACCGGCCGCTACGTCCGGATGCAGGGCCTGGCCCGGTCCGGCGGATACGGGTACTCGCTGTGGGAGTTCCGGGTCTACGGCTCCCCCGGCGGCAGCACTCCGCCGCCCGCCGCGGGCGCCGTGAAGGTCGAGGGCGGTCAGGGCGACTGGCGTCTGACCGTGGGCGGCCAGCCGTACACCGTCAAGGGAGTCACCTGGGGTCCGGCGGTCTCCGACGCCCCCCGCTACCTCCCGGGCGTCAGGGCCATGGGCGCCAACACGATCCGCACCTGGGGCACCGACGGCTCCAGCAAGGCACTGCTGGACGCCGCCGCGTCCAACGGGATCCGTGTGATCAACGGCTTCTGGCTCCAGCCCGGCGGCGGACCGGGCGCCGGGGGCTGCGTCGACTACGTGAACGACAGCGCCTACAAGAACACCGTGCTCACCGAGTTCGCCAAGTGGGTCGACACCTATAAGAGCCATCCGGCGACGCTGATGTGGAACGTCGGCAACGAGTCGGTCCTCGGGTTGCAGAACTGCTACGGCGGAGCGGACCTGGAGGCGCAGCGCAACGCCTACACCCGCTTCGTCAACGACGTCGCCAGGAAGATCCACGGCATCGATCCGGACCACCCCGTCACGTCCACCGACGCGTGGACCGGCGCCTGGCCGTACTACAAGCGCAACGCGCCCGACCTCGACCTGTACGCGATGAACTCGTACGGCAACGTGTGCAAGGTCCGTCAGGACTGGACCGACGGGGGGTACACCAAGCCGTACATCATCACCGAGACCGGACCGGCCGGCGAGTGGGAGGTGCCCGACGACGCCAACGGCGTTCCCGACGAGCCGACCGACGTGCAGAAGGCGGACGGGTACACCAGGGCCTGGAACTGCGTCACCGGCCACCCGGGGGTGGCCCTGGGTGCCACCTTGTTCCACTACGGCACCGAACACGACTTCGGCGGCGTCTGGTTCAACCTCGTACCCGACGGGCTGAAGCGGCTGTCGTACTACGCCGTCAAGAAGGCGTACACCGGCTCGGCGTCCGGGGGGAACACGCCCCCGGTCGTCACCGGCATGACCGTGTCCCCGGCCTCCTCCGCACCGGCCGGCGGCGAGTTCACCGTGCACGCCGACGTCCGTGACCCGGATGGTGACGCGGTCACGTACAAGCTGTTCCTCAGCGGCAACTACGCCAACGGCGACAAGCGACTCGTCGAGGCGCAGTGGCGCCCGACCGGGAACGGGAACTTCACCGTCACCGCTCCCCGGGAACTCGGCGTGTGGAAGGTCTACGTACAGGCCGAGGACGGACACGGCAACGCCGGCATCGAGACCGAGTCCGTCAAGGTCGTCGCCCCGCCGGTGAGCGGGACCGACCTCGCGCTGAACCGGCCCGCCACCGCCTCCTCCTTCCAGCAGTCCTACGGCGACTGCCCCTGCCCCCCGGCGCTCGCCGTCGACGGCCGTACCGACACCCGCTGGGCCGGCGACTGGAGCGATCCCCAGTGGTTCCAGGTCGACCTCGGCTCCGTGAAGGCCCTGCGCAGGCTGCAGCTCGTCTGGGACCCCGCCTACGCCAAGTCCTACGAGGTGCGGGTGTCCGACGACGCGAGCACCTGGCGCCCGGTGTACTCCACGACCGCCGGGGACGGTGACGTCGACACCTTCGACGTGTCGGCCACCGGCCGTTACGTGCGCCTCCAGCTGACGGCACGCGGCACGGGCTGGGGCTACTCCCTCCACGAACTGGGGATCTACGGCTGACGGCCGCCCCCCGGGCCACGACGCCGACGGGTCCTCCGCGGCGCCTCTGCTCACCGCACCGCACGGGTCACACCCTCCGCGGCACGCACCGCGTGACGCGGACGCCTCTTCCCACCCCAACAGGCAGGAGACTCCCATGAAATCGAGTCCGCGACGGCTCGCCGCACTCCTCCTCGGCACCGCCCTCCTCGCCGGCGCCCTCGGCGTCGGCACCCTCGCCTCCGCCACCGGTGACATCCGCGAGGTCCCGGCCGCTGCGATCGCGCACACCGGGCACACCGGGCACCCGACGGCCGTGTCCGGCCAGGCGTCCGGCGACGACCCGGACGGCGACGGCTACATACCGGCCGTGCCGCAGGTCACCGGCGTGACGCCGTCCACGAACACTCCGCCACCGCGCTACTTCCACGAGTTCCAGGCCAACTGCTCGGTCACGCACACCGCTGCGGACGACCCGATCGTCTACCCGGGCCGCCCCGGCCAGTCCCACGACCACACCTTCATGGGCAACACGTCGACCGACGCGGGCAGCACCACGGCCTCCCTGTACGGCGGCGCCACCACCTGCAAGGCGCCCGCCGACGCCTCGGGGTACTGGATGCCCTCGCTGTACAAGGGCGACCAGAAGATCCTGCCCGTCGGCCCGCAGACGATCTACTACAAGGCCGGCGTCACCGACTACACCAGTGTGCGGCCCTTCCCCAGGGGCCTGCGGTTCGTGGTGGGCGATCCGATGCAGAGCGCCGACCAGTTCCGCCACCACCGCGGTTTCGTCGAGGGCTGGGAGTGCGGCGACAGCTACTTCAACACCGACATCCCCACGCGCTGCCCCGACCGGGCCGACGTGCAACTGAACATCCGTTTCCAGGCGCCCAGTTGCTGGGACGGCACGTACCTCGACACACCGGACCACAAGAGCCACATGGCCTACCCGGTCGTCAAGCCCGGAACCAACGACAACATGTGCCCCGCCGACCATCCGGTCGCGCTGCCGATGATCGAGTTCAAGATGGCCTTCCCGGTGAACGGCGACATGTCCCAGGTACACCTGGCGAGCGGGCGCGGCTACTCCTTCCACTACGACTTCTTCAACGCCTGGGAGGAACGCACGCTCAAGGCCCTGGTCGACCACTGCATCGTGGGCGGCCTCCAGTGCGACGCCCGCGGCTACGACCAGACACACCCGGAAGCGGGGGCGGCCCTGAACACGGACTACCGGCTGCCCTGACCTCCGGCCCCGCCCCTCGGCCCGGCCGGGCCCGCTACGGTGCGGCCCGGCCGGGCCCGCTTTCTTCCGGGGGGCCGACCGGGCCTGTTGTCCAGGGAACCGGCCGGGTCCCGGTCGGCTCCGGCGTCGTGCGCGGAGGGACGAGTCCGCCGCCCGGCGCGCAGCTCGCAGTGACTGCTTGTGATGGACCGCCCACGCTGCACGCTTCCCCCTGACCGTGGCCCTATGTGGAGGTGGCGGGCGGGACCTGGGGTGTTCCGGAGCGGAGCCGGAGCAGCGGTCGCGACCTGAGAGACTGGCGGGATGGATGTCGTCCGCAGGAACAACGTCACTGTCACCGGCAACCCCGAGGGACGCACGGTGGTGCTGGCCCATGGGTTCGGCTGTGACCAGAACATGTGGCGGCTCACGGTCCCCGCGCTGGTCCGGGACCACCGGGTCGTGCTGTTCGACTACGTCGGCTCGGGCCGCTCCGACGCGTCCGCCTTCTCGGAGGACCGGTACTCCCGTCTGGACGGATACGCCGCCGATGTGGTGGAGGTGTGTGAAGCGCTGGACCTGCGCGACGCGGTGTTCGTGGGTCATTCGGTCAGCGCGATGATCGGCGTGCTGGCCGCCGACAGGGCAGCGGAGCGGATCGGCGCGCTGGTGATGGTGGCGCCGTCTCCGCGGTACATCGACTGCGACGGCTACCGGGGCGGCTTCAGCGCCGAGGACATCGACGAGCTGCTCGAGTCGCTGGAGGCGAACTATCTCGGCTGGTCGGCGGCGATGGCACCGATGATCATGGGGAATCCCGAGCGACCCGAACTCGGCGAGGAACTCAAGAACAGCTTCTGCGCCACCGACCCGGACATGGCGCGTGTCTTCGCGCGGACCACCTTCCTGTCGGACACGCGGGACGACCTGAAGACCGTGGCGGTTCCGACGCTGGTGCTGGAATGCGCGCAGGACGTCATCGCTCCCCGAGAGGTCGGCGCCTTCGTCCACCAGACGGTCCCCGGCTCGACGCTGGTCACTCTGGATGCCACAGGGCACTGCCCCCACCTGTCCGCACCCGAGGCCACCAACCGGGCGATCACAGAGTTCCTGGCGGCGTTGTGATGATGTGCCGTACCGAACAGCAGCCCGACCCGCCCGACGCCGACGCCGACGCCGACGCCGACGCCGACGAGAAGACACCGGATGCGGCGTTCGCCACGCTGCTGGAGGACAGCGCCGAGGAATTGTACGAGTCCGCGCCCTGTGGCTACCTGTCCACCCTGATGGACGGCACCATCGCGAAGATCAACGCCACGCTGCTGGACTGGCTGGGCCTGGACCGCAAGGCAGTGGTGGGCCGGATGCGGTTCACCGACCTGCTGACCGTGGGGGGCAAGCTGTACCACGAGACGCATTTCGCGCCGCTGCTGCGGATGCAGGGGGAGATCAGCGGGATCGCCCTCGACATCAAGCACGTCGACGGCGACAGGATGCCGGTGCTGGTCTCCTCGGTGGTCAAGCACGGCAGCACCGGTGAACCCCTGCTGATCCGCACCACCGTCTTCGACGCCCGGGACCGTCGCGCCTACGAGGAAGAACTCCTGCGCCGTCGCCGGGCGGCCGAGGAGGCGCGCAGGCAGGCGGAGGCCGACCGGGCCCGGCTGCAGGACGCCCTCGCCGTGCTCCAGCAGTCGCTGCTGCCCGACACCCTCCCGCAGGTGCCGGGCATGGAGCTGGCCGCCCACTACCACACCGCCTCCCCCGACCGGCTCGGCGGCGACTTCTACGACGTCTTCCCCGTCGACGGCAGACGGTTCGCCTTCTTCCTCGGCGACGTGTGCGGCAAGGGCCCCCAGGCCGCCGCGCTCACCTCTCTGACCCGGTACACCCTGCGCGCCGCCGCACTGCACGACCCCGACCCCGTCTCGGCCCTGACCACCTTGAACAAGGTGCTGCACGAGCGCTACGCCGGCAGCGGCGATCCGCGTTACTGCACCGCCGTCTTCGGCACGCTCGAACCGGACCCCGCGACCGGGCGGGTCGCCGTCCGGCTCGCCTCGGGCGGCCATCCCCCCGCGCTCGTCCTGCGCGCCGACGGCACGGCCGACTACCTGCCCACCCCCGGTGGCCTCCTCGTCGGCATCCTGCCCGCGGCCCCCTTCACCACCGCCGGCACCGTCCTCGGCCCCGGCGACACCCTCCTGCTCTACACCGACGGCCTCACCGAAGCCCGCACCGGCAAGGACCGCACCGGCCTCTACGGAGACGAGGCTCTGCTCGCCTTCGCCACCGGTCACGCCGGAAGGGCCCCGCACGCCGTCGTCCAGGCCCTCACCGGACTGCTGGACAGCTTCGGTGACGGTCTCGACGACGACACCGCCCTGCTCGCCCTCGGCGCCACCGCCGGCGCCCCCACCCACCCCACGACGAGAACCCCCGAATGAGCCCACTGAAGATCACCACCCGAGACGCCGTGACCGGTCCCGTTCTGGAGATCGCCGGCGAACTGGACTACAGCAACGCCACCGAGCTGCGTGACCAGGTCACCGCCCTGACCCTCCAGCCGGGCCAGCGCCTCGTCCTGGACCTGGCCGGCATGGAATTCTGCGACTCGAGCGGCATCACGGCTCTGATCGCCGCACACAACCACGCCCAGGCCGCCCGGGCCGGCATGGCACTCTCCGCGGTCCCGTCCCACACGCTGCGCGTGCTGCGCATCGTCGGACTCGACCAGGTCTTCCCTGTCTATCCCGACACCGCCACCGCGATCCGCTCCTGATCACTGGCCGGCGGCACCGGACGTCACCTGGCGTCACGTCGCGCCGGAGCATCACCGTCACCGCACGCGGCCACGGTCGGACGTGCCCGTCCCCGGCGCCGCCTCGGAAGCAGGTGGGTCCTCTCGGGGAGGCGTCGGGCCTCTCGGCGAGGCGTCGGCGCAGGGCCGCGGCTGCGGGGCAGGACCGTCGAGATCATCGGCCCGGGTTCGTGGGGCCGTCACCGTCTTCCCGCCCGGCTCGGACCGCTCGGGCCTGCGCGGACGCGGCGCCCGTCGCCAGGCCGGGAGCCCAGGGAGTCGGTGGCAGGCGGTGAGCTGATCGACAGGGGGCAACGACGCCTGGGTGACCGCGAGCGGGATACCCGCCTGGGACCGGGACTCCACCTGGGGGCTCTTGGAGGTGCTGCGATGCGTACCGGACGCTTGAGGCTTCTGGGGACGGCGACGTTCGCCTACGGGATCGCGACCGCGTATCGGCCGGGTCTGCTGGCCCGCCCGTGTGGGCTGGTGGATCCGAACGGGCGCGTCGGGCCGCACACGGCGATGGTGGTGCGTCCACTGGCGTTGCGGGACGCCGCCACCGGACTGGCGATGGCCGTCGCCCCTCAGGGGCCGGCTCTGGCCACGGCAGCGGTCGTCCGTGTCGCGTCGGACGTAGCCGACGCCGCGCTCTTCGGTTCCTCCCTCCCGACCCGGACCCGCCGTGCGGGGGCGGCCGTCACCGCCCTGGGCTGGGCCGCGCTGACCCTCGCCTGCCTGCTCGGCCGCCGCCACGCCGCATGATCCCGACCGCATACGGTCGTAAGCCACCCTGACCTCGTGGGCCCACGCCGAACCGATGGCGGCTACGGCCGGCGGTCGGAACCGGCCAGCACTCCGTACGTGGTCAGTCCGTAGAAGAGGTGCGGCACCACGTCGGACGCCCAGTCCTTCGCCGACCAGCTCTTCGGATCACTCACACCCAGCCGTGCCATCGGAAGGTCGGTCGCCACCATCGCGAGAGCGCCGGTGACCACTCCGCCCAACCACCAGGGCGGCCGGACACCCGCGCCGCGCGTCAGCGAGACGGCCATGCCGATGCCACAGCCCACGGCTATGCCGGACAGCGCACCCAGTCCCGACAACCGGTTGTCCCGGGTCTCTCCCGCGCCGGGAACCGGATGCCCGGTGTCGCCGGCGATCTTCTCCACGGTCCGGGCCGGGGTCTGGCTCGACGGCCGGCCCCGCAGCGCCATGTCGGCGTAGGTCACGGCGTTCAGTACCGTCGTCCCGGCGGCGCCGGCGACGCCACCGCGCACAATGCTTCCCATCATGCTCGACCGAGTCCCCCTCGGCCTTCAGCCGAATCGCACGACCGCTCCGTGCGCGGGCCGGTAGCAGCGCGGGCAAGCAGTGGGCCGCTCGGCGCCCCGACCGTCCCACGGTGTCGGCCGGCTTGACGCGCACCGACGCGCGGGGTCGTCACGGCGAGGCATCCGTCGTACGGGAGGAATCGCTCAATGACGCAGAGTAACGGCGCGTCGCGGTTGGCATCGTTCACCTGCGCGGCATGCGGAGGCCGACCTCCCATGCCGACTCCGGGGTACATCGATGAGACCGCAGATGGGCTCCCGGGCGGTGCTCACGGGCGTGGCACTGTCGCCTTTCCTTCTCAACGCCAGGGTCAACCATCGTGCCCGGGAGCGCCGGTTCGGGCGGCCGGGTTCGCGCAGTGGGCGAGCGGTTCGCCGCGCAGGTGGCGGCCCACCTCCGCCGCGACGATCCGGGCCGCCTTGTGGGCGACCTCCCGGCTGGCGCCCGCGATGTGCGGCGTGAGGACGACACCCGGCGCGGCCAGCAGCCGGGCACCCGCCGGCACCGGCTCGGTCGGGTACACGTCGAAGCCCGCACCGGCCAGCTGCCCGGAGTCCAGCGCGTCGCACACCGCGTCGTAGTCCACCAGCGCGCCCCGCGCGCAGTTCACCAGCACCGAGCCGGGCGGCATCGCGGCGATCTGCTCGCGGCCGATCATGCCGCGCGTCTCGTCGGTCACGCGTGCGTGCAGGGACACGATGCGGGAGCGGTGCAGGAGTTCGTCCAGCGGCACCAGCTCCGCGATGCCGTCCACCGCCCGCGGGTCCACGTACGGGTCGTGCACCAGGACCGTCGCGCCCATCGCCGCCAGCACCCGCGCCACCCGTGAGCCGATCGCGCCGAAGCCGACCAGGCCCACCGTGGCGCCGTCGATCTCGATGCCGCAGTTCGCGTAGTCGTAGTAGTCGCCGCGCCAGACCGCCCGCTTGAGGTCGGTGTGCACGTCGGTGACCCGGCGGGCGGCCGCGAGGATCAGGGCCAGGGTGTGCTCGGCGGTGGCGACGGCGTTGCGGCCCGGTGCGTAGCAGACCCGCACCCCGTGCCGGGTGGCCGCCTCCAGGTCGGCGTTGACCGGGCCGCCACGACTGACGCAGAACAGCTCCAGGTCCGGGCAGGCCCGAAGGATCCGCTCGGTGAGGGGTGCCATCTGTGTCACGCAGATCCGTGCGCCGCGCAGCGCCTCGATCATCTGCTCCTCGGTCCCGGACGCCTCGTCGACCTCGGCGACCTTCCCGAACGGCGTGTGCGGCCAGGGTAGTTTCAGCTCGCGCACGTCGAGGGCGGCGGGGTCGGGCACGGCGGCGCGCAGTTCGCGTGCGAGCAGCTCGGGCAGGACGAAGTGGTCGCCGGCGGCGAGGACGGTGGTGGTCACGCGGGTACTCCGGTCGGTCAGGGGTGGTCGGTGGGCAGGGCGGGGACGTTGAGCCGCAGCAGCGCGGCCTGGCCCTGGCGCAGCCGCAGTTCGGTCAGCGCGCCGTTCTCCAGCGCGGGGAACACGCTCCGGTAGCGGGCGAGCGGGATGCCGAGCAGCGCGCACAGCATGAGGCGTACGAGGGTGGAGTGGGCGACGACGAGGACGCGCCCGTCGGGCAGTTCGCCGGCGACCTCCGTCAGGCAGGCGATGCCCCGCCGGGCGGCCGCCGCCGGGTCCTCACCGCCGGGCAGGTGGTGGGCGACCGGGTCGGTGAGGAACGCGGCCAGTTCGTCGGGGAAGAACTCGGCCATCTCGGCGCGGGTCAGCCCGTCACCGCGCCCGAAGTCCACCTCGTACAACCGTTCGTCCACGCGCAGCGGCAGGCCGCGGGCGGCGGCCGCGGGCTCGGCGGTGAGCCGGGCCCTCGACAGCGGTGAGCACAGCACCGCGTCCAGGTGCTGCCCGGACGCCCAACGGCCCAGCGCCGCAGCCTGCTTGTGGCCGCGCTCGGTCAGCGGTACGTCGGTGCGGCCGGCGTAGCGGTTGTCCGCGTGCCACGTGGTCTCCCCGTGCCGTACGAGAATGAAGTCGGTCATGTCCGGGCCTTTCCATGGGCGTGTTCGGCCACCCGCTCCTCCAGCCATCCCCGGCGGGCCAGTTCGTCGACGAAGCCGAGGTAGGCGGGCAGCAGCAGCCGCGTGCGCTCCGGGTCGGGTTCGAGTTCCTCGCGGACGCGCACCATCGCCGCCGCCGCGTCCCGCAGGGCGACCCCGGACGAGGTGGCCGCGAGGACGGCCATGCCGACGGCGCTCTCGGCCAGTTCCGGCAGCAGCACCCGGCGGCCGAGGACATCGGCGCGCAGCTGGGACCAGTACCGGTTCCGGGCGCCGCCGCCGGTCAGGTGCAACGGGCCGGAGACGGGGGCGCCGAGCTGGTCGAGGTAGTCGAAGCACAGCCGTTCCAGGCAGGCCACACCGAGCAGGCACGCGTGGAACTCCTCGGCCGTGTCCGCCGGTCGGCCCAGCGTGAAGGCGGTGGCCTGCGGGGCGCGGAAGGGGAAGCGTTCGCCGCCGTCGCCGGCGAGCGGATAGGTCACGGCCGCCGAGCCCGCCGGGCCCAGCGGATGCGGAGACCCCTTCGGTCCCGTCGCCGCGGCCTCGGCGGTCAGCGCGGGCAGGTCGGCGCCGGGGAAGCGGCGGGTGAGCACTCCGGCTCCGCTGCTGGAGGCGCCGCCGGGCAGCCAGGTGCCCTCCGGCCCGCGATGGCAGTACACCACCCCGGCCGGGTCGCGCACCGGGTGCGGGCTGACGCCCTTGAGCACGAGCGTCGTCCCCAGCACCGCGTTCCAGGCGCCGGGCTCCAGCGCGCCCGCGCCGATCTGCGCGGCGCAGCCGTCGGTCATCCCGGCGACGATCGGGGTGCCGGCCGGAATGCCGGTGGCGGCGGCCGCCTCGGCGCAGACCTCGCCGGCGACCGTGCCGGGGCGTACGACGTCGGGCAACAGCCCCGCCGGGACGCCCAGCGCGGACAGCTCCTGCTCCGGCCAGCACTCGGCGAGCAGGTCGTACCCCGTCTTCAGGGCGTGGCTCGCGTCGCTCGGCACCTGTCGGCCGGCCAGGCGCCAGGTCACCAGGTCGGCCTGGTGCAGCAGCCGGGCCCCGGCGGGCGGGCGGTCGTGCTCCAGCAGCCACAGCAGTTTCGGCAGTGCCCAGGAGGGCTGCATGCTCCGGTAGCCGAGGCGCTCCCACACCGGCGCGCCCACCGCGTTGACACGGTCCGCGCAGTCGGCGGCGCGCCCGTCGTCGTACATCAGGCCCGCGGTCAGCGGGGTGCCGTCGGGGGCGGCGAGGAGGATCGTCCCGGAGGTGGCGTCCACGGCGACGTCCCGCACCCGGCCGGCCTCCACGCCGTCGAGGGCCGCGCGGCAGGCGGTGCTCAGCGCGGACCACCACTGCGCGGGGTCCTGCTCGTGGCGGGGCCCGTCACGGCGGCCGGCGAGCGGGCGGGAGGCGGCGCCGACGACCCGTCCGGTGCCGTCGACGGCGACCGCGCGGGCGCTCTGGGTGCCCAGGTCGAGGCCGAGGTGGACGGCGTCGGACGAGAGAGCGTCAGACATGGGTGGCCTCCGGGGCGCGGTGCGTGGCGGCGGTCGTCCAGCCGAGGCCGCGGGCCGCTTCCCGCCAGGTCAGATGCGCCGCGTACAGCTCGTCGTACAGGGCGGCGCGCCCGGGGTCGGGTTCCCAGGCCGGGCCCATCCGCACACATCCGTCGACGGCCTCGCGCATGTCGCGTACGGCGCCGGTGAGCACCAGACCCGTCAGGAAGGCGCCCTTGGCGCCCAGCTCGGTGTCGGTGCTGCGGGCGGTGGGCACCCCGGTGACGTCGGCGATGAGCCGGCACCAGCGGTCGCTGGCCGCGCCGCCCCCGCACAGCCGGAGTTCGCGCACCCGCGTCCCCGACGCGTGCAGGCAGTCCCGGAGCACCAGCGTCAGCCCCTCGAACACCGCCCGGGCCAGATCGGCCGGCGTGTGCGTGAGCGACAGCCCCCAGAACGCCCCCCGTGCGCGGGGATCGAGGAACGGCGCCCGCTCCCCCGCCGGCGACAGGTACGGCAGGAACGCCAGCCCCCGCGCACCCGGCTCGGCCGAGAACGCCAGGTCGCCGAGCGCCCCCGGACCCTCCACACCCAGCGTCCGGCACGCCCAGTCCAGCACCTCCGTACCGGACAGCGTCGGGAAGGCGCGCAGCACCCGCTCGGGACCGTCGTAGGCGATGGTGATGCCGCACGGCTCACCGGAGGTGTCCACCGAGCCGCGCACGATCTCCGTGCACAGCGTGGTGCCGAGGATCGCGCACGCCTGCCCGCTCTCCACGACGCCCGCACCGCGCGCGGTGGCCGCGATGTCGTACGGCGCCATGACGACCGGCAGACCGGCCGGCAGCCCCAGCTCGCCCGCCGCGTGGTGGGTGATCTCGGCGATCCGCTCCTCGTCGCCGAGGACCCGGGGCAGCAGCGGCCGCGCCCAGTCCAGGCCGAACAGGTCGATGACCGCGGGGTCGTAGTCGCCGGTGGCGTGGTCGAGGAACGGAGCGGAGGCGTCCGAGGGGTCGATCGCCGTGACGCCGGTGAGCTTGAGGAACAGCCAGCCCGCGGCGGTGAGGGCGGTCCGCGAGCGCTCCAGCCGCCCCGGGTCGTGCCGCGCGAGCCAGGCGAGGACCGCGTTCGGCATGCCCGCGCAGGTCAGCGAGCCGTTGCGGCGGAACGCGTTCTCCAGCACGCCGTCCTGCTGCCAGCGTGCCAGCAGGTCGCCGGCCCGCCCGTCGGACCACAGGACCGCGGGCCCGGTCGGGCGGCCGTCGCCGTCGACCAGCCAGCAGCCGTCGCCCTGCGCGGTGAACGCGACCAGCCGCACCGGATCACGTGCCTCCAGCTGGGCGAGCGCGCCGCGCACCGTGGACACGACCGCGTTCCAGACGGCCTCCATGTCCTGCTCGGCCCAGCCGGGATGCGGCCTCAGCACCTCGGTGCCGATGCGGGACACCGCCAATTCCCGACCTCGATCGTCGAACACCACGGATTTGATGACGGACGTGCCGACGTCGACGGTCAGTACCGACATGGCTGCACTCCCTGTCCCTTCGTTGCTCCGGCGACACCCTCAGGGAAGCCCGCGGGAGAAGCCCCGTCAATTACTCACCGCGCATATCCCGCGACGGAGGGGGCGACCGGTGTGAAGTACCGGCGAGATGCGGCCGAAACGCCCTCGAGGAGCCGTGTGCCACCGGCTGCGGGGCCCGTGAGGTGGCCGAACTCCGTGTTATGTTCGTGTGCGTTTCGCACGGCGAGTTCGCATGGAGGCCGACGTCATGGACCGCGAGGACGCCCAGCACGACCGGCGGCGCCGGGTGCGCGAGCTCGTCACCGGCAAGGGGTTCGTGCGGACCGCCGACCTCGCCGCGGAGTTCGACGTCAGCGTCATGACCATCCACCGCGACCTGGACGCGCTGCAGGCGCAGGGCTGGCTGCGCAAGGTGCGCGGCGGCGCGAGCTGTCTGCCCTCCACCCAGTTCCACGGCAGCGTCGGCGAGCGCATGCGGGCCATGGCCCAGGTCAAGCGGCGTCTGGCGGGGGCGGCCGCGGAGGAGCTGGCGCCGGGCCAGGTGGTCATGGTCGACGACTCCACCACCTGTCTCGCCCTCACCCAGCACCTGCCCGCGCACACGCCGGTCACCGTCATCACCAACTCCCTGCCCGCCATCTCCACCCTCGCCCGCGAACCCGGAGTGGCACTGGTCGCCCTCGGCGGCGCCTACTTCCCGGCGTACGACGCCTTCATGGGCCCGCACACGGCGGCCGGCGTGGAGGCGTTCCGCGCGGACGTGCTGTTCATGTCCACCACGGCCGTCACCGCCGGCCGCTGCTACCACATGTCTCCGGAAACCGTGCAGGTCAAGCGCGCGATGATGGCGGCCGCGGCCCGCCGGGTGCTGCTCATCGACCACACGAAGTTCGCCAACCAGGGGCTGTACGCGCTGGCCCCGCTCACCGACTTCGACCTGATCCTCGTGGACGACGCGGCCCCGGCGACGGAGGTGCGCCGGCTGCGCGAGCAGGGCGTGGCGGTGCGGGTGGTGGCCGGCTGACCGGCCGCCACGCGTCACGTGAACATCACGCGGACTTCACCCGGCACCCGGCGCGGACATCACCCCAGCTCCCGCCCCTGACCAGCGCCGACGTGCTCGCCCCTCTCCCGTTCGACGGACGACTTCACGCGACGGCCCCCGTGCCCCACGAGGTGTTCCCACCGGCGGATTGACGGACTCCGGCACGGCTCTTTTCATCGTCACCACTCGCGGCATTCCGTTCCGCTCAGCCCCGAAAAGGTGACGAGACGTGCTGAACCTCGATCGCATCGGAATTCCCAGGACGCTTGCCTGGGGATTTCTCGGCGTCCTCATATTCATGATCGGTGACGGCGTCGAATCCGGATATCTGTCGCCGTACCTCGTCGACGAGGGATTCCCCCGCGGCCAGGTGGCCGTGCTGTTCACCGTGTACGGGGTGACGGCGAGCATCGCCGCGTGGTTCTCCGGCGCCCTCTCCGACCTCTGGGGTCCGCGCCGCGTCATGCTGCTCGGACTCTGCGTCTGGACGGCGCTGCAGGTCTTCTTCCTCGCGGTCGCGATCCCCGCCCACAACGTGGGCCTGCTCCTCACGGCGTACGGCCTGCGCGGCTTCGGCTATCCGCTCTTCGCCTACGGCTTCCTGATCTGGGTGACGGCCGTGACACCGCCGCGCCGGCTGGGTTCGGCCGTGGGCTGGTTCTGGTTCGCGTTCACCGGCGGACTGCCCACGCTGGGCTCGCTCCTGGCCAGCTTCGCGGTGCCGTGGATGGGCGCCTACCGCACCCTGTGGCTCTCGCTGGCGCTGGTGGTCGCCGGCGGGCTCATCGCCCTGCTGCTGGTCCGCGAACCGGTGGGCCGCTCCCGGCTCGCCCCGGCCGGTGAACGTCCCGTGGCGACCCTGGTCGGCTCCCTCGCCATCGTCTGGCGCGACCCACGGATCGGTGCCGGGGCCGTGGTGCGGGCGATCAACACGGCCGCGCAGTTCGGCTTCCTGGTCTTCCTGCCGGCGTTCTTCACCGACACCCTCGGCTTCTCGCTCGCCCAGTGGCTGCGACTGCTGTCGGCGATGTTCGCCACGAACATCTTCTTCAACCTGCTCTTCGGTGTCGTCGGCGACCGCATCGGCTGGCGGCGCACCGTCGCCTGGTGCGGCGGCGTGGGCTGCGCGGTGACGACCCTGCTGCTGTACTACGGGACCGTGGCCGCCGGCCACAACTACCCGCTCGCGCTGCTGCTGGTGAGCCTCTTCGGCGCGACACTCGCCGGCTATGTGCCGCTGTCGGCACTCATGCCGTCGATGGCACCCCGGCACAAGGGGCAGGCCCTGTCGGCCCTCAACCTCGGCGCCGGCGTCAGCACGTTCCTGGGACCGGCCGTCGTCGGGCTCTTCCTCGGTCCCCTCGGCGTCAAGGGCGTCATGTGGATCTTCGCCCTGCTGTACGCGGCGAGCGCTGTGCTGACGGCGTTCCTGACGCTGCCTCGGGAGGCGGCGGCCTCGTCCGCGGGCACGGTCGCCGCGCGGCAGTCGGCGGCGTAGGACCCGGCTCCGCGCCGGGTCACCTACCCATGCAGCCAGACCCGCAGCGGACCGAGCGCCTCGAAGCCGTGGCGGACAGCGGCGTCCAGGTCCGCGCCGTGTTCGTAGCCCACCACGGGCAGGGTCGGGAACAGCCGGTGCACTGCGTCCAGCACCACCGGCCAGGCCCGGTCGGCGCCGCCCTCGACCGCGAAGACGTTGGAGATTCCCACCACGTCGTCGCTGCGGCTCGCCACCGCACCGGCGGCCACCAGGCCGTCGGCGGACCGTCCGACGAGCACGGACGTGGCCGGGTCGTCGAGCAGTTCGGGCCGGAAGAGGTCGGCTTGGCCGTCCCCGTCGTCCCAGGCGAGGGCCCAGGCCCGCAACGCGTCCCGGTCCCCGGCCACGTCCCAGGAGAGATCCGGTGAGGCGGGCGGCGCGCCCGCCGGACGATGGATCCACTCCGCGTCGAACAGCACCTTGAAACCGGCCGCCGTCAGGTCGAGGTCGGCGAAGCTGTCCTTGACAGAGGCACCGGCGGCAGCGGTGTCGATCCGGTCCACCAACGCGCCGGCATCGGCTCCCGGTACCAGGGTCACCGCGTCGGGGTGGTACAGCGGCGGCCGGGCCGGGACAGCCCAGGCCTCCGCTCCGAAATCGCCCGTCACGCCGTGCGATCGGCTCATCGACGCGCACCACTCGGCGTTGTTGCGGGCCGCGGCCCGGATCAGGTCCTGCTTCCTCGTCGTCACAGTGCGCATCATCGCCCGCCCCGGCCAGGCCCGTCGAACGATTTCCGCCGGCCACCACCCACTTCGGTGCCCCGACGGGCCACGCTTCGGGGTGGTCCCGGCCGCCCGTCCCGCTCGCGGCACGCCGCCCGGCCGGCCACGCACCCTCGGAGGTGGCGCACGGTGCCGGTGCCGCAGGTCTGTTCGTGTGCGCATCATGTTCCCTGTCGTTGCGCGCACCAGGCCGAAGGAGTAGCCCATGACCAGCAGCCCCGTCCCCTTCCAGGTGTACGAGGCAGGAACCTACCTGCACGGTACGAAGGCGGACCTCGCGCCGGGTGACCTGCTGACCCCCGGCTACGCGTCCAACTACGAGGCAGGACGCACGTCCCGCCACGTCTACGTCTCGGAGACCCTGGACGCCGCCGCATGGGGTGCCGAGCTCGCGGTCGGCGAAGGACCGGGGCGGATCTACGTGGTGGAGCCGACCGGTGATCTGGAGGACGACCCCAACGTCACCGACAAGAAGTTCCCCGGCAATCCCACCCGTTCCTATCGCACACGCGAGCCGGTGCGCGTCGTGTCGGAGCTCACGTCATGGGTCGGGCACTCCCCCGAGCAGATCGAGGCCATGCGGAACGGGCTGGCCGACCTTCGCCGCCGCGGCAAGGCCACGATCCTGGACTGACAAGGGCCGCCGGTACCGCGGAAGCCGGCAGCCGGACCTCTCGCCGGTCGCCGGGGACTCCGCCCGCCGCCCTCGCCCCGGCAGCGGGCCGTCCCCGCCGGAGCGGGCCACCGCGACAACCCGAGACGGCCGACCGCCGGCCCTCTGCGATCCTGTCTGCCATGCCCGCCCGAAATCGAAGACTGCCCCGACACCGTGCCTGGCCGTTGACCACCACCGACATCGAGGCGTGTCTCGGCCCTCACATGAGTCGCGTCACGGACCTGCGGTTCCTCACGGGCCATGACAGCGGGGCCATTGTCCTGGGCGCGGCATGGATCGCTCCCGACCCCCGCAACCACGGTCGCGGAATCCACCCGGAGACGGTCGGCTTCCGCGTGGACGTCCACCCCGTGGATGCCGCTGACCGAGCCGTCACCCGCGCCGTCCTCCGAGCGCAAGCCCTCCCGCAACTGCGCGACTGGATCACGCGGGCGGCCGCTGCCGGCGAGACCTGGCGGTCGACCCCGCACCAGCGCCACTGGCGGCTCACCGACGGCCGCCTCGCCCTCAGCGACGAAGCCTGAACACCGGCCTGGCCGGTGCTGGACCGGGTACCACGGCACGGCACCGACACCATGCGTCCACTCGGCGGGAGTGCGCTCGCCCTGGTCTACCGGCGTCGTCAGTGGTCATACGGACCGCCGACACGGGACACCGGCAACCGAGGAAGGTGAACAGCATGTCCGCCAGTGGGTGCACCGCCCCGGCCCCTGCCTGCGTCCACGTCGTCCATCCGCCCGCAGGGGGCGCGGGTGTTCCCGGGCGGGCGGCAGCCCGCCCCTCCCCCGGGCACCCGGGACGCGAGTGTTTCCACGGCTCCGGGTGGCTGCCGGGTGCGGAACTCGGCCCTCGTGCTCGGCGGCAGAGGCGCGGGAGGGAGGTGGCGGCACCATTCGTGGGCGTACGGCGGTGCGCGGTGCGTTTCCTCTCCCACCAGCTGGGCTTCACCGCCGCCGGACCCGGGGGCCGGTCTGTTGGACCCCGGGTTCAGCGGACGGTCGTAGCTCAGCGTAGACGGTCGTAGACGAGAGACAGCGTCCCGTGCTCGCCCGCGGCCTGGCTGACGAGCGTCCACTTGCCGGCGGGCAGGCCGTCCTCGAAGAGGCGGGGTCCGCCGCCGAGGAGGACCGGGAAGACGGTGAGGGCCAACCGGTCGACCTGGTCGGCTGCCAGCAGTGCCTTGATGACGCTCGCACTGGACAGGACGAGGACGTCACCGCCCTCGGTGGCCTTGAGGCCGGCGACGACCTCGACGGTGGGCTTGTCGACGATCGTCGTCCGGTCCCAGGGTGCCTGGTCGAGAGTGGAGGACAGGACGACCTTGTCGGTGTCGACGAGCCACTTCGCGAAGGCCTCGTCGCGCGGGTCGGCACCTTCCATGCCGATGACGGTGGGCCAGAAACCGAGGAAGCCCTCGGCGTTGACGCGGCCGAGCAGAGCCGTCGTCGCCGTCCGGTGCAGGCTCGTCAGGTGGTCGCGGGCGACGTCGGTCACGGCGTAGGGCATCACCCAGCTCATGTCCAGCGGGTCGTCCGGAGCGGCGTAGCGGCCGTCGAGGGAGAGAGCCATGTTGGTGACGATGCGGCGACCGCGACTCTGCTGGGTCATCCCGTGCTCCTCGTGTCGGTGCTGTCTGTGTCGTGCGCGTGCTCATGGTGCGCGTGCTCGCGGTGAACAACCGCGAGTTCGCCCAGGCTCCGGCCGGAGCCGGTCACGATACCGGCGACGACGTCCGCGGTGCCGACGGTGCTGTCGGTGATGCGCCGGTGGACGTCGAGGCCGGTGCCCGTCCCCGTGCTCCGCAGGTCCGTGCGGACGTGTGCGGTGAACACGGGACGGCCGTCGGCCAGCAGGGGGAGCAGGCGGCAGACGAGGTGCTCGCCCGGAAGGAGGTCGGCGACGACGCCCCGCGCGCGTCCGACGACCAGGTCCGAGCTCTCGGCCTCCTCGGCATCGCGGTACGCCTGGACGATCCGTCGCCGGTCGTGGCTCGAAGACCGAATCCGCGACCGCGCGGGTCGTCGGGGGTCCACCAGCGGGCCGGCAGGGCGGGCTCGATCGAACGGCGCCGGACGCGCCCGGGACTCCCCGTCAGCGAGCGGTGGAGGGCGAAGGACGGGCCGTCCGCCCACCCCGCTTCCCGGGCGGCGAGCCGCTCCGCGTCCAGGGCGCGCCCCTGTCGGTCGTGCCGCGCTCGCGTGCCGCCGCCCGCCTGGTCCGCGGGGTCGGCGAATCGGCCGACCGCGGCCGCCGGTTGACGCAGGGCGGCGGACCGAAGGACGCAGACAGGAGGCCGGCCGATGCGCTGGGAGGTCCCGGTGCCGGCGCGTGCGAGCGGCTGCGGGTGCTCGGTCGTCTGCGGCCGGCGGGCCTGGGCCGGTTGAGCGGCAACCCCGGCCGAGCGGAGGGTCGTTCCGCCGGCAGGCTCACCCGCCGCCGGCGAGCCGGGATCGGCCGGTGCGGCCAGGAATGCCTCTGCGGATCCCGACGGGCGCCGGGCGGTGTCAGCCCTGTGACACCGGCTGAGGGATCGCCGGATCGGCGTCGTCCGGCCCGGCGGCGATGACCGTGTCCAGCACGCTCCGTGACGCCTGCAGGTCGTTGATCGCGCGGGTGATGCGCTCGCGTTCGCGGCGCAGCTCCGCCACCAGGTCCGGGCACACCGGTACGAGGGCCGGACTGTCGTCACGGACGCACGGCAGGACCCGGCCGATGAGGGCTGTCGGCAGTCCCGCGGCGAGCAGGGTGCGGATACGCCGGACGGTGTCCACGTCGGCGTCGCTGTAGACGCGGTAGCCGCTCGGCAGCCTCGTCGGCGCCAGCAGCCCCTGCTCCTCGTAGTAGCGCAGCAGCCGCTCGCTGACCCTGGTGCGGCGGACCATCTCCCCGATGCGCACGTGACCTGCACCTCACTCGATTGACTCTCACACCGATGTGAGACTTTAGCGTCTCGGTCATGACCACCCGCACCACTCCCCCAACGCCCCGACAGCCCCTGGCCCGGGGGCCGGCCCGCACAGCCGCCCTGGCAGCGCTCACCGCGTGCGTGTTCGTCGTGGGCACCGCCGAGTGGGTCATGGTCGGGCTGCTGCCCCAGCTGTCCGCGGACCTGCACCGCCCGCTGCCGGCCGTGGGGTCCCTGGTGACCTGGTACGCCCTTGTGGTCACGGTGGCCGGGCCGCTGGTGACCGTCGTCGTGCTGGGACTCCCCCGCCGCCGCGCGCTGTTGGCTCTGCTGGGCGTGTTCGCCGCCGGCAACCTCGCCGCCGCGTCGGCGGGCGGCCTCGGCACCCTGGCGGCGGCCCGCATGCTGACCGCGCTCACCCACAGCACCGTCTTCGCGGTGGCGGTGGTGACCGCCGTGGCGATGACACCGGTGTCACGGCGTGGCCGCGCCATCGCCGTCGTGACCGCCGGCTGGAACATGGCCACCGTCATCGGCGCGCCCCTGGGTACCTGGCTCGGCGACCGGTTCGGCTGGCGCACCACCTTCTGGGCCGTCACCGCCCTTGCCGGCGCGGTCCTGTGCGCGGTGAGCGCACTCGTACGGCCGCCCGCACCGGAGGAGGTTTCCCTTCCCCGCCGCGAGGTGCGGGGCATGCTCCGGCCACGCGCAGCCCTGGTGCCGGCGATCATCGTGGTGGCGCAGGCCGGCCTATTCACCACCTACACGTACATCGCGCCGCTGCTGCGGCAGGTCAGTGGCTTCACCGACGCCGCGGTCACCACGGTGCTGGCCCTGTTCGGACTGGGCGCGGTCGCGGGCAACATCCTCGGCGACCGCCTGACCGACCGCTCCCCGTGGAAGGGGCTGTGCGCACTTCTGACCGCCCTGGCAGCCGTACTGGCCGCGTTCACGCTCACCAGCGAAACCCGGTGGACGGCGGCCGCCACCGTGCTCGTCCTCGGCGTGATCGCGGCGGCCCTCATCCCCCTGCTGCAGGACCGGGCACTGGCCGCCGCCCCTGAAGCACCCACCCTGGTCACCGCGATCAGCGCCTCCGCCTTCAACCTCGGCGTCGCCGGCGGCTCTCAACTCGGCGGCCAGGCCCTCGGCACCGGGCTCGGCCTCCACGACCTTCCCTGGACCGCCGCGCTGGTAGCCGCAGGCGCCGTGCCCCTCGCGGTCGCTGCCGCACGCCGAACCCGCACCACCACAACCGACCCGACAGCCGCCCCGGCGACCACGGCCACCACGGTCACCGCCCGGCGGTGAACCCGTACGGAAACCGAAGGAGACACACCCATGTCCACCGCTCTGCCCACCTCACGCCTCGGCCGCATCGTGCGCGGCACCGGCCCGGGCCTGCTGCTCGCCCACGGAGCCGGCGGCGGCATCGACGCCAACTACGGCCCCGTCCTGGACACGCTGGCCGAGCGGCACACCGTCGTCGGGCCCGACTACCCCGGCACCGGCCGCACTCCCCGCGCGGGCGCTCCGCTGTCCCTGGACGGCCTGGCCGACGACCTGGTCGCCACCGCCGTGGAGGAGGGCGTGGAAACCTTCGCCATCGCGGGCTACTCGCTCGGCAGCGCCGTCGCGATCCGGGCCGCCGCCCGGCACCCCGAACGTGTCACCGCTCTCGTCCTCACCGCAGGGTTCGCCCACCCCAACCCGCGGTTCCTGCTGGCGGCCCGGATCTGGCGCGACCTGCTGCTCTCCGACGACCTGGAGCACCTGGCCGGCTTCATGGCCCTCGTCGGCCTCAGTGCCCCCGCCCTGGACGCCGTCGGCCAGGACGACCTCGACACGGCCCTCAAGAGCGCCGCGGCCACGATCCCGCCCGGCACGCCGGAACACCTGGACCTGCTCATCAACCGCGTCGACGTACGAGCCGACCTCCCCGCCGTCGCCGTACCGACCCTCGTCGTCTCCACCACCCTCGACCAGCTCGTCACACCGCACCACCACCGGCAGCTCGCCGAGACCATCCCGGGCGCGCGGTACGCCGAGATCCCCACCGGGCACCTGCCGTTCATCGAACAGCCCGAGCAGTGGGGCGCCCTGATGCGCGACTTCCTCCACGCCAACCGCGTCTGACGCCGGCCTCGAACCCGCCCCGGGCTTCCCCGGCCGGGCTGTCGGCGACCTCCTCGGCCGGTCGCCGACAGCCCGCCCCGTGTTCGTAGGAGACCTCGTCGACCGGGTCGCCGACAGCGCATCACGTCCGACGGCCGCGGGATCACAGCGGTCCGGGCACGTCGGCGGGTGGACCTCGTTGCCGGCGAAGTCCTGCCCTTCGGACACCTGGCAGGACCACCTGGTCCCCGAAGGGGCTTTCCCCGTGGCGCACGGGTCAATACGGTGGTCCTGTGATGTCGATCAGGAAGTTCCAGGTCACCTTCGACTGCGCGGAACCCGAGCGCCTCGCCCGCTTCTGGTGCGAGGTGCTGGGGTATGTCATACCGCCACCGCCCGAGGGGTTCGCCACCTGGGAGGACTTCAAGCGCTCGCAGCCGCCTGAGCAGCAGGACGCGTGGTTCGCCTGTGTCGACCCCTCAGGTGTGGGGCCGCGGCTGTACTTCCAGCGCGTCCCCGAAGGGAAGGCCGCCAAGAACCGGGTGCATCTCGACGTGCGGGTCGGCACCGGACTCGTGGGTGAAGAGCGCCTCGCCGCGCTGGAGGCCGAGTGCGCACGGCTGGTCCCGCTCGGAGCGGTACACGTGCAAACGCTGTACGACGGCAACGACGCGTGCATCCCGATGCTGGACATCGAGGGCAACGAGTTCTGCCTCGACTGAGCGAAGGTGTCGGGGCCTTTCCGCGGGCCGCGGTGGCGGCGCGAGGCGGGACCACGCGTCACCGGACTCCGGTCTCACCCCGAAGCGTCAGCCACGCTGAACCGGACAGGCTCCGCAGACTCCGTCCGTAGCAGCGCGCGCCGGGAGCCGAAGGTCCGGCCACCACCCCTCCCCGCAGGCCGTCGTCATCGCGACGGCAGTGACCGGCACCCGTACGAGACCCTAACCCGCCTTCTCCTCCAGCCCCCGAGCGTTCACCCGCTCGCGGCCCCAGGCGGCCAGCGGCTGGAGGGCGTCGTTGAGACGCCTGCCGTCCTCGGTCAGCGAGTACTCGACCCGGGGCGGCACCTCGTCGTAGGAGACGCGGTGCACGACTCCGTCCCCCTCCATCTCGCGGAGGTGGGAGGCCAGCACCTTCTCGGTGATCCCCGGAAGCAGCCGGCGCAGCTGGCCGAAGCGGCGGCAGGGCTGCTCGTGGAGCGCCCAGAGAATCAGGACCTTCCACTTGCCGCCGATCACCTCCATCGCGATGTCGATCCCGCAGACGTGTCCGCCCTGTGTGCTCGGCCGGTTCAGCGTCGTCATGCCCCACCCTTCCGACGTGCTCGCTCACCCCGGGGTAACCACCCACCAGCAAGTGCGTACTTGATCAACCCCAGGCCTGCGACCAGCCTAATCGGCATGACACAGAACCCCGTTGAGAAGACTCCCGTCACGCTGCTGGGCCTCGGCGCGATGGGCACCGCGCTGGCCCGCGCCTGGCGCGCCGGCGGCCATCCGCTGACCGTCTGGAACCGCAGCCCGGCACGAGCCGCGGTGCTCGCCGCCGAGGGCGTCGAGGTCGCGGACAGCGCCGCCGAGGCGGTCGCGGCGAACAGTTTGATCGTCACCTGTCTGCTGGACGACGCCTCGGTCGGTGAGGTGCTGGCCGGCACCGACCTGACCGGCAAGGACCTGGTCAATCTGACGACCGGCACCCCGGCCCAGGCCCGTGCCCGCGCCGAGTGGGCCGGCGAGCGCGGCGCCCGCTACCTGGACGGCGGGATCATGGCCGTGCCCCCGATGATCGGTGTGCCGGAGGCCGGCGGTTACGTCTTCTACAGCGGCTCGCGGCACCTGTTCGAACGGCACCGGGCAACGCTCGGCGTCCCGGCCGGCACCACCTACGTCGGCGAGGACGCGGGCTTCGCGGCACTGCACGACGTCGCCCTGCTCAGCGCCATGTACGGCATGTTCGCCGGGGCCGCCCACGCCTTCGCCCTGATCCGCAAGGAGGACATCGACCCCACGTCGCTCGCCCCGCTGCTCGCCGACTGGCTGATCGCGATGGCCCCGGCAGTTCACCAGACCGCCGGCCAACTGCGGAGCGGCGACTACACGAAGGGTGTCGTCTCCAACCTCGCCATGCAGGTGGCCGGTACCCCGACCTTCCTCGCCACCGCCGAAGAGCAGGGCGTCAGCCCGGAACTGCTCAGCCCCTACTTCGCGCTGATGCGCCGGCGACTGGCCGAGGGCAGCGGCGAGGAGGGTCTGACGGGCGTGATCGACCTGCTGCTCCGGGGCAAGGCGTCGACCGGCCGGGGGGACGGGCACTGACGGTCAGGGGTTGGCCGCGCGGACCGGACGCCGTCCGGCGAACGGGCCCACAGGCGTGGCGGTGAGACCGAGGTGAGAGGCGGCTCGGCAGCGCCTGACCGTCCGGGCCCCCGGTCCCGTGCAGGCTTCGCGGCCCGGCGCCGCTGCCAAGTCGCCGTCTGCCCCGAACACCACGCCGGCGGGGCGCCCCGCCCCCTGGTGGACGGCTCGGTCATGGCCTGGACGGTTCGTTCACGGCTTGGATGGTTCGTCCACGGCCGGCGGTCTCCGGGAGGGCGACGGCCGGCGGTCTCCGGGAGGGCGGGCCGTCGGTTCACCAGGCCGGGCGGATCGGTCCCGGCGGTGCGAGGAGTGTCAGGTCTGCGACGAGTTCGCCGAAGCGTGCCTCGCCCAGTACGTCCCGCCACGGTGCCACGGCGGCCCGTGCCGCCTGGTCGGCGGCGCGTGTGGCGGCCCAGCCGGCCTCGGTCAGCCCCAGGAGGCGGGCACGGGCGTCGTGCGGGTGCGGATGCCGCTCCACGTACCCCTTCCGGACCAGCTCCTCGACCAGCTGGGCGGCGGCCTGTTTGGTCACCCCGAGGTGTTGGGCCAGGTCGGCCGTGGTGGCGCCGCCGGCCGAGATGCGGACGAAGGCGAAGCCGTGTGCGGGTCGCAGGTCCTCGAACCCCTGGCGGGCCACGCCGGCGTGGATCTCCTGCACCAGCTGCCCGGAGAGTGCCAGCACGAGTGCGGAGAGGGCCAGGGCGTCGTCCATGGGGTTGACTATAACCCGTCAAGCAGCTTGTCTATCCAGACAAGAAACTTGTCTAATTGGAGGTTGAGCATGTCGTTCATCCGCAGTGACGAGGCCGTCGTACACGAGATGCACGGTGGCCGTTTCGTTTCCTACGTCCGCCCGGGGACCGGTAGCCGGGACCTCGCCGCCTGGCGTGTCGAGATCCCGGCCGCAATGGCGGGTCCCACCCACACGATCAGCGACGAGGAGACCTTCTACGTCCTCTCCGGTCGCCTTCGACTCACCGTCGACGGCGAGAGCGCCGAACTCCGCGCGGGTGACGCGGCAGTGGCACCCGCAGGCTCCCGACTGGCGGTCGCCAACACCACCGACCAGCCCGCCCACATGTGGGTCACCACCCGCGTCGGACTCACCGCCGAACTGGCTGACGGCAGCACCGTCGCACCGCCCTGGACCCACTAGAGCTCTTCCACGGTGCGGGTTGCGTCGGGGCGGGACGGCTTTCGTGGACTGCCGTGAGGAGCTGCGCGCTCGAGTTTCGGGCGATCGGTTCCCGCATCAGTGGCTGACGGTTCGGCCGTCTTTGTACACCATGAAGTAGTCCCTGGTGGGGAAGGTCAGCTTGAACACCATGCCGTACTTGCGGCGCAGGTTCGTGACGCTGGTGGAGGCCGGCTCACGCAGGCACCGATCGACTGGTGGATCGCTGGGGGGACATGCCGGGATTTCCTCGATCAGCTGACGCTTTCCCTTCTGGCGGACCTGGTCCCATTCGAGCGTGACAGCACCCATGCCGAGTTGTTCCGGCTCACCGGTGCCCGGGCCATCCGGGTCGCCTGTCTTGCCCCGGTAGTAGTCGACGACCTTGGTCGCGTAGAGGAAGTCGTGGCCGAAGGGAATCGGCGAGCCGTCGTGGTCGCCTGCGGTGAGAATGCTGTCGATCGTGTCGGACACATGGTGTGGGCCGGCGCCGAAGTAGGCGGTGAGTTGCACCGTGCAGCGGATCTTGTACTGGTCGTCCCCGTCTTGGAAGAACCACTCCTTCGCCCGCCCGCGCCTGCACAAGTCGTCCACCGTCACCAGGCCCAGGGTGAGCGCGGTGTGGGCGTCCCAGTCGGTGATGGTGTTCCGGTCCTCCTGCTCCACCCGCTCTCGGGCCTTGACCGCCTCGGCGCTTCCGGCGAGTTCGCGGACGGTCTTCTGACTGGTGGCGCCGTCCTGCGAACAGGCGGATACGGCCAGCAGCGCCACGCTGCACACCGTGCCCAGGACGGCTCTGGTACGACGTCGATGCCCCACGGCTGTTCGCCCCCTCCGTGTCCATGACCACTGTGGACGGCGGGAGGGAGAGGTCGCATGAGTATGCGTACTCAGCTGTCACCGTGCCACAGCGGGCGCCAAGCCTGTGGCGGGCAGCGGTATCGGGCGAGGCCGTGTGCAACGGTTGAGATCAAGGAGGTTGGAGGGGCGGGGGCGGTACTGCATCCGTTGCAGCTGCGTCTTCACCAGCGCGGTGAGCGGGTCAGGGCGGTGTCGGATGAGGTTGACCAGTGACCTCGTCAAGTGAGACCACACGCCCTCGACAGGGCTGGACTCGGGGGCGTACGGCGGCAGCTGCTGGACGGTCAGCCATGACGCGGCCCTCCGGCGGCGGCCTCACGCCCGGTCCGGGTACACCTCGCCGACGTTCGGGCGTACGGCCGGGCGGTGGCGGGCGGCGGGGCCCTCCGCGAAGGCGCGCAGGGCGTTCTCCGTCGTGCGGGTGACGAAGTCGCGGGCGCGGGCATCCATCCCGTGGTGGCGGCCGCCGTCGGGGGTCCCGGCCATCAGGGCCTCCACCCAGCGCATGGTGCCGGTGGCGAACACGCCCGCGCCGCTCGGAGCCGTGTAGTAGGCCGAGTCGCTGTGACTGCGGCGCCCGTTGCACACGAGAGGAGAGTGAGCGGTGATCTCCAGCGGCTCGGGGACGGGTGGCGTGGGGGTGACCCGGTCGTACTCGACGCCGACCAGGTGGTCGAAGCCGTCGCCGGGCCGTACGCCCGTTCCTTCGTACAGCCAGTGGTTCGCCGCGTGGACGACGTACGGCGCGTCCGTCGGGTAGCCCTCGTAGAGCACTCCGGTGAGTGACGACTCGGGGTCCGGCGCCGGGGCCTGGCGGAAGTCGGTGGTCGCCAGGGCGGGTCGGGTGGTGTAGGAGGGGTCCGCCCGGACGGAGGACTTGTAGCAGACCACCGTGCGGTCCGGTCGCGTCTCACCCGGCTCGAGGCGGACCCGGCGGAAGCAGGTGTTGGCGCCGAGGAAGAGCACGTTGGTGCCGGCGTCCCGGGCCTGTGTGACGTGCCGGCGCTGCTCCGGGGTCCAGTACTCGTCGTGCCCCAGGCAGACGACCGCGGCCGCGCCGTGCAGGATCCCAGGGTCGCGGTGCACATCCGTGCCCGTGGTGTAGGCGAGGGGTATGCCGAGCCGTTCCGCCAGGACCACCGCCGCCCGTTCGTACACCATGAACTTCTCCGCGCCGTCGGCGTCGTAGGGCCGGTCGAAGCTGACGGCCAGGGAGCGGGCGGCGTACGCCCCGGAGGCACCGGCGTAGAGGCTGTAGCCGCCCCACCGGTTGTAGGCCTGCCAGGTGGACGGCGCGTGTATGAGCACCGTCCGGCCCGCACCCCGCGTGGAGCGCACGATCAGCGGGACGTAGCGCTGGTGGCCGCTGTCCGCCTCCAGCCGCAGCAGATACGCGCCCTCCGGCCAGCCGGCCGTGCCGAGGGTGAGCGTACGCGGCCAGTCCGCGCGTACGGTGCGGGTCCCCGTCAGGAAGCGGGGTTCTGGTTGGACGCGGCCGCGTACGCGCTCCGACGACCACACGAGCCGGGCCTGGGCCCCGCCGTACCAGCCGACGCGGAAGGCCGAGACGCGGAAGGCGGACGCGGTCGTCGAGACGTGCAGGCCGCACTCCTCGCCCGGCTTCACGCTCACCCGGTCCGCGTAGCCGACGATGGCCGGGGCGGGTCCGCGGGAGGTGATACGCCATTCGGGTGTCCCCGGCCGGTCCCGTTCCGCTTCGGGGCGGTGGGAGACGGCCGCCCGGTGCCGCTCGCGTGGAGGGGCGGCCGCGTCGCAGGCCGCGGCCGTCACCGAGGCGAGCCCAAGTCCGGCGCACGCCCCCAGGAAGCGCCTGCGATCCGGCTGCCGTGCGGGCGCCGCCCCGTCTTCCGGCCCTTCTCGCCGGGCAGGACCCATCCCCATGACACCTCCCGTGCTCGCGGCTCGCGCGCGACCTGCTCTCCGGGCCAAGGTGACACAGCACCGCGGACCCCGCGCCCCGCTCCCGGCCGCCGGAGATCCGGGGCGCGCCGGCGGCGGCGCCCTCGACGCCGCCCGCGCCCGTGGGCTCCGTCATGGTGAGGCGGCGGTCGAGGGACCGGTGTGACCCCGCTTTCGGGATGATCACGATGGTCGTCCACGGCACCCGACGCTTGATCCGACCCTCCCTGACCACCGAGAGCGTCACGCGGGCGCGTGCGGCATCAACCACCTCAAGAGGCGGCCGTCACCAGGGCTCGTGGTCCTAAAGCTCGTAGTCCTGCGCCAGTGCCTCCCAGTCGATGCCGCGCAGCGCGAGGTCGGCGTCCTCGCCCGACGGGACGTCCAAGGCGGACTGGAACCAGACGACGGTGAGGGCGGAACGGTGCAGCACCGGGTGGAGCTCGGGGTCGACCGCCGACGAACGGAAGCTGCCGATGCAGGCCACGGACGGCAGCACCTCGACGGCGCCGAAGGCGCCCCCAGGCAGGTCCGGGTACTCGCGGGAGGGCGGAAGCAGATGGACCGGCCTGGAGGGGAACGCGTCTCGGGCCTGCCGCTGGAGGCCCCTGACGTTCATGTCGTTGACGGGCTTGCAGGGATAGCCCTCCAGCATCCCGCCGTAGGTCGAGGACATCCGCAGCTCGGTGAGCTCGATCGAACGTCCGGAGGAGAGGGCTGTGCGGCTCAGCGACATGCCGACACCCTATCGACGGGTTCCACTTGGCCGATGGCTTCGCGAAGGAGCGGCCCGCCCGGTTCGCCGGGCGGGCCGCTGACGCTCCGTGTGCCCGTTTCGCGCCGGTCACTTCGCCAGGAAGGCGAGGAGAGCCGCGTCTCGACGCGTTTCGTGGACGGGCCCCGTCGTGCGTTCACTGCCGGCCGGACACAGGACTCGGGCTGCTCGACTACGGCCGACCGGCGGTGCCGCGGGAACCACCGCCAAGGTGGAAGGCATGACGCATGTGGACGCTGTCGGACCCGATGCTCGCGGTCTCCGTTGCCGACCCGGCGCTGCCCGATGGATGGGCCGCCGAGGTGCAGTGGGACGGTTCTCCAGACGCATGCAGTTGTCTCATCCGAGGAGACCGCCTCGGCGACCCCCGCAGGCCGGATGCATGGTGTGACCAGCGGGTATCGATGACGTTTGTGAGGCTACACATATGTTGCGTTGGCCTGCGCCCGTTATGTCTGCCTAGCCTCGTAAGTGGAAGTGATCAAACCGGTCACTGACGCGAATATGAGGAGGTACTGGACATGACTGAGCACACGCTGAAGGACAAGGTCGCGGTCGTCGGCGGGGGCGAGAAGAACCTGGGCGGGCTGCTCAGCAGGACGTTCGCCGAGGCCGGCGCGAAGGTCGTGGTGCACTACCACACCTCGGAGAAGGAGGCCGAGGAGACTGTCCAGGCCATCCAGGACGCCGACGGGCAGGCGGTGGCCGTTCAGGGGGATCTGACGGACGTCGGGAGCGTGCGGCGGCTCTTCGACACCGCGGTCGACACCTACGGCGGCGTCGACGTCGCGGTGAACACGACTGGCATGGTGCTGCGCAAGCCCATCCTGGAGACCACCGAGGAAGAGTACGACCGCATGTTCGGCATCAACGCCAAGGCGGGGTACTTCTTCATCCAGGAGGCGGGGCGCCGCCTGAACGACCACGGGAAGATCATCAGCCTGGGCACGTCCCTGCTGGCGGCCTTCACCGACGGCTACTCCACGTATGCGGGTGGCAAGGCGCCGCTGGAGCACTTCACCCGGGCGGCGGCCAAGGAGTTCGCCGACCGGTCGATCTCGGTGAACGTGGTGGCGCCGGGTCCGATGGACACGCCGTTCTTCTACGGGCAGGAGACCCCGGAGCGGGTTCGGTTCCACAAGTCGCAGGCCATGGGCAACCAGCTCACCCACATCGAGGACATCGTCCCGCTGATCAGGTTCCTGGCCACCGAGGGCTGGTGGATCACCGGCCAGACGCTGTTCGCCAACGGCGGCTACACCACGCGATGAGCCACCGCCCGCCGGGTCGGCCGCGCCCCCGCCGGCGCGGCCGACCCGGCGGGAGCGGACCGTATCCGATCCCGGCACATGGGGAGACAAGGGATGACTGCCGAGCTGGCCGTGCCTGCGGTGGCCGCGTTCGTCGCCGCGGTCAATACGGGGGACCGGGAGGCGTTCTTCGCCGCCCTCACTGCCACGTACACCAACTTCGAGACCGGACAAGCGTGACCCATATGAGCGGCAACACTGTCAGTGCGGTGGAGCGTGAGGGGGCGCTGCGACGGGTGATGCGCGGTCGGGATCCCGGTGAGGAACACCGCGCCTCCACCCCGCTGGAGCTGCTGTTCGACCTGACGTTTGTGGTCGCGGTCTCGCAGGCTGCCGCACAGCTCCACCACGCCCTGGCCGACGGCCATGTCGCCTCCGGGCTGGTGGGCTACGCTGCCGTCTTCTTCGCGATCTGGTGGGCCTGGATGAACTTCTCCTGGTTCGCCTCCGCCTACGACACCGACGACGTGCCCTACCGGTTGCTGACCCTTGTGCAGATGGGCGGCGTCCTGGTCCTGGCCGCCGGGGTCCGCGCGGCGTTCGACGGCGACTTCACCCTCATCGTGGCCGGGTACGTCCTGATGCGCCTGGCGATGATCCTTCAGTGGCTGCGGGCCGCCATCGAGCATCCCGCGGGCCGGGCGGGAGCGTTGCGCTACGCTGCGGGGATCGCCGTCGTGCAGGCCGGATGGGTCGCCCGGCTGTGGGCTTCGGGCGTGTGGGCGCCGGTCACCTTCGTGGTGCTGGTGGCGGCCGAGCTCGTGGTGCCGGCCTGGGCGGAGTTCCGCGGCAGTGCCACCAGCTGGCATCCGGGACACATCGCCGAACGCTACAGCTGCTTCACGATCATCGTGCTCGGCGAGGTCATCCTCGCCTCACTGATGGCCGTGCAGTCCGCGGTGACCGGCCATGGCCTGTCCGCGCCCGTCGTGCTGATCGCGGTGGGCGGGCTGCTGCTCGTCTTCGCCCTGTGGTGGATCTACTTCACCGGCAGCGACGCCGAACTGACCAGTCTGCGCACTGCCCTGGTATGGGGGTACGGGCACTACGGCGTCTTCGCGGCCCTGGCCGCCGTCGGTGCCGGCCTGGCAACAGCACTGGACGCCACCGCCCACCACACCCACCTGTCGGTGCGGGCCGCCGTGCTGAGCGTGGCGGTGCCCGTGGTGATCGCGCCGGTGCTGCTGGGTGCCCTGCACCGCATGACCGGCACTGGCGCCGTCGGCCACAACCTGCTCGTCGCGGCCGGCGCGCTCCTGGTGCTCGCCCTGGCCTTCGCCGCGCCCGCGCTCGGTGTGGAAGGGGCGGTGCTGGGCGTGGGTCTGACCGTCGCCGCGACACTGGCCGCGAACCTCGCCGTCTTCCGCCGCCGCTCCAGCGAGGTGAGCTGATCCGTGGGTCTGGACCTGAACAAACTGGAGCACCTGATCGCGGTGGCCGAAGAGGGCAGCATCACCCGCGCCGCCGCCCGCCTGCACCTCTCCCAGCAGGCGCTGTCCACCTCCATCCGCGTCCTGGAACGCGAAGCAGGTGTTCCCCTACTGGAGCGCACCGCCACCGGCGTGTCCCTGCTGCCCGCCGGCACCGCTCTCGTCGAGGACGCCCGCGTGCTGCGCGGCGCGGCCCACTCCGCTCTCCAGCGCGCCCGCCGCATCGGCCGCGGCGAGAAGGAGATGCTGCGCCTGGGCCACACCCCGGCCGTCACCGGGGAGGAGGTCATGGCTCTGCTGCGGCAGGTGAGTGCACTCCACCCCCACCTGGCCACCGACGTCAACCAGCGCTACCCGGCAGAGCTGACCGAAGCCCTCCTGGCCGGAGACCTCGACATCGGACTGTGCCGGGCGCTGGCCCCGGCGCACGGGCTGGCCCGCACCACCCTGGGCCACCAACCCCTCAACATCGCGGTGGCCGCCGACCACCCCTTCGCCACACGCACGTCCGTGGCCCTGTCCGACCTCGCCGACCAGCACTTCATCGTCTGGGGCCGGCCCGGCCACTCCGGCTACACCGACCTGCTCATCAACCACTGCCGCGCAGCTGGCTTCGAACCCCGCACCGAACGCACCCCGCTCCAGGGCACCCCGCCCGCCACCGCCGTCATCGGCACCAACCGCTGCGCCTTCGTCACCACACCCCCAGGCCCCGCCGCCGGTGGGGCCGTACGCGTCCTCGCCCTCGACCCACCCGTGGACGCACCCCTGCACGCCCTGTACGCCCCACGGACCACCAGCCCGGCAAAAGACGCCTTCCTCGCCACCGCCACCTTGTGACCACACGCCCGTGGGCCGGTTCCGTCGTTGGCGCCGTCCAGGAATTGCCGGGGACCGTTCGGAGCTCATGGCATCTTCGTTGCCGGCACCAGGGGAGTGACGCCTTGCCTGACGGATGGGGCCCCCGTTCTGGGCGCTATGTGTCTCGAAGTGCATGCCGCTCGCTCCTACTGCTGGAGCTCCATGACGTCGGCGACTACGCAGCTGACGTTATCGGGGCCGCCGGAGCCGTTGGCGAGGGCGATGAGTTCGCGGACGGCCTGCTCGGGTTCACTGATCTCGGAGAGTACTCGGTGGATCTTTTGGGTCGGCACGACAGTCGACAGGCCGTCGGAGCAGAGCAGATACCGGTCTTCCCCCTGGGCGTCGAGGAGCCGCATGTCGGGGGTGGTGTCGGCTCCTGGCCCCAGTGCCCTCACCAGGAGCGACCGTTGGGGGTGGGAGGCGGCTTCTTCCGGGCTGAGGCGTCCTTCGTCGACCATCGACTGGACCATGGTGTGGTCGTGGGTGATCTGGAACAGCTCTCCGCCGCGCAGGAGGTAGAGGCGGGAGTCGCCGATGTGGACGAGGGCCAGCTGTGATCCGGTCCAGAGCATCGCGGTGAGTGTCGTGCCGGTGCCTTCGGATGCAGAGCCCGTTCCGGCGACGTCGTGCACGGCTTGCTTGGCCTGTTCGACGACGTCTTCGAGGACGTTGAGGAGGTTGCCGGCCGGGATGCTGTCGGTTTCGAGGTGCTTGAGCGCGTCGATGGCGGCTGCGCCGGCAGGGGCTCCTTGGCTTCCGCAGCCGTCGGCGACAGCGAGGAGCCGGGATCCCGCGTACGCGGTGTCCTGGTTGCTCTCGCGGACGAGACCCTTGTCGGAAAGAGCGGCGTAACGGATTCCGAGGGACTTGGCGGTCGGGGGCATGGCGGGGTCCTTCCGTGACAGGTGGTCGATGAGGAAGGTGGCCAGAGCCCGCCGTGCGGCAGTGTCGGCCTCGACCTGAGCCCAGAACGCGCGGACCTCTTGTCCCGCCGGGCCCGCATCCAGCGCGCAGACGTGCTGAATCCGGGCCAGTGACATGCCCAAGCGCCGGAGCCAGGCGACCAGGCGGGCTTGGTCCAACTGGTCCGGCGCGTAGAGGCGGTAGCCGGTCACCGGGTCGACGCGTGCAGGGGTCAGCAGGCCGAGCTCGTCGTAAAGACGCAGCGCCTTCGGCGACAGGCGGGACGCCTTCGCGAACGCCCCGATGGTCAGCAACCCCATGCTCGCTCCTCCTCATGCCGAGCGCATCACCCGGCCCCACTGATGCTGTGGCCTCCCCCAAGGTGAAGGTCAACTAGTGGTGCGATCGGTCAGGAACTGGCCCGATGGGGAGGTGCGTGGCCTCGCGCAGTATGTTCTGCGCCTGGTCCTCGCCCAGCTCCTTGCTCAGGCCGTTGGCATGGGCGATCCAGCCGGTAGAGCGCGGGCTCGGCGGACCACTCGTCCACGTGCTGCACCGTGACGCCGACGGCGCGGGCCTGCTCCGCCCCCAGCGGGGGCGGCATATGAGGCTGCAGGCCACGTCGAGCAAGCCCTGGTGGAGATCGGCGCGGTATTCGCAGCGTGGCCTCCGTCACCGGTGGTGTCGGCGCTCCCGCTCAAGCCGAGCCGTCTGCGAGGCAACGAGCAAGGACGGTTCCACGCGGGACGGTCAGGTCGACCGGTTCGCCGCCCGGGCGGCATCGGCGCCGACGCCGCCCGGGGCGCGGGCGGGCGCCCGGTGACGTCAGCTGCCCCCGATGCCCAGTGCGGTCAGCAGCACCAGGAGGAGGGTGGCCACGGCGAGCAGGCCGTGGGCCAGCACGACCGGTACCGGGAAGTGCCGTTCGGCGGGGACGGTCGCCTCGGCTGCCTGGCCAGCGGCGGCGGGCGCGGCGGCCCCGGGCGTGATGCGGTCGCGGTGGACGGGGATCCAGCGGGCGAGCATGACGAAGCCCAGCAGGGCGACCGGCAGCAGCAGGCCGAATGAGGTCCAGGCCAGGGCGTCCTTGTCGGCGAGGAGGTAGACGATCCACACCACCAGGCCGATCGCGGCCAGGGCGAAGTGGCCGAAGAGGACCGGGGCGGGGAGGCGGCTGGTCCCGGTCTGCTGCTGGCGGATGCCGCCGCGTCGGATCCAGGTGCCGAGCATGTAGAAGCCGCCGAGAGCGGTGACCACCCAGGTGATCAGTGCGGCGATGTCCATGGGAGCTCCCAAGGGGGGACGGGGTGAGGCAGCCGGAGGCACCGGCCGCCGTGGTGGGCGTGCGGGTGCGGACGGTTCACCGGGTCGAGCGGGTGCCGCTGTGGCTGCGGCCGTGCGTGAATCCCTCGGCCTGGGTGGACTCGTCGGCGACGCGCACGCCGTAGCGGTAGGCGAGCTTGCCGCCCAGGAAGCCCGAGACGCCCAGAGCGGCCACGCTGACCGCGGACAGGACCAGCCGGCCCGTACCGACGCTTCCGCCGCCGGCGTGATCGCCGTAGCGCCAGAGGAAGTTGACCGCGTAGGCGGCTGTGACCAGCAGGTTCAGCGTCATGTGGACCAAGCCGGTACGAAAGGCCGGGGTCCCGGGCAGGATCGCGAACAGGTCGAGGAACCCGACCGTGGCCGCCAGTAGGGCGCCGATGAGGCCGACGGCGATCAGCCATTCCGAGGACTGGGTCAGGAAGCCGGGGCGGTGGACGACATGCGAGGCGATGTCGAACACCAGGCTCGTCACCCAGGCACCGATCGGCACGGTCACCAGGATCGGGTGGAACGGGTGGCCGTACGGACCGGCGAGCGCGGCGCTGACCGGACGCTTGGCCTGAAGGTGTGACTCACCGGCCATCGCGAACCTCCAGTAGTTTCACCAACAAATCCTGGTCTTATTGCGGGGGGCCGTCAAGAGGCGCAGGACAGCGAGGCCGGAAGAACACTTGTGCCCAGGTGGATGGGGGTTACCGTGGTGCTGTGGCTTCTGATCCGACCGCCGGGGCCGACCGGGCCGACCGCGCCTCTGCCTCCGACCGCGCCATCGACTCCGTCAGCGCCCTGAGCGAGGACTCACGACGGCGGATGTTCACCTTCGTCCGGCGGGCCGGCCGTGCCGTCACCCGGGACGAGGCCGCCGCCAGCGTCGGCATATCGCGCAAGCTGGCCGCCTTCCACCTCGACAAACTCGTCGATGCCGGCCTGCTGCGCGCGCGGTACGGGAGGCCCGGCGGGATCCGCACGGTCGGCAGACAGCCCAAGGTGTACGAACCCACCGACGCCCAGATCACCGTGAGCATCCCCGACAGGCGCCACGAACTCCTGGCCGACCTGCTCCTGGACGCCGTCCTCACCGAGGGCGCCGACGAGAACGCCGCCCAGGCGGCCCTGCGGACCGCCGGGCAGCGGGGCAGGCAGCTGGGCGAGGCCGCACGGGAGGAGACCCGCCCGGGCCGCCTCGGTCCCGAGCGAGGGCTGACCACCTGCGAACAGCTGCTGGACCGGTACGGCTACGAACCCGTCCGGGAAGCACCCACCAGGCTGCGGCTGCGCAACTGCCCCTTCCACCCGCTCGCCGCCAAGGCCCCCGACCTGGTGTGCGGCATGAACCAGGCGTTCCTCTCCGGCTATTTGAAGGGCTTGCAGGTCAACGGGGTCCAGGCCGTCCTGGCTCCCGAACCCGGGGAGTGCTGCGTCCGGCTCGGGCCGTCCGCCCTCGGTGAGGACGGCGAGACACCCGAAGAGCGCTGACCGTCCTGGCACCGGATCACCGTCGCGAGTTCTACGACGTCTTTCGGTCTCACCGCGACGACGTGCTGCCGGGGAGCGCGCGGCCGGGACGGTCCGTACCTCGCACGCCGCACCGCCGGGTCGGCTCACCGGTATGGGGACGCGGTGTCGGGTGACGGACATGAGCGATCCTCGTGGCGGTGACCTGCGGTCCGGAGCCGGCGGGGACGTCCGCACCACCTGACTGGCCGACACATGTGGCGATGCGTCAGGTTGCGGAGCTGACGGACTGTCGGTTGCCTCGTGAGCGGAACACAGGAGAGGCGCCGCGCAGACAGGCCGGACGCTGTCCCGTTGGAGGACTCGCATGCGTTACACACTCGTGGGTGCAAGTATCGGCCTGGCTCTCGGTGCCCTCGGACTCCAGATCCCGGCCGCTGCCGCCGCCGATGACCCGGACGTCCGTATCGACCCGTGGGACGCCTCGCCGGGTTCCACGGTCACGGTCAGTACGAGCGCCTGCGACCCTGACGCGGACTACGGCAAGGGCTGGTCCGAGGTGGCAGGGGAGTTCCACCTCTTCGAAGGCGATGAGGAGGGGGTTCTCACCGGCCGGTTCCACATTCCGGAGGGGACCAGGCCGGGCAGCGACACAGTCACCCTGAAGTGTCCGCCCCTGACCAAGGTGACGGAGACGTACCGGGTCACCGGGCGCCCCCCGAACGGCTCGGTCAACGCGGGCTTCGGACCGGCGGAGGACACGGGGACGGGGCTCGCCCTGGGCGCCCGGCTGCTCCTGACGGCCGCCGCCGGGGGTGCGGTATGGATGTACCGCCGCCCCCGCACCGACCGGGCCTGACCGTCCGTCACCCGTACCTGGAGCACAGCACCCGCCGTGTGAAGCGAAGGCTCGACCGCGATGCTACCCGGACACCGCACCAGCGCCTCCCGAGAGCGGTACATCCCCGCAGGACTCCTTCTGGCCTGCGCCATGACGGCGGCCGCGGCGCTGCTCGTCGGCGGGGGCCCCGGCGAGGAGCCACCGCGGCCGTCGGCGGCCCAGGCCCTGTCGGCGTCCGCGGACGCCACCCGCTCCCCCGCCCGCCCCGTGCCCCCCGCGGATCCGGTACGGCTCCGGATCGGCGCCATCGGCGTGGACGCCCCGATGACACGGGTGGGTCTCGACGCGGCGGGAACACTACGCGCCCCACCAGCCGGGGAGCCCGGTCTCGTCGGCTGGTACGGCGACGGCACGCCTCCCGGCGCGGCGGGAACCGCCGTCGCCACCGGGCACGTGGACACCCCCCTGGGCGACCCCGGTGTCTTCTTCGACCTCGGCGCCCTCACCAGGGGCGACACCATCGAGATCAGCCGCGCGGACCGGCGGACAGCGGTGTTCACCGTCCGTGCCGTCGAGCTGTACGACCGGGAGGGGTTCCCCAGCGACACGGTCTACGGCAGTTCCGGCCGGCCCGAGCTCCGCTTGATCACCTGCGGTGGCGGTTACACCAAGCGCACCGGTTACCAGGGCAACGTCGTGGTCTTCGCGACGCTGACCGCGGTGACGTAGCCGACCGGACGGGCACGACCGTACGCCGCGCGGCTCATGGGCGTACGCACAGCGCGCATGTGGCGTACGCCGGGGCGGGCGTGCCCGGTCGGCGCGGGGGTGGAGCGCATCCACAGGCCGTGCGGGCACACCGCTTTGTCGAAAACCCTTCGGATCCGCCGCCCGGATGTCGGTTTTCCCGGCTCGGCGTGCCCTGGCTGGCCTTCCCGGCGGAACCGGCCGGAAGGTGGCCGTCGTGTCGGCGACCGCCGCCACCGGAACGGAGGACGTGTGAACGTCGGAACAACGGCGCCCGGACCACGGCAGAGTCCGGGAGCCACGCTTGTCATGGCCTGCGTCGGGGTGTTCGTCGCCTACCTGCCGGTCACCAGCGTCTCGGTGAGTCTGCCTGCCATCCAGCGGGCCCTGCATGCGTCGACGTCGCAGCTGTCGTGGATCTCCGACGCGTTCGTCCTGCCCATGGCGGCCCTCATCCTGACCGCCGGTGTCGTCGGAGACGTACACGGCCGCAAGAAGGTCTTCCAGGCCGGCTTGGTGTGCGCCGCCGTGGGAGCCGCCGTCGCCCTGAGCGCGCACTCGGTCCAGGTGCTGTGGGCCGGGCAGGCGCTGGCCGGGCTGGGCGCCGCCGCGCTGCTGCCCACGACGCTGGCGTTGATCAGCCACGCGGTCCCCGACCCGCACCGGCGCGCCAAGTTCGTCGGCCTGTGGGCCGCCGCCCTGATGACGGCACTGGCCGCCGGTCCCCTGATCGCCGGCGTCATTCTCGACCATGCGGCCTGGCGCTGGATCTACGTGCCGACCATACCGGTGGCCCTCCTCACCCTGGCGCTCGCGGTGCCGCTGGTGGCCGACTCCCGGGCTCCCGGGTCGCGGCGGCTCGACTGGCCCGGGCAGCTCACCGCCGCGTCGGCGATCACCGCGCTCGTCTACGGGGTGATCGAGGGCGGCGCCGACAGCTTCTCCGAGCCCCGCGTGATCGTCGCCCTGGCGCTGGCCGCCGTCAGCGCCCTCGCCTTCGTGCTGGCCGAGCGACGCAGTGCCGGCCCGATGCTGGACCTGGCGCTCTTCCGCAGCCCGGCGTTCACCGCCACCACCCTGGTCGCGATGATCACCTTCCTGGGCCTGATCGGCTTCTTCTTCGTCCTCAGCCTCTACTTCGGCATGGTGCAGCGACTCGACACCCTCCACGCGGGGTACCGGTTGCTGGCGGTGACGGCGGTGTGCCTCGTCACCGGGGTCGTGGCGGGGCCGTTGATGCGCCGGGTGTCGGCTCGCCTCCTGATCACGTCCGGTCTGTTGCTCACCGCCGGCGCCCTGGTCTCCCTGACCGCGCTCGACGCGCACACCCCGGCCGGCGCGCTGACCTGGCGGCTCGCCCTGCTCGGCCTCGGCCTGGGACTGGTCGTCACTCCGATGACCGCCACCGCCGTCGCCGCCGTGCCGCATCACCTGGCCGGAATGGCGGCGGCGGGCAACAACGCCTTCCGACAGGTCGGCGGCGCGCTCGGCCCGGCCGTTCTGGGCGTGCTCCTGACCACCCGGACCACCGACGCCCTGCCCGGCCGTCTCGCCGACGCGGGCGTGGACGGCGCGACGGCCCACCGGATCACCGCGGCCGTGGACGCCGGCGGGCTGGGGGCGGTCGCCAGGATGGACCTGGGAGCGGAGACGGGCCGCGCTCTGGGCGCCCTCTCGTCGGCCTTCCTCGACGGCCTCCGGTCGTGCTTGATCGTGGCCTCCGCCCTCGTCCTGCTCGCCGCGGTCGTCGCGGCGGTGCTGCTGCGCACCCCCCGGGCCTCGGTCTCGGACCCGGCGCCGGCCCAGGAGGCGGAGCCCGTGCCCGTACCCACGCCTGAGCCGGTTCCGGCCGACGCGGCCGGGGCCGCCGGTGCGGGTGCGTCCGGTGCGACTGGTGCGCGTCCGGTGCCGGCCCCGACTGCGCGGGCCGACGGGCGCGGGGGTGGGAGCGCCGAGGAAGGTGTTCCGGGGCAGAGCGGTTCCGGGGTGGTCGTCACCGGCCGAGTCCGTGACGCCGTCGGTAACGGCATGGCCGGTGCCACCCTCACCCTCGTCTCACCGGCCGGCCGCCAGGTCGGCCGGGCTCAGTCCCGCGGCGAGGGCCACTACGAGCTGACCGCCCCGGCCTCCGGGCCGTACGTCCTGATCACGGCGGCGGACGGTCATCGACCGCAGGTGACCACGGTGGTGCCGGACCAGCGGCCGCTGGTGCACGACCTGGTTCTGACCGGAGGCGGCGCCGTCGCCGGAACCGTGGTGTCGGCCGATGAAGGGGCGGCCGTGGAGGGCGCCCTGGTCACGGTCACCGACGCACGCGGCGAGGTACTGGCCGGCGGCGTGACCGACACCGCCGGCCGGTTCGACCTGGGCGGGCTGCGGGTGGACGACGTCACCCTCACGGTGAACGCCCCGGGGTTCCGGCCCGGCGCACTCCCCGTGCAGGTTGCCGGTCCCGGGGCCACCGCGCTGAGGGTGCCGCTGTCGCCGGGTGCGCGGCTGCGGGGTGTCGTACGGGCCGGTGCGGACCGCCGGAACCTCGCCGATGCCCGGGTCATGCTGGTGGACGCGGCCGGCAACGTCGTCGGTGTCACCACCACCGGCGCCGACGGCTCCTATGCCTTCGCCGACCTCGATGCGGCGAACTACCAGGTGGTCGCCGCCGGGTATCCGCCCGCCACGGTGACGGTCACCGTGGACGGCCGAGGGCTGGACGGCGTCCACCTGGAACTGGCTCACCCGGAGAGCTGAAGCGGCGGCACGGCCGACGACCGCTCGCACACGTACCGGTTCCGGTGGCACTGGGGCATACAGCAGCCGGATCCGGTGCGGGGGCGCCATCCGTGGGGACGGGAGCGTGCCCCCGTGGGGTCCGGGTCCGGGGCGCTCCCGGGCCCGGACCCCACCCGCCGCGGTTCCCGGGCCGACAGCACGGCCGCGGCGGCCGCGGATGTGCACCGCCTCGCGGAGCGGGATCATTCTGCCTGGCACCCGAGCCGAGAAGAGCAGCAGGAAGAGGCAGGAGGAGTCCGGTGCGGTCCCAGGCTCTCGATCCACTCGATCTCAAGCTGCTGCAGGCGCTGCAGCTCGACGGTCGCGCGCCGTTCAACCGGATCGCGGACGTGCTGGGTGTCTCCGACCAGACCGTCGCCCGCCGTTTCCGTCGGCTGCGCGGCACCGTCCACCTGCGGGTGCTGGGCATCACCGACGAAAGCCGGCTCGGGCGCAGTACCTGGCTCCTCCGCCTGCGGTGCACGCCGGACGCCGCCGAACACCTGGCGAACGCACTCGCCCGGCGCCCGGACACCTCCTACGTCAGCGTGATCTCGGGCGGTACGGAAGTGATGTGCGCGATGAAGCCGCGTACCCGGCAGGCACGGGACGAGCTGCTGCTGGGCCGCCTCCAGCGCACGCCTCGTGTCACCTCGGTCAGCGCCCACTGCCTGCTGCACCACTTCTACGGGGGGCCGCACGGCTGGCTCAACAAGATCAACGCTCTCAGCCCCGCCGAACAGGCCGCCCTGAGCCCGCCGCCCGTGGATCCAGCCGCCTCCCCCGTGCTCCTCGACGACTCCGACGAGGCACTGCTCGCCGCCCTCAGCCGCGACGGGCGGGCCTCCCTCACCGAACTGCAGGCAAACACCGGCCTGTCGGAGTCCGCCGTCAGACGGCGTCTGGACAGTCTGCTCGCGACCGGGGTCCTCTATCTGGACGTGCAGTTCGACCACGAGCACCTCGGCAACGAGGTCGTCGCCATGCTCTGGCTCACCGTCGCCCCGGCCGCCCTCGCCGACGTGGGCCGTGCCCTCGCCTCGCACCCCGAGGTGCGCTTCGCGGCGGCCACCACGGGACAGGCGAACGTCGTCGCCGCCACCCTGCATCCCGGCACCGCCGACCTCTACACCTACCTCAGCGACAAGATCGGTGCTCTGGAGGGAGTGCGCTCCGTGGAGACGGCCCTCACTCTGCGAGAGGTCAAGCAACTCGCTTACGAGCCCGGCCGCTGAACCGGCACCTCCGGCCGGGAGAAACCCGCCCGTGAGCGCGGGCTGTCAGGTCACCGTGGGTACGACGCCACTCCCCCGTCACCGTGCGGAACCGCACGGACGACCGCACGCCCGCTCACCCGCACCTCGCCGCCCCACCCATCGGCCGAACAGGAAGGACCGGTCCATGACCGCCGCCCGCCGTGCCACGCCCGACGACGCCGACGGCATCACCCGCCTGCGCTCGGAGCTGATCCTCTCCGAACCGCCCGACTCGGCCTGGCGCGGCCTCTGCCGGGACCAGCTGGCCGAACGCCTTCGGCCCGGCGGCGACGCCCGGGCCCATGTCGTCGACGTGCCCGGCGCGGGACTCGTGACCTGCGCCCTGGCCCTGGTCAACCCCGTGCTGCCCGCGCCCCGTCACCCGAAAGGGCTGGCCGCACGCGTCCAGGCCGTGGCCACCCGGCCCGGGTACCGGCGCCGCGGGTACGCCAGGGCCGCTCTGACGGCACTTCTCGGGGACCTGGAGCAAGAAGGCGTCACCCTCTTCGAGTCGCACACCAGTGACGAGTCCAGGCCCCTGTACGAGAGCCTCGGTTTCTCCAGCGATCGCGCGCTCATGCGCAGGACCGCGCTGCCGCCCTCCCCGGGTGAGCGCCCCACACGTGCCGCGTCCGGCGGTGACTGGGACACGGTCCGGCGGCTGGCCGACGCGTTCAGCCGGCTCGACAGCGAGAACGGGCTCCAGCCGGAGGAGCAGTGGACCCTGCAAGTGCTCAAGCTCGCCGAGGAGGTGGGAGAGGCCGCGCAGGCCGTCATCGGCGCCCGGGGCACCAACCCCCGTAAGGGCCACAGTCATTCCTGGGCGGACGTCGAGGACGAGGTCGCCGACGCCGTCATCACCGGCATGGTCACCCTGGCGCGGCTGCGGCCCGACGCACGGGAACACCTCACCGCCGTACTGGCCCGCAAGTCCGCGAGGTTCCTCCGGCCGGACGGTGTCCCGCGCCGGCCCCCGGCAGCCGACCACGGTGAGCGGGTCCGGGCGCCGCGGCTCCCGGACGAAGGCCCCGGTCCGGTCGGATCCGGTGGTTCCCAGGGGCCGCCCGACGCGTCCGGTGACTGCTGAGCCGACCGGAGCGCCGCGGACACGGGGTGTTCGTCGCCCGGGTCCCGGGTTCCGTCTCCGTGGTCGGCATCGGGTCCGGACGAGGACCTCGCGTACGTACCCCGGACGGCCACGGCCGGCTGGAGCCGACGACGTTCCACGCCCCCCGGGCCGGCGGCCGGCCCGCGAGATGCGTGTCAGGTCTCTGTCCCCGCTTGCTCTTCCTCTCCGGTGAGCAGGCCCGTCGGGCGGCGGCCCGGTGGCTGCTGCGGTTCGGGGCGGGCGGGGACGGGGGGCACCGGGCGGTCCTGGGGGGCGTCGGTGGTCACGGTCATCGGCTCCCCGTGGTGGAGCACGACCATCGGATCGCCTTCCACCAGCTGGTAACGCGCCTGGGACGGGCCGATGTCCACCTTCAGCCTGCGTCCGCGGACCTGCACGGTGAACGCCACCCGGGACAGTGCCTCCGGCAGGCGCGGTGCGAAGGCGAGCCGGTCGGGTCTTCCGTCTTCGCCGACGTACCGGCGCAGGCCGCCGAACCCCGCCACCAGGGCGATCCAGGTGCCGGCGAGGGAGGCGATGTGGAGCCCGTCGCGGGTGTTGTGCTCCAGGTCGTCGAGGTCCATCAGCGCGGCCTCGCCGAGATAGGCGTAGGCCAGCCGGAGGTGCCCGGTCTCGGCGGCGAGTACCGCCTGGCAGCACGCGGACAGGGAGGAGTCGCGGACGGTGAGCGCCTCGTAGTAGGCGAAATTGCGTGCTTTCTGCTCCTCGGAGAACAGGTGCGGGCACTCCATCATCGCCAGCACCAGGTCGGCCTGCTTCACCACCTGTTTCCGGTAGAGGTCGAAGTAGGGGTAGTGGAGCAGCAGCGGATAGTTCTCGGGCGGGGTCGCCTCGAAGTCCCAGCGCTGGAGCGTCGTGTACCCGGCCGACTGTTCGTGCACGCCGAGAGAGTCGTTGTACGGCACCGCCATGCGCGTCGCCGCGTCCCGCCAGACCGCGCTCTCCTCGTCGCCGACTCCGAGTTCCGCGGCGCGGTCCGGATGGCGCGCCACCGCGTCGGCGGCGGCCAGCAGGTTCTGCCGGGCCAGCAGGTTGGTGTAGAGGTTGTCGCGGGTGATGGCGCTGTACTCGTCCGGTCCGGTGACCCCGTCGATGTGGAAGACGCCTTCCGCGTCGTGGTGGCCGAGGGAGCGCCACAGCCGGGCGGTGTCCACGAGGAGGTCGAGTCCCTCGTGGCGTTCGAAGTCCTCGTCGCCGGTCACCATGACGTACCGGACGGCGGCCTGGGCGATGTCGGCGTTGATGTGGAAGGCGGCGGTACCGGCCGGCCAGTAGGCGGAACTCTCGGCGCCGTCGATCGTCCGCCAGGGGAAGGCCGCTCCGGCCAGGCCCAGCTGACTCGCGCGTTCCCGGGCCGGCGGCAGCATCGCGTGCCGCCATCTCAGGGCCGACGCGACGGCTTCCGGCGCGGTGAACGTCAGGACGGGCAGCACGTACGACTCGGTGTCCCAGAAGGAGTGCCCGTCGTACCCGGTTCCGGTCAGGCCTTTGGCGGGGATGGCCCGGTTCTCCCCGCGGGCCGCCGCCTGGAGCACGTGGAAGAGGGCGAACCGCACCGCCTGCTGGATCTGCGCGTCACCCTCGACCTCGACGTCCGCGCCGGCCCAGAAGCGGTCCAGGTACGCCCGTTGGGCGGCGAGCAGCCCGTTCCAGCCCGTGCTGACGGCGGCCGCCACCGCCCCGTCCACCTGGTCGTGCACGGCCGGTAGCGAGCGCTGCCCCGACCAGCCGTAGGCCACGAACTTGACCAACCGCAGGGGCCGGCCGGGTTCCAGGTCCGCGGTCACCGTCAGCCTGCTGACGTCGGGTTCGCACTGTGCCGTCCAGCGGGTGCTGTCGGGGCCCTCCACGAGGTGGTCGGCCGCTGCGGCCACCCGCAGGGCGCTCTGGGCGGTGCGGTGCACGAGCCGCAGGCGGGTGTCCTGGGCGAAGTGCTCTTCGGCGATCAGGGGGGTTTCGATCGCCGCGGCGACGCGGGGGTCGCCGTGCAGGCGGGGCAGTTGTTCGTTGGCGACCAGTTCGGACTGCACGGCCACCGAGGTGGGTCCGTCGACCGGCTCGACCTCGTAGACGATCGCGGCCACCGCGCGCTGGGTGAAGGAGACGAGCCGCTGTGAGGTGATCCGGACGGTGCGGCCGCCGGGCGACGTCCACCGCGCGGTGCGGCGGACGACACCGGCGCGGAAGTCCAGGACGCGTTCGTGTGCCTGCAGCCGGCCGTAGCGCAGATCGCAGGGGTGGTCGTCGACGAGCAGACGGATGATCTTGCCGTCGGTGACGTTGATCATCGTCTGGCCGGACTCGGGATACCCGTAGCCCGCTTCCGCGTAGGGCAGCGGGTGGCTCTCGTAGACGCCGTTGAGGTAGGCGCCGGGCAGCCCGTGCGGCTCTCCCTCGTCGAGGTTGCCGCGCCAGCCGATGTGTCCGTTGGAGAGCGCGAACACCGATTCGCTCTGGGCGAGCACGTCCAGGTTGAGGTGGGTCTCGCGCAGGCACCACGGCTCGACCGTGTAGCTGGGATGGGTGATCACCGCGGCTCCAGGAGCTCGGCCAGGTCGCGGACGACGACGTCCGCCCCGTGGGCGCGCAGCTGGTCCGCCTGGCCCACCCGGTCGACGCCCACGACCACACCGAACCGTCCGGCCCGTCCGGCCTCGACGCCGGCCAGGGCGTCTTCGAACACGGCGGCCTCGTCGGGTTCGACGCCGAGGCCGCGGGCGGCCTCCAGGTAGGTGTCGGGGGCGGGCTTGCCGCGCAGTCGGCGTTCGCGCGCCACGACTCCGTCGATCCGTTCCTCGAACAGGTCCTCGATGCCCGCCGCCGCCAGGACGTCCCGGCAGTTCGCGCTGGACGACACCACCGCTCGGCGCAGGCCGGCCTCCCGTGCCGCGTGGAGGAAGCGGACCGAGCCCTCGTAGGGTTCCACGCCCTCCTCCCGGATGCGTCGCAGGACCAGGGCGTTCTTGCGGTTGCCCAGTCCGTTCACCGTTTCCGCCTCCGGCGGGTCGTCCGGGGTTCCCTCGGGCAGGTGCACACCCCGGGCGGCGAGGAAGGTGCGCACGCCGTCCTCGCGGGGCCGCCCGTCGACGTACTCGTCGTAGTCGTCCACCGCGTCGAAGGGCACGAACCCGGTCCCCTCGCGTGTCGCGCGTTCGCGGAGGTAGCCGTCGAACATCTCCTTCCACGCGGCCGCGTGGACCTTCGCGGTCTGAGTGAGGACACCGTCGAGGTCGAACAGGCAGGCACGGACATGAGCAGGAAGCCCCAGCATGCCGCCGAGGCTAGGAGCCGCCCGCGGCCGCCCGCGTCAGGCAGTCGTCCGGCACGCCGGAAGACACCCGCTCGGTGGAGGGCCGCACCCGGGCGGGCCGGCCCCGGCTCACTGTCCGACGGTGGCTCTGCGCTGTGCCTGTTCGTACTCGGTGAGGGGGTCGCCGCCCGTCTGCCAGGGCCACGGGGTGACCGTCCCTCCGATGGCCTCGAACACCGGCCGGGCTTCGCCGCGGCGGTCGGCGGCCATCAGCGCGTAGGCGAGGAGGTTCAGGTCGGCGAGGGCTCTGGCGTGGCGGAGGAACCCCGGCTGTCCCCAGGTGTGGGCCACGCGGTCGAGTGCCTGGGCGGCCATTCCCTGGGACCAGTGGGTCCGTGCCACCAGTGCCTCGTATCCGCCCCGGCCGAGAATGGCGTGGTACTGGAAGACCTGGGCGGTGAGTTCCGTCGCCGCGCAGGGCGCGTTGGAGGGCATACGGGCGCACAGCGCGTCGACGAACTCCAGGACCTGGAGCCGGGAGCCTCCTTCCTCGGGGCTGAGGTAGCCCAGCATGTTCATGTACGCCTCGCGGTTCCAGCGGTCACGCGCGAGCACCTCGTTCCACACGCCGAAGACCTGGGGCTGCTTCCAGCGCTGCCGGCGCGCCACCTTCAGCAGGGCCACCCAGGGGGTGGGGTCCTGCGGTGCGAGTTCGGCGGCGCGCAGACAGGCCTCCACGGCGTCGTCCGCCGTGTCGCCCGGGTGGTTCCCGGTCTGGGTCGGTGCCGCCTGGGACCAGGCGTGCAGCACGAGTGCGGTGGCGTTGCGGGGCTCCCGCGCGGCCCAGTTCGCCGGCAGTCGGGAGGCGGCGAGGAAGTCCGCCAGGACGCTGATGCGGTGCGTACGGCGGTCCCAGTCGCCCGGGTCCTGGTCCAGGAGCCGGGACAGCTGAGCCGCGCACAGGTCGGTGGTGGCGATCGTTCCCGTCCTGGTGGTGGCCAGCAGGGACTTCAGCAGTCTGCCCAGTTCCTGGTCGTCGAGTTCGGGGGCGAGACGAGCCCGTTTGCGGCGGCTTGAGAGAAATCCCATGCCCGGAGGCTAAAACGGATCACACCAGGCGCAAGGGCCGAGGTGAGATCGTTATCGATCACACACCCTGCGTGATCATCGGTCCCGGCATCGGGGGGTTATCCCCCGTGGAATCCCGATTCCGGTTCCGTAGGATCCGCCGTGACCGATCATCGATTCCGCTCGCTCCACACGGGGGACCTCCATGCGACACCCACGGACACGCGTCCTGCCGGCCATGACTCTGCTCGCTCTCACGGCCGGCGGACTCTCCGCCTGCTCGGGAATCGGCCAGGACCACACCTTCAAGGACGACACCGAGGTGTCCCGGAAGGTGACCTCGGTCCGTCTCGACGGCGACAACGGAAGCGTGCGGGTGGAGGCCTCGGCCGCCGTCTCCGCGGTCTCCGTGCACCGCAAGGTCACCTACCGCGGTGACAAGCCCAGTGGTACGTCCTTCCGTGTCGAGGACGGCGTCCTGACGCTCTCCGGCTGCGGCGAGCACTGCGGCGTCGACTACGTCGTCACAGTGCCCGCGGCCCTTCCCGTGACGGGGGGAACGTCCAACGGCGGACTGACGCTGTCCGGTGTCGGCCCGGTCGACGTACGGACGAGCAACGGTGAGGTCGCGGTGACCGACGCGGCGGGCCCGGTGAAGGTGCGCACCTCCAACGGCGACATCAGCGTCAAGGACGTCAAGGGCGGGGACATCGCGGCGGAGACGACGAACGGCGAGGTGACGATCCGGACGGGCACCCCGCAGAACATCGAGGCCCGCACGACCAGCGGCAACCTCACGGTCACCGTGCCGCCCGCCAGGTACCGGATCTCGGCGGACGACTCCCACGGCGACAAGCGCGTGGCCTTCAAGAACGACCCGTCGGGCGAGTACCGCCTGGATCTGTCCACGACGAACGGTGATCTGACGGTGGAACAGGCCCGTTAGCGGCCTGTCCCGGAACCACCGGCGGCGGACCCTCACCGGTCCGCCACGGGGTACCGCCGGTGAGCGGCCCGGGGACGCAGGTCCTGTGGGGGCTACTCCTGCGAAGTGAGCGCCGCGAGCAGGGCGCGGATCGGGTCGTCGTCGGAGTCGGCCTCGTGGGCCTCGGCACCCTCGAAGGCGGCGGCCTCGGCGCTGCGGGGGAACATGGCCTCCTCGTACGCGGTGAGCGCGGCCTCGATGTCGTCGGGCTGCGCGGCCAGGGCCTCCCCGAGTTCGGCGCCGTCGAGCATGGCCAGGTTGGCACCCTCGCCGTTCGGCGCCGAGAGGTGGGCGGCGTCGCCGATCAGGGTCACCCCGGGCACCCGGTCCCACCGGTGCCCGGCCGGCAGAGCGTGGAGGGCGCGCAGGACCGGAGCGGTGTCGCAGTCGGTGATCAGCGCGGTCAGCTCCGGCGCCCAACCGTCGAACTCCTTGGCGATCCGTGCGGTGGCCCCGGCGGCATCGGTGAAATCGACGGCGTCGAACCAGTCCTGCGGTTCGGCCAGCCCCACGTAGGCGTGCAGCGTGTCGCCCTTCTCCCGGTGCGCGAAGAGTTCCCGGCCCGGCGTGTGCACGATCATCGACCCGCCGCCGACCGCTTCCGCGGCGGCGGGATGCCGGGTGCCGGCGTCGAACAGGTAGGTCTCGACCACCGACTTGCCGGTGTACTCGGGTACGGCGGTGGAGAGCAGCGGGCGGACCCGGGACCAGGCGCCGTCCGCGCCGACCAGCAGGCCGGTGACGACGGTGCCGCCGCCGGCGAACGTCACCTCGTGACGGCCGTCTCCCAGGCTGCGCGCGCCGCCGACCTTGTGTCCCCAGCGGACGGTGCCGGCCGGGAGCGAGTCGAGGAGGATGCGGCGCAGCTCGCCGCGTTGCACCTCGGGGCGTCCCCCCGTGCCGTCGTCGGCCTTGTCGAACAGGACGCTCCCGTCCGGGGCGAGGACCCGCAGCGCCTGGCGGCCCTCCAGGATGATGCCACGGAATTCGTCCATCAAGTTCGCTGCTTGCAGGGCGAGTTGCCCGTTGTAGTCGTGGATGTCGAGCATCCCGCCCTGTGCGCGGGCCACCGCGGAGGGCTCCGCCTCGTAGACGGTGGCCGGTATGCCGTGGACGTGCAGGACGCGGGCGAGCGTGAGGCCGCCCAGTCCGGCGCCGATGATCGTGATGTCCGTGGTCATGGGGTTTCCGATCCGGTGAGTCGGGACGATGGCGATGCCGGTGGCCGGTGCCGATTGCGGTACCGCTGCCGCCGGCGGCCGGCTCCGGCCGGTTCCACTGTCCCGTCAGCCGTCGACAGACCACCGACAGGTCGTCGACACAGCACCGACAGGGGGCCCACGGAGCACCGGTGGCCCGTCGGCGGACCATCGCCGTACGATGCTGCCGTGATCACCTGTGTTGTCGAGTACACGATCGACGCGGCGAAGATCGACGCCTTCGAGCGGTTCGCCGAGCGGTGGATGACGCTGGTCGAGGAACACGGCGGCACCCACCACGGCTACTTCCTGCCGGCCGAGGGCGCGAGCGACAGGGCGATGGCGTTGTTCAGCTTCCCCGGCCTGGCCGCCTACGAGCGGTACCGGGAACTGTTCGGCAGGCATCCGGACTTCATCGAGGCCGATCGCATCCGGGACGACAGCGGATGCGTCCTGCGTTACGAGCGCACCTTCATGCGGCCGTTGCTGCCGCGCCGTGACTGACCGGCGGGCGTTGCCGCGTACAGGTCGCGGAGCAGCGCGATCTCCGCTCCGTGGTGGATGACCTCACGGTTGACGTGAAGGACGACGGCCGCCAGCGGCCAGTGGCGGTAGGTGTCCCACAGGTCGTCGCTCGGGGCGCTCAGCGCGGCGGCGTCCAGGCCGCGCACCCCGGCGGTCCACCTCTCGTACGCCTGGTCGAGCTGGTGCAGCGCCTCGGTGGCCGTCGCCGCGTACGCGAAGGTCTCGTAGTCCGTCTTCGGACCGCCGAAGTAGTGCGCGACCCGCATGCCCAGGACCCCGACGATGACGTGGCCGAGCCGCCAGGCGATGGTGGTGACGGGGGCCGGGTGGGGTTCGGGTGTCGCCCAGTCGATGACGTGGCTGCCCGATCCGGCCGCCGACGCCGTCCGGACGCGGTCGCGGGGGCGGATGTTCCAGGCACCGGCCGCCGGTTCCCAGAAGTACTCGTCGTCGTCCAGGCCGTCCAGCCGCGGGCGCAGCTGGTGGCGCCAGTGCCAGTCGAGTTGCGCCACCAGCTGTTCGTTCCAGTCGATCTCCATGGCGACGACCGTAGGCGGGGGACGGACCCGGCCGGCCCCGCGGCGCAGCCGACGCCCGGAAAGTGTGAACGGCGGTCCCCCGTTCGTGGGGGTGACGTGCCGTCAGCCGTGTCCCGCCCGGCGCTCGGTCCAGGCGGCCGCGTTCGCGACGAAGTTCCCGATCAGCCGGAGACCGGAGCGGGTGCAGACGCTCTCGGGGTGGAACTGCACGGACTCGACCGGCAGACGACGGTGGCGGAGCCCCATGACGTACCCGTCGTCCCGTGATCTCGCGCTCACCTCCAGCTGCTCCGGCAGCGTCTCCTCGACGACCACCAGGGAGTGGTAGCGGGTGGCGGTGAAGCCGTCGGGCATCCCGGTGAAGACACCGCGTCCGTCGTGCTCGATGTCGCTGGTCTTGCCGTGCATGATGCGCTCCGCCGGCCGGACCACGGCGCCGTGGGCGCAGGCCACCGCCTGGTGCCCGAGGCACACCCCCAGCAGCGGGACCCGGCCCGCCGTCGCCCGGACGAAGCGCGGGTAGTCGTGGTCGTCGGGCGTTCCCGGCCCCGGCCCCAGGACGACCGCGTCCGTGCCCGGCCCGGGCAGGTCGGCGGCGTCGACGTCGGCCGCGCGGACGACCACGACGTCCACGCCCGTCGTCAGCAGGTACTGCCGGATGATGTGGACGAAACTGTCGAAGGCGTCGATGAGCAGGACCTTCACGCCAGCAGCTCCTCTCCCGTCACCGCCCAGTGAGCGGCGCTGCACTTGGCGAGGGTCTCCGTCCACTCCCGCTCGGGGTCGGAGTCGGCGACGATCCCTGCCGACGCCCTCGTCCGGTAGGCCCCGCCGTCGTGGACGAGGGTGCGGATGCACAGCGCGAGATTGAGGTGGCCCCGGTGGCCGATGATCCCGACGGCGCCCGCGTACAGGCCCCGGCGCCTGGTCTCCAGCGCTTCGATGATCTCCATGGCGCGGATCTTCGGCGCACCGGTCATCGTGCCGGCCGGGAAGAGGGCCGCGATGACGTCGAAGACGTCCGTGTCCGGCTCGGTCCGCCCGGTGACCGTGGACACCAGGTGCAGCACCCTCGTGTACCTCTCCGTCCGCAGCATGTCGGGAGCGTCCAGTGTGTCCCTGCGGCACACCCGGCCGATGTCGTTGCGGCACAGGTCCACCAGCATGACGTGCTCCGCGATCTCCTTCGGGTCCGCGCGCAGCGCCGCGGCCTGGCGTGCCGCCTGGCCGGGATCCGCACCGCACGGCAGCGTGCCGGCGATGGGCCGCATGGTCAGCAGGTCGCCGTCCTTGCGGACGAACAGCTCGGGGCTGGCGCCGATGACCGTCCGGCCCGCGAACGGCGCGAGGTACATGTACGGCGAGGGGTTGCGGACGCGCAGGCGCGTGTAGACGTCGACGGGGTCGGCCTCGCTCTCGATCGTCAGCTCGTGGCCGAGCTGCACCTGGTATATGTCCCCCGCCCGCAGGTGGGCCAGGGCCTGCCGGGCGTCGGCGCGGAACCGTTCGGGTGTCGTGCTGTCCCGCACCCGGCCCGGGGGCGGTACGTCGGGACACCCGGGGGCGTCCGCCGGTGCGGGCGCGGCGAGGGCGTGCCGGACGGCCGCCGCGTCCAGCCGCGGCCACCCGGGAGCGTCGGCGAGGACCAGCTCGGCGTGCGGCCGGGGCGTGCGCGTCTGCTCCGCCGTGTACGACAGGCAGCCCTGGAACAGGGCCAGGGAGAGGTCGGGCAGGTCCTCCTCCTGAGGGATGAGGCGGGGGAGGTCCTCGATGTAGTGCACGGTGTCGTAGCCGAGGAAGGCGAGGAAACCGAACTCCCCGTCAGGATCATCGTGTTGTTCTCGTTCGCCTTGTTCGGCGGGTTCTTCCCGGCCGAAGGCCTCGTTCAGTGCCCGCAGGGCGGTCCACAGCGCGCCCGGCGAGGGCAGGTGCAGCGAGCCGCGGTCCGCGGCCGGCAGGCCGAGTCCCCTGCGCATCGCGCTCGTCGCGAGCCGCGTGAGCGCCGGGGCGCCGGCGGCCTCGACACGGCCGCGGGTGACGGTGACGGTGAGCAGGGTGCGGAAGCCGACCAGGCTGCGCCGGCTGTCGGACGCCGGGCCGCCCGCGGACTCCAGGAGGTAGACCTGGTCCCGCCCGAAGCGAGCGGCCAGTGCCCGGTACGCGGCGAGCGGCCGCGGCGCGGCACAGCGCGAGCGCCGTACCGCGACGGTGACGGCCGGGGGGTGAACGGGCGAGTGCGTCGTCATGGAGCGGCGCTCCTTCCTGGCCTCTGCCGACGCCTGGTCTCTGCCGGGTCTCGGCTGCTGCGGGCGGGGATCCGGTACGGGCCCTGGTCCCGGCCGGGACCGGGTGCGGGCCGGGACCGGGTGCGGGTGCGCGTGCCGGCCGGCACCGGGCGCGGGTGGTCAGCCGGGCAGCAGGTGCCGCACCGCGGCCTGCCGGGCTGCCCGTACCTCGTGGTCCGGTTCCGCGCGGTTGTCCTGGAAGCGCGCCGCCTTCCAGCTGACGAAGGCACCGGTGTGGGTCACGGGGTCGAGGTCGGCGGTGAGTTCGACGCTCGCCCGGACACCGCACCGGTCGAGGAGGCGCCGCTCGGTCTCCGCCGCGACTGCCGCCGCGTCGTCCTGGTGGTCGGGCAGGAGCTCCAGCCGTACGGTGACCCGGTCCGTGCCGTCGGGGCCGGGGTCGACGACGATCTGGTAGCCGAGGCAGCCCCGCACGCCGTCCAGCAGCGCCTCCTCCAGCTCCGCGGGCCGCAGACGCCGTCCGCCGACGGTGACGTGGTCGGCGACGCGTCCCGTCACCGCGACCTGGGGCCCGGGCCGGCCGCAGGCGCAGCGCTCGTCGGACAGTCGCACGTGGTCACCGGTGCGGTACCGGACAAGGGGTTTGATCCCGTCGACCAGCATGGTCAGGACCAGCTCCCCCTCGCCGGTCGGGCCGAGGCTGCGCCCGGTCGCGGGGTCGATGACCTCGGGGAGGTAGTTGGGACGCGACAGGTGGAGCCGGCCCTCGGCACAGCCCGTGGCGATGGCGAGGGCCTCCTGTGAGCCGTAGAGGATCGGCAGGGTGTCGGCTCCCCACAGCGAGGCGACGTTCCGGGCGAACGCCGGGGTGCAGATCTCGCCCAGCACCAGGAAGAGGTCGACCTTGAAGTCCCGGCGCAGGTCGTAGCCGTAGTGCCGGGCGGCCTTGGCCAGGCCCAGGCACAGGGCGGGCGCGCCGACGACGACCTCGACCTCCAGTTGGTGCATCAGGCGCAGGGCCTTCTCGAAGCCGACCCGCGGCGACTCGGGCCAGATCTTGACGTGGGCCGCGCCGAGCCGCTGGGCCACCTCACCGAAGGTGTCGCCGAACGCGTACAGCTCGCTGGGGCCCATCAGGCCGATCATCGGCAGGCGGTCGCCGTAGCGCGCCGCGAACAGCCGGCGGCATGCCTCCTCCACGTGCAGGTCGCTGGTGAAGACGTCCTTGGCGTCACGCGGGCAGGGCGTGGAGGCTCCGGTCGTGCCGGTCGTCTCGTAGTAGACGAGGGCCTCGGACACGGGGGCGCACAGCACGTCCAGCAGTTCGCGGCGCAGGTCGTCCTTGGTCGTGTACGGCAGGTGCTCCAGGGAGCGGGGAGTGAGGCCGTCGGTGTCCGCGTCGGCGAGGTGCCGCCGGTAGAACGGGGAGTTGTCCAGCACGTGACGGACCACCGTCCGCAGCCGCTCCGTGTCCCAGGCGTCCCGTCGCTCGGCGCTCAGCGTGCCGTCGAGGTAGTCGCCGGTGTACGAGGCGTACGCCTCCCGGAAGAGCGGGTCGACATGGGCGGCGTTCATCGGCCGGCTCCCTGTGCTCGGCGGGGCGATCGGTGACGCTCGCTGAGGACGTCGACGGCCAGTGCGTCGCGGCCCGTCAGTTCGCGGTGTTCCCGCAGCACCTGGATCAGGTCGACCATGCGGTGCAGCATGCGGGTGACCATCTCCATGCCCTCCTCGTCCTCCAGCGCGCTGCCGGCCTCGTCGCCGTACACCACCGACGGGAAGCCGTGGCCGGCCACGATCATCCGGTTGAGCAGGATGTTGTGGAGCAGGTGCGCGTAGGTCTCGACGTGGCTGTAGCGGCGCCCGGTGACCACGGCGCCCGCCACCTTGTTGGTCAGCCGCCGGTCGAACCGGAGGTAACCGGTGCCGGAGCGTTCGATGAAGGCGGGCATGAGCGGTGCGCTGCCGAACCCGTGGACCGGGGTGGCGTAGATGATGCCGTCGGCCTCGGCCATCCGGTCGACGACCGCGGCCACGTCGTCGTCCACCGTGCAGGGCGTGGTGCGGAAGTTGCAGTCGCCGCAGGGGCCGCACGGAGACATCCGCAGGTCGCGCAGGCGGACGACGTCCAGGCAGGCGCCCCGGCCCGCGAGTTCCTTCTCGGCGTAGCGGAGGATGGCCGCGTTGTTGCCGTCGGGCCGTTCCGAGCCGTTGACCGCCAGGATGCGGATCTTCTGCGTGCCGCTCGCCACCTGCGCCTCCCTCGTGTGAACCGGTCGGGGTGTGGATCGTCGCCGGGCGCGGTTAGCCCGCGGTTACATCAGCGGTGCGAGCCGGCCGTGCAGCGCGTCGTCCAGGAGGCGCCGGGTGCGCGGGGCGGGCTGGGCGTCGAGCCCCTGGCTGAGCCGGCGCGCGCACACGTCGTGCCACGACTTGACGCTGCCCAGTTCACCCCGCTTGCCGTGGACGTACATGAGGGTCTGGTAGGCCTCCTCCTGGTAGGGGTCCACGTCCAGGATCTGCCGGCAGTACCGCGTCGCCGCGGCGTCCTCGGCGTCGCGCAGGGCCAGTTCGCGCAGCCGGTGCAGGGCGCGCAGGACGGTGGACCGGGTCCACTCCCGCTGTTCGGCCACCCAGTCGGTGGTCTCCCCGGGCAGGAACTCGCCCCGGTAGAGGGTGACGGTCCGCCAGTAGTGGGCCCTCGCCGCTGCCGTGTCGCCGCGGCGTTCGGCGAGAGCGCCTCCCTCGAGGTGCCGCTCCATCTCCTCCGCGTCGACCCACACGCGGTCCGCGTGGAGGATGTAGCCGTGATCGCGGTACTCGATGGTGACGGCGGGCTTCCCCTGCCCGTCGGACTCGGTGCGCAGCACCTGGCGCAGCGCGTGCATGGCGACCTTCAGCGAACTGCTCGTGGGCGTCCACTCGCTGCCGGGCCACAGCGCCTCGTACAGGTGCTCCCGCAGCATGAGACGGCCCCGGTTCATCACCAGGTACTGGAAGAGGTGACGGGCCTTGCCCGCCCGCCACTTCAGGACGGGCGCCCCCTGGAGGGTGACGCTGAAGTCACCCAGGCAGCGGACCTTTATTGCCGCGTCGTCCGAGGTGTCCGTGTCGTCCGAGGCGTTCGCGTCGTGGGGGGCGCGGCTCGTCGCGTACGTGTCGGGCATGGTGTTTCCCCCTGATTTCCCCGTTGTGTCCGGCGTGAGACGGCTGGGGGCCCAACGTAGGAAGGTGCCATACGGGCCAACAAGGCAACGGCCTGCCGGTGAGCCGTAGGCATGAGCCGCCGAGTCCGAAGGTCGTAGTCATGCCTACACCCTTGGGGTCATCAGGTGGGAGCGGTTCCCGGGCGGGCTGCCGGCCGAGCGGTTCCAGCCACAAGGGCCGCGCGCACGGACACAGGTTCGGCCGGGAGGTATAGCCTTGAACGGCGCTGAACACTGTCACTTGGTTGTGCAGTGAGGGGGACCTGCATGGCGTCTGCGCACAGGTGCAAGGAACGGAACGGCCCGTCGGGTACCGGCACCACCAGCCCCGGGGGTCGCGCGAGACGCTTGCGTCGGCAGCCCGCCGTACGGGCGCGAGGCAGCGGCGCATGACCGACCCAGCCACCCATACGATCACCATCGTGGTGGCCGACGATCACTCCCTGTTCCGCGAAGGGCTCGCCGAACTCCTGGCGACGGTGCCCGAGTTCAGCGTGGTGGGCACCGCGGGCGACGGTGACGAGGCCCTGTCCCTGGTACGGGAGTACCGGCCGGACATCCTGATCCTGGACGTGCAGATGCCGGGTCCGGCGGCCGCGGTCGTGGTGGAGTGCGCCTGCCGGCTGTCGCCGACGACCCGGACGGCCGTGCTCGCCATGCACGACGACACCGCCCTGATGGAGGATCTGCTGCTGCGCGGTGCCGCCGCCTACCTGGTCAAGAACATGGCCCGGGACGAACTGGTGTCGGCGCTGACCACGGTCATGCACAGCAGCGGGAACGTGCTGGTGTCGGTGCCGCAGGGGGCCATCCGCGCCCTGGGGCGCAGTTCGCCGGAGACGGAGGAGCCCTCGCCCCGCGAACTGACCATCCTGCGTCTCGTCGCCCAGGGAATGACGAACCGTCAGATAGCCAGCAGGCTGCACGTGGCGGAGGCGACCGTCAAACGGCACCTGACCAACGTCTACGGCAAGCTGGGCGCCGTCTCCCGCGCCGACGCGGTGCGCCGCGCCGGCACGCTCGGGCTCATCGACTTCTCCTAGCGTCCGCCTCGCCGGAACCTAGAATGAGGGCCATGTCCCGCTCCTTACGACCCCGGCCGCTCACCTGGGCCCAGGTGGCGGCCTGGCGGCTGCGCCGGCACCACCTGGCCGACCCCCTGACCGCGCCGGATCCCGGTGCCGCCGTGGAAGGCGTCGCGTCGGCGCTGTGCGGTGTGCACGCGCAGGTGATGTCGTCGGCGGAACAGGCAGTGGCGGCCCGCACCCGGCTCCCCGGCACCGCGGCCGCGGTACGTGCCGCGCTCTGGGAGGACCGGCGGCTGGTCAAGACCTGGGCGATGCGGGGCACCCTCCACCTGCTGCCGGCCGCCGAACTCCCGTCGTACGTGGCGGCGCTCCGGCACGACGGGCGTCTTCTGACCGAACGGCTCCTGGAGCAGCAGGGCATCGCGCCGCGCGATGTGGAGCTGGTGCTGGAGGCTTTGCCGGAGGCGCTGGGCGAGGAGACGCTCACCCGCGAGGAGCTGGCGGCTCGCCTCGGCGCCGTCACGGGCGACGACGCGCTCGGTGACAAGGTGCGCTCGGGGTGGGGGGTCCTGCTCAAGCCGGCGGCGCGGCGGGGCCTGGTGTGCTTCGGCCCGCAGCGGGGCCGCAACGTGACGTTCTGCGCGCCGCGTCACTGGCTCGGCGGGCACGGCGAACCGCCCGGGGACTGCGGACCCGCGCTGCCGGCCGCGGACACCGACGACGCGGAGGCGTCCGCACCGGCCCGTGCGCTCGGCCGGATGCTGGAACGCTATCTACGCGCGTACGGCCCGGCCGCGCCGGACGACTTCGCCCGTTGGTGGGGCACGGGCACGCCCGAGGTCCGCGCGGCGCTGCGCGAGCTGGGCGACGCGGTGGAGGCGACGAGTGTCGAGGGCCACCGGGGGTGGGCTCTGCGGGAGGATCTGGACGCGATGGAGGCGGCCCGCCCCGCGTCGGGCGACACCCCGCTGGTCCGGCTGCTCCCGGGTTTCGACCCCTACGTCGTGGGCGCGTCCCGGCAGTTGGCGTCCCTGCTGCCCGATCCGGCACTGCGCACGAAGGTGTCGCGGACCGCAGGCTGGATCTCGCCCGTGCTGGTCGTCGACGGCCTGATCGGCGGGGTGTGGACGGCACGGCGGTCGGCCCGGCGCACCGAGGTCGAGGTCGAGGCGTTCACGCCGCTGCGCCCCGGGCTGCGCCGCCGGGTCGCCGAGGAGGCCGAGACGCTGCTGGCGGTCTCCGGTGAGCACGAGATCGCGGTCCGCTTCGCATAACCGGTCGCTAACCTCCCCGCCCTAGGGTCGCGCTCCGACCGCCGCGGCACAGCCGAGCCGCGTCGGCGTACGGACCTGGGGAGGACGGATGATCCCACCGGCCACGGGCAGGAGGCCGGCCCCGGCGGGACGCTGGCTGCTGCGCGAGCCGTCGCACGAGTCCGGGGCACGGCTGTTCTGCCTGCCGTTCGCCGGCACCGGCGCCGCCTCGTTCCGCGGCTGGCCCGGCCGTATCGGCCCGCTGGAGGTGTGCCCGGTGCAGTTGCCCGGGCGGGAGAACCGCATCCGCGAGGACGGATACCGCGACTTCGACACGTTCGCCGCGGACGCCTCGCGGGCGCTGGCGCCGTACCTGGACCGGCCGTACGCGCTGTTCGGGCACTGCATGGGAGCACTGCTGTGCTACGCGCTGGCGGTACGGATCCAGGAGGACGGCGGGCGGCTTCCCGACCGGCTGTACCTCTCCTCCTGCCTGGTGCCCAGCCGCGGCTTCTTCGGGATGTTCCACCCCTCCATGAGCGACGAGCGGCTCGGCCGCGAACTCGGCCGGGTGGTACGGCGGTTGAGTGGCGGCGAGATCCTGCCGGACCTGCTGCCCCTCGCGATCCGCGTGCTGCGCAACGACGTCGACATGTGCTACGGCTACCGGCCCCCGGGCCCGTACCCGCTCAAGTCGCCGATCAGCGCGATCGGCTGGCGCGACGACCCGGACGTGGGGCCGCGCGACCTGCGCGAGTGGGACGCCTACGGCCAGGTCACCCATCACACCCTCGACGGTGACGCGCTGACCTACCTGACCGCGCCCACCGCCCTGACGGAACTGATCGCCGCGGACTTCGCACCCGCCGCCCCGTGACCGGGATCCGTCCGGGGCCGTCTGCTGGAAGGGACGACGATGAATCAGGACGCACGTGAGGCCGGATCCGCGACCCTCGTGGCGCTGTTCGCGCGGAGCGTGGGCCGGTACCCGGACGCCCCGGCGGTGAGCGACGGCACGTCGCGCCTGTCGTACGCGGAGCTGGACCGCCGTTCCACCGCGCTGGCGCGGGTACTGGTCCGGCGGGGGGTGCGCCGGGGCGACCGGGTCGCGCTGTACCTGCCGCGGGGCGTCGGCCTGGTGACCGCCGTGGTGGGCGTGTTGCGGGCGGGCGCCGCCTGTCTGCCCGTCGACACCGGGTACCCGGCGGCCCGCCGGGACCACATGCTGTCGGCGGGCCGGGTGGCCTGCGTGATCACCGAGCCGGCCCGGTCCGAGGGGCCGGCCCTCGCCGGCTGCCCGGTCGTGGAGTGGAGCGGCGCCGAGGAGAGCACCGGAACCGACGGCCCGCCGCTGCCGGAACCGGCCGGGGCCGACGCGGCCTGTGTCCTGTTCACCTCCGGCTCGACGGGCACCCCGAAGGGCGTCGTGCTCGAACACCGGCAGATGGCCGCCTTCGCCCTGGACCCCGCGCTGCCCGAACTGCGTCCCGGTGACCGGTCGGGGCAGGCCGCGAGCGTCTCGTTCGACACGTTCACCTTCGAGGTCTGGCGGGCCCTGGCGGGCGGTGCCGAGATCGCCGTGCTCCCCTCGTTCGCGCAGCTGCTGGCCACCGATCTCCAGCGCGAGCTGCGACGGCGCCGGATCACCGCGATGCTGGCGCCGGCCGTCGCCCTCAACGACGTGGTGCGCCACGACCGTGAGGCGTTCTCCTCGCTGCGGCTGCTGTGCTCGGGCGGCGACGTCCTGCTCCCGGCGACCTGCCGGGACCTGCTGGAGGGCGGCTTCACCGGCCGGTTGTTCAACCTCTACGGCCCCACCGAGACCACCGTCGCGTGCACGGGTCACGAGATCCGCAGCGCTCCGCCGGACACCGAGGAGAGCGTGCCCATCGGCAGCGCCTTCGCGGGCGCGCGCCTGTACGTGCTCGATCCCGCGCTGCGTCCCGTACCGCCCGGCACCCCCGGCGAGCTGCACGTGGCGGGCAGCGGGGTGGGCCGGGGCTATCTCGACCAGCCGGGGCTGACGGCCGCCCGTTTCCTGCCCGACCCGTTCGCCGCGGACGGCAGCCGCATGTACCGCACGGGCGACCGGGTCCGGCAGCGGCCGGACGGGGTCGTGGAGTACCTGGGCCGGATCGACCGCCAGTGGAAGATCAGCGGCTACCGGGTGGAGCCCGGCGAGGTGGAGGCGGCGGTGCGCAGTCATCCCGGGGTGCGGGAGTGCGCGGTGACCGCCGTCGGCGAGGCGGGTGCCCGGCGCCTGGTGGCGTTCACCGTGCCCGTCGGCGAGGCGCTGTCGCTGCGGGAGCTGCGGGCCTTCCTGGAGCAGCGTGTGCCCCGGTACCTGGTGCCGTCCGAGTTCGTGGTCCTGCCGTCGATGCCGACCGATCCGCACGGCAAGCGGGACTGGGACCGCCTGTTGGCGATCCATGCGGACCGCCCCGCGCGCGGTGCCGGCCACGCTCCCCCGCGCGACGACGTCGAGCGCTATCTGGTGCGGTTGTGGGAGGACCTGCTGGCCCTGGAGGGCATCGGCGTCCACGACGACTTCTTCGCGCTCGGCGGGCACTCCCTGCTGGCGGTGCGGGCCCGCCTGACGATCCAGCGGGACATGCGGATCTCGCTCAAGCCGGAGGCGCTCTTCGAGGACAGCGTGCTCGAGGACCTGGCCCGCGTCATCAACGAGAAGCGAAAGGCGATGGTGAGCTCATGACCGGCCGCACACAGCCCGACGCGCCGACCGACGCGCCGATCGACCTCAACGACCTGGACCTGTTCGTGTCCGGTGACCCGCACGCCGCGTGGTCGTGGCTGCGGGAGAACGCGCCCGTGTACTGGAACCCGACGCCGGAAGGCGGCTTCTGGGCGCTGACGAAGTACGAGGACGTCGCCGCCGCGTACATCGACGCGTCCGCGTTCTCGTCCCGGTTCGGGACGGTGCTGGGCGGCTCGTACCGCAACGCCGCGGACACCGCGTCCGGCCAGATGCTGATCTGCTCCGATCCGCCCGACCACCGGCTGCTGCGCCAGCAGGTCCACAAGGCCTTCGCGCCGTGGATGATCGAGAAGGCCACGCGGCGGGTGGTGGAGTTCCTCGACGCGGCACTGGACAAGTTCGTGGCCGCCGGCGGCGGCGACTTCGCCACCGAGGTGGCGCTGGAGCTCCCGGCCGGATTCCTGTCCGCGATGTTCGACCTCGGGCGCGACGACGCGTTCCGGCTGCTGCGGCTCACCCGCTCCATGATCGGGCACAAGGACCCGGAGTACGCGGGGTCGGCCAGGACGGGAATGACGCTGGTGGCCTCCCAGGTGGAGATCTTCGACATGGTCTCCGAGCTGATGGAGCGACGACGGCGTGAACCGGGCGGCGATCTGGTCAGCATCCTGTGCTCGGCCGAGATCAACGGCCGCCCCATGTCGGACAGTCAGATCCTCTACAACTGCCTGAACGTGGCGGTGGGCGGCAACGAGACCACCCCGTACACCGCCACGGCGGCCGTGCTGGCCCTGGCGGACCACCCAGACCAGGCCGAGCGGCTGATCGCCGACCCCGGGCTGCTGGGCACGGCGGTGGAGGAGGTCTTCCGCTGGACGTCCACCAACGCCTACGTGCAGCGGACGGCGACCCGCGACGTGGAGCTCCGCGGCAACCTCATCCGCGCCGGGGACTCGGTCACGCTGTGGAACGCCTCCGCCAACCGGGACGAGGAGCAGTTCCCCGCACCGGACGTCTTCGACATCTCCCGCACCCCGAACCAGCATCTGGCGTTCGGCGTGGCGGCGCACCGCTGCATCGGCATGGGCGGAGCCCGGCAGGAGATCACCCTGCTCATGCGGGCGCTGGCGGAGCGCCGGCTGCGGTTCCGGGTGGCCGGTCCCGTCGAGCGCCTGCGGTCGAACTTCATGCTGGGCATCAAGCACCTGCCGGTGACGGTGACCGTCGGCTGAGCCGCCGAGGAGCGGTCGCGGCGTACGGCGAGAGGGGGGAGACACCGTCTCCCCCCTCTCGCCGTACGCCGGCCGGCTCCGTCACGTCCGCCCGGTGGCGTGCCGGAGGCTCAGGGGCCGCATGTCGGTCCAGTGCTCGTCCACGTAGCGCCCGCACTCCTCCTCGCTGCCGGAGAACCCGGTGTGCCGCCAGCCGCCGGGCGGCTCCCGGTCGGCGGGGAACAGGCCGTACTGCTCCTCGGCGTTGACCAGCACGTTCCATGCGCGGGGCGCGGAGTCCGCACCGACGTCCTCGTGGCCGACGCTCATGCCATGCCCTCCACCGTGTCGTCGCTGTTCTCTTCGCTGTTCTCGTCGCTGTTCTTGTAGCCGTGCTGGTCGCCGTGCCTGTCCGCGTCGTCGGCGGATGCGGTCTCGGCGCCCCCGGGCCGGTCGTGCGCCGCCGCCTGTTCCAGACGCGCGGCGAGGGCGCGCAGCCGGGGGTTGGCGAAGACGGTGCTCATGGGGACGGCGAGCCGGGTGGCTCGTCTGATGCGGGCCGCCACCCGGATGGCCAGCAGCGAGTTCCCGCCGATGCGGAAGAAGTCCTCGTCCGTGCCGACCTCGTCGACGCCGAGGACCTCGCACCAGGTCCGGGCCACCAGTTCCTCGTACGGCCCCGTGGGCGCGGCGTGCGCGGCCGTCCGGTCCGGGGTGCCGGGCGTACGCGGCTCCGGTCGCGGGAGCCCGGCCCGGTCCACCTTTCCGGACCCGTTCAGCGGGAAGGCGTCGACGACGACGTAGGCGGCGGGCACCATGTGGTCCGGGAGGTGCCGGCGCGCCCATGCGTCCAGGTCCTCCTCGTCCGGTCGTCGCGGTGCGTTCGGGGTGCTCCGGCAGTACGCGACGAGGGCGGGGGCCGCGGGCACGTCGTCGCGCCGGACGACGACGGCCTCGGCCACCAGCGGATGCCCGCCGAGCACCGCCTCGATCTCACCGGGCTCGATCCGGAAGCCCCGCAGCTTGATCTGGTGGTCGAGCCGGCCCAGATAGGCGAGCGTGCCGTCGGCACGCCGGCGGGCCAGGTCACCCGTGCGGTACAGCCGGCCTCCGTTCGCGGCGAACGGGTCCGGGACGAAGCGGGCCGCGGTCAGTCCGGGCCGGCCCAGATACCCGCGGGCGAGTCCCGTGCCGGCGAGGCAGATCTCCCCCGGCTCGCCGTCGGGGACGGGGCGCAGGTCCGGCCCGAGCAGGTACAGGCCCACCCCGGGCAGCGGTGCGCCCAGGTGCGGCTCGTGCCGTGCCTCGACGGGGGTGCTGGTGACGTCCACGGTGCATTCGGTGGGGCCGTAGAGGTTGTGGGCGACGGCGGCTCCGCTCGCTCGGAGGGCGGCCAGGGACTCCCAGAGGTCCGGGTCGATGGCCTCGCCGCCGACGAGCAGCGTCAGCGGGTCCGCGTCGGCCGTGGGCGTCAGGTGCTCGACTAGGGGGCGGAGGTGGGAGGGGGTGATGTCCAGGTCGGTGATGCGCTGTTCGCGCAGGAACCGGGCGAGCGCCTCCGGGTCGGTGCGCAGGTCCTCGGGGAGGAGGAGCAGTGTGTCGCCGGCGCAGGCACGGATCCACTGCTGCACGGAGGCGTCGAAGGAGATGCTCGCGTTCCAGCCGACGCGCGCCGGTTCCCGGCGGACGATGCCGGCGCCGCGCAGCCGGTCCAGCAGCTCGGTCAGGGCGCCGTGCGGGATCTGCACGCCCTTGGGCCGGCCGGTGGAGCCGGAGGTGTAGATGACGTAGGCGGGGTGGCCGGGCCGGAGGTCCACGCGGGGCGGAGCCGCCGCCGCGTCGGCGTCCAGGTCCAGGGTGTCGAGGTACAGGGCGCGGTCGCGCAACGGCCGGGGCAGCCGGCCGGCGACCGAGGAGTGCGTCACCACGGTCGTCATGCCGCAGTCGGCGGCGAGGAAACGGAGCCGGTCCTCGGGGTGGGCCGGATCCAGTGGTACGTAGGCCGCGCCCGACTTCAGGATGCCGAACAGGCCCACCGTCAGGTCCGCGGTACGGGGCAGGCACAGGCCCACCATGGTCTCCGGGGCCGCTCCCCGGGCGCGCAGGATACGGGCCAGCGCGTCGGAGTGGGCCCGGAGCCGGCGGAAGGTCAGCGACCGGGCCGCTGCGACGACGGCGGGCCGGCCCGGATGCCGGGCGGCGGCGGCGTCGAGTCGGCGGTGGACTGGCTCCCACTCCCCCGGTGGGCTCGGTGCGCCCTCGCGCGTGTCGGTGGCCCAGGGTGTGCTGCTGCGTGTCACACGGTCCTCCTCTGCGCTGCTCGGCGCGGCCCTCTCCGGTCAGTACCGGTACTTGGCCGGTTCGGCGTCCAGGGCGGCGACGGCGTCGGCGAACTCCCGTTCCAGGGCGGCCAGGCGCGTGGCGTCCGGCGTGGCGGCGTCGCGTTCGCGCATCAGCCGCTGGGTGGTGTCCAGCAGCGGCTTGAGCGCGGCTGCCGTGACGTTCTTGCCCGCCAGGTACGGCAGGGACCAGAAGTCGAAGTCGTACAGGGGCAGCCAGGTCGACTCGGTGACCGCGTCGAACATGGCGTCGCAGTGGGCGGCGGCCTCCCGGGAGTCCATCGTGAAGTGCTCCCAGCTGTAGCCCGCGCCCTTGATGCCGTACAGCTCCCGGTTGCGGTAGACGGGTGAGCGCTCGTTGCCCCACCACGCCTGGGCCCGCCAGAAGTCGGGGGCGGTCTCGTTGAGGAAGTCGACGGTGTTGGCGACGGTGCGTTCGTTCTCGCCGGGGAAGCCGACGATGAGGGAGGCGAAGGTCGTCACGCCGCGTTCCTTCAGCCGCTGGATCCCGGTGCGGTACTGGCTGTCCTGCGCGAGCTTGTTCATGTTCTGCAGGACCTGGGCGTCCCCGGACTCGATGCCGAGGAAGACGCCGGCGCACCCGGACTCGGCCGCGAGGTCGAAGGTCTCGTCGTCGCGGGCGTTGGAGCAGCGCAGGTAGGAGTACCACCGCAGACCGAGGTCCTCCTCGATCATCATGCGGCACAACTCCTTGAACCGTTTGGGCGGGACGTTGAAGGTGTCGTCGACGAAGACGACGTTGCGTACGCCCTTCTCGGCCAGGGTCCGCAGTTCCCGGCGCACGGTGTCGATCGAGGCGGTGGTCAGGGCGCCGGCCCGGGACGGGTAGTCGCAGAAGGCGCATTTGAACGCGCAGCTGCGGGCGGTGCGGGTCTGTGCCGTGGCACCGATCTGCCGGCTGGTGAAGCGGTTCCAGTCGATGGCGCAGGCGTCCAGGTCGTTGGCCTCCGGGCGGCGGCGGGTGAGCACCCAGGTGTCGTCGGGGCAGTGGATGACGTTGGGCACCTTCTCCACGGAGGCGCCCGCGGTCAGCGCCGCGCACAGGTCGGCCAGGGTCTGTTCGCCCTGGGACTCCTGGACGTAGGTGTCGGCGCCCATGGCGAAGAACATGTCCTGGAGCTCGTCCGTGATGCCGTTGAGGCACAGGTTGTCGATGAGGGGACCGCCCACCACGATGTGCGTGTCGGGAGCGTGCTTGCGCACGAACTCCACGATCTGCACGACCGGCAGGATCGTCACGTAGAAGGTCGTCGTGATCGCCACCATGCGCGGGCGCCGGCTCAGCAGCCCGGCCAGCTCCTCCTGCTCGGCCCCGAACAGCGAGACGGGTTCCGCGGAGTATCCGTGCCGGCGCAGGTGGTTGGTGAGGTAGAGCGCGGCGAGGTTGAAGACCTCGCCCACGTGGTAGCGGTCGTTGCGTCCGGTGGCGCGGTTGCGCAGCCGGCTGAACGCCTCCAGCCAGGGCATGGAGCGGCCCTCGAGGACGAGGTGCTCCTTGCGGTAGATCTGCCACTCGGGGGAGTCCGGACCGGCCTGTTCGCACATCAGCCGGTAGTCGTCGAAGTCACCGGCGTGGTAACCGATGACGACACAGTCAAGTCCGCTCATGTTCGGCTCGCTTTCCGCTCGGGTCGGCGGGGGTGGGGAGGTGGGCGCGCACGAGTCCGGTCACGTACGGCAGGTGGTCGGCGAAGTGGAAGTGGTCGCCCGGGAGGAGGTGCACCTCCGCGGCCCGCCGGGTCCGCTCGGTCCACGCCCTGAGGGTGGGCTCGCTCACCAGGCGGTCCTCGGTGCCGCCCAGCACGGTGATCGGGCATCCCAGCCGCCGCGGCGCGGGCCCGAACCGGTAGTTCTCCACGATCGTCAGGTCCGCGCGGACGGCGTCGAGGACGAGCGTGAGCAGATCGGGGTCGGCGAGCACCTCCGCCGGCATCCCGCCGTACTCGTGCAGCCAGTCCACCAGGGCCGTGTCCGACCAGAGCGCGTCGCCGTAGGTCGCGCCGGGTTCGCGGGCGTGCGGTGCCCAGGCCCCCGACACGCACAGGGCGACGGGCGGGCGCCCGGCCTGCTCCAGGTACCAGGCCACCTCGAACCCCAGGAGTGCGCCCAGGCTGTTGCCGAAGATCACCAGGGGCAGGTCCAGGGCGTCCAGCGCCTCGACGAGCGCGTCGCGCAGCTCCTCCATGCTGCGCGCCGGCGGCTCGCCGAAGCGGGAGCCGCGGCCGGGGTACTGGGCGGCGAGGACGGCGATGTCGTCGGGGAAGTGCGCGGGCCATTCGGTGAAGGCGTGGGCGCTGCCCCCGCCGTGCGGCAGCAGCAGGAGGGCAGCGGTGTGCGGTCCGGGGGTCGGCCGCAGGTCCCACACCCAGGGCCGGGAGAAGTAGGCGGCGCGCTGAGGTGCGGAGGTCATACGGCCGGCTCCACCGTGTAGCCGGGGAGCGGGTGCCGTCGGCACAGCCGGTGCACGGCTCGCCGTACCCGGTCGCGTACGACGGGGTCGAGCCGGTGTCCGGCGCCGCCGGCCGGCTCGGTCGCGGCGAGGACCTGGTGGACCAGGTCGGCGCACTCCCCCATGTCCTGCGGTCCCAGGCCGCGTTGGGCGAGGATGTTGGTCCCGAACCGGAGCCCGCTGGTAAGGCGCGGGGGGCGGGTGTCGTTCGGGATGCGGTTGCGGTTGGCGAGGATGCCGCACTCCTCCAGGGCACGCTCCGCGGCCGCTCCGGACAGGCCGAGCGGCGTGGTGTCCACCAGGACCATGTGCGTGTCGGTGCCGCCGGTGAGCACACGGTGGCCGCGGCGGGTGAGCTCCTCGGCCAGGGCCCGGGCGTCACGCACGATGCGCTCGGCCAGGTCCCGGAACTCCGGTCGCGCCACCAGGGCGAGCGCCCGCGCCTTGGCGGCGATGCCGGCGGCGTTCAGGGTGCCCTGGCTGCGCGGGAAGACCGCCCGCTGCATGAGCTGGGCGAGGGTGCGGACGCCGTCGGGTCCGGGTGTGTCGCAGTCGGCGCCGCTCAGGATCAGTCCGCCGCGCGGACCGCCGAGTTGCTTGTAGGTGCTGAGCGTCGTGATGTGCGCGCGGTCGATCGGGCTGGGGTGCACGCCCGCGGCGACGAGGCCCGCGATGTGCGAGATGTCGGCGAGCAGGTACGCGCCCACCTCGTCGGCGACGGCGCGGAACCGTTCGTAGTCCAGGGCCCGCGGGTAGGCGCTGGCCCCCGCGATGACGACCTTCGGGCGGTACCGGTGCGCCAGGCGCCGTACCTGCTCGTAGTCGATGCGCCCGTCCTCGTCCACGCCGTACCCCACCGCGTGGAAGTAGTCGCCCACCACCGACGCCGGTGCGCCGTGGGTGAGATGGCCGCCCGCGTCGAGGGCGAGGCCGAGCACGGTGTCGCCGGGGCGCATGAGGGCGAACAGGACGCTGAGGTTGGCCTGGGAGCACGAGTGCGGCTGGACGTTGGCGTAACGCGCCCCGAAGACGGCGCGGGTCCGGCGGACGGCCAGCTCCTCCACCTGGTCGAGCCAGCGGCAGCCGGGGTGGTAGCGGGCACCGGGGTACCCCTCCGCCGTGACGTTGGCCAGGACCGAGGCGCCGCAGGCGAGGACGGAGGGGTCGGCGAGGCTGGCGTAGGCGACCATGGCGAGCGTGTCCTGCTGTCGCCTGAACTCCTGCTCCAGCAGCCCGTCCAGCTCCGGGTCGTGCCGCCGGAGCGACGCCGCGGCGCTGACGGTCAGGTCCCGCTGCCCGGTGCCCCGCGCCGCGGGCCCGGCCTGGTTCGGCAACGTCAAAGAATCCACTGCCCTGTCCTCGCGTCCTAGGTGCGTGGTCGGCGACCCCGGGGGAACCGGGGCCCGGCGACCCTAGGGCGACGGGGTTTGGCACCGGTTACGCCGCCCCCGGCGGCCGGGCTCCCGCGTCCGGGCGGGGCCGGTCGACGGGAGGCGGCGAACGCGGTGGAGGCAGCCGGCGGGGGGACAGTCTCGAACCGGTCCGGTCGACGCCGGCGGCGGCAACGGCAACGGCAACGGCAACGGCAACGGCAGGGATCGTGCCGACGGCCGTGCTCACTGGCCGAGACCGGAATCCGTTGATGCCGGCGCCTACCCGGCAGCCGCAGCCGGGATCGTGCCGGCGGCCCGCCTCACGAGCCGGAGCCTGCGGCCGACGCCGTGCCGGCAGCAGCGGGGACCGTGCCCGCGGCCGTGGTCACAGGCCGAGGCCCGACCGGTCTGCGGCGGGCAGCCAGACGGGGCCGAGCGCGTCGGCCATGTCCCGGACGCGGACGCCGCTCGCGACGGCGTCGAGCAGCTGCGACAGGAGGCGGTGCGGCCGGTCCCGGCGCCACACGGCCGACCACGGGTACACCGGGGTGGGGTCGACGAGCGGCACCGTCCGGATGCGCTGCCCGTCGGGGACGTTCATGCCCGCGCCGACGAGGGTCGCCGCGCCCGGACTGTCCGCGACGGTGTCCACCAGGTGGTCGAGGCTGAGTGCCGGTCCGCTCGTGTTCAGGTCGAGCGACCAGCTGTCGGCGAACTCCCGTACGAAGGCGGTCCATTCCGGCACACCGCCGCCCATGGGCGTTCTCAGGGGGACACCGGGCAGCTCGGTGAGGCGGACGGACGGCTTCTGGGCGAACGGGTGGTCGAGGCCCACCAGCAGCACGAGGGGTTCCAGGCGCGCCGGACGGTACGCGAACTCGTCCCGCCACGGAGCGCGCAGTGCGTGCACCCGGCCGAACGCCACGTCGATCTCGCCGCGCCGCAGGGCGGGCAGCGCGTTCTCCAGGCCGTGCCGCATGCTCACCTCCAGCGGCGCCTCCGGGTCGGCGTCGATCCAGCGCTGCACGAGGTGTATCGGGACCAGGCGCTCGTCGAGGACGTCGATGCGCAGCGGCCGGCCGGCGGCGGCGACGGCGGCGACGGCCGTGTCCGCGGCGTCCAGGGCGGCGACGGCCGGGCCCAGGAAGCGGGAGCCCGCCTCGGTCAGTTCCACGCCCTGGCTGGAGCGCTCCAGGAGCCGGGTGCCGAGCAGCTCCTCCAGCCGGCGGATGCGTTTGGACAGCGCCTGCTGGCTGAGGTGGAGCCGCTCGGCCGCCTTGCCGAAGTGCTGCTCGTCGGCCGTCGTGATGAATGCCCTCACCTGCGCCATGTCCAGATCCACGCTCTCATCTTCGAAGACTCCCGATGGTTGTCAAACCGGGAGTGATCGTTGTTGGACAGGCCGCGTGGGCCCGGCATTGACTCGACGTGACGAAGATGTCCGTCCGCTTGCTGGGAGAACAGATGTCCACCATGGAAACCGGGCCCGAGCGCGGAGGAGGCGCCGCCGCACCGCCGGAGCAGCCCACCGCGTTCCCGCGCCGCTGGAAGGCGTTGGCCGTGCTCTCGCTGGTCCAGTTCATCATCGTGATCGACAACACGGTCGTGAACATCGCGCTGCCCTCGATCGAGGACGATCTGGGCACCTCGCAGGCGGGCCTGGCCTGGGTGGTCAACGGCTATCTGCTGGCCGCGGGCGGACTCCTCCTCCTGGGCGGCCGGGTGGCCGACCTCGTCGGACGCAAGCGGCTGTTCGTGATCGGTACGACGCTGTTCGCGCTGGCGTCGCTGACCAGCGGCCTGGCCTGGAACTCCGGCGTGCTCATCGTCAGCCGGTTCGCCCAGGGCGTCGGCGAGGCGATGGCGTCGCCGGCGGCACTGTCGCTGATCGTCCTGATGTTCACGGACGGCAAGGAACGGGCGAAGGCCCTCGGCATGTGGGGAGGGCTGGCCGGCATGGGGGCGACGGTGGGCGTCCTGCTGTCGGGCGTGCTGGTGGATCTGGCCGGCTGGCGCTGGGTGTTCCTGGTCAACCTGCCCGTCGCCGCCGTGGCACTGGCGCTCGCGGCGCGCACGGTGCAGGACGCGCCGGTCACGGGCGCCCGGCGTCGGCCCGACGTCTGGGGCGGTCTGCTGATCACGGCCGGGCTCGTGGCGGTCGTCAACGGTCTGCTGCAGGCCTCGGAGCACCCGTGGGGCAGCGTGGCGGTGTGGGGGTCGCTGGCCGGCGGGCTGGTGCTGGTCGTGCTGTTCGCGCTGGTCGAGGCCCGGGTGGCGGATCCGATGATGCCGCTGCGCTTCTTCACCGACCGGACCCGGATCACCGCCAATGTGGCCACCGTGTTCCTGACCAGTGCCATGGCCGCGATGTTCTTCCTGGTCACGCTGTACGTGCAGCAGGTCCTGGACTACTCCCCGCTCCAGTCGGGTCTGGCGTATCTGCCGTTCTGCGCCGCGTTCATCCCCGGGATGGTGGTCTCCACGCAGCTGGTGACGAAGGCCGGCGCGAAGACGGCGATCATCGTCGGCTTCGTCGTCAGCGCGGTGGGCATGCTGCTGCTGGCGCGCATCGACGCCCAGGGCTCGTTCTGGGGACAGCTCGTGCCCGCGACGGTGGTGCTGTCGTTCGGTCTGGCGATCGGCCTGCCGGCGTTGCAGAACGCCGCGCTGCACCGACTGTCGGACGCGGACGCCGGCTTCGGGTCGGGGGTGCAGACGTCGGTGCAGCAGCTGGGCAGTTCGCTCGGTCTCGCGGTGCTGACGACGCTCGCCGTCACGCACGCCCAGGACTCGCGCGGCTCCGGCGGCGCGGCCGGGCAGGCCCTGGTGGACGGCTACCGCTTCGCGTTCGTGACGTCGGCGGTGGTCCTCGTCGTCGGCGCGGTCCTGGTGGCCGTCGTCATGCAGGCCGTACGGCAGCCGCAGCAGCCCGGGTCCCCCCAGGTGCAGGCGCCCCCGGCCGGGGCGCAGCACACCTGACGTCCGGTCACACCCGACCGGCCCGCGACGAGCGGCCGTCCCGCCGGAGTCATCCCCCGCCTCCGGTCCGGGGCGGCCGCTCTTGTTCCTGCTACGGCTCCTCCTCCTACGGCGTTCTCCTTCTCCCCCGCTTCGGGGCCCGGGTTCAGGGGGTGTCGCGCAGACGCTCCAACGCCCGCGCCACCTCCTCGTCGCTCATCCCCTCGACCTGCTCCAGCAGGTCCGCCGCAGCCGTCCCCTCATCGCCGGCTCCGTCGGTTCCGTCGGTTCCGGATTCGTCGGTTCCGGCGGTGTCGGCACCGGCCTCGACGGCACGGGCCAGCGCGGCGACACTGCTCGTCTCGAAGATCTGCAGCACCGACAGATCGGTGCCGAACTCCTCGTTGACGGCGGCGATCACGTCCACCGCCAGCATCGAGTAGCCGCCGAGGGCGAAGAAGTCGTCGTCGCGTTCCAGCCCGTCACGGCCCAGGGCGCCGGCCCAGATGCGGGCCACGGCGCGCTCGGCCTCGGTGCGCGGTGCGCCGCCGCTGCCGGGCGCCGGGCCGTCCGGGGAGGCGGGAGCCGGGGCGTCGGCCGGCGCCGCGGACCAGGCCGGCAGCGGCGGGCGGGGCCGGCCGGGCTCCTCGCCCGGCGCGTGCGGCAGGGGTGCGCCGGGGTGGTCCACCGCGGCGCCGAGGATGTCCAGGTAGGCGTCGCAGATCCGGCGGGCGCTGCGCGCGTCGATGCGGTCGCTGTCGTACTCGAACCGGCCGGTCAGCCCCTCCAGGGTGTCGTCCAGCACCAGCTCGAAGTCGAAGCGGACGGTGTCGTTGGACATGCCCCGGCAGGCGGCGCGCACCGAGTCGCCGAGGGGGGTCCAGCCGAGGGTCGCGGGAGTGCCGCCGTAGCTGAAGATCGTCTCGGTGATGGGGTTGGTACGTCCGTGGCGGGCGGGCCTCAGCTCCTCCACGAGCTTGCCGAACGGCAGGCTCTGGTGCTCGATGGCGCCGAGGACGGCCTCCCTGACCCGGTCGAGGACCGTCGCGAAGGAGGCGCCGCCGCCGGTGTCCGTGCGGATCACGACGGTGTTCGTGAGCGAGCCGAACACCCGCTCGTAGCCGGGGGTGTCGCGGCACGCCAGCGGCAGGGCCGTCGCCACGTCGGGGCGGCGGGCGAGCCGCGCGAGCAGTACCTGGTAGGCGGCCAGCAGGACCATGAACGGCGACCCGGCGTGCTCCCTGGCCAGGCCGACGACCCGCCGGCGCAGGGCCGCTGGGACGGCGAAGCGGACGGTGCGGCCGCGGGGAAGGGCGGTGGCGGCGGGGCCCGGCCGGTCGTAGGTCAGGCGCAGGCCGTCGTAGCCGTCGAGGCGGCGGCGCCAGTAGGCGGTGAGCCGCTCGGTCTCCGCCGGGGTCAGGGTGGCCCGCTGCCAGGCGGCGTAGTCGGTCAACTGGGGACCGGGGTCCGGCAGTACGACGTCGCGGCCGGCTGTCAGCGCGGCGTACGCCGCGCCGACCTCGTCCAGCAGGACGCCCACCGCTCCGCCGTCGGCGATGGTGTGCGAGGCGATCCACACCAGCACGTGCCGCTCGCCCGGCTCGTCCAGCCGCAGCAGCTCGAAGCGCCACAGCGGCGCGGTCTCCAGGTCGAAAACCGTGCGGGCGAGTTCGAAGCAGCGGGCGTCGGCCGCGGCCCGGGGGTCGTCGTGGCCGGACAGGTCGCGCACCGGCAGCTCCACCGGCACCCGTTCCCGGACCACCTGGCGCAGGCCACCGGGGCCGGGTCGTAGCTCGGTGCGCAGGGCGTCGTGCCGCTGCACGACCGTACGCAGTGCGGTGTGCAGGTGGTGCGGCTCCAGGGGGCCTTCCAGGTCGAAGCGGAAGGGGACGTTGTAGTTCGGCGTGCCGGCGGTCAGCCGGCTGAGGAACCACAGTTGTTCCTGGGTGTGGGTGGCCGGGCAGGGGGCCGCGTGGTCGGCGCGCGGCACCGGCGGGGCGGCGGGTGTCTCCGGTCGTCCGTGTGCGGGGGGCTGTCCGGCCCGCGCGCGCTCGGCGAGGCGGGTCCACTGCTGGGGCGTCAGGCGGCTGAGGGAGTCGTCCATGACCGACCGAGGCTAGGGCCGCCGGGTTAGCGCCCGGTTACGCCCCGCCGCGTAACCCTTGCCTAACCTCGGCGGCCTACCGTCCCCGCCTCCTGTCTCCAGCGCGGAAAGGGCGGAACGTCGTGCGGGACACCCACTCCCACGAGTCACAGCTCTACGTCCACGAACGTGTGGCACTGGCAGCCCGCCGCACCCCGAGGGCCACGGCCGTCGAACACGCGGGCACGGCCCTGGACTTCGCCGGCCTGGAGGAGTCGGCCAACCGGCTCGCCCGGCACCTGCGGGGGCTGGGAGTGCGGCCGAAGGCGCGGGCCGGCCTGTACCTGGGGCGCGGCACGGCGCACCTGATCGCCCAGCTGGCCTGTTTCAAACTGGGCGTGGCGGCGGTGCTGCTGGACCCCGCGCACCCCTCGGCCCGGGTGGCGTCGATGCTGCGGCACGCCGAGGCGGCCGTCGTCCTGGCGGACGAGCACACGGCGTCCGGGCTGGACGAGGATCCCGGGGTGCCGGTGGTCCTGATGGACGGCGACGCGTGGCGTTCGGCGCCCGCCGAACCGCTCGGGGTCGCGGTGACCGACGCCACCGTCTGCCATGTGGCGTTCACGTCCGGCTCGACGGGCGACCCGAAGGCCGTGCTGTTCCGGCACGGCGCCCTGCGGACGCTGGTGCACACCCTGATCGAGCAGTGCGCCATCGAGCCGCTCTCACGCGGCAGTTGGCTGTGTTCCCCGGGAGCGGGGCTGGTCGAGGTGGACTGTCTGCCGCTGCTCGCCGCGGGCGCGGCGGTGTGCGTGCCGGAACCCCATGTCGCCGCTGACCCCGCAGCGCTGCGGGACTGGCTGGTGGGCGAGCGCGTCTCCCACAGCCTCATGATGACCGCGACGGCCGAGCGCTGCTGGTCGCTCGACTGGCCGGAGGACACGGTGCTGCGCACCGTGCGGGTGGCGGGCGAGCGCCTGCGCGCCTGGCCGCCGGAGACACTGCCCTTCGAGGTGGTCAACGTCTACGGATCGTCCGAGGCCACCGTGGTGACCACCTGCAACCTCTCGGCCGTGAGCCGCGCCCTGACCGAGGACGAGCGCCTGCACCGCGCCCCGCCGGTGGGCCGCCCCGTGCCGGGTGTGAACGTCCACGTGCTGGACGAGTCGCTCGCTCCCGTCCCGGCCGGTGAGCCCGGCGAGCTGTACGTCTCCGGTGCCGGACTGTCGCTGGGCTACCTCAACCAGCCGGCGACGAACGAGGAGAAGTTCCTGCCCAACCCCCTCCCGGACGACCCGCACCCGGTCCTGTACCGGACCGGCGACGTGGCCCGGCGCTGGCCCGACGGCGAGATCGAGGTCATCGGCCGCGCCGACGACGAGGTGAAGATCCGCGGCTACCGGGTCCACCTGGGCGAGGTCGAGTCGGCGCTGGCGCGGCAGCCGGGGGTGCTCCAGGCCGCGGTGACCGTGACCGAATCCGCGGACGGGGAGCGCCGGCTGGCGGGCTACCTCGTCACCGCCCCGGCCGCCCCTCCCCTGCTGTCCGAGATCCGCCGGGCGCTGCGCCGGACGCTGCCCGCCTACATGGTTCCCGTGAGCCTCACGGTCGTGGACGAGATACCCGTCGGCCCCGGCGGCAAGGTGGACCGGGCCGCGCTGCCGGCTGCCGACCGGAACCGGCCCGGCCTGGACGTGCGCAGGGTCGAGCCGCGCAACGAGACGGAGCGGCGTCTTGCGGCCCTGTGGTCGCAGGTGCTCGGACTGGACGACATCGGTGTCCTCGACGGCTTCTTCGACCTGGGCGGCGACTCGCTCAGCGCCGTACGGCTGCTGACCCGCGCGCGGGAGGAACTGGGGCTCGACGTGGCCCTCCCGGACCTCATGCGCGCGTCGAGCGTCGCCTCCCTGGCCCGGCTGGCCGCGGCACGCGGCGCGGCCGAGGCGACCTCGTCCCTGGCCGGCCTGCCGCAGGTGCACCACGACCCGGCCGGCCGGTACGAGCCGTTCCCGCTGACGGAGACGCAGCAGGCGCTGTGGATCGGCCGGGGCGCCGCCGTCGACTTCGGGAACGTGGGCTGCCACGGCTACTTCGAGTGGGAGCGCGACGGACTGGACGTGCCGCGGTTCGAGCGGGCGTGGGCCGAGGTGGTGCGCCGCCACGACATGCTGCGCGCGGTCGTCCTGGCCGACGGCACCCAGCGCGTGCTGCCCCGGGCCGCCGGCCAGGAGGTGCGGGTGCTCGATCTGCGGGACGAGTCCCCGGACGCGGCCGGTGAGCGCGCGCGGCTGCTGCGCGAGGAGATGTCGCACCAGGTGATGGATCCGCACACCGGTCCGCTGTTCGACGTGCGGGTCACCCTGCTGCCCGGCGGCCGGGTGCGTCTGCACATCGGCGTCGATCTCCTGGTCGTCGACGCCTGGAGCCTGTTCCAGGTGCTCTTCCCGGAGCTGATCGAGCTGTACGAGGACCCGGACACGGCCCCGCCCGCACCGGAGATCACGTTCCGGGACTACGTGACGCAGGCGCGCTCGGCGCTGGAGGCCACGTCCGCCTACGAACGCTCCCGCGCCTACTGGCTGGAACGCGTCCCCGATCTGCCCGCCGCTCCGGACCTGCCCCTGGTCACCCGGCCACGGGGCACCATCCGCTTCGAACGGCACGCGCACCGGCTCGCCCCCGCGCGCTGGCACCGGCTGCAGGAGCGGGCCCGGCGGCTGGGTGTGACGCCGTCCGGCATCCTCGTGGCGGTCTTCGCCGAGGTCCTGCGCACGTGGAGCCGGAACGACGCGTTCACCATCAACTTCCCCGTCTTCGACCGGCTTCCGGTGCACCCGGACATCGACCGGCTGCTCGGTGACTTCACCAACACGCTCCTGGTCGCCGTGGAGAAGACCGACGGGACGTTCGCCGAGCGCGCGATGGACATCCAGGAACAGATCTGGACCGATCTCCAGCACCGGCACTTCAACGGCGTGCGGGTGCTGCGCGAACTGCAGCGCCGCCGGCCCGCCGCGGGGGCCCGCCCGGCCATGCCGATCGTCGTCACCAGTCTGCTCGGGCATCCGCCCCGGCGGCAGGTGTCGGGGCTCGGCGAGGAGACGTACGGCATCTCGCAGACCCCGCAGGTGCTGCTCGACTTCCAGATCCGGGAGATCGACAGGACCCTGCACCTGAAGTGGGACTTCCTCGACGCGATGTTCCCGCCCGGCCTCGTCGACGACATGTTCACCGCCTACTGCGGTCTGCTGGACCGCCTGATCACGGAGGAGGCGCTCTGGCAGGCCGAGCGGTTCGATCTGGTGCCGGCCGAACAGCTCGCCGTACGCGCCGAGGCCAACGACACGGCGCGGGAGGTCGGCGACACGCTCCTGCACGAGGTGCTCGCGCGGCAGGCGGCCGAGCGCCCCGAGGCCCCCGCGGTCGTCACCACCGCCCGCACCCTGTCCCACGCCGAACTGCACGCCCACGCCAACCGCGTCGGACGGCGGCTGCGGGAACTGGGGGCGCGTCCCGGCAGGCTCGTGGCGATCGTCGCCGAGAAGGGGTGGGAGCAGTACGCGGCGGTGTACGGCGTCCTCACCTCCGGAGCCGCGTATCTGCCGGTCGACCCCGCGGTACCGCCGCTGCGGCTGCGGGAGTTGCTGGAGAACGGCGAGGTGGAGCTGGTCCTCACCCAGGGCCGGCTCGTCGACGCCCTGTCCTGGCCGGAGGGCGTACGGGTGCTGGCCGTGGACCGTGACTTCGACACCGTCGGCGACGCCCCGCTCGCCTCCGTGCAGGGGCCGCGCGACCTGGCGTACGTCATCTACACCTCCGGGTCGACGGGCCGGCCCAAGGGCGTCATGGTCGACCACCGCGGTGTGACCAACATGTACAGCGACATCAACGCACGCTTCGGTGTCGGGCCCGCGGACCGGGTGCTCGCCGTGTCGGGGCTGCACTTCGACGCCTCCGTGTACGACGTCTTCGGCATCATCGCCGCCGGCGGGGCGGCCGTTCTGCCCGACCCCGCCGAACGGCCCGACCCCGCGCACTGGGTGGACCTCGTCCGCCGGGAGTCGGTGACGTTCTGGAACTCGGTGCCCGCCCTGGCGCAGATGCTGGTCGAGGCGGCCGAACAGGTCGCCGGCGATCCCGCGGCACCCGTGCTGGAACCGCTGCGGCTGACCGTGCTGTCGGGCGACTGGATCCCGCTGACGCTCCCCGACCGGATGCGGGCGCTGGCCCCGCGCCTGCGGGTGATGGGGTCGGGCGGGCCGACGGAGACCATCTGCTGGTCGATCCTGCAGCCGGTCGGCGAGATCGACCCGGACTGGACGAGCATCCCGTACGGCAAGCCGATGGCGAACCATCGCTACCACGTGCTGGACCGAGCCTGGCGGGACCGGCCCGTGTGGGTGCCCGGCGAGATGGTGGTGGGCAGCGAGGTCGGACTGGCCCACGGCTACTGGCGCGACGAGGAACGCACCCGGGAGCGCTTCTTCCGGCTGCCCTCCACCGGGGAGCGCGTCTATGCCACGGGCGACCTGGGGCGCTATCTGCCGGACGGCTCGATCGAGATCCTGGGGCGCGACGACTTCCAGGTCCAGGTCAACGGGTACCGGATCGAACTGGGCGAGGTGGAGCACGCCGCCCGCAGCCACCCCCGGGTGGAGGCGTGCGTGGTCGTGGCGCCCGCCCGGGAGAGCCGGGCCCGCCATCTGGTGGCCTTCGTGGCCGGGGACGTCGGCGCGGACGAGGTGTCCGCGTATCTGAGGGAACGGCTGCCCGGCTACATGGTTCCGGCGGACGTACGGATCCTGGACGCCCTGCCGCTCACCGGCAACGGCAAGGTGGACCGGCTCGCCCTGACCGGGCAGGCGCGCCGTACGGCCGGGCAGGCCGGTGCGGAGGACCTGGACGACACTCCCAGGGGGCCGCTGGAGGCACTGGTGGCCGCGGTCTGCGCGGAGGTGCTGGAACGGCCCGAGGTGGGTGTCCAGGACGACTTCTTCCTGCTCGGCGGCGACTCCCTCACGGGAACGCGGTTCGCGGCCCGGCTCGGCTCGCTGCTGGACGTGCCCCTGTCCGTCCGTGACATCTTCGACATGCCGACGTGCGCGCAGCTGGCCAAGGGCCTGTCGACCGACCCCGAGCACGGCCCGCGGGTCGTCGGCTTCGCCGAGACCGTGGCCCGGATGGCCACGGAGGACGCGGGAGACGAAGGAGTCGACGGAGTCGAGGAAGACGACGGGTAGGCGCGGGGTGTGCGGTGAGGGGCTGCCGGACGGTGTCCGGCAGCCCCTCGCTGTCGCTGTATCGGGCGGACGCCCTCGCGTGTCCGCCCCGGTCAGCCGCCGCTCACGGACGTCAGTGTCCGCCGGCCCGGCGTACGCTCCAGGGTGCGCCCCGCCGACCGCGCGGCCGGCGGCAGCCTGCGCATCAGCTCGGTGAGGTCACTCGTCGGCAGGGCCTGCGCCGCGTCGCACAGGGCGGCGGACGGATCGTGGTGCGCCTCGACGATGATGCCGTCGGCCCCCACGGCGGCCGCCGCGAGCGCGAGGGGCAGCACGCGGCCGCGGGTGCCGGCGGCGTGGCTCGGGTCCACGATGACCGGCAGGTGCGTGCGTTCCTTGAGGACGACGACGGCGGCGAGGTCCAGCGTGAAGCGGTACCCGGTCTCGAAGGTGCGGATGCCCCGCTCGCACAGCACGAGCTGCTCGTTGCCGCCGTCGAGCACGTACTCCGCGGCGAGCAGCCACTCGTCCAGAGTGGCGGCCAGACCGCGCTTGAGCAGGACCGGCATCCGCAGCCGGCCGGCCTCGCGCAGCAGTGCGTAGTTCTGCATGTTCCGGGCGCCGATCTGGACCATGTCCACCGCCTGCGCCACCCGTTCCATGTCCCGGACGTCCACCACCTCGGTCACCACGGGCAGTCCGGTCCGTTCCCGGGCCTCGGCCAGGAGCCCCAGACCGGCGTCGCCGAGGCCCTGGAAGGCGTACGGCGACGTACGGGGCTTGAACGCCCCCGCGCGGAGGGCGTGCGCGCCGCAGGCGTGGACCTCACGGGCCGTGGTCAGCATCTGCTGCCGGTTCTCCACGGAGCACGGGCCAGCGATGACGGTGAAACCGGGGCCCCCGATCTCCACGTCCGACACCCACACCGGTGTGGTGGCCGCGCGTCCGGCCAGCCGCGCCGCCCGGGGGTACCCGGCCGACAGGGACGTGATCTCCGTGACCTGCGGGAGGCCGTCCAGGGCGGCCGCGACACGGTCCCGGTCGCCGGTGAGCGACACCAGATGGGGCGTGTGCACTCTGAGACCGGATCCCGCGAACTGCACCGCCGACAGCACCTGCCGGCGCTGTGCGGGGGTGCACGTCTCACTCAGGACGATGGCGATCATCTGGGGTCCTTCCTCGGGGTGCGCGGGCGGGCGCCGCGGCACGTGGCTCAGGCGCCGCCCAGCCGCGCGAGCCGCAGGGCGCAGTGGCGCAGCAGCTCCCGCGCGGTGCGGACGTGGTGCGGGTCGCTCGGGCAGTGCGCTTCGAGGACCAGCCGCCCGGACGGCACGGGGCGCGCGGTGAGCAGCAGGGCGAATCGGGTGGTGCGGTACTCGGGCTCGACGTACGACGCCTCCAGGCCGGTGAAGCGGGGGGCGTCGCCGGTGGCCGCCCGCCCGTCCTGGTCGTCGTACACGAACATGACGTCCGCCAGCGGGGCGGGCCGGTCGTACGCGTGGGGTGCGACCCGGCGCACCACGTGCTCGAAGGGCAGCCGGGCGTTGGCCAGGGCGGCGAGCACCGAGGCCCGGCCGCGCCGGACGAGTTCCTCGTCACCGGGAGCGCCGCCCACGTCGACGCGCAGCACCACCCGGTTCACGAAGCAGCCGACGACCTGGTGGGTGTCCGGTGTGTCGCGGCCGGACACCGACGAGGCCACGACGATGTCGCCGCGCCCGGTCAGGGTGCCGAGGACGTCCGCGAAGAGGGCGTACAGGGTCATGAAGGGGGTGGCCCCGGCCCGTCGGCCGAGGCCGCGCACCGCGTCCATGGCGCCGGCCGGGACGTCGGCCCGCTGTACGACGCAGCGGGCGCCGTCGGCGGCGGACGCGGCGGGCAGGGGCGCGGGAGGCAGGCCGGCCAGGGTCCGCACCCAGTGGCGCGCCTGCCGCTCGGCCTCCTCACCGGCCAGCCACCGGCGCTGCCGGGCGGCGTGCTCGGCGAAGGGGACGGGACGGGAGGCGGGCGCGGACCCGTTGTAGTGGGCCGCGAGGTCGTCGAGGAAGAGACGCATCGACCAGGCGTCGTTGGCGATCGCGTGGATGTCGACGACCAGGACGTGGTCGTCCGGGCCGAGGCGCAGGAGCGTGGTGTCCACGGGTGCCTGTCGTGCCAGGTCCCTGCCGCGCCGGTTGACGCGCTCGATCTCGCGCTGCACGCCGTCGGGTCCGTCGGGGACCTCCACGAGACGGGGCTCCCGGGCAGGCGCGGTGCCGCGCAGCTGCCACAGCTCGCCGTCCTGCCGGCGGAAGGTGGAGGTGAGCAGGTCGTGCCGGTTCAGCACGGAGCGGACGGCCCGGCCGAGGCCGTCGGTGTCGAGCGGCCCGCGCAGCGAGAGGGCCCACGGCCACAGGTAGCGGGGGTCGGCGGGGTCGGCCTGGTTGAGCCGCCAGTACCGTTCCTGCGCCGCGGTCGTGGGGGCGCGGTCCGGCCGTCGCCCCGCCGCCAGGGCGTCGATCAGGGCCCTCCGGTCGGGTGAGAGCGCCTGGATGCGCGCGTGGACATCGGCCACCGGTATCAGCTCCTCGTACGCGTACGGCTCAAGCGTGGCGGGGCCCGGTTTGCCCACGGTTACGGCCGTCCGGGCGACGCCGGCGGGCGGCGGGCGGCGTAACTTCCGGATAACCGGTCGTGCGTAGCGTCCGTGCTCGTCTTCGAGTCGACAGGCCGCGCCACCGGACGCCGTGGCCCCGGGAGGAAGCATGTCGCAGCGCAGCGGCACCTGGCTGTTGCGGGAACCGTCGGCCCACGCGGACGCCCGGCTGTTCGTCATGCCGTACAGCGGCGTCGGCGCCTCGGTGTTCCGGCACTGGCCCGAGCGGTTCGGACCCGTGGAGGTGTGCCCGGTGCAGCCGCCGGGCCGGGAGAACCGGCTCGGCCACGCCCCGTGCGAGACGTTCGAGGAGTTCGGCGCGGACTGCGCGCGTGCCCTGCTGCCCTACACCGACCGGCCCTACGCCGTGTTCGGGCACTGCATGGGCGCCTTGCTGGCGCACGCCCTGGTCACCGGGCTTGCCGCGGAGGGGGCCCCCGCTCCCCGGCGGCTGTTCGTGTCGTCGTCCCGTGTGCCGCACTGGCCGCCGGAGCGCCGCTACCGGATGCCCGCCCCCGGAGCCACCGGCGTCTACCACCCGTCGATGACGGACGACCAGCTGCGTGAACAGGTGCAGCGGGTCTCACGCATGCTGGGCCAGGGAGAGCTGCACCCCGATCTGGTCCCGATGGCGCTGCGGGTGCTCAGGGCCGATCTGCGGATGTGCTTCGGGTACCGCCCGGCGGCGGCGGAACCGGTCGACTGCCCGGTGACGGCCGTCAGCTGGGAGGACGACACCGATGTACGCCCCGAGGAGATGACGTACTGGTCCGAATGCGGCCCGCTCAGCTCCCACACGCTCCCCGGCGGCAAGTGGACGGTCCTCGACGCCACCGCCCCCCTGGCCGAGGTGATCGAGCGGGACTTCGACCGGCCCCAGGAAACCGACGTGCAGCGGAGGATGACGGTATGACCCCTCTGGTACGCCCCAGCGGTCCCGTGGAGATACGAGGGGTGCGCACGGAGCCCGCCGAGATGGAGCGGGTACTGCTGGAGCATCCCTCGGTCGCCCGGGCGGCGGTCCGCACCACGGGCGGCGAGCCCCGGCGTCTGATCGCCTTCGTGGCCCCGTCCGGTGACGCGCTGTCCCTGCGGGAGCTGCGGGAGCACCTGGCCGACGCGAAACTCGTACCGGACCCCGAACAGGCCGCGGGGCTCCCCGAGTTCGTGGCGATGACGGCACGCGCGCACCAGTCCGACGCGGCCTGGACCGCGGACGGCCTGGCCGGCGCCCTGGAGGACCTGTCCCGCAGGCGGGCCCCGCACGCACCGCCCGCCGGTCCCACCGAGCGCTACCTCGCGGAGGTCTGGGAGGACCTGCTCGCCGTCGACGCCATCGGGCTCGACGACGACTTCTTCTCGCTCGGCGGCCACTCGCTGCTCGCCGTGCGGGTGCGGATACGGCTGCAGCGGGATCTGGCGCTGGAGGTGCCGCCGGAGGTGCTGTTCGAGAACAGCGTGCTGCGGCACCAGGCCGAAGCGGTGGACCGGGCGCGTACCGGCGAGGCCGCGCACTGAGGCCGACGAGCCGCGTACCAGGTGGAGAACCGCGCGTGTGAGGCGGAGGAAAGGAAAAGGAGAACACCGATGCCGGGGTCCCGCACCATCCTGTCAGCCGACGAGATCGACCGTCTCGACTTCGCCGACCGGGTCCTGCACTCGACGTGCGACCTCACCGAGGTGTGGCGGCATCTGCGCACGCACGAGCCGGTCCGCCGGCAGCCGCCACGCGACGGGCTGGCCGGCTACTGGATGCTGACGGCCCACCGTGACGTGAGCGCCGTCTACCGCGACACCACGCACTTCACCTCCGAACGCGGCAACGTGCTCGACGCGCTGCGCGGAGGCGGGGACTCGGCGGGTCGTCGCATGCTGTCGCTGACCGACGGCGTCCGGCACGGCGAGGTGCGCCAGATCCTGACCAAGACCTTCTCCCGGCGGGGGCTGGAGGCGCTGGGTGTGCGCATCCGGGCGATGGCCCGGCAGCTGATCGGCCAGGCGCTGGAGCGCGGTACCTGCGACTTCGCGACGGACGTGGCGAAGGAGATCCCGCTGGCCGCGATCTGCGACCTGCTCGGCGTCCCGCCCCGGGACCGCGAGCGCATCTTCGCCCTCACCTCGACCATGGTCGCCTCCGAGACCCCCGTCCTCACCCCTGCCGACGCCTGGCGGGCCAAGAACGAGGTCCTGTACTACTTCGCCCACCTCTCGGAAGGACGGCGGACCGCCCCCGCCGACGACATCGTCACGCTGCTCACCTCGGCCCGGGTCAACGGCAGCGGTCTCACCGACGACGAGATCGTCTTCAACTGCTACAGCCTCATCCTCGGCGGCGGCGAGACCACGCGGATGGCCATCGGCGGTGCCGTGCTCGCCTTCCTCGACCACCCCGACCAGTGGCAGGCCTGGCAGCGTGGCGAGGTCGCGGTGGAGACGGCCGTCGACGAGGTGCTGCGCTGGACCACCCCGTCCATGCACATGGCGCGCACCGTCGTACGGGACGTCACCGTCGGCGGCACGGAGCTGCGGGCCGGTGACATCGTCACCCTCTGGAACGTGTCGGCCAACCGGGACGAGCAGGTCTTCGAACGCCCCGACGACTTCCGCCTCTCGCGCAGCCCGAACAGACACGTCACCCTCGGCGGGGGCTCGCACTTCTGCCTCGGCTCCCACCTGGCCCGCCTGGAGATCGGCGCGGTCCTGGAATCCCTCCGCGACCTGGTCGCCGACCTGGAACCGGCCGGCGAGCCCGCCCGGATCTACTCCAACTTCCTCGGTGGGGTCTGCAGCGTTCCGGTGACCCTGAAGGGCCGGTGACCGGCACGCCTCCTTCTCAGGCGCCGGCCAGGCGGCGCAGTTCGTCGCGCAGGGCGCGAACGGTGCCGCTGTTGTTGCCGAACTGGTTGATGGCCGGCGCGCCGCGGAGGGCGGGGGCGTAGCCGTGCTTGAGGAAGTTGGCGAACGAACCGCTGGCGCTGAGGTCGACGAAGAAGTGACGGTCGGGGGCGGTGAACTCGGACGCCATCAGTTCGTCGAACCGGACGGGGCGGCGGATCACGTCCCACAGGTACTCGTCCCCGCCGTACCGGGTCCCGAGGCGGCCGGCGAGCATCGCGGAGTGGACCGGGAGCCGTGGCGTCGTGACGGTGACGTCCCTGGTCAGGGAGAGGAAGTCGGAACGGATCGGGTCGATCAGCGCGGAGTGGAAGGCGTGGCGCACGGGCAGCCGGACCGTGATCACGCCTTCGGCGTCCAGGGCCTGCTGGAGGGCGGCGAGCCGGGTGCCGGTGCCGCTGACGACGAAGTTGCGGTCGTAGTTGACGGCCGCGAGGGCGATGTCGCCGAAGAGGTCGCGCCGGGACCGGTACAGGTCCGGGGAGTCCAGGACGGACAGCATGCCGCCGTCCGGGCACCGCTCCTGCAGGAGCCGGGCCTGGCCCGTCACGAGCCGCAGGCCGTCCTCGAAGGACAGGGCGCCCGCGGCGGTGGCGGCGACGTACTCGCCGAGGCTGTGGCCGAGCACCGCGTCGGGGTGGACGCCGTCGGCGCGGAGCATCTCGGTGAGGCTGTAGCCGATGCCGTAGAGCGCCGCGTGCGAGGTGAGGACGTCGTCGAAGGGACGGCCCCTGCGGCTGTCGTCGTGGACGGCGGCCAGCAACGAGGTGCCGGCCGTGGCGCGGTGGGCCGCGTCGCAGCGGTCCATGGCGTCGCGGAACACCGGATCGGTGTCGTAGAGGCCCCGGCCCATCTGGTGGTACTGGGTGCCCTGGCCGCCGTACATGAAGACCAGTTCGGTGCGGGGGCGGGCCTGGACGGCGGGAGGCCGCCGGGGGGCGGGGGCGGTCTCGACGGGCAGGGGGTCCTTGAGGATCTGGGCGGTGAGCTTGGTCAGCACGGTGCCCGGGCCGATCTCCTGGAAGTCCCGGTACCCCTGGGCGATCAGCCAGGACATCGACTCGTACCAGCGGACGGCGCCGGATATCTGGTGGGCCAGGTGGTCCGCGTAGCCCTTCGTGGGGTAGGGGCGGGCGGTGTGGTTGGCCACGACGGGGAGGGTGAGTTCCGCGAGGTCGAAGCCGGCGAGGTGGAGCGCGAACTCCTGCTGCACGTCCGTCATGCAGCGGGAGTGGAAGGCGGCGCTCACGTTGAGCGGGACGAACCGGGCGCCCGCCTCGGTGTAGGCGGCGCGCAGTGCGGGGTCGTGCAGTTCGTCGTACTCGCCGGACAGGATGCACTGCGTGCGCGCGTTGATGTTGGCGATGTCGACGTTGCGGAACGGCAGGCCGGTGAGGATCTCGCGCACGCGCTCCTCGTCGAGGTTGACGACGGCCGCCATGGCGCCCTTGGGGGCCCGGCTCATCAGCTCGCCGCGCTTGGCGACGAGCCGCAGGCCGGTGGCGAAGTCGAAGGCGCCGGCGGCGAACAGCGCGCAGTACTCGCCGAGGCTGTGGCCGGCGACCGCGGCGGGCAGTTCACCGCGTTCGGTGGTGCGGTCGAGGTAGGTGAGCGAGTTGACCACGTACAGCGCCGGCTGGGTGTACCGCGTCTGGCTCAGCACCCGGTCCGGGTCGCGCAGGCACAGCTCCTCGACGGAGTAGCCGAGCACGTCGTCGGCCTGGGCCACCAGTTCCGGGAACTTCTCGAACAGCCCGGCACCCATGCCCTTGTGCTGGGAGCCCTGTCCCGGGAAGACGTAAACCGATCTCATGTGCTCACTTCGCTGTGTCGTGTGACGTGCCGGTGCGGGCGCCGAGGGTGCGGCCGAGCAGGGCCGCGGTCTCGCGCATCAGGTGGTCGGCGACGGCGGCCACGTGCCGCTGCCGCCAGGAGGCCAGCGGAGTGCCGCGGACCCAGGCGTTGAACGCGCCCAGCGCCGGGCCGCAGTGGATCTGGTAGTCCACCTTGTGCTCGGGACGGCCGGCCAGGGCCAGCCGGGTGGAGTGGACGAAGTACCAGCGGAACACCTGGGCCATCCGCTGCTTGGGGTTCCGTTCGATCTCCGCGAGCCGGTCGGGGAACCGCCGGGCCAGATGGGCCCGGGTCTCCTGCCACACCGTGTCGAGCGGGCGTCCGAAGTACTTCTGCTCCAGGGTGGCGCGGGTCCGTGCGTCCAGGTCGTCGAGCGAGTCGTGGCGCAGGTACAGCTCGTACAGTCTCTGGGCGCGCGCCGGGAAGAGCAGGCCCTTCCTGGCGACCTGCATCCGCGCCCCGACCTCGAACATGTCGCCGGCCGGCGCGTAGTCGGTGTCGTGCACGCCGAGGTCCTGGAGGATGTCCTTCACCGCGTCGCTGGTGCCCGCCTCGACCGTGCACTGGTTGACGGACCCGGTGACGACGAAGTCGGCGCCGAGCATGAACGCGGCGAGGGCGGCCTGCGGGGTGCCGATGCCGCCGGCGGCGCCGAGCGGCACCGGCTCCGGGTAGCCCTCCTCCCGGGTGACGCGGTCGCGCAGTTCGCTCATCGCGGGCATCAGCACGTAGGCGTTCTGGGCGTCGGTGTGGCCCGCGGAGTCGGCCTCCACGCACAGGTCGGAGGCGAGCGGGATCCGCCGGGCGAGGTCGGCCTGGTCGGGGGTGATGTGCCCGGCGTCGAGCAGCCGGCGTACCAGTTCCGGCGGCGCGGGCCGCAGGAACCGCTCGGCCACCTCGGTGCGGGAGACCTTGGCGATGACACGGTTCCGTTCGCGCACCTCGCCGTCCCTGCCGCGGGAGAGGCCGGCGAGGCGGTAGCGGACCAGCGGGAGGGACGGCTGGATGTAGGCGGAGGCCTCGACGCAGCGCACGCCGTGGTCCAGGTACAGCTCCACCAGCCGTGTCTCCAGCGCGGGGTCCTGCGGGGAGCTGAGCAGGTTCGCGCCGTACGGCTGCCCCGCGTCCAGTTCCTCGCGGACGCGGCCGAGCGCCTCGTCGACGGCCTTTGGGCTCAGCCCGCCCGTGCCGAGGAAGGCGAGCATGCCGGCCCGGCCCATCGCGGTGACGAGTTCGACCGAGGCGATCCCCTTGTACATGGCGCCGGCCACGTAGGCGCGGGTGACGCCGTGCGCCGCGCGGAAGCGGGGGCTGCCGAGATCCTCCGGGGTGACGGCCGGGGTGGAAGCGGGGGTGAAAGCGGGGGCGGCGGGGGCCGTGGCGGTGACGGGAGCCGTGGCGGTGACGGGGGCCGGCGGGTGGGGCCCCGGCGCCGTCTCCCAGGGGAACAGTCCCTCCTCCGCGTACCGCTGGATGGCGCGTATGTTCATCGGGTCCTCGAAGACCTCCCGGTTGGTGGCGAGCGCGGCGGATTTCGTCTGCTCGGGCATCGGGGACAGCTGCCGCAGGTACGCCTTGTAGCGCGCGACGGCCGGCTTCGACAGCCGGGTCAGGCGCTTGAGGTGGGCACGCAGCAGGGCCTCGCTGTCCGCTCCGCACGCGTCGACCAGCCCCCAGGCACGGGCGCGTTCCGCGTCCACGGTCTGCGTGGTGCCGGCGAGGTAGTGCGCGTGCTGGAATCCGGTGCGCCGGATCAGGAAGGGCAGGACGACGGCGGGGATGAGGCCGAACAGCAGCTCGGACAGGCTGAAGGTGGCGCCTTCGTCGGCGATGACGATGTCGCAGGCCGCCACGAGGCCGACGCCTCCGGCGTTGGCCTTGCCCCGGACGTGCGCGACGGTGAGCAGGTCGGCGTACGCCAGGTGCCGCAGCAGTTCGAACAGGGGTTCCGGGTCGGCCGCGGTGGGCCCGCCCGAACGGGCCGCGTCGGCGATGACGCCGAAGTCGGCCCCGGAGCAGAAGACCTCCGGCAGCCCCTCCAGCACCAGGACGGTGGCGGGCGACGCCGCCGCCCGGGCCAGTACGTCGGTCAGCTCGCGCACCATCGCCGTGTCCAGGGCGTTGCCCGCGTCGGGCCGGTGCAGCTGCACGAACCAGGCGCCGCCCTGCTCGCGCAGCCTCAGCGTGGAGCAGGTCAGCCCACCCATGCGTACTCCCGGTGGAAGTCCTTGACCGCCCGGAGCACCAGGCGGGGTCCTGTGCCGTGGGCCGGCCGGGTCACGGGGACGAGGCTCTGGTCAACCGTCGTGTCGCGGGTGCCGAAGCGGACGAAGTCGCTCCTGGCCAGCAGGGTTTCGTACGCGTCGATGGTCAGCCGGTGGCGGGCGTCGAGGTGCTCCCCGATGCCCGTCTCCTTCAGCCGCGTCGCGCCGTCCGGTGTGACCACGCCGCTGTAGAACTCCGAGCAGCAGCCGGAACCGTAGGAGAACAGGCCGATGCGCCCCGGGGTGTCGAAGCCGCCGTTGCACACGGTGCTGGCCAGCGACAGGAACACGGTGGCGCCCATGATGTTGCCGACGCGGCCGCAGTACTCCAGTCCGGGCGCCACCCGGCGCTGGAAGTCCTCGGCGATGGCGCCGCCCCTGACCCCCGCGACCTTCCGCATCATCGTGCGGTGGGCGCCCTTGACCATGCCGCCGAACGGCGTGTGGAAGGCCAGGTACTGGAAGGAGTCGCGGTAGTCGGCGCCCTCGACCTTGCGCTCGTAGGCCCGGTAGGACTGTTCGCAGCAGTCCAGGTAGGACATCAGCGACAGGTCCACGTCTCCGGACTCGCTGTCCGGCGCGGGGCGGCAGGTGTCCATGACCTCGTAGCCGTACGTGCCGCTGGCGCCGACGTCGAGCTGGAACACGTGGGGGACGTCGCTGACCAGCATGGCCACGGCGCCGGCGCCGCCGCTGGGTTCGGCGTAGGACCAGTCCTGGGCGGAGGCGTCGGCCCCGTCCTCGAGGTGGTAGCGCGAGATGTCGGTGGCGACGACCAGCGCCTTGGCGCCCGGCGAGGTCTGGGACAGGATGAAGTTGCAGGCCATCTGCAGTCCGGCGGTGCCCGCGTAGCAGGCCTGCTTCAGCTCGAACATGCGGCAGTTGCGGCTGAGGCCCAGCTGGTCGTGGAGGTAGGTGCTCACGGACTTCGAGAAGTCGATGCCCGACTCGGTGCAGGTGATCAGCAGCTCGATGCGGTCCCTGTCCTGCGGACTCATCCGGTCCAGGAGGGGGCGGGCCGCGTTGGCGCCGAAGGTCACCGGGTCCTCGAAGGGCAGGGCGACCGTCTTCTCCCGCATCAGCAGGTTGTCCAGCCGCTGCGGGTCGAGACCCCGGCGCCGCGCCAGCTGGGCGACGTCGAGCACGGCCGAGCCGCCGAACACGTTCATGGCTTCGATTCCGACGCGGGACATGACCTCTACGCTCTCCCTGGTTCGCACGCGCTCATGCACAGTGCCGTGTTGATGCCGCCGAAGCCCATGCTCAGGCTCAGGCAGTGGCGCACCCGCGCCTCTACCGCGGCGCCGCGCACCCAGTGCAGGGAGTCGTCGACCGGGTCGTGGAGGTTGCGGGTGGGGTGCAGCCGGCCGTGCCGCATCTGCAGCAGCGCGGCGACCGCCTCCACCGCGCCGGCCGCGCTGAGTCCGTGGCCGGTGATCGACTTCGTGGCGTTGACGGCGGCGCGGGTGAGTCCGCTCTCCCTGAGGGCCCGGGCCTCGGTGCGGTCGCCGACGGGCGAGGCGGTGCCGTGCGGGTTGACGTAGTCGATGTCGGCGGCGGTGAGGCCGGCCGTGCCGAGGGCCTGCCGGATCGCCCGGACCTCGCCCTCCAGCGAGGGGTTCGGGCCGCGGTTGCCGTCGAGCTGCACCGACCAGCCGGCCAGTCGCGCGTAGGGGGCGTGCCCGCGCGGCGGGCGGGCCCCGCGGCGTTCCACGACGAGGGCCGCGCAGGCCTCGCCGAAGACGAAGCCCCGGTGGCCCGTGTCGAAGGGGCGGCAGGCCGCTTCGGGGGCGTCGGCGCACGTCTCGGGCGCCATGGCGCCCATCGACTGCAGGGCGAGGAGTTCCCAGTACGACAGGTCCGCGAGGGCACCGAGCGCGACGCAGACGTCGACCCGGCCGGACGCGACGGCCTCGGCCGCCTCGATGACGGCGAGCTGGCCGGAGGCCGAGGCGCCGCCGACCGTGTGGGCCAGCCCGCGGATGCCGAAGGCCGCCGTGGCCAGGGCGCACAGGTCGGTGTCCAGGTAGGACATGCCGTAACCGGGCCGGAGGAACCGGGGCTTCGCGCGCTGCCTGTCCTGGGCCTGCACCAGCTCGCGCTGCTGCACGTTGCTGCCGCCGACGACGAGGCCGACTCGGGAGGGGTCGGCCTCGTCGAGGCCGGCCTCCGTCCAGGCCTCCTCCAGGGTGGCGAGCGCCACCTGGGCGGTCAGGGAGGCGGTACGCAGATCGCGGGCGGCCACCCGGGCGGGCGGGGTGAACGCGGGGATCTCCGCGCCCACGAACCCGCTGTCGAGCTGCCGGCCGGGGCGCCGCATGACGCCGAAGCGGTGCTCCCCGGCGAACAGCGCCCGCGCGAACTGCTCCTTGCCCTGCCCGACGGCCGTGGTGACGCCCAGCCCGGTCACCACGATCTCGGCGACGTCACGCACGTTACCGGGCCCTCGCGGAGGTCTTCTCGCCCAGCAGCTCGGCGAGTTCGCCCAGGTTCCGCGGGCCGTGCGTGTCGACCAGGGGTATCTCCAGGTCCAGTCGTTCCAGTACGACCATGACGATCTCCGCCCGGTCCATCGAGTCCGCGCCGAGCGCCTCCAGCGAGTCGGACGCGGTGAAGGGGTGGCCGTCCAGCTCGGGCAGGACCTCCACGATCGCCTCGGTGATCAGGGGCAGGATCTCTTCGCTTGTCATTTCCACCATCACTTGCCACAGGCCGCCGGGTCGCGGCGGGTCGTCGGTCAGAACTCCGTGCCCCGCGCCGCGGCGCGGAGTGCGGCCAGGTCGGCCGCGGGACTGGTCAGGATCTTCAGCAGCAGCCGTTCGTAGAGCGCCGCCATCGTCCGTGCGGTCCTCCTGGCGAACAGGTCGCCGCTGTACTCCAGGTGGCCGTGGAGCCCGGTGGGTGTCTCGCGCAGCACCAGGTTGAGGTCGGACTTCACCGGACCGTCGCCGGAGCGCACCGGCAGTGTGGCGAGGTCCGGGGCGGTGCTGTCGCGGGGCGCCGGGGCGGGGGCCGGAATGAGATTGAACATCACCTGGTACAGCGGCGAGCGGGCGGGGTCCGGGTCCTCGTCCAGGGCCTCGGCGAGGGCGGCGAACGGGACGTCCTTGTGCGCGTGGGCCTCGGCGGTGACCCGCTTGGTCTGCTCCAGCAGCTCCTCGAAGGTCCGGGCGGGTGCCACGTCCAGGCGCATCACCAGCACGTTGACGAAGTAGCCCACGAGCCGTTCGAGGTCGGGGTGCGGGCGGTTGGTCACCGGGGAGCCGATGGCCAGCTCGCGGTCCTCGGTGTACATGCCGAGCAGCACACCGAACGCCGACAGCAGGGTCATGTAGAGGGTGACGCCGCGTTCCTGGCTGTAGCGCTGGAGCTGCGCCAGGAGTTCGGCGGGGACCGTCACCTCGACCGTCGAGCCCTGGTGGGACGCGACCGGGGGACGCCGGTAGTCGGTGCGCAGGGACACGCAGGCGGGCAGGCCGGCGAGCTGCCGACGCCAGTAGGCGGTCTGCCGGTCGAGTTCGGCCGGGCCCACCGCCTCCTGCTGCCAGCGGGCGAAGTCGGCGTAGCGCAGCGGCAGTTCGGGCAGCTGCGGTTCGTCGCCGCGGGCCAGGGCGGTGTACGCGGCGTTCAGCTCGGCGAGGAGGGTGCCGGTGGACCAGCCGTCGAAGATGCCCCAGGGGCGGGTGACGACCGCGACGTGCTCGTGCTCCGACAGGGCCAGCAGGTGGACGCGGAGCATGCACCGGTCGGCCGGGAGGAACGGCCGGGCCCGCTCCGCGCGCAGCAGTTCGGCGACCGCCGCGTCCCCGTCGACCTGCTCCACGACGACGACGAACCCGCTGTCCTCGTGGACGCGCTGCACGGGGGTGCCGCCGTCGGTGTGGTAGCTGGTGCGCAGGACCGCGTGCCGTTCGACGAGCAGTTCGAAGGCGCGCGCGTAGGCCCGCCGGTCCAGCCTGCCGACGACGCGGTAGGCCATCTGCACGTTGTCGTAGGCGGAGCCCAGGTGTGCTCGCGGGTTCAGGAACCACAGCTCCCGCTGCTGCAGCGACAGCGGCGCCTCGGGGGCGGTTCCGGCGCGCGGCAGCGGGATGGGAGCCCGGTCCGGCCCGGTCGGGGGCCGCTGCTCCTGTTCGTCCAGGGCCGCTGCCATCTCGGCGACGGTGGCGCCGCCGAGGATGAGGTGCAGTGGCAGGTCGTGGCCGGTCTCCTGCTTGACCCGGATGGTCAGCCGGGTGGCGAGCAGGGAGTGGCCGCCCAGGTCGAAGAAGCCGTCCTGGAGGCCCACCCGGCTCAGGCCGAGGACGTCCGCGACGAGCCGGCACAGCTCGCGCTCGGTGCCGGTGCGCGGTGCGACGTAGGTCCCCGTGGTCACGTCGGTCTCGTCCGGGGCGGGCAGGGCCTTCTTGTCGACCTTGCCGTTGGGTGTGACGGGGAGTTCCTCCAGGGCCACGAACACGCTCGGCACCATGTAGTCGGGAAGCTTGGCGGCCAGGTGCTCCTTGAGCACGCGGGCCAGCGCCTGCCCCGTCCGGCCGATCTGCGGGGTGTTGGCCAGGCGGGAGCGGCGGTACGGCGCCCGGGCCCGGACCCGCGGCAGCTCGCCCCTGCCGAGGACCAGGTCCAGACCGTCGGGGCGGTCCTGGGACCAGGTGGCGGCGACGCGGTAGCCGAGGCTCTCGGCGTACCGGAGGGCCTCTTCCAGTTCGCGGACCGCCGCGGTGGCCGTGGCGGACAGCCGGGCGCCGGCGGGCAGCGGCTCCACCTGGTCGGCGGCGGACCGGCGGGCGAGGCCCTCGGCGACGGCGACGTCGTCCGCGATGCGCGGGTTGGCCAGGCCGGCGACGCCGAACCGTTCCGGGGCGCCCTCGTCGAGCAGTGCTCTGAGGGCCGCCGGGGTGTCGGCCTCCAGCCAGGTGGACGGCCCGTCCGGAGCGGCGGCGCCCTTGGTCAGCACCACGTCGTAGCGGTAGGCGATCATCTCGTTCTCGCCGAGTCCGCGCTTGACCCGGAGGTCGACGGCGCCGATCTCGGGGAAGCGTTCGCCGAGACCGGCGAAGAAGGTGGGGCTCACCAGGAGTTCGCCGTCCTGCCGGCGCCGGCGCCGCACCTGCTCGGCCAGCGCGGCGGCGGACAGGCGGACCGGGGTCCGGCTGCGTTCCACCGCGCCCGCGTGGGCGGAGAAGAGGTCGAGGTTGCGCACGTCGCCGACGAGGATGCGCCCGCCGTCCTCGACGAGCGGCAGGATCCGGGCGATGGCCTCCTGGAGGTACTGCCGGTTGGGGAAGTACTGCACGACGGAGTTGAGGACGACGGTGTCGAACCGATCGCCGTCCGGTGCCGTCACCGACAGGGCGTCGCCCTGGGCGAGCGTGACGTGGGACCAGCCGCGGCGCTCCGCCCCGCGGCGCACCCCGGCGAGCGCGGAGGCCGAGATGTCGACGGCGTGCACCGCCTCGCAGGCGTCGGCGTAGCGGTACAGCAGCAGTCCGGTGCCGCAGCCGATCTCCAGCAGCCGCCGGGGGCGCAGTTCCCGGATCAGGCCGACGGTGCCGTCGATCCACTCGCGCATCTCGGGCTCGGGGATGGGCTCGCCGGTGTAGCTGCTGTTCCAGCCGACGAGGTTCAGCTCGGCGTCGGTGGTGTCGGCCGCCTGGTCGGCGGCCTCGGCGTACTGGTCCTCGAAGAGCCGCTGCCACTGCTGGAGCTGCTCGGCGTTCTGCTCCTCGGCGGCGCTGTCGAGCCAGGCGTCCGTCGGGCGCACGTGGGCGATGAGCTTGCCGCCGTCGCCGTGGGCCTGGGTGGTGACGACAGCGCTGTGCACGGCGGGATGGGTGTGCAGGGCGCTCTCGATCTCGCCGAGTTCGATGCGGAATCCGCGTACCTTCACCTGGTCGTCGACGCGGCCGACGAACTCCAGGGTGCCGTCGGGGAGCCGGCGCACGAGGTCGCCGGTGCGGTACAGCCGCGCGCCGGGAGCGGGGTCGAACGGGTCGGGGACGAACCGCTCGGCGGTCAGCTCCGGGTTGTCCAGGTAGCCGCGGGCCACGCCGGCGCCGCCGACGCACAGTTCGCCGACGACCCCGCAGGGCACCAGCCGCAGCCGGTCGTCGGTGACGTGGGCGGTCGACTGCGCGATGGGCCGGCCGATCGGGATGACCGCGTCCTCGGCGAGGTCCCGGGGGATCACGTGACAGGTCGAGGCGATGCTGTTCTCGGTGGGGCCGTAGGCGTTGACGACGGTCAGCCCGGGGTGCGCGGCGTACAGCGCGCGCACGTCCTTGGCGGAGAACGCCTCGCCGCCCACGCCGAGGTAGGTCAGCGGCAGCCGCCGGTGCAGGGAGGCCTCGGTGAAGGCGGGCAGGAACGCGGCGGACAGGGCCAGCATGGTGACCCCGGACCGCTCGATGCGGTCGAGGAGCTGGACGACGTCCTTGGAGTCGCCGTCGTGCAGCACCAGCCGGGCGCCGTTCAGCAGCGGGCCGAGCACCTCCTGGGAGCCCACGTCGAAGGAGATCGACGAGTGGTGCAGGACGACGGTGCGCTCGTCGGCCGGGAAGTAGTCGGGGTTGCGCACCAGCCGGACCACGCCCCGCTGCTGCACGAGGACGCCCTTGGGCCGTCCCGTGGAGCCGGAGGTGAAGATCGCGTAGGCGAGGTGTCCGGGGGTGGTGCCCACCTCGGTGCGGGACAGGCCGGACCCGGGCCGGCCGGCGAGCACCTGGGTGCCGTCCCCGGCCAGCTCGCCGGTGTCGAGGTGCACCACCTGGCCGACGCCGTCGAGCAGCGCGGCGGGCACGTGGGACTGGCTGAGCACGATGCGGACGCCGGAGTCGCGGACGATCGTGCGGACGCGTTCCTCCGGGTAGCCCGGGTCGATGGGTACGTAGGCGCCGCCCGCCTTGAGGATGCCGAGCAGGCCGGCCACCGTCTCCGGGGACCGCTCGGCGCACAGGCCGACGAGCGTGTCGGGGCCGACGCCCTGCTCGCGCAGGTGGTGCGCCACCCGGTTGGCCCGGGCGTCGACCTCGGCGTACGTCAGGGTCCGGGTGCCGTGCTCGACGGCGACCGCGTCCGGCCGCAAGCGGACCTGCTCCTCGAACAGGTGCGCCAGGCAGCTCTCGTCCGGGTACGGCCGGCCGGTGTCGTTCCAGTCGGTCAGCAGCCTCCGGCGCTCGGGCGCGGGCAGGATGTCGACGGACAGGGCCGGGGTGCCCGCGCCGTCGTCGGTGGCGAGCGCGGAGACGATGGCGGACACGGCGGCCTCGACGTAGTCGATGACCGCTGCGACCGAGATCGAGGCGTCGGCCTGGGCGTTGAGGGACAGTTCGGCACCGGTGTCGTCGACGGACACGCCCACCGGGTAGTTGGTGCGGTCCACCGAGCCGAGCCAGCGCACGCCCTGGGCCTCGGCGCCGGGCATGCCGGTGTCGTCCTGTCCCGGTTCGAAGTGGCGGAAGTTGAGCATCGAACTGAACAGCGGGACGTCGCCGTCGAGGCCGCTGGAGCGCTGGGCCAGGATCAGCGAGGCCTGCTCGTGGGCGATCAGCTCCTTCAGGGCGGTGTCGATGTCGGACACCAGCTCGCCGACGCTCTTGCCGGCCAGCCGGACGCGCAGCGGCAGGGTGTTGATGAAGTTGCCCAGCATCCGCTCCACGCCCGGCACGCCCTGCAGCCGCCCGGACAGGACGGTGCCGAACACCACGTCGTCGAGACCGCTGCACACGGCGACCACGACGGACCAGGCCGCGTGGAACAGCGTGGCGGGGCTGGTGCGCAGCCGCTGCGCCTCGGCGCGCAGGTCGCGGGCGAGGCCCGGGGGCAGTGAGCGGCGCAGTTCGCGCACGCCGCGCCCGTCGCCGCGGACGTCGGTCAGGCCGAAGGGGGTCGTCGGCTCGGTCACGTCCGCGAGCCGGTCCCGGAAGAACGCCTCCGCCTCGCCCGCGGCCAGCTGGTGCAGGGTGTGGGCGACGAAGTCCCGGTAGGGGGCCGGCGGCGCGAGGCGCTCCAGGCGCCCCGACATGTGGATGACCAGCTCTTCGAGGATCAGCCGCAGCGAGGTGGCGTCCTCGATGAGGTGGTGGGCGCTCAGGCGCAGGAAGCGGCGGTCGGAGTGCGGGTCCTCGGCGATCAGCAGGTCGAGCAGCGGGGCGGTGGCGAGGGTCATCCGCTCCGGGTGTTCCAGCAGGGCCCGGGCCTGGGACTCGGCGTCGGCGGCGGGGTCGAGCGTGTGCCGCCGCACCGGCAGGCGGGCCTCCCGGTGGACCACCTGGACGGGTTCGGGCAGGCCGGCGGTGAGGACGGCGGTGCGCATCACGTCGTGGCGGTCGACGAGCGACTGGAGGGCGGCGACGAACCGGGTGACGGCCTCCTCGTCCTCGGCGGCGAGCAGGATCGGGATGACGTAGGGGTCGTTGTCCGGGTCGATCAGGTGGTGGAAGAGGATGCCCTCCTGCGAGGGCACGAGCGGATAGATGTCCTGCACGTTCGGGGCGCCGCCGGGCACCGTCGCCACCACCGCGTCGATCTGCTCCTGGGTGAGGTCGATCAGGGGCAGCAGGTCCGGGGTGATGCGCGCGCACCGCCGCGGTATGCGGTTCGGCGGGACGGTGTAGGCGGTGGCGGTGCCGGCCGCGTCGATCTCCTCGGCCAGGCGGGCCAGGGTGGGGGCGTCGAACACCGCGCGCACGGTGACGGCGAGGCCGTGTGCCTTGAGGCGGGCGATCAGGACGGTGATCAGCAGCGAGTGACCGCCGAGCGCGAAGAAGTTGTCCTGGGCTCCGACGCGCGCCCGGTCGAAGCCGAGCAGCTCGGCCCAGACCTCCGCGAGCAGTTGCTCGGTGCCGGGGCGCGGTGCGACGTAGGCGTGCCGGTCGTAGGCGTCGATGCCGGGCGCGGGCAGCGCCCTGCGGTCGAGCTTGCCGTTGGCGGTGACCGGGAGGGTCTCCAGGGTGACGAAGGCGCTCGGCACCATGTACTGCGGCAGGGTGCGTTCCAGGTGGGCGACGAGCGCGTCCCGGTCGGCGGCCCGGGGGCCCTCGGCGACGACATAGGCGACCAGCTGCTGGTTGCCCGGCTGGTCCTCGCGGACGACGACGGCGCAGGAGCGCACGGCGGGGTGCTGGGCCAGCCGGTGTTCGATCTCCCCGGGCTCGATCCGGAACCCGCGGAGTTTGACCTGGTCGTCGGCGCGGCCGAGGAACTCCAGGGTGCCGTCGGCGAGCCGGCGCACCAGGTCGCCCGTCTGGTACATGCGGGCGCCGGGCTCGTCGGCGAACGGGTTCGGCAGGAAGCGTTCCCCGGTCAGGTCGGGGTTGCCCAGGTAGCCGCGGGCCAGGCCGTCGCCGGCGATGTACAGCTGTCCGACGCAGCCGACGCCCTGGGGCTCCAGGGCCTCGTTGAGGACGTGCAGCTGGATGTTCTGGATGGGCCGGCCGATGGGAACGGTGTGCAGCGGCCGGTCGTCGGGGCAGGTCCAGTGGCTGACGTCGATGGCCGCCTCGGTCGGGCCGTACAGGTTGTGCAGCGGTGCCCGGTGGCGGGCGTAGTGGCGGGCGCACAGGTCGGCGGGCAGGGCTTCGCCGCTGCAGAAGACCTGGCGGACGGAGGTGCACGCGGCCCAGTCCGCCTCGTCCACGACCGAGCGGAGCATGGACGGCACGAAGTGCAGGGTGGTGACGCCGGTCTCCCGGACGAGCGAGACGAGGTAGTCGGGGTCCTTGTGGCCCTCCGGCTCGGCGACGACCAGGCGGGCGCCGGCGACCAGCGGCCAGAAGAACTCCCACACGGACACGTCGAACGTGAAGGGCGTCTTCTGGAGCACCACGTCGTCCGGGCCGAGCCGGTACTCGTTCTGCATCCACTCGATGCGGTTGACCACCGCCCGGTGCTCGACCATGACGCCCTTGGGGCGGCCGGTGGAACCGGAGGTGTAGATGACGTACGCCAGGTCGCGGGGGCCGGCCGCGGCGGGCTCGGCGACGGGCGTCTCATCGTCGGGGCCGGATATCCGGCCGTCGGTGTCGAGGGTGAGCAGCCGGCGCACGCCGGCCGGGGGCCGGCCGGCGTGCTGCGGCTGGGTCAGCACGACCTCGACGCCGGAGCTGTCGACGACGTAGGCGGTGCGTTCCGCCGGGTGGGTCGGTTCCAGCGGCAGGTAGGCGCCGCCGGCCTTGAGCACGCCGAGGATCGCGGCGACCAGTTCGGCGGAACGCTCCATGTACAGGCCCACGACGGTGTCCGGGCCGACGCCGTGGCGGCGCAGCGCGTCGGCGACGCGGCCGGCCCGGGCGTCCAGTTCGCGGTAGCTCCACTCGCGGTCGCCGAAGACCACGGCCGTGCGCTCGGGGTGGCGGGCCACCGCCTGTTCGACCAGCTCGTGCAGGCAGCGGTCGTCCGAGTAGGGGCGCCGGGTGTCGTTCCAGGCCTCGAGCACCTGGTGGCGCTCGGCCGCGTCGAGCATGCCGAGCCGGGAGATCCGCTCGCCGGGGCCGTCGGCGACCGCGGCGAGCAGCTGGGTGTAGTGGCCGACGAAGCGCTGGACGGTGGCGCGCTCGAAGAGGCTGGTGTTGTACTCGACGGCGCCGATCAGTCCGTCGGGCGTCTCCCGCAGGTCGAGGGTGACGTCGAACTTGGTGATGTCGAAGTCGAACTCGACCAGCGACACCTCCAGTTCGCCGAGCCGGACGTCGCGCTGGGTCTGCCGCTCCTGGAGCACGAACATCGTCTGGAAGACCGGTGCGTGACCGAGGCTGCGTTCCAGGCGGAGTGCGTCGACCACCGCCTCGAAGGGCACGTCCTGGTGGTCGTAGGCCTCCAGTGCCGTCTTGCGGACCCGGGCGAGGAGCTCGGCGAACGTCGGGTCGCCGGCCAGGTCGGTGCGCAGGACGAGGGTGTTGGCGAAGAAACCGATGAGGGGCTCGGTCTCCAGGCGGTTGCGGCCGGCGACGGGCGTCCCGACGGCCAGGTCGGTGTGGCCGGTGTAGCGCTGCAGGGCGATGAGGTAGACGGCGAGCAGCGTCATGTACAGGGTGACGTCGTGCCGCTCGCTCAGCTCCTGGAGCCGCCGCACGAGGCCGGGCGGGCAGCTGAACCGCTCGTGGGCGCCCTGGTAGGACTTCGTCCGCGGACGCGGCCGGTCGGCCGGGAGGGTCACACGGGCGTCCACGCCGTCAAGGCGCCGCGTCCAGTAGCCGATCTGGCGTTCCTGCACCTCGTCGTCGAGCCACTGGCGCTGCCACTCGGCGTAGTCGGCGTACTGGACGGGGAGCGGCTCCAGCGGGGACGGCCGGCCCTCGGCGTACGCCTCGTACAGGGCGACGAGGTCGGCGAGGAAGACGCCCAGGGACCAGCCGTCGGAGACGCTGTGGTGCATGGTGACCATCAGGACGTGCTCCCGCTCCGCCCGGCGCAGCAGCCTCACCCTGATCAGGCAGTCGCGCTCCAGGTCGAAGGGGGTCACCGCCTCCCGCTCGCAGACGGACCGCAGACGGGCCTCGTCGGCCGCCTCCTCGTAGGGGACGCGGAAGTCGGCACCGTCGCCGATGTGCTGGTGGGGCACGCCGTCGTGGTCCACGAACCGGGTGCGCAGCACCTCGTGCCGCCGGACGATCTCCTCCAGGGCGCGGTGCAGGGCCGGCCGGTCCAGCGGGCCGCGCAGCCGCAGCGCCGTCGGGATGTTGTAGTACGCGCTGGTCCCGTCCAGCTGGGCGAGGAACCACAGGCGCTGCTGGGCGTACGACAGCCGGACGGGCTCGTCCGGGGTACGGTCGGCGCGCGGGATGACGTCGAGCGCGGAGAGGTCGACGCCCTGCTGCTCCAGCAGCGCGCGCAGGGCACGCTGCCGCTTGGCGGGGAGCGATCTGATCTTCCGGATCAGGTCCTGCGTGCTGCCTTCGTTCACGGTGGTCATCGGGGGCCCCGGGCTCCTTGTTCTCGCGCGGCGGGCTGGCTCTCCAGAGCGTCCAGCTCTTCGTCGCTCATGCTCTCGATCAGTCCGAGGCTCTCGCGGATCCTATCGACATCGAACGGATCCCCCTGCGCCCGCACCGGAGCGCATCGCTCCAGCTCAGCGGCCATGTCGGCGAGCGTGGGGCGTTCGAAGACGGCCTGGATGGGCAGCTCCGCGCCCGCCTGCCGCTTGAGCCGGTTGACCAGTCGGGTCACCAGCAGCGAGTTGCCGCCCAGGGCGAAGAAGTTGCTGTCCACCGAGAGCCGCGAGGCGTCGGTGCGCAGCAGTTCGGCCCAGACCCCGGCGACGGCGCGCTCCGCGTCGGTGCGGGGGGCGACCAGGCGCTCGCGGCTTCGCCGCCCGCTGTCGGGGGCGGGCAGGGCGCGGCGGTCCAGCTTGCCGTTCTGGGTGAGCGGCAGCGCGTCCAGCAGGACGTGTGCGGCGGGCAGCATGTACTCGGGCAGCGCGTCGCGCAGGGCCGCCTGGACGTCGGCCAGCAGCGCGGTCTGTCCGGACCAGCGGGGCGGGGCCGGTTCGGCCGGCCGGGCGGGGCGGTCGTCGTCCTCGCGTACGGCGTAGACGTTGTACAGCGTGGTGTTCTGCAGCAGCCGGTTGTCCTGCTCGCTGACCACGCTGTAGCCGAGGGCGCGGAGCAGGGTCTCCACCTTCTCCAGCTGGCCGTCGATGTCGTGGAGTTCCACGACGAGCTGGCGGATCCTGGGCCAGTCGCGCCAGTGGATGCCCTTGAGCACCTCGTACTCGGCGTTCTCGACGTCGATCTTGAGCAGGTCGATGCGCTCGATGCCCTGCTCGGCGATGATCTCCGACAGTGTCCGCAGGCGGCAGGTGAACTGTTCGCTGTCCATACGGGCGTCCACCACCTCGTCGACCAGTTCGTCACCGGCGACGGCGCCGTCCTCGGTCAGTTCCTCCTGGTTGCGCAGGTAGGAGCGGACCATCTCGTGCGCCTGCTCGGCGGTGGTACGGCTGCTGGAGATGACGGTGTTGTGCCGGTAGAAGGTGAAGGTCTCCTCCGTGGCCTCGGCGGCCAGTCCGCAGTCGAACACCGTGGCGTCGAGCCCGTGCAGGGCGACGTTGCGCCGCAGCGAGTCGAACACCGGCGGGATGGGTTCGAAGGCGTAGATCCGGGCGCCGGGGCAGCGCAGGCCCGCGAAGAGGGTGAACAGGCCGATGTTGGCGCCCACGTCCACGATGCAGTCGCCGTCGTGCAGCGTGATGCCGTTCCTGAGGTATTCGAGGTTGGTGAAGATCTCCTCGTAGACGAAGTCGGTCTCGCTGCGGTTCTGCTGGAAGACCGTGACGCCGTTCGGCAGTTCGTACGTCCGCTCCAGCGCCTCCGGTTCCTCGCGGCCGAGCCGGATCAGCTCGCGCACCGCGTGGGCGTGGCTCGCCGAGGGCACCAGATAGGACACGAGCCGCTGGTCGTCCTCGCCGTACTCGCGGACGACCACGCGGGCGTCGTCGATGCCCGGGTGCGCGCCGAGCCGGGCCTCGATCTCGCCCAGTTCGATGCGGAAGCCGCGCACCTTGACCTGGTCGTCGTTGCGTCCGAGGTACTCCAGGGTGCCGTCGCTCTGGAGGCGGGCCAGGTCGCCGGTGCGGTACATGCGGGCGCCGGTTTCGGGGTGGAACGGGTCGTCCAGGAAGCGTTCGGCGGTCAGCTCGGGGCGGTTCAGGTAGCCGCGGGCGACGCCGGCGCCGCCGACGTACAGCTCGCCGACGGCGCCGAGGGGGGCGGGCCGGCCGTGCCGGTCCAGGACGTAGGCGCGCAGGTCGGGAATGGGCTCGCCGATGGGGCTGACGGTGCTGTCGGCGTCCGCCTCGGTCAGCGGCCGGTGGGTGACGTGCACCGTGGTCTCGGTGATGCCGTACATGTTGACCAGGGCGGTGCGGCGGTTGACGGTGCGCCGCATCCAGGGCCGCAGCGAGGTGACGTCCAGGGCCTCGCCGCCGAAGACGACGGTGCGCAGCCGGTGCGGTGCGGGGTCCTCGCCCTGGGCGGTGATGAGCTGGCGGAACGCGCTGGGCGTCTGGTTGAGCACGGTGACGCCCTCGTCGCACAGCAGCCGGTAGAAGTCCTCCGGGCTGCGCGTCGTCGTCTGCGGCACGACCACGAGGCGGCCGCCGTGCAGCAGGGCGCCCCAGATCTCCCAGACGGAGAAGTCGAAGGCGAAGGAGTGGAACAGCGTCCACACGTCGTCGCGGCCGAAGCGGAACCACGGTTCGGTGGCGGTGAACAGCCGCGTGACGTTGCGGTGCTCGACCATCACGCCCTTGGGTGTGCCGGTGGAACCGGAGGTGTAGATGACGTACGCCAGGTGTGCGGGGGTGACGCCCGTGGTGTGGGAGGGAAGGTCGGTGCCGGGCAGGTCGCGCCAGAGGGCGCCGTCGGCCCGGACGTCGACCACGGGGATGCCGGGGGCGTCGAGCCCGTCCGGGAGCGGGCCGTCGACCAGCAGGGCCCGCGGTGCGCTGTCCGTCAGCTGGTGCCGCAGCCGGTCCACCGGGGAGGCGGGATCCATCGGTACGTAGGCGCCGCCGGCCTTCAGCACGGCGAGGAGGGCCACGACGATCCCCTCGCCGCGCGGCAGGCAGAGGCCGACGAGGACGTCGGGGCCGACGCCGAGGTCGCGCAGATGGCGGGCGAGCCGGTTGGCCCGGGCGTTCAGCTCCCGGTAGCCGAGGGTGGTGCCCTCGTGGGAGAGCGCGACGGCATCGGGGGTGGCGGCGGCGGTCTCCTCGAACCACTGGTGCAGGCAGCGGCCGGCCGCCGGGTGCGGTGTCCGGTCGTCACCGCCGGTGTCGAGCAGCCGGCGGCGCAGCTCCTCCGGCAGAACCGGGACCTCCAGGGCGGGGCGGGGCTGCGCGTCGGCCAGCGCGTCCATGAGGCCCGCCATGGCGGTCTCCAGGTAGGTGATGACCAGGCCGGCGTCCTGGGCGCGGTCGATCTGCGCGTCGATCGAGAAGGAGTGGCCGAGGTCGTCCACCGACACGGCCACGGGGTAGTTGCTGCGTTCGATCACCCCGGCCAGGGAGGTGACGCCCACGCGCTCCAGTTCGGCGTCGTCGATACGGTCCCCCGCCTCCAGGTGACGGAAGTTGAAGATCGCGTTGAACAGCGGGGTGTCGCGCGGGACACCGCTGTGCCGGTGGACGGCGGCCAGCGGGGTCTGCTCGTGGGCGACGAGGTCGCGCAGCGCCCGGTCGGTCTCCTCGACCAGGTCGCGGACGTTCCGGCCGGTCAGGTCCAGGCGCACCGGAAGGGTGTTGATGAAGTTGCCCAGCATCCGCTCGATGCCCCGCGGGCCCTGGAGCCGGCCGGACATCACGGTGCCGAAGACGACGTCGTCCCGTCCGGCGCAGGCCGCCACGACCAGGGCCCAGCCCGCGTGGAACAGCGTGGCGGGGCTGACCTTCAGCTCCCTGGCGCGGGCCCGCACGCGCCGGCCCAGCTCCGCGTCGAAGGGCCGGCGCAGGTCGAGGACGCGGCGGCCGTCGCCGTGCACGTCCTGGAGGCCGAACAGGACGGTGGGCTCGGTGACATCGCCGAGCCGGGCGCCGAAGTGGGCCTCCGTGTCCAGCGTGCGGGCGCGGTGCGCGGTGTGGGCGATGAAGTCGCGGTACGGCACCGGAGCGGGCAGCTTCGACTGCCGGCCGGTGAGGTGGGCGACCAGCTCCCGGAACAGCAGGCCCAGCGAGGTGGCGTCGTCGATGAGGTGGTGCAGGTTGAGGACGGCGCTCCACCGGCCGTCCTCCGGGTCCCGGACGGCGCGCAGCCGGATCAGCGGCGCCCGGTCCAGGCGCATCGCCTGGTCCTCGGCGAGGATCCGCTGGATCTCGTCCGCCGCGGTGGCGCCCGGCGCGGGATGCCGCTCGTCCACGGTGAGTTCGGCGTGGCGGACCACGACCTGGAGGGGCTGGGGCAGTCCCTCGGTCAGCACCGCGGTGCGCAGGACGTCGTGCCGGCCGATGACCGCCTGGAGGGCGTCCGCGAACCGGTCCAGGTGGTCCCGGCTCGCGAAGGAGAAGACACCGGAGAGCACGTAGGGGTCGCGGCCGCCCTCCTTGAGGTGGTGGAAGAGCATGCCTTCCTGGAGCGCGGCCAGCGGATAGGCGTCCTGGAGGTTGGCCGCGCCCCCGGGGACGGCGGCCACCACGGTGGCCAGCTCGTCCTCGGTCAGCTCCACCAGGGGGAGCATGTCGGGGGTGATCCGGATGCAGCCTTCGGGGATGCCGCCCGCGGGAGCGGTGAACGCCTCCTCCCCGGCGCTCCGCTCGATGCCCGCGGCCAGTTCCGCGAGCGAGGCCGCGGCGAACACCGAAGAGAGGTCGCAGTGCAGGCCGGCGGAGCGCAGCCGTGCGGTGAGCTTGGGGATGAGCAGGGAGTGGCCGCCCAGCGCGAAGAAGTTGTCCTCGACACCGACGCGGCCGGCGTCGAGGCCGAGCAGCTCGGCGCAGACGGCGAGCAGGGTGCGCTCGGTGGCGGTGCGCGGGGCGACGTAGGCGCGGACGGCGTACGCGGTGGTGTCCGGGGCGGGCAGCGCCGCGCGGTCGAGCTTGCCGTTGGGGCTGAGGGGCAGAGCGTCGAGCCGAACGAGGGCGCTGGGGACCATGTGGTCCGGCAGTGCCTGCCCGAGGTGGCCGGCCAGCTCGTCGTGCAGCTCCGGGGTGAGTGCCGCGTCGTCGGCGCCGAGGACGACGTATCCGACGAGGACGTCCTCGCGGGCCGTGACGGCGCAGGCGCGTACGCGCGGATGGGTGCCCAGGCGGGCCTCGATCTCGCCGAGTTCGACGCGGAAGCCGCGCACCTTCACCTGGTTGTCGATGCGCCCGAGGAACTCCAGCACTCCGTCGGGGCGGCGGCGCACCAGGTCGCCGGTGCGGTACATGCGGGCACCGGGCTCGTCGGCGAACGGGTTCGCCACGAAGCGTTCCCGGGTCAGGTCGGGGTTGCCCAGGTAGCCGCGGGCCAGACCGGCGCCGGCGATGTGCAGTTCGCCGGGGCAGCCGACGGCGGCCAGGCCGCCCGCGGCGTCGAGGACGTGCAGCTGGATGTTCTGGATCGGCCGGCCGATGGGGACGGGACCGGACGTGTCGTCGCGCGGGCACGTCCAATGGCTCACGTCGATGGCCGCTTCCGTCGGCCCGTACAGGTTGTGCAGCGGGGCGTCGTGCACGGCGTAGTGGCGCCCGGGCAGCTCCGGCGGCAGGGCCTCGCCGCTGCAGAAGACCTGGCGGACGGTGGTGCACGCGGCCCAGCCCTCGTGCTCGACCATCAGCCGCAGCATGGAGGGCACGAAGTGCAGCGTCGTCACCCCGGTCCGCCGGACGGTCGCGACCAGGCGGTCGGGGTCCTTGTGGGCCTCCGGCTCGGCGACGACCAGGCGGGCGCCGGCGACCAGCGGCCAGACGAACTCCCACACGGACACGTCGAAGCTGAACGGCGTCTTCTGGAGCACCACGTCGTCCGGGCCGAGCCGGTACTCGTTCTGCATCCACTCGATGCGGTTGACCACCGCCCGGTGCTCGACCATGACGCCCTTGGGGCGGCCGGTGGAACCGGAGGTGTAGATCACGTACGCCAGGTCGCGGGGGCCGGCCGCGGCGGGCTCGGCGACGGACGGAAGGCCGGCCGGGTCGAGCGGGCGGCCGTCCTGGTCGAGCGGGCGGCCGTCCGGGTCGAGGTGGAGGATCTCCGGCGCCACGAGGTCGAGACGGGGCTGGGCGAGGACGAGCCGGGCGCCCGAGTCCCGCAGCATGTAGGCCAGGCGGGCCGCCGGGTAGCCCGGTTCGAGGGGCAGATAGGCACCGCCGGCCTTCATGACCGCCCACAGGGCGATCACCATCTCCGGTGACCGCTCCATGTGGACGCCGACCACCGTGTCCGGGGTGACGCCCCGCCGGCGCAGCTGGTCGGCCAGAGCGTCGGTGCGGGCGTCGAACTCGGCGTAGGTCAGGGTGCGGTCGCCGAACACCAGGGCGGTGCGGTCGGCGTGGCGTCGCACGGCGGCGGCCAGCAGGTCGGGCAGGGTCCGGTCGGCGGAGTACGGCGTCCGGGTGTCGTTCCAGTCGGCCAGCAGCCGCCGGCGCTCCTCGCCGGACAGGTGCGAGGCGTCGGCGAGCGCGCGGTCGGGGGCTTCGAGCAGGGCCTCGACGAGCTGCGTGTAGTGGCGCAGGAACCTCTCGACGTCGGCCGCGGCGAACCGGTGGGCGTCGTACTTCAGGTGCAGCGCGTGGTCGTCGGTGTTCTCGAGGACTTCGAGGTGGAGCTTGAACTCGCCTTCCTGGGAGATCTCCTCCACGAACCGCACCGCGCGGGCCAGGCCGAGGTCCAGGACCTCGTCGGCGACGTGCATCATGCGCTGGTTCTGGAAGACGTAGGAGACCTGGAAGACCGGCGAGGTGGCCGGGTCGGTCCGCAGGTTGAGGTCCCGCACCATGCGCGGGAAGGGGTAGGCGGCGTGGTCGAGTCCGTCGGCGAGGACGAGGGAGAGTTCCCGCAGGTGGGCGGCGAGGGTCAGGTCCTCGCGCGGGGCGGACCGCACCGGGAGCATGTTCACGAAGTAGCCGACGGAGTCGGCGAAGGCGAGGTCCGGGCGGCCCATCGAGGGCACGCCGACGACGAGGTCGCGTTCCCCGCTGTAGCGGTGCAGCAGCAGCTGGTACACGCCGAGGAAGAACACCGCGGGCCGTACGCCGTGGGAGGCGCACCACTGCCGCACGCGGGCGCTCGTGGGGGCCGGCAGCTGCAGGCGGGCGGTCTCTCCGGCGGGTGCGGTGCCCGGGGCGGGGTCGCGTTCGATGCCGAGGCGCAGTGTGGGCAGCGGGCCCTGGAGCGTCCTGGTCCAGAACGCGCGGTGCCGTTCGCCCTCGGGACCGGCGAGGAAGTCCTCCTCCCAGCGCACGAACGCGTCGTAGTTGTCCTGTGCGGGGCTCGTCCACCGGGTGCCGGTGCGCAGGGCCTCGTAGGCGGAGATCAGGTCGCTCAGGAAGAGCGGTGTGGAGGCGCCGTCGAACACCAGGTGGTGGAAGACGAGCAGGACGACGGTGTCCGCGCCGTCGGCCTCGAGGACATGGGCCCGCGCGAGCGGGTCCTCGGCCAGGTCGAACGGCGCCTTGGCCTGCCGGCGGGCCTCGGCGAGGAGCCGGGGGGCCGACCCGCCGGGGAACCGCTCGTGCCGGAAGTCCGCCGGGCGCTCGGGCCGCGCCTCCAGGTAGGGGGTGCCGTCCTCCGTCACCACGGCGCTGCACAGGGGGCTGTGCAGCGCGACGGCCAGCTCGAAGGCCTGCCGGAAGCGGGCGATGTCGAGCGGTGCGGCCAGGCGGAAGCAGACCGGGACGTTGTAGACGTCGGAGTCCGGCTGCAGCCTGTGCAGGAGCCACAGGCCCTTCTGTCCCTCGGACAGCGGGCGCCGGCGCCCGGGCTCGGCCTGGGGCCGCTCGTAGAAGGCGAGCACGTCGTCCGCGGAGAAGACGCCTGCCTTGAAGCCTGCGAGTATCTGGTCCTCGTTCACGCGCGCGGTGCTTCCTTCATGAGTGCCTTGAGGTCTTCGAGGCTGACGTGCCCCTGTCGGAACTGCTCCAGCGCCAGGGCCCTGGCGGCCCGGGGTCCGTGGCCCTCCTCCGGGGCCTCCGGACGTGTGCCGCCGGCCGCCGGTTCCTCCGTGCCGGACGCGGGCCCGCCCGGGTGCCGGGCCGCGAGGCGGGCGGCGAGGCGTTCGAGGGTGGCGCACTCCAGGATGTCCCGCGTGGACAGGTCCAGGCCGAGGTCGGCGCGGAGCCTGCGCTGGAGCCTGGCCCACAGGATCGAGTCCACACCGAAGCCGTGCAGGTCCTTGTCCGGCGGCAGTTCGGCGGCGGCAAGTCCGAGCGCTTCGGCGAAGAAGCCCGTGAGGTAGGCGGTGAGGTCGTCGCCGGGGGCGGTCGGGACGGTGGTGGGCGCGGTCGGGGAGACCGGTGCCTCCCGGCCCGCCGGAGCTGCCGCTGCTGCCGGAGCTGCCGGGGCCGCCGTTGCTGGCGGAGCCGCCGGAGCCGTGGTGGCCGCCGGGGTGGTCGAGGCGGTCGGTGTCGCCGCGGCGCTGCCGCGCCCGGTGCGGCCGATCCAGTGGCGGTCGCGGAGGAACGCGGTGCCCGGGAGCGGAACGAGCCTGCGGCTTCGCCCCTGGTGCAGTGCGTGCCACGGCACCTTCGCCCCGGCGGCCCACAGCGCGGCGATCCGGTCGAGGTCGCCGTCCCGGAGCAGGGCGGTGAGGAAGGCCTCTCCGTGGGCACCGGCCAGAACGGCCGACAGCGGGTGGGAGCCGCTCTCGGCGTTGCCGTGGTGGAGCGGAGCGGTGCAGGGCCGTCCGGGCTCGCCGTCGTCCAGGAAGTGCAGGAGCGCGTCCCGGAGTTCGGCCGTGGAGCCGACCACGGTGGCGAACCGCTCGGGCAGGGCCTCCCGGCCGGTCTGCAGCGTGTGGGCGAGGTCGGCCAGGTCCGTCGCGTCGTCGCGCTCCAGGAAGTCGAGCAGCCGCCGGGCCGTGGCGCGCAGCCGTTCGGGCCCCTGGGCGGACAGCGGGACCAGCTGGGCGGCGGGCCCGTCCGCCGGCTGCGGTGCCGGCGGCCGGGGTGCCGGCTGCCGGGGGGCGGCCTCGATCACCAGGCTCACGTGACTGCCGCCGGCGCCCACGGAGTTGACGAGCGCGCGCAGGGGCGTCGGGTGCCCGGAGTCCGCGCGGTCCGCCCGGCGCGGGCGCCACGCCGTCAGGTCCTCGCAGGGCTCCAGCGGGGTGTCGTCCCAGCGCAGGTTCGGGTTGGGCGCGCCCACCGCCGTGAGCGGGGTCAGCTCGCCGTGCCGCAGCTGGAGGACGACCTTGGTGAGCTGGGCGATGCCGGAGGCGGCCTCGGGATGGCCGAGGCCGGACTTCACCGAGCCGACCGCGACGGGTTCGGACACCCCGGCGAAGACCTCGCGCAGCGCGCTGACCTCCACGGCGTCCGAGAGCGCCGAACCGGCCGCCGCCGCCTCGACGTAGCCGATGGAGTCCGGGGTCGCGCCCGCCCGCTCCAGGGCGCGGCGCATGACGGCCACCTGGGTGCGGTGGCTGGGCGCCATGAAGCCGCCGCCCCGGCCCGCGTGCAGGGAGGCGCTGCCCTTGATGACGGCGTGGACGGTGTCGCCGTCGCGCACCGCCGCGGCCAGCGGCTTGAGCAGCACGGCGCCGACCGCCTCGGCCGGAAGGTACCCGTCGCCGTCGCGCAGGCTCCGGCTGCCGGGGTGGCTGCCGAGCAGCTGCGCCTGGGACAGGGCGACGTACTTGTCGGGGTGGACGGTGAGGTTGATCCCGCCGGCGATGGCGAGTTCCGCCTCACCGCGCAGCAGGTCGGCGCAGGCGAGGTGGACGGCCTGGGCCGAGGAGGAGCACATGCTGTCGACGGCGAGGCTCGGTCCCTCCAGACCGAAGAAGTACGACACCCGGTTGGCGATCATGTTGTACGAGGTGGCCGCGGTCAGCGCCGCCCGGGCGGTGTCCGACTCCTCGGCCCGGTACATCTGGTACATCGAGCCGACGTAGACCCCGACCCGGCGCCGGTAGCGCCGTTCGAGGGCCTCCTGCGTGACGCCGCTCTGTTCGAGCAGGTCCCACGCCGTCTCCAGGAACAGCCGCTGCTGCGGGTCCATCGCCTCGGCCTCGCGGGGCGAGATGCCGAAGAACAGCGGGTCGAACCGGTCGATGCCGTCCAGGAATCCGCCCCAGCGGCAGTAGCTGGTGCCCACCGCGTCCCGGTCGGCGTCGAAGAGCGCGTCGGGGTCCCAGCGGTCGCGCGGCACCTCGGTGACGCAGTCCTTGCCCGCGCGGAGGTTGGTCCAGAAGGCGTCGAGGTCCTCGGCCTGCGGGTAGCGGCCGACGACGCCGATGATCGCGACGTCCTGACCGGCTCCGGCGACGGGTGCCGGGGCCGGGGCGGACGGCACCGGTCCGGCGGCGGGTGCCGGGGCCGGGGCGGACGGCACCGGTCCGGCGGCGGGTGCCGGGGCCGGGGCGGGGGCGGTGCGCGGAGTGTGGGCCCGTGGCCGGGGCGCGGCCGGTTCCCCGACCAGGTCCCGCAGCGCGTCCGGGTGCCCGGCGACGAAGTGCGCGGCCAGTTCCCGCACGGTCTGCAGTTCGAAGAAGAGCGTCTTCGACAGGGGGCCGAAGGTCTTCTCCAGGCCGGCGATCAGGTCGGTCGCCACGACCGAGTCCATGCCGTACCGCTCCAGCGGGGTGTCGGCGTCGAGACGGCCGGGGTCGAGCTTGAGGGCCGTGGCGATCCTCCGCCGGAGGTGGCGCACCGTCCGCTCCTCGAGGCCAGCGGTCGCGGCGGCCTCGTCCGTGCCGGGCCCCGCGTCCTCCGCGACCGCTGCGGCGGTCTGCGCGGCCGGTTCGGCGGCCCTCGGCTGCGGGCGTGCGGTGTCCGTACGCTCCGTCAGCCGGGGAAGCAGGGCGTCGCGCCGGCCGGAGACGACCACGAGCCGCCCTTCGTCGAGGCCGTTGTCCCGTGCGGCGACACCGACCCGCAGGGCGTGCAGCGCGCTGTCCGTGTCGAGGGGGGCGAGGTCCATCCTCCGGAGCTGCTCCTTGGTCGCGTCGTTCACCTGCATGCCACCGTCCTCCCAGAGCGGCCAGTTGACGGAGAGGGTCGTGCCCCTGCGCAGACCGCGGTCCGCGAGCCGGTTGCGCCGGGCCGCGAACGCGTCCATGAAGGCGTTGCCGGCGGCGTAGTCGGCCTGGCCCGGGTTGCCGAAGGCGGCGCTCGTGGACGAGAAGCACAGGAACAGTTCCAGCGGCTCGTCCCGGCTCGCCTCGTCCAGGTTCACCAGCCCGCGCACCTTGGGGGCGAGCACCCGCTCGGCGTCCTGCGGTTCCTTGCAGGCGAGGAGGCCGTCGCCGATCACGCCGGCGCTGTGCACGATGCCGGTCAGCGGGCCGTGGACGTCCGTGATGCGGGTGATCAGTTCCCGTACCGCGCGCGGGTCGGTCACGTCCACCCGCTGGTGGTCCACCCGCAGCCCGGCGGCCCGCAGTCCGTCCAGCGCGGTCCGCCGCTCCCCGTCGAGCGGCGAGCGGCCGGTGAGGACGACGGTGGCGTGGTCGACGGACGCGGCGATCTCGCGCGCCGCGATGAGGCCGAGGGCGCCGGTACCGCCGGTGATCAGGTAGACGCCGCCGGTGCGCCACGGGGTCGTGGCCGGGCGGGCGGGCGTCACCTCGGTGAGCCGCCTCACCTCGCGCCGGCCGTCCCGGTACCGGACCTCCGGCTCCACGGGGTGGGCCGCCTCGGCCCGCAGGCGGGTGGCGACCAGGTCCGGGGCGGCCCCGTCGAGGCAGTCGACGTACTGCGCGTGCAGCCGCGGGTTCTCCAGCCGTGCCGTCTTCAGCAGGCCGGTCAGGCCGGCGAAGCACTCCTGGCGGTCGGCGTCACCGGGCTCCCCGACGGCCACCACCTGGAGCAGTGTCTCGTGGCGCGGACCGGGTTCCAGCATCCCGCGCAGCAGGCCGAACAGATGCCGGCTCACGCCGAGGTACTGCTCGTCCAGCGGCCCGGTGCCGAGGTCCACGAGGTCGTAGGAGACGGACTCGGGCAGCGCCCGCGCCAGCGCGTCCCGGGCGGCGGCGTCGAGGCGTCCGACGAGGACGACGTGGTGCTCGGCGAACCCGGCGTGGCCGGGTGCGCCGTCCGCCTCGGCGGCCTCCCACACGGGGCGCAGGAGCAGGAGGTCGGCGGGCGGCTCGGCGACCGCACTCGAACCCTCGCCGTCGGTGAAAGAGCCGGTGCCGGTGTGGCTGTCGGTGCCGGTGCCGGTGCCGGTGTGGCAGTCGGTGTCGCTGTGGCCGTCGGTGTCCAGCCAGTACCGCTCCCGCGCGAACGGGTAGCCGGGCAGGCTGATGCGCCGGGCGGGTGCGCCGGCCGGACGCAGCGCTTCCCAGTCGACGGCGAGCCCGTCGGCCCAGTGGCGCAGGACCGCGGTCAGGTCGCCGCTCTCCCACAGCCCGCGTACGGCATCCCGGGCGTCGTCGGCCGTGAGCGGCACCGGTTCGCCGGGGCGGACGGTGCCGCGCTGCCAGCGGCCGGGCCCCGCCGGGTCGTCGGTGAACGCGTGCAGGGTGCGGCGGAGCGAGGCGAGGGAGTCCGCGGTGAAGGCGAGGCGTTCCTCCATCGCGACCCGCCCGGTCTGGAGCGTCCAGGCGATCGCCGGCAGGTCGTCGTCGGTCAGTTCGGCGGTCCGTACGGCGAGGCGCCGGGCCTGCTCGACGAGCTGGGCCGCGCTCTTCGCGGACAGCACGATCAGGGCCGGCCGCGGGTCCTGGGGCGCCGCCGGACGCCGGCCGGCCGCCGGCTCGTACTCGGCGATGACCAGGTGGGCGTTGGATCCGCCGGCGCCGAAGCTGGAGACGCCGGCGGTACGGGGAAGGGCGCGCCGCTCGCCGTCGGTCACGACCGTCGGCTGCCGCCACGGCTCCAGGACCTGCTGCACCCGGAACGGGGTGCGCGCGAAGTCGATGTGCGGATTGGGGGTGGCCGAGTGCAGGCTGGGCACCAGTGCGCGGTGCTTCATCTGCAGGAGCACCTTGGTGACGGCGGCGATGCCCGCCGCGCTCTCGCAGTGGCCGATGTTGGACTTGACCGAGCCGATCGCGCAGTGGTCCGGCAGCGTGCCGTCGCCGGCCGTGCGGAACGCCTTGACCAGGCCGGCGATCTCGATGGGGTCGCCCAGGGACGTGCCCGTGCCGTGGGCCTCCAGATAGCCGAGCTCCCTGGGTTCGACCCCGGCCTCGGCGAGCGCGCGGGCGATGACGTCGCCCTGGGCGACGGGGCTGGGCACGGAGAAGCCGTGGGTGCGTCCGCCGTGGTTGAGCGCGCTGCCCTTGACGACGCCGTGGATGTGGTCGCCGTCGGCGATCGCGCGGTCCAGGGGCTTGAGCAGGACGGCGCCCACGCCCTCGCCGGGGACGTAGCCGTCGCCGCCCTCGCCGAAGCTGCGGCACCGGCCGTCGCCGGCGGTGAACCTGCCCTGGGCGAGCATCAGGTACTTGTTGGGGTGGACGCTGACGTTGACCCCGCCGGCGATCGCCGACGCGCACTGCCCGCTCCTGATGGCCTCGCAGGCCAGGTGGATGGCGGTGAGCGAGGAGGAGCACATGGTGTCCACGGCCATGCTGGGCCCGTGGAAGTCGAAGAAGTACGAGACCCGGTTGGCGATGGACGCCGGGTTGCCCGACAGCGCGACCTGGTGGCCGCGGGCCTGCGCCTGGGCGCCGTGGAGCTGGTACTCCTCGTACATCACGCCGACGAAGACGCCCACCTTGCCGTGGGGCTGGAGGGCGGCGGTGTCGTCGTCCGCGGACCGCCGGGCGAGCAGCTCGCCGGTGTAGCCGGCGTCCTCCAGGGTGTGGTGGACGCACTGGAGGAAGAGGCGTTCCTGGGGGTCGAGGTACTCGGCCTCGCGCGGGGAGATGTGGAAGAACAGCGGGTCGAACTCGTCCACGCCGTCGAGGAATCCGCCCCACCGGCCCCCGGCCGGGTACCGGCGGTGGTCCCAGCGGCTCGCCGGGACCTCGCGGATGCAGTCGCGTCCGGAGCGGAGGTTCTGCCAGAACTCGTCGAGGTCGGCGGCTTCCGGGTACCGCCCGGCGACACCGATGATCGCGATGTCGGCCGAGGCCGGCGGGACGGCGGTGACGGCGGGCCGCCGGGAGACGGTGGGCTCCGGGGAGGCGGTGGTCTGCCGGGAGGCGGTGGGTGCCCGGTGGGGCGCGTCCGGCGCGGCGGCGGCCGGGACCGCGGCCTCGGCACCGAGCGCCGCCCGCAGCTGTCGCGGGTACTCCTCGGCGAAGTGGTCGCTGAGCGCCCGGATGGTGCGCACCTCGAAGAACAGCGTCTTCGGCAGCGGGCCGAACGGTCCCTCCAGATGGCGGGTGAGTTCCATCGCCATCATGGAGTCCATGCCGTAGTGCTCCAGCGGCGTGTCCACGTCGAGGCGGTCCGGTGCCACCTCCAGCGCGGTGGCGAGCTGTTCGCGCACGTAGGGCAGGGCACGGACGCCGAGCGGCTCCTCCGGGCGCGCGGGGGCGGGGCCGTGGCCGCCCGGTTCGCCGCGGAGCACGCGTGCGCTCAGTCCGGTCAGCTCCGCGCACACCCGTCCGCGTTCGTCCAGCAGGGTCACGTCGAGCTTGGCCGAGGAGGCGTCCGGCCGGCTGCCGTCCTGGTGCCTGATCCACGCGTACGCCGTCACCGGCGTCGGCGCGGTCGCCCGCAGGTGCTGCAGGGCGAACGGCAGGGCGGGCCTGCCGCCGTCGTCGCCGGCCCGGTCGGCGGTCAGTCCGAGGCCGAGCGTGGCCTGCAACGCGCCGTCCACGATGCTCGGGTGCAGGTGGTACGACGCCGGGTGCTCCGCCTCCGCGGGCAGCCGCAGCTCGGCGAGCACCTGGGGCCGGCCGTCGGGGGCGGTGCCGGTGCCGAGCCAGGTCACGGACCGGTGCGCCGGGCCGTACTCCATGCCGACGCGGCTGTAGCGGTCGTAGATCTGGTGCGCGGTGAAGACGGTGTCGGCGCAGGAGGCGCGCAGTTCGTCGAGCGGCGGGACGGGCGTGCCGGGCGTGTCGGTGAGCCGGGCCCGGCCCTGGCTGCACAGGACGCGCCGGCCGTCGGCGTCGACGCTGTGCAGGGCGTACTCGTGGACGTCGTCGGACACCCGGCGCACGTCGAGGCTCAGGTGCAGCCCGTCCGCACCGCACACGGCGGGCCGCAGCCACACGATGTCGTCCAGGCGTATGCGGCCCGCCCGGTCCTCGCCCACCAGGCGGGCGACCGCCGCGTGCGCCATCTCCAGATGGGCCGCGCCCGGCAGCACGCCGGCCCCCCGCACCCGGTGGTCGCGCAGGAACGGCTCGCTGCCGCTCAGGCGGGTCTCGTAGCGGGTCGTCGTGCCGTCCGGCAGCGACCGTTCCAGGAGGGGGTGCGGGCCCGTCGGGGCGGCCGGTCCGGCCGTGGCCACGGCCGTGGCGGTCGGCCGGTCGGTGCCGCGGCCCGCCCAGTACCGCTCGTCCGCGAACGGATAGGTGGGCAGTCCGGTGCGGCGCGGACGGGGCCGGCCGGCGTGGAGCCGCTCCCAGTCCACCGGGTGTCCGGCCGCCCACCGGTCGAGCAGCCGGTCGTACTGCTCCGCGTCGATCCAGCGGCGGGACGCGGCGAGCCGCTCCGTGTCGCGCACCGCGGCCGCGGCGGCTCCGCGGGGTACGGAACCGCGGTGCCAGCCCTCCGGGGCGGCGTCCGCGTCCGTGACCCGCGCGAGCCGCCGGCGCAGCTCCGCGAGCGAGGACACCCGGGTGGCGAGCCGCTCCTCCATGGCGTCACGGCCCGTCTGCAGGGTGTACGCCAGGTCGGTCAGGCGGGGCGTGGCGATGCGGTCGTCATCGAGGTGGGCCAGCAGGTTGCGGGCCTGGGCGGCCAGCCCGCCGGGGGTTCGGGCGGAGAGGACGATCAGCTCCGGGGTCGCGTCGACGGCGGGCTCCTCACGGCGGCTTCGGCCCCGGTACTCCTCCAGGACCACATGGGCGTTGACCCCGCCGAAGCCGAACGAGCTGACGCCGGCGCGGCGCGGCACCTCGGTGCCGTCGGCGTCCCGCAGCCGCTGCCAGGGCCGGCGTTCGCGCACGACGTCGAACGGGCTGTCGGTGAAGTCGAGGTAGGGGTTGAGATCGTGGCAGTGCAGGCTCTCGACCAGTTCGCCGTGGCGCATCTGCAGCAGGGTCTTGATCATGCCCGCGACACCGGCGGCGAGTTCCAGGTGCCCGATGTTGCTCTTGACCGAGCCCAGGCCGCAGCGGGCGGGCTCGCCGACGCTGTCGGGAACCTCGTCGCGCAGCGTGGCGAACGCGGTCTTGAGCGCGCCCACTTCGACGGGGTCGCCCAGCTCGGTGCCGGTGCCGTGCGCCTCGACGTACGTCACGGTGCGCGGGTCGATCCCGGCCCGGCGGTAGGCCGTCGTGAGCAGGTCGGCCTGTGCCTGGGGGTTGGGCGCGGTGAGCGAGTGCGCCCGGCCGCCGTGGTTCTCCGCGGTCGCCAGGATGACGCCGTGGACGCGGTCGCCGTCGCGCTCGGCGAGGGAGAGGGGCTTGAGGACGAGGATGCCGACGCCCTCGCCGCGCACGTAGCCGTCCGCCTGTGCCGAGAAGGTCTTGCAGCGGCCGTCCTCGGACAGCATGCCGGCGCGGCTGTAGCCGATGTGCAGGTCCGGGCTGACGATGGTGTTCACCCCGCCCGCCAGCGCCAGGTCGCTCGCTCCGCTGCGGAGCAGTTCGACGGCCCGGTGGACGGCGACCAGGGAGCTGGAGCAGGCGGTCTCGACCGGCTCGCTGGGGCCGTGCAGGTCGAGCAGGTAGCTGACCCGGTTGGGCCCGACGGAGCCGGAGACGCCGGTGGCGGCGTAACCGTCGCCGGTGAGCTGCCCGTCGAGCAGCAGGGTGCCGTAGCCGCTGGGCGCGGTGCCGATCAGGACGGCGGTGTCGCTGCCCGCCAGGCTCGACGGTGCGTGCCCCGCGTCCTCCAGCGCCTGCCACACGTGGGTGAGCAGGAGTCGCTGCTGCGGGTCCATGGCGGTCGCCTCACGCGGCGAGATGCCGAAGAACAGCGGGTCGAAGCGGTCCACGGCGTCGAGGAAGCCGCCCCAGCGCACCGGCCGCGGGCCGGATCCGTACGCCGGGTCGTCGTGGAGGGCGCGCCAGTCCCAGCGGTCCTCGGGGATCTCGGTGATGCAGTCCCGGCCCTGCCGGAGGTTGTCCCAGAACGCGGTGAGGTCCGGGGCCTGCGGGAAGCTGCCGCTCATGCCGATGACGGCGATCGGCTCGGTCTCGCGCCCGGTGGGCACGGCGGACGGTTCCCGTCCCTCGCGCACCCGGGTGGCCCCGGGGGTCTCCACGGCGGCCGTACCGGGTTCGGTACGGGCGGGGCCGTTGAGGCGGAGCGGCTGCTCGCCGTGGGTGGCGACGAGGTGGGCGGCGAGGGCGCGCAGGGTGCGGTGCTCGAAGAAGACGGTCGGGGCGAGCGTCAGTCCGTGGCGTTCGCCCAGACGGCCGGCCAGCTCGGTGAGGCTGATCGAGTCGAAGCCGTACTCCCCCAGCTCCTCGTCCGCGTCGATCTCCGCGACGGGCAGACCGAGTTGGGCGGACACCTCCGCGGCGACCGCGGCGATGACGGCGTCGAGGTCCGCGGTGCCGCGGGGGGCGGGCCCGGTGACCCCGGAGGGAGCCGGATCCGTGGCCGGGGACGGGGCCGGGTCGGTGGTCCGGGAGGGGGCGGGCGTGTACCGGTCCGCGAGGTGGGCGGCGAGTCGGCGGGGGGTGGGGTGCTCGAAGAAGACGGTCGGGGCGAGTGCCAGACCGTGCTGGTCGCCCAGGCGCTCCGCCAGCTGGGTGAGGCTGATCGAGTCGAAGCCGTACTCCCCCAGTTCGCCGTCCGGCTCGATCTCCGCGGCCGGGAGACCCAGCTGCGCGGCGATCTCCTCGACCAGGACGCGCTCCCAGCCCGCCGCGTCCGGGCCGGCGGGCTCGGCGACACGGGAGGGGTCGGCGACACGGGAGGGGTCGGCGACACGGGAGGGGTCGGCGACGGGGGCGGTCACGGGACCGGCGGTGTCCGGGGACGAGTCGGCCGGGGACACGGCCCCGGGTGCCGGCCGGGTGAGCGGCGCGAGACGGGTGAGCAGGGTCTCCCGGTCGCCGTGCAGCACCAGCATCCGCTCCCGGCCGGAGGCGAGCAGGGCGTGCAGCGCGCGCAGTCCGTCCGGCGTGGGCAGCGGTGTCACGCCGAGCCGGGCCAGCCGCTCCAGGCCCGCGGCGTCGACCCGCATCCCGCCGTCGGCCCACAGCGGCCAGCTGACGCTGACGGCCCGGCCGGAGCGCAGGCCGCGCGCGGCGAGTTCGTTGCGGTGGGCGACGTAGGCGTCCAGGAAGCCGTTGGCCGCCGCGTAGTCCGCCTGCCCGGCGCTGCCGAACGCGGCCGCGTTGGAGGAGAAGACGACGAACCGGTCCAGCGGCAGGTCGCGGGTGGCCTCGTCGAGGTGGACGACACCCGGCACCTTCGGGGCGAGGACGGCGTGGACGTCCGCGTCCTGCTTGCCGGCGATGAGACCGTCGCGCAGGACGCCCGCGCAGTGCACGATCGTGTGGAGCGCGCCATGACGGCTGCGCACGCCGTCGACGAGGTCCCGGACGGCGGCCCGGTCGGTCAGGTCGGCCTGGCGGTACTCGACCGTGAGGCCGGGCCGGCGCAGCGCGGCGAGGGTGCGCTCGGTGTCCGGCGCGGACGCGGAGCGGCCCACGAGGACGAGCACGCCCTCGGTGAGGCCGCTCGCCAGGTCGCGGGCGAGGTGCAGCCCGAGCCCGCCGAGCCCGCCGGTGATCAGGTGGACACCGCCGTCGCGCCACGGCGCGTCCGCCGTGACCGCGGAGGCGTTCACGGGGAGTTGCGCGAGGCGTCGTACGTACGTCTCGCCACCGGTGCGGCGGACCTCGGCCTCGCCGGGGTGCCGCTGGGCCGCGCGGACCGTCCGGTCGAGGGCCGTTGCCGTCGGGGCGTCGAGGTGTTCGACGTACTGGGCGCGCAGCCGGGGGTGCTCCAGGCGGGCCGTGCGCAGCAGTCCGGACACACCCGCCATGAGGCGGGCCCGTGGCGCGTCCTGCCCGGCCACGACGACCTGGAGGAGGTGGTCGCGCGCGGCGCCGGTCGTGGTCAGGGCGCGTATCCCGGTCAGGAGCGCGCGGGTCAGCCGCTGGTAGTCCTCGTCCGCCGTGCCCGTCCCGGTGCGGAACGCGCGCAGTTCCGCACCGGCCGGGAGGAGGGCGGGCAGCGCGCGGGCGAGCGAGCCGTCCGGGTCATCGCCGACGAGCCACACCGTGTGCCCGTGGCCGTCGGCCGGGGCGTCGCCTGGTTCCGCGGCGGGCGGGCCGGCCGGCTCCCAGCGCGGTTCCAGCCACAGGGATTCGCCCTGCGGCACGGTGGCGTCCGGGCGGGCGGGTTCGGGGTCCAGCCAGTAGGGGTCGGCCGCGAAGGGGTAGGTGGGCAGGGAGGTCCTGGCGGGGCGGCCCGTCTCGAAGAGGGTGTCGAAGGGCAGGGCACGGCCCGCGGCGTACTGCTCGGCCAGCGCTTCGAGCTGCCGTCGGCCGACCTGGTCGGCGGCGCCGGACGGCTGTCCGCGGAAGCCGCCCGCGGGCCGCTCGGGCTTGCGGTCGCCGCGGTGTACGGCGGGGTCGGCGCCGGTGCGCAGCCAGTTCTCCAGCGTCTCGGTCACCTGCGCGGTGCTGTCGGCGACCAGCGCCAGGCGGTGCCGGAAGTGCTTGCGGCCCAGCAGCAGCGTGCAGCTCAGGGCGCGCAGGCTCTCCTGCGGGTGGGTGCGCAGGTGGTCGAGCAGCCGCCGCGCCTGGTCGCGCAGTTGCGTCTCGGTACGCGCCGACAGGGCGACGAGCCGGGCGCCGGGCGCCTCCCGCCCGGCGGCCCGAGCCGGGCTCGGCGGGGCCTCCGCGAGCACGACGTGGGCGTTGGTGCCGCTGTAGCCGAAGGAGCTCACCGCGGCGAGCCGGGGCCTGCCCCGGTCCGGCCACGCGCGTTCCTCGGTGTTCACGTAGAACGGTGTGCCGCTGAGGTCGATGTGCGCGTTCAGCCGGTCGTACTGGATGGTCGGGGGCAGCGTGGCGTGCTTCAGGGCGAGTACGGCCTTGAGGGTGCCCGCGACGCCCGCCGCGCAGGCGCTGTGGCCGATGTTGCTCTTGACCGAGCCGATGGCGCAGTACGCGGTGCGGTCGGTGCGGGCGCCGAAGCTCTGTACGAGGCCGTCGATCTCCACGGGGTCGCCGAGGGCCGTGCCCGTGCCGTGCGCCTCGACCAGTTCGATGTCGGACGGGTCGATGCCGAACCTGTCGTACACCCGCCCTTGGAGCGCGGCCTGGGCGTCGGCGTTCGGCGCGGTGATGCCGTTGGAGCGGCCGTCCTGGCCCACGCCCCAGCCCTTGACGACGGCATGGATCCGGTCGCCGTCCGCCAGCGCGTCCGGGAGCCGCTTCAGCAGGAGCATGCCGACGCCCTCGGCGGGGACGAACCCGTCCGCCCGGTCGTCGAAGGCGTGACAGCGTCCGGTCGGCGACAGGGCGCGCAGCTGACTCATCGCCACGTGGACGCCGGGGCCCGGGATCACCCAGACGCCGCCGGCCAGCGCGGTGTCGCTGTCGCCCAGGCAGAGGCTGTCACAGGCGGCGGCGAGCGCCACGAGGGACGACGAGCACGAGGTGTCGATGGACAGGCACGGGCCCTTGAGGTTCAGCGTGTAGGAGATCCGGCTGGCCGTGATCGCGCTGTTGGTGCCCAGGTTCTGGTGGGCACTCAGCCCGCTCTCGTCGACCCGGCCGCCGTAGCCGTTGACCGAGCAGCCGATGAAGACGCCGCAGCGCGAGCCCGAGAGGGTCTCGGGGTTGTGCCCGGCGTCCTCGACGCAGCGCCAGCTCTCCTGGAGCAGGAGGCGCTGCTGCGGGTCCATCGCCTCGGCCTCGGCGGGCGAGAGGGCGAAGAACAGGGGGTCGAAGTGGTGCGCGTTCTCCAGGACGCCCATCCACTTGCTGTACGACTTGCCGGGCGTCCCGGGCCGTTCGTCGTAGAACCGGTCCACGGCCCAGCGGGAGGGCGGCACCTCGGTCACGCAGTCCCGGCCGGTGACGATGTTCGCCCAGAACTCGTCCACGTCGGCGGCCTGGGGGAAGGCCCCGGACATGCCGATGACGGCGATGTCCACGAGGTCGACGGACGGGCGGGGGGCGCGGTCGGGGGCAGCGGGGGCGGGGGAAGAGGCACGGGTAGGGGCAGGGGCAGGGCGTGCGGGGGGCGCCGGGGCGTCGGCCGGGACCTCGGCCTCTGCGGGGACCGGCTCCTCCACGGGGACCGGCTCCTCGACCGGAACCCGCTCCACGTCCCCGGCCAGCCCCTCGGCCGGGCTCGTCCCGGCCGGGCTCTCCTCGCCGGCAGCCGTCGGCGCGGGCAGTGACGCCCCGTGTTCCCGTGTCAGGTGCGCGGCCAGTTCGGCGATGGTCGGGTGGCCGTAGACCGTGGTGGCGGAGAGCGCGAGGCCGAGGCGGGTGTTGACGGACCTGGTCCAGGTGACGCCCGTGATGGAGTCCAGGCCCAGCTCCACGAAGGGCGTGTCGTCGTCGATGTCGGACTCGGCGAGTTCGAGTTCCCTGGCGAGACTCTCCCGGAGCCAGCCGGTCAGCGCGTCCTCGGCGGCCCCGGACGCGGGGGCGGCGGGGGTCTCGGAGGCGGCCTGGGAAGCGGGCTCGGGCGCGCCGGCCGTGTCCTCCAGGCAGTCGGCCACGTGCGCGGCCAGGTCCGCGACCGTGGGGTGGCTGTAGACCTGGGTGGCGGAGAGCGCGAGACCGAAGTGCGTGTTCAGCTTGCGCGTCCATGTCACGCCGGTGATGGAGTCCAGGCCCAGTTCGACGAAGGGAACGTCGTCGGCGACGTCCGCGACGGGCAGCTCCAGCTCCTCCGCGAGGCTCTGCCGCACATGGTCGGCGATGGCGTCGCGCCCACGCGTGCCGTCGACGCGGGCAGCCGAGGACCGGGGGGTGGTGGCACTCATCAGATCTCCCATGACGCCCTCGATCAGGGCGGCCAGCTCGCCGAACGTGGGGTGACCGCACACCTCGGCCACCGTGAGGGACAGCCCGAGGGCACGGTTGATCTCGCGCAGCCACACGACGCAGGAGATCGAGTCCAGGCCCAGCTCCACGAGGGGGAGGTGGTCGGGGCTGGAGGTCAGATCGGTTCCCAGGACGCCGCCCAGCGTCTCTTGCAAGAACCGCCGCAGGTCACTCTCGCTGCGCATCCTAGTACCTGAGGACCGGCTCATCGCGCCTCGCCCCCGCCCGCCCCGGCCCGCCCGCCGGGAGCGGCAGCGGCTTCCGGAGTGGCTCCGGTGATGCGGCGGACGTGCCTGGCCAACGACGCGTTGAGCGCGTCGGGGTCCTCCAGCATCGCGAAGTGCCCGACGCCCTCGACGAGTTCGACCTCGACCCCGCGGCGCGCGGCCGAGTCCGTGTCCGTCGGCATCCACGAGGTCGAGTTGACCAGGACGAGCGGGACGGCGGGGTGGTGCGGCAGCCGCTGAAGGTACGTCAGCATCTCACGGAAGGCCGCCGACACGATGTCCGCGCCGACGTGCGCGCGGGTCCGCTCCACCAGCTCGATCAGGTCCGCCCGGCGCGCGTCGAGGAACAGTTCCTCGGCACGGACCGGGTCTTCGGCGAACGTCCGGACGAACCGGTCGATCTGTGCGTCGCTGAGCGGCCGGGGGTCGAAGGTGTGCAGGGTGTCCACACCGATCATGCCCCGGACCCGCCCGGTCAGCAGGGGTTCCGCGGCCAGCATGACGGGGCCGCCCAGCGAGTGGCCGACGAGGATCACCTCCTGGGCGCCGACGTGGTCCACGACGGCCGCCACGTCGGCGGCGAACGCCTCGACGGTCCAGCGCCGCCGCTCACGCCCGGACCGGCCGTGCCCGGCGAGGTCGAGGGTGACGACGGTGAAGTCCCCGGCGAAGTGCTCGGCCTGGCGGTCCCAGTACGACTGGTCGCAGCCGAGGCCGTGGACGAACACCAGGGCGGGGGCGCCGGGGCGTCCGCCGCGCACCCGGTGGTTGACGGGGAGGCCGTCGGCGCTGCGCACGACCTCTCCGGACGCGTCGCCGGGGGTGTGCTCCGGCTTGCGCGCGATGATGCCCACGTGCTCCATGTCCGGGCCGGGCGCCCCGTAGGCGCCCTCGTCCACGCCGACCGCGCCGAAGTACCCGGCGCGCTCCACGACGAACCCCGCGGCCTCGCACTCCCTGCGGAACACCTCCGGGTCGAGCGCGTTGATCAGGCTCGGCCCGCCGACGACGTGCGCGGGGTCGAAGTGGGCGGCGACGTCGGGGATGTAGCCGGGCCAGGGGTCACCGGCCCGCCTGCGCTCCTCGTACTCGGCCGCCTTGGAGGCCCAGTAACCGAAGTAGGGCGAGTCCGTGCTCAGGAACACCTTCCCGCCGGGCGTCAGCCAGCGGAACATCCTGCGCAGCGTCAGCCGGACGTCGTCCGGGCCGAGGAAGTGCATGACGCGGCTGGCGTGCACCGCCGTGAAGCGGCCGTCGGCGAAGTCGACGTCGGGCAGCACGCCCTGTTGCAGGGTCAGCCGGTCGCGGGCCTCTTCGGTGACACGCTGTCCGAGGATGTCCAGGTGCTTGCGCTCCATGTCCAGCGCGACGACGCGGGCCCCGCGCTCCAGCGCCGCGATGCTGGCGACGCCGTACGCGCAGCCGAGGTCGAGCACCTCGCCGCCGCACCCTCCGGCGTACTCGGCGAAGTCCGAGGAGTAGGGGATCAGGTGCTCCACCATGACCCCGGTGCGGTTCAGGGTCGCCACCATGCCGCCGAAGTCGATGTCCGCCGCCGACTTCAGGTCGTCCAGGATGTCGTGGTCCAGGGTGACCGGTCGCGGGGCGGGGGCCGGCTGTTCCGTCGCGGGAGCGGGTGAGGCGGGCGGGGGCGTGAGCGCGGTCAGCGTCACCGTGCGGGGCCGCGCGGCGGCGCTGTCGTCGATCCGGTGGGGCAGCCGTGTCACGTCGGTGAGGACGACGCGCCGGACGGCCGGCCCGTGGGGCGTCTCACGCGGAGCCGGGACGGCGGGGGTCTTCGCGACGGCGCGCTCGGAGGCGGGGGCCTCCGGGATCACGGTCGCGGAGGCGGGGGTCTTCGGCTCGGCGGGGTCGGAGGCAGGGGTCTTCGGCTCGGCGGGCTCGGGGGCGGCGGCTTCCCGCCGTACCCAGTAGCGGGTCCGGGCGAAGGGGTAGGTGGGCAGGGGCAGCCGGACCGGACGGGGTCCGCCGGCCGGGGCCGGGTCCGGGCAGGACATGTCGTGGCCGGCCACGTAGAGGCGGGCCAGCGCGGTCAGGGCCGTGCTGCGCTCCGTGGCGTCCGGCCCGGCTTCCCCTGCCCGGGCGGTCCAGGCGGCCACGGAGTCGCCGTCGGTGTCCGCGGAGAAGTCACGGGCCACCGTGCCCGCGAACCAGGCCGGGTGGGACGTGTTCCCGTCGGCGCGCCAGGTGCGCCACAGCTCCGCGGCCTCGTCGAGGGTGCCCACGACGACCGCGCAGCGGTGCCGGAAGTGGTGGCGTCCGCCGAACAGCGTCCGGCTCAGCTGCGGCAGGTCGGCGTCCCGCAGTCCGCCGCTGTCGATCCGGTCGAGGAGGCGGTCCACCAGCTCGCCCAGTGCCTCCAGGGTCTTGGCCGACAGGGGCAGCAGATGGCTGGTGGCACGCGGGGCGCGCACCGGGGCGGGGCCGGTGTGCTCGCGTACGACGACATGGGCGTTGGTGCCGCTCATGCCGAACGCGCTGACCGCGCCCATGCGCGGCCGGCCCTCCGTCACCCACGGCCTCGTGGCGGTGTTGACGTAGAACGGGCTGTCGCTCCAGTCGATGTACTCGTTGCCGTCGCGGTAGTGCAGGCTCGCCGGGATGACTCCCCTGCGGACCGACTCGGACAGGCACATCAGGCCCACCAGGCCGGAGGCGGCGAAGGTGTGGCCGAAGTTCGTCTTGGTGGAGGTCAGCGCGCAGAACTGTCCCGCGCCCGCGGCGCCGCGGGCGTGGAACGCGGCGCGCAGCGCGTTCGCCTCGACCGGGTCGCCGAGTTTCGTGCCCGTTCCGTGCGCGACGACGAGACCGAGGTCCCGCGGGTCGATACCGGCCCGCTCCTGGACGGACTCGACCAGTTCGCGCTGGGCCTCTCCGGCGGGCGCGGTGATGCCGTTGGTGCGGCCGTCGTAGTTGAGGCCGCTCGCCACGATCACGCTGCGCACCGGGTCGCCGTGCGCCTCGGCCGCGTCCAGCGGGCGCAGCACGAGGGCCGTGACCGCCTCACCGGGGACCATGCCGTCGGCGCGCTGGTCGAACGTGAAGCAGCGTCCCTCGGGGGACAGCATGCCCGCCTTGTCCATCGCCGCGAGCGCCTCGGGGGTGAGGACGAGGTTCGCCGCGGCGACCACGGCGATGTCGCACTCCTTCTGCCGCAGGCTCGTGCACGCCTGGTGCAGCGCCACGAGGCCGGACGAGCAGGACGTGTTGACCGCCAGCACCGGGCCCTTGAGGTCCAGGAAGTACGACAGCCGGGCGGCAAGGACGCCGTCGTGGTTGGAGGTGACGTTGCCGGCGTCCTTCACCAGCAGCTGGTAGTCGCCCTGCTCCACGCCGACGAACACGCCGACGCGGCGGCCCTTCAGTTCCTCCGCGCCCAGGGCGGCGTCCTCCAGCGCCTTCCAGCACTCCTGGAGCAGATGGCGCTGGCGCGGATCGAGGGTCCGGGCCTCCTTGGGCGCGAACTCGAAGAAGCCGGCGTCGAATTCGTCCGCCCAGTCGATGCTGCCCATCCAGGGGTAGCGGTCGTCGGGGCCGTCCGGGGCCGGGGCGTCGCCGAAGCGCACGGCGGGCAGCCGCGTGACCATGTCCCGGCCCTCGGCGAGCGCGTCCCAGAACTCGGCGACCGAGCGGCAGCCGGGGAAGATGCCGCTCATGCCGATGACGGCGACGGGCTCGTCCCGGCCGGCGGCCACCGGGGCGGGCGGCCGCTCGCTGACCGACGCGTCGCGACCGGCGGGCACGGAGACGGGCGGCTGCGCGCTGACCGGCTCCTCGCGGCCGGCGGGCACCGGGGCGGGCGGCTGCGTGGCGACGGACGCCGTGGCCGTCTCCCGCCGGGCGGTGACGCCGGGCCGTGCGTCGGCGGGGGCCGCCGCGGCCAGATGCCCGGCCAGGCGCTCAACCGTCGGGTGGTCGTACAGCACGGTCGGCAGCAGTCGCACGCCGAGGCGCTCCGAGAGCTGGTGCGCGAGCTGGGTCAGGCGCAGCGAGTCCAGACCCAGGTCGACGAAGGCGGTGCGGTCGTCGAGCCGGTGGGCCGGAAGCTTCAGGCACTCCAGGACGACCTCACGGACGGTCGCGGCGAGGTCCGGCCGCGGTGCCGCCGGGACGGCTCCGGCACCGTTCCGTTCCGCTGCCGGGCGCGCCGGAACGGAGGACGGCCGCGCGGCATGCCGTTCGGTCACGGCCGCCGGTTCGACGGCACGGCGGACGAGCGCCGCGGCCCGCGCCGCCGGGGCGTGCAGCACCAGGGGTGCCGGGTGTCCCGCCGTCAGCAGCCGCTCCAGCACGGCGAGACCCTGCGCACCGTCCAGGGGCCGCTGGCCGGTGGCGGCCAGGTAGGTGTCGGCGCTGCCCCGCTGGGCGGCGGCTCCCATCCCGCCGTCCGTCCACAGGGGCCACTGCACGGCGATCGTCGCCACCGGCGACGCGTCGTCGCGCAGAGCGCGGGCGTACGCCGCCTGGAAGCGGTTGGCCACCGCGTAGTCGCAGCTGCCGAAGTCTCCGAGGACGGCCGCGCTCGACGAGAAGTGGCACACGAAGGCCGGCGGGCGGGGGGCGTCGCGCAGTGCGCGGTCCAGCGCGAGGGTGCCGTGCAGCTTCGGACCGAGGACTTTCTCGAACGACGCGCGCGTCTTGTCGGGCAGCGCGACGGCGTCCGCCGTGCCCGCGGCGTGCAGGACCCCGTCGAGCGCGGGCAGCGTGGCCAGCAGCCGGGTCACGGCGTGCGGGTCGCTCATGTCGAGCCGGTGGCGGACGACGTCCGTGCCGTGCCGGCGCAGCGTCCGGATCCAGTCCTCGTCGGCGGGCAGCGGCGCGGAGCGGCCGACGAGGACCAGGTTCGCGCGGTACCGGTGCGCCAGGTGTTCGGCGACGCGTCGGCCGAGCCCGCCGAACGCGCCGGTGACGAGGTAGGTGCCGCCGGTGCGCAGGCCGGGGCGTGCGCCGGGCGCCGTGGCGACGTCGACCGGCTCCACCCGGCACACATGGCGTGCACCGGCCCGGTACAGGGCGCTGACCGGCCGCTCCTGGAGCTGCTCGGCGAGCAGCAGGCCGGCCCAGCGGGCGGGGGACGCCTCTCCCTCGTGCATGACCACGCGCAGTGAGGTGCCGGGCAGCAGCTCGGCGAGGGACCGCTCGTAGCCGATCAGGGAGTCGAGGACGGCCTCTTCCTCCGCGTCGCGGAAGTGCCCGGCGACGAGGACGCGGGGCACCGGCGTCCGGGTGCCGGCCAGGGCGCGCACCAGGGTGGCCACGCGCCAGGGCTCCTCCAGCAGGGACTCGCCGGGCACGTGTTCGGCCGGCCAGAGGTAGTGGACGGCGTCGACGCGCCCGTGCGCGTCGGCGGCCTCCGCCAGGACGCGCCGCAGCGCGTCCTCGTTCCCGGGATCGGCGAGGCGGCCGCCGCCGTCGTCACCGGAGCCCGCGCGGCCGACGAACACGGGCCGTACGCCGGGGGCACGCTCGCGCAGTTCCCTGGCGTACTCCCGCTGCGCTTCCTGTCCGGACAGGAAGCAAAGGACGACCTGGTCACCTGCCGCGGGGGTGCCTGCCGCGGCCTGCGGTACCCAGCGTTCCGCGGAGAAGTGCACCTGCGCGTCGGCAGCGTCGTGCTCCCGCGCCTCCGGTTCCCCCGGGCCGGCTCCCGCCGGGCCCGCTTCCGCAGGCTCCGCTTCCGCCGGGCCCGCGCCCAGCCAGTGGTACTCCTCGCTGAACGGGTACGTCGGCAGGCTGGTCCGGCGCGGCCGGCGCTCCCCCGTGTGCAGCGCGTGCCAGTCCACCGAGCCGCCGTCGGCCCACAGGCGGGCGAGCTTGTCCAGCCGGCCCTCGGCGAGCCAGCGGCCGGTGAGTACGCGCAGGTCGTCCTGGTCGAGCAGCCCCGGGGACACGCTCAGGGAGCCGCGCACGCACGCGGTGTGGTCGCGGCCGACGGCGAACTCCTCCAGTGCCTCGACGAGTTCGTCCAGGTCGCGCACCACGAACGCGACACGCTCCGCCAGGGCGGTGCGGCCGACCTGGAGGGTGTACGCCACGTCGGCGAGCCGTCGGCCGGGACGGGTGCCGTACGGTGCGGCGAGCCGGTCGGCGAGGTCACGGGCGTAGCGCCGGAGGTTCTCCGGCCTGGCCGCGGAAAGCGGCACGAGCCGCGGTCCGGGGGCGGGGGCCTCCTCGTCCGCCGGGGCGGGCGGGGCTTCCTCCAGGATGGCGTGGACGTTGGTGCCGCCGATGCCGAAGGAGCTGACGGCCGCTCGCAGCGGGCCGTTCGCGGGAGTGAGTTCGGTGAGCCGGTCCACGACGTGGAAGGGCGAGGACGCGAAGTCGATCCGCGGGTTGGGCGCGCTGTGGTTGACGGTCGGGGGCACCAGGCGGTTGCCGAGGACCAGCGCGGTCTTGAGGACGCCCGCAAGGCCCGCGGCGGCGTCGAGGTGGCCCAGGTTGGACTTGACGGAGCCTATGCCGCAGAAGCCCGTCCTGGTGGTGTGCCGCCGGTAGGCCTCGGAGACCGCCATCACCTCGATGGGGTCGCCGAGGCGGGTGCCGGTGCCGTGGGCCTCCAGGTAGGCGATGGTCTCCGGGTGCACCCCGGTGCGGTCGAGGACCGCCGAGATCAGCTCGGTCTGGCCGCTGACGCTGGGGGCGTAGTAGCCGGCCTTCCGGTCACCGTCGTTGTTCATCCCGACGCCACGCAGCAGCGCGTAGACGTGGTCGCCGTCGCGCACCGCCGACGCCGCGTCCTTCAGCAGCAGGACGACGACGCCCTCGCCGCCGACCATGCCGTCGGCGTCGGCCGAGAAGGGCTTGCAGTGCCCGTCCGCGGAGAGTGTCATGCCCTCCTCGTGGAGGTAGCCGACGGCGTGCTCGCCGTACACGCTCGCGCCGCCGACCAGGGCGTGCCGGGTCTGCCCGGACTGGATGGACTGCACCGCGAGGGCCAGGCCGGCCAGGGAGGAGGAGCAGTTGCTGTGCACGTACAGGCTGGGGCCCCGCAGGCCGAGCCGGTGCGAGATGGTCGTGGGGATGGTGCCGGGCTGGGCCTGGAGGAAGGCGACGAGGCCTTCGGAGTCGCGCCGGGCGCCGGGGCCGGCGAGCGGTGCCTGGTACAGGGCGTTGCTCGTGGACATGTACACGGCCGCGTCGGCGATGTCGCCCGGCAGGTGGCCGGCGTCCTCCACCGCCTTCCAGGAATGCTGGAGGAGCAGCCTCAGCTGCGGGTCCATCAGCTCCGCGTCACGGGGTGTGACGTGGAAGAACTCCGGGTCGAAGTTCCCCTTGCCGCGCATCGAGGACCGTACCGGCACGTAGTCCGGGTGGGCGATCAGTTCCTCGTCCACGCCGAGGCGGCGCAGTTCCCGCTCGGAGAAGAACTCCACGCTCTCCTGGCCGGCGACGAGGTTGCGCCAGAACGCGTGGTGGTCGTCGGCGCCCGGCAGCCGGCAGGAGACGCCGATGACGGCGACGCTGTCCCCGAGGTGGGCGGGCGTCGCGGTCAGGGGGGCGGCGGGAGCCGGCGCGCGCCTTCCGGCGGGGTCCGGCTGCGCGGGGGCCGTGCCGAGGGCGGTCAGGTGCTCGCTCATGCCGCGCGCGCTGACGCACTTGAAGACCTCGGCGGCGCCGAAGGGCAGCCCGTACCGCCTGCCCGCGCGGTCGGCGAGCACGGCGGCCAGCACCGAACTGCCGCCGGCGTCGAGGAACGCGTCCGTGGGGCGGAGGTTGCCCACGCCGAGGACGTCACGCCAGAGCGCGAGCACGTCGGCCTCGTCGGGTACGGCGGCATCGGCGGGTACGGCGGCATCGCGGGGTACGACGGTGGGCCGCGCGACGGCCGACCCGACCGGTGCCGAGCTCGGAGCGGAGTCGACTGCGGATTCCGGCCGGGAGGCCGGTGCGGAGTCCGGTCGAGAGGCCGGTGCGGCGGGTTCCGCTCCCCCGGGCAGCGTCACGTCGCGTTCCTCCAGCGCCTTGCGGTCCACCTTGCCGTTCGGCGTCCGGGGCAGCCGGTCGACGGGCAGGAGGAACGGCGGAACCATGTAGTCGGGCAGTCGGCGCCGCAGGTGCGCGGCGAGTTCGCCGGCGGACGTCCCGGTCGCGGCCGCTCGGGTGTAGTACGCCACGAGCTGCCTGCTCGCGGACTGGGTGCGCGCCACGACCGCGCACTCGCGGACGGCCGGGTGGCCGGCCAGGACGTGCTCGATCTCGCCGAGTTCGACGCGGAAGCCACGGATCTTGACCTGGGAGTCGATGCGGCCCAGGCATTCGAGGGAGCCGTCGCTGAGCCGGCGCGCCAGGTCGCCCGTGCGGTACAGCCGGGTGCCGGGTGCGAAGGGGTTCTCGGGGAAGCGCTCGGCGGTGAGTTCCGGCTTGCCGAGGTAGCCGAGGGCGAGTCCGTCCCCCGCGATGCACAGCTCGCCGGGCACACCGGCGGGCACCAGCCGCCCCCGCTCGTCCAGGAGGTGGATCCGCGTGTTGTCGATGGGCCGGCCGATGGTGACGCGCCGGTGCGGCTCGATCCGCCCGGCGGTGGACCACACCGTGGTCTCGGTCGGTCCGAACAGGTTCCACGCCTCGCAGCCGAGTCCGGCGAACCGTTCGCGCAGGGTCTCCGGCAGCGCCTCGCCCCCGCACAGGACGCGCACGCGTTCCTCGTTGGTCCACCCGGCGTGGAACAGCATCGTCCAGGTCGACGGGGTCGCCTGCATCACCGTCGGCCGCGCGGTGCCGATCAGCTCCTTGAGGCGTTCGGGGTCCCGCGCGGTGGCGGGGTCGGACATGTGGCAGCGGGCGCCGGTGACGAGCGGCAGGAACAGTTCGAGCGCGGCGATGTCGAAGCTGTGCGTCGTGACCGCGAGCATCCGGTCGTCCGCCGTCAGTCCGGGCCTGCGGGCCATCGCGCACAGGAAGTTGGTGAGGGCCCGGTGCGGCACCATCACGCCCTTGGGGTCGCCGGTGCTGCCCGAGGTGTAGATGACGTAGGCCAGGTCGGCTCCGCCGACGTGCCGCGGGCCGGCCCCCGGGGTGTCGTCACCGTGCTCCTCGTCGATCAGGACGACGTGGGGCGCGGTCGCCGCCGTCGTCAGTTCCCGGAGCCGGCCGTGCAGTCCCGAGTCGGAGACCACGACCCGCGGCCGGGAGTCGGCGAGGATGTACGCCAGACGGTCCCCGGGATAACCCGGGTCGAGCGGGATGTAGGCGCCGCCCGCCCGCATCGTGCCCAGCAGCGCGACCAGCAGCTCGGCGGAGCGCTCCATGTAGACGGCGACGAGGCTGCCGGGGCCGACGCCCAGCGCCGCCAGACGGCCGGCGAACCGGGTCACGCGGGCGTCCAGTTCGGCGTACGTGAGCGTGTCGGCGCCGCTCACCACCGCCACGGCGTCCGGGGTACGCGCGGCCTGTCCGGCGAAGAGCTCGTGCACGCACCGGTCGGGCTGCTCCACCCGGGTGGCGTTCCACTCCACGGTCAGGGTGTGCCGCTCCTCGGGGGACAGCATGGAGCACTCGTCCACGGGCAGGCCGGGGGCGTCCGACGCGGTGCGCAGCAACTGCTCGTACTGGCGCAGCAGTTGCTCGATGGTCTCCGGGTCGAACAGGGCGGCGTCGTACTTGCAGTTGACGGCGAGGCCGGGGCCGTGTCCGCCGGGTGCGACGACCTCCAGGACGAGTTCGTACTCCCCCTCCTGATGGATGCCCTCGACGTACCGGAAGGAGGGGGCGGGCGCGGTCACGTCCTCGTACCAGTCCTGGTACATGAAGGCGCAGGTGAAGACCGGTGTGCCGGTGCCGGACAGGCCGAGTCCGCGTACCAGCGCCGGGAAGGGGCAGGGGTGGGCGAGGCCCTCGACCAGGGTCTTCTGGACGTCCGCGGCGAGGCCGGCGAAGGGTTCGGCCGGGCTGACGCGGGTGCGCACCGGCATCATGTTCACGAAGTGGCCGACGGTCGCGGCGAATCCCTGTGCGGGCCGGGTGTTCACGGCCGCGCCCACGATCACGTCGTTCTGCTGGGTGTACCGGCTCAGCAGCACCTGGTAGGCCGCGAGGAACAGCGCCGACGGGTAGAGGCGGTGGTCGCGGGCGGCCCGCGTGATCCGCTCCGCCAGCTCCGGCGACAGGCGCCGGGTGGCGGTGGCCCCGCGCACGGGGCCGGGGTGCGCGGAGCGCGGCCGGTCGGTGGGCAGCGCGAGCGCGGGCAGCGGCGGAGTCAGCCGGTCGCGCCAGTAGGCGAGCCGGGCGTCGGCGTCCGGGGCGCGCAGGCCGGCCTCCTCCAGCGCGACGAACTCCGCGTAGGCGGCGGTGGGCGGGAAGGCGTCGGCTTCCGTGCCGTCCACGCGCGCCTGGTAGGCGGTGAGCAGTTCCTTCACCAGGACGACGGCCGAGGCGCCGTCGAGGACGAGGTGGTGGGCGTTCAGCAGCACCCAGGAGTCCCCGCCCGGCCCGTGGAACACGGCGATCCGGCACAGGGGGCCGCGCTCCAGGTCGAACGGCGCCTTGGCCGAGGCGCGGACACGCTCCAGGACCTCGGACTCGCCCCGGGCGGTGAGGTCGTGCTCGGTCAGCCACGGTCCCTCCGCGGGGGCCTCCACGAGCAGCAGGCGGCCGTGCTCCTCCCGGACGGCTCCGCGCAGGACGGCGTGCCGGTCGCGTACGGCGTCGAAGGCGCCGCGCAGCGCCGCCACGTCGGGCCCGGTCACCCGGAAGCACAGCGGCACGTTGTAGACCCCGGCCTCCGGTGCCGCCTTGTGCAGGGCCCACAGCCCCTGCTGGCCCTCGGTGAGCGGGTGCCGCAGGACCGCGGGGGCGGTGGCGGTGGCGGTGGCGGTGGGGTGCCGTACCCCGCCGTCGGCGGTCTGCCGGGCGGTGGGGGCGGTGACGCCCCGCCCGGTCAGGTGGGCGGCGAGTGCGTCGACCGTGCCGTACTCGAAGAGCAGCGCGGTGTCGAAGTCCGCGTCGAGGTCCTGGATCTGCCGGCCCAGCCGGACGAGCGCCATGGAGGACAGGCCGGCCGCGGTGAGGTCGCGGTCGGTGGGCACCTGGGAGGGGTCGCAGCCGAGGTGCGCCGCGACGGCCCGGCGCAGCCAGTGGCGCACGCCCTCCGGGCCGGGCGGGGCGGAGTCCGGTCCGGTGGGCGCGCCGGCCTTACCGGCCGGGGCGGGGACCGCGCGGTCCGGTGCGGGGGCCGCCGCGGGGCCCGGCCGGGTGTGCCAGTGCGGGGTGCGCCGGAACGGGTGCGTGGGCAGGCTGACCCGCCGCGCCGGGCGGCCGGCGTACAGCGTGTCCCAGGAGACGGCGGCGCCCGCGAGCCACCTCCGGGCCGTCTCGTACGGGTCGGTGCCGGTGCCCGCAGGCCCGTCGGAACGGCCGGGGCCGGGACGCGGTTCACCGGTGAGGTCGGCGTACGCGTCGGCGCCCGCCGTCCCCGTCTCCCGGAACTCGGTGAGGCGTGCGGCGAGTTCCGCGACCGAGCGCACCACGTACGCCAGCCGGACGGGCAGTTCGTCCCGGCCGACCTGAAGGGTGTGGGCGAGGTCGCGCAGCGAAACCGGGTGGGCGGCGCGGGCCGGGTCGGCGAGGAAGTCCGCCAGGCGCCCGGTCACCGCCCGCAGTTCCTCCGGGGTCCGCGCCGACAGCGGCACCAGGCAGGGCTCGTCGTGCGGGTGCTCCAGCGCCGGGGCCACGTCGCCGCCTCCACGGTGTTCCTCGATGATCAGATGTGCGTTCGAGCCGCCCGCGCCGAAGCAGGAGATTCCGGCGCGGCGCGGCAGGGGCCGTCCCTCGGCGTCCGTCGGTGCCCAGGGGGCGAGTTCACGCTGCACGCGGAACGGCGACCGGTGGAAGACGATGCCCGTGTTGAGTTCCTCGGCGTTGATCGAGGGCGCGAGCTGTCCGTGCCGCAGCTGCAGGAGGACCTTGGTCAGGCCCGCGAGGCCCGAGGCGCTCTCGCAGTGCCCCAGGTTCGACTTGAGCGAGCCGACCGCGCAGTACTGGCCCTCCCGGTCGCTCCCGAACGCGCGGGACAGCGCGGAGATCTCGATGGAGTCTCCGAGAGCGGTCGCCGTGCCGTGGGCCTCGACGTAGCTGACGGTGGCCGGGGTCACGCCCGCCTTCTCCAGGGCGCGCGCCACAACGTCCCGCTGCGCCCGCGGGCTGGGCATGCTGTACCGGCTGGTGCGTCCGCCCGCGTTGACCGCGCTGCCCTTGATGACCGCGTACACGTGGTCGCCGTCGTCCAGCGCGTCCTGGAGGGGCCGCAGCAGTACGGCGCCCACTCCCTCGGCCGCGAGGAAGCCGTCGGCGTGTTCCGAGAAGGGCCGGCACCGGTCCCCCTCGGACAGCAGGCCGTGCTCGGCGAGGACGTCGAAGTGGTCCGCGTTCAGCAGCAGGTTGACCCCGCCCGCGACGGCGCAGTCGGTGTCACCGCTGCGCAGGCTCTCCACGGCCAGGTGGACGGCGGTGAGCGAGGAGGAGCAGGCCGTGTCGACGGCGATGCTGGCACCCTGGAAGTCGAACAGGTGGGAGGTGCGGTTCACGATCGACGAGTAGGCGGTGCGGCCGTTGTACGTGGAGTTCATGACGCCGGCGAAGACACCGACCCTGCCGTGCCGGTTGAGGGCGTCGGCCGTGTAGCCGGCGTCCTGGAGGCAGCTGTGGACCGTCTCGATGAACAGCCGCTCCTGGGGGTCCATGGCCGCCGCCTCGTCCGCGGGCACCCCGAAGTACTCCGCGTCGAAGGAGGCCACGTCGTCCAGGAAGCCGCCGTGCGGGCGGCGGCGCCCTTCCTCGTCCCAGTTCACCCACCAGCGGTCGGCCGGGTACGGGGCCGTGCAGTTCCTGCCCTCGCGGACGTTCTCCCAGAGGTCGGCGACGCTGTCGGCCTGCGGGTAGCGGCCGGCCAGACCGATGATGGCGATGTCACCGGAGGGCCGTGCGGCGGCCGCGGCGAGCTCGGGGCGGCCGGGCTGTTCGGCGCGCTGCGGGCGTGCCGTCTGCGCTGCGTGCTCCGGACGCTCGGCGTGCTCGGAGGGCACAGCACGCTCGGCGCTCCCGGCGCTCTCGGCGTGTTCTGCGTCTTCTGCGTGTTCGGGGTCTTCGGGGTGCTCCGCGAGGAGGCGGGCCACGACGTCCCTGATGGTCGGGCAGTCGAAGAAGAGCGTGCTGCCGAGCCCCTCGAAGTCCTGGCTCAGGGCGTTGTTGAGCTGGACGACGAGGATGGAGTCCAGGCCGAGGTCGAAGAGGTTGGCGTCGGGCGACGGTTCGCCGGGGGCGAGCCGCAGGGTGGCCGCGACGAGTTCGGTGACCCGGCGCGTGGTGCGGTCGGCACGGGACTCCCCGGCGGGCCCGGGCGGCACGGCGGACACCGACTGCGCGGGGGACACCGACTGCGCGGCGGGTGCCGGCGACATGGCCGGCGCGCTGCCGAAGAGCCCGCGCAGCTCGCTCTCCCGCGTCGCGAGGAAGTGGCCGACCAGCTCGTCCAGGGTGCGCAGCTCGAAGAAGAGGGTGCTGCCCACGTCCGCGAAGTCCCGGGCGAGGGCGTTGTTCAGACCGGAGACCAGGATGGAGTCGAGCCCGTAGTCGTGCAGGTCCTTGTGCGGGTCGAGGTCCCCGTCCGGCAGCCGCAGTGCCTCGCGCAGCAGCCCTGAGAGGTACTCGGTGGTCCGCGCCCGCAGCGTGCCGTCCGTACCGGTGCCGGCGGACACCGGCGGCGTCCGCTCCGGCCGGGGGCTGCCGGGGGCGGCCGGCGTGCGCGGTACCCGGAACAGCCCGTCGCTCTCGGCGACGGTGAGCTGCTGGCCCAGGGCGTGCGCCTCCGGCTCGGGCTGGAGCGCCGTGCGGAAGCCTTCCCGGTCCAGTACGTCGAGCCAGCGGTCGGGGCTGAGCACCGGGCTGCCGGGGATGCGCAGCTCGGCGTCCCGGGTCCGCCACCAGCCGTCGACCAGCCCGAAGGTGAGGTGGGCCGGGAGCGTGTTGCGGCTCATCTCGTTCAGGAAGAGCAGGCCGCCGGGCCGCAGGGCCGCCTTGACGTTGCGCAGGGTCCGGGTGATGTCGGCGGTGGCGTGCAGGACGTTGGTGGCCACGACGATGTCGAAGGAGCCGGGCTGCAGGCCCTGTTCGCCGGGCGGACGCTCGGCGTCGAGGATTCGGGTCGTCAGGTAGGGGTGGTCCGGGAGGAGTTGCTCCTCGGCGCGGAACAGGAACGCCTTGGACAGGTCGGTGTAGCAGTACTCCTCGATGCGGTCGCTCAGCGGTGCGAGGGCCCGCAGGACCCGGGCGCTGGTGGCGCCGGTCCCGGCGCCGACCTCCAGGATGCGCAGCCGTCGTGCGGGGTCGGCCGTACCCCAGCGGCGCACGGCGTCGGCGAGGAGTTCGGCGAGCCGGTCGTTGAAGTAGTCGGCGATGGGGTCACCGCGGTAGATGCCCTCGACCCGGGACAGCGACGAGCCGGGGAAGAGGATCTCGGTGGCGGGGCGGGCTCCGACGAGGACGTCGGGCAGCGCGCGGAGGCAGGATTCGACCAGGTCGACGTGGGCCCGCTGGTGGTCGCCGTGGTGCCACTGCCCGCGTTCCTCGTGCCACTGGCGCCACAGCTCGGCGCTGTCGAGGCCGGACACGAGGGCGGTGCGGCGCCCGCCGGTGATCCGGAGCAGACCGGCGCGGGTCAGCACACGGTCGCTCTCCTCCAGCCACGGACGGTACCCGTCGAGCACGCGCTCCTCCAGGCCGTCCAGGCCGAGGTCGCGGAGCGTGGTGAACAGCAGGCGTTCGGCGAGCGCGCACAGGCGGGGGTGGGGCAGGAAACGGCTCAGCCGGGCGACCTCGCCGGCCGGCGGGCGGTGGGCCGCCACGACCTGGCCGAGTACGGGGGGCAGGGGGTCGGCGCCGGCCGTCTGCCGCTCGGCGAGGGCCAGCCCGTCGAGCGCCCGGTCGCCGAAGGTCCGCATGAGGGTCACCTGGTCGTGGGTGCCGCCGAGGAAGTGGGCCAGGTGGCGCAGCGCCTCCCCGGGGTCCAGGGAGTCGATGCCCTCGGCGGCCATGCGGCTGCGGTAGAAGTCGCCGCTGACGACGCCGGTGGCGCCCCAGTAGCCCCAGTTGACGGTCTTCACGGCGGTGTCCGGCCACCGGTCGCGCAGGGCGGCGGCGAGCGCGTCCTTGAAGGTGCACCCGGCCGCGTAGTTCGCCTGCCCCGCGTCCCGGACGTGGCTCTCCACCGAGGAGAAGAAGAGGACGAGGTCGAGGGGTTCGGCGCCGAAGACGCGGGCCATGGCGGCGCCCACGTCGACCTTGGCGGCCAGGGCGTCCCGGAACCGCTCCTCGTCCATGTGGGCGAGCGTCTTGTCGGCCAGGACGATCGCGGAGTGCACCACGCCGTCGATGCGGGGGCGGCTCTCCTTGATCCGGCGGTGGGCGGCGGCGAGGCTGTCGACGTCGCGCGCGTCCGCCGGGACGTACAGGGGGGCTTCGGCGCCGGCGGACCGCGCCAGCGCGGCGAGGCCGGCGAGCCGGCGCTCGATGTCCTCGTCCTGCTGCCGTCGGCCGATCCAGACGATCGCCGCCCGGTGGTGCTCCACCATGTACCGGCTCCACAGCTCGCCGAGGCCGCCGGCGCCGCCGATGACGACGTAGCAGCCGCCGTGGCGGTACGGCGCGGCGGCCGGCTCCAGGGCGGGCAGGGGCAGGAGTTCGGAGGAGAACCACCGGCCGTCGCGCAACGCCAGCGTGGTCCCGGGCCGCAGGCCGGGCAGCGCGTGCCAGGCCCGCCGCAGGGCGGAGGCCGCGTCGGTGGTGCCGTCGGCGGTGGCGTCGCCGGGCAGGTCGAGCAGGCGTACGGTCCACCGGGCGTGTTCCCTGGCCGCGCTGCCCATCAGCCCGTGGACGCTCGCGTGGGTGGCGGCGACCCGGTCGCCGGGCTCCACCCGCTGGGTGCCGTACGTCAGGCAGGTCCAGGTGAGCCGCCGGGTGCCGTGCCCGAGGGAGAGCAGGGCCCGGACGATCCGGTAGACCTCGATGACGCCCCGCTCCTGTCCCCGTACCAGGTCGCCGCCGTCGTCGTACGGGGCGGCCCACACCAGGTGCGTGGGTGCGTCGTCGCCGCAGGCCTCGCGGATCCGCCCGGCGATCTCCTCCACGGAGGCGCCCGGGCGCAGCGGGACGCGCCGGTGGCCGGGCGCGCACGCGGTCAGGGTGTCACCCAGCCGCCGGTCGGCGTCGAAGAGCAGGACGACGCCCGGTTCCCCGCTCGCGTCGTCCGCCGGGACGGCGAGGGTGCGCGGCTCCCAGACCGGGAGGAGGGTGCGCAGCGCCGAGTCCCGGCGCCCGGCGGCCCGCTCGCCCGTCTCCGGCGCGCGGTACGCCAGTCCGCGCAGCGCGGCGCAGACGCGGCCGCGGGCGTCGGTCAGGTCGATGTCCAGGACCCGGGCGACACCCTCCGGCGCGGCCGCGGTCGCCGGGCGCACCCAGGCGTACATCGACTCCTCGCAGTCGGCGAACACATCCAGCCGGTCCAGGGCGAACGGCACGGCCGGCGCGGCGCCCTCGTCGGGCAGTCGTGCGCCGTCCGTGTCGAGGGCGGGGTGCAGACCGAGCGAGGCGTGGATCGCCCCGTCGAGGTGAGCCGGGTGGAGCGCGTACCGCCGCAGCGAGTCGCGGGACGCCCCGTCGAGGCGCAGCTCGGCCAGGACCTCACGACGGCCGTCGCCGCCGCGCCACAGCGTGCGTACGACGCGGAAACCGGGGCCGTAGTCGACGCCGGCGCGGGCGATGTGGTCGTAGGCCTCGGCGCCGGTCAGCGGCCGCGAGGTCAGGGCGGCCCGCAGAGCGTCCAGGTCGACGGAGGGCCGCGGGACGGTGTCCGCGAGGACCGCGCGGCCCTGCACGTGGACCTGGCCGCCGTCGGCGGGGGCGGTCAGCTCGAAGCGCAGCGGGCCGTCCGCCGTCCCCGGGCGGTCCTCGGCCAGGGTGAACTCGACGTCGAGCCCGTCGTCGTCGACGGCGACCGGTCGCACCCAGGTGACGTTCCGCAGCGTGATCCCGCGCTGCGCGGCGCGGGGCACGGCGCGCCGGACGGCGGTGTACGCCATCTCCAGGCTCGCCACGGCGGGCAGCAGCCGTCTGCCGCCGACCACGTGGTCGCGCAGGACGAACTCCTCGCCGGTGAAGCGGCTGCGGTGGCGGACGGCACCCAGACCGGAGACGTTCTCGTGCAGCAGGGGGTGCGCGGGGGCCGCGGCCCGCGGTGCCGGGGTGCCGGTGCGGGCCGGCCAGGGGTGGACGACCGGGCGGAAGGGGTACGTCGGCAGGCTGAGCCGGCGGCAGGCGACGGGCCTGGTCAGCCGGGACCAGCCGACGTCGGCACCATCGGTCCATGCCTTGGCGAGCTTGCGCAGTCTGCCCTTCTCCCACCAGCGGGCGAGCTTGGCCGCGGGGTGGCCGGGAGCGGCGGCCGCGTCGCCGGTGAACCGGTGCGGCGAGTCGGCGCCGTCGAGGAACAGGGCGAGTTCGGCGGCCAGTTCGCCGAGGTCCCGCACGACGAACGCCACCCGCGCGGCCATCGGCACGCGACCGGCCTGGAGCGTGTACGCGAGGTCCCGCAGCCGGGCGTCGGCCGCCCGGGGGCCGCGGAGGTACGCCAGCAGGTCGCGGGCGTAGCGGTGCAGGTCGGCGCCGGCGCGTGCGGAGAGGGGGACGAGCTGCGGGGAGCCGTCGTCGGCGGGGGCGGCGGGGCCGGTGGCGTACTCCTCGAAGACGGCGTGCGCGTTCGCGCCGCCCAGTCCGATCGAGCTCTGCGCCGCCCGGCGCGGGGCGGGGCCGGCGGGCCACTCCCGCAGCGTGTCCACGACGTGGAACGGCGACCGGTCCAGGCGCAGCTCGGGGTTGGGCCGGGTGTAGTGGAGGGTCGGCGGGAGCTGCCGGTGGTGCAGGGAGAGCAGGACCTTGATGCTGCCGGCGAGCCCCGCGGCGGCGTCGAGGTGGCCGAGGTTGGACTTGACCGAGCCGATGCCGCAGTAGCCGGTGGCGTCGGTGTGGTCGCGGTAGGCCTCGGTGAGCGCGGCCAGTTCGACGGGGTCGCCGAGCTTGGTGCCGGTGCCGTGGGCCTCGACGTAGCCGATCGAGCGGGCGTCGATGCCGGTGCGCTGGAGGACGCTGCGGACGACGCGGCTCTGTCCGGTGACGCTCGGGCTGTAGAAGCCGGTGGCGTCGGCGCCGTCGTTGCCGACGGCGATGCCGCGCAGCAGCCCGTAGATGTGGTCGCCCGCGGCCACGGCGTCCGCGGCGCGGCGGATCAGCAGGACGGCGACGCCCTCGCCGCCGGCCATGCCGTCGGCGTCGGCGTCGAAGGCCTTGACGCGGCCGTCGCCGGAGAGGTTGAGGCCGGGCTGGTGCACGTAGCCCCGGCTGTCGACGCTCGCCGCGGACGCCGCGGCGACCAGTGCGAAGTCGGTCTCGCCGGAGCGCACCGCCTGGGCGGCCAGCGACAGGGCGGTCAGCGAGGAGGAGCAGTTCGAGTGCACGGACATGCTCGGGCCGCCGAAGCCGAGCTGCTGGGAGATCATCGCGGCGACGGTGCCGCTCTGGCTCATCACCCACGAGAGGTACTGCTCCGGTGTCTCCACGACGCCGGTGGGCGCCCCGTCGGCGGGCGCGCCGTAGAAGTGGTTGCCGTGGGTGACGTAGACGGCGGTGCCGGGGATGTCGCGATGGTCGTACCCGGCGTCCTCCACGGCCTTCCAGGCGTGCAGGAGCAGCTGGCGGAACTGCGGGTCCATGAGGGCCACGTGATGCGGTGACAGCCGGAAGAACTCGCCGTCGAAGAGGTCCTTGCCGTCGAGGGACGAGCGCAGGGGGACGAACCGCGGGTCGCGCAGCAGGTGCTCGGGGACGCCGGCGTCGCGCAGTTCCGGCTCGCTCCACCAGCGGGCCGCCGCGTCGCCCCGGGTCAGGTTCTCCCAGAACTGCCACTGGTCGTCGGCGTCGGCGAAGCGGCAGGCGATGCCCACGACCGCGATCGCGTCCTGCGGCACCGCCGGCTCCTGTCCGGGTGCCGGCCGGCCGGTCCCGTCCGGTGTGCCGTCGTCCGCCTCGTCGTCCGGGGCGGACGTCGTGGCGTGCACGTGCTCGGCGACGGCCCGGACGCTGCTGTGCTTGAACAGGTCGGCCGCCCCGAAGGGGATCCGGAACTCGCCGGCGATCCGCTGCGCGAGGAGCACCGCCGCGAGCGAGTTGCCGCCCACCTCGAAGAAGGAGTCCGCCGGGGCGATGTCGGCGACCTGGAGGACCTCGCGCCAGCAGCGGAGCACCCGTTCCTCGATGCGGGCACGCGAGGCGCGCGGAGCCCGGGGAGACCCGGGAACCTGCGTCGCGGGGGCCCGGTCCGGCTCGGGTGTGCGGGAGATCTCCCGCCGCATCAGCGCGTTGCGATCCACCTTGCCGCTGCCCGTCAGCGGGACGGCGTCGAGCGCGACGTAGAAGTCGGGAACCATGTACGCCGGAAGGCTCGCCCGCAGGTGCTCCTTGAGGGCAGCCGTGCCGCCCTGCCGTCCACCGGCGGGTACGTAGTAGGCGACGAGGTGCTTCGCCGCGTCCTCGCCGCGCGCGACGACGACGCACTGGGCGATGTCCTCGTGCCGGCCCAGGTGGTACTCGATGTCGCCCAGCTCGATGCGGTAGCCGCGGATCTTCACCTGGAAGTCCAGCCGTCCGAGGTACTCGATCTCGCCGTCGTCGGTCCAGCGGGCCAGGTCGCCGGTGCGGTAGATCCGGCCGCCGAGCGCGCTCGGACGGTCCACGAACCGTTCCGCGGTCAGCTCGGGACGGTTCACGTACCCGTCGGCGAGTCCGGTGCCGGCGATGCACAGCTCCCCGCTCTCGCCGGCGGCGACCGGCCGCAGCCGTTCGTCCAGGATGAGCGCCTCGGTGTTCGCGAGGGGCCGCCCGATGGTGATCGGGGCGTCGGCGCGCACGCGCGTGCCGGTGGAGTACACGGTGGTCTCGGTCGGGCCGTAGAGGTTCCACAGCTCGGTGCCGGTGCTCAGGAACTGTTCCTTCAGCGTGCGGGAGAGGGCCTCGCCGCCGCAGAAGGCGCGCAGTCCCTCCGGGTTGCGCCAGCCGGAGTGGAAGAGCATGCTCCAGGCGGCCGGGGTGGCCTGCATGACGGTGGGCCGCACGCGCGCGATGCGCTCCCTGAGCCGGTCGACGTCCTTGAGCGTCGCGCTGTCGCAGACATGGCAGCGTCCGCCGCGGACCAGGGGCAGGAACAGCTCGACCTGGGCCATGTCGAAGCTGATCGTGGTGACGGCGAAGAGCGTGTCGGTACGGTCCAGGCCGGGCTCCTCGGCCAGGGAGCGCAGCAGGTTGGTGAAGCCGCGGTGCGGGATCATCACGCCCTTGGGCTTGCCGGTGCTGCCGGAGGTGTAGATGACGTAGGCCAGGTCGGACTCGGTCGCCCGGACCTCGGCGCGCTCGCCACGGGCCGCGGCACCGGCGAGTTCGGCGCGCTGTTCGTCCAGGACCACGATGCCGCCCCCGGCCCGGTCGTCCCGGCCGGCGAGGAGGGCGCGGGCCTGCTCCTTGTGGCGGGACTGGGTGACGACGAGGGTGCTGCCGCTGTCGGTGACGATGTCGGACAGGCGGGCGGCGGGCAGTTCCGGGTCGAGGGGGACGTAGGCCGCGCCGGCCTTGAGGATGCCCAGCAGCGCCACGACCACGGCCGCGGAGCGGTCCAGCAGGACGGTCACCAGGTCGCCCCGCCGTACGCCGCGTGCCGCCAGGTACGCGGCCAGGGCGTCGGTGCGGCGGCCGAGTTCGGCGTAGGTGAGGACCTCGTCGTCGGCCTCGACCGCGACGGCATCGGGGTGCCGGCGCACGGCCGCCTCGACCATGTCGTGCACGCAGGGGCCGTCGCCCTGGGCGGTGCCGGGCGCGTCGGTGGTCCGGCACAGCTCGGCGGCCCGGGCCGCCGGATCGCCGGTCACGGCCCCGAGCAGCTCGCCGATCCGGACCTCCGGATCGGCGGTCACGGCCCGGAGCAGGCGCAGACAGCGGTCCGCGAACCGCTCGACGAACTCCCGGGAGTACAGCTCGGGGTGGTACTTCCAGTGCAGCGTGTAGCCGTCGTCGGTGCGCCAGGCCTCCACCGACAGCTCGTACTCGCCCTCCTGGTGCACCTCGTGGAGCAGCTCGTACGGCAGGCCGGGGCCCTCGATGCCGTCGAGGACGTCCTGGTAGACGAACGCCGTCTGGAAGACCGGGGAGCGGTCCGGGGCCGGTGCCTGCGGCAGGCCGACGGCCAGCGCGGGGAAGGGGCAGCTGTGGAGCATCCCGTCGACCAGGTCGCGCTGCACCCGGCCGGCCAGCTCCCGGAAGGGCTCGTCGGCGGCGAGGCCCATCCGCACCGGGACCATGTTGATCATGAATCCCATGGCGTCGGCGAGTGCCTCGTCCGTGCGCTCGTTCACGGGCACGCCGACGACGAACTCCCGGTCCTGCGAGTAGGTGGCCAGCACGGCCCCGTAGGCGCCGAGCATCAGCGCCGCGGGTGTCACACCCCAGCGGGCGGCCGATTCCGCGATCCCCGCGGCGAGCGCGGCCGGCAGGGTGGTGAGGCAGGTGTCCCCGGCGAACCGGTCCACGACCTGGCTGTGCGGCCGGTCGGTGGGCAGGTCGAGCGTGGGCAGCGCTCCCGCCAGCTTCCGCCGCCAGTGGGCGAGCAGTTCGGCGCGCCGCGCGGGCGGCGTGGCCCGCTGCCGCTCCACGAAGTCGTGGAACTGGGCCGCCGGTACCGCCGGGGTGGGTTCGGCTCCGGCCAGGACGCGCGCGTACGCCTCGAACAGGGCCCGCATCAGGATGCGCGCCGAGGTGCCGTCGAAGACGATGTGGTGGACGCTGACCAGCACGATCGACTCGTCCGACGGGCGGGCGAAGACGCGGATCCGGACCAGCGCCTCACCGTCCGTCGCGAACGGGCGCTTGTGCTCGCGTTCGACGGCGGCCAGCGCTTCGGCGTCCGGCAGGGCCGACAGGTCCACCTCGGCGTAGTCGGGCGCACGGCCGGGGTCCACCGACTGGTGCGGCCCGTCCGCGTCGCCGCCGAGCACCGTGGTGAGCACCGGGTGGGCCTCGGCCACGGCTCGCCACGCCCGCAGGAAGGCCGCGGTGTCCAGGCCGCGCACGCGGAAGCACAGCGGCACGTTGTAGGCGGTGGCGTCGGGGAACGCCTTCTGGAGCGCCCACAGTCCGCGCTGGCCCTCGGTGAGCGGGTACGTCCGCGCTCCCTGCCTGAGCCGCCTCAGCAGGTCGCCGACCTCGGCGTCGGTGATCTTCCCGGCCCGGTAGTCGGCGATCAGGGCGCTCAGTTCTTGCTTCACTTCGTGCTTCTCTCTGCGTCGAGGAGCGCTATCGCGTCGTCGAGGTCCAGGGCGCCCGTTCCCAGCCGTTGCAGCAGGCCGAGGACGTCGGGGCGCGGGGTGGCCGGTGCCGGGGCCGGCCGCGGTCCCGCGTCGTCGGGGACCAGCCGGGCCACCCGGTCCCGGTGGGCTCCGGTGAGGTGGGCGGCGAGGGCGGCGACCGTGGTGTGCTCGAAGAGCGTGCTCGGTACGAAGCCGGGCGCGACGGTCCCGGCCAGCTCCCGGGTCAGCCGGACGGCGCCCAGCGAACCGAGGCCCAGCTCCAGGAAGCCCGTGTGCACGGGTATCTCGTCGGCCTCGCGGCCCAGTAGGGCCGCCAGCAGCTGCCGCACGAAACCGCGCGCCCTGTCCTCGGCGGACGCGTCGATCCGGGCGGGGAGCGGTTCGCCCTCGGCGGCGAGACGCCAGACCGGGCCGGTCACGGATGCCCGGGACGGACGGCCGTCGGCGTCCGCGGCGCGGGCCGGCCTCGACGGCTCCGGCCGATCCGACGGTTCCGACGGCTCCGAGGACTGCGAGCGCTGCGTGGGCTTCGGCAGCTCGTCCCGCCGCTGCAGGGGGTGCGCGGCCGGGGTGCCCCCGGCGATCCAGTGACGCTCCCTGGCGAACGGGTAGGTGGGCAGGTGGAGGCGGTGCGGCGGCCTGGCGTGGAGGCGGTGCCAGGGCACGTCGTAGCCCTCCAGCCACAGCTCGGCGATCTTGCGCAGGCGGCCCTGCGCGGACCACCGCGCCACCAGGTCGTCCAGGAGGTCGTCCTCGTCCAGCAGCCGCGCCTCCGCCGGGAGGTCCCGGGTACGGGCTCGCCACACGTTCGCGGGCCGCGTGCCCCGCAGGAAGCCGCGCAGGCCTTCCCGCACCCCGTCGAGGTCGCGGGCCGACAGCACCAGGCGCTCCCGCAGCGCCACACGGCCCGTCTGCAGGGTGTGGGCGAGGGCCGCCAGGTCGAGGTGGTCCTGTGTGTCGAGGAAGTCGAGCAGCCGCTGCGCGTAGGCGCGCAGCCGGTCCTCGTCCCCGGCGGACAGCGGCACGAGCACGGCGCCGGGCTCACCGGACGCGGCGGCGGACCCTCCGGACACGACGGGCTCGGCGGACCCCGCGGCGACGGGTGCCTCCTCCAGCACGACGTGGGCGTTGGCGCCCGTGGCGCCGAAGGCGCTGACGCCGGCCCGGCGCGGCGACCCCGCCCCCGACGTGCCGGCGGTCCACTCCTCGGTCTCCGTCTGGAGCCGGAACGGCGAACCGTCGAGCGCGAGGTACGGGTTGTCCCGCTCCGCCCGGACGAGCGGGGTCAGCGTCCGGTGGTGGAGCTGGAGCACGGCCTTGGTCAGGCTGCCGATGCCGGCGGCCGCCTCGGCGTGCCCGATGGCGGACTTCACCGAGCCCAGGGAGCAGAAGGCGGTCCGCTGCGTCCGCGCGCCGAGGGCGCGCTGCAGGGCCTGTACCTCCATCAGGTCACCGATCTCGGTACCGGTGCCGTGGGCCTCCACGCAGCCGAGGGAGGCCGGGTCGACGCCGGCCCGGTCGAGGCAGTCGGTGATCACGGCCTGCTGCGCGGCCGCCGAGGGCACCCGGAAGCCGGGGGTGCGCCCGGAGTGGTTGACCGCGCTGCCCTTGATCACCGCGTAGACGGCGTCACCGTCCCGCAGCGCCTGCTCCAGCGGCTTCAACAGCACGGCTCCCACGGCCTCGGCCGGGACGTAGCCGTCCCCGCCGGCGCCGAAGGAGCGTGCCGGCCGCTCCTGTGCGAGCAGCCCGAGTCCGCCGTAAGTGCGGTACTTGGCGGGATGCAGGGACAGGTTGACCCCGCCCGCGAGCGCCGCGTCGCACTCGCCGCGGCGCAGTGCCTCGACGGCCAGGTGCACGGCGTTGAGCGACGAGGCGCACACCGTGTCGACGGCCAGGGACGGCCCGTGGAAGTCACAGACGTGCGAGACGCGGTGCGCGACGGTCGCCGCGTTGAACGCCAGGGGCATGCGCCGCCCCCGGCGCACGGCCTCCTCCTGGAGCAGGGCGTAGTCCTGGTGCATGACGCCGACGTACACGCCCACGGCGCGCCGCGGGCCGGTGCCGCGATCGCGGTCGCGGTCGCGGGAGAGTTCGGCCGGGGTGTAGCCGGCGTCCTCGACCGCCTCCCAGCAGACCTCGAGGAACAGGCGTTCCTGCGGGTCGAGGAGGGCCGCCTCGTCCGCCGGGATGCCGAAGAAACCGGCGTCGAAGCAGTCGACGTCGTCGAGGAATCCGCCCCAGGGCGACCCCTCCGGTGCGTCGCCGTGCGGCCACCGGGCCTCAGGGACCTCGGTGACGCAGTCCCGGCCCGCCTTGAGGTTCTCCCAGAACTCCGCGAGGTCACGGGCCTTGGGATAGCGCCCGGCCATGCCGATGACGGCGATGTCGCCCGGCTCGCCGGCGCCGGCGGCGGGGGAGGTCCGCGGGCGGTCGTCCGCGTCGTGCGGTCGCACGTCACCGCTCGCGCCCAGGGTCCGCCCGTCACCGTCGTCGTCACCGGTCGCCGCCGCGGCGGTGGGCGCCGGTGCGCCGGCCGTGGTGACCCGGCGCGCGCCGGAGAGGTGCCGGGCCAGCTCGGCCGGCGTGGGGTGTTCGAACAGCAGCGTCGGGGAGAGCGGTGTGCCCAGCGTCTCCTCCAGGCGGGCCGCCCCCAGGAGCAGCTTCGCGGAGTCCAGGCCCATCTCGTAGTAGCTCGTGCTCGTGGAGACCTGGACCACGGGGACGCCGAGCAGTTCGGCGACCACGGACCGGACCAGGTCGAGGACCGGGCGGCCGTCGGCCTCCACCGGCGCGGGCGCGCTGGCGGGAGCGGGCTGCCGGGCCGTGTCGGCACCCGCGCGGGCGGGGTTGATGTGCCCGGCCTGGCGCACGGCCTTGCCGGTGTACTCGGCCAGTTCGCCGACCTTGTGTCCGTCCGCGTCGAAGAACTCCATGGTGAAGGTGAGGAGTTCCGCGCGCAGGCCGGCGGCGTTCCGGCGGATCCGCGTCACACAGGCGTCCCGCAGGGGCCCGGACGCCCGGAAGGACTTGTAGAACAGCGGCAGGAACAGGCGCGACTCACCGCGGGACGGCCCGGCCAGCGCGTCGGTGGCCGCGACCGCGCTGCCGTCGATCAGCGTCGGGTGGAAGAGGTGGTCCCCGTGGTTCCCAGGGCTCTCCCCCGCACGGGCCCGCACCCACAGGGCCTCGGGGGCGTCGGCGACCGTGCCGTGGGCCTTCATCGGGCCCGAGTGGACCAGTTCCAGCTCCCGGTAGCCGCGGTAGACCTCGTCGAGGCTCCTGACCGTGGCGCTCTCGGGGACCCGGGCGTACTCGTCGTACGACACGGGAGCCACTCGGTGCATCTCGGCGGTGACGCAGCGCCCGGCGGCGTCGCCGGCCTCGACGCGCCAGCTGTCCGCGGTGTTCCGGCGGGCCTCGATCCGGAGGTCCACGGCGGTGTCGTCCACCGCGAGGGGGCGGTGGATGGTGAGGTCGCGCAGTTCCAGTCCCTCGGGTGCCTCGCCGGTCTCGGCGAAGCACCGGTAGAGCAGGTCGATCCAGGCCAGTCCGGGCAGCAGGCGGCGCCCGTGGACCCGGTGGTGGTCCAGGACCGGGTCCGCGGGGTGGAGACGCCTGATCCACACGGTGGTGCTGTCGTGGTGCGCGACGGGGGCGGTGTCGTGGGGGACGGCGGGGACGGTGTCGCGCCGGGCGGCGACGGGGACGGTGTCGTGGTGGGCGACGGGCGTCGTGCCGTGGGACGCGGCGGGGGCGGGCGTGCGGACGTCGGTGCGCGTCAGCTCGGGAAGGGCCACCGGCCCCCGGCGCGCCGCGCCGGGAGGGGCGCTGTAGCGGCCGACGACGACGTGCCCGTTGGTGCCGCCGTCGGCGAAGCTGCTGAGCGCCGCGCACGGCAGGTCGGCCGCCTCCGCCCGGCGCGGGAAGGCGAGGCCTGCCGCGTCGAGGTCGAAGTGCTCCATCGGCTGCCGGCCCGAGAGGAAGGGCACCAGACGCTGGTGGTGCACCATCAGCGCCACCTTGATGAAGGCGGCGATGCCCTCCGCGCACAGGGGATGCCCGATGTTCGGCTTGAGGGAGCCCAGGTGCAGCACGGGGTGCGTGTCGCCCGCCGCGGCGCGGTACACCGCCTGGACGGCCTTGAGTTCGAGCAGATCGGTCAGCTGGGAGCCGGAGCCGTTGGTCTCCAGGTAGGGCAGCTGCCCGGGGAGGCGGCCGGCCCGGTGCAGAGCGTCGCGCATCACCTGCTGCTGGGCCTGGAGGTTGGGCGTGGCCGGGCCGGCGGTACGGCCGTCGTTGTTGACGGCGATGCCCTCGACGAGCGCGTACACCGTGTCGCCGTCCCGCTCCGCCTGCGCGAGCGGTTTGAGGACCACCACACCGGCGCCCTCGCCGAGGACGACCCCGGCCGCGCGGCGGTCGAACACATGGAACGCGCCGTCCTCGCGCAGCAGGCCCCGCCGCCGGAACAGCTCGTGGTCCGAGGGGTCGGTGAGCAGGCTGACACCCGCCACCACGGCGACGTCGACGGAGCCCGCCGCCAGGGCGTCGGTGGCCAGTTTCATGGCCACCAGCGAGGAGGAGCAGGCGGTGTCCAGGACCATGGCCGGGCCCTGCCAGTTGAAGAACTGGGAGATGTTGGCCGCCAGGTAGTTCTGGCCGACCGCCATGATCGGGTTGCGGGCCGCGTCCAGCAGGCCTGCCTCCGCGCGGCCCCGCCCACGGGCTCCCACGTACACACCGGTGTTGCTGCCGTCGAGGTCCTCGTGCCGGTATCCCGCGTGGTGGATCGCCTTGAGGGTCTCCTCCAGAAGGACGAGTGCCTGCGGGTCCATGGCGCGTACGTCCTCGGGGTGCAGCATGAAGTGGCCCGGGTCGAAGCCGTACACGTCGTCGACGACTCCGGCCGAGAAGCCGGCGGGCCTCCCCCACCGGTCGTCGGGGACCGGACGGATCGCGGACCTGCCCTCGGACAGCAGGGTCCAGTAGGCGGCGAGGTCGGGGGCGCCGGGCAGACGGCAGGCCATGCCGACGACGGCGACGGGCCCGGCGGCCCCCGTGGACCCGCCCGGACTGGTCCGCTCAGGGACGACGGGCGCGGCTGTCGGCACCGGCGCCGACGCGGACGCGGGCGCCGACGGGGCGGGCGGCGCGGTGTCCGGCACGCCGGGTTCCCGCTCCGCGGCCGCGCCGGAGGGGGACCCGGCCGTACGGGAAGCGGACTCGGCCGTGTCGTCGGCCAGCTCGGCAGCCCCGGAGGCGTCGGACGTGCCGAACACGGCGGCCACCTCCGACGGGAACGTGTCGAGCAGCCAGGCGGTCAGCGCGTGCACCGTGGAGTGTTCGAGGAGCGCCGAGGGATCGAGGGAGACGTCGAGGCGACGCCGGATCCGCTGCAGCACCTGGGCCAGCAGGATCGAGTCGGCGCCGTAGTCGGCGTACGAGGTGCCCGGATCGAGAACCCCGGGCTTCAGCCTGAGTTCGGCCTCGAAGGTCTCACCGAGGAACGCCGTGAGCCGCTCGGCCGGTGCGGAGGTGCCGCCGTCCGCGGCGCGCGCGGGGGCGGTGGCGGGCGCGGTGGCCCGGGGATCCGGGGCCGCGGCGGGGCGGCGCCGGGGACTCAGCAGCGCGGCGGGGTCGAACCGGTCGGCGTCGACGAGCAGCGGCATGACGACCGGGGCCCGCCGGGAGGCCAGTATCTCGTCCAGGAGGGCCAGTCCCTCGGCGTCGCTGATGCTGAGCAGGCCGGTGTCGGTGTAGGCCTGGTTGGTGACCTCGCCGAATCCGGTGTCACGCCAGCTGGGCCACTGGATGCTGGTGACCGGCAGGGCGCCCGCGTGCGCCTGGGCCGTGTAGTCCAGGTAGGCGTTGCCCATGGCGTAGTCGCTCTGTCCGGCGCCCAGGGTGGGCAGGGCGGCGGAGACGGAGGAGAACAGCAGCACGAGCCGCGGGGACGAGGGGTTCAGGGCGGCCAGCAGGTTGCGCGTGCCCTCGGTCTTGGGGGAGACGACCCGGGCGATGCCCTCGACGGACTTGCGGACGAACGCCGGGTTCTCCGTGTCGACCAGTCCGGCCGCGTGGACCACCCCGGCGATCGGGCCCATCGTCGCCTCCACGGCACGCAGATCCGCGGCGACCTCGTCGGCCCGGTCCAGCGGCAGCGCGAGCACCCGCACCTCGACGCCGTCGGCCTCCAGGTCCCGCACCGCGCGGATCTTGTCGCGGACGGCGCCCTCGCAGGCGTCCGGGTCGTCCCAGAGGTGGCGTGGGGGCAGGGGGTCCCGGCCGGTCAGCACGAGCCGCCGTACGCCGTACCGCCGCACCAGGTGCCGGGCGCACAGCATGCCCAGGCCGCGGGTGCCGCCGGTCACCAGGAGCACCTCGTCGGCGGTGAAGCCGGCGAGGGAAGTTCCCGTGGAGGCCTCGGCCGGTGGGAGGTCGTCGAGCACGGGGGCGTAGCGGACGCCGTCCCGGTGGCAGACCTCGGCCACGTCGTCCGCCGCGTCGAGTTCGCGGCGGACGACCGCGGCCAGCCGTTCGAGGTCGGTGACCGCGGGGTCCAGGTCGGCATGGCGGGAGAGGAGGCCGCCGTACTCGCTGCCGAGCATCCGGTAGAGCCCGGCGCGCGCGGCGCCGACGAGGTCGGTCCGGGTACGGGGGTGGGCCTCCAGGCCCTGGGTCACGTACAGCAGCCGCAGGTCGCGTGCCGCCTTGGCGGTGAGCAGCGTCTGCAGCAGGGCGATCGGCTCGTCGGGCCGTTCGGGCCCGGACAGGCCGGTGAGGTCGATCCAGGCGGTGCACTCCTCGGCCCGGCCGGCCGGCAGTCGCTCGGCGGAGCCCGTCCGCAGCAGGGTGGCACCAGGGCACAGCCGGGCCAGGGCGGCGGCCAGGGACGCGGTGGCGGCGTCGTGCAGGACGACGACGGAGCGGGCCGCGTCGCCCGGGTGCGGGTCGGGGTACGGTGCCGGGCGCCACTGCTTGGTGAGGAAACGGATCTCACCGCGAGCCGGTGCGTCGGGTCCAGCGGGTCCGGCGCCGGGCACCGCCGCGGCCGCGATCGCGGTGGCGTTGGCGGTGGCGGTGGCGGTCGCGGTAGGGGTCGCCGCGAGTTCCTCCGGTACCCAGTGCCGTTCCCGGGCGAAGGGGTACGTCGGCGCGCTGATCCGGCGCGGTGTGCCCGAGCGGTGCGGGGCGCGCCAGTCGACGGACGCGCCACGCACCCAGAGGCCGGCCAGACGGTCCAGCCGACCCTGCTCCAGCAACCGCCGTGTGGTCTCGGCGAGTTCGTCGGCGGGCAGCAGGGAGGCGAGGGTGTCGCGGTCGCGCTTGGCGTTGCCGGTGACGACGTCCTCGACGTCGGTGTCGTCCGCGAGGTGGCGCTCCAGCTTGTCCGCGAGCGAGGCCCAGGTGTCGGCCACGACCGCGAGCCGCTCGTCCATGGCCTCGCGCCCGACCTGGAGGGTGTACGCCAGGTCGGCGGGCCGGGCCGTGCCGGCGTCCTGGTGAACGGACTTCTCGTCCACGAGTCTCTCGCGGACGAAGTGCAGCAGCCGGCCCGCGTAGGCGCGCAGGCGGTCGGCGTCCCTGGCGGACAGCGGGAACAGCAGGGGCTGCCCGGAGGGCGGTGCCGGGCGCCGGTCGGTGTACTCCTCCACCAGTACGTGGGCGTTGGAGCCGCCCGCCCCGAAGGACGAGACGCCGGCGAGCCGGGGCCGGGTGCGGCCGTCGACGACGGGCCGTTCCCACGGACGCAGTTCCTGGTTGACGACGAACGGGGTCGCGGCGAAGTCGATGCCGGGGTTCAGTGTGCGGGAGTGCAGTGAGGGCGCGATCTCGCCGTGTTCCAGTTGCAGCAGGACCTTGGTGAGTCCGGCGATGCCCGCCGCGCTCTCGCAGTGGCCGATGTTCGACTTCACCGACCCGAGGAGGCAGGACTGCGGCTCGGTCGCCCCGCCGAAGGCCTGGCCGAGCCCGGCGATCTCGATGGGGTCGCCGAGCTTGGTGCCGGTGCCGTGCGCCTCGACGTAGCTGACGGCGCGGGGGTCGGCTCCGGCCTCGCGCAGCGCGTCGGCGACGGCGGACCGCTGGGCCCGCGGGTTGGGCACGGTGTAGCCGTTGGTGCGGCCGCCGTGGGAGATGCCGATGCCCTTGATGACGCCGTAGACGTGGTCGCCGTCGCGTTCGGCGTCGCGCAGCGGTTTCAGGACGACGACGCCGACGCCCTCGCCCGGGACGTAGCCGTCCCCGCCGATGCCGAAGCTCTCGCAGTGGCCCTTGCCGGAGATGAACTGGCCCGCGCTGAGGCTCAGGTACTTGTTGGGGTGGACGGTGACGTTGACGCCGCCCGCGAACGCCAGCCGGGTGCGGCCGTCCCGCAGGTCCCGGCAGGCCAGCTCCAGCGCGGTCAGCGAGCTGGAGCACATCGTGTCCACGGTCATGCTGGGGCCGTGGAGGTTCATCACGTAGGAGACGCGGTTGGCGACGCTGGCGAAGCTGCTGCCGACCGCGCTCGGGTTGGCTCCGTCCCGGAACAGCAGTTGGTACTGGTTCCACATGGCGCCCGCGTACACGCCGACCTGCCCGTCGATGCGCCGCAGGTCCTCACGGGTGTGCCCGGCGTCCTCCAGGGCGGCCCAGGCGTGCTCCAGGAACAGCCGCTCCTGCGGGTCCAGGAAGTCGGCCTCGTAGGGCGAGATGTTGAAGAACAGGGGGTCGAAGCGGTCGACCTCGGTGATGAAGCCGCCCCATTTGCTGTAGTGGCGCCCGGGCCGGGTGCGGTCCTCGCTGTAGTACGCGCGCCAGTCCCAGCGGTCCTCGGGCACCTCCACGACGCAGTCGCGGCCGTCGCGCAGGTTCTGCCAGAACTCGCTCAGGTCGCGGGCTCCGGGGTACCGGCCGGACACCCCGATGACCGCGATGTCCAGGGCGGTCGGCACCGGCCGCACGGGCCCGGGTTCGGATGCGGACTCGGGTTCGGGTTCGGTTTCGGCTACGCGTACGGGTACGGGTACGGCCGCCCGGTCCGCCGCGGGCGGCAGCGGCTCGCGAGCGGCTTCACGGGGCGCGCCGGACGTGGCGAAGGTCCTCTCCAGGACGGGCCGGTGCCGCTCGACGAAGTAGCCGGCCAGCTCGGACAGCGTGTGGTACTCGAACATCAGCGTCTTCGGCAGCGGGCCGAAGGTGGACTCCAGTGCAGCGGTCAGCTCGGTCGCCAGGATGGAGTCCATCCCGTAGGCGCCGAGGAGTTCGTCCGCGTCGAGCCCGTCCGCGGCCAGTCCGGTGACGCGGGACAGCGTCCGCTTGAGCAGTCCGAGGGCGCCGTCGGTGAGTCCGGTGAGTCCGTGGCTTCCACCCGCGGGGTCCTCGGCCCGCTCGGGTACGACGTCGCGTACGGCATCGTCGCCGGCCCGGTCGGTCGCGGTACCGCCGGTCTCGGTCCGGTCGGTCCCGGGCGCGCCGTCGAGCAGGGCGCGGAGTGCCGCCTCGTCCCCGGCACCGACGAGCACCTGCGGCTCGCCCGACGCGAGGGCGTGGTGGAAGGCCGCCACACCGGCCGAGGTCGTCATCGGCAGGAGGCCGGTGCGCGTCCGGAGCGCCTCGCGTGTGGTGTCGTCGGCGCCCATGCCGCCGCTCTCCCACAACGGCCAGCCGATGGCGACGGTCCGGCCGCTGCGGGAGCCGGCCCGGACGAGCTCGTCCCGGCGGTGGGCGAAGGCGTCGAGGAAGGCGTTGGCCACGGCGTAGTCGGCCTGGCCGACGTTCCCGGTCGTGCCCATGATCGACGAGAACAGGGCGAAGAAGTCCAGCTCCGTGTCCTGGGTGGCCTCGTCCAGACCGGCCGCACCGTCCAGTTTCGGACGCAGGACCCGGCCGAACTCCGCCGCCGACTTCCCGAGCAGGAAGGCGTCGTGGAGCACGCCCGCGCAGTGCAGCACCCCGTGCAGGGCGCCGAAGCGGCGCACGAGTCCGGTGACGAGGTCACGGGTGCCCTGCCGGTCGGCGGCGTCCAGTACGTGGTACTCGACGGTCGCGCCGGTCTCGCGCAGCGCCGAGAAGCGTGCCTCCGTGTCCGCGGTGAGCGGGGAGCGGCCGGTCAGGCACAGCACCGCACCGGGAGCCCGGCGGGCGATCTCCATGGCGAACACGAGGCCAAGGCCGCCGGCGCCGCCGGTGACGAGGTACACGCCCCGCTCCCGCCACGGGACCTCCGCGGTGCCGTCCGCCGGCCGCGCGGCCAGGGGCTCCCAGCCGAGGACGTACCGTCGTCCGTCCTGGTGGCGCACCCGCTGGTCCCGCGGGGAACGGCCGCCGTCGTCCAGGGCCGCGGCCAGGGCGGCCGCCGTGGTCTCCGCGGGCACGGACAGGACCTGGCCCACCAGGGCGGGGTTCTCCAGGTGCGCCGTCCGCAGCAGACCGGACAGCGCCTCGTGCAGGCGCCCGGTGCCGTCGGCCGGCACCAGTACCTGTACGAGCACCGGGCCGGCCGGCCTGCCCAGCAGGATGCCCTTGAGCGCCCGGAACAGCTGGAGCGCCCGGGCGGCGACGGCTTGTTCGGGCCGGCTCGGCGGGACGGACGGGGCGCCCGGCACGGCTCCGGTCCCCGGCAGGGCTCCGGCCTCCAGCACGCCTTCGCTCTCCGCTTCGGCGGGGTCGAGGAACGTGATGTGCGGGGCGAGCCTGCGGAGTTCCGCCAGGTGTTCGTCGAAGCCGCAGGCCAGCGCTATGCGCGCGGTGTAGCGGGGCGGCCGGCCGAGGGCACCGGTACGCTCGCGCCACGTCGGCCGGAGCAGAGTGACCCGCTCGGTGGCCCGCGGAGCGGCATCCGGGCGGCGGCGCGCGCAGTAGCCGCGCAGGGCCGCGAACACCCGGCCGTGCTCGTCGCAGAGGTCGATGTCCCAGCGCCGCACGTCGTCCGAGGAGCCGGCGGCCTCGCGCACCCACGCGTACGCGGTGGCGGGAGTGGCGCCCCGTACCTCCAGGGAGTCGAGGGCGAACGGCAGCGGCGCCTTCCACGCGCGCGTCCGTGCGTCCGCGTCGGAGCGCGCGGCGTGGATCTCCGGCGCGTACACCGCCTGGAGCGCGCCGTCGAGCACGCTGGGGTGCAGCACGTAGTCGCCGGCGGTCGCCGCCACGCAGTCGGGTACGACCAGGGTCGCCAGCGTCTCCCGCTCCCCCAGCCGCACCTCGCGCAGCGCCCGGTGGGCGGGGCCGTAGTCCAGTCCGGCGGCACGCAGGGCGTCGTAGCACTCGTCGGCGCCCAACACCGCCGCTTCCGTACGGGCCGTCAGGGCCGCGAGGTCCAGTGGGGCATGGGTGCCCGTGGCGCGGGAACCTCGTCCGCGTGCGTGCGTCACCGTGCCCGTCGTGCCCTCGGGCCCGGTGGTGCGGACCTCGAAGCCGACCCGGCCGTCTCCCTCGTACGCCACGGTGGTGTGGACGGTGCGCGGTGCGTCCCCGACGACGACCGGACGCGTCCAGACCACGTCGTCCAGGCGCAGGTGCGTGCCGTCGGCCGGGGTGGCCGAGGTCGGGAGCGCTCGGTGGACGGCCTCACGCGCCATCTCCAGGTAGGCGACGGCGGGCAGGACCGGTTCGTCGTCGACGCGGTGGTCACGCAGGAAGAAGTCGTGCCGGGTGAAGACGGACCGGTGCGCCGGCTCGCCGGTCCCGCCGGTCTCCGTGGAGTGCAGCAGCGGGTGGCCGGACGCCGGGCGGGCGGGTTCCTCCGGGTCCAGCCAGTAGCGGGTCGGGGCGAAGACGTGCGTCGGCAGGGGGATGCGCCGGGGCTGGACGCCGTCCCGGTACAGCGCGGACCAGTCGACCGCCGCTCCGTGCACCCAGTCCTCGGCCAACCGGGCCGCGTCCTGCCCGGCCGCACCCGGGGCGGTGGCACGGCCGGTGCGCCCGGCCGGACTCGGGGCGGTGGCGCGGCCGGTGCGCCCGGCCGGACTCGGGGCGGTGGCGCGGCCGGTGCGCCCGGCCCGACCGCGGAAACCGGCGGGCGCCGTCACTCGCTCGCCCGAGACGACGCGGGCGAGGAGGGTTTCGAGCTCCGCGGCGTCGGCGGCGAGCAGCGCCAGCCGCTCGGTGAGGGGCTCCCGGCCGGTCTGGAGCGTGTGGGCCAGGTCCCGCAGCTCGGCCGGTCCGGGCGGGGCGGTGCGCAGGTGGGCGAGGAGCGACCCGGCCTGGCGTACCAGCAGTTCGTCGCTCTCCGCGGAGAGGACGACCGCCACCGGCGCCTGGGCCGTGCCGCCGGCGTCGGGGCGGGGTGCGGGTGCCGGGGGCTCGGCGACGATCACATGGGCGTTGCTGCCGCCGGAGCCGAAGCTGCTCACTCCGGCGACGCGCACGCCGTCCGCCGCGGCCGGCCAGTCGCGGAGCCGGTCGACGACGGAGAACGGCGTCCCGTCGAGGGCGATCTTGGGGTTGAGGCGTTCGTAGTGCAGGGACGCGGGCAGCTGCCCGTGCCGCAGGGACAGAACGATCTTCAGGAGTCCGGTGATGCCCGCGGCGGCTTCGAGATGACCGAGGTTGGTCTTGACGGAGCCCAGACCGCAGGGGGTGGTGCTGCCCGCGAAGGCTCGGGTGAGGCCCTGGACCTCGATCGGGTCGCCGAGCGCGGTGCCGGTGCCGTGTGCCTCGACATACGTCACCTCGCCGGGCGTCACGCGCGCGTCGGCGAGCGCCGCGGAGACCAGGCTCGCCTGCATCGGCGCGCTGGGAACGGTCAGTCCGCCCGCCTGGCCGCCGTGGTTGGTGGCGCTGCCCTTGATGACGGCGTGCACGTGGTCGCCGTCCGCGAGCGCGGCGGCCAGCGGCTTGAGCAGCATGACCACGCCGCCCTCGGACCGCACGTAGCCGTCGGCGCCCGCGTCGAAGGTCTTGCACAGGCCGTCCGGCGACAACATGCCGGCCTGGTGGTAGGCGATGCTCGAGGCCGGGTGGCACAGCACGTTCACCCCGCCGACCAGGGCGGCCTCGCACTCGCCTGCGCGCAGCGCCCGGACGGCCTGGTGGACGGCGACCAGCGAGCTGGAGCAGGCGGTGTCCACCTGGATGCTCGGTCCGCGCAGGTCGAAGAAGTAGGAGACGCGGTTGGCGATGACGGCCATGGAGGTGGCCAGTCCGCCGTGCGCGCGCACCGGCAGTCGACGGGTGTCCATGACGCGCTGGTAGTCCGAGCCGCTGGCCCCGACGAACACGCCGATCGGGGTGCCCGCGACACCGCCCGGCGTCTGCCCGGCGTCCTCCAGGCAGGCCCAGCTCAGCTCCAGCATCCAGCGCTGCTGGGGGTCCATGCGCCGGGCCTCGTTCGGGGTGATCCGGAACAGCCCGGCCTCGAAGCGGTCCGCGTCCGTGACGAATCCGCCCCGGTCGATGCCCGGGTGGGTGTCGGGGCCGGTGCCCTGGGGCCACTCCCAGCGGCCGTCGGGCAGCGGCCCCACGGCCGAGCCGCGGTCCGCGAGGAGGCGCCACAGTTCGGTGTAGTGGTCGATGCCTCCGGGCAGCCGACAGGCCATGCCGACGATCGCGATGTCCTGCGCGCCCGGGTCCCGCCCCACCGGCTCCTGCCCTACCGGGTCCTGCCCTACCGGGTCCTGCCCTACGGGGTCCTGTGCGCCCGAGTCCTGCCCGTCCGGTGCGGGTGTGCCGCTCTCGCCGGTCCGCACGGAAGGTTTTTCCTCCCTCAGGCCCTCGAGATAGTCCATGATCTTCGAGCCGGTGTTGCACTCGAAGAAGAACAGTGATCCCAGCTGAATGCCGTAACGCCCCTCGATCCGGTCCTGGAGATCGAGAAGGCTCGCCGAGTCGATTCCGAGCTCGAACAGCGGGCTTTCCAGCAAGAGGTCCGCGGAAAGGTCCGACGGCGCGATGTCCGCCGTTTCCGCGAGGAATTCCCGCAGTTCGCCGACCAGCCGATCGGGCGGGGGGATGTCGGCGCCCTTTTCCGCCGCGGTCCGCTCCAGCTTCCGCACGCGTTCCCGGCGGCTGCCGAGGTCGTACGCGACCAGGACGCCGTGTCCCCGGTTCACGGTGTCGGCCGGGCGGTAATCCGGCACGAGCCGGAGAATCTCAGCGCCGTGCAGCTGGTGCATCCGCAGCACGGTGTCGAGGCAACGCCCTCGCCCGCTACGCGCGTTGATGTATTCGGAGAGCTCCCACCCAGGATGGCGCTCGAAGTCGTGGCAGCGGGTGACACCGACCGCCGTGCCGACCCCCGCCTCCTCGTGACACCACGTCAGCAGGTGCTCCAGAAGGGCGTCGCCGTAACCGAGGCTCTGCGTACGGGGGTCGATGTTCAGGGAGAGCACATGCGCGACCGCACCGTCCTCGCGGTGCAGCCGGTCCGCCGTGTCGAACCGTACGGAGTCCAGAGCGCCGATGTCGGCGATGCGCTGCGAGTAGACGACCCCGCGTACGCCGTCATCGTCCTCGACGACGAATTGTCCGGCGGGATTGACTGCTATTCGGCGCTCGACGGTGTCCCGGGAGACCCGCAATCCCTCGGCCCAGCACAGTTCCTCGAGTTCCATGAGGCGGGGGAGATCGGACGTGTCCGCTGGGCGAATGACCGCATGGCGCTGCTCAAGCATCGTGAAGTGGTCCGCCCCCCGCACGCCGGCGCCCTCTTCACGGAGTCCCGACGACCGTCTTTCTGGCCATTGAAGGTGAAACCACCTGCACCGGTACCGTTCACTACGAGGTGAACGCATCCCCCTGCTGTTGACGGTTCGGCCCATATTTCACACGTCGCACACAGCACAGTCAAGCCATGGCCGGGAAGCGCCCCTCCCCGCCGACCGTCTAGGGTGGCCGTCGCCGCACGCACGTCTCCGCGGGGCGAGGACCCTGCGGCTGCCGCCGGCGCCGCCGTCGTGGGCGCGGGTTCCGTGGCCGAGGTCACGGCGGGGCGGCTCTCGCACAACGAAGGGGAAAGACCGTGGCCGAACCGTCGACGAGGAGCGCCTGGATCCGGCGCTTCCACCCGGCACCCGAAGCCGCCGTCCGCCTGGTCTGCTTCCCGCACGCCGGTGGCGCGGCCACGTACTACCACCCACTCTCCCGGGCGATGTCACCGCACGCGGACGTGCTGGCGATCCAGTACCCCGGGCGACAGGACCGCCTGACGGAACCGTGCATCGAGGACATCCCCACCCTCGCCGACCGGCTCGTGGCCGAACTCACCCCCTGGACCGACCGGCCACTGCTCCTTTTCGGCCACAGCATGGGAGCCGCCGTGGCGTTCGAGGTCGCGCTCCGGCTTCAGGCGAGCGGAGTGCTTCCGCTCGGGCTGTTCGCGTCGGGGCTGCGCGCACCCTCGCTCCGCCGCGACCGGCGCAGGCACCTCGCCACCGACGCGGAACTGGTCGCCGAGCTGAAGGACCTCAACGCCGCCAACGCCGCGGTCCTCGCCGACGAGACGCTGCTGGGGATGGTGCTGCCGGCGCTGCGCAGCGACTACCGCGCCATCGACAGCTACCACAACCCCTCGGCCGTACCGCTGCGGTGCCCGATCGTCGCACTGACCGGAGACGCGGACCCCGTCGCGGACACCGCCGACGTCGAACTGTGGGCACGGCACACCTCGGCGTCCTTCCGGATGCGGATCTTCCCCGGCGGCCACTTCTTCCTGGACGACCACGCCGAGGCGGTACGGCGGGAGATCCGGGAGCACATCCGGGTCGTGGGCGCGCGCTGAAGAAGCCGCCAGGCGCCGGGCACGGCACCGGACGGACGGGCACGGCACCGAACGGCCGGGCACGGCGCGGCCCGTGCGGGACACCGGCCGCGCCGGCCTGCGACGGGGCACCCGGCCCATGCCCCCGCGGTTGCCGTGTGTCAGGCTGACACCGGTCACGGAGTCGAGGAGTGGGACCGCTGGAACTGCATGAATACGCCGCCCTGGACGCGGTCGGCCTGCGCGATCTGATCCGGGCGCGCGAGGTCTCCGCGGCCGAGGTCGAGGACGCCGCGCGGCGCGCCCTCTCCCAGGTCGGCCCCGAACTCGGCGCCCTCACCCGCCCGTTGTTCGAGCCGGCCCTCGTCCACGATCCCGCCGGCCCGTTCGCCGGAGTCCCTTTCGTGATCAAGGACAGCGGTCCGTTCGCCCAGGGAGTTCCGTTCACCCTGGGCAGCCGCAGCATCCAGGGGGCCGTGGCCGCCGTGGACCACGACCTGATGGCCCGGTTCCGGGCGGCCGGCCTGGTGGCGCTGGGCCAGAGCACCGCACCCGAGTTCGGCCTGAGCTTCGCGACCGAGTCCGTGCGCTACGGCGTGACACGCAACCCCTGGAACCCGGACCGGGGCGTCGGCGGGTCCAGCGGCGGGGCGGCCGCGCTGGTCGCCTCCGGTGCCGTGCCGGTCGCCCACGCCAACGACGCCGGCGGGTCGATCCGCGTCCCCGCCTCCGCTTGCGGACTCGTGGGCCTCAAGCCGAGCCGCGGCCGCACCCCGTGCGGCCCGCTCACCGGCGAGGCCGCGTTCGGACAGCTCGTCGAGTTCGCCCTCACCCGGTCCGTGCGGGACACGGCCCATCTGCTGGACGCGGTCTCGGCACCGCCCGTCGGCGACAAGTACCAGGCGCCGGCCCCCGCCCGCCCCTTCGCGGAGGCAGTACGCACGGACCCCGGCCGGCTGCGGGTGGCCCTCGCCACCACGCCCTGGTCCGGCACTCCCGTCGATCCCCAGGTCGCCGAGGTCACGAAGAACGCCGGCAAGGTGCTGGAGTGGATCGGGCACGCGGTCACCGGGGCCGGGCCCGGCCTCGACGCCGACGACATCGTCGAGGCGGCCATGCTCAGCGTGGTCTCCACCGGCGGAGCCGTCCTCAGGGGCGCGCCCCGCCGGCCTGACCCCGCCTCGCTGGAGGCCGTGTCGCGTGCGGTGCTGGCCGAGGCCGAGGCGTCCACCGCGCTCGACGTGCTGGCCTCGATGGAGGCCCAGGACCGCGTGACCCGGTCCGTGGGGCGCTTCTTCCTCGACCACGACCTGCTGGTCACCCCGACCCTGGCGGCCCTGCCCGCACCCCACGGCACGCTGGCCTACGACGCCCCCGGCCAGAGCGCGCGCTCCTGGCTGCGCCGCATCTTCGCCCACGGCCCCTTCACGGCCGCCTTCAACGTCTCCGGTCATCCCGCGATCAGCCTGCCGCTGGGGCAGAGCCGCGAGGGTCTGCCCGTCGGCGTGCAGCTCGTCGCCGCCCACGGCCGAGAGGATCTGCTGCTCCAGGTGGCCTCCCAGCTGGAGCAGGCGGTGCCGTGGGCGGACCGGCAGCCACCGGTCTTCGTGGACTGAGGGCACCGGCTTCGGGGCCCCCGAGGGCCCCGTCGGCCCGGGCTCCGGGGCGGCGGGCCCGGTACCCGGGCGCCCGTGACGCCACCCACCCCCGACCCGGACGTCCCCGGCTTTCTCCGCCCTCCCCTTGCAGCCGCCCGGCCGGACTCGGCCGGACACCGTGCGCCGTCTGCGAGAATGGAAGCCGTTCTCGGAGCGCCGCGGTATGCGGTGCTCGTCGCCCAACAGGAGCACGCACGGTGTCGCCACAGCACGGAGCCCCCTCTTCCTCCGGGGGGCGCAAGCGCCCCTCCGCGGGCGAGGTCCGCAAGCAGCCCTCCTCCGCCGGGGACCGCCGACGGTCTACCGCCGGCGGTCAGGGCCGCGCGTCGTCCCAGGAGGCGGGCGAGCGCAAGCGTCCGTCCACGGCCCGGGGCCGTGACGGCGGTGACCCGGCCCAGGACCGGAAGCGCGGCACCACGGGCCAGGACCGGAAGCGCGGCACCGCAGGCCAGGACCGGGACCGCGGCACCGCAGGCCAGGACCGGGACCGCGGCACCGCAGGCCAGGACCGGAAGCGCGGCACTACGGGCCAGGACGGGAAGCGGGGTACCGCGGGCCAGGACCGTGCGGGGCGGCAGGGCGCGGACGACCGGCCGGCCCGTAGGCAGCGGCCCGACTCCAGGACCCAGGACCGCAGGCAGTCCCGGGACGGCCGCGGGGCGCCCCGGAACCGCGAGGCCGCCCAGGAGCACACGGCGCCCCGGAACGGCAAGGCCGCGCAGGACCGCAAGGACCTGCAGGCCGACTGCGCCAACTGCTTCGGCCTGTGCTGCGTGGCCCTGCCCTTCTCCCGCTCGGCCGACTTCGCCGCCGACAAGCCCGCCGGCCAGCCGTGCTCGAACCTCCAGCAGGACTTCCGCTGCGGCATCCACGCGCAGCTGCGCGACAAGGGTTACTCCGGCTGCACCGTCTTCGACTGCTTCGGCGCCGGCCAGAAGGTGTCCCAGGTCACCTTCGGCGGCACCGACTGGCGTCGGGCGCCGAAGACGGCGCGCTCGATGTTCCAGGTCTTCCCCGTCATGCGGCAGCTGCAGGAGCTGCTCTGGTACGTCACCGAGGCCCTCGACCTGGCGCCGGCCCGCCCCGTCCACAAGGAGCTGCGGAAGGCGCTGGCCCACATCGACGGTCTGACCCGCGGCAGTGCCGAGTCGATCACCGAGCTGGACGTGAACGCGCTGCGTGGCGAGGTCAACACCCTGCTGCTGAAGGCCAGCGAGCTGACCCGGGCCCAGGTCCCGGGCCGCAAGAAGAACCACCGTGGAGCCGATCTGATCGGCGCGAAGCTGTCCGGTGCCGACCTCAGGGGGGCGAGCCTGCGCGGCGCCCTCCTCGTCGCGGCCGACCTCAGCGGTGCCGACCTGCGCGACGCCGACCTGATCGGAGCCGACCTGCGGGACGCCGACCTCAGGGGCGCGGACCTCACCGGCGCGCTGTTCCTCACCCAGGCTCAGCTGAACGCGGCCAAGGGCGACGCGGCCACCGTGCTGCCCCCGGCGCTCAGCCGGCCCGCTCACTGGTAGGCGCGGGGATCACCACGGCGGTCACGACCAGCCCGTGCCGGACCCGCCACCGACCGTCGAGGCGGTCCAGGCGCACCCCGCCCACCTCGGGGCCGGGCACCTTCAGGACGGCGGTGAACGTGCCGCGCTCCGGGTCGGGCGTGATCGCGCACTGGTCGAAGTCCAGCCAGCGCCCGGTCAGCGGGAACCACGCCTTGTAGACGCTCTCCTTCGCGCTGAACAGCAGACGGTCCCAGTGCACACCCGGGTGGTCCGCGCCGAGCCGGTCGAGTACGGGCCGCTCCTCGGGCAGCGTGATCAGCTCGCGCACGCCCTCGGGAACGGGTTCGTTGGGCTCTCCGTCCACGCCGAGGGCCGCGACGGAGGCGGCGGGGGCGACGGCGGCCGCGTGGTACCCCGCGCAGTGGGTCATGCTGCCGACGAGTCCGTCGGGCCAGCGCGGTGCCCGGCGGGCCCAGCCGGGGCCGCTTCCGACGGGCGCCAGCGGACGGGGTGCCACACCGAGCCGTGCCAGCGCGCGGCGCGCACACAGCCGGACCGTGCCGAACTCCCTCCGCCGCTTCTCGACCGCACCGGCGACGGCCTCGGCCTCCTGCGGGAACAGCTCGACCCCGTCGACGGAGCCGAACAGCTCGGCCACGGCGACACCCTCGGGCAGCAGCCCCTCAAGCAACTCGCCCGGCACCCTGTCGTCGACCACATCGCCTCCCGCCACCCGACCACCCTATGCCCGCCGCGGACCGGCCCCGGCCGAGCGGATCGTCATGTGCCGGGGATCGTCGTCCGCCGAGGACCGGCGGGCATCCGGAGGATTCCGCTGCCGGCGAAGGGGTCCGGGCGGCCGCGGGCCGCCTGCCAGGATGGCCGCATGGGGAAGAACACCACGGTGCACCGACTCGACCTGGGCTACTTCGTCCGCCCCGCCGCGGAGACCGGGGGCCCGCGACCCCGGGTGGAACCGGTGCTCGCCTACCTCGTGGAGCACGATCAGGGCCTGATCCTTTTCGACACCGGCATCGGCGACGCGGACCCCGAGACCGAAGCGCACTACCGCCCCCGTCGCCGCGCACTGCGGGAGGCCCTGGCAGAAGCGGGAGCCGACCTCGGCGACATCTCCCTCGTCGCCAACTGCCACCTGCACTTCGACCACTGCGGCGGCAATCCCCTCCTGGCCGGCACGCCCGTCCTGGTCCAGGAGACGGAGCTGGCCACGGCCCGCCGCGGCGGCCACACCTTCGAGGAGCTGGTCGACTTCCCCGACGCGACGTACGAGGAGCTCACCGGCGAGGCGGAGGTCCGGCCGGGGGTCTGGGTCGTCCCGACACCGGGGCACACCCAAGGACATCAGTCCCTCGTCGTCCGGCAGGGCGACGGCACCGTGGTCCTCGCCGGCCAGGCCCACGACTTCGCCTCGCAGTTCGCATCGGACCACCTCGCCCGCCAGGCCACGCTCCACGGTCTTCCGCAGCCGCTCCCCCACTACCGGCCCTGGCTGGAACGGCTCATGGATTTCGACCCGCGCCGCGTCCTCTTCGCCCACGACTGCTCGATCTGGGAACCGGCGGACAGCACCTTCTAGCCCGCCCGAGAGCCGTTCCGCTCCCGGCCGCGCACGACCGTCACCGGTGCTCGGGGTTCTCGTAGTCGTGGCGGCAGCCGGCGTCCCAGGCGGTGCGCTGGTTGCCGTAGGCGGGGATGCCCCCGAGGTCCTTCAGGGCCCGCGCCATGTGGAGCAGGTTCCAGGTCATGAACGTGGTGTTGCGGTTGGTGAAGTCGTTCTGCGGTCCGCCCGAGCCGGGGTCCAGGTAGGAGGGACCGGGTCCCGCCTCGCCGATCCATCCGGCGTCCGCCTGGGGAGGGATGGTGTACCCCAGGTGCTGCAGGCTGTAGAGGACGTTCATGGCGCAGTGTTTGACGCCGTCCTCGTTCCCGGTGATCAGACAGCCGCCGACACGGCCGTAGTAGGCGTACTGGCCCGCCTCGTTGAGCAGGCTGGAGCAGGCGTAGAGGCGTTCGATCACCTGCTTCATCACGGAGCTGTTGTCACCCAGCCAGATCGGTCCGGCCAGCACGAGGATGTCGGCCGCCATGACCTGGCGGTACAGATCCGGCCAGGCGTCGGTCTCCCAGCCGTGTTCTGTCATGTCGGGCCACACCCCGGTGGCGATGTCGTGGTCCACCGCGCGGACGACGTCGACCCCCACCCCCTGCGCGTCCATGATGGCGGTGCTCCGGTCGATCAGCCCCTGGGTGTTGCTCGTCTCCGGAGAGCGTTTGAGGGTGCAGTTGATCACCAGGGCCCGCAGGTCGTCGTACCGGGCCGGCGGCGTGTCCTCGGCGGGTGACGAAACGGTCACGCGGTCCTCCCAGAGCCCTGCCGCCACCCCGTACCCGGCGGCGCGTCCGTGTCCAGGCCCAGCCTGCGTGCCGATCCCGGCGGACGCCATCGCAGCGCCTCCGAACGGGCCGAGGCCGTAGGCGGGCCGGCCAGGCCGGGGGCCGTGCACCGAGGCGGGTCGCCTGCTGGTCGTCGTGCTCGACCAGCGCGTCCCGCGCGCCGGGACGCGCGGCAGCCGCCGCGCCCGTCGGGGCCGGGTGGCCGGCGTAGCCGAGCGTGAGCGCGAACGAGGTGTCGCCGGGGCCCTCGTACCGCACACCGTAGGGGTCGCCGGGTCTGCCGGCCGCCCCGCGCACGGGCCGGCACCGGCCGGGCCCGTGCACGTCCCGGGGGCGCACTGCGCCGGCCGGGCCTGCTTCTGGGCGACGGAGCCGGCCGCGGACTCCGCCGCGGCGCGCCCGTGTCCGCCGCGGCGGGTCAGGGGGCCGGCGGGGTGCCGGCCACGCGGGCCGCCCCTACGGGTGCGCGGGGTCGGACGCGACAGTCAGGACGATCTTTCCTGTGGTGCGGCCGGTCTCACCCAACTCGTGTGCCTTCGCGGCGTGTTCGAGCGGGAACGTCGCGTCGACGACCACCCGCAGGCGGCCGTCCTCGACCAGTGCGCTGATCTCACGCAACCCCTGCTGGTCGGGTTCGACGAGCATGAACACCGCTCGGACCCCGGCCGTTTCGGCCTGCTGGGTGGGGAACGTGTCGTCGAACGGGAGGATGGAGACGAGGATGCCTCCCGGTCGCAGGGTACGCAGGGAGCGCGCCCAGTTGGGTCCGCCGATGCCGTCGAGGACGACATCGACATCGCGGACGGTGTCGGCGACGTCTTGGGTGCGGTAGTCGACGGCTTCGTCGGCGCCGAGCGCGCGCAGCAGGTCGTGCTTGGCGGCACTGGCGGTGGCGATGACGTACGCGCCGCGGGCCTTGGCGATCTGTACGGCCAGGTGGCCGACACCACCGGCCCCGGCGTGGATCAGGACGCGGTGTCCTGGCCGGACACGAGCGGTGTCGACCAGGGCCTGCCACGCGGTGAGCGAGGCCAGCGGCAGGGCGCCGGCCCGGATGTGGTCGAGACCGCGCGGGCGCGGCGCGAAGTGGCGGGCCGGTGCGGTGACGTACTCGGCGTACGCGCCCGCCGGGTGCGGGAAACGTGGCATACCGAACACCGCGTCGCCGGGCTGGTGGAGCGTCACGCCGTCGCCGACGGCCTCCACGACCCCGGACACGTCGAAACCGAGGATGAAGGGCGGTGTCGCTCCGGTGGCGAAGACACCGCGCTCGCGGGTCTTCCAGTCGGCGGGGTTCACGCCCGCCGCGTGCACACGGACCAGGATCTCGCCCCGGCCCGGCTCCGGTCGCCGGGTCTCGACGACCTTCAGTACGTCAGGGGCTCCCGCCCTGTCCTGGGACACGGCACGCATGGTGGATGGGACGACAACGGGCTGGGACATGAGGACGTTCCTTCTGCGGGTCGGTGCGAGTGATGCTCGTGCCGGGCACGGCTCAAGACTGCCCAGCCGGCGAAGCCCCCGGTGGGGTGGTGTCGGCCAGGTCCTGAAAGAATCCGGCCATGCACCGTGTTGGCGTTCTGGCCCTGGACGGCGTCGTCCCCTTCGAACTCGGGATCCCCGGCCGCATCTTCAACGCCGCCCGCGACGGCGACGGCAACCCGCTCTACTCCGTGACCACGTGCAGCGTGGACGGAGGCCCCGTGCGCGCCGAAGCGGACTACGACCTCGCCGTCTCCCACGACGCCTCCGTGCTGGCCACCGTCGACACCGTCGTCGTCCCGCCCTCCCACCGGCTGGGGCGGATCCGGGAGGAAGGCCGCCTGCCGGACCCGCTGCGCCGTGCCCTGGCCGCCATCCGCCCCGGCACGAGGATGGTCGCCATCTGCACCGGCACCTACGTTCTGGCCGCCGCCGGGCTCCTCGACGGCCGCCCCGCCACCACGCACTGGCGCGAGGCCGACCGGATGCAGCGCATGTTCACCACGGTCCGTGTCGATCCCGACGTCCTGTACGTCGACGACGGCGACATCCTCACCTCCGCCGGAGTCGCGGCGGGCATCGACCTGTGTCTGCACATCGTCCGCCTCGATCACGGCAGCCACATCGCCAACGAGGTCGCCCGCTCCTGCGTCGTACCGCCGTGGCGCGAGGGCGGCCAGGCCCAGTACATCCGACGCCCGGTGCCCGGCCCCCTCACCGGCAGCACCGCGGCCACCCGGGCATGGGCGATGCAGCGCCTGGCCGAGCCGCTCGCACTGCCCGACCTCGCCGCCCACGCCAACATGAGCGTGCGCACGTTCAGCCGCCGCTTCCGCGAAGAAGTCGGCAGCACCCCCGGACAGTGGCTGGCCCGGCAACGCGTCGACCTCGCACGGCACTTCCTGGAGACCACCGACTGGCCGGTCGACCTGGTCGCCCACAGGTCGGGTTTCGGCACGGGCACCTCACTGCGCCAGCACCTCCACGCCGCCATCGGCGTCAGCCCCCAGGCGTACCGCCGTACCTTCCGCAGCCCTCGGCGGACGGCTGCCTGAACGGTCGGCTTCGCGCCGGCGGACGAACTCGATCATGCACACAGCGAGGGCCGGCGCCTCACGGCACCGGCCCTCCTGTTCATCAGCAGGTGTGCGGCAGGTCTCGCCCGCCGTACCTCAGATGGCGCGGACGCGCGCGGCCTGCGGACCCTTGGGGCCCTGGACGACCTCGAACTCCACGTGCTGGTTCTCCTCCAGGCTACGGAAGCCGTTGCCCTCGATCTCGGAGTAGTGCACGAAGAGGTCCGGTCCGCCGTCCTGGGCGATGAAGCCGAAGCCCTTCTCCGCGTTGAACCACTTGACGGTTCCCTGAGTCATTTCTTGCTCCTTGCAGGGGCTGGGTACGGGATCCACACCGTGTGGTGTCCCGGGCCGGCCTGGACGCGACTTCTCCAGTTCCCTGAAGGAAGGCGGCGCCCGCGACATCGTTCTTCGCGAGCGTGCGGTGAAACACAGACACAAAAACTACGACCGTCCTCAACAACCGAGGCTCCGCCGGATTCATTCCCGCCCCCCGAGATTCTTTCCGAAGCGCCGCCATTCCTCCCTGGCGGCTTCGCGCCTCCCACGGCCCCCCACGACGTTTCCCCAGGTCAGCGGCGTGACGGACGTCACGCGGCTCCGGCGCCGCCGACTAGCGGCACAGCGTCAGACCCATGACCAGTGCCGCCGGCAGAGCGATCCCGCCGAAGCAACCATGAGAGCGCTCCCATAGGTCCCGCCGCTGGTGGTCCCCCGCCCGGCGCCCGGCGCTCGATCACTCCGGCTGCGGGTGTCCGAAGAGCAGGTCGTAGCCCGGTGGCAGTTGGAGCAGGATGCGGTTCATCAGGTCCTCGCCCGCGATGTCGGCCACGACGCTGAGCACGGCGCCGACGTCCCAGGTGGCGGTCTTCTCCGTGGCGCCCTCGATCCAGGCCGCGGTGGCCCGGATGAACCGCTCGGGCGACAGCGGTTCGTGCGCCTGGAGCGGGTTGAGCAGGACGAGCCCGAGCGTCTCGGGGAGCCCTGCGGCCAGCTCGGCGCGTACGTCGCCGACCAGATGAGCGCCCAGCAGACCGAGGACGACCCGGGCGGCGCGTTCCGCCTCCTCCCGGGAGGGGTATTCACCGCGGTCCTGGACCGCGTCGATCAAGGCGTCCCAGTGCATGCGCATGATGTCCTCCCCAGGGGCCGGCCACCACGCCTCCCGACGGGCCGGGAAGCCGCGGTGGTCTGAGTGGCATCCGTTACGGGTCCCCGCACCGGCACGCTCACCGCGCCCGCGGTTCCGGGACGGACAGGCCGCGCCGGGACCGGCCGCCGCCGGATGCGCCGGACGGGTTCCGGGCGGGCGGGGCCGGACCGGTGACCTCCACGGAGGCCGGACGCAGCAGATGCCCGCCGAGCCGGTAGCCGGGACGGAGGACCGCCGAGCAGACCGGTCGCTCCGCGGCCGGGGAGACGCGGTACGTCAGGGCGTCGTGACGGGCGGGGTCGAAGGGATCGCCCACCTCGGCGCACGACGTGACGCCCAACGAGCCGAACCGTTCCCTCACGCTGTCCGTGATGTCCTTCAGACCGGGTGTCATCGCCTCGTGCGCGCACGCCCGGTCGACGGCGTCCAGCACGGGCAGCAGCGACCGGACCACGTTGGCCACCGCGATCTCCCGTACGGCCAGGCGGTCGCGCCGTACCCGCTTGCGGTAGTTGTCGTACTCCGCCTTCACCCGCCGCAGGTCGGCGGTCCGTTCCTCCACCAGGCACCGCAGGCGGGCGAGTTCGGCGCTCCGCGGCCCACGTCCTGTCATCGTCGGCCCGCCTCCGGCTTGTCGTCGTCGACGATCTCGGCGTCCACCACGTCGTCGTCCCTGCCGGATCCCGCCGCCTCGCCGCCGCCCCGCCCGGTCTCGCCCGGCTGCCCGGCCTGCTGGGCCTGCTCGGTCCGGGACTGCTCGTACATCGCCGTACCGATCCTCTGCGCGGCCTGTGCGGCGCGGTCCAGCGCCTGCCGGATCGCCGCCGTGTCCGCGTCCTCCGACGCCAGCCGCTCCTTCAGCTCGGCGAGCGCCGACTCGGTCTCGCTCCTGGCGTCGGCCGGGATCCGGTCCGCGTTCTCCCGGATCAGCTTCTCGGTGGAGTACACCAGCTGCTCGGCCTGGTTCCGGGTCTCCGCCGCCTCCCGCCGCCGCCGGTCCTCCTCCGCGTGCTGCTCCGCCTCCCGCACCATGCGGTCGATGTCGTCCCGGGGCAGCGCCGAACCCCCGGTCACCGTCATCTTCTGCTCCCTGCCCGTGCCCAGGTCCTTCGCCGAGACGTGCATGATCCCGTTGGCGTCGATGTCGAAGGCCACCTCGATCTGCGGCACCCCCCGCGGCGCCGGCGCGATACCCGTCAGCTCGAACATCCCCAGCTTCTTGTTGTACGCGGCGATCTCCCGCTCCCCCTGGTACACCTGGATCGTCACCGACGGCTGGCTGTCCTCCGCCGTGGTGAAGATCTCCGAACGCCGGGTGGGAATCGTGGTGTTCCGCTCGATCAGCCGGGTCATCACCCCGCCCTTGGTCTCGATCCCCAGGGACAACGGCGTGACGTCCAGCAGCAGCACGTCCTTGACCTCCCCCTTGAGCACCCCCGCCTGCAGGCTCGCCCCCACCGCCACGACCTCGTCCGGGTTCACCCCCTTGTGCGGCTCCTTGCCGGTCAGCTCCCGCACCAGCCCCGACACCGCCGGCATCCGCGTCGAACCGCCCACCAGCACCACGTGGTCGATGTCGGACACCTTCACCCCGGCGTCCCTGACCGCGTTGTGGAACGGCGTCTTGCACCGCTCCAGCAGATCCGCCGTCAGCTGCTCGAACTGGGCCCGCGTCAGTTTCTCGTCCAGGTGCAGCGGGCCCTCGGCGGAGGCCGTGATGTACGGCAGGTTCACCGTCGTCTCCGACGACGACGACAACTCGATCTTCGCCCGCTCCGCCGCCTCCCGCAGTCGCTGCACCGCCATCTTGTCCCGCGACAGGTCCACCCCGTACCCGCTCTTGAACCGCTGCACCAGATGGTCCACCACCCGCTGGTCCCAGTCGTCCCCTCCCAGACGCGTGTCACCGTTGGTCGCCTTCACCTCGATGACGCCCTCACCCATCTCGAGCAACGACACATCGAACGTGCCCCCGCCCAGGTCGAACACCAGAACCGTCTGCTCGCTCTCCCGGTCCAGCCCGTACGCCAGCGCGGCCGCCGTCGGCTCGTTGATGATCCGCAGCACGTTCAGCCCGGCGATCTCACCCGCCTCCTTCGTCGCCTGCCGCTGCGCGTCGTCGAAGTACGCGGGCACCGTGATCACCGCGTCCGTGACGTCCTCGCCCAGGTACGCCTCCGCGTCCCGCTTCAGCTTCTGCAGCACCCGCGCCGAAACCTCCTGCGCCGTGTACCGCCGGCCGTCGACGTCCCCCTGCTCCGGGAACCGCCACCCGTGGTCCCCCACGTGCCGCTTCACCGACCGCGCGGTCCGCTCCACGTTCGTCACGGCCTGCCGCTTGGCCACCTCGCCGACCAGCACCTCACCGTTCTTCGCGAACGCCACCACTGACGGCGTCGTACGAGCACCCTCCGTGTTCGTGATGACCGTCGGCTCGCCCCCCTCCAGAACCGCCACCACCGAGTTCGTCGTACCCAGGTCGATACCCACCGGACGCGCCATCGCCCTGCTCCCTCTCACCCGTGCTCACCCGTGCTCCGCGTCACGTCTGTGCTGCCCGCCGGGGTGTCCGCTCCCACCGGACGGGGCCAGCGCGCAGCGGAGGCTCGGGGCGGGCGGCCCCGGGCACCACGACGTACCGTCGCGCGGGCCTGACCGGCCGTGCGAGGTCGGGACCGCCGTCGCAGGCCCGCTCGGCCGTCCGCTCGCACCCCTGGTCGTAGGTGGCGCGCCGGACCGGGTCGCGCAGCGTCTCGTACGCCGCCCGCACCTCGCCGAAGCGTCCGGCGGTGGCCGCGTCGACGCGGGTGTCGGGGCGCAGCTCCCACACCCGGGCGCGGAAGGCGGAGGCGATCGCCTCGGCCGTCGCCGAGGGCTCCACCCCCAGCAGCGCGTACAGGTCCGTTCCCTGCTCCGGCACCTGCATCCCGGGCCACCTCCTCGCCTGCTGCGAGCTGTGTTTTCACCCGTTGTCCGCCTCTAGTCATGAAGTAAGACGTGAGCCCTCCCTTGTCAAGGTTCGAGAGGGCGGACCAGCGTGTGCGACACCCAGGGGCGGGGCCGCAACCGGAGTCTTGGGGCGAGGGCCGAGGGCGTGTCCCTCACCCGGACGGCCGAGCCACCGGTGGACACCGCCCTGCCGGTGACAGCGCCGGTGACAGGGCCGGTGACAGCGCGGCGCGGGCCCGGATCCCGTGCCGTCACGGGCCCTGTGCGGGCGGACTCCCGGCGGGTGATCATGGGGTGGGCCCCGCAGGATGATCCCGGCTGAACGCCGCCCGATCTCCGCACACGCAGGGAGCAGCCCGATGGCGATGACGCAGACCTTGATACCGGTGCTCGAGGATGCCCACCAGGCCCATGTCGCGGCGCGCGACCGGCTGCGGGCGGACGCGGCCGTCGCGCCGCCCGGCCCCCACCGGCAGATGCTGGAGCACGAGGCCGACGACCTCCAGGACCGGGTGCGCCGCATCGAACGCCATGTCCGCGGGCTGCGGCCCCGCGGACTGCTCGGCGGCGCGACCGACGTGGCGCGGTTCGCCGCCCGCACCACCTGGAAGACGGCCACGCTCCCGCTGGCCGTCGGACAGAAGGCCGTGACCGGGGTGATGCGCGGCCGAGGGCCGGCCGACGAGCGGCAGGTGCTGAGGAACATCGAGGACGAGTACGCCGCCGCTGCCCGGGCCCTGGCCAGCACCCGGGCCGGAGAGGTCCTCGCCGACCAGGCCCAGGACCGCACCAGCCGCGACCTGCTCCGGGACGTGTGCCGCGAGGACCAGGAACTGCTGGCCCTGCTGGAGGACAGCCTCACCCGGCAGGCCCGGACCCTGGCGGCCGCGAGCGACGGCCTCCGGGTCGAACAGCGGGCGCAGGGCGGCCTCGTCGACACGGCGACCCGCCCCCTGCGGGCCGTCGCCCACCGGCTGCGGCGGGCGCCCTGGCCCGGGCAGCATCCCGACACCGGGCAGGAGCCGGTGGTGGACCAGCCCGAAGTGAGTGCCGCGGCCGAGCAGATCCAGGGAGCGGTCAGCAGCGAGGAGAGCCTGCCCATCATCGGTTTCAGCCAGCTCGGCGTCGAGGAGATCGAGCGGCGCCTGCCCACGCTGTCCGAGTCCGACCTGCACGTCCTCGACGGGTACGAGCGCACCCACGCCCGGCGGAAGGCCGTCCTGGAGGCCATCGAGCGGCTCAGCTCCAGCAGGGCGGGCTGACCGCAGGGCGCCCCGGTCGACCGGTGGCGCGTCAGGTGGCACGGGCAGTGGCGTGCCGCAGCGCGGCCGCGAGTCCGTGCGGGTCGGGGGACGGACAGTGCGAGGCGCGCGTACGGGCTCCGCGGGTGCGGGAGGTCCACCACCAGGGCCGGCTTCCCCGCCACCAGCGCGACGAGGTCCTCCCGGCCCCTGGCGTGCACCAGCTCTCCGGCGCACCACCTTCCCGCGCGGAAGCGGTAGTGCCGGCCCGGCGCGCCGAGCCGCAGCGCCCGCCACCACGACGGCTCGACCCGCACCCGCGACACCGCCTCCAGCGGCACCCTCACGACGCGCCGCCGTGCGGCCACGGCCATGCGCCACGGCAGGCGGACGACGAGCCGGCCGCCGTCGACCCGAGCCCGTACCCGCACCGCGACCACCTCCCTGGTCCAGCCTCCCACCGCCGGCGGCCCAGGGCGATGCCGGTGATCATGCCCTCCTGGCCGCCGACCGTACGGCGCCGGCCGGCCTCCACGAGGAGGTCGCGGGCGGCCGACCTCGCGTCGCGCGGGGAGCTGGAGTACCCGCCCGCGCAGGCCGTTTCCTTCCGAGGGATGCCGCCGGGTCGAGGACGTCCCGGTAGGCGCGCACGCGGTCGCGAACGCCGTCCGTGGTGAGCCGGCCGCCGGAGTCGGTGACGTACACGCACCGGACGCCGTACCACTCCATCAGGTCGGCGTGGAGGGCGAGTTCGGCAGGTTCGGCCATGTGCGACGTCATCCGGAACCATCGCGGCCTCCTGCCGCAACTCCGCCTTCGCCTCGCCCCGCGCAGGTCGGACCCGTCATCAGGCCACCGCCCTCCCCGAGCCCGGCCGACGGAACGACGACTGCGGCGCGGGTCCGGCCGAGGCCGGTGCCGCCGTGCACTTTCTCGCCCCGCAACAGACCGCGGCAGGGCACCTTCCGCCGTACGCCCGGCAGGAGTTGACGGAGGCGCCCGCCCCGGGAGTCGCAGTACCCTCGCAGGGCACGCGACGAGCCGTGGCAGGACGAAGAGCGGAGCGCATGACGGAGCGCACGATTGACCTCGATCCCGATCTGCGTGGCTGGTGTTCCCGGAAGATTCACGTCCGGGCCTACCGCTGGTACGCGACGGTGTCTCTCGACCGCGACGGATACCTCGGCGCCAGGGGATCGCGGGGAGACGGCGGCCAGGTGCCCGCCGCCTACACGGAAGCCGTCGACAGGGCCCGCGAAGCCTGCGAGGACCGCCTCTCGTACGACGGCTGTCCAGGCCCCTTCGGCTCAGGAGACGGCGGCCCGGCCTGGGTCTCGCTGCTCGTTCCGTTCCCGCAGGTCGATGCCGCGGTCGAGGCACTGCGCGCCGCCGAACTCTGGCACGACTACGCCGGGCTCCGCACGCTCGCCGAACAACTGGCGCTCCCCGTCGGCGACTGGCTGGCTCCCGGTCAGCGTGAACTCGTACGCGGTGCCGACTTCGTCCCGCCGCCCGCCGTGTTCCTGCGGTTCCTGCGCCGCAAGGCCGAGGAGCAGGGACTACGCCTGAACGGTCGCGCCACGGCCGGGAGCGTGTGGATCCGTCCGACGCTGTCACCTGTCGAGAAGCGGAAGCGGGAAGCCCATCCGGAGCGGTATCCCGGGTGGGTGGACCGCTGGACCGGGTACGCCGAGCCGGACGGCGCTCCCACCAGACCCCCCGTAGGCGGCAGGCACCGCGGTCTCAGCCACGGCGCGGCACCCGTCCGGTTCCGTGCGGTCGAGACGCCGGGCCACGGCGACTGCCCCTGCGGCATGGACCTGCACGCCCGCGGGGAGGCCGACGGCCGGCACGCGACGCACCACGTGCAATGGGCGCTCGGTGTCCCCCTGCCCAAGAACCTCGCGTGGTGGGGCGACCTGGCCGTCGTGACCACCCGGTCGCCCATCGCGTGGCGGAAGCTGGTCTCCCGGGTGGCGCGGATGCCGCAGCGGGAGAACCACTACGACTTCAGCTCGTGGTCCCACCTCGATGCGCCTGAGGTCACCGCGGACGACGTGCGGGCGTACCTGCTGAAGGCGGACGAACGTGTCGTCGGCTACCTGGCCGCTCGGAACCACGGTCGGCACGCCGGATGGGATCTGGTCAGGGGGGCGGGGTACGGCGAGCGGGACGACACCCTGCGCCCGTGCGTCGACCTGATCTGGGTGGCGGACACCCACCGTCACCGGGGCACGGGCGCCCGCCTCGTGCGGGAGCTCGCCGACGACTTCGGCTGTCAGGTCTCCGATGTGTCCTGGACGGCCCCGCTCAGCGCGGCAGGACGGCGTCTCGCACGGCGGCTCTCACCAGGGGGTGTCTGGGTCAGCACCCCGTAGGGCCCTCGACGACGGCGCCGGCGGGCGGGTGCGGGTGGCCCCGTCACCGGAACCGTCTCGACGCCGCGCGTGGCGGATCCTCAACCGTCCGAATTCCATGGACCCGGAGATCCGGATCCTCGGCCCCCCGGGGTGTAGGCGTCGCGGGGGTGTGTAGCGCGTGTCCTTCCACGCGGTGTGCAGACCCTCGAGGTCGACGATCGCGTCACGAGGCACCGTGATCCTGGCTCCGCCGCTGCCGAGTTGCAGCTCGATGTCGACCACCGGATGCTCGATGACCGCCTGGGACAGGTCCAGGCGCACCCGTCCGAAAGCGGACGCGACCTTGAGGGCCCGGGGCACCCGCCACGCACCGCGCCGCTCGATCCGTCCGCCGGTGGCGGCGATGACGGACGTGCTGGCCGCGTTCTCCGCCGGGAGCGAGGCCAGGGCCGGCGCGAGGTCGCTGCGCGTCCGGGCGGTGAGAACCTGGTGGAGGCGTTCGTCCAGCTCCTCGTGGGAGATGTGCCCTGCCGCGTACGCGTCCTGTACACGCTGCACGGCCGTGTCGCGGTCGTCCTCGGAGAGCGGCGGCGGGTCTTCCGGCAGAGACGTCACCGTCCCAGCCTAGTGCCGTGTCCGTCGCGTCACCCGGAGGCCTCGCAGACGGCGAGGTGGTCGGCGTGGCCGTGTTGGCCGAAGTACCCCTCGCCGACCGTGCGGGAAGCGCCGGACGGCAGCGCGTAGCACAGGCCGGTCGCGCTGTCCTGGTAGACGACCATCACGTCGACCGTGTCGGAGCAGTCGCTGGCGGCGCTGGTGTACCGCCAGCTCTCGTACAGGGTGACGCAGGAGGGGGCGGCGGGGGGCGGACCGGGGTTCCCGGACGCCGCGGAGGCCGGCTCCGCGAGGGTGAACGGGAGGATCAAAGAGATGATGGAACCAGCCGTCCGTACAGACCATTTCATCTTACTCTGCACTGATTTGACTCCTTGACTCTTGAACAGAAGACGTACGAACGACCAAGGAAAGCGGGGAAGAAGGCTCCTTCATGCGTTCAGATGCCGAAGGAACCAGGTGTCGGGTTCGGACGCAACACGCCTGCGCCCGCCTTCGGACAGAGCGGCGGTTGCAGGGGGCGGACGGCCGTTGCCCTGGGGCGGGGCCGCAGGGGCCGTGTCCGCGGCCCGTACGACACTTCAACCATTTCAGCGCCGTGCGGCGCGCCCGCTCCGTTTCCCCAGGCAGCGTGCCCCGGCGTCGCCCGAGGCTCCGGCGCCTCCGCAAGCGGTGCGGCGTCGCGGCGGTCCGTCCTCGGCCGAAAGAGGCTGGACCGCCGGTCACCGGGTAGGCGGTTTCCGTGGGTCCCGACGAGAGCGGGGCACCCTGGTGAAAGGAGTGTCATGTCAGGAGTTCTGCAACGGCTCAAGGAGTTCACGCGCAGTCCGCAGGGGCAGCGCACGATCGAACAGGTACGCCGTACCGCGGCCGACCCGCGCCGCCGGGCCCAGGCTCAGCGGCTCTTCGACAAGCTGCGCACCCGCCGGTCCGCTTGAGCCCCGGCCCCTCAAGGGGTGAGGACCTGCCGCCCGTCAGCTCGCGGTCGTGCCCGGATCCGGCCCCGGGGCCCGGACGCGAGGGGTCGACGAGGCGGAGCGGCACGATGCCCACCGGGTGCGGCCCGGTGGGCGTGGGCGGGGCGAGTCGCGCCGGCCGGCGGCGGTCGGAGCCGCCCGCGCCCGACGTGCCGCCTGACGTGCCGCCTGACGTGCCGCCTGACATGGCGCGCTGACCGGCAGCCCGGCCCGGTACCCGCGTCCGGCCTGCCCACGGACGGTGCCGGGCGTGCTGTCCGCGTGGCGGCGGGTCGGGGCACCGGCGGACGGGACGCGTTCAGCGCGGCAGCACCCAGCCCGGGATCCACGTCCCGGCGGTGTCGTGGCCGGACATGGTGGTGGCGAGGTGGGCACGGAGGGCGGCCAGCGCCGGGTGCGGGTTGTCGCGGTGCCAGAGCAGCGAGTGCGGGTAGACGGGGGTGGGTCCGGTGACCGGGATGCGGCGCAGGCCGTGGCCGGCGGGCCAGACGAGACGCGTGTGCTCGCCCATGAAGGTGGCCAGGGCCGGGGTGTCGGCGACGGTGTCGAGGAGCGCGTCCGAGCCGAAGTTCGGGCCGGTCGCCTCGATGGTGAGGCCGAACTCGGCCACGAGATCGTCGTAGTAGGCGGCCCACTCGGTACCGGGGACGATGCCGGGCATCCAGATCCGGTGCCCGGCGAGCTCGGCGAGGGAGACCGACCGGGCGCCCGCGAGGGCGTGGCCGGGGCCGGTGAGGAGCTGGAGCGGTTCGTCGAGCACCCGGACGGACTCGACGTCCTCGGGAAGGGACCGGCCGGGCGCCGCGACGGCGCGGAAGGACGCGTCGATCGCCCCGGAGCGGATGGCGGCGACGGCCGTCTCGACGTCGAACAGCATCAGCACGTCGAGGTCGATCTCGGGGTGTGCCTGGTGGAAGCCGCGCATCAGACCTGACGGTGCGGCACGCGAGGCGATCACGTCGACGCGCAGCGGGCGGCGGCCGGTACCCACGGACGCGACCGCGCGCTCGGCGACGCGCAGCAGCTCGCGGGCGTGGGGCAGGAAGGCCTGCCCGTCGATGGTGAGCCGGGCGCCGCGCGCGGTGCGGGTGAACAGCCGTACGCCGAGGTCGCGCTCCAGCGCGGCGATGCGCTTGGAGACGGCCTGCTGGGTGACCGCCAGCTCGGCGGCGGCCTCCTGGAACTGCCCCGCGTCGGCGGCGGCGACGAAGGTCCGGACGGTGTCGAGGTCCACGCCGACACCCTACGCGCACAACCACTGGTTGTGGCCGGCGGTCCTGTGGTTGTTTGCTCCTGGGCCGTAGCGCTCGCTTTGATACTCCCGATCGCTGATCGGTTGTGCGGGTGAGAGCGCGAAGGGAGGCCGCATGCGGAGCGGGCAGGGGCCGGGACGTCTGTTCGGGCACCGGCTGGGGCGGCCGTTCGGATGCCTGTGGGCGGCGTACGGGACCAGCGCGCTCGGCACGTGGCTCGCCTTCGGCGCGTTCCCGCTGATCGCCATCCGGGTGCTGCACGCCGGGCCGGCGGAGGTCGCCGCTCTCTCCTCCGTGGCGGCGGCGGTGGGCGCGGCCGTGGCGGTGCCGCTCGGCCCGTGGACGGAGTTCCGCCGCAAGCGGCCGGTGCTCGTCACGATGGACCTCGTGCGGTGCGCGGCGCTGCTGACGGTCCCCGCCGCGTTCGCGCTCGGCGTGCTCACCTTCGTCCAGCTCCTGCTGGTCTCGGTCGTCGTCGCGGCGGCCGACATCACCTTCCGCGCCGCGTCCGGCGCGTACCTGAAGACGCTCCTGCCGGCCGACGGCCTGCTCGTCGCCAACGCCCGGTTCGAGTCGACGGCCTGGACGACCACGATCGTCGGGCCCCCGCTGGGCGGCGCGGCGATCGGGCTCCTCGGTCCGGTGGCGACGGTGCTGGCCGACGCGGTCAGCTACCTGCTCTCGGCCCTGGGCATCCGCGCGATGGGCGGGCCCGAGCCCGGACCCGAGCGCCGTGAGGCCGCGCGCGTGCGGCCCCGGGACCTGCTCGACGGCTGGCGGTACATCCTCGCCGACCCGGCGCTGCGTCCGCTGTTCCTCAACACCGCCCTGTTCAACGGCCTGGTGATGGCCGTCGAACCACTGCTGGCCGTCCTGATGCTCGGCCGGCTCGGCTTCGCACCGTGGCAGTACGGACTCGCCTTCGCCGCGCCCTCGATCGGCGGGCTGCTCGGTTCCCGACTGGCCCGACCGCTCGTCACCCGGTTCGGGCGGCACCGGGTCCTGGTGACGTCCGGGATGCTGCGCGCGGTCTGGCCCGTCGGCCTGGCCTTCCTGGGGCCAGGCACCGGAGGGCTGCTGCTGGTGATCGGCGTGGAACTGGGGCTCATCTTCTGCTGCGGGGTCTTCAACCCCGTCTCCGCCACCTACCGCCTTCAGCGCACCGCCGCCGACCGGGTCGCCCGCACCCTGTCCGCCTGGGCGGTGACGACCAAGGCCACGACCGCGCTGCTGACGGCCGTCTGGGGCGTGCTGGGCGGCCTGCTCGGCCCGCGTACGGCCATCGGCCTGGCCGGCGTGTTCCTGCTGGCGACCCCGCTGCTGCTGCTCCGCCGCACGGCAACGCCCCGCCCCGAGCCGGCTCCGGCGCCGAGCCACCCCTGACGGGACGGGGCACGCCGGTCACCGCCCCGGCGGACCGCTCTCGATACCGCTGTCCCGCAACTGCTGTCCCGCACGCGGTCCGGGCCGGTCATCCGGGAGTCAGGCAGTCCTCGAGCGCGGCCCGCTGCCGTTCGGGCAGGTGGTCTCCCAGGGGAGTCTTGCGCGGGCTGTGACCGCCGTCGCAGATCCAGCTGCGCTCGTCCGCGTCGAACCACCAGTCCTGGGCCCCCCCACATGGGGTGCCCCTGGAGCAACCGCTCGGCCAACGGCTCGCTCGCCTCGGACGCGCCCTGGGAGACCAGGGCCCGGGTCACGGCCGCCACGGCTTCGTCCGGGACCGCGGTGTCGCCGAGGACCGGAAGAAGGAGAAGCAGCCGGACATGCGGGTCGGTGATCCCGACGGCGTCTTCCGGTGCGCGCAGCAACGCGGCGAGTTCGGGCCAGCACAACCCGGGTCCGGTACGGTCCTGGTCGTCACTGGCCAGGACGAGATCCTGGTTCCAGTCGGGATGCGTGAGGAAGTAGTCCGTCGTGGTGAACTCCTCGCCACTGTTGTAGTGCACGACGATCGAGAAGCCGCCGGTCAGAGGCACTGTGAACAGAGGCCACGCCGACGGGTCGCGCAGCGTGTCCAGCATGGCGCCCGCGTCGCCCGCGTCCGAACCGAAGGCCTCCGGCGGGAAGCCCTCGGACAGGTCTGCCAGATACGCGGGCCAGAAGCCCGGCTCAGCCAGGAGCGGGTGCCCGTCCACGACGGGCGCCGAGGAGTACCAGTGCCGTGCCATCGCCATGCCGCGATTCTCCCCGACCCGGCCGGGAGCGTTCGCACGCCCCCCGGTCTCCCGTGCCAGCTTGCCCGGCGACCGGACACGGCCGCGGCCGCGACCGCGACCGCGACCAAGATCGATTGTCAGTGGTGGGTGAGAGAGTGAAGTACCGAGTCGGAAAGAGGGGGGACCCGTCATGTCCGGTAACCAGAACTACATCAATCACGTCGCCCTCGTGCTGGACGCCAGTTCGTCCATGTCGCACTTGAGCCGCAAGGTCGTCGAGGTCGCCGACCAGCAGATCGCGTATCTCGCCCGCCGCTCGCGGGAGCTGGACCAGGAGACCCGCGTCACGGTGTACGTCTTCGCCGACCAGGTGGAGTGCGTCATCTACGACAAGGACGTGCTCCGGATGCCGTCGCTGAAGCAGCTGTACCGGGTGGGCGGGATGACGGCGCTGCTGGCGGCCGCGCTGAAGTCGCAGCGCGAGCTGGCGCAGACGGCTCAACTGTACGGCGACCACAGCTTCCTGACGTTCGTCCTCACCGACGGCCAGGAGAACGCGAGTCACCGCTGCCCGGACGCCCCCGGCAGGGATCCGCTCGAACTGGTCGCGGCCGTGGCCGAGATGATCGAGACGCAGGAGGACAACTGGACACTGGCCGTCCTCGTGCCGGACCAGATGGGCAAGCGCGAGGCCATGCAGTGCGGTTTCCCGAAGGACAACATCGCCGTCTGGGACGCCACGAGCACACAGGGCCTGGAGGAGGCCGGGCAGGTCATCCAGCAGGCCACCGAGAAGTTCATGGTGGGCCGCGCCCAGGGGATCCGGGGGTCGCGGACGGTGTTCTCCATGGGCGCGGAAGCGGTCAACAAGGACACCATCAAGGCAGCCGGCCTCACCCCGGCGAACCCGTCGGAGTACCGGCTGATCCCGGTGACCCGTGACGCCGCGATCCGGGAATGGGTCGTCGAGAGCGGACACACCTACCGCACCGGTGGTGCGTTCTACGAGCTGAGCAAGTCGGAGAAGATCCAGGCGCGCAAGCGGATAGCGGTGCTGGAGAAGAAGACGGACCGGGTGTACACGGGCCCCGAGGCGCGAGCCCTGCTCGGCCTGCCGGACGTCGAGGTCCGCGTCAAGCCGGACCACAACGACGACTTCACCATCTTCGTCCAGAGCACCAGCGTGAACCGGAAACTCGTGCCGAACACACGGCTGCTGCTCATGCTCGGCTGAGAACGCCGAGTCAGGGCGTGGGCCACCGGCCGGCAGGGGTGGGTTTCCGGCCTCGGAGAGCGGCTTCCAGGGGGCGTTCGCCGGTACAGGCTCTTCGAGGAGGGGCGGTGCCGGCCGAGGGTCGAGCCCGGTCGGCAGCGCATGACAGGATCGTGCTCCGTGACCGGTGATTTCGCGAAGGAGTACCTGCACAGCGACCTGCGAGAGATACGCGAGGCGATGCTGTGGAAGCTCGACGGGCTCGGCGAGTACGACATCCGCCGCCCTCTGACCTCGACGGGGACCAACCTTCTCGGCCTGGTCAAGCATCTGTCGATCTGGGAGTCGAGGTACTTCGGCGAGGTCTTCGGCCGGCCGTTCCCCGAACCCCTGCCACGGTGGGACGACGCCGTGGAGCCCGGCGCCGACATGTGGGCGACCGCAGGTGAAACACGGGAGGAGATCATCGGCCGTTACCGTCGCGTATGGGTGCACTCGAACGCGACGATCAGTGTCCTGGCCGTTGACTCCCCCGGCTACGTGCCCTGGTGGCCCCGCCCCCACGTGAAGCTGTTCAACATCCTGGTCCACATGCTCACCGAGACCAGCCGGCACGCCGGACACGCCGACATCCTGCGCGAGCAGATCGACGACTCGACCGGGACGACGGCGCATTCGGCGGCCCTGCCGTACGACGCGGCCTTCTGGGCGGCCCGTCGCGCGAGGATCGAGCGAGCCGCCGAGGCCGCGGCCGGAGTGGCCGGGCCTGCCGGCTCCGTCGGCGTGCGCGACGACGGTCCGTGAGGTGAGCGGCCGTCAGGACGGCTTGGGACTGGGAGGGCCGGAGGCGGTCAGGTGGTGGTCGATCAGGGAGGTGATCGCCGGGGAGACCGCGGTCATCTCCGGGCGCCAGCCGGGGACGGCGTTCACCTCGCAGAGGGTGTGGGTGTCCGGGGAGGTGAAGAGGAGGTCGACGCCGGCGATCTGCAGGCCCAGGGTGTGGGCCGCTCGCACGGCCAGGTCCTCTGCCTGGGGGTAGCGGCCCGTGCACGCGGTGGCCGAGCCGCCGTTGGCGATGTTGGCGGCGAGTGCGTGGCCGTGGGAGGTGTGCAGGACGGCGGCGATCGGTTCGCCGCCGACGACGATGACGCGCAGGGTACGGCCGTGCGAGGGGGCGACGTGTTCCTGGAACAGGAACGGTGTGTCCCGGGTCAGACTGCCGGCCACCTCGCGCAGGAGCCGGGGATCGGGGGCCAGGAACACCTGGGCGCCCTTCGCGCCGTTGACGCTCTTCACCACGCACGGGGTGGTGAGGTGGGGGCTGCGGACGACACCCTCCAAAGGGGCGGTGGCGTACGAGAGGGTGTCGGGGACCGGCAGTCCGGCCAGCGCGAGTTCCTGTAACTGCCAGATCTTGTTGCGGGACTTCAGCTGGGCGTCCAGGGGGTTGACGAGTGTGCTGCCCATGCGTTCCAGGTGGCGCAGCAGGGTGACCTCGCGGTCCTGGTCCATGGGTCCCGCGACCTGACGCACGCACACCACCCTGGGTGCGGGTACGTCCGTGCCGCCCAGGGTGTGGAGGGTCAGCCGGCCGTCGCGGACGCCGAAGACGAGTTCGTCGGTGTGCCAGAGAGCGAAGCGGGGGCCGTGCGCGGCGGCCAGCGCTGCGGCGAGTTCCCGGGTGGAGCGGCGGAGCACGGCCGGGCGTTGTCGTACCAGCATCCATACGTCAGCGGCGGCAGGGGTGTCCCGCTGGGCGGAGTGCTGGTCGGTCACGGTGGCTCCTTGCCCCTGTTCGTCACCCGCCGCCCGCTCGGGCACCGGCGCGGTCAGTCTCGCAGTGTCACCGACCGCTTCCCGGTGTTTTCGCGGATCCTGGCGTGCCGGTGGCGGTGGCGTGGCGGAGGGGCGTGGGCCGGGTGGTGGTCCTCTCCCCGCCCCTCCTTCAGGCCGTGCGGCGGCAGCCGTGTCCGGAGCCGCTCGCGTCGCTCCCCCGGTTGGTCAGGCGCGGCAGCGCAGCATCTCCAGCGGGGGGTGCTCGAGGAGGTCCGCCCAGAAGTCCTCGCCGAACTCGCGGATGCCGGCCTCGGACACCTGCAGCGGCACCCACTCCACCGCGCTGAACCCGGCGGCGCCCAGACAGTCCTCGTAGACCTCGCGGCGCGGGGCCGAGGAGACGATGGTGATCGGCTGCGGGTCGATGAGAGCGGTGACCCGTACCCGCGTTCCCGTCTCGATCTCCTCGTCGACCGGCTCACAGAGGAACCCGTACTTGTCCAGGGACGGGTTGTCGAACCGGTAGTCGGGGTTCTGGGCGAGTACGAAGAACTCCCCGCCCGGCACGAGGTTCTGGTGGATGTTGTGGCACATCCGCTTCATCGTCGCCGCGTCCTCGGCGTAGTTGAGGCACTGCACTCCGAGCCCGATGTCGAAGCGTCGTCCCACAGGCCGGAGTTCCGCCACGTCACCGACCTCGTACCGCACGCCCAGCGGGTCGCGCTGCTCGATCTCCCGGGCGGCGGCGACCATCTCGACGGAGATGTCGACCCCGAGGACATCCGTGGCGCCGCGCCGCTTGAACTCCCTGCTGTAGAACCCCGTGCCGCACGCCAGGTCGAGAACGGACTTGCCGCTCACGTCCCCGACCAGGCCCAGGAAGCTCGGCACCTCGCCGTATCGCGTCAGCGGGAGGCCCTTGAAGCCCTCGAACGCCTCGCCGATCCCGTCGTACTGCTGCACGCTCACGTGCGCCCCCTCGTGTGTTCCGGTTCTGTACGCGGCTACGCCGGCCCGCCGTACTCGGAGGCTCGCCGGGGCCACGGCCGTGGCAGAGAGTCTTCCTCCGCGCGGGCCGCTCGCCGTACTGGCGGATGACACGAAACAGGGAGCCTGCGGAACCTCCGATCACCCAACTCCCGTGGGGCGGCCGGGTGTCCCGGCGTCGGACCCTCGTCTCGGAGCCTTGCCCGGAACCGGCCGGCCAGTAGCGGCGACGGCGACGGTGATCGCCTTGCCGTAGCCGTGACCCCGGTGTTCCCTGTGCACGGCCATGCGGCGGCCCGCACGTGCGCCCGCTCCGGTCCGCTCCGGTCCGGTCCGGTCCGGTCCGGTCGCCACGATCCTCACGCCCGGGTCCTGCGCCGGCTCCGTGAGGTCGCGGCGCGTGGCGTCCACGGTGTCCAGGTGCCGCCCGGCTGCCGCGCGGGCTCCTCGTCACGCCGGGCGTCCGGCGCGACCCTCGGCTCGCGTACCGGACCGCCGGAACCAGCCCGGAACCGCCGCACGGAGTCGCGTCGGCGCTCCGTCGTACTGCCGCTCCCCCAGCACACCGGGGCCGCCTGGAGTGGGACGGTTCGGGAAAACGATGTGACGCGTGGCGGCGGAGCCTCGACAATTCACGCGTGGCCACCATGAACCTCGACGGGACCGGGCGCGGGCCCTCCCCGCGACCCTCGCTGTCCGCGACGGCAGGCGGTGCCTTCGGCTCGGTCCCGCCGACGGCACTGGTCCTGCTCGGCATCGTCAGCGTTCAGGTGGGCTCGGCTCTGGCCAAGCACCTGTTCACGGCGGTGGGCAGTTTCGGGACGGTCTCGTTGCGGCTGTTCTTCGCGGCGGCGGTGCTGATGCTGCTGTGGCGGCCGTCGCCGCGCATGAGCCGTCGGACGTGGACCGTGGTGCTCGGTTACGGCGTGACGCTGGGGCTGATGAACCTGTGCTTCTATCTCGCGCTGGCCCGGATCCCGCTGGGTGTCGCGGTGACCGTCGAGTTCCTCGGGCCGCTGGCGGTGGCCCTGGCCGGGTCGAGGCGCTGGCTGGACGTGCTCTGGACCGGGCTCGCGGCAGGCGGTGTGGTGCTGTTGATGGAGGGACGCGGTGACCTCGACCTCGCCGGTCTCCTGTTCGCGGTCGCCGCGGGGACGTTCTGGGGCCTGTACATCCTGGTGGGCGCGGCCTTGGGCCGCCACACCGCGGAGGGTGACGGTCTGGCCCTGGGGATGGCCGTCGCGGCGCTGGTGGCCGTGCCCTTCGGCGTGGCCGGCAGCGGGACGGCGCTGGCGCAGCCGTCGGTCCTGGCCGCGGGACTCGGCGTGGCACTGCTCTCGTCCGTCGTGCCGTACTCGCTGGATCTGGAAGCACTGCGCAGGATCCCCCCGCGGGTGTTCGGCATCCTGATGAGCCTCGAACCGGCGATGGCGGCCCTCATCGGCCTGGTCGTGCTGCGGGAGTCGCTGCACTGGTCGCAGTGGATCGCGGTGCTGTGCGTGGTGGCGGCATCGGCGGGTGCCGCCCGCGGGGCCCGGGAAGACGTCTGACCGCCGTCGTGGTGGCCGCCGCGTCCCGCTTCGGCTTCCTCGCGGCCACCTCGCCGGGGCACGGGCGGGAGGCCCGGGAGCACGGACCTCAAACAGATGTTCCCTGATGTCATGATGATCGCCGGTCAGTGATCCGACGAGACGAGGGGGACCTCCACATGCGCCGTTCGTTCCAGCGCAGACGCACGACACGATGGGCGACGGCGGGAGGTGCCCTCCTCCTCGCCCTCTCCGCGCTGACGGTTCCCCGTCCTGCTCCCGCCTCCGCCGCCGCTCCCGCACAGGCTCCCGCGCTCGGCGATGCCGCCCTGGCCACGGCCACGGTCTCCCCGTACGCCCAGTCAGGCCCCAGGAACCTGATCAAGCGCCTGCAGGACACCTACATCAGCAGCGCCGACACCGCGGACCACTCCCAGGGCCACCTCCTGCACGTGGGAACGCCGGACAACGGCGCGACGAAGTACCGCAGTTTCCTGCGCTTCGACGTGTCCCGCCTGACCGGCGCGAACATCTCCAAGGCGTACCTGCGGGTGTACAACTCGTACGTGCCCGCGTCGGACTGCGGCAAGAACCCCTGGATGGGCGTCTACCGCGTCGCCGAACCCTGGGACGAGCACACGGTCACGTGGGCGAACCAGCCCGCGGTCGGCGAGGGCGTCGGCTCCTGGTTCGGGCTCGGCCACCCGGACTGTCCTGACGTTCCCAACACGTACCTGCCCGACAAGTCCAACGGCATCCAGCGCATCGACGTCACCGACATGGTGAAGGCCTGGACGCGGCCGGGCACCACCACGCCCAACTACGGGATCCGGCTCAGCACCACGGAGACCGGTGCCGGCGGGTACAAGGACTTCTGCTCCATGAACCCGACGACCGCCGGCAACGACGCGGCGTGCACCAGGGCCTACTTCGCCCCCACGCTCGAGGTCGAGTTCAACTCCGGTTCCACCCCGATCATCACCGGCAACGAGTACGGACCCCCCTACGCCGGCGGCTACCCCGCCGCCCACGAGGCGCTGGAGTTCCTGGACTCGGCCAACCCGTCCGTGTGGCCGGACTCGAAGCCGTACCAGCGCTGGCTGCCGGACGCGTACCACTCGGTGGACGACGCCTCTCTCAACGGCGCCAACTGGAACGGCGGCACCTCCCACAAGCTGCGTCCCGGAGGCGTCTACGGAGGGAACGTACTCGTCACCGGCGACGGCGGCAGCGGATTCGTCGGCGTGATCCCCTACCCGGCCCTGTCCGGCTACCACTGGGCCGTCAACGTCAACGAGGCGGGTGCCCCCGCCGACCTGCACGGTGTGGAACTGCTTCCCAACGGCAGCGTCGTCACCGCCTTCCCGTCCCGGACGATCGCCGGTGTGGCAGGGGGCGGGCTGCGGCTGTACAGCCGGGCCGCCGGCACCCCCGGCGCCTGGCACAACACCCCGGCAGCGGAACTCCCCCTGTCCGGCGCGCACGAAGTCGTCTACGACCCGGCCTCCGGATTCCTGTGGGCGGTCGGCAGCCACGCCCTGTACAAGGTCGGCGTCGCGAACGGAACGCTCTCGATCGCGGACACCTTCTACCTGCCGCGCCAGGCGTCCACCGCGCACCCCGAGACCGGTGACCCCGCCTACGGCCACGACCTGACGCCCGTCTACGGCAATCCCGACCGGCTGTGGGTTTCCGGCAACGGCGGCATCGTGCAGTTCTCCAAGAGCGGCAGCGCCGTCTGCTACGACACCAGCGTCTCCCAGTCCTGGCCGGTGAAGGCGTTCGTGGAGACCCTGCGGAACGAGAAGGGGGCGGTCGACACGGCGAAGGACGGCACCAGGCACTGGTGCAACGACTATCCGCACGCCCAGCAGATCAACACGCGGAAGTTCGTCAAGAGCGTCGGCAACGACCCGGTGACCGGCAAGGTGGCCACCACCTGCGCGGACGAGTGCCCCATGGCGAACACCCACATCGATCCGGCGACGGGTCGGGTGGTCAGGGACTACCACACCGCCGTCATCGAGATCATCCAGCCGGACGGCAGCCGAGGCGCGTACCAGTGGTCGGACAACAGCAAGCACTACCGGGCCACCTGGGCGGTCCCGTCCTACCAGTGACGCCGGCTCGGCGACGCCTTCTGTGAAGCCGGGGTGAGACGAGAGGGCCGGCGCGACCGCGAAGTCGCGCCGGCCCTCTCGCTGTTCAGCGCGGCCGGGATCCGCCGGCGTCAGTCGCCGGACTCCGGTGACGGGAGGTAGGCGCCGGGTACGTCGTTCGGTGCGTGGATCTTCTTCTCACCGGGGTACGGCCGCGTCCAGTTGTGCGTCTGGTACCAGGTGAGGTGGTTCATCTGGGCGGGGTTGGCGTAGTCGGGGACGGCGTGCGGGCCGGTCAGGTGCTGCTTCGACTTCCAGGCGTCCCACTGGGCCGCGAGGGACTTCTTGTCCGCCGGCACGTTCGCCGGCGGCACGGCCGCCGCCTTGGGGTCCTGCGCGGCCGGGGTGTCCACACCGCAGGACGGCGGGGTCTTCAGACCGTCGGTCAGCGAGGTCCGGTTGGGCAGCGCGGTGAACGGCGTGTAGTCCGGGTGCCGGGTGAACGCCTGCCGCATGGGGGTGGCCGCGCTGTCCTTCTGGTTCATCGGGTGGATCCCGAGGATCTGCTCGATGGTGCGGATCATCGTGATCTGCGTGTAGTAGTGGCTGTCGACGGTGCCGTGCCGGGCCCAGGGGCTGATGATCTGGACCGGGGCGCGGTGACCGTCGACGTGGTCGAGGCCGGCCTGGGAGTCGTCCTCCACGACGAAGACCGCCGAGTCCTTCCAGTACGGGCTGTGCGAGATCGTGTCGATGATCCTGCCGGTGGCGAGGTCGTTGTCGGCGACCTGGGCGGCCGGGCTCGCCGGGCCACCGGTGTGGTCGCTGGAGAGCCAGAACATGTTCAGGTTCGCCGGGCCGTTCTTCTCGAAGTCCCGCTTCCAGATCTGGTATCGGTAGACGTCCGGGACGCTGGTGTCGAACTTCGGGAAGCCGGGCACCGACACGCTGTTGAGCGACGGTATCGGCGACGACGAGCTCAGGGGGTAGGCGGTGGGCTGCCCGGTGGCGTCCATGTTCCTGGCGTCGCAGTACAGGTTCTGCCAGCTCGCCCCGGCGGGCTTGGCCAGGAACTGCTGGAACTCGCCGAAGTCCCGCACGCTCCTGCCGGCCGCCTGCGCGCCCGTCCACAGGAACCCGGATTTCTGGTGGCCGAGGGCGTCGTCCTCGGTGTCGTAGCTGCGCGCGTACTCGCCGGCCGAGGACTCGGTGTACTCGGGATTGTCGGCCTGCATCAGCCAGTTGTGGCCCTCGGCGGAGTTGGTGCCGATGTCGTAGGTGTTGTCGTAGAGCCCGAACTGCTCGGCCAGGGCGTGCTGGTTCGGTGTCACGTTCTCGCCGAACTGGGTCAGCGACGGGTCGCCGTCGCCCTTCGCGATGTCCCCGAAGACCTGGTCGTAGGTGCGGTTCTCCTTGACGATGAGGAAGACGTGCTTGATGGTCGACGGGTCGCCGATCCGTGTGGGGACCGGCTGCGGCTCGGCGTGGCTGCCGCCCTTGGCCAGCGGGACCGATCCGGCGCTCCAGCCGTTCTGCCGGAAGACCTTGGCGGTCTGGTCGCGGATGACACCGTCGCGGGGCAGGGTGAACCAGGTGAGGCTGGACGTCGTGTCGTGGGTGCCGTGGCCCGCGCTGCCGGGGCGGCGCGCGTCGATGCCGCGGGTGTGGGAGACGACGACCTTCCCGCCGGCGGTGGCGATCTCGGCGGGGAAGTAGTCGGTGGGCAGGAGACCGACGTAGCCGACCGGCTCCTGCGGGGAGGTGTAGCGGTAGACGGCGACGGCGTTGGCGCGGCCGAGCGTGACCAGCAGGCGGCCGTCGTCGGTGAGGGTCACCGCGTTCGGCTCGTAGCCGACCGACGCCTCGGGTCAGGGCTGGGTGGAGATGGTCTGGACGACCTTGTCCTTGGCGGTGTCGATGACCGACACGTCGTTGTCGGCGGTGTTGGTGACGAACACCGCTCCGTGCTTCGCGTACACCGCGGTCGGGTGCAGGCCGACGCCGATGGTGTCGACGGCGGCGGAGGGGTCGGCGAGGTCGATGACGCTGACCGTGCCGGTGGTGGTGGCGCCGGTCCGCGGGTCGGCGGGCACCTGGGTGCCGTAGGAGTTGAGGGTGGTGTCGCCGGACTCCGCGGGGCGCCCGCCCTCGTTGGCGACGTAGAGCTTGTCGCCGACGCGGACCATGCCGCGCGGGGCGTTGCCCACCGCCCAGCTCCGCTTGACGGCCCCGGTGGCCGCGTCGAGGGCGACCACCCGGTTCTGTCCGTTGACGGCGGCGTACACGGTGGAGCCGTCGGCCGAGAACACCGCGGCGGCGACCAGGGCGTGCCTGCCGCCGTCGGCCGGGATCCTGACGGTCACGGGGTCGGCGAGGGTGCCGTCCGGGTTCACCGTGAACCTGGTGTAGCCGTCGGTCTGGCCCAGCCACAGCTGTGTGCCGTCGGGTGAGTACGCGGGGCCTTCCTGGCCGACGGCGCCGCTGCCGATGCGCAGGTCGTCGGCGGCGTTGGTGCCGACGCGCTGCTTGACCCGCCCGGTCGCGAGGTCCACGACGACCAGCGCGGCGTCGCCGTCGGCGACCGAGGCGGCGAGGTGGCTGCCGTCCGGGCTGACCGTCGAGGACATGATCTTGCCGTCGTCGATGACGAGGCGGTCGCCGTACGGGGCGATGTACTGGTCGGCGGAGACGACCTGGCCCCTGTCGGTGACCTGGCCGACCCGGTCGGTGCCGAACCGGTGCGTCGAGGCGACGGCGGTGCCGGTGGCCAGGGCGGCCGTGGTGACGCAGGCCGTGACCATCGCTGCCCGGCGGCTGACGCGTCTGCCCAGCAGGTGGTGGTACCCCTTGTCCGTCTGCCGGCGGCGGCGCATTGTCTGCATGTGGTCATCCCTTCGGTAACTGCGGGACTGGAGCGGGGCCTTCGGGGTCTGCTGGCTCACGGGACTCGACGGGCCGGAACCGGTCGGGTCTTCGGGGAGGCGGTGAGCAGTTCGACGCTGCCGTCGAACTGCCACAGCGGGTTGGGTGCGTCTCCTGTCGGAGTCCGCACCAGGAAGTAGCCGTTCACTTCCTTCGGTCCGTCGCCGTCGGCGACGAACCGGCCGTCGGCCGTGATGTCGAGCTGGTAGACGGCCGATCCGGTGGCCGTGACACCCGGCAGGTGCCAGGAGACGACGCACCGCCAGTCGTTGCCCGGGCCCCGGGCGCCGTCCTGGACGCCGGCCTTGGCGCAGGCCGCCGTGGTCCGCAACTGCGCCTCCGTGACGGCGGGGCGGTGGAGCTGCGCGGTCTGCGTGCGATAGAGGTGGGCGAACTCCGTGGCGAGCGAGCGCTCCACCTTGGCCTGCTCGATCCCGGAGCCGGTGACGGTGGTCGTCGCCGCCAGGACCGCGACGGTCACCCCGAGGATGCCCGCGAGCGGCAGGGCGCCCATGGTGAGCGCGCGGCGCGCCGGACCGTCGTCGGTGGGATTGGTGAAGTCGCGGCGCAGGAAGAGGAGGCGGGCCAGCGCTGTCGCGGTCACCGCCCACACGAGGCCGACGGCGACGCCGATGAGGAGCGGGGTGAGCTGCGCCGGGCTGGTGAACAGCCCTCTCCAGACGACGAAGGCGTCACCGGGCAGCGCGAGGCGTACGGCGACGGGGAGCGGCAGCATCTGGGCGAGCTGCATCGCGAGCGCGACGAACGCGGGCAGCAGCAGACCCATCGGGGACCGCCCGAACGCGACCGATCCGAGGAGCCCGATGCCGGCGAGGGCCAGGGTCGGGGGCAGGACGCAGAGCCAGGCGAGGAGGACCCTGCCGGCGGCGTCCCCCGGCGCGAGGAGACGGCCGTCGAGGCCGACCAGCGGCTGGTCGCCGACGGCCGCCAGTCCGCCGACCGTGCTGGAGACGGCCGGCCCGGCCACGAGCAGCAGGAGGACGGTGAGGCCGGCGAGAGCCTTCGCGGTGAAGACGCGCCGGGGCGAGCGGACGGCGACGAGCAGGTGGCGCCAGGTGCCGAGCCGGTCCTCGGCGGCGAACACGTCGCCGGCGACGACGGAGGTGAGCAGCGGGAGTGCCCAGCTGCCGGCGAATCCGAGCGTCACCAGGGGGGCCGCCCACCCGGAGGCGTGCATCCAGCGGCCGAACAGGGTGTCCGTGGGCAGGGTGCTCTGCTCGCTCACACCGGCCACGAAGAGCGCCGGCGCGATCCAGCAGACGAGGACCAGCAGGCGGATCCGCCCTTGCGAGACGAGCTTGACGACTTCGAAGCGGTAGCTCCGGGCAACTGAGACACGGCCTGACACGGCGGTGAGCGCGGGAGCCGTGGAGGCCGCGGTCATCGGCCTGCCCCCTGCCGCGCACCGGCGGTGCCCTGCCGCCCGGCCGCCGGCTGCTCGGTCAGGGTGAGGAACGCCGCCTCCAGGGGGGAGACGACCGGGGCGAACTCGCGCAGCGCGACACCCGCTTGGACGAGCCGCGCCACCAGGTCGTCCAGGGCGGGCAGCGGTGCGCGCACGACGAGCGTCTCGCCGCCCTGACGTCCGGCGGTGTCGTCGGTCAGACGGATTCCCGGAGCGTCGAGGACCAGTCCGCGGGTGCGCTCGGGGTCGGACGTGACCAGCCGGTAGTCGAGTTCGCGGTTCGCGGCGGCCAATTCGCCCAGCGGCCCGGAGAAGACGACCCGCCCGGTGGCGAGGAGGGTGACCTCGGAGCACAGGGCCTCCAGGTCGTCCATGCGGTGACTCGACAGCACGACCGCGGTTCCCTCGCGCGCGAGCCGGGTGAGAACGCCGTGGACGTGCTTCTTGCCGGCCGGATCGAGGCCGTTGGCGGGCTCGTCGAGGACGAGCAGCCGCGGCCGGGTGAGCAAGGCCGCCGCGAGACCCAGGCGTTGGCGCATGCCCAGCGAGAAACCGCGGGTGCGGTCGTCGGCGACGTCCGTGAGCCCGACCTGGTCCAGAGCGTCGTCGATCCGCGCCGACCGCGAGTCGTCCCCGCGCAGAACGGCGAGCGCGGCGAGGTTCTGGCGGGCGGTGAGCGCGGGGTACAGACCGGGTCCGTCCACGAACCCGGAGACACCGACGGGGGCCTCGAACGCCCGGCCCACCACAGTACCGAGGATCTCCAACCGGCCGCTGTCGGCCGCGGCGAGGCCGAGCAGCAGGCCGAGCAGCGTCGTCTTGCCGGCGCCGTTCGGCCCGGCCAGGCCGTGGATCCGTCCCCGCGCCACCTCCAGGTCCACGCCGTCGAGGGCGACGACATCACCGAAGCACTTGGTGATCCCGCGAGCCCGGATCGCGAGCTGTGAGTCCATGAGCCCCTTCTTTCGGCACGCCTCATGGACCCTAGGAAGCACACACGACACCGACAGGAGGGGGCAGTTGAACGCTCAGGGAACGGCAGCCCAAACCGCGGTCAATTGCCTGACCGGGTGTCAGCGGCCGTCCGCCGAACGGGGCGTGAGCCGTCCGGCGAGCGGGCGGCGGACCGGATGCGTCGACCGAGCCGCGGAGGGCTGCTCGCGCCCGCGGTGTGCGCGGCCGCCGTCGACGTCCCGGACGGCGCCGGGTCCCAGGTCGGTGCGGTCCGACACGGAGGGAGGCGACGGTGGCGGTGACGGCCCGGTGCGCCCCCATGGAGCCGATGGCGACGATCGCTTCCTTCGCGTCCCCGGCGGTCGTGCTGCCGACGGCGGTTCGGGCGAGGCCGGAGAAGGCCTGCCGAGGTTCCGGTCAGCGGCGGATGAGGCCGAGCTGGGCGGCGGTGGCGACGGCGGCGGTGCGGGAGTCGACGGCGAGCTTGGTGTAGATCCGGGCCAGGTGGGACTTGACCGTGCCCTCCGTGAGGTGGAGGCGGCGGCCGACGGCCAGGTTGGACAGGCCCTCGGCGACCAGGGCGAGAACCTCGGTCTCGCGCCGGGTGAGGGTGGTGCCCGGTGTGCGCAGCCGGTTCAGGAGGCGTTCGGCGACGGCCGGGGCCAGGGTGGTGCGCCCGGCGGCGGCGGTGCGCACGGCGGCGGCCAGGTCCTCGGGAGGGGCGTCCTTGAGGAGGTAGCCGGTGGCGCCGGCCTCGATGGCGGGCAGGGTGTCGGCGTCGGAGTCGTACGTGGTGACGACCAGCACGCGCGGGGCGCCCGGGCGGGCGGTGATCCGGGCGGTGGCCTCGGCACCGTTCATGCCCTTGCCGAACTGCAGGTCCATGAGGACGACGTCGATGTCGCCCCCGGCGGCGCGGTCGACGGCCTGCTCGGCGGTGGCTGCCTCGGCGACCACCTCCAGGCCGGGCTCCGTCTCCAGCACGGCACGCAGCCCGGCGCGGACCACGGGGTGGTCGTCGGCCAGGAGGAGTCGGATGGGGGTGTCGGTCACGGGCGGGCCCTCGGGTTCGGTGGCGGATTCGGTCACGGGCGGGACGCGGGATCGGTGACGGATTCCGCCCACGAGCGGGGCGCGGACGCGGTCACGGGATCGGTGGCGGCTTCGGTCACGGGTGGGACGCGGGGTCGGTGGCGGATTCCGCCCACGAGCGGGGCGCGGACGCGGTCACGGGTTCGGTCGCGAGCAGACGCGGACGCCGAGGTGGTCACGGATCCGGTCACGGACAGGCCTCGGACGCGGCCACGAGCAGACGCGGACACCGAGGTGGTCACGGATCCGGTCACGGACAGCCCTCGGACGCGGTCACGGACTCGGTCACGAGCAGACGCGGACACCGAGGTGGTCACGGATCCGGTCACGGACAGCCCTCGGACGCGGTCACGAGCAGACGCGGACACCGAGGTGGTCACGGATCCGGTCACGGACAGGCCTCGGACGTGGTCACGGGCGCCGGCTCCCGTTCGGTCTCGGTACCGGTCGCGCCGGGTGGGGTCAGGGGCAGCCGGGCGGACAGGGCGGTGCCGTGGCCGGGGGTGGATGTGAGGGTCAGGGTCCCGCCGAGCGCGTGCACACGGGTGCGCATGGCGGCGAGGCCGAAGCCGCCGCTCTCCGGGCCGGGGGCGGGCAGTCCGCCGGGGTCGAAGCCGGTGCCGTCGTCGACGATGTCGAGGGCGACCCGGTCGCCGAGGTAGCCGAGCGTGACCTCGGTGGTGGTGGCACCGGCGTGGCGGACGGTGTTCGCGACGGCGGACTGGGCGACGCGCAGCAGGGCGACCTCGTGCTCGGTCGGGAGCGGGACCGGGTCGCCGGTGAGGTGGAAGCGCGCGGTGAGCCGGTGGCGGGTGCCGGTGGTGGCGCAGAGGCGTTCCAGGGCGCCGGCCAGGGTGGTGCCGTCCAGGGCGGGCGGGGTGAGGGCCGCGACGAAGCGGCGGGCCTCGGCGAGATTGTCCACGGCGGCCTGACGGGCGGCCTCCACGTGGCGGGCGGCGGCGTCGGTACGGTCGGGAAGGGCGCGTTCGGCGGCGCGCAGCAGCAGCTGGATGCTGGACAGTCCCTGGGCGAGGGTGTCGTGGATCTCCCGGGCCAGACGTTCACGCTCGGCCAGGACGCCGGCCGTGTGCTGGGCCTCCGCCAGGTCGGCGCGCGTGGCGGTCAGCTCCTCGATGAGGCGCCTGCGCTGCTCGCTCTCCCGGTACAGGGCGTCGTACCCCCACACCACCGCGACGGCGACGGCGGCCCCCAGCGCCGGGCCGATGGCCATGGCCGGGCTGAAGGAGCCCTGGTGGGCGGCGAAGGCGACGATGGCGGCCACCGCGGTCACGGCGACGGCGGGCAGGGCGGCGCGGCGGGACAGCAGGTGGAGCTGGAGGAAGTACAGCGGGAAGGCGGCCCACACCCCGTCGGCGGTCAGCGCCAGCAGCACGAGCCACACGGCGCCCACGGCGGCCAGCCACCAGCCGGCGGCCCGCCGGGAGCCGTGGATCCGGGGCAGCAGCGGCCCGGCCGCGTACACCAGCGCGCACACCGCCGCGACGGCGACGACCGGTCCCGCGTACGACCGCCCGTCCGCCACGGCCCGGACGCCGGCCAGGGCGAGCAGACCCACGGTCAGCAGGTGCAGGCACCAGGCCATGGCGCGGGTGGTGGGGGTCGGGGCGGGAGCGGTGGTGGTGTTCACAGTCCCTCCAGCGTAAGGAAGCGGACTCGGCGGTGTCCTCTATCGAAAGTGGGAGCCCGGGGGTCACCTTCCGGCGCGAGAACCGCCGTCCCTCGCCGGATGCCGGCGCAGGGGGCGGACGGCGAGAGTGGTTGCGCTCCGCTGCCGACAGGCGGGGCGCGTCCCGCCGCACCGCAGGGGAGCGCATCCCGCCGCGCCGCTGGGCATCGTTCCGCTTCCACCGCCGGAAAGGACTGGCCAAGGCCGTGTTCGTCGCCTGGAGAGACCTCAGGTTCGCCAAGGGGCGGTTCGCCCTGATGGGAACCGTCATCGTGCTGATCACCCTGCTGGTCGGGCTGCTGTCCGGGCTGACCGCCGGGCTGGGCCGGCAGAACATCTCCGCGATCACCGGCCTGCCCGCCGACCGGATCGCCTTCGACGCGCCCGGTGACGGGCAGGAGCCGTCGTACGGCGACTCCACCGTCACCGAGAAGCAGTGGCGGCGGTGGGCCCGGACTCCCGGCGTCACCGGTGCCGAGCCGCTGGGCATCACGACGACCAGGGCCACCGCGGGGGTCCGCAGCGCCGGGGTCTCCGCCTTCGGTGTCGAACCCGGCTCCCGGCTCGCCCCCGACAGCGACCGGATCACCGAGCGCGCGGCGGTGCTGTCCGTCGCCGCCGCCGACGCCCTCGGTGTCAGGCAGGGTGACGCCTTGACCCTGGCCGGGCAGCGGCTGACGGTGGCCGCCGTCCAGGGGGACGCCTCCTTCAGCCACACCCCGGTCGTCTGGACCAGCCTGGACGTCTGGCGGAGGACGGCGCCCCCCACCGGCGACGGCGCGGGGCCGACCGCGACCGTGATCGCCCTGCGCACCACCTCCGCCGTCGACGTGCCGGCCGCCGACCGGGCCGCGGGCACCGAGACGGTCTCCAAGGCGGACTCGCTGTCCGCGATCGGCTCCTACGCCTCCGAGAACGGGTCCCTGCAGCTCATGCGCGGTCTGCTGTTCGTCATCTCCGCCCTGGTCATCGGCGCCTTCTTCACCGTCTGGACCGTCCAGCGCGGCAGCGACATCGCCGTCCTGAAGGCCCTCGGCGCCTCCACCGCGCACCTGCTGAGAGACGCCCTCGGGCAGGCGGTCGTCCTGCTCACCGGCGGCACCCTGCTCGGTACCGCCGTGGCCGCCGCCCTGGGTGCCGTCGTCGCCGGCTCGACGGTGCCCTTCGTGCTGACGCCGGCGACCGTTCTCGTACCGGCCGCGGTCACGATCGTGCTCGGCGCGGTCGGGGCCGCCCTGGCCGTGCGCCGCATCACCTCCGTCGACCCGCTGACCGCCCTGGGGGGCGCCCGATGAGTCTGCAGCTGACCGGCATCACCCTCACCTACCCCGACGGCGAGGGCCGCCTGACCGCGCTCGACCACGTCACCCTGGACGTCCCCCCGGGCAGCCTGACCGCCGTCGTCGGCCCCTCCGGCTCCGGCAAGTCCAGCCTGCTGGCCGTCGCCGCGACCCTCGTCGCCCCGGACACGGGCACCGTCACCGTCGACGGGACCACCACCACCGGCATGACCCGCGGGGACCTCACCGACCTGCGCCGCCACAAGATCGGCATCGTCTTCCAGCAGCCCCGTCTGCTCCCCTCCCTCACCGCCGTCGAACAGCTCCAGGTGATGGCCCACATCGACGGCCGCTCCCCTGCCGGGGCCCGCGGCCGGGCCCTGGACCTGCTCGACGCGGTCGGCCTCGCCGACCACGCGCACCGCCGCCCCCACCAGCTCTCCGGCGGACAGCGCCAGCGCGTCAACATCGCCCGCGCCCTGATGAACGACCCCACGGTGCTCCTGGTCGACGAGCCGACCAGCGCCCTGGACCACGAACGCGGCGCCGCCGTCATCGACCTCATCGCCCGCCTCACCCGTCGGCGGGCCACCGCCACCGTGCTGGTCACCCACGACCGGGCCCACCTCGGCGCCGCGGACCGGATCGCCGAAGTCCACGACGGACGGCTCCGCCTGCCGGCGGGCGGCGGCTGAGCCGGCGTGCGGCCGCCGGGCACCCGTCACCCGCCAACCGGCTCTCCCGCCGGCGCGGGGCAGCGGCACCGCACTGCCGGACACGGGTCGTCTCGAACCACCGGCCGGTCACCGCGCACCGGGACGCTCCCCGCTTCCGCGGCGGCCCACGGCCGCCTGTCCGACGCCCCCCGGGGGCGGTGGGCTCCCCCCGGTGCGGCTCACCTGCCGGGCAGAGTGTCGTCGTCCCTCGGATCTGCGGTCCGCCGCCTGCGGCGAGGCGGCGGCTCGACCTGACCGACGAGCACGGCGACCCTCCTCTCACCCCCGTCCCGTACGGTCCGCTGTCGGTGTTCGGAGGCTGGCACTAGATGCAGCAGTCCGTCCCGCGATCTCTGCCAGCAGTTGCCCTCGGCGTCCCTGAAGGAGACCGAGACGCCGGTCGCCCGTGCCATGACGGCCGCCTCGGTCGCGTGAGCGATCAGGAAGGAACCGACCCTCACGGGCCGAAGCGTGGGTGGAACCGTGGCACGGATCTGCCAGAGCAGGGGGCTGTCGTGGAAGTCCACCCAGAGATACAGCCGAAGGTCGTACACGGGCAGCCTGGAGCTGTTGATGAGGTAGACGTCGGGATACGCCTCCTCCGTGGAGAGGGCGGCGCTGGTCACCAGGTCGGTGTCCGGACGGTGCCCCGTCCAGGCCGCGACGCCGGACGCCTGCTCGGACCGGCGCTCCTGCTCCCTCTCGCGATCCCGTTGGCGTTCCAGGCGCAGCAGGTGAAAGGCGGCTCGCCCCGCGTAGATCGCCGCTCCGAGGCCGACCCAAGTCCCGGCCGATCCCACCCATGTGGCGATATCACCGACGCTCGCCATGCCACTCCCCCCGCCCGGCACCCTGCCGGCTCGTCACCCGGATCCTGCCCGCCCGGGGAACGGTCCGACCACCCGATCGGCCGGTACGGCGCTGTGCCGGCGGGCGGGGACGGCCACGGCCGCCTCCCTGTCCGTCACCGACACCCGGATCCGGTCCGCTCCCGCGACCTGGCGGCACCGCGGCGCGGGCCCCCAGGAGGAGGGGCAGGCCCTGTGCGGCCCGGCCGGCCCGGCTAGTTCCGCCAGGTGCCGTGGAGGGCGGAGACGGAGAACCCGGGGCCGTAGGCGACCATCAGCGCGCTCCGGTCGTCGGCCGGGGGCCGGTCGTGGGTGCGTTCGAGGACGCGGAGAACCGATACGCCGCCGAGGTTGCCCTCCTCGACGAGGGTGTCGAGGGAGTGGCGGACGTCGGTCTCGGTGAGGCCGAGGGCGGTGGCGGTGTCGAGGATGATGGGCTTCGACCCGGGGTGGATGACCGGCACGTCGACGGGGCGGCCGGCGAGCCAGTCGAGGACGGCGGGCATCACGTGCCTGGCTCCGCCGGTGGCCTGCTTCGTACTGTCGAAGTGCAGGCCCGTGCCGTCGATGCGGCCGGCGTACATGGTGAGGCTGTCGGGGAGGGCGTACTCGAAGACCCCGTCGGCGTCGACGGTGAGACCGGGACCGAGAGGTTCGCTGGAGACGAGGGTGGCGGCTCCGCTGTCGCCGAACAACGCCTTGTAGATCATGTGCTCGATCTCGGTGTCGGCGTGGTTGTAGGCGGTGGACAGGACTTCCGCGGCGACGACGAGGACCCGGGACCCGGGGCGGAGGAGGGCCTGCTCCACGGCCTTGACGAGGGCGTGGGCACCGCCGGCGCAGGCGACGGTCGTCAGGGCCGTACGGCGGACGGTGGGCCGTAGGCCGAGCCGGGCGATCAGGTGGATGTCGAGGTTGGGGACGGCCCAGCCGGTGGCGTGGGTGGTGATGAGGCCGGTGATGTCGCCGGGCTGGAGCCCGTGTCGGTGGAGGGCGGCACGGGCGGCTTGTTCGGCCATGGCGAGGCCGTCCGCGAAGGCGCGGGTGGCGCGTTCACCGATGCCCGCGGTGCCGTTGACGGTGGGCGTGTCCAGTGGCTGCGTGAAGTAGCGGGTGTCCACACCGCAGTTGCGAATGACGCGCAGTATCGCACCGAGGCGGGGATGGTCGGGATGATGGGTCCGGATGTCCTCTGCTATCTCGTCCGTGGTGATTTTGTGCGGGGCGAGGACGGTACTGGGGCGGGCGATATGAGCGGGCATGAGTTCCCCCCTGGAGGCGCTGCGACCTGATTGGGTCAAGGTACGGCAAAGTTGGCTGGTTCGTTTCCTTCACCGTCCCCGAAATAGTGCTGGCCGTGCACCAAAGAGGGGCAAATTCAGGCGTCCAGGCGGGTTCCCGGTGCCTGCAACATGCGCGGCCGGGTCCCGGCCCGCCGCGGACCCGACCGAAAAACGAGGATCATGCACCGGGATCCGGGCGCGGCGAGCGGCTGCGCCACACACATCGTCACCCAGCCCGGCCCCTCGACCGCGTGCCGGATCGGACGCTCGTCACCGTCGGGGTGGATGGAGGCGCCGCCCTTCTCGTACAGGAGCCGGGCGGCGGGGTCGGCGAGGACCTCCGCCTCGATCTGCCGGAGCACCTTGTCCTCGGGGCGCTGGGCGAGCGCGGCCTGCAACTGCGGCATCACCAGCGGCGCCCACGCCGTGTCCCACTCGATGAGCTGGTCGCGTCCGTCGAGGAGCATCCACCGCATGGTGTTGGCGGGGGCCTGGCCGCTCTCGAACAGGGCGTGGAAGCGGTCGTTGCAGGTGACGAGGTTCCAGGAGGCGTCGGTGACGTACGCGGCGTGCGTGATGCCGGCGACGGCGTCGGCCCAGGCCGCCGGGAGGGCGTGGCCGGAGGTGTCGTACAGCGGGCCGGGCGGATCCTCGCCCCGGGCGTACCGGCAGAGGCTGATCCACTCCTGCTCGTTCATGTCGTAGAGGCGCGCCACGTCCCGGAGGAGGTCGACCGGGGGATGGGGGTAGTTGCCGGACTCCAGGCGCTGGTACGTGCGGTCGGCGTAGCCGAGGAGTTCGTCCACCTGCCCCTGGGACAGGCCCGGGGCGCGGCGCCCCCGGCCGGTGGGGCGGGACAGTCCGTGGGATTCGGGGGATATGAGGGCACGGCGGTCTTTGAGAAGTTTTTTCAGTGCGTGGCGGTTCACTGGAGCGTAGTCCCCCGGGGCTTGTGTTGACTGTCGGTCAGTGTAATTAGTGTCATGAGCTTTTGCTGTAAAAGATTGGCCCTAGATATCCGGTGATTGTGTGCTGCATGCTCGGTGACGCGGGGTCGCCGGCCGTCATGTGCGGTCATCAGTGATCTCGCGCACCCCTCGTGGGCGCGCATCGGCAATGCGGGACGCGCCGACTGCTGTCCGCGAGCGGGAGACCGGGGGCGAGCCGGGTTTGCCGTCGGTTTCCGGGGCCGTTTCCCGTAAGCGGGAATCGCGGGTACGGCACCTGGGAATCCGTCAGCACTCCAGATCTCGCGTCCCGGCGGCCAGGCCACGGCCGGTGCCCCCTCGCCCCACCCCAGGGGCCTCGGCACCGGCCGTCCGGTGCTGCCGCGGGTCGCAGGCCGGAAGACCGTCGCCGCGTTCACCGCGTCACCGGCGAGTGCCGGCCGGCTCCGCCTCGTGTCCGGCCGTCATGCCGTCACCTCCCGTCCGCCGTCGGCCGCTTGCCCATGCACGGCGGAGCGCAGCGACCGGCTCAGGTCGCCGGTGGAGCCGGTTCCGGCAGCGGAGGCCGTTCGTGTACTCGTGGGTGTCGTCGCCGCCGTAGCCGCGTTCGACCGCATCCACGAGCCGCCCCCACGCGTCCACCCGGTCGGCGACGGTGAACGCCGTCCGTCACTCCCGCCGGTGCGGTTTCCCTGTGCGTGCCCATCGCCGCGAGGTTCCCACGACGGTGCCCGGCGGCGCCACCGGGCTTCCGGGTGAGCCGGGAGCGGCCGCACCGCGACGCCGGGAGCGGCTGGAAGCCCGTTCGGACGCCCGCGGATCCGGAAACCCGCCAGGTGCCCGCGGATCCGAAAGCCCGTCAGGCACCCGGGGATCCGGAAACCCGGCGGCCGCCCGCACCTGCCGGTCGCCGGCCGGTGCCCGGCAGGTGCGGGCGCGGTGTGCCGCTCGTACCCGGCGCGTGGGCGACGATCCGCCGCGGTCGGCCACCCGGCGAGGGGCGAGCGAAGACTCCTGGGAGAATGGCCGTGCCGGACGTGGACGAGGAGGGGGCCGATGGCAGACGTACGCGGAGAGCCGGTGGCGGCACCGGGTCCCCTCCCCCACCCCCTGCGGACGGGCGCTCTCGCGAGGGAGTGCGCCCGCGCCGGGGAGTTCCTCGCCGCGGGCGCGTGGCGCCTTTCCCCGGCGGACGCCCACGCCGTGGGGGCCGTCCTGGCCCGCCTCGGCGCTCCCCTCCCCACCCGGCGGGGCCCTGCGGAGAAGATCCGGGCGACGGACCGGGACAGGCGGCTGCAACGCGTTCTGCGGACCGCCGTCCACCACCTCGACGCCGGTGCCGTCGGCCCGCCCGCCGCCGCCCTCCTGGCCGCCGTCGCCCGCGCCCTGCTGCCCTGGCACGCCGCCCCCGACCCGCCGAAGGCGGCCGCGGCCCCCAGGTACGCGGCCGTCCCGGGTACGGCGGACGGCGCGGCGCCACCGACCGCGGCGGGAGAAGCCCTGCTCCCCGAGCTGACCGCGCTGTTCACCGCGCTCGCCGCGACGAGCGCCCCCGGCACCCTCCCGCTCACACCGCCGGTCGAGCCCTGGCGGGTCCGGCACTCGGGGAGGTTCCGCCACTACAGCAGGCCCGGCCCCGGGGTGTGGGCGGCGAGAACCGTCGCCTGCCCGGGATGCGGCGGCAAGGACGGGCCGTGGACGGTGACCTGCGACTGGCGCCGGGCCGCGCTGGGCTGTCCCTGCGGAGTGGTGAACCGCGAACACGGCCTCGCCCTCTCCGAGATCTGGCTCGTACTGCCGGGGGCGTGAGCACCGGCACCGGCGACCGGTGCGCATGCGGCGCGGGCGGCACGGAGGGGCGTCGCACCCGTCCCAGGACCCCGGTTGGGCGGCACTCCGGCCCGGCGCATGCCGGCGCCTGTCCGCACGCACGCCTGTCCGCACGCGCCGACCTCACCGCCGGGTCCGTCTCCACCGGCCCCGGGGGGCTCGGCGTCCTGGAGCTCTGACGTCCTTCGTCGGACGGGAACCGGAACTCGGGGCCATCGCTTCCGACCCTTCCGACGTGCACAGGGCCCGCCTGGTCACCCTGACCGGACCGGGCGGCTCCGCGAGTACCCGCCTCGCGCGCGAGACCCACGCGGGCGGCGGTCCGCCGTGTTCCCGAGGACGTCGGCGTCGAGGGAGCGGACCGTGCGGACCGGCGCCGCGGCTTCCGGCCCTTCCCCGGTTCAGCGGGCCCGGCCACCAGGAGTGAACGTGACGGGAAGCCGGGCCGGGCCGCGGAGGCCGCCGGGCCGCCAGTCCAGTGCCGCCGGGGGCACGGCCAGGGCGAGGCCAGGGAGGCGGCGCAGCACCGTTCCGATGGCGACCCGGCCTTCGAGCCGGGCGAGCGGCGCGCCCAGGCAGTAGTGGATGCCGTGTCCGAAGGCCAGGTGGGCGTTGTCCCGCCGGGTGATGTCCAGCCGGTCGGGGTCGGGGAACCGGGCCGGATCGCGGTCGGCGATGGCGGACGCGATGAGCACGGTCGCGCCGCGCGGGACAGTCACGCCCGCGATCTCGACGTCCTCGAGGGCGAACCGGGCGATGCCCGGGCTGACCGGGCCGTCGTAGCGGAGGAACTCCTCGATCGCGTCGGGCAGCAGGTCCGGCTGCCGGCGCAGGAGGGTCAGCTGGTCGGGGTGGGCGAGCAGCGCGGCGATGCCGCCGCCGATCAGGTTGACCGTCGTGACGTAGCCGGCGACCAGCAGCAGGAAGGTCATGGCGATCAGCTCGTCGTGGTTCAGCCGCCGCTCCTCGTCGTGGGCGGTGATCAACGCGCTGAGGAGATCGTCTCCGGGGTGGGCGCGCTTGGCGTCGAGGTGCGCGGTCACGTAGGCGCGCATCCGCTGCCAGGCCTCGTCGACGGCGGCCGGGTCGGGCAGTTCCTCCCCGCGGACGAGCATGGCGTCGGTCCACCGCTGGAAGTCGTGCCGGTCGTCCACGGGCACGCCGAGCAGCTCGCAGATCACGGTGACCGGCAGCGGCAGCGCGAAGTCCGCCACGAGGTCGGCCCGGCCGGCCGGTACCACCGCGTCGAGGAGCCGGTCGGTGATCTCCTGGACGCGGGGCTCCAGCGCGGCGACCCGGCGTGCGGTGAACGCCTTGGAGACCAGGCGGCGCAGCCGGGTGTGGTCGGGCGGGTCGGAGCGGAGCATGTTGCTCATCATCGACTCGCGCTCGAACCGGGGCAGCTGCTGGACGAGCCGTGGGTCCGAGGCGTCGCGGACATCGCTGCTCAGCCGGGGGTCGGACAGGGCGGCCAGGCCGTCCTCGTAGCGGGTGACCAGCCAGGCGTCCAGGCCTCCGGCGAGAACCGCGCGCCGGACCGGGCCGTCCTCGCGCAGCCGCCGGTAGAGCGGGAAGGGATCGGCCACGAAGGCCGGGTCGGCGTAGGGGAGAAGGACTGGCTGCCGGCTCATCGTGCCTCCCGTGCGGGCACCGACCACACGTGCCCCCGTCGTCTGGTCTCTCACATGCCCCTTTTGCAAGCTTTCGAGGGGAATGTTCCCAGTGTGCCGGGGACCGGAGCCTTTCTCACCCGCCCACGCGGCCGGGGCCCGCGCAGGGCCCCGGCCGGGGGGTCAGCAGGCGTCCACGTACCAGACCGGTGCCCAGTCGCCGCTCGCGTCCGACGAGGGTGCGCCCGGAGTGGTGTAGATGAGCCTCTTGTTCTTGTCGTACATGCGGGCCTTCGTGCCGGCCGACTGGTTGTTGTACCAGGAACCCCCGCTGTTCAGGCCGTCGGGGATCTCCTGGATGTAACAGTCCTTGAACCGGAAGGCGAGGTCCTTGAAGTTCGCCTTCTTGTAGCCGCAGAAGTAGTACTTCGGGCAGTCGGACGGGGCCGCCGTCACCCGCGGCTGCGCGGAGGCGGTGGGGGCGAGCATGCCGGCCAGGCCGAGCGCCGCGGCGGCCGCGGCCAGACCGGCCTTCTGTGACGTCCGCACGAAAGATCCTCCTGTCTCGGGGAAACACCGCCTGGAGACCGGCGGTGCGATCCGAGCCTGCCCGCTCGCCGCCCCCGGTGTCGTGAGCGCACGGCGCACAGTGCTTGGCACACGGCGCACACGGCGATTGACGCGGAACCGCCTTCCGGTGGGCGCCACGAGCGGCCGAGAGTGCTGGAAGACCACCGGCAGTACGCGACACCACGGGGAAACACCATGATGACCGTCCTGGACACCTCCTGCCTGCCGCCCGCCGAGAGGACGGCCGCCTGGGCGGAGGCCACCGCCGAAGCCCTGGTGACCACCTGTATGAGGTTTCCCGACCCCGCGAACTTCGGCGCGCGGATCAGTGCGATGGCGCTGGGGCCGGTGCAGCTGTCGGCGATCTCGTACGCGCGTCTGGTCTCCTACCGCTCTCCGCGGCTGATCCGCGCGTCGGACCCCGAGCTGTACCAGATCGGCGTGATCACCTCCGGCCGGCAGAGCATCGAGCAGGCACGGCACAACACCGTCGTGGAGCCCGGTGAGATCGTCCTGTACGACAGCTCCCGGCCGTTCGAGGCATCGGCCTGCGGTCCGGGCCGCTGCGGTTCCCTGGTCCTGCAGTTCCCCCGGAGCCTGCTGCCGTTACCCGACCACCTGGTCGCTCCGCTGTGCGGAACGGCCCTCGGCACGGCCGACGGCGTGGGGCACGTCTTCCGCGAAACCCTGGTCAGCCTGGCGCGGGCGGACACCGACCTGACGCCGCTGGACCGGCAACGGCTGGGCGCGACCGTCGTCGACCTCGCCGCGGCGGTCATCGCGCGGTGCGTCGACCGTACGTCCGCGCTGCCTCAGGAAAGCCGCTCGGCGACGCTGTTCCGGCAGGTCAGGGCGTTTGTCGCGGAGCATCTCCACGACCCCGGGCTGGGTCCGGCCACGGTGGCGGCGGCGCACAGCATCTCCGCGCGCTACCTGCACCGGGTCTGCCAGGCGCACGGGACGACCGTGAAGAGCCTCGTCCGGCAGGAGCGGATCGCGCGGTGCAGGCGGGACCTCGCGGACCCGCTGCTCCACGCGACCCCCGTCAGCGCGATCGGTGCCCGCTGGGGCTACCCGAGGGCCTCCGACTTCACGCGCGCCTTCCGGACCGCGACCGGGATGACACCGACCGCGTACCGGAACCTGTGGAGGGGCGCGGATGCCGCGGGGTGAGCGGGCCCGGCCGGCGACGTACGGTCACCGCCGCTGCGCCGCGATCAGCGCGCGGTACCAGTGGTAGCTGTCCTTCGGCGTCCGCCGCAGGGTGTCGTAGTCGACCCGGACGATCCCGAACCGCCTGCCGTAGCCGAAGGCCCACTCGAAGTTGTCCAGCAGCGACCAGACGTAGTAGCCGCGGACGTCCACGCCCGCGTCCAGCGCGGCCTTCAGCGCGGTGAGGTGGTCGCGCAGACAGGCGACCCGGTCCCGGTCGTGCACCCTCCCGTCCGCGCTCGGCTCGTCGTGTTCGGCGGAGCCGTTCTCCGTGATGTGGACCGGCGGCAGCGCGTCACCGTACCGCTCCTTCAGCGCCACGAGCAGGTCGGTGAGGCTCTCCGGGACGACCGGCCAATCCATCGCGGTGTGCCGCGCCCCCGCCGGCCGGACCTCCGCGTAGCGGTTGTCCGTCGCCGTCCGCCGCGCCGGGTCGGCCTCCCGGTGCGGGGCGTCGGCGACGACGATCGGCCGGTAGTAGTTGACGCCGAGGAAGTCCAGCGGCTGCCCGATCAGGGCCAGGTCGCCGTCGCGCCGGAAGTCCTGGCCGCTGATCAGCTCGCCCCAGGTCTCCTCCTCGGTGTCCGGGTAGCGGCCGGCGAGCAGCGGCTCGGTCCACACCAGGTTGTGCTGGGTGTCCGCGCGGACGACGGCCGCGCGGTCGGCGGCGGAGCCGGTGGCGGGCAGGTTGCGGTCGAGGTTGAGGGTGATGCCGGCCTCGCGCACCCCCGCCGCCCGCAGTGCCTGCACCGCCAGCCCGTGCCCGACCAGCAGGTGGTGGGCGGCGGCGAGCGCGCCCCGGCCCTCGCGGGCGCCGGGGGCGTGGCGGCCGACGGAGTAGCCGAGGAAGGCGCTGCACCACGGCTCGTTGAGGGTGATCCAGCGCGGCACGCGGTCACCGAGGTGCTCGGCGACGACGGCCGTGTACTCGGCGAACCGCTCGGCGGTCTCCCTGACCCGCCAGCCGCCCCGGTCCTCCAGCGCCTGGGGCAGGTCCCAGTGGTAGAGGGTGGCGGCCGGCTCGATGCCCGCCGCGAGCAGCTCGTCCACGAGCCGCGCGTAGAAGTCCAGGCCCCTGGGGTTCACCGCGCCGGAACCGGCGGGCACGATCCGCGGCCAGGCGATCGAGAACCGGTAGGAGTCCACCCCCAGTTCCCGCAGCAGCGCCACGTCCTCCGGGTAGCGGTGGTAGTGGTCGCAGGCCGTGTCGCCGGTGTCGCCGTTCGCGACGAGTCCGGGGGTGTGGCTGAAGGTGTCCCAGATCGACGGGCCGCGGCCGTCCTCGCGTGCCGCGCCCTCGATCTGGTAGGAGGCGGTGGCGGCGCCGAAGACGAACCCCGGGGGAAAGCGCGGGACATCGGTCGTGTCGCTCATGTCGCGCATGTGCGGGGCTCCTGGGGTCACTTGACGGAACCGCCGGTGATACCGGCGGCGATGTACTTCTGCGCGAGGACGAGCAGGATCGCGGCGGGGATCGCGGACAGCACGGACGCGGCCATCACCGAGCCCCAGTCGCCCACGTGGGCGCCGATGTACTGGTAGATGCCCAGCGTGACCGGCTTGACGTCGTCGGTGGTGTTGAGGGTGAGCGCGAACACGAAGTCGCTCCACGCGAACAGGAACGCGAACAGGCCCGAAGTGATCAGGGCGTTGCGGCTCATCGGCAGCACCACCCGCACGAAGGTCCGCAGCGGCCCGGCCCCGTCCATCTGCGCGGCCTCGATGACCTCGCCGGGGATGGACACCATGAACGAGCGCATCAGCACGATGGAGAAGGGGATGCCCAGCGAGGCGTCCGCGAGCATCAGCCCGGCGTAGGAGTTGACCAGGCCCAGGTCGACGTACGACGTGTAGAGCGCGTTGGCGACGACGATCCCCGGCACCATCTGGGTGATCAGGGTGCCGAACACGAGGGTGCGCGTGCCGGGCAGGCGGAACCGCGCCAGCCCGTACGCCGCCGGGGCCGCGATCGCCAGGCACACGGCCACGGCACCGAGCGAGACCACCAGCGAGGTCAGCAGGTGCCCGCCCTGGTCGTCGAGCGCCTTGGAGAAGCCGGACAGGTCCACGCCGTGCGGCACGGGGGCGACCTCGACCAGCCCGGCCTCGGGCTGGAGTGCGGTGTCGAGCATCCAGTACAGCGGGAACAGCATCACGGCCAGGACGAGCACACCGGTCACGGTGGAGCCCAGGCGGTGTCCGCGCGCACGCGGCCTCACGTTCTCGGCGGTCATCGCCGTCACGTCCCCTCGGTGCGGTTGGCCCGCAGGTAGAACACCGCGAACACCGCGGAGATCAGGATCAGTACGTTGCCGACGACGGCGCCCGCCCCGAAGTCCAGCCGTACGAATGAGTTCTGGTAGGTGAGCGTGCCCAGCGTCTGGGTGGCGTCCGCGGGGCCGCCGTCGGTGAGGGCCAGGATCAGGTCGAGGATCTTGACCGTCGACATGAATCCCAGGACGAGGACGACCGTGACGACGGGCCGGAGCACCGGCAGGGTGACGGAGCGGAACGTCCGCCAGGCGGAGGCACCGTCCAGGGCGGCCGCCTCGTGCAGCTCGCGGGGTACCTCCTGCAGCCCGCCGTACAGGACGACCATGTTGAACGGGATGCCGATCCAGATGTTGACCAGGACGACGGACAGCAGGGCCGTGTGCGGATCGGTCAGCCATGGCGTGTGACCGGCGAGGCCGATCGTGTCGAGGAAGGAGTTCAGTACACCGGTGTCCTGGTCGAGGATGCGCCGCCAGACGATGCCGGAGACCACCATGGGCACCAGCCAGGGCAGCAGGATCAGCGACCGGAGGACGCCGTTCAGGGGGAACTTCCGGGTGAAGAAGACGGCGAGGGCGAGGCCGATGCAGAACTGTCCGAGGAGGGAGCCGGCGGTGAAGACCAGCGTGTGCCGCAGCGCCTTGCCGAAGAGGGCGTCCTGGAGGACGTTCGACCAGTTGTCGAAGCCGTTCAGGGGCGCCTCACCGGTGAAGAACGTCCTCGGCGTGTAGTGCTGGAAGCTCATCACGACGTTGCGGAGGAGCGGGTAGCCGAAGAACAGCAGCATGAACAGGACCGCCGGGGCGACGAACCCCCACTGGGCGAGCCGGTTCCGGCGCCGCGGCCGGGCGGGGACCGGCACGCCGGCCGGGGGCACCGCGGTGGGCGTGGTCACGGTGGACGTGGTCATCCGCGCGTACCTCGGTTCCCGTTCGTGGCCCGCTGCTGGGCCCGCTGGAGGGCGGCCTGGCTGGACTGGCCGGTCAGGGCGGACTGGAAGGCGCTCTGCAGGGCGAGCGACACGCCCGTCCAGCCGGCGCCGAGCCTGGCCGTGCGGGACCGGGCCGCGGCGACCTGGTCGGCCAGCGCGTCCAGCTCCGGCACCCGCTTGCGCCATACGGCGGCGGCCTTCTCGTTGGCCGGGACCATCCAGCTGTTTAGCGCGTAGGCCAGCTGCTCCTTCTCGCCGGCGAGGCAGGCGACGATCCTCCCCGCCGTCCGCTCCCGCCGCCGGTCACCGGTGTCCGGCACGGTGAGCACGGCACCGCCCAGCGGGCCCACGGACCTCTCCCCCGGCCTCGGCACCGGGATCCGTGCGATGCCCCAGTGCAGCGACTTGTCGGAGTCGAGCGTCTCGACCTGCCACGGGCCGTTGATCATCATCGCCGCGTTGCCCGCCATGAACTGGTCGTTGACGTCGGCCTGCGTCCAGCCCACCGTCGATTTCGACAGCGAGCCGTCCTCCAGCAGGCTCTTCCAGTAGTCCAGCGCCTGGACGACCTTCGGCCCGTCGAGCCGGGTCTCGTCCCCGCCGTTGGACCACATGAACGGCGTGAACTGGAAGACGCCGTCCTCGGCGCCGCCGGCGCTGAGCGCGAGGCCGTACCGCTTGCCCCGGGTGAGCTTCTTCGCGGTCTCGCGCAGCTCCGCCCAGGTCGCGGGCACCTTCAGGCCGGCGCCGTCGAGGATGTCCTCGTTGTAGAAGAGCGCGAGTGTGTTCACCGCCCGGGCGGCACCGTAGTAGGTCCCCTTGTAGGAGCCGAAGTCGACGATGCCCCGCGGGACGTCCTCGGTGCCCAGCCCGAGCGTCCTGAGGTCGACGAGCCCGCCGGCCTCGGCGAACGTCGGCATCTCCGAGGCGTCGAACTGCACGATGTCGGGCAGCGACCTGGAGGACGCCATGCGCAGTGCCTTCGTCATCACCTGCGCCGCCGGGACGCTCTGCTGCTCGACGGTGACGCCCAGCCGCCTGCCGCAGCGGGCCATCGCCTGCGCGTCCCAGCGGTGGTAGGTCTCGTCGGTCGACGAGTTCAGCACCGTGTAGACGGAGCTGTCGCGCTGCCGGCCGCAGCCGGTCGACGCCGCTCCGGCGACCAGGGCGAGGACGGCCACGAGGGGTATGACGGCACCGCGTGCGGATCGGACGGCACTTCGAGGGAGTCTATTGAAGCGCTTCGACATGCGCGGCCCCTGCTGTCGCACTACTCCGGCGGCATTGCCGGACACGTTTGTTCACAGCCATGACTAATACGCCATGCGCGCGCCGGACGGAAGACCCGAGCACCGGTCCATCCCGGCGCACCGTCCCGTGACGACGGCCGAGAGGCCCGTGATCATGGCTGGTCACCGTGGTTTTACCGGGACTTGCCCCTGTCCGGCGGCGAGACGGTCTGTGTACGATCCACATCCCGGGCGACGCCTCCGCGCCCCGCTCGAACCACTCCGCCTCCCCCGAGGAAGAACATGAAGTTCACCAACGGCTTCTGGCGCATCCGCGACGGCGTGCAGATCGCGTACGCCGTCGAGACGCGCGACGTCTGCGTGGAATCGAAGCGCTTCACCGCCTATGCGGCCGCGAAGAAGGTGGCGCGGAGGGGGGACACGCTCAACGCGCCGCTCCTCACGGTCGACTGCTTCTCGCCCGCCGAGGGCGTGATCGGCGTCCGGGTGACGCACCACGCCGGCACGCGCCGTCCCGGCCCGGACTTCGCGCTCACCGTCGCGCCGGACGGCGCGGGCACCGTCCGCCGCGACGGCACCGTCACCGAGCTGACCAGCGGCCCGCTGACCCTCCGCCTGGACGAGGCGGCCCCCTGGGCGCTGGCGTTCGAGGGGGCGGACGGACGGGAGCTGACGCGGGCCGGCGCCAAGGGCACCGCCTTCGCCACCACCGACGACGGGGCCCACCACGTCCTCGCCCAGCTGGCGCTCGGTGTCGGCGAGCAGGTCTACGGGCTCGGCGAGCGCTTCACCCCGTTCGTGAAGAACGGCCAGGTCGTCGAGGTCTGGCAGGCCGACGGCGGCACGAGCAGCGAACAGGCCTACAAGAACATCCCGTTCTACCTCTCCTCACGCGGCTACGGCGTCTTCGTCAACCATCCCGGCAGGGTCTCCTTCGAGGTCGGCTCCGAGTCCGTCGGCCAGGTGCAGTTCAGCGTCGAGGACCAGTCCCTCGAGTACTACGTGATCGCCGGCCCCACGCCGAAGGAGGTCCTCGCCCGCTACACCGCCCTCACCGGCCGCCCGGCCCTGCCGCCCGCCTGGTCGTTCGGCCTCTGGCTGACCACCTCCTTCACCACCGACTACGACGAGGCGACGGTGACGTCCTTCGTCGACGGCATGGCCGAGCGCGGTATCCCGCTGACCGTCTTCCACTTCGACTGCTTCTGGATGCGCGAGTACCAGTGGTGCGACTTCGCGTGGGACCCCGCCGTGTTCCCCGACCCCGAGGGCATGCTCGCCCGCCTGAAGGCCAGGGGTCTGAAGGTCAGCGCCTGGATCAACCCCTACATCGCGCAGAAGTCCCCGCTGTTCGAGGAGGCGGCGCGGCTGGGCCACCTGGTGCGCCGGCCGAACGGCGACGTCTGGCAGTGGGACCTGTGGCAGGCCGGCATGGGCCTGGTCGACTTCACCAGCCCGGACGCCCGGGACTGGTTCCGGGCCAAGCTCCAGGCGCTGCTCGACCAGGGCGTGGACTGCTTCAAGACCGACTTCGGCGAGCGCATCCCCACCGATGTCGTGTGGCACGACGGCTCCGACCCGGAGCGGATGCACAACTACTACACCCATCTGTACAACCGGACCGTCTTCGAACTGCTGGAGAAGGAGCGAGGCCAGGGCGAGGCCGTCCTGTTCGCCCGCTCCGCGACCGCCGGCGGCCAGCAGTACCCCGTGCACTGGGGCGGCGACTGCTGGGCGTCCTTCGAGGCCATGGCCGAGTCCCTGCGCGGCGGGCTGTCCCTGTCCCTGAGCGGCTTCGGCTTCTGGAGCCATGACATCGGCGGCTTCGAGGGGACCCCGGACCCCGCGGTGTTCAAGCGCTGGCTCGCCTTCGGCCTGCTCTCCTCGCACAGCCGGCTGCACGGCTCCACGTCGTACCGCGTGCCGTGGAACTTCGGCGAGGAGGCCGTGGCGGTCGCCCGGCGGTTCACCCTGCTCAAGCACCGTCTCATGCCCTACCTCTACGGCGCCGCGGCCGAGGCCCACCGCACCGGCGTCCCGGTGATGCGCCCGATGCTCTTGGAGTTCCCGCACGACCCGGCGTGCCGCGCGCTGGACCGCCAGTACCTGCTCGGCCCGGACCTGCTGGTCGCCCCGGTGTTCACGGAGGACGGCGAGGTCGAGGTCTACCTCCCCGAGGGCACCTGGACGCACCTCCTGACCGGCGACCGGGTCACCGGCCCGGCCTGGCGCACCGAGCGGCACGGCTACGACAGCCTGCCGCTGTACGTCCGCGAGGGCGCCGTCCTGCCCCTGGCCTCCGACGACAGCCGCCCGGACGGCGACTGGCTGGCCACCCCCACCCTGCTGGTCCACCCGACGGCCGCGCCCGGCTACACCGCCGAGGCCACGGTCCCCGACCTGACGGGCGCCCCGGCCGCGGCCTTCACCGTCCGCCACGACGGCACACGGCTGCGCGTCACCGCGCGCGGCACCGGCCGCCCCTTCACCGTCCGCGTTCCCGGCGGCGCGAGCGCGACCGGCACGGGCGAGGTGGTCGTACCGGTGGACTGAACGGCGGGGCGGCGTCATGGCCCTGGACCACGGCACGCTCCGACGGGCCGCGGCACGCTCGGGCCGCGGTCAGCCGGGAGAGGGTGGCCCGGGCGGGGGGCGGTGCGGTCGATCCCGGGAACGTGCCCGACGTGCGGGCGGGGGCGGCGCCCGGATCCGGTGGGCGCCGGTGCGACGAGTCGGCTTCCGCGCCGACCGCGGAGGCAGCCGTGACCGTCACCGTCAGCCGTGACCGACCGTGGACCGCAGCCGTGGCCGTAGCGCCCATGGTCGCCCGCCTCACCGGACCTTGACCACGGCACCGGTCTCCGCGGAACGTTCGATGGCCGCGAGCACCCTGTGGTGGGCCGCGGCGGCGTGGAAGTCGGGCTGGGGCCGGCGCCCTTCGGCGATCGACCGGGCGACCTCCTGGTAGACGGACGCGACGTTGGCGACCGGTCCGGCGGCGGGGTCGAAGGGGACGGTGCGGTAGTCGTCGGGGACCTTCACCGGCTCGCCGTCGACCTTGATGTCCCAGTCCGTCCAGTGCATGTACGTGCCCGGCCGGGTGGGGGCCACCGTCACGACGCCCTCCGTGCCCACGAGTTTGACGAAGAACCCGTCCGGAGTGCCGCTGCCTCCGTGCACGGCGACGGACGCGGTGGCGCCGTTCTCCAGGACGCCGTGGAGCAGCACCTGTGCGGGCACCCCGTTGGGAACCGTGCGGCCGGTCCCGGCGACTTCGACGTGGTCGTACGGGCGGGGCAGCCTGGCGGAGACCTCGGCCAGCCGGCCCGCCATCCGGTCCAGGGCGGCCAGGAAGTGGCCGGCCATGACGGTCAGGAGCGAGGTGCCCGCGGCGGGGTCGGTGGACCAGGCCAGCTCCGGCGCGATGCGGGCGCCGCCCAGCGGGTCGCCCGCGGCGACCAGCACGACCGACTCCAGCCGGCCGATCGCGCCTTGGGCCACCAGGTCGGCCACGTACCGGGCGTCCGGCGACTGGTATCCCTGGAGGTTCACGGCGTGGACGACGCCGGCGGCACCGGCCGCCCGGGCGAGGTCCTCCGCTTCGGCGACGTCCACGCCCAGCGGCCACTCGGACAGCACGTGCTTGCCCGCCTCCAGAGCGGCCCTGATCACCTTCGCGTGGCCGGCCGCCTTGACCGACACCACCACCAGGTCCACGTCGGGGTGGGCGGCGAGGGCTTGGGCGTCGGCGAACGCGAGCGGTACGCCGTGGGCCGCCGCCGCTCGGTCGGCGCTCGCCTGACGGGTCGTCGCGACCGCGGTCACCTCGAACCCGGCCAGTCCGGCGAGCGCGGGCAGGTGCGACACGCCGGCCCAGCCACCGGCACCGACGATCCCTGCTCTGATCATGCGTCCTCCCCTGTTTCTTACCGATCGATACAAAACTAGGGGGACTCGGAGGCGGGCCGCAAGGGGTAACGTACCGATGGGTAAAAAACCTGAGGAGGTACGGCATGCCAGGCGGCCGCCCGCGCGCCTTCGACGCGGAGACCGCGCTCGACCGGGCGCTGGAGGTCTTCTGGCGGCAGGGCTACGAGGGCACGTCCCTGTCGGATCTGACCGCGGCCATGGGTGTCAACAGGCCCAGCCTCTACGCCGCGTTCGGCAACAAGGAGCAGCTGTTCCGCGCGGTGCTCGACCGCTACTTCGCCGGCCCGGGCGCTTTCGCCGTCGAGGCCCTGGACGCGCCCACCGCGCGGGAGGTCGTCGAGCGACTGGTCCGCGGCGCCGTCGAGCTGACCTGCGGGCCGCACACGCCCCAGGGGTGCCTGAGCGTCAACAGCGTGCACGCCTGCGGTCCGGAATCCGACCCGATCCGGCGGGAGGTGATCGCACGGCGGATGGCCGGCGAGGCCGCGTTGCGCCGGCGCTTGGAGCGGGCGGCCGACCTGCCCGCGGACTGTGACCCGCGCGTCCTCGCCCAGCTCGTGCACACCGTCACCGACGGCATCGCCGTGCAGGCGGCGAGCGGCCGTACCCGGGACCAGCTGCACCGGGTGGCCGACCTGGCCCTGCGCACGCTCTTCCCACCGCCCAGCTGATCACTGCCGTGAGCAACTAGGCTGTCCGGCAAGGCTGTCGGCAGCACAGGGGGGATCTGCCATGACGACCGTCTCCGGGACCGTTCCGGTGACCATCACCACCGAGAGGCTGGTGCTTCGGCCGTTCACATCCGGCGACGTCGAGGACCGGTACGCGTACCAGTCGCTGCCGGAGGTCGCGCGCTATCTCTACCGGCCGCCGCTCACCCGCCAGGCCTGCGCCGAGTCCATCGCGGCGCGGTCCGCGGGGACCGGCTGGAAGGCCGACGGCGACGGACTCCTGCTGGCGGTGTGCCGGACGGGAGAGCCCGGCGTCATGGGCGAGGTGGTCCTCACCCTCGCGAACGCCCACGCACGGCAGGCCGAGATCGGCTGGGTGTTCCACCCCCGCCACGCGGGACACGGCTACGCCACCGAGGCGGCGGGCGCACTGATGTCGCTGGCTTTCGGCCGGCTGGGCGTCCACCGGGTCTTCGCCCGGCTCGACGCCCTCAACACCGCGTCGGCGGCCGTGTGCGAGCGGATGGGCATGCGCCGCGAAGCGCATCTGGTCGAGAACGACCTCGACGGGGACCGGTGGGGCAGCGAGTACGTGTACGCGATGCTGGCCCGGGAGTGGAACGGCTGAACTCCGCACGCCCGGGGTCCGCGTGCCGTCGGGCGGTTCGGGATGATGAGGCATGCGCCCGGACGACTGGCACCTCACCGACGACATCGACGACTTCCTCACCCGCGCCGGGGACTTCCTGCGCTCGCGGCCCGCGCTGCACAACACCCCGCTGACGACGATCGAGAAGCTGCGCACCCGCGGGGCGGACGCGTTCGGCTCCGAGGGCACCGTCTTCGGCCGGCTGGAGTCGGGGGGCGAGGTCCGCGCCGTCTGCTACCGCCTCGCGACCCACCGCCTGACCCTCACCCCGCTCTCCCCCGGGCGGGCCGACGGCCTCGCCGTCCGCCTGGCCGGCCTGGGCCTCAGGCTCTCCGGTGTCACCGCGGACCAGGACACCGCCGTCGCTTTCGCCGAGGCATGGCGGCGGCACGCGGGTGCGGCGGCCGAGCACGACTGGCGGGGCCGCCTCCACCGTCTCGGCGCGCTCACCCCGCCGGAGCCGTGCCCGGAGGGCCGGAGCCGTGTCCTGGGCGCGGGCGACCAGGAGCACCTCCTGCGCTGGTGCAACGAGTTCGTCGCGGAAGTGGGAGAGGCACCGCTCGACGCCGCCTCCTGGGCCGGCTCGCGCTTCGCCGGCAAACACTTCACGTTCTGGGAGACGCCGGACGGCACACCCGTCTCCCTGGCGGGCTCGACCCCGATGGTCGCCGGCATGGTCCGGGTCGACCCCGTCTACACCCCGACCCGCCTCCGGGGCCGCGGCTACGCGGGCGCCGTGACGGTCACGGTGACCAGGGCCGCGCTCACCGCGGGCGCGACGGACGTCGTCCTGTTCACGAACCCGGCCAACACCACCAGCAACGCCCTGTACCGGCGGATCGGGTACGTCCCGCTGGCCGACTTCGCCGGGTACGCCTTCTCCTGAGAGGGGTACGCGCCTTCCGCCGAGAGGCCTGCCCGCCCGGACGGAGCCGCTCAGCCGGCGGCGGGCCCGCGGCGGGGCTGCCGCGGGGGCCTGCGGCGCTGGACGGCACGGTAGGTCCGGTGCAGGGCCGCGGTCGCGGTGTCCAGGCGGCGCTGGGCGACACCGACGAACAGGCAGTCCACGACGGCGAGCTGGGCGATGCGGCTGACGGTGGCGCCGGAGCGGAAGGGCGTCTCGCGGGCGGAGGTGGTCAGCACCAGGTCCGCGCTCCGCGCCAGGGTGGAGCGGGGCGCGTTGGTCAGGGCGATGGTGGTCGCGCCGCGTTCGGCGGCGACCTGGAGCGGCTCCACGGTGTCCTCGGTCTCGCCCGAGTGGGAGACGGCCAGGGCGACGTCGCCGGGCCCGAGCAGGGCGGTGGCGGTGAGGGCCGCGTGCCGGTTGGTCCAGATGAAGGCCATGTGGCCGATACGGTGCAGCTTCTGGTGGAGGTCCTGGCCGACGAAAGCGCTGGCGCCGGCACCGAAGATGTCGATCCGCCGGGCTCCCGCCACGGCGTCCACCGCTCGGCCCAGGACGTCGATGTCCAGCCCGGCCCCGGAGTCCTCCAGGGCGCGCACCTCGTTGTAGATGATCTTGTCGACGATCTCGCCCAGCGTGTCGGTGGCACTGAGGTCGGTGCTCGGTATCGGACGGTCGGCGTCGAGGGCGTGCTCGCGGGCCGCGGCGGCGGCCAGCGCGAGACGCAGCTGGGGGTACCTGGTGACGCCTATCGTGCGGCAGAAGCGCATGACGGTGGCCACCGAGGTGGCCGCCCGTTCGCCGAGCGCGCTGATGGACAGCTCCGACGCCCCCGCCGGATCGGCCAGGACGACGTCCGCCACCCGCCGCTCCGAGGGCGCCATGGACGGCAGCTCCGCGCGGATGCGCGCCAGGGTCCCGGCGGGTGAGGCCTGCTCCGGCCGGGCCGGGGTGCGGGGTGGTTCCTGGCCGGCCATGACCGCTCCCTCCTGGGTGGGTGGGACACGGTAACTCCACCCCGTCGGCCCGTCAAAAATTTACGCGGCTCACGGAACGAGGTCACTTGTTGACATCCGGAGGTCCGCGTTCTGATACTCGCTGCAACCCCGGATGAAGGCGTGCCGCATGACAGCAGCAGTCGCGGTGGACCTGGGCAAGACCGGCTGCCGTGCCGTGCTGTGGGACGGCGCCGGTCCCGCCCGGGCCGTTCACGAGGCGCCCGGTGCCCCCGGGCTCGCCACGGACGGCGGAGTGGAGGCGGCCCGCACGGCCGTACTCGCCGCCGTCCGCCCGCTCCTGGCCCGGGCGCCCGCCCTGCGGCCCGCGGCACTCTGCGTCGGTGCGGCGGGCGCCGCCGCCGCGCCGAGGGCGGCCCGCGACCTGGCCGGTCTGCTCCTCGGGGAGCTGCCCGCGGACGAGGTGGCCGTCACCAGCGACGCGGTCACCGCCCACGCCGGCGCCCTGGGCGGCCGGAGCGGCGTGGTCCTCGCGATCGGCACCGGCGCGGTGGCCGTCGGCATCGGGGACGACGGGTCGTACGCGCGCGTCGACGGGTGGGGGCCCTGGCTCGGTGACGAGGGCAGCGGCGCCTGGATCGGCGCCGCCGGACTGCGCGCCGCACTGCGCGCCCACGACGGACGCGGACCGGACACCGCGCTGCTGGCCGCCGCCGGCGAGCGCTTCGGCGACCCCGACCGGCTGCCCGTCGCCCTGAGCCTCGACGGCAACCCCGCCCGCACCGCCGCGTCCTTCGCCCCGGACGTCGCCCGCGCGGCGGCGGCGGGGGACGCGCCGGCCGCGGCGATCGTCCGGGACGCCGCCACCGCGCTCGGCGAGACCGTGCTCGCCGCGGCCCGCCGGATCGGCGGGGACGATCTCCGCGCCGCCGTCACCGGCGGCCTCACCGGACTCGGTGAACCGCTGCTCGGACCGCTGCGCTCGACGCTCGCCGGATCCCCGCGCCCGCTGCGCCTGCGGCCCCCGCTCGGGGACCCGCTGGACGGTGCGCGGCTGCTGGCCCTGGACACCCGCACCCCCCACGAGCCGCACGTCGTCCGCGTCCGGCGGGCGGCGCCCCTCCCCACCGCCCCCACCGCCCCCACCCCGCCGGTTCCCCCGCCGGCCGTCGCCTAGGAGACAGCGTGCGCCAACTCGACCTCGTGGTGATCGTCGTCTACCTGGTGGCGATCGCCGTGACCGGACTGCGCCTGGCCGGCCGGCAGACGACGTCGAAGGACTACTTCGTCGGCGAGAGCAGCATGCCGTGGTGGACCGTCTCGTTCTCGGTGGTCGCCACCGAGACCAGCGTGCTCACCGTCATCAGCGTGCCCGGCGGCGCCTACAGCGGCCAGGGTTTCGGCAACGTGGAACTGGCCCTGGGCTACGTCGTCGGCCGGGTCGTCGTGGCCACCGTCCTCATCCCCCTGTACAAGCGGGGCGGCTTCGTCAGCGCCTACCAGTACCTCGGCACGCGCTTCGGGCCCAGGCTCCAGGGTCTCGCCTCGGTCACCTTCGTCTTCACCCGTCTCCTGGCCGAGGGCGTCCGGCTGTTCGCGTCCGCGATCCCCATCAAGCTGCTGCTCGACGAGTTCGGCGTGCACGCGGGCTACCGCCTCATCATCGTCGTGCTCACCGTGATCACCGTCCTCTACACCTATCTGGGTGGTATCAAGGCGGTCATCTGGACCGACGCCATCCAGATGGGGCTCTACCTGGGCGGCGCGGTGCTCGCCATCGCCGTCCTGTCCGCGCACGTCGGCGGCGCCGGCCTGACGCGCGCCCTGGACGCGGGCCGGTTCCGGCTCTTCGACACCGACTTCACCCTCGCCCACATCCTGACCAGCCCGTTCGCCCTGCCCACCGCCATCGTCGGCGGCGCGATCTTCGCCATGGCCAGTCACGGCTCCGACCAGCTCATCGTCCAGCGCATCCTGGCCACCCGCTCCCTGCGCGACGGCCAGAAGGCCATGATCGCCTCCGGTGTCTTCGTCACGCTCCAGTTCGCGGCCTTCTCCCTGGTGGGCGCGCTCCTGTGGTCGTACGACGAGGGCAGGAGCTTCCAGGAACTGGGCCTGAGCAGCTCCGACGACCTCTACCCGAACTTCATCCTGCACGGGCTGCCCGTGGTGATCTCCGGTCTGCTCGTGGCCGGCATCCTCGGCGCCGCCATGGGCTCGCTGTCCTCCGCGCTGAACTCCATGTCCAACTCGACCGTCGCCGACATCATCCGCAGCTTCTTCCGCAGGACCCCCTCCGAGGCCTCGCTGCTGCGGCTCGCGCGCGTGATGACGCTGGTGTGGGCGGCGCTGATGGCGGTGTTCGCCTGCGCGTTCAGCACCGGTACCGGGAACGTCTACCTCACGGGCCTCACGATCGCCGGTTACACCTACGGCGCCCTGCTCGGCGCGTTCCTGCTCGGCCGCACGGTCCGGCGGGCGGGCGAGACGGACGCCGTCGTGGCGTTCCTGGTGACGGTCGCGGCGATGACGTACATCGTGCGCGAGGTGAGGATCGACGTCGCCACGGCCGCCGGCGGCACCGTGCCGACGGCCATCGCCGCCCAGTGGCTGGTCCCGGTCGGAGTGGTGGCCACCCTCGCCGTCGGCGGCCTGATGAGCCTGCTGCACCGCGCCCCCGAGACCGCGGAGGTCCGGGCGGACGGCGACCAGCCGGATCCCGGCCAGGGCCGCGTCCCGACGGCCACCCCCCGCTGACGGCCCATCACCGCGGGTGCGGCAGCCGCGCCCCGTCCCTCTCGACCCCGACAGCCGTGGGAGGCACCATGCGGGTGATCGGCCTGATGTCAGGCACCTCGTACGACGCGATCGAGGCGGCCGCCGCCGACCTCACGCTGGACGACGACACACTGCTCCTGCGGCCCGTCGGGCACCTCTCCGTCCCCTACCCGGACGCCCTGCGCGCCCTCATCGCCGCCTCCCTGCCGCCGGCCACCACGACGACCCGGGCCGTGTGCGCCCTGGACAGCGGTATCGGGCAGGCCTTCGCCCGCGCCGCCGAGCGCGCCCTGCGCGACCTGTGCGGGGGCACCGCGGACCTGGTCGTCTCGCACGGCCAGACGGTCCACCACTGGGTGGAGGACGGCGTCGTCCGCGGCACGCTCCAGCTGGGCCAGCCGGCCTGGATCGCGGAGGCGACCGGGCTCCCCGTCGTCTCCGACCTGCGCGGCAGGGACGTCGCGGCCGGCGGTCAGGGCGCCCCGCTGGTCGGGATGACCGACGCCCTGCTGCTGCGCGCCCTCCCCGGTGTCCCGGCGGCGCTGAACCTCGGCGGCATCGCCAACGTCACCGTCCTCGCGCCCGGCGCCGGTCCGCTGGCCTTCGACACCGGCCCGGCCAACGCGCTGCTGGACGCGGCCGTGCACCACTTCACCGGCGGCGGGGCCACGCACGACGAGGACGGGCGCCGTGCCGCCGCCGGACGGGTCAGCCCGGAGCTGCTCCGCTTCCTCCTGGACGACCCCTACTACCGCAGGCCCGCCCCGAAGACCACCGGAAAGGAGCACTTCCACCTGCCGTATCTTCAGCGGGCGCTCGACGCCGTCCCCACGCCCGCCCCCGACGACGTCCTGGCCACCCTGACCCGGCTGACCGCCGTGACGGTGGCCGACGCCTGCCGTGCCCACCAGGTCACCGAAGTCGTCGTCTCCGGCGGCGGCACCCGCAACCCGGTGCTCCTGCGCATGCTCGCCGAGGAGCTGCCCGGTGTACCGCTGCGCCGCTGCGACGACCTGGGGCTGCCCTCCGACGCCAAGGAGGCCCTGGCCTTCGCCGTCCTCGGCTTCCTCACGGTCCACGGCCTCCCCGGCACCCACCCCGCCGCCACCGGCGCCTCCAGGGCCACGCTGCTCGGCAGCATCACCCCGGGCCTGGGCCCCCTGCGCCTTCCCGAACCGGCCGTCCGCGCACCGCAGCGGCTCCGGATCGTCCGCTGACACCGCCGGGAGCTCCGGCCCCTGCGCGACCGGCCGCCCGACAGGGGGACGGTCGGTGGTCAGGGTGTCTGGAAGACGAGCACGGCGTTCTGTCCGCCGAAGCCGAACGACGTGCTCAGGACGGTGTCCAGCCGGCAGGCCCGGGCGGCCTTGGTGACGATGTCGAGGTCGATGCCGGGGTCGGGGGTGTCCAGGTTCGCGGTCGGGTGGATGGTCTGGTGCTGGAGCGACAGCACGCACACGGCGGCCTCGACGGCGCCCGCCGCCCCCAGGGAGTGCCCCAGGATGCTCTTGGTGGCCGTGACCGGCGGCGGACCGGGGAAGACCTGGTGCAGTGCGGCGGCCTCCACCCGGTCGTTCACCTGGGTCGAGGTGCCGTGCGCGTTGATGTGGTGCACGTCGCCGGGGGCCAGTCCGGCTTCCGCCAGTGCCGCTCGCAGCGCTCGTACGCCACCCTCCCCCTGCGGATGGGGGCTGGTCGGGTGGTGGGCGTCGCTGGTGGCGCCGAACCCGGAGAGGACCGCTTTCCCGGTGGCGCCCCGGGCGCGCGCGTGTTCCGACCGCTCCAGGACGAGGACTCCGGCGCCCTCCGCCAGCACGAAGCCGTCCCGTTCCGTGTCGAAGGGGCGTGAGGCACCCGCCGGATCGTGGCGGCGGGTGGACAACGCGCCCAGCCGCCAGAAGCTCAGGGCGGCCAGCGGCCCGCACGGGCTCTCCGCCCCGCCGACCAGCGCGATGTCGCACATGCCGCCCTTCAGCAGCTGCCGGCCGACACCGATGGCGGTGGCGCCGGAGGCACAGGCGGTGCTGACGCCGAGGCCGGGTCCCTTCGCGCCCAGGTCGGCGGCGATCTCACCGGCGGCCATGTTGGGCAGGGCCCGGGGGACCGTGGTCGGCGAGATCTTCCGGTACGCGCCCGCGGCCAGGCACTGGTTCACGTGCAGGTCGGTGTCGCGGCCGCCGCTGCCCACGCCGATGACCACGGCGACCCGGTCGGCGTCCCACTCCCCCGGCTCCAGACCGGCGTCCCGGGTCGCCTCCCGTGCGGCGGCGAGCGCGAGGTGGATGAACCGGTCGGTGCGCCAGCGCAGCCCGCGTCCGAGGGCGGCGGCGAGTTCCGCGTCCGGGACCCGGCAGCCGAAGTCCACCGGCAGGCCGGCGAGCCGGGGGTCGGTGGACGCGGTCGGTGTGCCCGCGCACAGCCGCCGCCAGGTCGCGTCGGCACCGATTCCGGCCGGGGTGGCCAGACCGATGCCCGTGACGACGGTCTCCGACCGCCTCACGCGTCGACGTCCGCCGGCGCGGCGGCCAGCGTGTGCAGGACGGCGCGGGTCGAGTCGTCGGCGAAACGGGCCACGTAGTCGGCCACCGCGCCGATGGTGACCTCGGACCCCGCCGGCATCGACTCGTCCGTGAGGGGGACGTCGATGCCGGTCTCCTCCTCGACGACGACGAGCAGTTCCGCCATCGCGATCGAGTCGAGGCCGAGGTGCTGCAGATTGCTGTCGGCGCTCAGTTGCCCGGCGTCCATTTCGAAATGGCGGGCGATGAGACGGACAAGGGTGTCGACGATCAGCTGGTCGGCCACGCATTCTCCCCGGGTCTGAAAGGACGTTCGAGCGGCGGAAAGTCAGCAAAGCGCACCCGTGCCCGGCCCGTCCGGCAAGCGGCGTGTGTGTCGGAGAACAATGACCGGAGTGGTCTACGCGGGGGCAAGGGCGACGGTGGTCTACGAAGGGGTTCCGCTGCGCCGCGCGGTGCGCCTTACCGGACGGGACTCCCGGCCGGACGCGTCACCGGACTCCTGGCGGCGCGGGGAAGGCGTGGCGGCGGGGCGCGGCATCCCCCGCCACACGGCCACCGCGCCCGTGACGGCGACCAGGGCCGCCACCCAGGCGCTGCGGGAGAGCCCCGCGACGAAGGCGTCCGTCGCGGCGGACAGCAGCCGGCTTCTCACGGCGGGGGCGGCGTGCCGGCCCGCCAGGGCGGCGGCGACGACACTCTCCCTGGCCGCGGACGGCCACCCGCCCGGTCCCGCGCTCGCCGCCGCCTCGCCGATCCGGGCCCGGTAGACGGTGGCGAGGACGGATCCCTGGACGGCGACGCCGAGCGTGGCGCCGACCTGGCGGGTGGCGTCGTTGACGGCCGATCCGACACCCGCGTACGCCTCGCCCACGCTCTCCATCACCGCGGCGGTACCGGCCGCGGCCGTCAGCCCCGCCCCCACGCCCGCGACGACCTGCACCAGGGCCAGGCGCGGGTAGCCGGACTCCGACGTCGTGCCGGACAGCAGCACGAACGAGCCGGCGACCACGACGAGGCCGGTCACCAGGACGGACCGGTGGGTCAGGCGCGCGCCGAGCGCCGCGGCCAGCGCCGCGCCGGCGACCAGAGCGGCCGGCAACGGCAGCGTGCGCACGCCGGCCTGCCAGGGGGTGTAGCCCAGCACCCCCTGAAGATAGAGGGAGATCACGAAGAGCGCGCCGAACATCCCGAAGGCCATCATGGCCAGTGCCGCCGCCGGGACCGTGACCTCACGTCGCCTCACATGCCGGGGCAGCATGGCCGCCGGCGCCCGCCGCAACCACACCCCGAACGCCGTCAGCAGCCCGGCGCCCACGGCGGACGCGACGAGGACCGGTGCGCTGGTCCAGCCGCGGCCGGGGCCCTCGATGACCGCCCAGACGAGCGCCAGCAGCCCCGCCGCGGAAAGCACGGTCCCCGGAAGGTCGACGGGCTCCGTCCGCGCGGGCGGCGGAGCGGGGACCACCAGGAGCGTGAGCACGATGACCGCCACGGCGAAGGGGACGTTCAGCCAGAACACCGCCCGCCAGGAGTGATGGCTCACCAGCCAGCCGCCGATCACCGGTCCCAGGGCGCCGCCCACCCCGCCCACGGCCGCCCAGAGGGAGATGGCCCGGCGCCGTCGTACCGGCTCCGGGAACATGCCCGTGAGCAGCGAGAGCGTCGCCGGCATGATGAGGGAGGCGCCCGCTCCCATGGCCCCGCGCGCGGCGACGAGCTGCCACGGCACGGCGGCCGTCGCGCCGGCCAGGGAGGCGAGGGCGCAGAGGATCAGACCGGTGAGGAACGCCCGTCTGCGGCCGATCCGGTCGGTGACTCCGCCCGCCGTCAGCACCAGTCCGCCGAGCACCAGCGCGTAGGCGTCGACGATCCACTGCGTCTGTCCGGCGGACGACGCCAGGGCGGTCTGCAGATCGGGGATCGCGACATTGAGCACGGTGAGGTCCATGCCCAGCAGGAAAAGTCCCGCGCAGACGGCCACGGCGCTCGCCCGGCGTTTTCGTGTGTTTCCCGCACCCGCGTGAAAAGAGGCGATATCCGTTCTGATGTCACCCGTCATGTGCACTCTTTATCAGAGAGCGGGACCGAGGAATGGCGGACGAGGCCTGAATGGAAGCATCCGACACGTTCATCGACGGCCTGATGGGGCAGTTGCCTTTCGACATCGGTACGGACGAATTCGTGCAGGATCCGTACCGCCATTACGAGGAGGTGCGCCGGGCGAGCGGCCCGGTGCACCGTACGCCGTCGGGTGACGTGGTGGTGCTCGGCTACCCGGAGGCGAAGGCCGTCCTGTCGGATCCGCGTTTCGGCCACGGAGCCCAGACCGCTCGGGACACGACCGGTTACGGAGTGCCGGCCCGGACCTTCCTGCTGACCGACCCGCCGGGTCACACCCGGCAGCGCGCACGCGTACGGCGTTCCTTCACCGCACGAGAGATGCTGACCCTGCGCCGCAGGATCGGTGAGACGGCGGCCGGGCTGGTCGCGGAGGCGGCACGGTCCGGTGTTGCGGACGTCGTCGCGGAGGTCGCGCGGCCCCTGTCCGCGCGGGTGGTCGCGGAGGTGATCGGCGTGCCGGACGACCTCCGCGACCGTTTCGAGCAGGCGGCCGCGCTGCTGGTGCGCGGCATGGACCCGCCCGGTGTCCTCGGCCCGGACACCCGTGAGCGGATCGCGCGGGCGCGGGTCTGGCTGGCGCGGGACATCGGCGTCGCGCTGCGGCGTCCGGCCGGTACCGGGATTCTGCGCGCCCTCGCCCAGGGCGCGGACGGCCGGGCGGCCCGGACGGAGACAGTGGCCACGTGCGCCCAGCTCGTCGCGGCGGGATACGAGACGACGGTGGGCCTGATCGGCAACGGCACGCACGCCCTCCTCCGTCACCCCGGCGAGCTGGCGCGGCTCACGGCGACCGGCCCCTCGGAGCAGGCGTGCGCGGCGGCTGTGGAGGAGCTGCTCCGCTTCGACCCGCCCATCCAGATGGCGCCCCGCTGTGCCCTGCAGGACGCCGACGTCGCGGGTACGCCCGTTCCGCGCGGCACCGTCGTCGCCGTCCTGCTCGGAGCGGCCAACCGCGATCCGCGCGTCTTCCCCGACCCGCACCGGCTCCGGCTCGACCGCCGCCCCCGGCACCTCGCCTTCGGACTGGGCAGCCACTACTGCCTCGGCGCCGCACTGGCCCGCCTGGAAGCCACAGCCGCCCTCGCGCACCTGCTCCCCCGCCGGCCCCGGCCGACCGGCCCCCCGGTGTCCTATAGCCCGTCACGGGTGGCCCGCAGCGTGCGGAGCCTCCACGTGGCGTTGCACCCGCTGGAGACCTGACGCGGCCGCTGCCGCCGTGCGGGAACCGGAGGGCCGCTACGCCTTCCGGGGGGCTTCGGGCGTCCGCGGCCACATCACCCGCCCGCACCTGGGTACCTCCCCGCAAAGGAGGTTGCGATGTTCGAGGCATCCGATATCCGTGAGTGGCGAGGGCACGACGTGGTCGACAAGGACGGCCACAAGATCGGTGCACTGGAGTCGATCTACGTGGAGACGGGTACCGACGCGCCGTTCTTCGCGACGGTGACGGTGGGCCTGCCCACCAGGCGCAGGCTGGCTTTCGTGCCGCTCGCGGGTGCGACCGTCGGTCCGGGGTACCTGAAGGTGGTCCACAGCAAGGACCGCGTCAAGAAGGCGCCGTCGATCGACACCGACGGGGAGCTGACCGCCGCCCAGGAGCCGGAGGTCTACGCCCACTACGAGCTGACCTACGCACCGGGCGCGGGCGGCGAACGGCGCCTGGCCCGCCGTTGACGTACCGAAGCCTCCGGGAGGCCCGATGATCCTGTTCCTGCTCCTCGTTCTCGTGGCCCTCGTCCTGGGCATCATCGGCTTCGCCGTCCAGGGCCTCTTCTACCTGCTGATCATCGGCGCCGTCGTCCTCGTCGCCGATCTGGTCTACGTCGCCGTGCGCTTCAGCCGAGGGGGCCACAAACACCGCATCGCCCGTTGACGATCCCCGGGGCGGGCATGGTTCCCGGGAGTTTCCGCAGGCCGCGAGCGTCTGGCTCGGGGCGCGGGCCTGACACGGCCGGTCGGCCGACCCCGTCGCGCGAGACGGACCGGAAGGCCGCAAGCTGGTACCGACATGCCCGAGGCGTCGTACGGCAGGGAGCGGTCATGGATGGCGCGGACAGCGTGACCATAGGCGTGCTGGGCTCCTACGGAGGCCGGAACGTGGGCGACGAGGCCATCCTCACCGCCTTGCTGGACCGGATTCGGGCCGGCCGGCCCGACGCCCGCTTCGTGGTCTTCTCCCGCAGTCCCGGGCACACCCGCGCCGCCCATCCGGACGTCGAGGTCGTCGGCTGGGAGGGGGTCTGCCGGGAGGGCATCGCCGCGCATCTGCGGCGGCTGGACGTGCTGGTGCTGGGCGGCGGCGGGATCCTCTACGACACCGAGGCACGCCGCTACCTGCGGGCGGCCCGTACCGCGCAGGAACTCGGCGTGCCGGTCTTCACGTACGCCGTGGGGGCCGGTCCCCTCACCGACGAGGCGGACTGTGCCTGGGTCCGCACGGTGCTCTCGGACGCGGTCGAGGTGACGGTCCGCGACGAGGAGTCGAAGCTCGTGCTGGAGGAAGCCGGGCTGACCAGGCCCGTCACCGTCACCGCCGATCCGGCGCTGCTGCTGGAACCCGGCGACGGCGGGCGGGCACTGCTGCGGGCCGAGGCCGTGCCGCGCGGAGTACGGCTGGTGGGCATGAGCGTGCGGGAGCCGGGGCGCGCGGCCGAACACCTCGACGAGGAGGGGTACCACCAGCTGCTGGCCGGCGTGGGCGACTTCCTCGTCCACCGTCTGGACGCCCACGTCGTCTTCGTCTCGATGGAACGCGGCGACATCCAGCACGCGCACGCCGTGGCCTCGCGCATGGCGGAGGCGGACCACTGCACGGTGCTGCGCGGCGACCACGGGCCGCAGCAGGTCCTGGACATCGTCGCCCAGCTGGACCTGGCCGTCGGCATGAGGCTGCACTTCCTGGTCTTCGCCGCGCTCGCCGGGATCCCCCTGCTGCCCCTGCCCTACGCGGGCAAGGTGTTCGACTTCGCCCAGCAGGTCGGCGCGCCCGCCCTGCGCGGTGTGGTCCGGGAGACCTCGGGGCTGCTGCTGGCGGAGGTGGACCGCCTGTGGGACGAGCGGCGCGCCCGCGCGGCCGGGACGGCGGCACGCACCACGGCGCTGCGGCTGCGGGCGGCCGGGACCGCCGAGCTGCTCCTCGGCTACCTCGACGCCGCGGCCGGGCGGCCCGTCGTCGATCACGGCACGCCCGTGCCCGTGTCCACCGCGGGCTGACTCCGCCCGCCACCGCTTCTGAGAGGGAGTGACCGTGACCTACCTGAAGCCGCCCCGCGTTCCCAGGACGGTGGAGCTGCCGCCGCGCCGGGCGCTGCACGCGGGGTCCACACAGGTGCTGGTCATCGGCGGGGGGCCGGCCGGGATCGGGGCGGCCCTCGGGGCCGCCAACGCGGGCGCGGAGGTCGTGCTCGTGGAGCGCTACGGGTTCCTCGGCGGCAACGCGACCGCGGCCCTGGTGATGCCGCTGATGAGCTTCCACAACGAGGTCAAGCAGGCCGTGGCCGGGGACACCACACGGCTGCTGCCGCCCGACCACGGCGAGGGCGAGCCGGTCGTCGGCGGGGTGCTGTGGGTGCTGCTCGAACAGCTCGTGCGCAGGGGGGCGGCGATCCGGCCATCGCTGGAGACCGGCTACACGGTGCCCTTCGACCCCGAGCTGTTCAAGCTCGTGGTGTACGAACTCCTGGAGAACCACGAGGTCCGGACCCTCCTGCACTCCTTCGCCTCCGACGTCGTCAGCCTGCCCGACCGGGTGCGCGCGGTGTTCGAGACGAAGTCGGGGCCCCTCGTGTTCGACGCCGACGTGATCGTCGACTGCACCGGGGACGGGGACGTCGCGGCCGCGGCGGGGGCGTCGTACGAGACCGGCCGGCCGGAGGACGGCTGGACCCAGCCCATGTCGCTGATGTTCCGCATGGTCGGCTTCGACCACCAGGAGTTCACCGCCTACACCCGTGCCCACCCCGACCAGTGGCGGGGCGTGCACGGGCTGTGGGACCTGGTCCGCGCCGCCACGGACGCCGGGGAACTGGACCTGCCTCGCGAGGACATCCTGTTCTTCGCCACGCCGCACGCCGGTGAGGTGGCGGTGAACTCCACCCGTGTCACCGAGGTGCTCGGCACCAGCGTCTGGGACCTGACGCGGGCGGAGTTCACGGCGCACCGCCAGATGGCGCAGATCGCCCGCTTCCTGCGCGAGCGGGTGCCGGGCTTCGCCGACTCCTACGTCGCCCAGAGCGGCGTCCAGGTCGGCGTCCGCGAGACCCGCAGGATCCTGGGCGAGTACCAGCTGACCGGCGACGACGTGCTCACGGCCCGCGCGTTCGACGACGCCGTCGCCCGCGGTGCCTACCCGGTGGACATCCACAACCCCAGCGGTCGCGGCACCGTGCTGAAACGCGTGCCGCGCGGGGAGGCGTACGACATCCCGCTGCGCTGTCTCCTCCCCCGGGGGGTGGACCGGATGCTGGTCGCGGGGCGCTGCATCTCCGGCGACCACGTCGCCCACTCCTCCTACCGCGTCATGCCGATCTCCATGGCCACCGGTCAGGCGGCGGGGGTCTGTGCGGCACTCGCGGCGACAGGGGGCCGGCCGCCGCGGGACGTTCCGGTGGGCGCGGTCCAGCGGGTGCTGCGCGCTCAGGGCGCGAACCTGCCCTGACCGGGGGTGGCACCCCCTCCGGCCGGCCTGGCCGCCGCACCGGCGACGGCTGGGCGGCACCGGGTCGCCGGTGCCGCCCCGGCTAGGATCGGCGTGTGACGGTCAGGTACGAGTGGCGCGGCGACTTCGACGACGCCTCCCTCGACGCGCTGCACGCCGACGGCTTCGGCCACCCGGTCGATCCGGCCGGCTGGCGGGCACGGCTCGAACGCCACAGCCTCGGCTGGGTCTGCGCCCGGGAGGGCGGCTCGCTGGTCGGCTTCGTGAACGTGGCCTGGGACGGCGGGGTCCACGCCTTCCTCCTGGACACGGTGGTCGCGCCGGGGTGCCGGGGCAGGGGCGTGGGCGCCGGGCTCGTCGCGACGGCGGCGGACGAAGCACGTGCCGCGAAGTGCGCGTGGCTTCACGTCGACTTCGAGGACGACCTGCGCCCGTTCTATGTCGGCGCCTGCGGTTTCCGGGAGACGGCGGCCGGACTGATCGCCCTCTAGGGGGGCACCCCGAACGGATGTACCCGCGGGCGGGCCGTGACCTCGGCGCATGACCGGTTGTCAGCCGGTGAGACATCGCCTATGGACGATTCGACATCCCGCGGCCCCCTGCCGGGCCCGCGCACCCCGCCCCCTCCCGACGTGGTGTTCACGGCGGACTTCGGCTCGCTGACCCAGTGGGTCGCGGGTCGCACATGGGCCTATCCCGGCGGCGGCCCCGTCAATCCCGACGACGACAAACTGGACCACCTGGTCTCCGACCCGGACTACAGCCGCTCGGGAACGTTCCGGGCCACCCGCCGGCCGGACGGGAGGTGGGACACGGGGCTGCTCACCACCGAGGACAGCGAGGAGGGGTTCACCGTCCGGCCGGGGGACGTCCTGGAGGCACGGGTGCGGCTGCCCCGGGAGGTCGGCGCCTGGCCGGCCATCTGGACCTGGCGGGACGGCAACCACGAGATCGACGTCTTCGAGTACCACCCCGACAACCCGGACCTGCTGGAGTTCACCAACCACGTGCGCCACGCCAACCTGTACGTCCACGACGAGGCCGTCGCTCCCGGGGCGTGGATCGACCTGCGCACCGAGTTCGGGGTTCATTCGGTGGTGTGGTGGCTGAACGGCACGGAGATCTTCGCGGACGAGCGGGGCGTGGGGCACGCCTGGCGTGCCCACCTCATCGTCAACCTCTCGGTCAGCGCGGGCCGTTACCACCCGGCACCGGCGGCCGACACCACCGAGATGTCGTTCGAGGTGGCGGACCTGGTCGTACGGCGTCCGTCCGACGACGACCGGCCGCACGAGAATTCCCACCAGCCGGAATCCGTGTGAGGCCCCCCCAGCCGGGACCCGCCTGAGGCGCTACCGGCCGGAATCCGTCCGCCCCTCCCCCTCCCGGTCCTGCGTCTCCCGCTCACCCTTCTCCCGCTCCCGCGCCTCGACGCCGCGCAGCGGTTCGCCGGCCACTGTGCCCTGCTCGGGCTGGTAGCCCTCCTTCGCGCTCGCCGTGCCCGGGACCGACCGCTCGCGGGCCTGGCTCTCGCCGCCCGAGTGCGCTCCGGGCTCCTCGTCGCCACGGGCCCGTGCGTACGGGTCGGCGGGCTTGTCGGTGTGTCCCGTCATGGCCGTCCTCCGCTCCGTTCGATCGCCGCGCCCGGGTTCCCCCGGCCCGGCGGGGAAAACGGGGGCCGGCGTGGTGCCCGGTCCGTCGAGCGCGGTCAGGCGGGGGCCTCGTCCCGGTCGGAGGCCGGCCACACATAGGGCAGGTCGTCGGGGACACCGGGGAACGTGTGCCCATAGGCCTCCCGGTCCTTGCGCACCAGCGCGGACTGGTGGCTGCGGTGGAAGGCCTCGTCACCGAGCCACGGCGGCAGTTCCCCGGCGGCGCCGAGAGCGGACTGGTCGCGCACGGGCGCGCCCGGCCGGCACGCGGCGTACCCGGCGACCAGTGAGGCGGCGCAGCTGTCCTGGTGGCCCTGCTCCCGCCAGACCCGGCAGACCTCGAGGCCGTAACGGACCAGGGCCTCCTCGTACCCGCGCCACATCCGCACGGCCGGGTGCCTGCGCCAGCCGTAACCGGGGACCGTCAGTCCGCGGAGCACCTGCAGCGCCTCGACCCGCTGCTTGCCCAGTCGGCGGCGGTCCAGGAGCAGGGCGGAGCGCCGGAAGTCGGCATCGGGCAGGAACGTCTGCATGGGTGCCGTCCTGAAGGTGGGTGCGGATGGGTGGCAGCGCGTTCCTCAGCGCGCGTGTCGTCGTGCCTCCTGGTCGGCCTCGCCGCCGGCGCCGAGCAGCCCGGTCGGGGCCAGTGCCCCCTCGGCCTCGAGGCGTGCCAGGTCCCGGCGGGCCAGACGCAGCACCAGCGGCGGAAGGGCGGCCCGCACCGGCTGCACCAGCCGCAGCCAGGCAGGCGCGTACACGGCTGTGCGCCGCCTCTCCAGACCCCGGACGATCCGGGCGGCGACCTCCTCGACCGGGTACACCCGGCGCGCGGGCGCCGGCATGTGGCCGCGCAGCTCGCGCAGTACGGTGTGCCGGTCGGCGTCACGCACCATGTCGGTGTCGGTCCAGTTCAGATAGGCGACGCCCACGGCGACGCCGGCACCGGCCACCTCGGGGCGCAGCGCGTGCGCGAAGGCCTCCACGCCGGCCTTGGACGCGCAGTAGGCGCTCATCAGCGGGGCCGCGCCGAGCGAGGCGAGGGAACCGATCTGCAGGTAGTAGCCGGCCGTGGCCCGTAGATCGGGCAGGAAGACCCGTGCGGTCTGGGCGCTGCCGGTCAGGTTGGTGTCGACGACCCGGCGCCAGTCGGCCGGGTCCGTGGCGGAGAGCGGGCCGCCCTCCGCGATCCCGGCGTTGGCGATCACCACGGAGGGCGTGCCGAGACACCGGCGGACCTCACGGGCGGCGCGCTCCAGGGCGGCGAGGTCGGTCACGTCCGCCTCGACCGCGAGCGCCGGGACCGGCAGCCGCGCGACCAGCTCGTCCATCAGGTCCTTCTCGTGGCCGATGAGGGCCGGTCGCGCTCCGCGCCGGGCCACTTCCCGGACGAGGGCCGCCCCCACTCCGCGTGCGGCGCCCGTCACCACGACGGTCCGGTTCTGCAAAGGACTGCTTCGCACGGCTCTGCGCCTTCCTCCGCGGGTCGTCCGGTGCCCTGGGCGCGCTCCGGCCGCGGGTGCGGGCGGCCGGGGGGCCGCGGTGCGGTCAGGTGCGGGCGGCCGGGGGGCCCGCGGTGTGGTCGGGGTGCCCGGGGGTGCGGCGGGCCTCCTTCATCTCGGCTTCGTACAGGTGGTCCCGGCCCTCGGCGAGGGCGCTCACCACGTCGCGTTCCAGCTCGCAGAAGGGCCGGTAGTAGGTGGCGTTGTAGGCCTCGACGATCTGGAACGTCCAGTGGCCCGGGATGACGTTGCGGCCCAGGATCTCGGTCTCCACCCTGTCCGCCCACGCGTCGTGCCCGGCTTCGCGCAGCAGCCGTACCGACCGGTCCAGCTCCAGGTCCGCGCCGCCGGTGAGCTGGTGGAAGCCGTACAGATGGCCGCGGGCGCGCTCCGTGGTCTCCAGCGCCTTGGACAGCGACCCCAGGGCCTCGACCGTCAGGTCGTCGACGCCGTCGGGACGGCGGTGCCCGGCATCGGGGCCGTCCAGGTGATCGTTCATGGCACTCCTTGGCTTGTCGGCTTGTCGTGCGCCGGATACCGTCCGCGTATTCCTTCCCGCGGAGACGGGCGACCGGACGCACCGTCGGCCGGACGTGTGATCAGCGCCTGCGTCCGGCGCGGTCCCGTCGGCTGAGGACGCGTTGGGCGGCGGCGAGACCGGGTGCCCGGTGGGCGCGGAGTGCGGCGCGCGCGGCGTTGGCACCGGGTGCGCCGTGCACGCCTCCCCCGGGGTGCGCTCCCGCGGAGGCGAGGTAGAGGCCCGGGACGGGAGTCTCGGGTCGCCCGGTGCCGGGTACCGGACGGAAGAACAGCTGCTGGTGGAGAGCGGTCGTACCGCCGTTGATGGCGCCGCCCGAGAGATTGGCGTCGAGCGCCTGGAGGGTGGGCGGGGGGAGCACCCGCCGGGCCCGGACGAGGGAGCGGAAGCCCGGCGCGAAGCGCTCCACCTGCTGTTCCACGCGGTCCGCCATGCGTTCGGCGTCCGTGGGGCCCCAGCCGCCCGTGATGCCCTCGTCGCCGGCGTCCGCCCGGATGTCGCGCGGGACGTGGGTGTACGCCCAGGCGGACTCGGTGCCCAGGGGGGACCGCGTCCGGTCCGCGAGGGTCATCTGGCCGAACAGCAGGAAGGGCCGGTCGGGCACCTGCCGCATGGCGATCTGCGCGGCGAAACGGGTCAGCTCGTCCATGCCGTCGGCCAGGTGCACGGTCCCGGCACGGCGTGCCTGATCCGCCTGCCAGGGCACCGGGCCGTCGAGCGCCCAGTCCACCTTGAACGTGGCGAAGTCCCACTGGAAGCGCCGCAGGTCCTCGAGCAGTTGCGCGGGAAGGTGCTCATGCCCGACCAGTTCCCCGTAGAGGGCGGGCACGGCCACGTCGGCGAGTACGGCCCTGCGCGCGGGCACCGTCTCCCCCGCGGCGGTCCGCACTCCCACGGCACGGCTGCCGTCGATGACGACGCGCTGCACCCGTTCCCCGCAGCGGATCCCGCCTCCCCGTCGGCGCAGCCGCCGGACCAGCGCTTCGGTGAGCGCGCCGGCCCCGCCCACCGGCACCGGGAAGCCGTACGTCTGCCCGAGCACGGACATCAGCCAGCCGAAGCCGCCGCTGCCCGCCGACTCGGGGGCGAGGTCGGCGTGCAGGGCGTTCCCGGCCAGCAGCAGCCGGCCGCCCTCGCCGCGGAACTCCTCCTCCCCCATCCGGCGCACGGGCAGAACCAGTGACCGGGCGGTGCGCAGACCGCCCGCCGCCCGCAGGGTGCGCAGCAGCCCGACCGCGGCCCGCACCGGTGGGAAGGGGGTGAACAGGGTGCCCAGCAGGTCCGGTTGCAGCGTCTGCCACAGGGCGAACAGGCGCCGCCAGGCAGCTCCGTCACCCGGTGCGAACGCCTCCGCGGACGCGGCCGTGACGTCGATCCTCCGGTCCAGCACCATGCACCGGCCGTCGGTCAGCGGGTGCGCCAGCACGTGCGGGGCGTGGCTCCAGCGCAGGCCGTGATCCTCCAGGTGGAGGCCGGAGAGGACGGGGGACGCGGCGGCCAGGGGGTAGAAGGAGCTGAAGAGGTCGTTCACGAAGTCGGGGTGCACGCCCCGGTCGTGGCGGACCGCGCCGCCCGGCTCCGGCTGTTCCTCGATCACCTGGACGCTCCAGCCGGCGTCCGCCAGCAGGTTGGCGGCGACGAGTCCGTTGGGGCCCGCCCCGATGACCACGGCGTCAGGCATGCCCGGTCCCCCGCGCGGGGCGCGTCCGCGACGTGGACCGCTGCTCCCGGTGGCTGCTGCGGCCGTCCTCGCAGCAGCGCGCGAGGCGGGCGAGCATGGAGCGGTGGCGTATCTGGATCAGCGCCTCGACCGCGAAGTTGTGCAGTGTGGCCCCGGGCCCCTGCAGGGGATGCTCGTCCACGAGGACGAGGCAGTGCTCGCCCCACTCGCGCAGCTCGATCGAGAAGCGGGCGGAGCCGAGGAACCCGGCGATGATCTCCAGTTCCAGGAGCGATCCCTCCTGGCAGTGCCGTACGACCGTCTCGTTGCCGAGCGTCAGCGGGCCCAGCCGGATGTCGTAGGCGAGGGCCGCGTCCTTCTGCGGCCACTGTCCGCGCTTCGGGTGGGAGGCGCCCGTTCCGACGACCCATTCCGCGTACCGATGGCCGTCGGCGAGGACGTCCCAGACCGCTGCGGGGTCGGTTTTGATCACACGATGCCGCGCCGCCATGTGTGCCTCCGGGGGCAGGAGCGATGGATGTCACCGGGTGCCCGGGATGCCTCGAACCGAACCCCGGCGGCGGGCGGGAGGCGCGTCGCACCGGTCACGCAGCGGTGCCGGGTTCACCCGGACGGCTCCGTGTAGGGGGACCGTGGCGGGGAAACCGGAGGGGGCGCGGGCCGGTCCTCGACCGGACTCCGGGCGGCGGGTGCCGCGACCGACCCCGAGCAGGTCACGGCGCCCGTCTTCGCCGGCCCGTATCCGCCTTCGCCGTGCCCCAGCGGACTTGTGCGCCCCGCATCCGCCTTCCCCGTGCCCCACCGGTCTTCTGCGCCCCGCATCCGTCCTCGCCGTTCCCCGCCCGGCCGGTCCCGGAAGCCGACCGTGCCGGTCACCCGCGTCCGCGTCCGGGATACGGGCGTCCCGGGGGCGCGGGGAAGTCGCCGGCGCGGGAACAGGCGTGCGGGAGACAAGTCGGGGCACACGCAGGAACGCACCCGTGCAGGGCACACATCCCCCGTGCCATGCGCCTTCGGTGAAGGAAAGGAAAGGAGAAGCGGTGTCGTTCCTCTGGGCCATCATCGCCGGACTCATCATCGGCCTGCTCGCCAAGCTCGTCATCCCCGGACGTCAGCCGATCCCCCTGTGGCTGACCGTCATCCTCGGCATCCTCGGCGGTGTCGCCGGCAACGCGCTCGCCACCGCCTTCGGTGTGCGGGACACGGGAGGCATCGACTGGCTCCGCCACATCCTGCAGATCGGCGTCGCGGCGGTCCTGATCTCGCTCGTCACCCCGATGTGGGCCCGACGACACGCCTGACCGTCCCCGCTCCGGCCCCTCCCCCCGACCGTTCGACCGAGGGGCCGGAGCGGAGCCGTGTCCGGGTGGCACCGCTCGACCGGCGTCGGGCCCGGCCTGGCCGCCGCCCGGGTACCGGGAGCAGGCTGGGTACGTGTGCCCGCTGCCGGACGGGGGAACCGGTCCGCCCGGGTGGCGGCCCTGGCGAGAGGAGACCAGGTGACAGCTTCGTCATCGGCGGCAGACGGCCGGGACACGGGTTCCCCGGACGCCGGCTACGAGCCGGACCCGCACCGGTGGCGGGCCCTGTGGGTCACCCTGGTGGCCGGCTTCATGAGCCTGCTGGACGTCACCATCGTGGCGGTCGCCCTGCCCACCGTCCAGCGCGATCTGCACGCCTCCCCCGCCCAGGTGCAGTGGGTCGTCTCCGGATACGCCCTGAGCTTCGCCCTCGCCCTGGTCACCGCCGGCCGCCTCGGTGACGCCCTGGACCGGCGCCGTATCTTCCTGCTCGCCCTCAGCGGCTTCGTGATCTGCAGCGCGGCCTGCGGGGCGGCCCCGGACATCACCCTGCTGGTCGTGGCCCGACTCGCCCAGGGCCTGGCGGCCGGCTTCATGGCTCCGCAGAACTCGGCGCTCATCCAGCAGATGTTCCGCGGCGCCGAGCGCGGACGTGCCTTCGGCTTCTTCGGCTCCACCGTCGGCGTCTCCTCCGCGGTCGGCCCCCTCATCGGAGGCACCATCCTCGCGCTGGCCTCGGGCGCCCAGGGATGGCGGTGGATCTTCTACGTCAACGTGCCCATCGGCGTCCTCGCCGTCCTCCTCGGCCGCCGGCTGCTGCCCCGCACCCGACGGTCCGAGCGGGGCCACATGGACGCGACCGGCATCGTGCTCCTCGGCCTCGGCGTGCTGGCCCTGATGTTCCCGCTGGTCCAGGCGGACTCCGGCGGCCTCGGCCGGCTGTGGTGGCTGTTCCCGGCCGGTGCCCTGCTCCTCGCCGTCTTCACGGGGTGGCAGCACCGCCTCGTCGCGCGGGGAACCCAGCCACTGCTCGACCCGCGCCTGTTCACCACCGTGCGCGGCTACGCCGTCGGCGCCGGCATCGGCACGCTGTACTTCATCGGCTTCAGCGGCGTCTGGCTGGTCTTCGCCCTCTTCTACCAGCACGGCCTCGGGTTCTCCCCGCTGCGGTCGGGCCTCGCCGTGACGCCCTTCGCGCTCGGCTCGGCGAGCGCGGCCGTGGTGGCCGGCCGGCTGGTGGAACGGTTCGGCCGGCTGCTCACCGTGTGCGGACTGGCCGGTGTCGTCGTCGGTCTGGGCGGCGCCGCGCTGCTGCTCCGCCTCGCGCCCCTCGGCATCGCACCGTGGGTCGCGGCTCCGGTGCTGTTCCTCGGCGGCGTCGGCAGTGGTTTCGTGGTGTCCCCGAACATCACCATGACCCTGCGGGACGTGCCGGTGCGCATGGCCGGTGCGGCGGGCGGTGCCCTGCAGACCGGTCAGCGGCTGGGCGCCGCGCTGGGGACGGCGGCCCTGCCCGGCCTGTTCTACCTGGTGCTGCGCCGGAGCCAGGACTATCGCGCCGCCCTCGTCACCGCGCTGGGCGCCGCTCTCCTCGGCATGATGGCCTCTCTGGTCCTCGCGACGGCCGACTGGCAGCGCGACCGGCGGGCGAGCCGCCGGCGCCGGACGTGCCCGGAGGAGCTCGCCAACGACCCGGTGCACGCCCGGCACACCTGAGGGCTTCCCGCCAGGTCCATCAGGGTGGCCCGGGGCCGTGTCGGACGGGCGGTCCGCCGAGCCGCCCGCCATGCTGGGCCGGAGGCGGCCCCCTGAGCGGCGACAAGGAGCACAGCATGCCGAAGGACCCCGTGGAGCGATTCCTGGCGGCGCTGGATCCCGGCCACCGCGAGTCCGTCGGCGCGAAGCCCCGTGAGGAGCAGGAACAGCTGGCCGCGGCCTGGGAGCGGGAACTGGAAGCGGACGACGAGCTGGACACCCTGGACGAGTTGTCCCCGCCGGCGGCCGAGGCGGAGGCGGCCCGCCGTGTCCTGGACCGCGAGGCCGGTTAGGGCCCCGGCCGTGTGCTCCACGCTGCGATCGGCGTTAGGGTCGGCCGGATGACACTCTCCCTTCAAGAACGAGAGCAGTTCCTGGCGGAGCCCCACATCGGCGCGCTGTCGGTGGTGGAAGGGCCGGGCCGCGGCCCGCTGACGGTGCCGATCTGGTACCAGTACACGCCGGGTGGCGAGCTGTGGGTGCGTACCGGGCCCGATTCGCGCAAGGCCCGGGCGATCCGCTCCGCGGGGCGCTTCAGCCTGATGGTGCAGCGCACGCAGCCCACCGTGCGCTACGTGTGCGTGGAGGGGCCGGTCACCAGGATCGCACCGGACAGCCGCGAGCTGTCCTGGGAGATGGCCGCGCGGTATCTGCCGGAGGACAAGGTCGCCGCGTTCGTGGAGTACGACCGGACCCGGCTCGGCGAGCACTCCGTCATCTGCATGCGGCCGGAGCACTGGGTGTCCGCCGACCTCGGGGCGTTCTAGGGGCGTTCCCGCCCGCGCCCCCCTTACACGCCCGGCCCACCGTGCCCCGGCGTGCGGCCGGCGGCCGACGGCCTTTCACTCGGAGGAGGGGCCCCCGACGCCGAGCAGGGAGGCAGCGACGTGCCTGGAGACAGGAGACGGAGTACGGCGGCCGCCGTACTGATGGCGCTGGTCGCCGCCGGCGCGGGCAGATGCTCGGGCGACGGCGGCGGCGCGGCCCGGGAGGCCGCCTCGGCGGCCTCCTCCGTGGGTTCACGGGCGGCGGAGTCCCTGGCCTCGGCCACCGCCGAGGCCGGGCGCAGGCTGGAGTCGGTCAAAGGCGGCGTCGACGCCGAGGACGACGTGCGGCTCGGTGCCACCCGGACGGACGCCGACGGCCGCACCGCCGTCTCCGTGACGGCGCACAACACCGCGGACACGCGGAAGTCCTTCGTCGTCGTGGTCGGTTTCCGGGGCGGCGGCGGGAACCTGCTGGACATGGTCGTGGTGACAGTCCGCGACGTGGCGGCCGGAAAGTCCGGCACGGCGACGGCGCGCAGCAACCGCACGCTGTCCGGAACGGTGAAGGCCGGGGTCGTCACCGCCGTCCGCTACTGACGACGCGCCCTCCGCGCGCCCTGACGCGTCAGCCGTCCTCCTGGTGCAGGTCCAGGCTCGTCGTCAGGTGGACGTGGACCGTCACCCAGTGCGGGACGGCGGCGGGGGCGCCCCGGTCGTGCAGGATGCGGATCAGGTCGTCGATGAGGCGTGCCGCGACGTCCAGGCCGGTGCGGCGCAGGCGGGCCGCGCTGTCGGCAAGGGCGGTACGGGTGGCGGGGGTGAGGTGGCGCAGGCCCTGGTGGGCGCTGTCCGCGAGAGCCGTGAGGGCCGCCTCCAGGGCCCCGGTGATCGGGTCGGCCGAGGGGCGCGCGGCCTTGCCCAGGCCGGTGTCGCCCGCGCCGGGTGCCAGGTCGGGGACGGTCACGCCCCCGGTGGTCAGGACGGCGAGCGGGTCCAGCACGGTACGGCCGCGGGCCCGGCCCAGCATGCCGCTGACGGCGCGGATTCCGGGGTCGGCCAGGGCCGCGGCCAGCGCGTCGAGGCCGCCGGGGCACACGGGGTTGTACTCGGCGTGGAGGTGGACGCCGTTGCCCGCCGGATCGCGCAGGACCGCTTCGAGACGCTGCGCGGCGGGGTCGTAGCCGATCCCCTCCACGGCGTCCACCACGACCACCCGCACGGAGTCCGCCTCGATCCGGGGGCGGATCAGCCTTGGTGGGCGCTCGCCCGCCGCCCGCAGATGGGCCGCGGTGTCCCGCAGCAGCAGGCTCTCGGGCAGCTCCGTCCACGCCGAGCCGACCGGCGTGGTGCTCGTCGCGGCGATACGGCCGCGGGAGAGGGTGACCGTACGGTCCGCAGCCCGCGAGGTGTGTTCGCTGACGACGTTCGCGGTGGCCAGCGTGTGCAGCGGGGAGCCGAGCAGACGGCGGGTGGACAGGTCGTGGCCGGTCGGTGCCTCGTTCCCGGCCGGCTCCCAGCGGGTGCGCAGGACCAGGGCGATGCCGGCGTCGACGTGCGCGAAGTACGTCTCGGCCGTACGGTCCCGGGCGGTGCCGCCGATCCGGCAGCCGAGGGCCACCAGCCGCACCCGCCGCAGCGGGGTCACCGGCGGCTCCGCTGTGCCCAGCACCCCGGCCGGGTCGTGGCCGGCGGCGCGCTGCCGGGCGTGGAGTTCGGCGAGGAGGAGGGCCAGGCGTTCGGGGGTGTAGCGGGTCGCGCGGGCCGTGTACGCGTCGAGTTGGTCCCGCAGGTCGGCCACGGCGCCCGCGGGCCAGTGGCGGGAGGTGGCGGCCAGGTCCCGCCCGACGCGGCGGAGCGAGCCGGCGAACACCGGGCCCGCGTGCCGCACGCCGTCCAGGAGGAGTTCGTCGGCGAGCGCCACGGCCGCGCCGAGCGCCTCGTCCGCGGCAGCGGTCCGCGCGGTCGTGCGGCCGCCCACGGACACCTCGGTCGCCCGGTCGGCGTCCGCGGCGCGGAAGGCCCACACCGCGAGCGTGACGACCTCCCCGCGCAGGGCGGCGGCCGCGTCGGTGAGGGCGTAGCCCAGCTCGTGCGGGACGGGGAAGCGGACGGTGCAGGTGGGCAGCTCCACCCGGGGTGCCGGGTCGTCGGCGGTGGGGCGGTGCACGCGGGCCGTGTAGCCGCGGGCGCGGGTGCGGTGGGCGGCGGTCAGGGCGATGCGGCCCAGCGCGGCGGCCAGCGCGGCGTCGTCGAACTCGCCGGGCGACCAGTCCACCAGGGGCTCGTCGGCGGTGGGTGTCCCGCCCGGTGCGGCGCGCTGGTAGGCCAGGACCAACCCGATCCGGTGCCGGCAGACGGCCGCCGCGGCGCAGGTGCAGTCGGTCGCGTCCAGGCCGCGGCCCGGGGGCAGCGCGGTCTCGGTGCCGTCCGGGAAGGTGCCGTGTACGGTGCCGTCGTCGCCGACGGTCAGCACGGGGCACGCGCCGGCGGCCAGATCCTTGTCGGCGCGCTTGACCAGGCCCCGGTTGGCGAGCGAGGCGAGCGTGTCGGGCGTCAGCGCGAGCAGGTCGGAACGGGTCACCGGGCCTGCCCTCCGCGGCCGATCCGCTCCGCGACGAACTCCGCGAGCCGGCCCGGGGTCATCGCGCCCACCGGGGCGCCCGCCGCGGCCAGCCGCCCGGCGAGCTCCCGGTCGTAGGCCGGGTCGGCGGCCTCGTCCAGGGCGGCCAGGCACAGCACGGTCGTGCCCTGCTCGACCATCTGCCGCACGGTGCGTACCAGGCGGAACGGGTCGCCGCCCTCGTAGAAGTCGGAGATGAGGGCGACGATCGTCCGCCGCGGGTTCTCCACGAGCGAGGCGCCGTAGTCGACGGCGCGGGCGATGTCCGTGCCGCCGCCCAGCTGGACCCGCATCAGCAGCTCCACCGGGTCCGTCACGTCGGAGGTCAGGTCCACCACCGCGGTGTCGAAGGCGACCAGATGGGTCTTCAGGCCCGGCAGGCTCCACAGGCAGGCGGCCGTGACCGCCGAGTGGATCACCGAGCCGGCCATGGAACCCGACTGGTCCACGAGCAGCACTAGCTGCCACTGCTCCAGGTGACGGTGGGTGCGGGAGTGGAAGTGCGGCCGCTGGATGAGGATGCGGCGCTCGTCGGGCTGGTAGTGGGCGAGGTTGGCGCGGATGGTGGTGCGGAAGTCGAAGTCGCGGGCGAGCGGCAGCCGGCTGGGGCGGCGGGAACGGGAGCCGGTGAACGCCCTTCGCACCTCCGGCTGGAGACGTTCCATCAGCTGTCGTACGACCGTTTCCACGATCCGCCGTGCCGCGGCCAGGACCTGGGGGTTCATCAGGTGTCTGGTGTGCAGGACGGCCCGCAGCAGGGTCTGGCTGGGCTCGACCCGGGCGAGGACGTCCGGGTCGGTGACGATCTCGTGGATCTCGTACTGCTCCACGGCGTCGCGTTCCAGCCGTTCCGCGGTCTCCTTCGGGAACAGCCGGTGGACGTCGTCCAGCCAGTCCACCGCGGTGAGCCGGGACGGTCCGCTCCCGCCCTCGCGGGAGTCGGCCGCCCCACGGCGCACACCGCGGCGGCGCAGGTCCTCGTCGCGGCCGTACAGCCAGTCCAGCGCGGCGTCCCGGGCCGCGGACGCGCCGTGCAACGGGCCGGTGCAGCTCTCGGCGGGGGCGCCGAGGACGAGCCGCCAGCGCTCCAGCCCGGGGTCGGGGGCCGGTGGTGTGTTGGGCGCGGTCCGGGCCGGGGCCGCCGGCGTGCCGGGTGGGGCCGGAGCCGGGTCGGTGGGTGCGGGGCTCACCGGCTCGCCTCCGGGTCGGCGGCGGGCACGGCCCGGCCGAGGGGGATGACCGCCGGGGCCGCGGGGACCGCGCCCGCAGTCACGGGTTCCGCCACGGGTGCGGTCACGGGTTCCGCCGCCGACGGCATCGGCGCCAGCGCGAGGCCGTGGTGGTCGAGCAGTCGGGTCACGTTCTCCTCCAGGGCTCTGGCGCGGGCCCGCAGCAGGGGGTCGGCGGGGGTGCGGAGCAGGGAGCGGGCCGAGCCGCGCAGGCCGCGGCGCCGCAGCAGGTGTTCGGCGATGCGCTGCCGTTCGCGCGGTGGGAAGAAGGCGAAGGCCTGGCGGAGGGCGGGCAGGCCGATGAGGAAGTCGGCCTCCGACAGCCCCGAGACGATGCCGTCCACGAGGCCGATCAGGGAGTGCCCCTCGGCCTCGGTACCGTGGCCGACCTCTTCCCGGGCCACCGCGAACAGACCGGTCAGCCAGTCGCCGAGGGTGCTCACCGCGGCAGCGGCGAGCGCCTGGACCATGGGTCCGGGATCGTCGGGGACGCCCAGCGCCCAGCGCAGTCCGAAGGCGGCGCCGCGCAGCGCGGCCGGGGCGCGCGGGTCGCGGCTGATGCGGGCGGCGGCGTCGGCGGCGGCCTCGGGGGTGACCGGCAGCAGGCCGGGCGCGTGCCGCAGCGCGTCGCGCGCGGCGGTCAGGGCGCGCAGCGCGGCGAGGTCCACCGAGGGGCCGCCGTGCACCCCTTCCGCCAGTCGGAGCACCCGGTCCGCCGCGCTGCCCACCACCGTGCCCAGCAGCGGCTCCCGGGCCGTGCCGAACACCCGGTCGTGCCGCCACAGGCCCAGCGCCGCCGCCAGGATCTCGCCGAGCGGGCCGAGGTCACCGAGCCGTCCCACCTGGGCGGCGAGCGCCGTCAGCAGGTCGGTGCGGAGCGGGCCGCTCCCGCAGAGCACGGTGTCGAACAGCAGCCCGGCCAGCGCCCCGGCGTCCGGGCCGGCCGCACGTACGCGTTCGCCGAGCAGCGCCGTGGCCGCCTCGTCCAGGCGGGCCCCGTAGGCGCCGGCCTCGATCAGTGCCGCCTCCCGGCCGGCTGTCGCCGGGCGGGGTTCCCACACCTCGGTGGAGACCGGGTCGGACCCGTGGGCCGGCCCCGAGTGCCGGGTGAAGCCCGGGATGCCCAGGACGCGCAGCCGGTGCAGAGTGCGGCTGCGGGCCAGGTCCTCCTCCTTCGTCAGGTCCAGGGTGACCGGCGTGCCGGCACCGGTCAGTCCCAGCCGGGCGAGGCGGGCGGCCACGTCGTGCACCAGCGGGGGCAGCGGCGTGTCCGGGTGCAGCCGGCCCACGGCGTCACCGGTGCAGGCGGCGACCATCTCGACCACCACCGGGTGGGTGCCCGCGCCGAGGACACCCCGCGTCGTCCAGGGCAGCGGCCCGTCCAGATCGTCACCGATCAACGCGCCGGCCAGGCCGTCGAGGACGTCCACCCGGGTCTCGTACGGGTGGCCGCGCAGGCGTGCCAGGCCCTGGGACAGCGAGCGGGCGGCGATCAGGCCGGCCGTGGACAGCGGGATCCGGCGGGTCCTCAGCCGCTCGGTGACCGCGCGCAGCAGTTCCCGCCCGGCGGCCTCCGGGCCCGTCTCCCAGAGGTGCTGGTAGTAGCCGGGTGAGGGCATCCCGGACTGGTATCCGGCGAAGGCGTCCAACTGCCGGAACGAGTACGGCACGAGGAAGCTGCCGCCGAGCGCGCCGTGCGGCGGCTCGGGCACCGCGGGCCAGTCGGCGGGGGCCGCGGTGCCGCCGGCCGACGCGCACAGGGCCCGCAGGGCCGGCTGGTGGAAGCCGCCGGTCACCACCAGCACCGGACGGCCGTCGGCGCGGGCCAGTGCGGCCCGTACCCAGGAGGCCATGTACGCCTCGCGGGCCTGGTCCGCGGCGTCCGCCGCCGCGTCGCCGCGGACCAGCCCGAAGTACGCGTCGAGCCGGGCGCGGAGCTCCTCGGGGTCGGTGCCCGGCTCGGCGACCTCGAACAGCCCGTCCCACAGGGCGTCCACCGAGTCGACGGCGAAGCGCTCGCACAGCCTGCGTGTGGCCTGCTCGTACCGGGCCTCCGCGTCCGCGTAGCGGTTGGCGTACCGGTCGGTGTCGCCGGCGACGGCCGGGTGCCAGGCGGGCAGGTCGACGAACCGCACGTCGGCACCGGACGCGCGGCCCTCCCGCAGCGCGATCCACTCCGGGGAGTAGTCGCACAGCGGCGTCCAGGAGGTGGCGACCCGCCGGTCGTCGCGGTAGTGGCTGAACACGGCGACGGGCAGGGTGTGTCCGAGCAGCAGCTCGTCCATCCGCTCGTTCATGTCCGCCGGGCCCTCCACCAGCACGAACGCCGGCCGCAGCGTCCGGATCGCGTGGGCGACCAGACGCGCGCAGGCGGGCGAGTGGTGACGCACGCCGAGGAAGACGGGGGAGGTAGTCGGCGCCGGGCCCGCCTGGGCGGGCGGCCGGTCCGCCGCTGCGGCGGGCATCAGTCCGCCAGGAGGTGACGGGCCTCGTGCAGGGCCTGCCACTGCGGTCCGGGCCGGCGCGGTGCCTCCTGGTCGAGGAAGCGGCGCAGCCGGGCGAGGTCCTCGGGGCTGTCCTTCGCGGCCGTACCCGCCAGGCAGGTCACCACGTCGGCGGCGCCGCCGGGTTCACCGCGCAGGAACCAGGCCCGCACCCCGACCGCGTGCGCCACGGACACGGCCTCGGCGGTGCTCATCACCGTCGCCATCCGCTCGCTCCGCGCGGCGCCGCCTCGCAGTTCACGGAAGGTGCCGACCAGCACCTCCAGCACGTCCCGGCGCGGCGGCGGCTCCACCCCGGACTGCCGCAGCAGCGCAGCGGCCTCGGCCTCCACCAGCCGCAGCTCGGTCTCGAAGTCGGCGATGGGCAGCACCGTCTCGAAGTTGAAGCGCCGTTTGAGGGCGGCGCTCATCTCGTTGACACCGCGGTCGCGGGTGTTGGCGGTGGCGATGACGTTGAAGCCCTGACGGGCGAAGACCAGGCCCCCCGGTCCGTCGAGTTCGGGGATGGTGATGACCCGGTCGGACAGCAGGGAGAGCAGGCAGTCCTGTACCTCCAGCGGGCAGCGGGTGATCTCCTCGAACCGCACGATCCGCCCCTCGGCCATGCCGCGCAGCATCGGCGCGGGCACCAGGGAGCGGGCAGAGGGGCCCTCGGAAACCAGCAGGGCGTAGTTCCAGGAGTACTTGATCTGGTCCTCGGTGGTGGCCGCGCCGCCCTGCACGGTGAGCGCGCTGCTGCCGCTGACGGCCGCCGCGATCAGCTCGGACAGCAGTGACTTGGCGGTGCCGGGCTCGCCCACCAGCATCAGGCCCCGGTTGGTGGCCAGCGTCACCAGGGCTCGCTCGACCAGGGAGACGTTGCCGACGAACTTGCGGCTGACGCCGGCTTCCTCGTCGCCGACGATGAACCGGCGGGCCGCCCGGAGGCTGAGCCGCCAGCCCGGAGGGCGGGGGCCGTCGTCCGCGGCGCGCAGGGCGGCCAGTTCGCCGGCGTGGCGGACCTCGGCGGGCGGACGCTGGGGCAGTGCCTCCCCGGTCCCGCCGGTCTCTCCGGTCTCCTCGACCTCGACGGTGGCGGTCACTTGGCGGTCACCTCGGTGAGGTCGGCGAGGATCTCCGAGGCGACGACCGGATCGAGGTCGCCGAAACGCAGCGGGTACGCGCGGCGGGGCCAGTAGTCGCCGGGGGCGGAGTCGAGCCAGACGTTCTCGAACGTCTGGTCGGGGAACACGTCGAGCGCGCCGACGGCGATGCCCTCGTCGAGCCCGATGACCACGTAATGGTCGTCGTCTATGCGCCGGTGGAACCAGCGCTCCACGCCCGCGTCCTGCGGTTCGCCGCGCTCCCAGCCCCGCTTGGTGAGGCCGAGCAGCTTGCCGACCGGCACCCGCGCGCCCTCGAACCGGGTCAGCCGGTGTCCGGCGGCCTCCTCCTCGGTCAGCGTGTGCACGGCCCGGCCCAGCTGCGGGAACGGCTGGAGGATCTCGTAGTCGGCGAAGAGCTCCGACCACGCGTCGAGGTCGTCCGCCAGGTGCAGCGGGTGCGCCACGCGGACCGTCGCCTCCTCCGGCAGCGTCAGCTCGTCGTCGTGGACGTCGGCGAAGGTGCGGTCCTCCGCCACCCGGAAGGCCGTCGCGCGCTCGCCGGTGCCGCTGATCCAGACCAGGCGCCGGACCAGGTGCCACACCAGCGGATGGGCGACGAACAGCTCCCGGAACTCCGCGGCGGTCCAGGTGCGCCGGGTCACCATCGCGGCTTCCAGGCGCCTCACCTGGTCGCTCGCGACGGTCCGGACGTCCTTCTTCAGCGCGGCGAACCGCTTCCGCTCGGCCGGGGCCAGCTCCGGGTCGTCCTTGGCGCCGGGGGCGGGCAGTGCCTTGCGCTGCTTGCCGTCGGCGTCACGGACGTAGGGGCGCAGCTGCTCGTCGAAGCCCACGGTGAACTGCCGGGGGCCGTAGTCGATGACGGTGCTGCCGTCGGCGTCGAGGCCGAAGTCGGGCACGAGCCGGTCCCCGAGCTGCTCACCGGTCAGGCCCAGGCCCTCCGCGACCTCGGCGATCTTCTCCTGGGCGCGCAGTTTGAGCGCCTTGAACGGGACGCGCTGAGCGATGCCGTGCAGATGCATCAGCGCGACGTCCGTGCCGATCGCCGCGAGCACGGCCAGGCCCTCCACGGCGCGCTGGTGGCCGCCCTCGCCGGGCCACGCCCGTACGACGGGGGTGAGCCGGCGCACGGTGTCGTCGTCGCCGAGCCAGCCGAGCGCGTGCAGCGCCCAGCTCTCCTTGGGTGGCATGCCGGCCAGCCGCCACTGCTCGAACAGGCTCCAGGCGAATTCGGCGAGGGAGTCGGCGGTGCAGTGCGCGGTCAGCACCTCCACGCCCGGGTAGACCTCGCCGGGCTTGGACAGGGCCAGCACCATCAGGGCGTTGCGGACGGCGTCGGCGGGCAGGGCGCCGCCCTCGGTGAGCAGGATCTGCGGCAGCAGCGCCGGGTCCGCCCAGGCGCCGACCGCGGGCAGGCGCGCGGGCAGGGCGCTGACGAGCGGGTCGACGGCCAGCGTCTCCGCCACGATGTCCGCGGCCTCCGCGCCGCGCTCGGCGACGGCCGCCGTGACCGCCGCGCGGCCGTGGGCGTCCGCCAGCAGCCGCAGCGCCTTCTCCGCGCCGCGCCGGACCGCGCCGGCGGGCCCCACGGCGTGTGGGACGAGGAAGGGCACCGCGTCCAGGCCGTGCCGGGCCAGCCAGGCGCGGGCGGTGGCGTCGGCGGACCTCAGCCGGGCCAGCCAGTCGCACACCAGCGCGGCGACCTCGACGTCCCCGTACGGCAGCACCAGCACCCCGAGGGTGCCCGGGTGCCGGGCCGCGGCCCGCCGCATCAGCGGCAGGGCGGCCAGCGTGTGTCTGGCGGCGACCGGCTTCAGTGCCGTCTCGCCGTCCCAGTAGTCGTCGGGGGCGCAGTCGGCGAGCAGCGGTCGTACGACGTCCTCGGGGCCTTCGACGAAGAGGCGCACGTGGTGGAAGCTCCCGAGCCGCCCGGTGCTCTTCAGGTACTCGATCTGGCGGGACCAGTCACGGTCGCCCTGCCACCTGTCGTACCACGTGTCTGCCTTCCTCCAGGCGTCCTGCTCGCCCGGCTGCCACAGCATGTGCGGCTCGGGGGCCGCCGGGACCTCGGCGGCCACCCGGGTCCTGCGGGCCTTGCGCTTGGCTGTCCACGGCGGGCTGACCAGCAGCGCGGGCAGCGCCTCGGCGGGAGTGTCGGCGACCCGGTCGGTACGGGTGAGGTGGGGCGTCACGAGGGCGGCGACCTCGGCGGGCAGCTCGGGCAGCACGGCCGCGGCCGTACCGGTGTGCGCGAGGACGTGCGAGACGAGCAGCTGCCCGGCCATCGACGCGTTCTTGCCGGCGCCGGCCGCCTCCGCGCCCAGCAGGCGCAGGGCGCGCACCGGGTACCGGCGCATCGCGTCCAGCAGGTGCGGGCGGACGTGCTTGTCGCCGACGCGGTCCAGGAGGAGCTGGAACGCCTCGTCCGTCGGCAGTTCGACCAGGGCGTTGGCGAAGCCCCTGGTCTGCTCGGAGTTGTAGGCCCGGTCGAAGGCCTCGTCGAGGAGCGGGGCGAAGGCGGGGCCGGTGCCCTCGGCGAGGGTGGCGACGAGCGCCGTCGTCCAGCCGTTCCAGCCGAGGCCCGCCCGGCGGCCGAAGTGCTTCAGCTGTTCCGGTGAGTTCAGCGAGCACAGCAGCATTGCCCGCAGCAGCTCGTCGGCCTGCGGGGCGTCGACGCAGCACTCGTCGGTCCACTCCTGCTCGGTGGGGAGCAGGTACGACACGACGATGCGGCGGCGTACGCCGGTCCGGCAGCCGGACAGTGCGGCGACCGTCTCCCGGTAGGTGTCCTCGTCGGCCACGGACAGCAGGGCGCGTACGCGGTCGGCGAACTTCGACCGCGCCCAGTGGGCGCCCGTGGTCGCGCCGGCGCGGAAGCCGAGCCAGGGGTCCTCGCGGCGGGTGCCGCTCTGGTGGTAGTGCGGTTCGACGTCGAAGTACTCCACCACCGCCTGCGCGGCGAAGGCCAGGCCGTGCGCCCGGACCCAGGCGTCGACGTAGATGCCGTCCGGGTACTGCCAGGGGAAGGTGAGCGACGCGACGACGGCGGCGCCCAGCGGGTTGTGACGGCCGCTCAGGTGGTCCCGGGTGGCCTGGACGAGCCGCGGGTCGCTCTTCGGGGCGCTGAGCATCGCCTCGATCCAGTCCGTCTCCTCGTGGAGCCGGAACGCCGTCCGCTGCTCGGCCTCGGGGTGCGGCCCGGGCACGCCGCGCTCGATCCCGCCCCGTCGCGGATACACCAGCCGCCGCCAGGCGGCCGGCATCCGGAACGTCTCCTCGTCGGGCAGCGCGGCCGGCGTCTCCGCCGCCTCCGCCGCCGGTCCGGCGGCCACGAGAGCGTCCCCCTCGGCCTCCTCCCCCACCGACCCCACCCCGACCGACTCCGTGCGCCGCACAGCCCCTCCTCCACCGATCCCGGTGGGATCGCTAGCTTGATCAGATGTCCGTCACGGTATCCGGCCCCACTGACAACGCCCCGCGGACGGCCGTCCGACCGGCCTGCTCGGCGAGCGCCGCCCGCCCGCCAGCCAGCCAGCCAGCCAGCCAGCCAGCCACGGGCCTGTGCCACACATGCCGCCCCGAACCCGACCCCGCCGACGGCTCTGCTCAACGCGCGCCGTCCGCCTGCCCGGTCGGGGCCGAGGCCGGTGCCGGTGCCGGTGTGCGGGAGGCGGTGCGGTGGTTCCTGCCGCGCCTGGTGAGTCCCCAGGGCTTGAGGACGGAGATCACCGTCATGAAGAGGTAGGCGGACAGGGAGACGACCGGGCCCGGAAGGAGGTCGCCGGGGCCGGGCAGTGGCGCGCCCGCCGCGGTGTCCGCCGTGATGTCCGCGACCGCCGAGTCCAGCCCCGGCCGCAGGGCGAACGCCGTGGCGGCGGTGGCGGCGAGGGTCAGCCAGAACTTCGTGACGACCCACCGGTGGCGGGCCAGTCCCCAGGGTGTCCCCACGGACAGCACGACACCGCTGAGGAAGGTGAGGAACGCGAGCGGGAGCAGCAGCCAGTCCGCGAAGAGCTCCATCGCCCGGACGGATGCCTCGGCCGTCACCGCCGATCCGGTCGTGGTGGCGGTGACGGCGAGAGCGAGCAGCCCGAGCGTCAGCCCGAGCCAGCTCGCGGAGGCGGCCACATGGACGACGAGGGAGGCCCGGCGAGCGGGTCGGCTCAACTTCATGCACGCCACGGTGCCGGAGGAGGCCCGTGCTGCCGTCCGGCGGCCGGAGTAACCCGGTGTACTCGGCGCGGAGTACGCCGCCGGCTCTCAGGGGGTACTCTCCGGGATGGTTGCGCGACTCGAAGGAGTAGCGCCGCCTGTTGGAGAGTCCCGGCCGCACCTTCCAGATGGCGCCCTGCTTCAGCAGGTCACTGCTGCCGGAGTCGACCACCGCGGTGAAGCCGAGCCCGTCCTGGTGACGGAAGTAGCGGTCGGTGCAGCCGGGGGTGGTGACGCGGATCGGGACGTACACCGCCGGTGTAGGTGTGCGGTCGGCCGGTGTACCCGGCTCAAGCCGGTGTACCTCCGCGGGCGCGCGGCCCGTGTACATGTGCGAGCGTTCAGCCGGTGTACGTGTGCAGGGTCAGTACGTGTGCAGGGTCAGGCCGTACCGGCCGAGGATCTCGTTGACCGGCTGGAACCAGGTCTCGCCGCCGCTGGTGCAGTTGCCCCAGCCGCCCGAGGTGACGCCCTGGGCCTGGTCGCCGGTGATGAAGGACCCTCCGGAGTCCCCGGGTTCGGCGCAGACGCTCGTCTTCGTCAGCTGGTGCACCGCGCCCTGGCTGTAGTTGACGGTCTCGTTCGTCGCCAGCACCGTCCCGCAGTGCCAGTGCGAGGTCGATCCCGAGCGGCAGACGGAGGAACCGACGGGCGCCACGGCCGAGCCGCGCACCAGCTGGTCGGGCACGGTGCCCCAGCCCAGCACCACGGGGACCGTCCACCAGCCGCTGCCCACACTCACCCAGGCGTAGTCGTTGTCCGGGAATGAGGAGCCCTGGAAGGTGCCGATGTAGGAGCCGTCCCAGCCGCTGACCCCGGCGCCGGGCGAGCCGCAGTGCCCGGCGGTCACGAAGCCGCCGTACACCGAGAAGCCTATGGAGCAGCGGACGTTGCCCGTGTAGTAGGGGTCGCCGCCGACCGTTCCCGCGGCGAAGGTCCGCGGGGCTGCGGAGACGATCCTGACCGTCACGGGACCCGTCTCGCGGGCCTGGGACACGAAGCGTCGGACATCGTTGTCAGAGCGGTCTCCGCGCACGACGTCGACGACCACGGTGCCGGCCACCGGATCGACGTGCCAGCCGCTGACCCCGGGCGGGGCGGACAGGCGGTCGATGCGGGCCTTCACGGTGTCCAGCCGGCGGGCCGTGTGGGCTGCCGTGCGGATCTCGGCCCCGGCCGCCCTGATCGCGCGGCGCGTCTGCGGCGAGGCGTCCGGCGTGAGCGCCACGGTCAGACGCCCCCGCGCGGCGTCGAACCAGGAGCCCGCGTAGGCCTCGCCGGCCGTCCGGCGCACCTTCGGAGCGAGCAGGGCCGCGGTCCGCTCGGCCGCGATCCGCGTCTCGGCCTGCTTCCGCGTGAGGCCGAGGTCGCGCTGCAGGGCGGCGAGGAGTCCGTCGGAGACCGGCCTGGCGGAGGTGGGGGGTGAAACGGACCCGGTGGACCCGGCGGGCGAGGTGGATCCGGTAGGCGCGGCGGGGCCCGTCGCCGCCGCAGGGACCGTTCCCGCCGTGGCCAGGCCGCCGAGGAGCAGCAGCGTGGCCAGTACGGTATGCGCAAGTCGTGTGCGTCTCATGGGAGTTGCCCTTCGTCGTTCCAGGGGTGGGGTGGAACAGCCGATGTCTGAGAGCGCTCTCATGCGTGGCGGGACAGAGCCTAGCCGTCGCCTTGCGTCAGGTCCATGCCAATGCAGGACTCCGCAGAGAAGTCGACCGCGGCCCGGTCACGATCCGGGGCGGGCCCGGCGCCGCGGGCCGTCGTCGAGCGGCACGTGCTCGCACGTCCCGGAAGTTGCCCTTCCGGGCAGCACTCGCGTCCTGCCCGTCCTGCCCGGGGGTGTGCCCCGGGCAGGACGTCGGCGCCCGGCGGGCCGGGTTACAGCGCGCGTTCCAGGCGGTCCGCCATCAGCTTGACGAAGCGGGCCGGTTCCTTCGGCTGGCCGCCTTCGGCCAGCACGGCCAGGCCGTGCAGGAGCTCGGCGGTCTCGGCGAGCTCCGTGCGGTCCTCGCGGTCCTTGTACGCCTGGTTGAGGCCCTTGACCAGCTGGTGGTCGGGGTTGAGCTCCAGGATCCGCTTGGCGCGGGGCACTTCCTGGCCCATGGCGCGGTACATGTTCTCCAGGGCCGGGGTCAGGTCGTGCGCGTCGGAGACGACACAGGCCGGCGAGACCGTGAGGCGGGAGGACAGGCGCACCTCCTTGATGTCCTCGTCCAGCTGCTCCTTCATCCAGCCGAGCAGCCCGGCGTAGTCCTCGGTCTGCTTCTCCCGCTCCTCCTCGGAAGCGTCCTCGTCCTTGGCGTCGAGGTCGATCTGGCCCTTGGCGACGGAGCGCAGCTTCTTGCCCTCGTACTCGCCGACGGCGTCCGCCCACACCTCGTCCACCGGGTCGGTGAGCAGCAGCACCTCGATGCCGCGCTCCCGGAACGCCTCCATGTGCGGGGAGTTCTCGATGCTCTGCCGGGACTCGCCGGTCAGGTAGTAGATGTCCTCCTGACCGTCCTTCATCCGCTCGACGTAGCCCTTGAGGGTGGTCGTCTCGGTGTCGTGGTGCGTGCTGGCGAACGAGGCGACCGCGAGGATGGCGTCACGGTTCTCGGAGTCGGTGACCAGCCCCTCCTTCAGGACCGTGCCGAACTCCCGCCAGAACGTGCCGTACCGCTCCTGGTCCTTGGTCATCATCTCCTTGACCGTGGACAGGACCTTCTTCGTCAGCCGCCGCCGCATCATCTCGATGTGGCGGTCCTGCTGCAGGATTTCACGGGACACGTTGAGCGACAGGTCCGCCGCGTCGACGACACCCTTGACGAAGCGGAGGTACGGCGGCAGCAGCGCCTCGCAGTCGTCCATGATGAACACGCGCTTGACGTAGAGCTGCACCCCGCGCTTGAAGTCCCGCGTGAACAGGTCGTGGGGGGCGTGCGCGGGGAGGAACAGCAGGGCCTGGTACTCGAAGGTGCCCTCCGCCTGGAGCCGGATCGTCTCCAGCGGGTCGCGCCAGTCGTGGCCGATGTGCTTGTAGAGCTCGTGGTACTCGTCGTCGGACACCTCGTCGCGGGGCCGCGCCCAGAGTGCCTTCATGGAGTTGAGCGTCTCGGGCTCGGGCGCCTCGTCGCTCTCGCTGGACTTCTCGGGCACCATCCGGATGGGCCAGGTGATGAAGTCCGAGTACCGCTTGATGATCTCCCTGATCTTCCACGGGGAGGTGTAGTCGTGGAGCTGGTTCTCCGGGTCGGCCGGCTTGAGGTGCAGGGTGACCGAGGTGCCCTGCGGGGCGTCGTCGACCGTCTCCAGCGTGTACGTGCCCTCGCCGCGCGACGTCCAGCGCGTGCCCTGGGTCTCGCCGGCGCGCCGGGTGAGCAGGGTGACCTCGTCCGCCACCATGAAGCCGGAGTAGAACCCGACGCCGAACTGGCCGATGAGCCCCTCCTCCCCGGCCTTGTCCTTGGCGTCCCGCAGCTCCTGCAGGAACTTCGCGGTGCCCGAGTTGGCGATCGTGCCGATGAGCTGTCCGACCTCGTCGTACGACATGCCGACGCCGTTGTCCCGCACGGTGAGGGTGCGGGCCTCCTTGTCGACGTCGATCTCGATGTGCGGGTCGGAGACGTCGGCGTCGAGCGAGTCGTCCCACAACTTCTCCAGGCGCAGCTTGTCCAGCGCGTCGGAGGCGTTGGACACGAGCTCCCGCAGGAAGACGTCCTTGTTCGAATAGACCGAGTGAATCATCAGCTGGAGCAGCTGACGGGCCTCTACCTGAAACTCGAAGGTCTCAGACGGCATGATCGCGAATACCTCACAGGTCCTGTCACCGAAACTGGTGAAGCCACTGTAAAACACCACGTCAGCGCGGCGGGCGGAAGAGGGGGCGGTGGCTGGATCCGTACCCTTGTCCCAAGGGTGGCGACCCCTTGTCCCTAGGGTGGCGACCCCTTGTCACTAGGGTGGCGACGCGCTTCGACACCGTACGCAACCGATCCCTCACGGTGCGAAAGATCCACTCGGAGTGCATTCGGCGCTCATAACCACCGGCCCCCCGGGTACTCGCCGGGTGCAACGAAGCTCCGACGAGGGGAGACGCTGAGATGAGCACGGTCAGGGAAGCGGTGGAGGTCGAGGTTCCGCTGCACACCGCCTACAACCAGTGGACGCAGTTCGAGGACTTCCCGAACTTCATGGAAGGCGTCGAGGAGGTCAGGCAACTGGACGACCGGCACAATCACTGGACCACGAAGATCGGCGGCGTACGGCGGGAGTTCGACACCGAGATCGTCGACCAGCTGCCCGACGAACGCATCACCTGGCGCACCACCAGCGGCGACACCCACCAGAAGGGCACGGTCCGCTTCGAGCGCCTGGACGACGCCCACACCAAGGTCGAGCTGGTCATGGACGTCGAACCCAGCGGGGCCATGGAACGGACCGCGGATCTGCTGGGCACGATCGACCGGCGCGTCAAGGGCGACATGAAGCGGTTCAAGGAGTTCATCGAGGAGCGCGGCGCGGAGTCCGGCAGCTGGCGCGGCCGGATCAAGCCGGGAGACGGCGGTTCGACGCCGCTCTGAGCACGCGGGGAGGCCTCGAACGGACATACGGACGGGCGAGAGAGACAAGACAGAGAAGACGGACCCGCAGAGGCACGGACACACGGACACGACATGCGGCGGGGGGGGGGGGGGGGGGGGGGGGGGGGGGGGGGGGGGGGGGGGGGGGGGGGGGGGGGGGGGGAAGACGCAGAGGGATTTGTTTCCTTCTCGTCCCTGAGACC
>NZ_JBVHWQ010000005.1:494654-610028 GCF_055564315.1 Streptomyces sp. NPDC029151
AAAAGGAAAAAAAAAAAAAAAAAAACCACCCACCCCCAACACCCCCCCCACCCCCCCCCCCCCCCCCCCCCCCCCCCCCCCCCCCCCCCCCCCCCCCCCGCCGCATGTGGGCTTGGTGCACCCGACGCGGCAGACCGACTTCGAGTGCCGTTCTCCCGGCCGCGCGGCCGCCCCGGCGGGGCACCGTGGACCCGCGGTGATCCGGACTCCGGTCCGCTCCCCTCCCCCGCTGATCAGTTCGGGTTGTCGCCATGGGTCAGGGTCTCCCAGGCGACGAAGAGGTTGTTGCTGCCGGCCGGGCGGTTCTGTCCGGTCAGGGCCTGCGTGTTGGTCATGGCGATGCCCAGGCGGTTGTGCAGGGCGTTGTAGCCGACCTCGGTGACCGGGCCCAGCCCCCGCTTGACGGATCCGCCGCACAGCCAGCTCGGGACGGCGGCGCCCAGTTCGTACTTGGCCTGGAAGCCGAGCGCCTGCCGCAGTCGCTCGCCGACGTCCGTGCCGTACAGGTCCTGGCCCTGGATCCGGCTGGTCTCGGCGACGTGCGAGATGGCGGAGATGCCGTAGCCGGTGTGGGTGAAGTCGCGGCAGGTCTCCTGGGTGAGGCCGGTGACGAAGGTGGACTGGCCCTGCCAGTAGGAGACGATCTTGTCGCGGGTGTCGAGGTTCTGGCTCGGTACCGTCTTCGGCAGGTCGCCGTCGGAGGCGAGGTAGACGTACGCGGCGGTGCGGGTGCGGAACCTGGCCATGGCCGTGTCGTACGACGCCTTGTCCTCCAGGAAGACGGAGATGCCGACGGCCGCCTCCGTCATCGACAGCTCCCAGTTGCCGTTGGAGTTCGAGCCGTTGATGATCTCGGGCAGGTAGACGTTGCGGAGCATGGTCGCGAAGCGGCCGGAGTTGGCCCAGGCGCCGGTGTACGTGTACTTGATGATCTCGGCGGCCTTCGGCCAGGAGGAGCCGGCCCAGCCCGTCTGCAGCGGCGCGTTGCTGTTGGTGTGGTCCCGGAGCACGGCGGACCAGGCGTCCATCAGCTCGATCGCCTTCTTGGCGTAGCGCTCGTCGCGGGTGATGTACCAGGCGAGCGCGTCGGTGTAGGCCGCGATGGCGTCCTCGCGTTCGTCGGTGCAGCCGTAGTTGGGGTTGGAGTACGAACCGCACTCGACCACGGCGCGGGGCTTGGGCGTGCGGCTGAGGCTCGCGTACGGGCTCGCCGTCATCTGGTCGTAGGCGCTCTTCCAGGGCTGCGCGCCGGCGAGCACCTTGTCGCGGGTGAAGTCGAGTTGAGCGCGGGAGACGGTGACGCCGGGATGGGCGAAGGCCGCGGGTGCCGCCTCCGCCCGCTGGGCTCCGGGCCAGGAGAGCAGTCCGGCGCCGAGCAGGGCGGTGGCCGCCGTGAGGGCGAGAGCGGAACGCGGGGACTTACGGCGGCGCCGGGTGGGCATGTCCTGCATCTGATCCGTCCTCATATGTGAACGCTATACGGCTAGTTGAACGGGCGAGTTGAGCGAGACCATAGGTACGGACCAGCAGTGCGTCAAGGGGGTGGGAAGCGGCCTCCGTTTCCGGTGCCCTCCGGGGCGGTTGACCTTCCTGGCCACTTCCTGCACGGTGCACCGTGGTGGACACCCCTCCCCGCCGGGTGGCGCCGTCGCCGGCCGCCCGGTATCCCCCGCCTCCGACCTCAAGGGGCCGCCCTCATGCCGATGCCACCAGCCGTACTGCGGCTCGCCGTCACCGCCGCCGGCCTCCTGCTCACGACCACCACGGCCACCACGAACGCCCCGGCCTCGACTGCCGGTCCGGCCGCCACGGCCGGCGTGGCCTCCGCCGCCGTGCCCCCGCGCTCCGCCGTCGCCGGAGTCGCCGCCGACACGGCGGACCAAGTCACCTGGTCCGCCCCGCTGTCCACCCGGGGGCGCTACGTCGTCGACGCCCAGGGCAACCGCTTCCGGATGAAGGGCGCCAACTGGGACGGCGCGCAGGGCTCGTGGACGGGCACCGGCAGTGCCGCCGACCCGGCCAACCATCACGCCGGGCAGGACTCCCACGGCATACCCCTCGGCCTCGACCGGGTACCGCTCACCCAATTACTCGACGACTTCCACCGATTGGGGATCAACACCATCCGGCTTCCGTTCTCCGGCGAGATGATCCACGCCACGGCTCCCGTACCGGACGGCGCCGTGGCGGCCAACCCCGAGCTCCGGGGCCGGACACCGCTGGAGATCTACGACACCGTGGTCGACGCGCTCAGCCGGAGCGGGTTCGCCGTGGTACTCAACAACCACACCGTCACCTCCCGGTGGTGCTGCGGCATCGACGGCAACGAACGGTGGAACAGCGGACAGTCCACCGCGCGGTGGGCGGACGACTGGGTGTTCATGGCCCGTCGCTACGCCTCCGTCCCGCGCGTGGTCGGCGCCGACCTGTACAACGAGGTCCGGCGTGACGTGCTGGACGACCCCAACTGGGGGCTGGGCGACGACCACGACTGGTACGCCGCGGCCCGGCTCGCCGCCGACCGCATCCTCACCGAGGGCGACCCGCGCCTCCTCATCGTGATCGAGGGCATCAACTGGACCGGTGTCCCCGTCGACGGGCTCCCGCACGGACGGCCGGTGCTCACTCCCGCCCGCACCCTGTCCCACACCCTCGTGGACCCCCGCAAGCTGGTCTACTCCGCCCACTTCTACGGCTACACCGGCCCGCACCACAGTGGCGCCACCGGCATCGGCGAGACCCACGACCCCCGTTACCAGGACCTGTCCCCCACGGAGCTGGCCGCGGCCCTGGACGACGAGGCGTTCTCCGTGGAGGAAGGCGGCCGGCACCACACCGCCCCCGTCTGGGTGAGCGAGTTCGGCATCGGTGCGAACGAGACGAACCCCGCCGCCCGGGCCTGGTTCGGCCATATCGTGGACTACTTCGCCGAGCACGACGCCGACTTCGCGTTCTGGCCGCTCGTCGGCTTCGAGGGCCACGACGACTGGGCGCTGCTGCGCTACGACAGCGCGGGGCACCGCTCGGGCATCCTCGACCCCGGCGACTGGCGCGCCACCGCATGGCAGCGCCTGATGACCGCGCCAGGCAGGACCGGTCCCGTGGCGTCCGTTCCGCTCTGGCGCATGCTCAGCACCGACCACGGCGACTCGGTGGCGTCGCTTCGCGTACGCGGCACGGGGGACTGGGACCCGGGAGCGTTCAAGGCCGCATGCCCCGACGGCACACGACTGGCCGGGCTGGGCCACACCGGCGGGCGCGGCCTGTGCACCGACGCCGGCACCGGCGATCTACGGGCCCCGGACGCGCGCCAGACGGTCGTCACCGACGAGCGGTACGTGCCCGCCGGCGGCGACTGGGCGTCCGGCTACACCAAGTACCAGTGTCCGGCGGGTCAGTTCCTGATCGGGTACAGCCTGCGCGGCGCACGCGTGTCGGCGGCGCTGTGCGCGCCGGCGCGGACAGGGCCGGCGGCTGCGGGACGTACGGTCTGGTTCGACCGGTCCGACAACCGCCCCGCCGACGCGGCCGGCGGGGACTTCGCGTACGGCGCCTACAAGGGCCAGTGCGGGGCGGCCGAGTACGCCGCCGGGATCGCCTTCACCACCCGCCTGGGCAGCGGCCCCGGCCCCGCGGCCCTGCTCTGCCGGACGCTGCCCTGACGGCCGGGAGCGCCAGCGGGGGCCACGGCCCGGGTGGTGACGGCTGCCGTGGCCGGTGCGGAGGACCCCGTACGCAGTGGGCTGCCGCCCCGGGCCCCGGACCCCGTCACGGCCGGCGGCGCGCAGTGCGGTCGGGCCGGCCGGCCGGTGGGGGGACTCGGACGGGCGCGGGCCCGACGGTTTCCGGCGGTGGGCGGCGTGCCGGGGCACGACATCTGCGGCCTCGGGGAACATCGGTACAGCGGTTATCGGTGAGAACGATCATGGCCGGTGGAGTCGATGAGCGCGCACGTCGCCTCGACCTGTGGCCGGCTTCGCAGAAGCAGTGAGAATGCCCCTGAACAAGCGGGCGACGGCTGTCTTCGCCTGCGGGTTGTGCAGACATCCCCGCAGAGCGCTTGACCTTACCCTCAAGGGCAAGGTTTAGCGTTCTTCGAGGTGAGAGGCATGCGGATCGGTGAGCTGGCCCGGCGAGCGGGTGTGACGACCAAGGCGGTGCGCTACTACGAATCGCTGGGGCTGCTCGCGCCGGTGCGGTTGGCCAACGGCTATAGGGACTACGACGAGCACGACGTACGGCTCACGCAGGAGATTCGGGCACTGTGCCGCCTCGGCATCCCTGTCGAGGCGACACGGCCGTTCCTGGAATGCCTGGCCCTGGGGCACCGGCACGCGGACGACTGTCCGGCCGCGCTGGCCGGGTACCGGGACGCCATTGATGAGCTCACGCAGCGGATCGAGAGCCTCACCGCCCGCCGGGCGGTGCTGGTGGCGCACCTGCACGAGGCCGCTCATCGCAACAGCCGCTTCTCACCGGCCAACGGAGAGGAACCGATGACCGACTACACGAGCCTGCCTGCCGATCTGCCCGTTCCCGAGGACGACGGCGCTGCTGCCCACCTGCGCGGGGCGAAAATGCCGCAGCTGGAGCTCCATGCCACAGACGGCGCCACAATCAGCCTTGATGCGCTGGGTGCAGGTCGCACGGTGCTCTACATCTACCCGCTGACGGGCCGCCCTGGTACCGATCTACCCGAGGGCTGGGACTCCATCCCCGGCGCCCGTGGCTGCACCGCCGAGACATGCGGCTTCCGCGACCACCACCAGGACCTGCTCGCGGCCGGCGCGACCCAGGTGTACGGCCTCTCCAGCCAGGACAGCGACTACCAACGTGAGGTCACCGAGCGGCTCCGCCTCCCGTTCCAGATGCTGTCCGACCCCGCATGGAGCTTGGCCCAGGCACTGGGCCTTCCCACATTCACCGCAAGTGGGCTGACGCTGTACAAGCGGCTCACGCTGATCATCAAGGACAACGTGATCGAGCACGTTTTCTACCCGATCTTCCCGCCAGACAAGCATGCCGACCACGTCCTGGCCTGGCTCAGCGACAACGCCCACCGGTCTTGATACATCGGGTACAGCTATTGGCGATGATCATGGTTCGGTCGGGACAAGGGCGCTGACCCGGTTCTCGTATTCGCGGCGGGCCATGCGCTGTGCCGGGACGGTCGGGGCGCCTTGAGTGCCGTCGAGGGGTTGGCAGCGGGCGAGGAGCTGGCGGTGGACTGCCGGGGTGGCGCTGACCCGCAGGGTGTAGCCCTGACCGCGCCGCACGGTTACGCCGTGGTCGAGCGCGGCCAGCTCGGCGTCGCCCATATCGGCGGCGCGGAGGAAGTCGGCGACCTTGCCCGGCATGTCGAGGGTTTCCGGCAACCCCGGGGCGGGGCCGCCCTCCTCGATGGCCGTGTGGTCGGGCATGAGGTCAGCCACGGCTGTGCGGATCGCGCCGCGGCTGACGCCGTGCTCGCGGGCGAGGGCCGCGATCGAGCGGCCCTCCAGGTAGGCGGTGCGGACGGCGTCGGTCTTCGCGGCCGCCACGGCCGGGCGGCGCCCGCCTCGCGTTGGAGGCGCGCTGGAGTTCGCCAGCGGCGGCGAGGGTCTGCACCGTGGACTTCACGGTGGACAGCAGCTCTCCGGTGCGCGGGTGGCGGGCGGTGAGGTCCATGCTGGAGAACGCGCCGTCGTGAATGCGCAGGGCGAGGCGGTCGCGGTGGAGGACGTCGAGCACGTCGAGGATATGCCCGGTGCCGCGCACCAGACGGAACATCTCGGAGATGTGCACGGTGTCGCCCGGCCGCGCGTACGTGAGGAGCTCGCCAAACTTCGGCCGCTGGAGCGGGTGGAGGCGGCTGGAGGTGCCGGCCTCCTCCTCGAAGACCACCGGGTCGTCGATCCCTGCCTCGGCCAGGACGAGGTTCTGCCGGTCGGTCGACACCCGCTTCTAGACGAGATTGGCCACGCTCTTCCCCCGCTCCTGTCGGCGCATCGGACCTCGGGTGTCATCTAACCCTGTCGTCAACCCTCATCGGATCTCATTGGATCTGAGCTGTTGTCAGGCCCCCGAATCTCCGGGTTCATTGGACGCCCGCCAGCCCTGTCGTCATTCGTTCGTTTGCCGACAGGGGCAGATGCTTCCTCCGACGGTTCAACATCGGTCTCTTACGGGCCTCAGACGTGGAGCTCTGGCGGGAAGCCGGTCCAGCGGAGCTCGGCGGGGAGGTGACCGGTGTCGTTGAAGAGGAGGACCGCGGGGGGACGGTCGGGTGTGTAGCGGATGACGGTCAGGGCCGCGTTGGCATGGTTGATGCCCAGCCATCGCCACTTGGGCGCGTCAAGGGCGGCTCGGATGAGCCAGCCGACGAGGAAGTTGTGGGTGACGACAAGCTCATGCCGCGGTTCGTCTCCGACGACAGTCCCTGTGAACTCTGCAAGTGCCGCTGCGGCAAGCCCGGGGCCCTGCTCGCGTTCCTCGACCGTGAACTGACGCAGGAACTCGATCCAGGCGTCCGCTGCCTCCGGCGGCAGCTCCTCGCGTGTCGGCAGGTAAGGGAGGTAGTCGCCGGCCGCTTCGGAACGACGGCAGGGAACTCCGTCGAGCTGCTCACCGACCACCCGGGCGGTCTGTTCGGCACGGGCGAGAGGGCCGTGGTGGATCGCCGCCAGCGGAACCCCACGGAGCCGCTCCCCCAGCAGGGCAGCCTGGCGGCGGCCCGCATCCGTCAATTCACTCTCATCCGGCGATGCCTCGCCGTGACGGGCGAGATAGAGGTAGCGGGCGGCCGTACCGGTCATAGATGCGTCCTTCAGCGAAGTCGATCTTGCGGACTCATGGAAGGACGCCGACCTACGCGGACCGGTTCCCACGAGGGGGAGAGTCGGGCCTCAAGCCGATCAACGCGTTGCACGGTCTGCACGGCGTGTCTTGATCCTCGCCGCCGTCGTCCTCGTCCAGCTCCGGCGCGTCCGGATCGCGCAGCGGTCGCAGGGCACCGGCGGCCGGGACGCTGGCGGTGAAGCCCTAGCGGCCGAGCAGGTTCAGGTTGCGGTGCTTGAGCGGGGACAGGCGGGCGATGTCCTCTTCCTGGATCTCGTGTCCCTCGGCCTGGAGCTGGGCCACAGCGGAGGGGGCGGGGATGGGCGGAGGGGCTTCCTGGTAAGCCTCGGGAGGCTCGCCGACGTAGGTCGCGGTGGAGGCGGTTGCGGTGTCGGCGACCGTCCGGCGGGAGTGGCAGCCGCCGGCGATGGTGTGACAGGGCGGCACGGGCTTCCCGGTGCGCGCCGCACGGGTCACTGGTAAGGCCCCTCCCCGCCCAGGGCAGGTCATCCGGGCGCCGGAGCCGGGCTCGCCCGCAGATGTCCCCTCTGGTGCAGGCGTGCGAGCAGCGCGGCGCAGCCGAGCCCGGTCGTGGCCAGGACGGCCCACGGCAGCCAGCGCACCCCGGTGTCGAAGAGCGCCCCGACGGCGAGGTTGCCCAGCGAGACCGCGACGCCGGAGGCGGTGTTGTAGGCGCCGTAGTAGGTGGCGACGAGCCGGTCTCCGGAGAGCCGTACGACGGTGTCCATCTCGAAGGGGTACAGCAGCGCCCCGCCCCAGGCGAGCAGGACCGCGCACAGCGTCAGCGCGACGGCCCCGGCCGGGGCACCGGGTGACCGGGGCAGCAGCGGCAGGAAGGCGGCGCCCATCACGGCCAGCCCGCAGGCGACGGCCTGCGGGCCGGTCAGGGTGCGCTGGGCCCACGCGGTCAGCTTCAGCTGGCCCGCGAGTGCGGCCAGCGCCGAGGCGGCGAAGACCGCACCGGTGACCGGTCCGGTGCGGTCGCCGAAGAGTGCGCGGGCGTACAGCGGGAGGGCGAGATAGACCTGGAAGGACAGGACGTAGGAGCCGCTCATGGCGGCCGCGAAGAGGAGGAAGGGGCGGTTGGCGACGACGGAGCGCCAGTCGGCGACGACCGCCCGCCAGACGGGTCGGCTGTCGCGGCCGACGGGCCCGGTGCCACGGCCGGTGGGTTCGCCGTTACGGTCGGCGGGTTCGCCGTCACGACCGGCGGGTGCGCCATCACGACCGAAGGGTTCGCTGTCACGGCCGACCGGTTCACCGCCGCAGACGACGCCTTCGCTGTCACGGCCGACCGGTCCACCGCCGCAGACGGCGCGCTCGCTGTCACGGCCGGCGCGTTGACCGTCGTAGTGAGCGAGTTCGCTGTCCCGGCCCGGGGGCTGACCGACCCGGCCGAGGAGTTCGCCCTCACGACCGAGAGGTTCGCCGTCGCGGCCGGGGTGTTGACTGTCACGGTCGACAGGTTCGCTGCCGCAGCCGACGGGCTCGCTGCCGCAGTCGGCGGGCTCGCTGGCACGGCCGGCGGGGGGACGGGCGGGCAGGGCGTGGGACTGCAGGACGGCCAGGGCGCCGAAGATGAGCGCCGCGGCCGCGCAGACTGCGCTGAAGTCCCAGGCCAGCAGGGCGAGTCCGGCGAGCGGGCCGACCAGGATGCCCGCCTGGTAGAAGACGTTGAACGCGGCGAACGCCGCCACCCGCCGTTCCTCTCCGGCGTCCGCCGCGAGATACGCCCGTACGGCCGGGTTGAACAGCGCCCCCGCCAGACCGGTCAGCGCCGACGCCGCCACCAGGGCGGGCAGGGAGCCGGCCACCGCCAGCAGGGTGAAGGCGACCGCTCGCAGGGCGCACCCGATCAGGATCATCGGCTTGCAGCCGTAACGGTCGGCGAGAGTACCGCCGACGAGGAACATGCCCTGCTGGGAGAAGTTGCGGACGCCCAGTACCAGTCCCACCGCCCAGGCCGCGAGGCCGAGGCCGTGGGCCAGATGGTCGGCCAGATAGGGCATGAGCATGTAGAAGCCCAGGTTGATGGCGAACTGGTTCACCATCAGCAGGCGGGCCGGCCGGTCGAAGGAGGCCACCTGGGCCCACAGCCGCCTCACCGGCTCCCCGCCTCCGCTCGCGTCCCCGCCTCCGCCTCCGCCTGGCAGATTCCTGACCCCTCCTGGACTCCCGCCCTCACCCGCGCCTCCGCCGCCGCCTCCGCCTCCGCCTCCGCCCAGACCCCACCCTGAGCAGCCTGATCCCCCGTCCCCGCCCGGATCACGCTCCCGGCCCGGACCGCCTCCTCCGGCCGGACCTCCTGTGCCACTGCCTTCCCCTGGCCGCCCGCCACCGCTCGGTCCCCCGCCTGCACTCGAGCCTCGGCCCGGCCTCCCGCCCCCACCTGGTCCCCTTCCTTCGTCCGAACCCCCGCACCCCTTGGAACTCCACCGGCGGCCGGGGTCCCCGCCCCCGCACCAGTGGCGGCCTCCCGGTCACGCGCCTTCCCCCGCACCCGCGCGAGCGGATCGCGGACTCGGCCGCACCGGGTCCACCGGGTCACCCGGCGTGCGTCCGGCTCGGTGATGTCGTCCGGTTCGGGCGGTGGTGTCCGGCCCAGGAGGCCGTGTTCGTGGCACCAGGTGTCGTCGTAGACCGTGCCCAGGTAACGGTGCGGACCGTCGGGGAAGATCGCGGCGATCCTGGTGCCGGCGGGGTGGGTGCGCGCCGCCCACCCGGCGACCAGCGCCACCGCTCCGACGCTCCAGCCGCCGGAGACGTAGTGGCGGCGCGCGAGTGCGCGGCAGGCCCAGACCGCCTCGGCCGGCGCGACCCAGTGGACCTCGCCGAAGGCCGCGTAGTCGACGTTCTCCGGATGGATGCTGGACCCGAGGCCGCGCATCAGTCGCGGCCCCGTCGGCTGGCCGAAGATCGCCGAGCCGACCGAGTCCACCCCGATGAGCGTCAGCCACGGGAAGGTCTCCCGCAGCACGGCGGAGACCCCGGCCGAGTGCCCGCCCGTACCGACCGCCGTCACCAGCACGTCCACGCGGCCGAGTTGGGCGATCAGCTCGGCGGCCAGCGGCCGGTAGGCGGCGACGTTGTCGGGGTTGCGGTACTGGTCCGGGCAGTACGCGCCCGGCGTGCGGGCCAGGAGCTCGGCGACCCGGGCGCGGCGCGCCTCCTGCCAGCCGCCCTCCGGGTGCGGCGCGGCGACCTGGACGACCCGTGCGCCCCGCGCGGTGAGCAGGCGGGCCACGGCCGGTTCCATGCCCGGGTCGGTCACGACGGTCACCGGGTGCCCGAGGGTCAGTCCGGCCAGGGCGAGGCCGAGCCCGAGCGTCCCGCTGGAGGACTCGACGATCGGAGCGCCCGGCGCGAGTTCACCGCGTCGGCGGGCCTCGCGGACCATGTGCAGGGCGGGCCGGTCCTTGAGACCGCCGGGGTTGGCGCCTTCCAGCTTGGCGTGGAAGCCACGGCCGGGCGGGGCGAAGGGTTCGTCCACCCACAGGACGGGGGTGTCGCCGACGAGGTGGGCGGCGCGCCGGGCGGTCCGGCGACGGGAGGCGCGGCTGGCGACGGGTTCGGGCAAGTGTGCGGGCAGGGAGAGGTGCATGGGCGTACGGCTCCTTCGCGCCCGGCGGCTGTACGGCGGGCGCTGTGCTAGGGGGGCAGGGCGCGCGGGTAGGCCTCGGACGGGGGACTCTCGTCGCCGACCGGGTCCGGGGCGTGCGGGCGCGGGCCTACTGCCGCAGCACGCAGACGACAGCCAGTGAGGGGCCGTTCCGGCAGGGACGGGGGGTGCCGGGCGGCCTGCGCCGGGCGGTGTCCGTGGAGCGCCTGTCCGCCACGCCGGTGTGGAGCGGCTGGTCCGCCTCGTCGCCGAGCCCGACGTGGTCCAGGGCGGGGCGCGGGCGGTCCGCCGTGTGGTCGGCGTGTCCGTCGGCCGCGTGCCGGTGTTGCGGAAGCGGCTGGGCCGCACCCCCGCCGCCGGTGCCGTCCGCCACGGGCGGAACGAGCGGCGCCACGGAGGCGGTCGTGTCCGGACCGGTGAAGGAGCAGGCGTGCACCGCGCCGCAGAGGTGGGCGGAGATCACCAGCACCAGCCCCACGAGGAGCGCGGCGCGACGGCAACGCCTTGGGCGCCCGCCCGTACTGCCCCATGACCCGATCACATGCACAGAGTAATCATGAGGTGACGCACTGTCATAACGTCGTAGGTCGCAATCGTCCGACCGGGGGCCGCTCGATCATCACCGCGCCACGCGACGCCGTCCTCCTGCACCAGGCCATCGGCAGCGCCTGCCCGCTCCTCGGCCGGGACACCCTGGCCGGCCGGGCGGGCGGGACGCGAGACCGCGCGGACGCTGTACGGGGGAGGCGTCCGCGCGGTCGTTCGGGGGGCGGTCAGCTCGTCGCGCGGACCGCCTCGCGGATCAGGTCGGCGACCTCCTTCGGCCGGGAGACGGCCACCGCGTGCGAGGCGCCCTCGACCTCCACGACGGTCGCGCCGGCCCGCTTCGCGCCGAAACGCTCCACCTCCGGGTTGATCGCGTTGTCCGCACCCGCCACCAGGGCCCAGGACGGCTTGGTCCGCCACGCGGCGGCGGAGGCCTTCTCCTCGAACGCCGCGGTCGCGAGCGGGCGCTGGGCCGCCGCGAGGACCTTCGTGACCTCCGCGGGCAGGTCGGCGGCGAACACCGACGGGAAGGCCTCCTCGGCGATGGTGACCTCGACGGCGGGGTCCGCGCCCTCGACCGGGTACGTCCACTGCCTGAGGTTGGCCACCAGCGGCGAGAGCGGGAAGCGCCCCTGGAGTTCACCGAGGCTCTCACCCTCTTCGGGAGCGTACGCGGCGACGTAGACCAGACCGACGACGTTCTCCGTGACACCGGCGACGGTGATGAGCGCACCGCCGTAGGAGTGCCCGACCAGCAGCACCGGGCCGTCGACCTGGGCGGCGACCGAGGCGACGTACGCGGCGTCGGACGCCAGGCCGCGCAGCGGGTTCGGCGGAGCGAGCACGGCGACGCCGTCGCGCTGCAGTTCCTCGACGACCCCGGACCAGCCGGCGGCGTCGGCGAAGGCGCCGTGGACGAGGACGACGGTGGGAGTGGAGGTGGTCATGTGTGTCGTTCCCCTCCGGATCAGGCGGTGTGCAGGGCCGCGTGGAGCGTGCGGACCGCCATGGTGATGGCGGCCTCGGCGGCGTGGGTGCCGCGCAGGGCGTCGAGCATCACGAAGTCGTGGATGATGCCCTGGAAGCGGACCGCGGTGACCGGCACTCCCGCCTCGCGGAGCTTGTTGGCGTACGCCTCGCCCTCGTCGCGCAGCACGTCGGCCTCGCCGGTGATGACCAGGGCCGGCGGCAGGCCACGGAGCTGCTCGGTGGTGGCGCGCAGCGGGGAGGCGGTGATCCGGGCCCGCTCGGCCGCGTCGGTGGTGTACTGGTCCCAGAACCACTGCATGCCGTCACGGCGCAGGAAGTAGCCGGTGGCGAACTGGTGGTACGACGGGGTGTCGAAGTTCGCGTCCGTGACCGGGTAGAACAGCACCTGCTGCACCAGCGGGATTCCTCCGCGCTCCTTGGCCATCAGCGTGAGGGCGGCCGTCATGTTGCCGCCGACGGAGTCGCCGGCCACGGCCAGCCGGGAGCCGTCCAGTCCCTTGGACGCGCCCTCGTCCACCACCCACTTGGCGACGGTGAAGTTCTGCTCGATGGCGACCGGGTAGCGGGCCTCCGGGGAGAGGTCGTACTCGGGGAAGACGACGGCGGCCTGGGCGCCGACGGCGAGTTCGCGGACCAGGCGGTCGTGGGTGTGGGCGTTGCCGAAGACCCAGCCGGCGCCGTGGATGTAGACGACGGCCGGGAGGGTGCCGGTGGCGCCGGCGGGCTTGACGATGCGCGCTCGGACACTGCCGGTGGGGCCGCCCTGGACGGTGATCCACTCCTCGTCCACGGCCGGCTTGTCGATCGCGCCGGACTGCACCTCGTCGACCGCCTTGCGGCCCTCGGCCGGGGCCAGGTCGAACAGGTAGGGCGGGTTGGCGGTCGCCGCCGCGAACTCGGCCGCCGCGGGTTCCAGCACCGGGTTCACCGGCTCCTGGGCGTCAGACATGGAGGGCTCCTGTGATCACGTAGGGGACGCCGGTCGTTCCGGCGGACGACCCGGATCGCCGTGCTGGGCACTCCGGCGCCGCTGACCGCCACCGTACGTCCGCCGTCCGCCCGGCAGTTGACCGTCAGCGCACGCCCGGAGTCCTCACAGCGCACGTCGGCCTCCCGCCCCGGACCAACGCGGGACTGCTGATCCTCCGGGTGGTGGCGGGGCTGCTCATCGCCGGCCACGGGGTGCAGAAGGTGAGCTTCCGGCTCGGGGGCCACGGCTTGGCAGGCGGAACGGAGGAGTTCCGGCACGACGGGTTCCGCGGGGGCCGGCTGACCGCGGTCGTCGCGGGCGCCGGCCAGATCGGGGCCGGCCTGTTCCTGACCGCCGGTCTGCTCACGCCGCTGACCGCGATGGCCGCCATGGGCGTGATGACGGTCGCGGGCACCGTCAAGTGGCCCAAGGGACTCTGGGTGCAAAAAGACGGCTACGAGTACCCCCTGGTCCTCGTCGTCGTCTCCGCGGCGCCGGCCCTGACCGGGCCCGGCCGCTGGTCGGTGGACCACGCGCTGGGTGTCACCCCGTGGCCGGCGTGGGTCGCGCCCGCCGCGATCGTGATCGGCCCGGTCAGCGGGCTGCTGACCCGCCTGGTGCTGCACCGGGCCCCCACGGCGACGGAAGGGAAGATCCATGCGCGGCCTGCTGACTGACGCGCTCCGTACGCTGGCACCGCCCAGGGGGACCGCCATGGCCCGTTGGCGCCGCTGATGCTGACCCTGACCCTGGTCACCGGACCGTCGACGCGGTGAGTTACCTGGCGCTGGGGCACGTCTTTGTCGCCAACATGACCGGCAACGTGGTCTTCCTCGGGTTCGCGCTGGGCGGCGCGGCGACGCTGTCCGCGCTCGCCTCCGTCGTCGCGCTGACGGCGTTCCTGCTCGGCGCGCTGACCGGCGGCAGGCTCGGCACCCGGCACGCCGGGAACCGCGGGCGGTTGCTGACGACGGCCACCGCGGTGCAGACGGCTCCGGTCGCCGTCACCGTCGTCGTCACGGCGGTCGCCGACGGCCGGGGCGGCGCCGGGGTCGAGTACACGCTGATCGTGTGCCTGGGACTCGCGATGGGGCTGCAGAACGCGGTCGCCCGGCGCCTCGGCGTCCCGGACCTCACCACGACCGTGCTGACGCTCACCCTCACCGGTCTCGCCGCGGACTCGTCCCCGGCGGGCGGGACGGCGCCGAGGCCCGGTCGCCGGATCCTGTCGGTGCCGGCGATGCTGCTCGGCGCCCTCGCCGGAGCCGGGCTCGTCCTGCACGGCCACCTCGTGCTCACCCTGGCCCTGTGCCTGCTGCTGGCGCTGACCTCCGTGGTGACGCACCGGCTGTCCGCCTCCGGCGCGGCCTGGACCCGGCCGCCGTCCTGAGGGACGGGCCACGGTCAGCCTGCCCGGCCCGGGCTGCCCCGCTTCCGGAGGTGCCCGGACCGTCTTCGGGGGCGGTCCGGCGCCGAGGTGTCCGGACCCACCGCAGGTTGCGGATCGATCTCGGCGGCGCCCTCGACGGCGTTTCTTCTCCGGCCCGGCAGCGGCCTACCGTGAGGACCAGCAGCGGTCCACCGTGAGGACGACAGCGGGCGCCTCGCCCGGACAGCGCCCCCGGTCCTTCACCAGCCCCGGCCGACCCCGGCACGATACGGCTTCCTCGGTCGACAGCCGGGCGAGCAGGGTGTGCGGCGCCGGCGGAGGTCCGGCAGGTTCGCCGCCGACCCGGCTTACGGCCCCGGGGACCTGACCGCCGGCCGTGCCGTCCACGCTGCGCGGCGAGCCGTGGGCTCTCTCGGGCGACGGCCGTTTCCGGCGCCGGTTGCCGACGCAATGGTCGGCTGTCGCCGCGTGGCCGTTCTCCGACAATGCCCGCCCTCCCTCAATGCCCGCCCACGGAATGCGGACGCTCCACGCACACCTCGGCCGCCGGTCCGCCAGGACCGGCGGCCGGGGTGTGGTGAGGTCAGGCCGGTTCGGTGTCCAGCCGGCGCAGGACGTCGGGTGTCACGTCGTCGACGAGGCCGGCGAACTCCTCGGTGGAGGGCCGGTTCACCGGATGTCCTTCCCGGGGTGACGCGGCGGATTCCCGCGCGGCGTCATGGTCGCGTGGGGCAGTACGGGCGCGGGCAGACGGTCTCCCGGATATCCCTCGACGGCGCCGAAGCGATCGGAGGAGTTCTGCCATTCCTCGCGCGCCCTGACGATGTCCTCATGGCTGCGGCCGATGAAATTCCACCACATGACGATCTCCTCCTCGAAAGGCGTTCCGCCGAGGAGGACCGCTCGCGCCGCGCCGTCCGACTCGTTGGTGAGGGTCAGGCTGCGGGGGCCGGGGTGGACGTAGCCCAGCTGGGCGGCGTCGAGGACGGCGTCCGCGATCCGCACGGTTCCCTGGTCGACCAGGAGTCCGTGCTCGAAGCCGGGGTCCACGGCGAGCGTGACGGCCGCGCCCGGGGCGAGGACGATCTCGGCTCCGAGCAAGGGGGTGAAGGTCGGAACCGGGGAGGCGGAGCCGGCGAGGGACCCGAGGAAGACGCTGATCTCGGCGCCGTCGGTGCGTACGGGCTCGGGAACGTAGTGCCGGAAGTCCCGCGGGGCGGCCCGGTGCTCCTCCGGCAGGGCCACCCACAGCTGGACGCCGTGCAGGACGGTGGTGCGCGGGGTGGAGACCTCGGAGTGGCTGATGCCGTACCCGCCGGTCATCAGGTTCAGCTCGCCGGGCCGTACGAAGGCGTGGCTGCCGAGGCTGTCGCGGTGCTCGATCTCCCCGCTGAAGAGCCAGCTCACGGTCTGCAACCCGGTGTGGGGGTGCGGGGCGACGTCCATGCCGCCGGTCCGGGACACGTCGTCGGGGCCGTAGTGGTCGGCGAAGCACCAGGCTCCGATCAGGGTCCGGGTCCGCTGCGGCAGCGTGCGCCGCACGGTCATCGCCCGGGGGCCGCCCAGCGGGACGTCGCGCGGGGTCAGTACCTCGACCCGGGGCGTACGGTCCGCCTGCGCGTCGTCCACCGCCGTGCCGCAGCGCACTTCGACGGGCTCGGTTTCGACATTGCTCATCGGGGGCCACCTCTCCACCCGGACGGGGTTCTCCCGAACCAGTCACGGGGTTCTCTCCACCCAGTAATTGTTCTATATTCAACCATCATGCGTCCGGGTCCGCCCGGACACATGGCGGCCTGCTCGCGACTTCCTCTTCGGACCACGACCCGTGCGCTCGTCGGCAAACCGCTCCGCCGGCCCCGCCGTACGGTCGTCACCACCTCAGGGCCCGCGGAAGACGGGCCGGCACACCGAACCGCAACCGCCGCAGGCAGGGGGCCCGGATGAGACACGATCCCGCGGGGACCGCGGACCGAGATCCGATCGTATGCAGGACGAGCGTCCGTGTCGCCGTCACCGGCGAACCACCGGTGCCACTGACCGCCGAACTCCGGTACTCGGCGGCGGACCCCTACGCGGTCCGCCTGTCCCTCGGCGCGCCCCACGCCCGTTCCGTCGACTGGGTCTTCGCCCGGTCGCTCCTCGCCCAGGGGCTGACCCGGCCCACCGGGACCGGAGACGTCGTGGTCTTCCCCGAGCGACGGCGGAGTCCGGACACGATCCGCATCCTGCTCCGGACCCACGCCGGTGCGGCGCTCCTGGAGATCGCCGGCTCCGCCGTCACCTCCTTCCTGCACCGCACCCACGCCGTGGTGCCGCCGGGCACCGAAGACCGCCACCTCGACGTGGACCGCGTCGTCGAGCAGCTCATGGCAGGCAGCGAATGACCCGGCCGGTGCGCTGACAAGCACCGGCCGGTGCGCTGACAAGCACCGACGTGTGCGCTCCCGGGCCATGCGCCCGGTGTTGCAGCCCCTAGCGTCGACCGCGTACGCACAGCCCGCCGTCCGCAGGAGGCACTTCATGACCACTGGCACCAAGCCCCCGACCAGCCAGCCGTGGCTGCACCAGAAGGGCGCGGTCATCCAGGAGTTCGGAACCGTCAAGCAGTTCCCGCTCGCCCTGTCCTACGAGGCGCGCATGTACTCCTCCCAGCGCCTGAACAAGGTGCTCGCGGACACCCAGACCCTCTACGGCCTCTACAAGAAGCACCACTGGATCATGCGGGGCGCGACCTTCCACCAGCTTCACCTGCTCCTGGACCAGCACGCCGGTGCCCAGCTGGAACTCGTGGACGCCCTCGCCGAGCGCGTCCAGACCCTGGGCGGCGTGGCGGTGGGCGATGCCCGGCACGTCGCCGAGATCACCTCGATCCCGCGCCCGCCGGACGGCGTCGAGGAGGTCCCGGCCATGCTCTCGCGGCTGCTGGAGGCCCACGAGACCATCCTGACCGACGCCCACGACGCGGCCGCCCGGGTCGCCGAGCTGGGCGACGACGGCACCAACGACCTGCTGGTCTCGCAGGTCATCCGCACCGGCGAACTCCAGGCCTGGTTCCTGGCCGAACACCTGGTGGACACCCCGCTCGTCCGCTCCTGAGCCCTGTGGGGGCCGCCGGCGGCGGAGGGGGCGGGTGTCCGCGAGGCCGACGTCGCCGGGGCGTCTCGCCGGGCGGTTGCCGGCGGCTGCCGGCACCGTGCCGCTCGACGGCACGCCGGTGCGCGAGGTACCCCGACGGACCGCCGCCGGGACGGTCACGCCGGTCGAGGGCGACGACGCCGGACGCGGCGGTCTCGGCCGTCGCGGGCCTCGGTCATGGACGGGAACCGGGCTGACGGTCACGGCCGGGCCGACGCCGCCGCCCGGTCGGCACGGGACAGCAGGCGGCGGCGTCGGCGGGGTCCCCACACCAGCTCGGCCAGGACGAGGGCGGCCACCAGCCACGAGGCGGCCGCCTCACCGGTGGAGCCGGTCAGGGTGTCGAGCACGGCCAGGGCCCACATGAGCGCGGTCACGAGCAGGACGGCCCAGCGGGGCAGCCGATCCTCCGCCGCCGCCCTGTGCAGCGCGGCGGCGTACCCGACGACCGAGGGCGCCAGCCGGGGGTCGTCGACGGCCTCGCCCCGCCGGGTGGCGCGGACCACGGCCGCGCGGTCGGCGCCGCTCAAGGTCCGGGCCTGCGGCCAGAGGCGGTCCATGCGGCGCGCCGTCCGGATCCCGGAGAACAGGCCCGGCACGAGCAGGGCGACGGCGGCGCCCCACCACGACCCGGACTCCAGGAGGACGAAGGCCCCGCAGAAGACACCGGCGGCGAGACCCGCGCCGACACCCCGGCCCACCGGCCCCCGCTCCCACATCCGGCCCGGAACGAGAATCACCGGTCCACGGTGGCCGGTGTCCCGCCGGGAGGCAATCACCGCACCGGCACGTCGGCCCCGGCACACGCGCGCGGCCCACCGGAAGGCACGGCCTGTGCGGGCTTGGCGCGGCGAAGGCAGGGGTGTGCGGGCTCGGCGTGGCGTCCGCCGCGTGTCACCGGTGTCAGAGGCCGCTGCTCCCGTGGGGCCGCCCGGTGCGGGTGGCGCCGAAGCCGGTCTCGTGGTCCCAGACCTCAGTGCAGGAGGGGCACTGGAGGTGGAGCAGGCTGCCGGTGTTGGAGAGGAGGTAGCGCCAGTGGTCCCGGCACCTCCGGCCCTCCCGGCAGGTGGGGCAGTCCCGGTGGTCCTGGCAGTGCGGACAGGTCACCCAGGCGCGGCGCCCGATGTCCGCCTGGGGGTCAAGCGGAAGCACGGCCGCTCCCCCGGCGCGGGAGGACACCGGCCGCCACGAGGATGTCGTGGATCCGCTGCTGTTCCTCGTCGAGGCCCGAGTACAGCAGGTCGTACGCCTCCTCCTCGCCTCGCATCGCCTCGGCCGGGTCCCAGTCGGCGCCGAGCGCTTCCATCACGTGGGCGCGGCGGGTCATCTCGTGGCTGGTGAGATCCACGGCGAAGTGCATCGGCTCGGCGGGAGGTGCGGTGTCATGGTCGGACATATGACCGAACTTAGGTACATCTTTCGGTCACGCCAAGGGCCCGTGGGACACCTCACACCGGGCGCCGCGCCCGGCTCCCCGTACTCACGGTCGTACCCCTGGTCTCACGGATTCACGTGATGTGGTGGGCGGGCCGCGCTGGCACGGTGTGTCCGGACGACGCACTTGCCGAAAGATGGAGCTCATGTCGCCGCAGTCACCGGCACCGGAAACCGACATCCCGGGCAGTCTCTACACCACCGAGACGGTCCCCGCCCACCGGCGGCGGGCGTACTGGCGGGAGGTCCTGTCCCAGACCTTCGGCGCCGTGGACATGGGGGTCCCCGACGAGATCGGGTGCGGCACGATACGCGCGTCGCCGCTGGGCCCGGTGCAGGCGGTCACCGTGGACGGCGATCCGCTGCGGGCCCTGCGGACCCGGCGGCTCATCGCGGGCAGCGACAACGACGACCACGTGGTGGTGAAGCTGCTGAGCAGAGGGGTCGCCCGCATCGAGCAGGACACCCGGGAGGCCTACGTACGGCCGGGCCAGCTGTTCGTCTACGACATGGCCCGCCCCGTCCGGCTGACCCTCCCGGAGCGCTTCCGCACGAAGTCCCTCGTACTGCCCCGGCAGGTCCTGGGGCTGAGCGAGTCGGAGCTGCGCCGGATCACGGCGACCCCCCTGGGCACCGACTCGGCACTCGGCGAGCTGCTGACGCCGTTGCTGTCCCGGCTCGTGGACACGGCGGGATCGTATCCGCGGCGGACGGGCGAGCTGATCGCCCGCAATGTCGTGGACCTGGTGCAGACCCTGGCCGAGGAGCGGCTCGGCCGGACGGGCACGGACACCCCGGACGCCGCCCGGATGTCCCTGGTGCGGATCCGGGCGTACATCGACCGGCACCTCGCGAGCCCGGATCTGACACCGGACGCCATCGCCCGTGCCCACCACATCTCCGTGCGCTATCTGCACAAGCTGTTCGAGCCGGAGGAGATCACGGTCAGCCGGTGGATCCAGCAGCGCCGGCTGGAGCGGTGCCGCCGGGACCTGATCCGGCGGGAGTCGGCGAACCTGACCGTCGCCGCGGTGGCCCACCGCTGGGGTTTCGCCAGTGCCTCCCACTTCAGCCGGGTGTTCCGGGCCGCCTACGGGGTCTCCCCCGCCGAGTGGCGCGCCTCCGGCACGCACCGCCCGGCCTGACGCCGCCTGCCTCGTCGCGCGCACACGCCCGCCGGCATGTCCCGCGTCGCCCCGCCCGGCACGCCCCGCGTCATGCGTCCGCCGGCATCCCTCGCGTGGTCCCGCCCAGCCGGCACGCACCGCGCCACCCCGTCGCCCCGCTGTCCCGCGCCACCCCGTCGGCCCCGCCTGTCCCGCGCCCTCCCCCGAGACGGCCCGCACCGTCCCCGGTCATGACCTGGGTCACTCACCACCCCTTCCGCATATGCGCTGAGCTGCCGTTCTTGCCATAGTGGCCTCCGGGCGCCGGCGTAACGGGCGCGTGCGGACAGGGAGGACCCGAGTGGCGGGGGCAGGCGGACCGCTGTCCCGGAGCGGTCTGCGCGGACGGGAGGGTGAACTCGGACAGCTGCATGCGCTGATCGACTCGGTGGCGCACACCGGAAGCGGCGCACTGGCCCTGATCCGCGGGGAACCCGGCATCGGCAAGACCACGCTGCTCACCGAGGCCGTCGCCCGGGCCGCCGCGGCGGGCTTCTCCGTCGGTCTCGGCAAGGCCGACGAACTGCACCACATCGTGCCGCTGTCCTCGTTGGCGGCCTGTGTCCTGCACGGCGACCGGCCGCTGCTGTCCGGCGACGCCCTGGTCGACCTCGCGCGCCGTGACGACCAGCGGATCCGGCTGGTGGAACGCCTGGCGGAGATGATCGAGGAGCGGGCCGGCGGCATGCCGGTGCTGATCGCCCTGGACGACGCGCAGTGGGCCGACCCGCTCAGCCGGTTCGCCCTCCGCCAGCTGCCGGGCCGGCTGCGGACCTCGCCGGTGTTGTGGCTGCTCACCGAACGGCAGGGCGTCGACGGGCCGGCGGAGGAGATCGTCGCGGCCGTACGGGAGGACCTCCCGGTGCTCACCGTGTCCCTGGGCCCCCTGTCCGGGGCTGCCATCGGCCGGCTCGCCGGCGACGCCCTGGGCGCCGCCGCGGACGAGCGGGTGCGCGAGCTGCTGGCGGGAGCCGGCGGGAACCCGTTCCTCGCCGTCGAGATGCTCGCCGGACTGCGGACCGCCGACACCACCGGTGAGCCGGTGCCCCCGGGGCTGGTGACGGGCGTACGCGGCAGGCTCGGCTCCCTCCACCCCGAGACGCTGCGCTTCCTGCAGATGGGCGCGGTACTGGGACGCGGCTTCGGCTTCCGTGACGCCGCCGCGCTGTGCGGCCGGCCGTCCGTCGCGCTGATCCCGGCCCTGGAGGAGGCGGTGCGCGCGGGACTTCTGGACGACGACGGCGAGCAGTTGCTCTTCCGGCACGATCTGCTGCGCCAGGCGGTGTACGTGGACATCCCGCCCTCGGCCCGCAAGGCGCTGCACCGCGAGGCGGCGGCCCGGCTCGTCGCCGCGGGACACCAGCCGATCGACGTGGTGTCACACCTCCTGCGGGGCGCCGAGCCCGGGGACCGGGAAGCGGTCGCCCTGCTCCGGCGCGCGGCGGACGACGTGCTGGCGGTCACCCCCGGGCTCGCGGCCGACCTCGCCACACGGGCCCTGGACCTCGTACCGACGGCACGGCCTTTGTGGTTCGCCGTGGGCGAGCAGGCGATCGGCTGCCTGAGCCGGGCCGGCCGGAACCCGGAGGCGCTGGCGACGGGTGACCGGTTGCTGGCCTGCCGGCCGCCCGTGGAGACGGTCGGCCGGTTGCAGGCGGCCCTGGGCGGCACGCTGTGGAACATGGACCTCACCGACGAGTTGCTCCGCCGGACCGAGGGGGCCCTCGCGCTCGGGGGTGTCGCGCCGGAGGTGGGTGCGCGGCTGGCCGCCCTGCGGGCGCTGGCCCTGTCCCGGGCACACGACCTGGGGCCTGCGCGCGCGGCCGGGGAGGAGGCGCTGCGGGCCGCCCTCGCCGGCGGTGACCGGGAGGCCCATGTCCAGGCGTTGTTCGCGCTCGGGGAGATCGCGCTCAACGCGGGTGAGAACGCCGTCGCGCGGGAGCGCTTCACGGCACTGAGCGCCGTCGACCCCGCGTTCGCTCCCGAGGAGGTCGTCGCCTGCCAGCACATGGACGACTTCGCGACCGGCGAGCGGCTGCTGTCGAAGGCGGCGGACGGCGCCGGCGCGACGCGGGAGGTACTGCTGCTGTGGGCGCAGGGACAGCAGCACCTGGGGCTGGGCAGACTCGACGACGCCGACGCCGACTTCGTGACGATGGAGCGCCTGGAGGACGAGGTGCGGGTGCACGTCCAGCAGGTGAACGGCCGGGTGATCCGTTCCCGGATCGCCCTGTTGCGCGGCGACCGGGAGGCGGCGCGGGAACACCTGGCGGAAGCCCGCAGGAGGCTGGCGGTCAAACCGAACCCCGGCAACACGGCCGCGGTGCGCTTCCTGGAGGCGGTCCACGCCGAGGCCGACGGGGACGTCCGGCTCGCCGTCGACAGGATCCGCCGGGTGCAGGAGCAGGGCCCCTTCCTGCGCTGGCGGCTGCTGCGGACCTGGGTCCCCTCCGCGGTCCGGATGGCGCTGGCCGGCGCGGACCGGGAACTCGCCGAGGACCTGGCCGCGCAGGCGGAGGCTCACGCCGCGCGCAATCCGGCGGTCCCCAGCGCCACGGGTGTCGCGGCGCGGGCCCTCGGGCTGGTGCGCGACGACCTCGCCCTGCTGGAGCGCTCCGTCGCCCTGCTCCGGGCGGGTCCGCGCCCGCTGGTCCGGGCAGCGGCCTGCGCCGACCTGGGACGGGCGCTGCTCGCGGCGGGGCGGAAGACCGAGGCGGTGACCGCTCTGACCGAGGCCCGGTCCACGTTCGCCGCGTCGGGCGCGCCGGCCGCGGCGGCCCGCGTACAGCACGCTCTGCGGGCTGCCGGGGCCGACGGCCGCCGGGCGGCGGGCGGACAGCGCCCCGTCCAGGGCTGGCCGGCCCTCACCGCCTCGGAGAAGAAGGTCGCGCGCCTGGTCGCCGAGGGCCACAGCAACCGCCGGGCGGCGGAGTTGCTCGTAGTGTCCCCGCACACCGTCAACACGCATCTGACCTCGGCCTTCCGCAAACTGTCGGTCAACTCCCGGGTGCAGCTCGCCAACCTGGTGCGGGCGCTGCCCGACGACTGAGGGCGTTCGGTCTCGACGCCGGCGAATGCCTGCTGGACGTCACGACGCGTTTCCCGCCCGTGCCGGGCGCGGACGCCGTGTTCACCGAGTCCGTCCCGGCCCCTCCTCCGTACCGCCGAGCGGCGAACTGTCCATCCGCAGGGAGCACTTCGTCCGGGTGTACGCCGCCGACCTGTCCCCCGGCGTCACCCGCGTCCTCTCCGTGAGCCAACGCCCGCTCGCGCACAGCGCGCTGAGCGGTTGGCACGCCGTACCGCGCTCCCGGCCGCACGCCGTGGCGGCGATGATCCGGGCAGCGGCGGGCGGGGAACGGTGAGCGGGCGGGCCTTCGGTGAGCGGGGCGGAGGTCTTGGGTGAGCGGGGCGGGAGACGGGGCGGCGCCGTCCGAGCAGAAGATCTTCCAAGCGGTTGAATGCGATAGCATCCCAGGCCCGGGACCGGAACATGCCGGTATCGACCATCTCGCCGCACCCCTGGGTCGCCGGCACCAGACACCCCTCGGGAAGGCACCACCATGCGCTCAGCGGTCATACCGTCCTGGCGGCGGTTCACCGCTCTGGCCGGATCCGTCGCCCTGCTCCTGACGGCCGCCGGCTGCGGAGGAGGGACCGGCGCGGTGTCCGCCGACGGCAGGGTGACCTCGATCAGCGCCCTCGACTACTACACCGACACCACGGAACACGCGCAATGGGGCGCACGGCTGACCGCCTGCGGCAGGCGCGCCGGCGTCACCGTCGAACACCGGAGCGCGCCGGGGGCCTCGCTCGTCCCGCAGGTGCTGCGGCAGGCGTCCTCACGGACCCTGCCCGACCTGCTGATGCTCGACAACCCCGACCTCCAGCAGATCGCGCAGACCGGGGCGTTGACCCCGCTGGACGAGTACGGCGTCGACTCCGGCGGCTACGCCGAGGGCATCCGGTCGGCGGGCACCTACCGGGGCAAGGTGTACGGACTGGCGCCCACGGTCAGCACGGTCGCCCTCTTCTACAACAAGGACATGCTGGCCGAGGCCGGTGTCACCGTACCCAGGACCTGGGCCGAGCTGGAGAAGGCCGCCGCCGAGCTGACCCGGCCGGGACGCTACGGGATGGCGGTGGACGCCAACGCCACCTTCGAGGGCACCTGGCAGTTCCTGCCCTTCCTGTGGTCCAACGGCGGGGACGAGACCCGGCTGGACACCCCGCAGGCCGCCCAGGCCCTCCGGCTCTGGGCCGACCTGGTCAAGAGCGGATCCATGTCGCGGTCGGTGCTGAACTGGACGCAGGCCGACGTCCACGACCAGTTCGTCGCCGGCAGGACGGCCATGATGGTCAACGGCCCCTGGCGGATCTCCGAGCTGGACAGGGCCGCGAAACTGCACTGGGGCGTGGCCCCGCTGCCCGTCCGCCGTCTCGGGCAGACCCTGGTCACCCCGCTGGGCGGCGAGGTGTGGACGGTCCCGCGGAACCCGTCCGAGGCCCGGCGGAAGAAGGCCGCCCGGGTGCTGGCCTGCCTCAACGACTCCCGCACCATGCTCGCCCTGGCCGAGCAGTACCACACCGTGCCCTCCCGTACCGCGGTCGCCTCCCGGTACGCCCGGGAGGCCCCGTCGATGGCCGCCTTCGTGAAGAGCGTGGAGCGGGCGAGGGCCCGCACCGGCCGGCTCGGCACCCGGTGGCCCCGGGCGGCGACCGGGATCTACACCGCCGTACAGGCCGCGCTGACGGGTGAGCAGACTCCGCGGGAAGCACTCGGGCATGCGCAGCGGATCGCGACCCGCTCCTGACCGGCCCGCGGTCCGGGCGACGAGGCGGGCCGGAGCCGTGGAGCCGACGGCCCGGCGACTCCGCCCGGCCCCACGGCTGCGGGAGGGCGTCACCCGGTGGACCCCACGGCTGCGGGAGGGCGTCACCCGGTGGACCCCACGGCTGCGGGAGGGCGTCACCCGGTGGCTGTTCCTCCTGCCAGCCCTGGCGTACCTGGTGCTGTTCGTCGGCTGCCCGCTGGCCGAGAACGTCGTGATGAGCTTCCGGCGGTACTCGGTGACGACCTTCTACACCGGTCAGGCGCCCTTCGCGGGACTGCGGAACTACGCGACGGCCCTGCCCTCGGACCAGTTCCGGGAGGCCGTGCTCACCACGGTGGTGTTCACAGTCGGTTCGCTCGTCGGACAGTTCGTGATCGGGCTCGCCCTCGCCCTGTTCTTCCAGCGCAGGTTCCCGCTGAACGGCGTCCTGCGGTCGCTCCTGCTGCTGCCCTGGCTGGTGCCGCTGGTCGTCTCCGGGACGACCTGGAGGTGGATGCTCGACACGGACACCGGCGTGGTCGACCGCGCGCTGCGCGGCCTCCACCTGGTGTCCTCGGGCGTCCCGTGGCTGACCGGCACGTCGGAGGCGCTCGTGTCGGTGATCCTGGTCAACGTCTGGGTGGGCATCCCCTTCAACACCGCGATCCTGTACGGCGGTCTCCAGGCCGTCCCGGTCCACCTGTACGAGGCGGCGAAGCTGGACGGTGCCGGCCCGGTGGCGTCGTTCCGTCATGTCACCTGGCCGCTGCTGCGGCCGGTGGCCGGTGTGGTGCTGGTGCTGGGCGTGGTCTACACGGTCAAGTCGCTCGACATCATCCTGGTGGTGACGGGCGGCGGACCGGCCGACGCGACACAGACCCTGGCCACCCGGTCCTACGCGCTCTCCTTCCAGCAGTTCGACTTCGGCCGAGGCGCCGCCCTGGGCAACGCCCTCGTCCTCGTCTCGTTCGTCCTCGCCCTCGTCCACCTGCGTGCCGGCCGGCGCGCGGCGGACTCCTGAGCGGGCGGCCCCGTGAGACGCTCGCCCGCACGCGGCCTGCTGTCGACCCTGGTGGGGATCGTCCTGCTCGCGGTGATGCTGTTCCCGGTGTACTGCATGGTGAACGCGTCCCTGCAACCGGCGGGCGGCCTGCCGCGGGCGGACTGGTTCCCCCGCCGGCCGGACCTCTCGGGCTACGCCACCGCCCTGCACGACCAGGGACGCAATCTCGTCACCAGTCTCGTCGTGGCCCTCGGCAGTGTGGTGCTGAGCCTCGCCCTCGCCACGCCTGCGGCCTACGCGCTGGCCCGGTTCAGTTTCCGGGGCGCCCGGCTCGTGCTGTTCGGCGTCCTGGTCACCCAGATGGTGCCGGGCGTCGTCGTGGCCAACGCGCTGTACAGCGCCTACACCGACCTGGGACTGCTGAACTCCTGGCTCGGACTGGTCCTCGCCGACTCGACCGCCGGGGTGCCCTTCTCGATCCTCCTCCTGCACGCGTTCCTGCGGGGTGTTCCCCGGGAGATCGTCGAGGCCGCCCGGGTGGACGGCGCCGGGAGGCTGCGCGTCCTGTGGTCCGTGGTGCTCCCGGTGAGCCGCGACGCGCTGATCACAGCGGGCCTCTTCACCTTCCTCTTCTCCTGGAGCGACTTCCTCTTCGCCCTCACCCTGAACACCACGGACAGGGTCCGGCCGGTCACGGTCGGCGTCTACGAGTACATCGGCGCCCACACGAACCAGTGGAACGCGATCATGGCCACTGCGGTCCTGGCGTCCCTCCCCGCGTCCGCCCTGCTGGTCCTCGCGCAGCGCCATGTCGCCGCCGGGGTGACCGACGGAGCCGTCAGGTGAGGCCGGCCGGCCTTCGCGCCGATCCGCTCGCCATCGCGTGCCCCCGGCGCGGCTCGACGCCGATGCCCGGGCGGGGCGGCCGTCACCAGCGGACGGCCGTGAAGTCGATCGGACGAGGACGCAGCAGGCGCGTGCGCTGCGTCAGCCCGTGCAGGCGGCGGGCCATCTCGGCGGCCGGCAGACGGCGCCGGTCTCCGTGGCCCGGCAGGACCCACTCGAAGCGCAGCCGCTCCGCCGTCCTGGCCAGGGATGCTGCCAGCTCCTCGATGGAGTACCAGGTCACGCTCTCGGCGACCTCCAGGTCACCGGTCGTACGGGACCAGTAGAAGCTGTCGCCGGTGAAGCAGTAGCGGTCGTCGGCGAGGTAGAGGACGCTGCCCCGGGTGTGGCCGGGGAGGGGGTGGACGGTGACGCCTTCGGCGATCTCCAGGGGGTCCAGTCCGCGGATCACCCGGTCGGCGTCCGGAGCGGCGTCCAGGTCGCCCTCGTGGATCCACAGCCGGGCGCCGAAGTGGTCGGCGTAGCGGCGGCCGTGTGCCGCGTGGTCGCGGTGGGTGAGCAGCACGTCGGTGACGGGGCCGCGGGTCGTGTAGCGGTCGGCCAGCGTACGGCTCCAGCGGGGGGTGTCGATCATCATGCTGGTGCCGGAGGGCCGCGGGAGCAGGTAGGAGTTGGCGCCCGCGGTGCGGGGCGAGTTGTGCCCGCAGACGAGGACGCCGTCGTCCAGGGCGAGCGGGAACGGGTCCAGCGACTCGTCCGCCCGGCCGGTCACGGGGCGGATCGAGCGGGTGGGGCAGGCGAAGACCGCGGCGTGTAAGCGCCGGTTCTCCGCCTCGTCGGCCGGCGGGCGCAGGACCCGCGACTTCCCGTCGCTCTCGTCGATCAGCCCGGGCGCGAACTGCCGGGCCACATCGCAGTTGGTGCAGCGGTCGTCCACGTACCACCCGTCCACGGCGGGACTCCTTCCACGGGGAAGCGGCCTCGGCGGAGACCGCCCTTCCAGGGGTATCCCGTCGGCCGTGGAACCGGTAGGCCCCGCCGACCTTGTGTTTCCGGCTCCGTGGCGCTCTCGGGACCGCTGGCGAGACTACGGAGAAAACAGCGCAATCCCGGCAACTCCGGCTGCTGTCCCGGTGCCGCGGCTCACGGCCGTACCTCGAAGCCGCCCCGCCCGTCGAACCGCACCTCGTGCACCGCGTCGAAGCCGTCCGCCGCGGACGGTCGGCGCAGCCGCTTCAGCGTGGCCAGGACGCCGACGTCGGGGACCCGGTCGCGGCCCCGGCGCACGGCGTTGCGCCGGAGGGAGCCCTCGACGTCGGGCGGGAACCAGTAGGCCGTCGCGGTCGCGCCGTGGGCGTGGGCCGCCTGCACCAGCGGGTCCCACTCCTGCGGCGAGGGGTTGGTGTTGTCCACGGCGACGGCCCGGCCGGCCGACAGGTGTTCCGCCAGCAGCCGCATCTGCCGTACCTGCTTGTTCCGGGCGCCGCGCGGGAACAGGTCCTTGCTCACCAGCTCGTAGCGGTCGGCCAGGACGTGCGCGTAGAAGGTGGACTTCCCGGCGGCCTGGAGCCCGACCAGCACCGCCACGTCCGGGCCGGCCGCCGAACCCGCCGTACCCTCCCGGCCCACCGCACCAGCCATAGGCGTCTCTCCGGTCATGTCGGCCACGATGGCACGCCGCCGGACGGCCCCGCGACCGCCCGCGGATGCTCAGCGTGTCCGCGTCAGGGCGGGCGCCTGACCGGCCGGCCCGTTCCGCGCGGCCGGCTTCGGCCGTGCGGCGCGGGCGACGAGGAGGACGACGAGTCCGCAGGCGGCGACCAGCAGCCAGCCCGGGCGGGAGGCGTGGGCGAGCCCCGCCGGGCCGGTGTCCGCGACCAGGCCGCCGGCGAGGGCGATGCCGAGGGCGGCGCCGATCTGGCGTGCGGTCGACGTGATCGCGCCCGCCACACCGGCCCGGGCGGGCGGCAGTCCACTGACGGCGGTGTGGGTGAGCGGCGCGTTGGCGAAACCGAACCCGATGCCGATGACCAGGTAGGCGAACAGCAGGAGGAGGACGCTCGTGTCCTGCTCCAGGCCTGCCAGGCAGAGCCCGCCCGCGGTGAGGAAGCCGCCCGCCAGGCACAGCGGCAGCCGCGGGCCGCCGCGGCCGACCAGACGGCCCGACCAGGGCGCGCAGACGGTCGCCCCGAGCGCCATGGGCAGGGTCGTGGTCCCGGCGGCCAGCGGGGTGAATCCGCGGGCGTGCTGCAGGTAGAGGGTGTTGAGCAGCAGTGCCGCGTTGAGGGCGACGAACACGGCCACGGCACCGAGGACCGCACCGCTGAAGACGGGCCCGCGGAACAGCCGGGGGTCGATCAGCGGTTCGTCCCGGTGGCACTCCAGCCACACGAACCCCGCCGTGGCCGCGGTGGCGAGCACGCAGGCGACCGCCACCACCGGCGAGGTCCAGCCGGTGCGGGGCCCCTCGATGAGGATGCCGACCCAGGCGCCGATCGTCACGGTCAGCAGGAGCTGCCCCGGAACGTCGGGCCGCCGCGCCCGCCCGGCCCGGGACTCGGGCACGAACACCGCGCTGAGCACGAGGGCGGCCACGATGACCGGCGCGTTGATCCAGAACAGCGACCGCCAGCCCAGGGCCGCGACGAGGGCACCGCCGGTGACCGGTCCGGCCGCCATGCTGAGCCCGAACACCGAGGCCCAGACGCCGATCGCCTGCGCCCGCTCGCGCGGGTCGGGCATGGCGTTCACCACGATGGCGAGGGCCACGGGACTGAGCATCGAGGCGCCGGCTCCCTGTACCGCGCGGGCCGCGACCAGCGCGCCCACGGACGGGGCCAGCGCGCAGGCCAGCGAGGCCAGGCCGAAGGCGGTCAGTCCCCACTGGAACACCCTCCGGCGCCCGAAGCGGTCCGCCAGCGCGCCGGAGGAGATCAGCAGCCCGGCCAGGACGACGGTGTAGGCGTCCACGGTCCACTCCAGGCCGCGTGTCCCCACGTCCAGGCCGTGCCCGATGGCCGGCAGGCCGACGTTGACGATGGTGGTGTCCAGGCCCACCAGGAACATGCTCAGACAGCAGACGGCGAGCACCGTCCAGCGTCTGCGTCTGCTCAGCGCCGGTGGACGGGCAGCCGGGGGGTGAGCAGGGGAAGTCGTCGTCACGGTCGTCGTCCGCCTCTCCGGTACGCGGGTGGTACCGGGTCAGGCTCGGGCAGGGCGACGCCGATCGGCCAACTTCTTTGCGGAGACGGCAAACAGCCGTTCCGCCGGTCGTCAGCCGCGGTTCTCCAGCAGGCCGGCGACCTGCGTTCGCACGACCTCCCACGCGGCGGCCGGCAGGTCGCCCAGGGCCGTACCGCGCAGCGCTTCGAGGGTCTCCCCGGGGCGGGACTCGCGGTGGGCGGTGCCGCCGAGGACGTCGTAGCCGTCCCGTACGGCGACCCGCACGCGGTCGGGTGCCCCGTACTCGGCGTGCAGGGCCGAGGCCACGACCAGGGGCGGCGCTCCGCCGGCCGCCCCGGGCAGTTTGCGGTACGCCGAGCGGACGGGCGGCCGCCAGTGCAGGCTCAGCAGGAGCGGACGCTTGGCGACGACCTCGGTCAGGTCGGCCTCACGGACGCCCTCGGGCTCCAGGACCGTCGCCCGGGCGTCCAGGACGAGGGCGGCGGGCAGCAGGCAACGCAGCGTACTGCCGGCTATGTTGCCGCCGACGGTCGCCGCCCGGCGTACGGCACCGGTGCCGACGCCGGCGGCGGCCAGCCGCAGGACGTCGGGGACGGGGGCGTCGACGCGGTGCAGGAGCACGGCGCCGCCCAGGGTGTCGCGCCCCAGGACGTTGGCCTCCGGCAGCTCGCGGAGGGACATCGCGAGGTCGGGGAATCCGTCCCGCTGCCAGGCCGCCCACACGAGGGTCGCCCCGCCGACCGGCACGGCTCCCTCCGCGAGGCATTCCCGGGCTTGGGTCACGGACGTGGGCAGACGCAACAGCACAGCGGTCCCCCTGCCTTTCTGGTGCTCACCTGCACGAACGGCTCGAACGGCGGGCGGACGAGGCCGGCCGGCCGTCCACCGACAGCGCAGTCTTGTCGCGCGGCCGGGGGCGCGTCCAGGGCTCACACGAGCACACCACGCGCGCCCGGCCGGGAGCCGGCGACCCCCGCCGGGCGGCGGGCGTGCGCGGCCCTTAGGGTGGGGGCCGTGACGGGCGAGACCGATCTGCGCACCCTGCTCGGCGGGATGCGGCCGGAACTGAACCCGGGCCGCTACGTCTTCACCATGGCCGAGGGCGGCGTGCCCTCCGGGGTCTCCCCGGTGGTGACGGTCGCCGAACAGGAGGGCCTCACCCTCGTGGTGCCGCAGGCGGAAGCGGACGCGGCGGGGATGGCGTACGACTATGTCGCCGGGTGGATCACGCTGCGCGTCCACTCCGCGCTGGAGGCGGTCGGGCTGACCGCGGCCGTCGCCCGCGCCCTCGCCGACGAGGGCCTGAGCTGCAACGTGGTCGCCGGCTTCCACCACGACCACCTCTTCGTGCCCCACGACCAGGCCGAGCGGGCGGTCGAGACCCTGCGGCGGCTGGCGGACACGGCTCGCTGAGCGTCCCCGGCCGCCTCGGACGCGGAGGACAGGCGGCGGCCACCGCCGTGAAAAAAGGTCCTGCCGGGCCGCACGGCCCGGCAGGACCTCACCGGTCACACCGGATGCCGCTAGCCGCGGCGCCCGGCGGGATCGTGGGCGGTACCGTCCCGCTCCTCCTCACCGAGGACCGGTCCGGACGCCCCGGTCCCGGCGGGCGTCACCTCCGCCCGGTCTCCGTGGCCCGGCCACCAGGCCGCGTGGCCGATCAGGGCCGTGAGGCTCGGGGTGAAGAACATCGCCATGACGAACGCGGCCACCGCGATACCGAAGGAGACCGCGAAGCCCATCTCCGACAGCAGCGAGTTGCCCGCGAGCATCATCGTGGCGAAGGTCGCCGCGAGGATGAAGCCCGCGGCGGCCACGGTCGGCCCGGCGTGCCGGAGCGCCATGCCGGCCGCCTCGCGCGGATCCCGGCCCTCGCGGGCCTCCTCCCGCAGCCGGGCGATCATGAGGATGTTGTAGTCGGTGCCGATCGCGACCACGAAGAGATACATGATCACGGGCAGCATGAACATCAGGCCCGAGTGCCCCTGCCCCTCCTGGAAGATCCACACGGTCGCGCCGAGGGTGGCGCCGAAACCGAGGCCCACGGAGGCCATCAGGTACCAGGGGGCGACCACACTGCGCAGCAGCAGGCCCAGGATGAGCATGATGAGGATGGCGGCGACGGGGAAGACCGTCCGGTAGTCGTGGTTGACCGCCGCGTTGATGTCCTTGTAGATCGAGGACATGCCGCCGACGAGCGCCTCCGTGCCGCCGGGCGCCGAGGAGTGCGCGACGTCGCGGACGCGGCCCACGGCGTCGATCGCCTTGTCCGTCGACGCCTCGTACTTGAGGGTGACGGTGAAGTCGGCGGTGGTGCCCTCCTTGTTCAGCTGGGTCATCCGGGCGTTGGCGACGCCGTCCACGGCGCCGAGCTTCTGCGCGTACGCGTCGAAGGCGGCCTTGTCCAGCGGCTTGCCGTCGGTGCTGGAGAGGTAGACGTCGGTCGGTGCCGCGGCGCCCGCCGAGTACGCCTTCTGCATCTCGTCCTGGACGACCATCGACTCCTTGGTCTTGGGCATGGAGCCGGACGCCAGGTCGAAGGTGGCCTTGTAGCCGAAGGTGCCCAGCGACAGGGCGAGCAGGACGAGACCGGACACGAGGGCGGTCAGCGCCGGGCGGCGCTGGACGCCCCGGCCGAGGGCGGCGAAGCGGGCGTTCTGCGGCTCCTTCTGCCAGGACTTGGAGGGCCAGAACACCTTGGGCCCGATGAGGGAGACCACGGCGGGGATCAGCGTGAGGCCGGCGACCAGGGTGGCGCCGACCGCGATGGCGAGCGCCGGGCCCATCTGCTTCAGGAAGCCCAGCGTGGACAGGACCAGGGCGAGGAACGCGATGATGACCGCGCCCGCCGCCGAGGCGATGGCCTCGCCGACCCGGCCGACCGCGTTGATCATGGCCTGCTTCGGTTCGTCACCGGCGCGCAGGCTCTCGCGGTAACGGAATATCAGGAACAGGAAGTAGTCCGTGCCCACGCCGAAGAGCACGACGATGAGGATGGACGAGATCGAGCTGTTGGCCTCCAGGTCGAACAGCTTGGTGGCGTACGCGATGAGCCCGTTGGCGACGGCGGAGACCAGGCCGATCAGCAGCAGGGGCAGTACGGCGAGGATGGGGGCCCGGAAGATGATCAGCAGGGTCACCAGGATGATGACGAAGGTGCCGATGCCGATCAACGCCTCGCCGCGCTTGGACGAGTCCTGTTGGTCGAGCGCCTGGGCGGCGGAGCCGCCGAGCTTGACGTCGAGGTGGGTGCCCTTGGCCAGTTTCTTGGCCTCTTCACGCAACACCTTGGCCGCGTCGGCCTGTTTGGGCTGGCCGGCGTTCTTGCTGTCCATCTGCACCAGGGTCAGGGCATACCTGCCGTCCTTGGACGGCTGGCCGGGGACGACCTTCTGCACCTGGTCGATGTGCTTCCCGCCCAGTTCGGTGGTGATCCGGGCGACATCCTTCTGGTCGGCGGCGGTGAGCTTGCCGCCGTCGGTGCGCTGGTAGAGCGCGATCGCGGACGGGGTGAAGGCGCTGGGGAACGCCTTCTGCTGCAGATCCGCCGCTTTGATGGACTCGTAACTCTTGGGCAGGAAACTGCTCTCGTCACTGTTGGAGGGCAGGCTCGGAGCGGTGGCGACTATCGCCACCGCTGCGATCAGCCACGCCACGATCGTCCACACGGGATGACGGACGACGGCGGTTCCTATTCGTCGGAACATGCGGAGGGTCCTCCTGAGAAGGAAGATCACCGCAGCCCGGGGAGCGGTCCCTGGCATCGGCGACCCTGACCGGCCCGCTTCCAACAGGCCGGTCACATGGTTGTCTTGGCCTCACATCCTAGTGACCACGAACACACGTCCGCTCACCGGACGCGCCGACCGCGGGCCCCGAACCGCGGACGCGACGTGAACGTCCCCGCGAGGCCGCGAGTCCGGGTCCGGACGGTGAACGGCCCGCCAACGCCCGGCAGCCGCAAGGGAGATGGCCGGGAAGCGACCAGCGGGCTCAGGACGGACCGGCCGGAACACTGCGTACGCGCGGAACGGACCGGCGGGATCCGGCCGTCGAAGAGCACGGGACGCGCGCGGCGGCACCGCGCACGCTCCCGGCACCAGGCCGGCGACCACCGGGGGCGCGTCCGGGTCAGCCCGCTCCCCTGGTCCGCCTGCGGGGGGCCGCCGCCCGGATCTCCTCGGTCGCGGCGCGGAACGCGGGGGCCGCGCGGGTGAAGTAGTCGAAGATCAGCGCGCGTTGGTCGGGCGTGTAGTGCGCCAGGACCTCGGCGAGACGGCGGCGGGCCGGGCCGACGACCTCCTCCACGCGGGCGAGCGCGTCGGGGACGGGTTCGACGCGCACGCGGCGGCGGTCCGTGGGATCGGGGGTCCGGCGCACGTATCCGGCGCGCTCCAGGCGGTCGATCAGGCGGGTGGTGGCACCCGTGGTCAGGCCGGTGCGGGTGGCGAGTTCACCCGGCGTGAGGGTGCCCTCCTGGGTGATGAGGCTGAGCGCGTACCACTCCGAGGACTGCAGACCCGCGGCTTCCGCGCCGGCCAGGCCGTGGAGGCCCACGGCGTCCAGGTACTGACGGAAGACCACGCGCTCCTCGTCCCCGTGGCTCCGGGAATCCGGCACGGTTACCCCCTTCCCAAATCTCTGCACGTATGCAGATACTTCTCTTAGTAAGATTCTGCGCCAGTCTAACCACGACGGGAGACCTCCGCCATGCCCACGCCCCACGACTCCGCCGCCGTCACCGCCGTCCTGAACGCCCTGGTGGCCGCGTGGAACCGGCACGACGCCGACGCCTACGGCCGTCTGTTCACCGAGGACGCCAGCTACGCCACCTACGTCGGCACCCTGTACCAGGGGCGCCAGGACATCACCGAGAGCCACCGCGTGTTGTTCACGACGTTCCTCAAGGACACCCTGCTCGCGGACGAGGTCGTCGCCGTGCGCTTCCTCGGCCCGGACACGGCGGTCGTCACCGGGCGCGGCGACACGTACAAGGGCGGCCGGCCCCGTCGGCTCGGGAAGGTCCAGACGTACACGCTGGTCCGGGAGGCGGACGGCGAGTGGCGCATCGCCGCGTTCCAGAACACCAAGCGCAGGCCCCTGATGGAGGCGGTCTCCTTCCGGTTCGCCCCCGGACTGGTCCCGGCCGCCGCCCGTGCGTGAAGGGAGGTCGTGCCAGAACCGCCCCAGCGGTTTGTTTCGCGCCGACAGGTGCGCCCGCCGCGCCGCGCGGGAGATGGCCGTACGGGGGCGCCGGAGTGCCGGCCGGTTCAGCCGGAGACGCCGGTGAGGGCGGCGGTCTTCTCGTGGACCTCGGCGATCACGCGGGCGCCGCGGTCCGGCGCGGTGTCCAGACGGACGAGGACGGCCGGGGCGGCGATCGCGGGGAGGAGGTGGTCGTACAGACCCGACATCCGCTCGTCCAGGTCGGCCCAGCCCGCCACGGCCTGCGAGACGAACTGCACGCCGATCCAGGCGCCGAGGAAGATCTGGGCGGTCTCCTCGGGCACGACGTGCGGGAGCACCTCGCCGCGCTCCTTGGCCTCCGTCAGCACGCACGAGGTCAGCCGGGCCCAGGCCGGCCAGGCGCCGCCGAGGACGTCCTGGCCCTGGAGATCGGCCGAGAGCCGGACACCGGCGAGCAGGATGGGCTCCCGGGGAAGCCGCTTGGCCAGGGTCATGCCGGCGTCCACCCACTCCTGCAGCTTCAGCTCGCGCGGCAGGTGGTACTCGGTCCTCATCTGCTCCTCGAGCACACCCCGGGCGAGGGCCGCCTTGGAGTCGAAGTGGAAGTACAGGGCACCTTTGGTGACACCGGCCCGGTTGAGGATCTCGGCGATGGTGGCGGCCGCGTAACCGCGCTCCGCGAAGACGGCCGCGGCGGCCTCCAGAACAGCACGTCGGGTCCGAACAGCTCGCTCCTGCTGAGCCATGGACCCTCCCTCAGCTGAAAATTAAACCAAACCGCTCGTACCATACCGCACGGAACGTCAACGGGAAGGCCCGCTCGGGCAGTTGGCACACAGTGGCACTTGCGCCCGGCGCTCGACGACCGGATCCCGTACGGCGCCGAGGCCGCCCCGGCGAACCCCGCCCGCGAGGACGACGCAGGCGGCCGCGAACACCGCGGCCCGCACTGTGCGCATCCCCCGCCCTGCTCTCATGACCCCCCGGCCCCGCGTCCCCCGCCCCGGTCGTGGTCCGGAGGTACGGAAATCCCCCTCACGTGACCGGCGGGCAGGTGTCGTACCGGCGTGCGGGGGCAGTCGGCGGTGTATGGATGCACAGTCATGGGCCTTGCGGGGACGGTCCCGGGCGCGGCGGGTAGCGGACAGCACGGCCATGGCCGTGGCGGCCCGGGCGGGCTTCGCGGCCCGGGGGCTGATCTACGTACTGGTGGCGGTCATCGCACTGCGGATCGCCTTCGGCGGGGACAACGACGGGAGCCAGGCGGACCGCGGCGGCGCCCTCGGCCAGCTTGCCCGGCAGCCGTTCGGGGCCGCGATGCTGTGGGTCGTGGGCATCGCACTCGCCGGGATGGCGGTGTGGCGGCTGTCGGAGGCGGTGTTCGGCGCGGCCGGCCCCGACGGGACGAAGCTCTCCCGCCGGGCGGCCGCCCTGTACCGGTTCGGCTTCTACTGTTTCGTCTCCTACTCGGTGCTCGCCTACGCGGCCGGGGACCGGGGCAGCGGCAGCGGCGCCTCGGACCGCAACACCGATGACGTCACCGCCCGGGTCCTGGAGTGGCCCGGAGGCCAGTGGATCCTCGGTCTCGCGGGTGTCGCGGTGGTGATCGCGGGGGTGTGGGTCGCGGTACGGGCGATACGGCGGACCTTCCGCAAGCACCTGCGGACGCAGGACATGTCCGCCCGGACCCGGCCGGTCGTGGAGGCCCTCGGGGTGACCGGCGGCAGCGCCCGTGGCCTGGTCTTCGCCGCGGCCGGTGTGTTCGCCCTCATCGCGGCCGTCCAGCACCAGCCGGGCAAGGCCCGGGGCATGGACGACACCCTGCGTGCCTTCCGGGACCTCCCGGCCGGCCCCTGGATGCTCGCCCTGGTCGCGCTCGGCCTCGCCGCGTTCGGCCTCTTCTCCTGGTGCAACGCGCGCTGGCGCAAGCTCTGAACCCGGCGGCTGCCGCTCAGGCGTCGGAGTCGGGCCTCTTCCGCGCCGCCGTGTACGCCTGGGCCGGGGTCATGGGAACGCCGTCGAGGGTGACCGTCTTGTAGGGGCTCACCTTGGCGCAGGTCTTCGCCTGGTCGGCGGTGGAGGCGTGGGCGCCCCCGACGGCGTCCTTGGTGTCGGCGGGCGCGGGCGAGGAGGCGCCGCCCGGGTAGCTCGTTCCGCTGGGCCAGTCGCTGCCGATCACGAGGACGAGTCCGGTGCCGGTGCCCTGCTTGACGTGGGAAGAGGGCAGGCCGAGGGCCTTGGCCACCGTCCGCGCCTCGGGTTTCCGGCCGGCGCCGTAGGTGAGGGTGGTGGCCGTGGCGGGGTTCGGGGCGTTGGCCGTGGTCGTGCCGGAGCCGAAGCCCTTGCCGGTGAGGGCGGTGGCGACGGCCGAGGCACGGCCGGTGACCGTGGTGCCGTTCTCCACGGTCACCGCGATCCCCGCGGCCGGTACGGCGGAGGCGGTGGGCTTGGCCTCCGCGGTCGCCGAGGCCGCCGCCGACTTCCCGCCCGACCCGGTGGTCAGGGGCTGGTCGTCGGCGATCGTGGCGAACAGCGACCGCGCGCCCGCGCCCACCACGACACGGTCGCCGTCGTCCGGGTCGGGTGCCGTCTGCATGGTGGTGAAGGTGATCCGCCTGGTCGGGACCTTGTTCACGTCGTCCGCGAGCGAGATCAGCTTCTTCACGCTGCCCAGGCCGTCGTCCACGGTGAGCGCCTTGGTGGCGGCGTCGGCGAGGCCGTAGACCGCCGTGGGGTCGGTGAGCGTGCCCGCGCTCTTGAACTTGCGGATCATCGCGCTGAGGAAGATGTGCTGGGAGATCGTACGGCCGAGGTCGCTGCCGTCGCCGAAGCCGTGCCGGGAGCGTACGAACTCGAGGGCCGCGACACCCTTGAGGGTGTGGGCGCCCTTGGACAGCTTCAGGTGCGAGTAGGTGTCGTAGACGTCGTCGCTGACGCACACGGAGACGCCGCCGACCGCGTCGGACATCTTCACCACGCCGGAGAAGTCCAGCTTGACGAAGTGGTCGATGGGGATGCCGGTGAGCCGGTGGACGGTGGCCACCTGACAGGCCGGGCCGTACTGGAGGGCGCTGTTGATCTGGCCGTAGTACCCGGCCGTGGACCGTCCGCCCGCCCTCTCCTTACAGGCCGGGACCTTCGTCATGGTGTCGCGCGGGATGCTCAGCACGGTGGCGTTGGAGCGGTCGGCGGATATGTGCAGCACCATCTGCACGTCCGCGTTGCTGCCGGTCTGCACTCCGCCGCCCGAGCAGCCGCCGCCGAGTTTGCAGTCCGTCCTGCTGGTCCGGCCGTCGGAACCCATGACGAGGATGTTGATGGGGGTGCGGCCGAAGGCGTCGGCCTTCTCCGTGCCGCCCTTGCCGTCCAGCGAGACGCTGCGGATGTTGCCGTCGAGGTGCTGGTAGAACCACCAGCCGGCACCGGCGGTGACCACGATGAGGACGGACAGGCAAATCCCGGCGAGCTTCAGCAGGCGCCTGCCGCGCCCGGCAGGGCGGCCCTGGCCTCCCCGCCTTCCGCCGCGCCCGCGCTTGAGTGCCGCCCGGTTCGGGGCCCGGCCGCCCGGCGGAGGCGCACCGCCCGCCTCGGTCCCCCGCTGCCGGGGAACCCGTACGCCGGGGCCGCGCGTGGCCTGGCCGGCCGGCCCGTCCCACGGGTCGCTCATCTTCCACTCCCCTGAACGGTCGCGCCCGCGCCGGGTCGGTCGCGGGGTTGCGCAATCTAGCAAACACCGTGTCCGAGCAGCGCGGATGCCCACGGGATCCACAGGTGGCGGAGTCTACGTGCCCTTCCTGGGCGCCCGGCGCGGTCCGCGGGGCGCCCACCGGGGCTACGCCGCCGGGGCCGGCGTACCCGGGCGGGACGGGGGCGGCTCGGGCGGGGCCGGGGTGGCGAGGCGGGGGAAGGAGCGGGCGGCGGCCAGGAAGCCGAGTGTCGTCAGCACGAACGGCCAGGTCAACGCGTGGCCGCCGGCGGGGGCCAGCAGATGGGCGACGGCCGGTGTCACGGCGGTCGCCGTCGCCGCGCCCAGCAGGGCGTACAGCAGCGTGGCCGGGGCGGCCGCCAGGAACACACCGCACAGGGCGAGGGCGACGAGCACCGCGTTGCAGCCCATCGTGCCGTCGGCGATCCGGGCCGCCGGCGCGCCGAGCGCCCAGGCGGTGAGGACGCCCGTCGCGCTGCCGGCGCAGGCCACCAGCCCGGCCGTCCGGCCGGCCAGGAAGAGCCCGGCGAGCAGCAGCGCACCCACGTACCACTCGTCGAGGAAGAACACCTGGGACACGTTGCGGAAGAACGCCCGCCACAGCTCGCCCGGGCGGGGATCGCCCGGGCCGGAGGCGGCGCCGGGCAGCGCGGCGAGGCTGCCGCCGTGCGGCCAGATCCGCCGGAAGGCGGGCGCGGCGACCGTGACCGCGCCGGCCAGCAGGCAGTACGGCAGGGTCAGCGGGGGCAGGTGCCACACGCGCAGCAGGCGGATCACGGCCGCCGTGACGACCGCGGCCACCGTGCAGCCGGCGGCGGCGAGCACCGCCGTCGCCGGCCGGTCCGGGTCGAGGAACACCGCGAAACAGAGGGCGAGGAGGCAGGAGTTGAAGCCCTCCAGACCCGACGCCACGCGGTCCGGGGCGACGTGCAGCAGCCGGGCGGTGCCGGTGCCGAGGGCGGCGCCGCCCAGCGCGTAGGCGCCGTAGCGCCAGTCGGCCGCGCACAGGGCGAGGCAGAAGAGGGCGCCGGTCCGCGCGTCCGCCAGGAACATCACCTGTGCCGGGCCGCGCAGCAGGGCCCGCGCGCAGGCCACCCCCCGTCTTCGACGCCACCACCGGGCACCGTCCGACCGCCGCACGCCCCGCCCCCTCACCGATGCGCCCCCTCTGTCGTTTTCCGCTGTGCGGCATACATATTCCGTCAGGCGGTACGAGTTGTCGAGGGGCCCGGACTTACCGGTGGCTCCCGGCAGGGGTTTCCGGTGGGCGTACCGGGAGCCGGAGGGTCACTTGGCGGCGTCGCGGCGCCGGACGGCCACCAGCACCAGTCCGCCCAGCACCGTCGCGCCCACCGCGCCGGCCGCCAGGAGCGGCACGCCGTCGCCGCCGGTGCTCGCGAGGGTTCCGCCGGTGCCGGAACCGGACGTCGTGGACGCGGCGGACGCCGAGCCGGAAGCGGCCGTCGTACCCGACGTGCCCGTCACCCCTGTCGTCCCGGTGGCGCCGGCCGCTCCCGCCGTTCCTGCCGTTCCGGCCGTTCCCCCCGTTCCCGTCGTTCCTGTCGTTCCTGTCGTTCCGGAGCCGCCCGTCGACCGCCCGTGCGGGTCGTCGCCCCCGCCCTCCGTGCCACCACCGGCCGTGGTGCCGCCGGCGGTGCTCGTGCCGGGCTCCCCGCCGCCCGTCACGTCGACGGCGAGGTAGGCCGTGTCGTTCGCCCGGTTCTCGTCGAACGCGGGGTGGATGCCGTACACGGAACTGACCGTCACCGCTCCCTTGGTGCTCCGTGCGGTCTTGCCGATCTCCAGGACGAAGGTGTAGTCGAGGGACTGGTCGACGTCGATGGTGTGACCGGCGGGCCGGCAGACGTACCGGGTGTGGCCCGGCTCGGACGGTCCGGTCGGCCCGTCGACGCCGAACGGTGCGCAGTCCCCGGGCACCTCCTTGGCGACGGTTCCCTGCGGGATCCGCACCATCAGGGCCGGCTGGTCGTCGCTGTCCTGGGTCCCGATCCAGCCGGGGCCGTGGTTGCGCAGCGTGGCGGTGACGGTCACCCGGCTCCCGGGCGCGCCCTCCACCAGGTCCCCCTCCGCCGCGAGGTCGGCCGTGCTGTCCGCGGTCAGGGTCAGCCGCCGGTAGCTGTCGTCGAAGCCCTCCCCCGGCGCCTCGCCGGTACGGCCCGTGCCGTACTCGACCGCCTCCATCAGGGCGTGGGGCAGGGCCTTGAACCGTACGGGAGTGGTGATCGAGGCGCCGGGCCCAACGACCGTGTCCAGCTCGCACAGCGCCTGCCGGACGTGGTCGGCGAGGGTCGAGTAGGTGCAGCCCGCGACCTGGTCCGGGAAGTCCAGCCCACGGGTCAGCCGGATCCGGAAGGTGAGGCCGTCGGCGGGCGCGGTGCCCTTGTTGGTGACGGTGACGGCGTTGTCGTAGATCTCGCCCGGCTTGGGGGAGGCGGCCGGGAGGGCGGAGACCACCAGGTCGGGCGTCTGTTCCTCGGCGTACGCCACGGGGACGGCGAGGACGGGGACGCCGATGCCGATGGCCGCGGCGGCCACGGCGGCCGCCGTGGAACGGAGGGGTGCGCGCACGGTGGATCTCCTCTTCGTATGCACAGGGGTATGCGCAGGGGTGTGCACAACGGCATGCGTCGGCATGCCGGACGGCGGGCGGGCTGGTCATGACCGCCAGGTACGGCACCGTCATGTACTGGACACACGAGAGGCGTCAGAGGTTGCGGGGAATCCTCCGCGCGATCCGGGGCAGCCTCCTCGGAGAGAAAAGCTCTGGGCAAAGATCGGGCGAGCGTGGACGAGGAACGCGTGGCGGACACCGCAGGCAGCAGCGAGCAGGACGAACACGACGAACCCGACGGGCTGTCGGTCACCCGGTCCGCCGTCGACGGTGTCACCGTCGTCACGGTCGTCGGAGAGGTCGACCACCACACCTCCGGTGCCCTGCGCCGGGCCCTCGCCCCGGCGGATCCCGACGGGGCGCGCACGGTGGCGGATCTCAGCGGGGTGCCGTTCATGGACTCCAGCGGCATCAACGTGCTCATCGCCGCGCACCAGGCCCATGCTCCGGCGGGCTGGCTGCGGCTGGCCGCGGTCCGCAGGTCCGTCCTGCGCACCCTGGAGATCGTCGGCCTCACCCCCCTCCTCCCCTGCTACCCCAGCGTCCGCGACGCCCTGGACGGCTGACGAAAAGACCCCGTGACCGACGAGGACTTGGGCCAGGGGCCGCGGACGCGGTGAGGCGGGTCAGGACTGCGGGCGCCGCCCGTGGTTGGCCGCGTGCTTGCGCCGCCCCTTCTTCTTCCGGCGTCGCTTCGAGGACATGGGCACCTCCTGGGACAGGGAGCGGAGCACGGTGTGCTCCGTCGGCGGGACATAGAGGACATAAGCAAGATATCCCCGCACCCCTGGGCACTCCACCGGAGGCGGTGTCGAGGATTCGCCTGGCTATGATGCGGAATGCCGGACTTTCCGCGCGTTCTTCCGCCCCCAGAGGAGCAGACACCATGACCGGTGTTCCCGAGCCGATCAGCGCACAGGCCCGCCGTGCGCTGGAACAGGAACTGGCCGACCTGCAGGCCGAGCGCCGACTGGTCGCCGGCACGCTCCGGGACCTCTCGGTGGGCGACCAGGCCGACCAGGCCGACGAGTTGCGGCGCGCCGATCAGCTCGGACGCCTGGACCGTCGTATCGAAGACATCACCGAACGGCTCAGCCAGGCGGAGACGGCCGGACCCGCGCCCACCGACGTGGTCGGCGTGGGCAGCACCGTCACCGTCCGCTTCTCCGACGGGGCGACGGAGGTCCTGCAGATCGGGGAGGTCGCCGAGGCACTGGACCAGACGCTGGTCACCGCCGACAGCCCGCTGGGCCGTGCCCTGCTCGGGCGTGGGCCCGGGGACACCGTTCACTACGAGACCCCGGACGGGCCTGCGTCGGCCGTGGTCGAGTCGATCGGGGAGTGACCGGCGAGCGGCCGTGGAGACGTCCCAAAGCGAGCGGGAACTTGCCCCCGGAAGGGGGGAGCCCCGACGGGTGCGTACGGTACGTCAGGATCCGGCGTCCGCGGGCGCGGTGGACGCGGCCCGCCGTACCGAGCAGTGCAGCGAGTCGTTCCGTACGTCGGCCACGATGGTGTCACCGGGCTCGCCCTCGCCGCTGAGCAGGATGGTGGCGATGCGGTTGTCGAGTTCCGCCTGGATCGTCCGCCGCAGCGGCCGGGCACCGAACTCCGGCTGGTGGCCGTGGGCGATGAGCAGCTTCTTGGCCGCTTCCGAGACTTCCAGGCCCAGGCCCTGGGCGCGCAGCTTGCGCCGGCTCTCGTCCAGCAGGTGGTCCACGATCCGCCCCAGGTCGCCCTCGGTCAGGCCGTGGAAGATGATGATGTCGTCGATCCGGTTGAGGAACTCCGGCAGGAACCGGCTGCGCAGATCGTCCATCAACGCGTCCCTCAGCTCGGACACGTCCCCCTTGTGGTCCAGGATGCGGTGCGCGCCGATGTTGGACGTCATGATGACGACGCAGTGCCGGAAGTCCACGGTGCGGCCCTGGGCGTCGGTCAGCCGTCCGTCGTCCAGGATCTGCAGGAGGGTGTTGAAGACATCGGGGTGGGCCTTCTCCACCTCGTCGAAGAGCACCACGCTGTAGGGCCGGCGGCGGACCTTCTCGGTGAGCTGGCCGGCCTCCTCGTACCCCACGTATCCGGGAGGCGCGCCGACCAGCCGGGCGACGGTGTGCTTCTCCTGGAACTCGCTCATGTCGAACCGGATCATGCGGTCGTCCTCGCCGAACAGCAGGGCGGCGAGGGTCTTGGCCAGTTCGGTCTTGCCGACGCCCGTCGGGCCGAGGAAGAGGAAGGACCCCACGGGCCGGTTGGGGTCTCCCATGCCGGCCCGGTTGCGGCGTACGGCCTGGGAGACCGCGGTGACCGCCTCCTCCTGGCCGACGATCCGCGCGTGCATCTCCTCCTCGAGCCCGAGCAGCCTCTCCTTCTCGTCGGCGGTGAGCTGGGAGACCGGGATGCCGGTGCGGCGGGAGACGACGTCGGCGATGTCGGCGGCCGTGACGGAGACGACACCCTCGCGGCGCTCCTCGATGCCGGCGAGTTCGCCCTCCGCTTCGGCGATCTCCCGCTTGAGTTCCGAGGCCTTCTCGAAGTCCTCGGCGGAGACGGCCTGTTCGAGTTCCCTGCGCAGCTTGGCGATACGGTCCTCACGGCTGACGATCTCGGTGGAGCGCCCGGCGCTGCGCAGCCGCACCCGGGCGCCGGCCTGGTCCATCACGTCGATCGCCTTGTCCGGCAGGAAGCGGTCGCTGATGTACCGGTCGGACAGTTCGGCGGCGGCCACCAACGCCGCGTCGTCGAAGCGGACCTGGTGGTGGGCCTCGTAGGAGTCGCGCAGCCCCTCCAGGATCTGCACCGTCTCCTCGACCGTGGGTTCGGGGACCAGCACCGGCTGGAACCGGCGCTCCAGTGCGGCGTCCTTCTCGACGTACTTGCGGTACTCGTCCATGGTCGTGGCGCCCACGACGTGGAGTTCACCGCGCGCGAGGGCGGGCTTGAGCATGTTGCCCGCGTCCATGGATCCCTCGCCGGTGGCGCCGGCGCCGACGACCGTGTGCAGTTCGTCGATGAAGAGGATGATGTCGCCGCCGGCCGCCTGCACGTCCTCGATGACCTTCTTCAGCCGCTCCTCGAACTGTCCGCGGTACTGCGCGCCCGCCACCATGCCGGACAGGTCCAGCGAGACGACCCGCTTGCCCCTCAGGGCCTCGGGGACCTCCTCCGCCACGATCCGCTGGGCCAGCCCCTCCACGATGGCGGTCTTGCCGACCCCGGGTTCGCCGATCAGCACCGGGTTGTTCTTCGAGCGACGGGACAGGATCTCGATGGTCTGCTCGATCTCCTCGGCCCGCCCGACGACCGGGTCGAGCCTGCCGGCCTTCGCCTCCTCCGTCAGATCCCGGCCGTACTCGTCCAGGGTGGTGGCGGGCTGCTTCCGCTCGGCCTGTGCTCCCTCCGGACGCGCCCCCTCCTCGCCCAGTCCGGGAAGGCGCTTGGTGTCCAGGCCCTCGGCCCGCAGCATCCGGGCGGCGCCCGTGTCGCTGTCGCCGAGCAGGGCGCTCAGGATGTGTTCGGGGCCGATGTAGGACACGCCGGCCGCCTGCGACTGGGCGTAGGCGGCCTGGAGGGTGCGCTTGGCCGCGGGGGTGAGGCCCGGCTGTGCGGAGGGCTCGCCGGACTCGCGTGGAAGGACCCTGGCCAGCTCGGCGGCGACCGTGTCGGGGTCCACGCCGACCTGGGAGAGCAGCCGGCGGGACGGGGCGACCTGGGTGGCCGCCCAGAGGAGGTGCTCGGTGTCGAGGTCGGAGGTGCCGTCGTCGGCGGCCCGCCGCGCGGCCAGGTTCAGCAGTTCCTGCGAGGACTCGGTGAGCAGCCGTCCGATGGGGACGCGCTGCACCGCGGGGGGCGAGGACGCCGGTGACATACCGAAGAAGCGGTTCAGCAGCTCGCTGAACGGGTCCGACGAACCGAACGGTGCACCGAACGACATCGACATGGCGGCTCCAGGCGCGCGAGGGGGAGCGATCCGGGGAAGGTGTCTGCCGGAGGGAGGCCGGGCGGGTCAGGGTCGGCTCCGGGCCGGCTGGGGGGGCGGCTGGGGTGGGCCGGGGGCAGCCGGGGGTCAGTACCCACTGAAACCCGGTGCGGACGGCACCGCAAGCGGAGACCGCCGACGGCGGTCGGGGACGGTCGCGGTCGGGGAAGGGGGGTGAACGCGGCCACCTGGGGACGACGGGGCGGTGTGCGGCCGTACCTCGTCCGGGCGAGGCCGGTCCGCGAGCGCCAGCGTGAGGAGATGCGCCATGAGGTCACCGACGCCGACACCGCGATCCGGATGGGCAGCGGTGACGTTCCCGTCCTCGCGACACCCCGGCTGATCGCCTGGATGGAGGCGGCCACCGTACGGGCCGCGGTCCCCCTCCTGGAAGCGGGTCGGACGACCGTGGGCACGGCGGTCCGCGTCGAGCATCTGCGGGCCACGGGAGTGGGCGGCGAGGTCGAGGTGACCGCCGAGCCCGCTTCGGCTTCCGGGGACCGGCGCCTCACCTTCGCGGTACGCGCCGTCGACGGCTCGGGCCGGGTGGTCGCGAGGGGCGAGATCGAACGCGTGGTGGTCGACCGACAGCGGTTCCTCGCGCGGTGTCCGGACGCGGGGGCGAGCGAGGGGGTACCGGACGAGGGACGCGCGCCTGACCCGGTACCGTCCGAGCCACCGTCGTCCGACGCGGTGGCTTCCGAGGGGCCCGGCGCCTGACGCGGTGCCGTCCCGGCCGCCGTCCGACACGGTGCCTTCCGGGCGACCCGCACACCCTTTACTCCCGAAGAACCCGCGCCCGACCCAGTGCCACCCGTGGACCCACGCCCGACGCGGTGCCGTCGGGCCGTCCGCCGTCCGGTGCGGTCCTGTTCGAGCGCCGTCCGGTACGACGGAGCGCCGGTCCGTCCGGCGGGGCTCTCGTGCGCGGCTCGACGTGTGGGAGAGTCGGGCGCCGTTGCCCACGCCGGCCGCAGGAGGCGGCTGCCGTGGCCGAGAGGATCAGGAGTGCCGCCATGTCCGATGAGATCACGCTGCGTCCGGTGACCGTCGAGGATCTCGACCTGTTCGAGCGGGAGTTCAGCGGGCCGGAGGGGACCGGCCCGTACCAGTGGTTCGGCTTCGTTTCCCCGGCCGGCCTGCGTCGGCGGTTCGCGGAGAGCGGACTGCTCACCCCCGACGGCGGCGTGCTGTCCGTGGCGGAGGCGGGCGGGACGGTGGGGCGGGTCGAGTGGTTCCCCGGCACCTGGGGGCGGCCCGCCACCTCCACCTGCTGGACCCTGGCGATCGGCCTGGTGCCGGCCGCGCGCGGCCGCGGCATAGGCACCCGGGCCCAACGGCTGCTGGCCGACTACCTCTTCGACCACACCAGGGCCGAACGGCTCCAGGCCTGGACGGACCGCGCCAACCTCGCCGAGCAGCGCGCGTTGGAGAAGGCGGGTTTCGTCAGGGAGGGCGTCCTGCGCTCGGCCCAGTGGCGCGAGGGCCGGTGGCACGACCAGGTGATCTTCTCCATGCTCCGCGCGGAGCGGTCCGGGGGCGAACCCGGGTGAGCGCAGGGCCGGCGCAGGGAGGTTCAGACAGGCGTGTGCCCCTGGAGGTACGTCCGCACCGGGCCCGGCAACGGCGTCCCCGCGGTCTCCTCGATCGGTGTCCAGCGCAGTTGTTCCGCTGTGAACCGGCCCCCGGACGACGGTGACTCGGTCAGGAGTTGGCACACCACGGCCGTCTCGCCCACCGATCCGCCCGGTGTTCCGCCCGCCGTCCCCTGCGGGTTCAGCGGCTCGGTGCCGTCGACCAGGTAGCCGGTGGTCTCGTAGACGATCCGTGCCGCGGTGGCCTGGGCGGTCTCGGCCGGCTCCGGGGTACCGGAGGGCAGGGCCCAGCCGTCTCCGTCCGGCACCAGCAGTACCCGCCCGTCGTACACCACGACCGCCCGCACCACGCCCTCGGCCCGCTCAAGCGTCATTCGTCTCCCTCCCCGGCACTTCGTACCTACCCAGGGCGGGCCGGTGACGCACCTGTCAGTACAGCATCGGCAGGTCCCCGGGCCGTACGCGCAGCGTCACCGGGAGGGCGGCCTCCACCTCGCCGTCGGCGCCGTAGGGGACGGGCCGGTCGGCCTCGACGCGCAGTTCCCGGCCCTGGAGGACCCGTACTTCGGGGCGCCGGACGTGGGCGCCCGTCTTCAACTCGTTCATCAGGGTGAAGAACAGGCGGCGCGGGGCCTCGCGGATCAGCACGACGTCCAGCAGGCCGTCGTCGACGCGGGCGCCGGGCGCGATGAGCCGGCCGGAGCCGTAGTAGGGGGAGTTGGCCACGACGACGGTGTAGCCGCGGTGGTGGAGCTCCTCGCCGTCGACGGTGACGCGGTAGCCGGCCGGCCGCCAGGTGGTGACGGCGCGCAGGCCGCCCGCGTAGTAGGACGCGGCGCCGCGCAGCAGCCGGGCGTTGTTGGCGTGCCGGTTGGCCTCCGCGTCGACGCCGGCGTACACGCTGCCCAGGACCACCGTGCGGGGGTGGACGGCCGACTCCACCTCGATGGTGTCGACGGGCCGCGGCTCGGCGTGCAGCAGGATCTCCGCGAGCGCGTCCGGTTCGGCGGGCAGGTGCAGCGCGCGGGCGAAGTCGTTGCCCCGGCCGGCGGGTACGAGGCCCAGCACCGTTCCGGTGCCGCTGAGCGCGCCGCCGATGCCGCCGGCGATGCCGTCGCCGCCCACGGCCAGCACGATCCGGCCGCGTTCTCCGGCGGTGCGGGCGATGTCCTGGGCGTGGGCGAGGCTCCGGCTGTACTCGGTCTCCAGCTCGGCGCCGGCCGCGCGGAGCAGCCGGGCCAGCTGGAGCAGGGTCGCCGCCCCGGTCGAGCCGCCCGCGGTGGGGTTGACGACGGCGGTGAACTGGCGCATCGAATGGGCCTCCGAGGCAGGCGGTCGGGTCGGGTCGGTGGGGTCAGTCGGTGGGCAGCAGGACGCCGGGGTTGAGCAGTCCCTCGGGATCCAGGCGGCGCTTGACGGCGCGCAGGGCCGAGACGCCGAGCGGGCCGGCCTCGCGGACGAACCAGTCGCGGTGGTCGGTGCCGACCCCGTGGTGGTGGGAGATGGTGCCGCCGGCCGCCAGCACGGCTTCGTTGGCCGCGTGCTTGGCGGGCGCCCAGTGGGCCACCGGGTCCTCGCCCTGGGCGCTGACGACGGTGAAGTACAGGGAGGCGCCGTTCTCGTACACGTGGGAGATGTGGCACATGACGAGGGGCGGGGTGCCGGCCTGGGTGAGGGTGTCGGTGAGCGCCGTACGGACGGCCGTGTAGAGGCCGGGGACGGCGGACCAGAAGGCCGCGGTCTCCAGCGTCTCGGCGAACGCGCCGACGTCGAGCAGGGCGTCGCGCAGGTACGGCGCGGAGTAGCGGCCGTGCGCCCAGCGTTCGCCGGGTTCGGTGCCGGCCGGGGTGCCCCCGCAGTCCGTCAGGACGGCCGCCGCCCGTTCGCGGCGGTGGGCGGTGTCCTCGGCGGTCCCCTCGTAGCCGGTGACGGCCAGGCAGCCCGCTCCGCCCTGGGCCGGGCCGGCGCCGATCGCGTCGGGCTGGGCGAGGCCGATGAGCGTCTCGGTCTCGTCGGACAGGCGCAGCACGGTCGGCCGGGGACCGTCCTGGGCGAGCCGGCGCAGAGCGGCGGCGCCCTCCTCGAAGGAGCCGAACCGCCAGCCCTCGTAGACCCGTGACTCCGGGCGGGGGCGGATCCGTACGGTGACGGAGGTGATGACGCCGAAGGCGCCCTCCGAGCCGAGGATGAGCTGGCGCAGGTCCGGTCCGGCGGCGGAGCGGGGGGCGCGGCCGGTCTCGAGGGTGCCCTCGGGGGTGGCGAGGGTGAGTCCGAGGACCATGTCGTCGAAGCGGCCGTATCCGGCGGAGGCCTGTCCGCTGGAGCGGGCGGCGGCGAAGCCGCCGATGGTGGCCCACTCGAAGGACTGCGGGAAGTGGCCGAGGGTGAAGCCGTGTCCGGCGAGCAGGGCCTCGGCCTCGGGGGCGCGCAGGCCGGGCTGGAGGACGGCGGTGCGGGAGACGGGATCGAGGTCGAGCAGGCGGTTCATGCGGCGCAGGTCCAGGGCGACGAACGCGCTGCGCTGGGGGGCGAGTCCGCCCACCACCGAGGTGCCGCCGCCGAAGGGCACGACGGCGAGACCGTGGGCCGCGCAGGCGCGCAGGACCGCGAGGACCTCGTCGTGGTCGGCGGGCAGGACGACGGCCTGGGGGACGTCGGTGACGTCGCCAGCGCGGATGCGCAGCAGGTCGGGGGTGGACTTCCCGCGGGTGTGCCGGACACGGCTCTCCGCGTCCGTACGGACGTGCTCCTCGCCGCCGACGGCCGCGGCGAGCGCCCGCAGGGCGGCGGGGGCGGCCGTGGGGGCGGGCGGGCGGATGTCCTCCAGGGCGAGGGCGGGCGTGCTGCGCGGCTTGACGCCGAGCAGGTCGCGCAGCAGCCCGGTCACCGAGTCGGGCAGCGGTGCCGCCTTGGCCGGGTCGCCCCAGCCGTTCCACAGCATGTCCATTGAACGGTCGTCCTCACAGGTCGGTGTGCTGGTCGGTGTGCTCGGTCGGTGCTCGGGCGGGCGCGGCTCGGCTGCCTTCCGCGGGGCCGGACCGCTTCCGTCCGGGCCCCGGGGCGTTACACTGTGACACATGACGCCTATTCGTCACAACGGTTCGGGCAACGGCTCCGAGAGCGGCTCGGGCAACGGTTCCGACAACGACCCCGTGCTCGACGCGGTACGCGACTGTGTGCTGGCGGTCGGGGTGCGCCGCACCACGCTCGCCGACGTGGCCCGCCGCGCCGGCGTCTCCCGGATGACGCTGTACCGCCGCTGGCCCGATCTGCGCACCCTGGTCGGCGACCTGATGACCCGGGAGTGGATCGGCGTGGCCACCCGGGCCATACCGGAACCCGCGCCGGGCGTCACCACGCGAGCCCGGATCGTGGACGGAATGGTGGCCGGCGTCGAGGCGTTCCGCGCGCACCCCCTGTTCCACAAGATCGTCGACGTCGATCCGGAACTGCTCCTGCCGTACGTCCTCGACCGGCGCGGCGCGAGTCAGGAGGCGCTGCTGGCGCTGCTGGCCGACGCGTTGCGCGAGGGCCACGCGGACGGGTCGGTGCGGCCCGGCCACACCGAACGGCAGGCCCGCGCCCTGCTGTTGACCGTGCAGTCCTTCACCCTGTCCCTGCGCACGATGACCGACGAGGACGATCCGGAGCTGGACTCCGCCGCGTTCCTCGGCGAGCTGCGCACCCTCCTGGAGAGGACCCTGACGCCATGAGCCACACCGAGGCCGCGCCCGGCTCGTCCCTCAGCATCCACCGGCGCCGCCGGGAACTGGCCGAGGCCGCGGACGGCCGGGTGGCCGACGTCCTGGTCGTCGGACTGGGCGCCACGGGCGCCGGAGCCGCCCTGGACGCGGCGGCCCGCGGCCTGGACGTCGTCGCGGTGGACGCCCACGACCTGGCGTTCGGCACCTCCCGCTGGAGTTCGAAGCTCATCCACGGCGGGCTGCGCTATCTGGCCTCCGCACAGTTCGACGTCGCCCACGAGAGCGCGGTCGAACGCGGGGTGCTGATGACCCGGACCGCCCCGCACCTGGTGGCCGCCCAGCCGTTCGTGCTGCCGCTGACCCCGCTGGTCTCCCGGGCACAGGCCTCGCTGGCGTGGGCCGGGTTCCGGGCCGGGGACGTGCTGCGGCTGGCCGCCCGGACCCCGCGCCAGGTGCTGCCCGCCCCGCGCCGGCTGTCGGCGACCGAGGCCCGGCACCTGGCGCCCTCGGTGCGCGCGGCCGGGCTGCGCGGCGGGCTGCTGTCCTGGGACGGCAAGGTGACCGACGACGCCCGGCTGGTCACCGCCCTGGCCCGGACGGCCGCCGCGCACGGCGCCCGCGTGCTGACCCGGGTACGGGCGCTGGAGCTGACCGGGGCGGGCGCCCGGATCCGGGACGAACTCACCGGCGAGGAAGGCGAGATCAGGGCCCGCGCCGTGATCAACGCCACCGGCGTGTGGGCGGGCACCCTCGCCGACGGCATCCGGATCCGCCCGTCCCGCGGCACCCACCTGGTGCTGCGTTCGGAGCGTCTCGGCACCCTGCCGGCGGGCCTGCACATCCCGGTGCCCGGGGAGACCAACCGCTTCGTCCTGGTGCTGCCGCAGGGCGACGGCCGGGTCTACGTCGGGCTCACGGACGAGCCGGTCGACGGCGGCATCCCGGATGTGCCGGAGGTGCCGGAGACCGATATCGGCTTCCTCCTGGACGTGCTCGGCTCCGTCCTGGACGTCCCCGTGACCCGGGAGGAGGTCGTCGGCGCCTTCGCCGGACTGCGCCCCCTGCTGGACACGTCCGCGGACGCCGGTGCCCCGGCCCGCACCGCCGACATCTCCCGCCGGCACGCGGTGGTGGCCTCCCCGGACGGTGTCACGACCGTCGTCGGCGGCAAGCTCACCACCTACCGGCGGATGGCGCAGGACGCCGTGGACGCCGTGGTGGAGTCCCGGGGGCTCGACGCCGCCCCCTCCCCCACCGCCGCGCTGCCGCTGACCGGCGCCGCCGCCCCCGACCGCCTGCGCGCGCTGCCCGCGCCCCGCCGCCTGGTCCGCCGGTACGGCACCGAGGCCGTGGCGGTCCACGCCCTCGCCGCCGAGGACCCCGCCCTGGCCGAACCGGTCCTGCCCGGCCACCCCGTCACCCGGGCCGAACTGCTCTGGGCGGTCCGGCACGAGGGCGCCCTGGACGAGTCCGACCTCCTCGACCGCCGCACCCGGATCGGCCTGGTGCCCGGGGACCGCGCCGAAGTCCTCGCCGTCGCGCGGGACATGGTGGAAAGGGCGACCGCCCCGCGTCCGTGACGGGGCCGGGGAGCCCGACCGGAAGGGGACCTGCGCAACCGGCGCCCGGGCTCGATGGAGCCCGGGCGCCGGTGTGCGGCCGGCCCCCGCACATGCCGATGGATTTCCGGAAATAGGGTCGCACTCCAGTGATGTCCAACTACTCCGGACCAGGGTTGTACAACCCCTCGGGAAACGCCGGGGCCTTACACCCGGCGAATCGCCACGGAGCGCCGGTTTCGCGACTTGTTCCTCATATTCCGATACCCCCGACAACAGTAAGTGCACGATATGGCAAAATGCCGCAACGTGTTTGCGGCGGGCGGTGCACGGAAAGCCATTGCCGAGGAGACGCACGCGGGTAGAATGCACCCTGGGGCACGCCCCCGGGAAACGGAGGATGTCGGTGTCGGACAACATCGAACACATAGTGATCCTCGGCGGCGGCACGGCGGGCTGGATGAGCGCCGCATATCTCGGCAAGGCGTTACAGGGAGCGGTCCGCATCACGGTTCTCGAAGCGCCTGCCATTCCGAAGATCGGGGTCGGCGAGGCCACCGTGCCGAACCTGCAGCGCGTCTTCTTCGACTTCCTCGGCATCCCGGAGGACGAGTGGATGCGCGAGTGCAACGCCTCCTTCAAGATGGCCGTGAAGTTCATCAACTGGCGGACCCCCGGTGAGGGCAGTCCCACCGCGCGCATGCTGAACGGCCGGCCGGACCACTTCCACCACCCGTTCGGCATCCTTCCGCAGGAAGACGGCGTCCCGATCACCCATCACTGGTCCGACCGCGCGGCGCGCGGCGAGACCGACCTGCCCTTCGACTACAGCTGCTTCGTCGACCCGGTCCTGATGGACGGCAACCTCGCCCCGCGCCACCGCGACGGCCGGCCCGCCACCCGGTACGCCTGGCACTTCGACGCCCATCTGGTCGCCGACTACCTGCGGCGCTGGTCCGTGGAGAAACAGCAGGTCCAGCACGTCCAGGACCGGATGGTGGACGTCCAGCTGGACCAGAACGGCTTCATCCGCTCCCTGCGCACGGAGAGCGGGCGCACCCTCGAGGGCGACCTGTTCATCGACTGCTCCGGCTTCCGCGGCGCGCTGATCAACCAGGTCATGGAGGAACCGTTCCTCGACCAGAGCGACCACCTGCTCTGCGACAGCGCCCTGGCCTGCCCCGTGCCGCACGACGACGCGGCCCACGGGATCGAGCCGTACACGTCGTCCATCGCCATGAAGTCCGGGTGGGCCTGGAAGACGCCGCTGCTCGGCCGCTTCGGCACCGGGTACGTCTATTCCAGCCACTTCGCGACGGAGGACGAGGCGGTACGGGACTTCACCGCGCTCTGGGGACTCTCCGCCGACCGGGAGTTCAACCGCATCCGGTTCCGGGTGGGCCGTAACCGGCGGTCCTGGGTGAAGAACTGCGTCAGCATCGGTCTGTCCTCCTGTTTCCTGGAGCCGCTGGAGTCGACCGGCCTCTACTTCACGTACGCGGCCATCTACCAGTTGGCCAGGCATTTCCCGGACAAGAGTTTCAGCCCGATATTCGCCGATCGCTTCAACAAAGAGATCGCGGCGATGTACGACGAGTCCCGCGATTTCCTGCAGGCGCATTTCTATTTCTCGCCGCGCGAGGACACGGAGTTCTGGCGGGCGAACAAGGGGCTGACCCTCGGTGAGGAGATCCGCGAGAAGGCGGAGATGTACCTCAAGGGCATTCCTGTCAATCTGCCGACCGCCGACGAGTCGACGTACTACGGAAACTTCGATGCGGAGTTCCGTAACTTCTGGACCAACGGCAGCTACTACTGCATCTTCGCCGGCCTCGGCATGCTGCCGGAGCGTCCCATCGCACCGCTCGCGTACGGCCGTGACGGGCGGGCGTCCGCGCAGAGAATGTTCGACGGCGTGGCCCGGCGGCAGCGGGAGCTGACGCGGACCCTGCCGACCATGTACGACTACCTGCGTGACTTCCACGGAGCGTCCGCCGGCTCCGGCGACCGCGACCGCCATGCCCGCTGACGGCTTCCGGGACCTGATGAGCCGCTTTCCCAGCGGGGTGACCGTGGTGACGGCCCGCGGTCCCGGCGGTGAGCCCGTCGGCATGACCTGCTCGTCGGTCGCCAGCGTCTGCACCGACCCGCCGACCCTCCTGGTGTGCCTGCGCAGCGACAGCGCCACACTGGCGGCCGTGCGCACGGGCACGTTCGGCGTCAACATGCTCGACCGGGACGCCCGCGACATGTCCGAGCTGTTCTCGGCCCGCGATGTCGACCGGTTCTCGGCGGTCTCCTGGGAGCCCTCGCCCGCGGGGGTCCCCTGGCTGCCGGACTGCTCGGCCGCCATGGCGGAGTGCCGGGTACGGGCCACCCATCCCGTCGGTGACCACACCGTGGTGCTGGGAGAGGTCGCCCACACCGTCACCAGCGGAAGACCTCCGCTGCTGTACGGGATGCGACGCTACGCCCGCTGGCCGGACGGACCCGGCCACGGCGACGAGCCCGCCGTCACGGACGGCTCACCACCGAAGAGGAAGGCCGTCCCAGCGGACGGTGTGAGGAAGCGATCGGCATGACGGACGACAGTGTGCTGGGCGGTCTCGACGCGGAGACCTGGGACGCCCTGGCCGCGGACCACTTCTACTCGTCGAGCATGTGGCTGAGGCACTGTGCCGACTATCCCGGAGCGACCGTGGGCGCGGTGCACGCGGCCACGGCGGACGGACTGGCGGCCGTACCCACCGTGGAGTTCGACGGGTCCCAGCCCCTGAACTACCACTGGCAGAAGATCCTCACCGGCCGGGACCTGCCCGCCCCTCCGGCCGGCGGCCTGCTCGTCGGGCCCCGACTGGCCTACCAGGCCCACGTGCTGCGCGACTCGGACGACCCCGCTCTCCTGGTTAAGCTGGTCGCCCGGGTCCGGCAGGCCCACGACCGGCTGGAGACGCGCGAGACGGCGTGCGTGGCGATGTACCTCGGCACCGAGGACGTACGGCTGCTGCGCGCCGCCGGTGTGGAGGCACAGCCCGTGCTGCTGGAACCCGACGCCTGGATCGAGGTGCCGCCCGGCGGGTGGGACGCCTGGCTCGCCTCCCTGACGTCGAAGCGCCGGGTGGCGGTCCGCCGGGAGGTACGGGCCTTCGAGGAGGCCGGCTGCCGCATGACGCACGTCGGTCTGCCCGACTGCTGGGAGCGGCTGCCCGCGCTGGCCAACTCCATGGCCCTCAAGTACGGGTATCCGACACGGACCCCCGAGTTCCGCGTCGAGTTCGAGCGGTACGCGCGGATGACCGGGCCGGCCGGCCGCGTGGCCCTGTGCCATGCGCCCGACGGAGCCCTGATCGGGTTCTGTCTGTACTACGTGTGGGGCGACGCCGTGTACCTGCGGTGGGCGAGCTTCGACTACGACCACCTGGTGGGCTGCGAGGAGTACTTCAGCCTTGTCTACTACAGCCAGATCAGGCTGGCCGGGGAGCTGGGCGTCCGCTGGGTGCACGCCGGCAAGAAGGCCCTGGAGGCGAAGGTCCTGCGCGGCGCCGAGCTGCGCCCGCTGTGGATGCTCGACCTGTCCCCCGACAGCCCGCTGGTGCCGGCGGCGGACCAGGTACGCCGGCACAACGCCCGGTTGCTCGCGGAACTCGAAGGCGACCCCGGCACGAGGCGGGCCGTCAAGAACCGTGCGGAATGGGACCTGTTCACCTGACGCCACCGGGCACGCCGCCCGCGCCGCGGCGTGCCGGACGCAAGGGGAGGGAACGTGAATCGAGCGGACCACGGGGGCAGGCCGCTTCCCCTGCTCGAAGCAGTGGAGGCATGGGCTGCGAGAACACCGGAGGCCACGGCGGTGTCCGCACCGGACGGCGATCTCACCTTCCGGCGGCTGAGCGACGAGGTGCGTGCCCTGGCCGCCGCCCTCCGGGACGGCGGCGCCGGCCCCGGCACCGCGGTCGGCGTCAGCCACGGCCGGTCGTACCGGCAGGTCGTCGGCGTGCTGGCGGTGCTGACGGCGGGGGCCGCCCTGGTGCCCCTGGACGACCGCAACCCCGCCGACCGGCTGAGTTACATCCTCAAGGACGCCGACGTCCGGATGCTGCTGGGCGGGCTCCCCGCCGGAGCCTCGGTCCCGCGCCTGCGCCACGTCACGGAGCCGGACACGCCCCCGGACACGGCCGCGTCCGCCGGGGAGGCCCCGCTCCCCGCGGCCGGCCCCGACGACACCGCCTACGTCGTCTACACCTCGGGCACGACGGGATGGCCCAAGGGCGTCGAGGTCACCTACCGGAACCTGGACACCTTCCTCCGGGCGCTCACCGAACTCGCACTGCCCTCCGGCGGAACGGGGATCAACGCCGTCTCCCCGGCCTTCGACGGGTGGCTGTGGTGCGTCCTGCTCCACCTCCTCCACGGACAGGGCACGGCGATCATCGACCTGCACCACGAGGCCGCGGGCGACCTCGCGGAGCAGATCTCCGCGGCACGGCCGCGCACCGTCTGCCTGACCCCCTCTCTGCTCGCCACCTGCACGGACGCGCTGGACGGCGTGGAGACGCTGGTCCTGGCCGGTGAACCGTGCCCGCCCGGCCTGGTCCGGCGGCTGCCCGACGGCCTGCGCGTGCTCAACGTCTACGGCCCCACGGAGACGACGATCGCCGCGACCTGGGCGGACAGCGCCCGGGGGGACGACGTCACCACGATCGGCCGCCCCCTGACCGGCTACCACGTCCACATCCTGGCCGAGGACGGCAGCCCCACACCGCCCGGGGAGGTGGGCGAGCTGTACATCGGCGGGCCCGGCGTGGCCCGCGGCTACCGCAACCGCCCGGACCTCACCGAGCGGTCCTTCGTCGAGGACCCGTGCTCCGGGGCCGGGGGGCGGATGTACCGGACGGGCGACCTGGTGAGCCGGCTGCCGGACGGGCAACTGCGCCACGTGGGCCGGGCCGACGAACAGATCAAGATCCGCGGCTTCCGGGTGGAGCTCCCCGAGGTGGAACGGACGGCGGGCGAGCTGCCCGGGGTGCGCGCCTGCGCCGCCTTCCGCACCGCCACGGGCGACAACCTCGGTCTGGCCGTCCTCGGCGGCCCGGAGACGGCCGCGCCGGACTGGCCGGCACGGGTCGTCGACCACTGCGCCACCCGGCTCCCCGCCGCCGTGGTCCCCACGGTGGTGATCACCGTCGAGGCGCTGCCGACGACGCCGTCCGGCAAGGTGGACCGGGCCGCGCTGGCGCGGGCGGCCGACGAGATCGCCGCCCGCCCCGGCGGACGCGCCGCGCGGACACCGCGCGAACGACAGGTGCAGGCCGCCTGGGAGGACGTACTCGGCCGGTCCGTGCCGGACGTGGACGCGGACTTCTTCGCGCTCGGCGGTCACTCGCTGCTGGCTGCCCGCACCGTGTCCGAGCTGCGGCGCAGCACCGGTCTGCGGATCTCGGTACGTGATCTGCTGGCCTCCCCGACCATCGCCGGACTGGCCGCCGCGCTCGACCGGATCGCGGCGGAGTCCGGCGCCGGCGGCGGGACGACGGCGGTGAACGACTGATGGGCGGGTCGTGGCTGCGCCCGTGGCATCCGGCGCCCCGGCGGGCCCCCGCGCTGCTGTGTCTGGCGCCGGCGGGGGCGGGCTGCGGCCAGTACCGTCCCTGGCAGGAGCTGCTCGGTGACGACGTGTCGGTCATCGGGGTGGCCCTGCCCGGGCGGGAGTCCCGCTGGTCGGATCCGATGCCCGGCACGCTGGACGAGGCGGTGCGGGAGATCACCGCGGAGGCCGACGCGTTGCTCGCGCCCGGCCAGCCCTGCACGGTGTTCGGGCAGAGCTTCGGCGGGCTGCTCGGCTTCGAGGTCGTACGCCGTCTGACGGCGGACCACGGCAGGACCCCCGTGGCCCTCGTGGTGGCGGCCTGCCGGGCACCCCGGCTGTGGGTCGGGGCGGGCAACGGTCTGCTCGCCGCCGACGACGAGCTGGAGAAGCTGCTGGCGGCCCGCGACCTCGACCCCGACCTGCTGGACCCCGGCACCCGGGAACTGATGCTGGAGACCCTGCGCGCCGACGTGGAACTGTCGCTCACCTACCGGGATCCGGGCAGCGTGGTCCTCCCCGTCCCCGTCGAGGCCTGGGGCGGCCGGGACGACACCACCGTCACCGCCGCCCATCTCGCCCCATGGGCCGTCCACACGGACGACTTCCGCCGGCGGGAGTTCCCCGGCGGCCACTACTTCTGCGCCGAACGCACCGACGACGTCACCGCCTTGCTGGGGACGCTCGCCCGAGAAGGGGACCGCCATGCGAGTTGACCTCCTCGACCCCGATCTCTTCGCCGCCAACGCCTTCTGGCCGACGCTGCGGCACCTGCGGCAGCAGGCCCCGGTCCACTGGCACGACCACCCGGACGGCGGCGGCTTCTGGGTGGTGACCCGCTACGACGACATCGTCGCCGTCTACACGGACCACGACTCCTTCAGCTCCCGCTACGGCATGCGGCTGGACAGCAACCCCGAGGCGGTGTCCGCCGTGGCCCAGCGCATGCTGATCGTCTCCGACGCGCCGGACCACACCCGCCTGAAGCGGGTCCTGGCCGGCGCCTTCGCACCCAACGAGATGCCCCGGTTCGAAGCGCTCGTCCGCCAGGTGGTCCGCGAGACCGTCACCGAGGCCCTGGACCGCGTGGCATTCGACTTCATCGACATCGCCAAACAGGTGCCCAACCGGGTGGTCTGCGCGTTCATGGGCGTCCCCCGCGCCGACTGGGAGTGGCTCGGGGACATCGCCACCGAGGCCTTCGAGGGAGCCGACGAACAGACCCGGTCCGGGGCGCACAGCGAGATCTTCCTGTACTTCGCCGAGCTGCTCGACGAACGCCGGAAGTCCCCCGGCGAGGACTTCCTGAGCCGGATCGCGGCGGACGGCGCGCTGTCCGAGGAGACCGGTGGGCAACGGCCCCTCACCGACGAGGAGATCGTCTTCAACTGCAACGGGGTGCTGGCCGGCGCGAACGAGACGACACGCTATTCGGCGGCCGGCGGCGTCCTGGCGTTCGTGGAGAACCCGGGACAGTGGGAGCTCCTGCGCTCCTCGTCGGGACCGGAGGCGATCCCGGCGGCCGTCGAGGAGATCCTGCGCTGGACCGTGCCCGGTGTGCACGCGCTGCGGACCGCGCTGCGTCCCGCCCGTGTCGGCGGCGTCGACATCGCCCCCGGCGACCGGGTCACCGTGTGGAACGCGTCCGCCAACCGCGACGAGTCCGTGTTCGCCGACCCCGACGCCTTCCTCGTCCGGCGCACCCCCAACCGGCACATCACCTTCGGCGCCGGACGGCACCTGTGCCTCGGCGCCCGCCTGGCACGGCTCGAACTCGGCGTTCTCTTCGAGGAGTTGGCGTCCCGGGTCAAGGAGTTCCGGCTCACCGGGGAAGCCCTGTTCAACGCCTCGAACTTCACCTGGGGCGTGCGCAGCCTGCCGGTCGCCGTCACTCCGGCGTGACGCCGTGCCCCGCCGCACCACGGCTTCCGGAGCCTCCTGTCTTCCGCCAACGTAAGGACGGTCATGTCACCCGAGCTCTTCGTGCTCATCGTGCATCACGTCGGGGATCCCGCCGAGGTCGAGAAGCACACCCCCGGGCACATCGCCTACCTGGAGAAACACCACGCAGCGGGCGTCTTCGTGCTGTCCGGCCAGACCCGGCCCGAGGAGTACGGCGGGGTGATCCTCGCCCGCGGCGTCACCCGCGCCGAACTCGACGCCGTCATCGCCGAGGACCCCTTCGTCCGGTCGGGTGTGTCGGAGTACACCGTGTTCACGATGGGTGCCCGGCGCGCCCACCCGGACGTGCTCGCGGTCGTACGGGGAGAGCTCCGGTGACGGGCGCGCCGGACGGGGGCGGTGCGCGGTCGCTGGTGGACGCGGCGCGGCCGGTCGCGCGGCTCGCCGCCGCGCGGGCGGCGGACGCGGACCGGGAGGCGGCGCTCTCCGCGGAGGTGGTCTCCGCGGTCGTCGAGGCGGGCTTCGCCCGGCACTTCGTCCCGCGGGCGCACGGCGGCGCGGAGGGCACGTTCCGCGCGTTCCTGCGGGCCTCGGCGGTGCTGGGCGAGGCGTGCGGCTCCACGGCGTGGTTCGCCTCCCTCGCCGCCACCATGGGACGCGTCACCGCCTGGCTGCCGCGGGAGGGGCGCGAGCGGATCTGGCGGGACGGGCCCGACACCCTCATCGCCGGCTCTCTGCTGCCGCAGGGCACCTTCGAGAAGGTCCGGGGCGGCTGGCGGATCCGGGGCCGGTGGCCCTACGTCAGCTCGTGCACCGCGGCCGGCTGGGCCCTCCTCCTCGCCCGTCCCGACGGGGGCGAGGTCACCGACGCCCGGTTCTTCGCGCTGCCCCGGGAGGCGTACACGGTGGAGGAGACCTGGGCGAGCCTGGGGATGCGCGCCACCGGCAGCCACACCGTGGTGGTGCGGGAGGCCGTCGTCCCGGAGGAACTGTCGTTCCCGCGCGCCGGGTTGAACAACGGGACGGCCGGCCCGCACGGGACCCTCTACTCGGTTCCGCTGCGGGCCGTGACCGGTCTGTCGTTCGCCGCTCCGGCGCTCGGCACGGCCCGGGGCGCGGCGCGCGTGTGGACCGAGCGCATACGCGGCCGGCTCGCCGCGACCGGAGGCGGCACCCCCGCTCTGGAGCGGGCCGGCTACGACCTCGCGCTGTCGCGGTCCGTGGACGACATCGAGATGGCCGCGCTGCTGCTGGAGCGTGTCGCCGGCTCCGCCGACGAGACCGGGGCGCGCTCCGCCGGCGACCTGTGGGCGGCGGCCCAGGCACGCGGCACGGCGAAGGCGGCCGAACTGCTGCTCAGCTCGGTGGACCGGCTCCTGCGGGCGGCCGGCACCGAGTGCCTGGCCGTGGAGGACGAACTGCAACGGCGGTGGCGCGACCTGCGGACGGTGGCCAGCCACGGCACGCTGCGCTACGCCACGAAGGCCGCCGCCTACGCGGCATGCATCTGGTCGTCCGGTCTGCCGGACGACCCCGGAATCCGAAGGAGCAACCATGCCTGACATCGCTCTGGTCACGGGGGCCAGCCGGGGCATCGGCCGCGCCATCGCGGTGCGGCTCGCCAAGTCCGGGTACGACCTCGCGCTCGTCGCACGGTCCGAGGGGCCGCTCCGGGAGACGGCCGCGCTCGTGGAGGGGTTCGGCCGCCGTGCCCTGACGGCCGCGGCGGACATCACCCGGCGCGGTGACGTCGAGGCGGTCCGGGCCACGGTCCTCGACGCGTTCGGGCACGTGGACGTGCTCGTCAACAACGCGGGCTACGCCGGCCGGCCGCAGCCCTTCGCGGAGTGGGACCCCGACGACTGGTGGCGGGTGATCGAGACGAACCTGCGGGGACCCGCGCTGCTGTGCCGGGCCCTACTGCCGGAGATGCTCGCCCGCCGCAGCGGCTACATCGTCAACATCAACTCGCTGCAGGGGTCGAAGGTGTCCGGCGCCGGCTCGGCCTACGGCGTCTCCAAGGCCGGCCTGATGCGTCTCACCGACGCCGTCGCCGACGAGGTCCGCGGCTCCGGGGTGACCCTGTTCGACCTGAGTCCGGGGCTGGTGCGCACCGAGATGACCTCCGGCCGGCCCGACCTCGACGCGCTGCCCGAGAGCGCCTGGTCGCCGCCGGAGGCCGCCGCCGAGAAGGTGGCACAGCTCCTCTCCGGCCGCTACGACGCCCTGCACGGCCGCTTCGTCCACCTCACGGACGATCTCGACGACCTGGTGGGGCGGATCGCGGGCGACGCGCGGCTGCTGCGCATGCGGCCCCCCGCCGACCCGGTCCCCGACGACGACAAGACCGCCTAGGGGCCCGGAACTCCAGTGAGCGCATCGATACTGATCGTGGGACTGCCCTGGAGCCGGGACGAGCTGGCACTCGCCGTGCGGGCGGCGCACGCACTCGGCAGCCGGCCGGTCGTGGCCGACACCGAGCGGGCGCTCGGCGCGGTCCGGCCGCCCGAGGGCTGCACCTTCCTGCCGGTGGAGGAGCTGAGCGTGTCCGCCGTCGTCGCCGCCTGCGGTGACGCCCGGCCCGACCACGTCGTCTCCATCACCGAACTGACCACCGTGCTCGCCGCGCAGGTCCGCGAGGCCCTCGGTCTGCCGGGCACCCCGGCGGAGACGGAGGCCGCCGTCACGGACAAGTTCCGCACCCGTTCGCTCCTGCGGGCCGCCGGACTGACCGCCGTGGACTGCCGCGAGACGTCGCTGCGGGACCTGCCCGGGGTGCTCGCGTCGGCGGACCTCCCGGTCGTGGTGAAGCCCGTGGCCTTCACCGGCAGCCACGGCGTACGGCACATCGCCGCCCCGTCGGACCTGGCCGCCCTGACGGACTCCTACGACCCCGGCGCGGCCGCCGCGTCCGGGCGGGACCGCCTGATCGTGGAGTCGGTGATCCCGGGCGACGAGATCAGCGCCGAGGGGGTCTGTGTGAACGGCGAGGTCCGCCTCCTCGCTCTGACCGACAAGTTCAACACCGGTGTCCCCCACTACTACGAGGTCGGCCATGTCATGCCGAGCCGGCACACCGAGGAATGGCACGGCCGGGTGCTGACCTACCTCCAGGACGTCGTCTCGGTGCTGAAGATCCGGACCTCGGCGCTGCACGCGGAGCTGAAGCTGCACGACGGCCGGGTGGAACTGGTCGAACTGCACACCCGGTTCGGCGGCGGAAGCATCGTGCACCTGCTGGCCGAGGCGTACGGGATCCGCGCCTACGACATCTGGTTCGCGGCCCTGCTGCGCGGCGAGACGCCCGACGTCCCGCGGGCCCGGGGCACCGCCGGGGTGGCGTTCTTCGGCGGCTGGGCGGGGGCCCCGTTCCGCTGGAACTCGTACGACTTCCCCCATGCCGGCGCCGTCATGGAGCTGACTCTCGACGCACGGGCCCGGCCGAAGGTACGGCAGCACGAGGGCATCCGCCTCGGTTACTGGCGCACGGGCCGGGCCGTCTTCCACGCGACCGGCGCGGACGGCCACGCGCGGGTGGCGGAGAACGTGGCCTTCGTGCGCGACCAGTTCCTGAGCCTCGACCCGGCCGTCCGCCCGCACGGCGGTCCGACGCACCACGAAGGGACCCACCGGTGACGCACGTTCTCATGGTCGGCTTCGGCTCCGTCTTCCTGGACGCGGTGGAAGGGGCCGTCCCCGACGACAGCATCGTGGTGCTGGAGGAGCCCGACAACATCCGGCACCGCGGCCTGGCCGGGGAGGCGGAGCGCCGGGCCTGCCTGCGCGACGTGGTCCCGGCCGCCTACCAGCAGGGCGGCGACTGCCTCGACATCGCGACGGAACTGCACCGGAACCGGCCGTTCGAGGCGGTGGTGCCGGCCCTGGAGTACGCCGTGCCCGCCGCCGCGGCGATCGCGGAGAAGCTGGGCCTGCCGGGCGCGACGTCCCGGGCGGCCGGCATCCTCCGCGACAAGCTGCTGCTGCGGGACGTCACCGGCAGGGCCGGGATGCCGGCGCCCCGCTGGCGGGAGATCCACGGACCGCGCGACATCGTCGAGTTCGCCGAGGGCGGCCCCGTGGTGGTCAAGCCCGCCGACCGCCAGGCGAGCGTCGGTGTCCAGCTGCTCGACCACTGCGACCTTTCCGAGGCCGAACGGGCCTGGCGGACGCTGCTGGAGGCCGCCGAGCCCGGCCATGCGCCGGACCGTCCGACGGACCGGCGCTTCCTCGCCGAGGAACGGGTGTACGGCACCGAGTACAGCGTCGAGGTCCTGGTGCGCGAGGGGCACATCGAGTTCTTCAACGTGACCGAGAAGTCGGTGATCGGCGGCCGGCATCCGGTGGAGTCCGGCCATGTCCTGCCGGCCCCGGTCGGTGCCGGGACGGAGCGGGACATGCGCACCGCGATGCGCCGGCTCATCGACGCGACCGGGTTCGGGTCCGGGATCCTGCACGCGGAATGGATCATGACGGGGAGCGAGCTGGTTTTGGTCGAGTGCGCCGGCAGGTGCCCCGGCGACCGCCTGACCGATCTGCTCGACCTGGCCTACGCGACCGGGATCCGGCCGGCCCTGATCGAGATCCTGGCGGGCCGGCGCCCGCGCCTTCCGCAGCGGGCGGCGGGAGCGGCCGCCATCCGGTTCATGTCCGCGCCGCCCGGCGAGGTGGTGTCCGTGGAGGGTGTGGCGGAGGCCCGCCGGCGTCCGGGTGTGCACAGTCTCCAGGTGACGGTCGGCGAGGGCGACCGGATACGTCCGTGGTCGTCCTCCTGGGACCGGTACGGCTACGCGCTGGCCACCGGCCGGACCCCGGAGGAGGCGAACAGCCGGGCCGTCGCCGCCGCCGCCTCGGTCCGCGTGCGGACCCGGTGACGGCCATGGCGAACGGGAACACCTCGGCCGAGCAGACCGGAGCGGGGGACGCGGCCGGAGCGGGGAACGGGGCCCGCGTGGCGGACGGCCGGGCCGCGCCGGCGCCGTGGACGCGGCTCGGGCGGCGGCTGACGGCCCTGTGGCCCTCCGGCCGCGCCGAACGCGGCCTCGTCGCGATGGCCCTCGCCGACGCCACCGGGACCGGAGCGTTCCTTTCCGTCTCCGTGGTCTTCCTCACCCGCGCCGTCGGGCTGTCCGCCTCCCAGGTCGCCGCCGGCCTCAGCCTGGCGGCCGGTGTGGGGCTGGTGACGACCGTGCCTGTGGCGATGGTCGCCGACCGCTTCGGGCCCAGACGTCTGCTGGTGCTGGTCACCCTGTGGCGGGCGGCGTGCTTCCTCGTCTACCCCTTCGTCCCCGGCTTCACGTCCTTCGCGGTGCTCATGGTGCTCATGGGCCTGGTCGACAAGGCGGCCGCGCCGCTCGGGCAGGTGCTGGTCGGCATGGCCGTGCCCGAGGACGCCCGGGTGCGCACCATGGCGGTCATGGGAGCCGTCCGCAACTGCGGGTACGCGGGCGGCGCCCTGCTGGGCAGCCTCGCGCTCCTCGCGGACCACTGGTCGGCCTACGCCACGGTCATCCTCGCCAACGCCGCGTCGTTCGTGGGCCTGGCCGTCATCGCCGGGCGGCTGCCACTGCGGCCGGGTGCGACGGCGGACGCCTCCCGGCTGCGCCGGACGCTGTCCTTCGACGTCTTCCGGGACCGCCCGTACGTCGTGCTCGCGCTCCTGAACGGCGCGCTGACGATGCACATCACCCTGCTGAGCGTCGGCATACCGATGTGGGTGACCCAGGCGTCGCACGCACCCCGGTCGACGGTCTCCGCCGTGGTGGTCCTCAACGCCGTCCTGGCCGTCCTCTTCCAGGTGCGGGCGAGCCGGGGGGCCGAGGAACCGGCCACCGCGGCCCGGCTGATGCGGACGGCCGGGCTCGCCCTCGCGGTGTGCTGCGCCCTGCTCGCCTTTGTGCCCCGCCTGTCGGCCGTGCCCGCCGTCGCGGTCCTCCTCACCTCGGCCGTCGCCCTGACGGCGGGCGAGCTGTTCCAGTCCGCGGGCGGCTGGGGCGTTTCCTACGGTCTGGCCCGCAGCGGCCAGGAATCCGCCTACGTCTCCCTCTTCTGGCTCGGCGTGGGCCTGCAACAGATCATCGCTCCCCTGGTCGTCGCCCTGGTGATCAGCCGTGGCGCGCTCGCCTGGCTGCTGGTCGGCGCCCTCCTGGCGGCGGCGGGTGCGGTGGCGCCCCGGAGTGTCGGGTGGGCCGTGCGCGACCGGGAGCACCCACGGCACCGGCACACCGAGGAGAACTGAGATGTCCTTCTTCAACACGCCGACGGACAGGAACATGAGCCTGCTGCTGGACGTCGTGCCCGCCGTCCTCGTGGTGCTGGTGGCGTCCGGGGTGTGCGGCCGGCTGGCCGTGGCGCTGAGACAACCACGGGTGCTCGGCGAGATGGTCGCCGGTGTCCTCCTGGGCCCGACCGTGCTGGGCAAGCTCTGGCCGCACAGCCAGACGTCGTTCTTCTCGGCGGACGTCAAATCGGTCCTCTACGTGTGGAGCACGGTGGGCCTCACTCTCTTCATGTTCCTCGTGGGGTCGGGCTTCAGCCACAAGGCCGCCGACGCCCGGGACGGTGGCCGGGCCGCCGTGCTGGCCCTGTCGGGCATCGGGGTACCGCTGGTCCTGGGGATGGCGGTGGGCGCCGCGCTGCACGGGGAGATGTCGCTGCCCGGCGTGGGCATGGGCGAGTTCAGCCTCTTCCTGGGCGGGGCCCTGTCGATCACGGCCTTCCCGATGCTCGCCCGCATCCTGTACGAGCGGAACCTGCAGCACTCCCGCCTGGGGCGCCTCTCCCTCCTCGGGGCCTCCCTGGACGACGCCGCGGCCTGGTGCTTCCTCGCCGTCCTGACGGCGCTGCACGGGAACCACGGGCTGGGCAAGGCGCTGGGGACCATCGGCCTCGCCGCTCTCTTCTCCCTCGTGATGCTGGTGTTCGTCGCCCGCGCCCTGAAACCGCTGGGCGAGCGGGTGGAGCGGACCGGCCGGCTCGGCTTCGACCACCTCTACATCGTCCTCGCCGTCGTCCTGGCCGCCGGCTGGTTCACCGACCTGATCGGCGTCTACTCGGTCTTCGGCGGATTCATCGCCGGGCTGTCCATGCCGAAGAACCCGGCGTTCGTCGCGGCGCTGCACCAGCGCATGATGGACATGGTCTGCGTGCTCATGCTCCCGGCCTTCTTCACCTTCTCCGGGCTCAACACCCAGCTCGACGGCATCGGGGGATGGTCGATGCTGATCGCCTTCCTGCTGATGCTGGCGGCGGCGGTCACCGGGAAGTACACCGGCTGCGCCCTGGCGATGCGGAGCATCGGTTTCGGCTGGCGGGAGTCATGGGCCGTCGGCGGTCTGATGAACGCCCGCGGACTGATGATCCTGATCTTCATCAACATCGGCCTGGCCGAGCACATCATCTCGCGGGACGTCTTCTCCGTGCTGGTGCTGGTCGCCGTGGTGACGACCGGCATGGCGCTGCCCCTCTTCCGGTGGGCGATGCCCGCGACCCGGGAGAAGCAGCTCATCGCCGCCGCCTCCGGTGCGTCCGACGCGTCCGTTGCGGCCTCCGCCCGCGGCTGAGTCCCTCCGTGGACGAGGGGTCAGAGCAGGCGGCGGATGTCACCGCGGACGCGGTAGAAGCCGCCCGCGGCCGGGTGCAGGGCGTCCACGACGTACCGGGCGCCGGGCTCGCGTATCGCGCGCGGGAACTGGACGTTCCAGGAGGAGTCGTAACCGTCGGAGAGCACGTGCACCCGGAGCCGGCCGCCCTGCTGGACGCACTCCACCACCACGGCCCCGACGGGCGCCCGGTCGACCGTGGCCACCGCGGCCGCCGCCGTGGCCGGGGCGTACGTCGGCAGGGCGGCGGCGAGCTTGACGTCCCGCACCACCGGAACCGTGCCCTGCTGGGCCGCCGAGACCGCCGCCTCGCTCGCGTCGACGCACACCAGCGAGCCGTCGGTGGTGACCAGGTACAGCCGCTCGTCGCGGTACTGCATCGACAGCGCCGAACCGCCGCCCGTGCCGAGCTTCCACAGCCGCCTGCCGTCCCGGTCGAAGCAGTAGACGGAGGAGGCCGCGTCCCCCGCGAAGACGAACCGGCCGCCGGGTGAGGTGGCGCACGAGTACACCGGGCTGTCGCACGCGTACGTCGCCTCGACGGCGCCGGTGTCCTTCGACAGCCGCTGGACCACCCGGTGCGCGGTGCCCGCGTACACCGCGTCCTGCTCCTGCCAGCCGAAGAGCACGGCGCCGTGGGTGGGGGTGTGCCACAGTTCGCCGCCGCCGTCGGGTGCGTAGGCGGTGACGCCCCGCTGGTGGCCGTGGTAGACGGCGCGGTCGTCGGCGCGGACCATCCAGGCGTGCTCTCCGTGGCTGCGGCGGGACCACTGGTGTTCGTCCTCGTGGTCGATGACGGTGAGCCGGCCCTCGCGGTCCGAGACGTCGAGGACGCCCTCGTGGATGTCGAGCCAGAAGATGTCGACGTCGGAGGCGATGTCGTAGGCGGCGAAGGGGAGTTTGGAGGAGAGGTCGTACACCTTCCCGTCATCGCAGCCCGCGTAGATCCAGAAGTCGTCGGCGACCAGGCACTTCACCCCGTCCGGCAGGCTGAAGCGGGCGAGCACGGCGCCCTCGTGGTCCAGGGTGTAGACGTCACCGGCCTGGTTGCCGACCCAGCAGCGCTCGTCGTCCACGTGGATGCCGAACGCGGCGGAGCCGGTGCGGAACCGCCACAGCACCGGCGCCACGGACCGCGCGGTGGACGGGGCGGAGCTGACCTGACGCCGGGTCACCGCGCGCGGGGCGCGCCCGCCCCGGACGGCCGGGGCGTATCCCTTGCGGACCTTCTCCCCCACCTTCTTCGCGGCGGCGGCCCGTGCCTTCTCGGCGGTGGGGAACGACGTCGTCTGCACCTGCCCGGCGGCGCCGATCCGGCCGTACCGCACGGTCACGACCTGTCCGTCGACCGTCACCTCGTAGAACTTGTGGGCGCCGCCGCCTTCCTGCGACAGCTCCAGGTACGTGGTCGACACCGAGGACGCCGTGGACATGGCACACCCCCTCCCCCAGGCGGACCCGCGGCCGTTCCAGCAGGTCCTCAACTGCTTCTCACCGTAGGGGCACCCACTGACAGTCGGCCCCGCCCCGGACTGTGCGCCGGCCGGGCGCCCCGGAGCGTGCCGTGCTCGTCACGTCCGTCCAGGAGGGGACCCGGCTGCCGCGCGCGGTTCGCCACCGGGTCGGAAGGGCACGGCCGGACCGGCCTCGCGCGGCCTGACCAGGCGAGCGGTCCCGCACCCTCGTGCCCGTACCCTGCGCAGTGCCCTGCGGGACTCCGACACGGCCTGGCCCCTTCAGTCCCCCTCCGGCAGCAACGCCTCCGTTCCGCCCAGGAGTTGGCGCAGGCACCGGAGGGCCAGGGCGGCCGGGGAGTCCTCGCCCGTGACGTCGGCCTCCGTGACGGCCCAGGCCTCCAGGGCGATGCGGATCGCGTCCGTGGCGGCCGCCGCGACCAGGCGGGCCTGCAGTGCTCCGAGGCGGCCGTCGGCGAGCCGGGCGACGACGGGTACGAGCCTTTCCTCGGACTCCTGGTTCACGCGGTACCACACCGCGCGCAGTGCGGGATCGTCCTCGGCCGCGCGCAGCAGCCCCCGGGTCCGCAGCAGCGCCCCGGCGGCCTCCTCGTCCGGTGCCGCCAGCGACTGTTCCACCGCCGACTCCAGCGCCCGGAACAGGCCCTCACCCGGCTCGGCCGCCTCCAGCAGCGCCCGCCACCGGTCGGCGCCGTCCGCGAGCAGCGGGCTCACCGCGTCCTGCTTGGAGCGGAAGTAGCGGTAGAAGGTCCGCAACGCCACGCCCGCCTGACGGGCGATGTCCTCGGCGGTGGTCGCGTGCGGCCCCCGCGCGGCGAACAACTGGGCTGCCGCGTGCGCGATGTCCAGCTGGGTCGCGGCCTTGCGGCGCTCGGTCAGGGAGGAGGACGGCTTGGTGCTCACTCCAGAAGGGTACGGCCCCGCACCCGTCGCTGGCACGTGATGCCGTTATGACAAAACGTGCCACTACGGCGTAACGTGAAGGCCATCGGGACGTCGGACGGCAGGAGAACCGGCGTCGCACAGATCCCGTCGGGTACCGGCGGGCCGGGCAGGAGACACACCATGAACCGCTACGAAGGCCGCCGTGTACTGATCACCGGGGGCGGGTCCGGCATCGGTCAGGCCACCGTGCTGCGCATCCTCGCCGAGGGCGGCAGCGTGGTGGCCGCCGACATCAGCGAGCGGGGTCTGCGGGACACCTGGGAGAAGGCCGCCGGCCACACGGACCGCCTGACGACCCTGGTCGTCGACATCGCCGACGAGTCCTCCGTGCGCGCCACGGTCGCCACCGCGACCGCCTCGCTCGGCGGCCTCGACGTGCTGGTCAACGCGGCCGGGATCCTGCGCTCGTCCCACACCCACCTGACGCCCCTGGAGGACTTCACCCGCGTCCTCCAGGTGAACCTCGTCGGCACCTTCCTGGTGATCCGGGAGGCGATACCGGCCCTGCTGGCCGGCCGGGACGCGGCGGTCGTCAACTTCAGCTCCACCTCGGCCGCGTTCGCGCACCCCTACATGTCCGCGTACGCGGCGAGCAAGGGCGGCGTCCAGTCGATGACGCACGCCCTCGCCGCCGAGTACGCGGGCCGGGGCATCCGCTTCACCGCCGTCCAGCCCGGTTCCATCGCCAGCGGAATGACCGACGGCAGCGGTGTCAGCGGGCAGAGCCAGGGGCCCGGGCTGCCCGCCGACGCCGACATGAGCCTGTTCGCGAAGCTCTCCCCCGCCCTCGGCCGGGGATTCGCCGGCCCCGAGACGGTGGCGTCCGTGGTCGCGATGCTCGGCTCGCGGGACGGCGGGTTCATCACCGGCACCGAGATCCGCGTCGACGGCGGCACCCACTTCTGACCCGCGCGTCCACGGCGGCACCGACCCGCGCGTCCACGGCGACACCCACCTCCGGCCCCCGCGTCCACGGCGGCACCCACCTCCGACCCGCGCGTCGACGGCGACACCCACTCCGGCCCGCGCGTCCACGGCGACGCCCACCTCCGACCCGCGCGTCCACGGCGGTGGCCCCGCTTCCGGCCTCCACGTCGACGGCGGCGAACCTTTCCGGCCTCGGCGTCAGGCCGGCGCGATCAGGTCCCGGTGGTCCTCGTTCCACAGGTCCTCGTCCGCGTCCGGCAGGAGCAGGACCCGGTCCGGCCGCAGGGCGTCGACGGCGTCCTCGTCGTGGGTCACCATCACGATCGCGCCGGGGTACGAGCCGACCGCGCCCAGCACCTCGTCCCGGGAGGCCGGGTCGAGGTTGTTGGTGGGCTCGTCCAGCAGCAGCACGTTCGCCCCGGAGTGCACCAGGCCGGCCAGCGCCAGCCGGGTCTTCTCCCCGCCGGAGAGCACACCGGCGGGCTTGTCGGCGTCGTCGCCCGAGAACAGGAAGGCGCCCAGCACGCGCCGCGCCTCACCCGGGCTCAGGTGCGGGGCGGCGAGCGCGAGGTTCTCCAGCACCGTGCGGCCGGGGTCGAGCGTGTCGTGCTCCTGGGCGAAGTAGCCGAGGCGCAGCCCGTGCCCGTGCACCACCCGTCCCGCGTCGGGCCGTTCCGCGCCGGCCAGGACGCGCAGCAGGGTGGTCTTTCCGGCGCCGTTGATGCCGAGCACGACCAGCCGGCCGCCCCGGTCCACCGCCAGGTCCACCCCGTCGAGGACGCGGTGGCCGCCGTACGCCTTGGCGAGGCTGATCGCGCCGAGCGGGGTCCGTCCGCAGGGGGCGGGTTCGGGCAGCCGGATCCGGGCGGTCTTCTCGGTGCGCCGGGCCGGCTCCAGTCCGGCCAGCATCCGGTCGGTCCGCCGGGCCATGCTCCGGGCCGTGGTGGCGGTGGCGGAGCGGGACTTCATCCGGTCGGCCTGCGCGTGCAGGGCGGCGGCCTTGCGTTCGGCACTCGCCCGCTCCCGGGTGCGGCGCCGCTCCTCCGCGTCCCGCCGGCTCAGGTAGGTCCGCCAGCCGGTGTTGTGGATGTCGAGGACGGCCCGGGTGGCGTCCAGGTGGAAGACGCGGTTGACGACGTCGGCGAGCAGCGCCGTGTCGTGGCTGATCAGGACCAGACCGCCCTGGTGGGCCCGGAGGAACGTGCGCAGCCAGGCGAGCGAGTCGGCGTCGAGGTGGTTCGTCGGCTCGTCCAGCAGCAGGGTGCGGTCGGTGCCGGCGAACAGGATGCGAGCCAGTTCCACCCGGCGCTTCTGCCCGCCGGAGAGGGCGCCGACCGGTTCGGCCAACAGCCGTTCGGGCAGGCCCAGTCCGGCCGCGACGCGGGACGCCTCGGCCTCGGCGGCGTAGCCCCCGCCGGCCTGGAAGGCGGCCTCGGCACGTGCGTAGGCGTGCATCGCCCGGTCCAGCGCCGCCGCGTCGGCGGTACCGGCGGCCGCCGCCCCGGTCATCGCCGCCTCGGCCTCGCGGAGGGCGCGCAGTGCGCTGTCGAGTCCCCGGGCGGACAGGATCCGGCCGGCGACGGTTTCGGCGGGTCGGCGGCGCGCGAGTCCTGGGCCAGGAAGCCGACCGGCCCGGTGCGGGTGACGGCACCGGCGGCGGGCCGGGTCCGCCCGGCGAGGGTGTTCAGCAGGGTGGTCTTGCCGGCGCCGTTGCGGCCCACGAGGCCGATCCGGTCCCCGGGGGAGACGGTGAAGGACACGCCGGAGAGCAGGAGGCGGGCGCCGGCACGCAGCTCGGCGTCACGAACGGTGATCATCGGTAAACGCTCCGAAAAAGCGAAAGGACACACTTCTGGCGCGGAAGCGGGTCCTCGGCTAGGAGATTCGGGGCGTCGACATGCCGGCACGGTACCGCGGGCGCCCGTGCCGGCGCATGCCGTTTTCTCCGGCTCCGTGACGGCCGTGACGGCTCTGCTCTCCCTGGCGGCTCCTCCGTGACGGCTCTCCGTAACGGCTCCTCCGTGACGGCCCCATGAGGGCGCGCCCCGGGCAGCCGCGGGCTAGCCGGCCAGCTGCGGGTACAGCGCCGCCAGGTCGCCCGACAGCCCGGCCTTGACCTGCCGGCTGAGGTCGTCGGCCAGGACCTCGTACGCCCCGGCCTCGACACCGTCGAGCGCGAGCGCGGCGACGGCCTCGGGCGTCGACTTGGGGGCGTCCACGTCCGCGACCATGTCCGTGTCGATGTAGCCGACATGCAGTCCGGTGACACCGATGCCCCGGGGGACCAGCTCCAGGCGGAGCGAGTTGGTCTGGGACCACAGGGCCGCCTTGGTGGCGCTGTAGGAGCCGGCGACGCCGACCCAGGAGAGCACGGAGTGGACGTTGAGCAGATGTCCGCCGCCGTTGCGCTCGACGATCGGCACGAAGGCCCGGGTGACGAGCAGGGGCCCGTAGAAGTTGGTCTCGAACTCCCGGCGTACGTCGTCCACGGCCGCGTCCAGGAAGGAGCGGGCGCCGAGCGAGATGCCGGCGTTGTTGACCAGGACCGTGACGTCCTGGGCCTGTGCCGCGGCGGCCGCGACGGACGCCGGGTCGGTGACCTCCAGCGCGAGGGGTACGGCGTCGGGGTGCGTGACGCTGCGCGGGTCGCGGGCCGTGGCGTACACCTTGGCGGCGCCGCGCGCGTACAGCTCCTCCACCACGGCCTTGCCCAGGCCGCGGCTGCCGCCGGTGACCAGGACGACTGAGTTCTTGATCGAGGTCATGCGGGTGCCTCCAGGCGGGAAACCGATCGGTTTCCACCACCGTAAACCGATCGGTTTCCCACAGCAACCCCGAGCCGCCCCTCGGGGCCGGGAACCCCTTGCCCGAACCCCCGGCCACCCTCCATAGTGAGTTTGAAATTCCAACTCAGCAGGGAGAGGCCAGTATGAGCGAGCAGGACACCACCGAGCGCGCGGGGCCCCGGAAGCTGCCCGCCACACTCGCCGCCCACCCCTCCGTGCGGGCGGTACTGGCACAGCGGGCGGAGCGGGCGGCAGCTCCCGCGCGGCCCCCGGTGATCGACGCCGGCTGGCTGCGCGCCCTGTGCCGTGAGGCCGGCGCGGACGACGCCGCCGCCGTGAGCCTCGACCACCCGGACCTCGCCGGGGAGCGCGAGCACGTCCTCGCCGCACTGCCCGGAACCCGCACCCTGGTCTCCCTCGTGGTCCGGATGAACCGGGACAGCACCCGCTCCCCCGCCCGCAGCGTGGCGAACCAGGAGTTCCACCAGACCGACGAACAGGTCAACGCGGCCGCCCGCGCCGTGACCCGGGCCCTGCAGGACGCCGGCCACCGCGCGCTCAACCCGTCGGCGGGCTTCCCCCAGGAGATGGAGCGCTTCCCGGGCCGGATCTGGGTGGTGGCCCACAAGACCGTGGCCGTGGCCGCCGGACTGGGCGTGATGGGTCTGCACCGCAATGTCATCCACCCCCGGTTCGGCAGCTTCGTCCTGCTGGCCACGGTCCTGGTGGACGCCCCGGTGAGCGCGTACGGGCAGCCGCTGGACTACAACCCGTGCGTGGACTGCAAGTTGTGCGTCGCCGCGTGCCCGATCGGCGCGATCGGCAAGGACGGCGCGTTCGACGCCCTGGCCTGCACGACCCACAACTACCGGGAGTTCATGAGCGGTTTCACCGACTGGGCGCAGACGGTGGCCGACAGCGCGGACGCCGCCGACTTCCGGGAGCGGGTGACCGACCCGGAGAACGCCTCGATGTGGCAGAGCCTCGCCTTCAAGCCCAGCTACAAGTCCGGCTACTGCCTGGCCGTCTGCCCCGCCGGCGAGGACGTGCTCGGTCCCTACCTCGACGACCGCAAGCAGTACCTGGACACGGTGCTGCGCCCCTTGCAGGACAAGACGGAGACGCTCTACGTCCTGCCGGGCTCCGCGGCACAGCGGTACGCCGAGCGCCGTTACCCGCACAAGCCGACCAAGGAGGTCAGCGGCGGCTGGCGCCCGCCGGGGCGGCAGCGGCAGGACCCCGGTCCGGCGTGACCGGCCGGTGTCCGACGGGGCGGGGAACGGCCCGAGCGCATGGATTGACCGTTCCCCGACCCTGCCGGTCGGCCCGCCGCCGCTGGTGCGGCCCGGGCGGCGTGCCGGTCCGTGGGCCCAGGCCCCGGCGGTCGTACCCGCACCGCGGGCCCTGCGCGAAGACCCGCCGGGCGTCCTGTTCCGACCCTCCGGCGCCACGCCCGTGCGCGCCAGCCGGAACGTCCGGGCGGGTGAGGCCGCGGGAGCGGCACTCCGCCGGCCGTGCAGGCGGTCCGCCCGGGGCGGACCGTCGCGACCTGCGGCAACTCCCGACACGGCCGGGGAAGTTGACCGGCGGTGTGGGAAGCTGTGCCCGGCCGGGTACGGACCGGGGCCGTACCGGCCGTGGAGAGGAGCTACGCGTGACACAGGACGGCTTCGAGGCCGTGGCCATCGACACCAGCAGACCGCATCCCGCGCGGATCTACGACTACCTCCTGGGCGGCAAGGACAACTACGAGGTGGACCAGCGGGCGGGCGAGGAACTCGCCGCCGCGGCGCCCGAGGCCCGGATCGGCGTACGGGCGAACCGCGCGTTCCTCCAGCGCGCCGTCCGGTACGTCGTCGGCAGCGGGATCCGTCAGATCCTGGACGTCGGCACCGGCCTGCCCACGTCGCCGAACGTGCACGAGGTCGCCCAGTCGGTGGCGCCGGACGTCCGCGTGGCCTACGTCGACAACGACCCCATCGTGGCCGCGCACGGCAACGCCCTGCTCAGCCGGTCCGGTACGACCCGCATCGTCCTCGGCGACCTGCGGGACCCCCGGTCCCTCCTGGACCACCCCGACGTCCGCCAGCTGATCGACTTCGACCGGCCCGTCGCCCTGCTCCTCGTCGCCGTCCTGCACTTCCTCGCCGACGCGGACCGGCCCGGGGAGATCGCCGCCACGCTGCGCGACGCGCTGCCCGCCGGCAGCTTCCTGGTGCTGACGCACGCCACGGGCGACTTCGCCGACCGCAGCGCCGCCCAGGCCGTCTACACCAAGGCGACCGCCTCCCTGAATCTGCGCACGCGCGCCGGGGTGGAGCGGTTCTTCGAGGGCTTCGAGCTGGTCGAGCCCGGCCTGGCCCAGGTGCCGTACTGGCGCCCGGACACCCCGCCGCCGCCCCGCTCCGAGGAGATCGGCTTCTACGGCGGCGTGGCCCGCAAGACCGTCTGACCTGCCGGGACGCCGGCCGGGCCCGGTCGGCCGGCGGTACCGCGCCCTCCGGCACGAGCGCGTCGATCCGGCCCGCGGCGACCCGCCGCCCCAGCCCGGACCGCCTGCGCCGCCGGACACGGCTGGGAACCGGTGAGGGCACGGCGGTGCCCCGCGAAGAGGCCCGTGTCCGGGTCGGCGCGGCGGACCGGGCGGCCGTGGCCCACGCCGTCGTGCGGCGTCCAGGTGCGGTTGTCGCCGTGCGGCGTCCGGCTCGGCCCGTGTGCCGGGCAGGCCCGGTGGCGGTCGGTGCCGGCCCGGCCGGTGAGGTCCGGGCCGCCGTGCGGGCTGTCGGTGCGGTCGACGGTCCGAAGAGGTGCGGGACGGCTCCGGGCAGGTCCGGCCCTCTGGTCGACAGACGGGGCGCAGGTCCCCGGGCAGGCCCGGCTGCACGCCCCCGGCCCGGTGACCGCATAAGCTCGGCGGATGGCGAAGTACTTCGACGTGCACCCCGACAACCCGCAGCCCCGCAGCATCGGCCAGGTCGCCGACGCGGTCCGCTCGGGTGCGCTCATCGCATATCCGACCGACTCCTGCTACGCGCTCGGCTGCCGGCTGGGCAGCCGGGACGGCATGGACCGGATCCGCTCGATCCGCCGGCTGGACGACCGGCACCACTTCACGCTCATGTGCCGGGACTTCGCGCAGCTCGGCCAGTTCGTCCGGGTGGACAACGACGTCTTCCGGGCCGTGAAGGCGTCGACGCCGGGCAGCTACACCTTCATCCTGCCAGCCACCCGCGAGGTGCCGCGCATGCTGCAGCACCCGAAGAAGAAGACCGTGGGCGTGCGCATCCCCGACCACGTGGTCACCCAGGCTCTGCTGGCGGAGCTGGGCGAGCCGCTGGTGTCCAGCACGCTGCTGCTGCCGGACGAGGAGGAGCCGCTGACCCAGGGCTGGGAGATCAAGGACCGGCTCGACCACGTGGTGGACGCCGTGGTCGACTCCGGTGACTGCGGCACCGAGCCGACGACGGTCGTCGACTTCTCGGGCGGGGAGGCGGAGATCGTCCGGCGGGGTGCCGGGGACACGAGCCGCTTCGAGTGACCCCGCGGGTCACCCGGTGCGGCGGCGCGAACGGGCCGTGACAGCATGGCCGTAGCCGCGGCGCCGGGCGGGCGTTCCGCCGCCCGCCGCCTGTTCCCGAGGGAGGGCCTGCTCACCATGACCGATGTCCGGGCGACCACCGTCGACATCCCCACCGAGGACGGCGTCGCCGACGCCTACCTCGTCCATCCGGCCGACGGCCGTCCCCGTCCGGCCGTCCTGTTCTACCAGGACGCCTACGGCCTGCGCCCGCACCTGCGCGCGATGGCCGACCGGCTCGCGGGCGCCGGTTACACGGTGCTCGTGCCGAACGTGTTCCACCGCCTGGGCCGGACGCCGGTCGTGGACCTGCCCGGGTTCATCGACCCGGGTGCCGACCCCACCATCTGGGAGCGGCTCGGCCCGATCCTGTCCGCCCTGACGCCGGACCTGGTCAGGCGGGACGCGGACGCCTTCCTGCGGTGGCTGGCCGACAGCCCGTTCGCCGCGGCCGGCCCGGTGGCGGTCACGGGCTACTGCATGGGTGCCCGGCTCGCGCTGTGGACGGCGGGCGCCCACCCGGACCGGGTCGCGGCGGTGGCCGGCTTCCACGGCGGCGCCCTCGCCACCGACGACCCGGACAGTCCGCACCTCCAGGCCCCGAACATCACGGCGGAGCTGTACTTCGGGCACGCGGACGAGGACCCGTCGCTGCCCCCGGAGCAGGTGGCGCGCTTCGCGGAGGCCCTGACGGCCGCGGGCGTACGGCACACCTGCGAGGTGTACACCGGCGCCCGGCACGGCTACACCCAGGCGGACACACCCGCCTACGACCGGGAGGCCGACGAGCGGCACTGGGCCGCGCTGCTCGACCTTCTCAAGCGCACGTTCTGAGGTCCGGCCCGGCACCCGCCGACCGGCGGGCGCCGGGACCGATCCCGTCCATGTCATTGACATGAACGCATCCCGCGACGAATCTGAGAGCGCTCTCAAGCCGGTACGGACCAATTCCGTACCACCCCGACCCCACACGGAGGTGGAGAGTGCCCCACAGGCTCACCCGGCGCGCGCTGCCCCTGGCCGCCGCCACGGCGCTGCTCGGCGGACTGGTCGCCCTCGGCACACCCGACCGCGCGGAAGCCGCCGTCCCCGACACCATCCCCTTGAAGATCACGAACAACTCGGGCCGTTCCGAGCCCGTCTACCTCTACGACCTCGGCACCCAGCTGTCCTCCGGCCGACAGGGCTGGGCCGACTCGAGCGGTGCCTTCCACGCCTGGCCGGCCGGCGGCAACCCGCCGACTCCCGCACCGGACGCGGCGATACCCGGCCCGGCCGCCGGCCAGTCGACCACGATCCGCGTGCCGAAGTTCTCCGGCCGGATCTACTTCTCCTACGGCCGGAAGCTGGACTTCCGTCTGACCACCGGCGGACTGGTGCAGCCTGCCGTGCAGAACCCCTCCGACCCCAACCGGGACATCCTCTTCAACTGGTCGGAGTACACGCTCAACGACTCCGGGCTGTGGCTCAACAGCACCCAGGTCGACATGTTCTCGGCACCGTACGCGGTCGGGGTGCAGCGGGCCGACGGCAGTGTGAGCAGCACCGGGCACCTCAAACCCGGCGGCTGGAGCGGCTTCTTCAACGCGCTGCGCGGCCAGCCGGGCGGCTGGGCGAACCTGGTCCAGACCCGCTCCGACGGCACCGTGCTGCGCGCGCTGTCCCCCCTGTACGGCGTGGAGACCGGCGCGCTGCCGGCGAACGTGATGGACGACTACGCCAACCGGGTCTGGCAGAAGTACACGGCCTCGACCCTGACCGTCACGCCGTTCGCGGACCAGCCGAACACCAAGTACTACGGACGTGTCTCCGGCAACGTCATGAACTTCACCAACTCCTCGGGCGCGGTCGTCACCAGCTTCCAGAAGCCCGACGCGGCCAGCATCTTCGGCTGCCACAAGCTGCTGGACGCGCCCAACGACAACGTCCGCGGGCCCATCTCCCGTACGCTGTGCGCCGGTTTCAACCGGTCGACGCTGCTGGTGAACCCCAACCAGCCGGACACCACCACGGCCGGCTTCTACCAGGACACCGTGACCAACCACTACGCGCGCAAGATCCACGCGCAGATGGCCGACGGCAAGGCGTACGCGTTCGCCTTCGACGACGTCGGCAACCAGGAGTCGCTGGTGCACGACGGCAGCCCGCGGCAGGCGTACCTGACGCTCGATCCGCTGAGCTGACACGCGGGCGGTCCCGCACCCGGACGGCCGGGTGCGGGACCGCTGTCGTCAGTGCCGGCTCAGCCGGTCGTCAGGGCGGTGTCGTCCACGACGAAGCTGGTCTGGAGGGAGGAGTCCTCCACGCCGTTGAACTTCAGGGTGACCGTGGAGCCCGCCAGCGAGGACAGGTCGAAGGTCTTCTGGGTGTAGCCGGAGGCCGCGTTGACGTTCGAGTAGGTCGCGAGGGTCTTCGAACCGGCGGTCACCGTCAGCTTGTCGTAGGCGGTGCTGCCGGACTCGGCCGTGTCGATGTGCAGGTAGAAGGTCAGGGTCGCCTTGCAGCCCGCGGGGATCGTCACCGACTGGGAGACGCTGTCGGTGTGCGAGGAGCCGTACCCGTCCAGCCAGGCCTTGTAGGAGCCGCCGTGGGCCGCCTCACCGCTGTCGGTGGTGATGACGCCGCTGGTCGCGGTCCAGCCGGTGCTGCCGGACTCGAAGCCGGGGTTGCTCAGCAGCTGCGTCGAGGTGCAGCCGCCGCCGGTCGTGCTGACCGTCCAGCTGAAGGTGGCGGTGCCGGTCGCGCCGGTGGAGTCCTTCACCGTGACGGTGGTGCTGGACGTGCCGGCGGTGGTGGGCGTACCCGAGATCAGACCGGTCGAGCTGTTGATCGACAGGCCGGCGGGCAGGCCGGAGGCGCTGTACGTCAGGGCGCCGCTGTTGGTGCTGCTCGCCTGGATCTGCAGGTTCACCGCGGTGCCGACGGTGGAGGACTGGCTGCCCGGGTTGGTGACCGTCACCCCGCTGCTCGGCGGGTTGATGTGGCTGCCGACGTTGATGCCGGCGAAGGCGTTGCCCACCCCGGCGTACTGCGCGGAGTTGGTGCCGTACAGCGCGGCGGCGGCGTTGAGGGCGGCGGTGCGGGCGCCGGCGTAGTTGGTGCTGGACGTCATGTACGTCGTCAGCGCCTTGTACCAGATCTTCAGGGCGGCGTCGCGGCCTATGCCGGTGACGGCCACCCCGTCGGAGGTCGGGCTGTTGTAGGTCACGCCGTTGATGACCTTGGTGCCGCTGCCCTCGGACAGCAGGTAGAACATGTGGTTCGCGGGGCCCGAGGAGTAGTGCACGTCCAGGTTGCCGACGCCGGAGTACCAGCTGTCCGCCGAACCGCCGTCCTTGCTCGGCTTGTCCATGTAGCGCAGCGGGGTGCCGTTGCCGTTGATGTCGATCTTCTCGCCGATGAGGTAGTCACCGACGTCGCTGGAGTTGTTGGCGTAGAACTCCACGCCCGTGCCGAAGATGTCTGAGGTGGCCTCGTTCAGGCCGCCCGACTCTCCGCTGTACTCCAGGCCGGCGGTGTTCGAGGTGACGCCGTGGCTCATCTCGTGGCCGGCCACGTCCAGCGAGGTGAGCGGGTCGTTGTTGCCCGACCCGTCGCCGTAGGTCATGCAGAAGCAGGTGTCGTCCCAGAAGGCGTTCACGTAGGCGTTGCCGTAGTGGACGCGGGAGTAGGCGGCGACGCCGTCGTTGCGGATGCCGCTGCGACCGAAGGTGTTCTTGTAGAAGTCCCAGGTCATCGCGGCGCCGTAGTGCGCGTCGGCGCCGGCGGTGGCGGCGTTGGAGTTGGTGCCGTCGCCCCAGGTGTCGTTGGTCTGCGAGAACAGCGTGCCGGTGCCGGAGGTGCCGTGGTTCAGGTTGTACGTCTTGTGACCACCGCGGGCCCCGTCGTTCAGCGTGTAGGTCGAGCCCGACTGGGTCGTCGTCAGCGTGACCTGGCCGCTGTACCGGGTGTTGCCGATGCCGGTGTCGACCGCCTGGAACCGGTGCAGTTCCTTGCCGGTGGTGGCGTCGGTGATGACGTGCAGCTTGCTGGGGGTGCCGTCGTCCTGGAAGCCACCGATCACCGTCTCCCAGGCGAGCTTCGGGGTTCCGGTTCCGGCCCAGATCACCTTGCGGGCGCTGTCGGTGGTGGCCTTCTCGGCCTTCAGGGCCTTCGCGGTCTTCAGGGCCTTGGTCGCGGCGGCGGCCTTGCCGACGGTCGCGGTGGTGGAACGCACCGTGATCGTGCGCTTGTTGTTGAAGGTGGTGCTCACCGTCCCCTTGGCCAGCGAGGCGGGCGGAGTGTGCACGACGAGGTCGCCGCCGAGGACCGGCAGGCCGGCGTAGGTGCGCTCGTAACGGGTGTGCAGGGTGCCGTCGTTGTCCTTGACGACGTCCCGGACGACCAGCTTCTCCTGCTTGCCGAGGCCGAGGGTGCGGGCGGTCGTGGCGGTGTGCTGCCGGGCGCTCTTGATCAGCGCCTGGTGCTGGGCCGGGCTGAGCTTGGCCTCCAGGCCGCCGGTGCGCAGCGGGCTGGGGTGGGGGGCGGCCGGTGCGGCGGTCGCCGGAACCGCCTGGAGCCCGACGGCGAGGAAGGCCGCGGTGGAGACCAGGGCGGCGCCGACGGTGGCTCGCTTGTGGGGAAGGGGTCTGTGGGGTCTCACTCGTACTCCTCCGGCTGCGGCCGCAGATGGGCGGCCGGTGACAGACGGGCAGAGGGGGTCTGCTGCCCGGGTGAGCTGCGCTGTGCGGGGCCGTGATCCGTGGAACGGTGGGGTGGATCAGCGTGCGCAGGGAGAATGACAGAATTGACCGAGTCATGTCACCGCATGGCGGGTCATTCGAGGGTTTTCCCTACCCGCTCGTGGCCAGGAACCGGGAGGTGGGGGGCGGCCGTTCGTCGTAGGTCGCGGCCTCCCCGCCTTGGCTGGAAAAAGGCACACGAAGACGGCGGTGTACGCGTCGCCCCCCTGCCCGCACCGCGTCGTCCTTGCCGTCGAGCCGGTGGTTCCAGATGCGGACCGCGTGCGGCACCGAGGTGTCGGTCCGCTGGTGCGCGGCCGCCTCGGGTGTCGTGGCCGGACCGGCCATGGGGCTGCCGCCGGCGATGGGTGGCTACACGGGGGCCCAGCGGCTCGCGCCCGAGGCGCGGATCGTCTCCGCCCCTGTCGTGGACGGGGGTGTCGGCGCGCAGCGCGGAGCGGAAGCGCCGCTCCAGCGCCGCGCGGACGCGCAGCAGCTGACAGCGATCCGATGGTGCTCGCCCCCGCCCGGGCGCTGCTCCACTCCTCCGCCGGGGGCGCGGCCGCCTGCGTCGACGCCGACGCGAACGACCCGGAGCTCCTCCTCGCCGTCGCCGCCGGCACCCTCGCCCTCGGCGGCCCACCGCGGCCACGAGCCGGGCGACGAGGGAGCGGGCCTGGTCGTGGCCGGCGACATGGCCGAGGACGTTGCCGCTGCCGTCGGGAGGCCACCCGGTCCTCGACGACGGCTCGCGCCGACCCGGTCGTCGAGCAGGCACGGGCGGCCTGCGACGACAGCGGCGCGCTCCCGTACGACCTGCGCACCGTAGAGGAGATCACCGCGTGCTCCGCCGGCCCGGAACCGGTCGAGCCCGGCGTCGTGCCGGTCACCCGGTGCCGCCCGAGCCCGTGGCCTCGCCGGGCAGGTGGAAGTGTGCCGCGAAGACCGGTCCGGGCAGGGTCGGCTCCCGGCTCACCCGCCCCGGAGACCGTCGCGGAGCACGGAGGCCTGGCACGGAGGCTGGCGCGGAGGCCGTGACGGCCGCCCGGACGGCGACGGCCACCGCCGCTTGACGACCCGGCCGGCGCAGGCGGGTTCCCGCGGTCCGTTCCGTCCGGCAGCAGGGCGCCCCGGGCGCGGTCGGCGCACCGCACGCGAACGGGCCGAGCCGCGCCAGGTGTTGGGCGAGACCCCGGCAGACGGGGTCCGACCGGCGCGTTGTTACCGTGCACCGCGTGTCTGACTCCTCACGCGATACCGCACAGGGCGCCGGCTGGGGCGCGGCCGAACCCGGCTCCTACAAGCGGCTGATGCCGGACCACGTCGAGAAGCTGTCGTGGCTGAACCCCCGGATCCTGTGGGCCGCCCGCAACGGCGTGCTGGCGTCCTGGTTCGGGGACCCCACCGGCCGCACCCGCAGCCGCTGGGTGGCCCGGCGCGCGGCCGAGGGGGCGCCCGCCGACAAGGTGATCCGGCGGGACGTACCGGAGCGGTTCTCCTTCATGGTCATCGGGGACACCGGTGAGGGCGACGACTCGCAGTACGCCGTCGTACCCGGCTTCCTGAAAGTGGGTCAGGGCACCGAGTTCGCCGTGATCGCCAGCGACGTCGTCTACCCCGTCGGCAGCGCCGACGACTACGGCGACAAGTTCTTCCGCCCCTACCAGGACTACCCCGCGCCGATCTACGCGGTGCCGGGCAACCACGACTGGTACGAGGACCTCGGCGCGTTCATGCGCGTCTTCGGCGCCGGCACCCCGCCCCTCGGCCCCGAGCCCCGGCCCCGCCCGCTCACCCGCGCCTGGTGGCGCTCCCTGCTGTGGCACCGGCCGCGCACCACCGACGGTGAACGGCTCGCGGAGACACGGAAGTTGCGGTCGGCGCCCGGGCAGCAGGCCGAGCAGCCGGGCCCGTACTGGGCGATCGACGCCGGCCCGGTGCGGATCGTCGGCATCGACACCGGCCTGCTGGGCACGGTCGACGCCGAACAGGGCGCCTGGCTGCGCGAGATCTCCCGGGGACCCCGGCCGAAGATCCTCGTCACCGGTTCCCCGCTGTACGTCGACGGCGAGCACCACCCCTGCCCCGTCGAGGGCGGCGGCACGGTGGACGACATCGTCCGGGACCCCGACCACCACTACGTGGCCGCGATCGGCGGTGACATCCACAACTACCAGCGCTACCCCGTCGACGTGGACGGCCGGACGATCCAGTACGTCGTCGCGGGCGGCGGCGGGGCGTTCATGCACGCCACGCACACCATCCCGCGGGTGTCGGTCGCAGACGTCACCGAGCGGGAGTTCCGCTGCTACCCGCTGCGCGGCGACTCGCTCGCCTTCTACAGCCGGCTCTACGGCCGACGGCTGCGCCTGCGCCGCTTCTTCACCCTCAGCGAGTCCGAGGCGACGGCCGTCGTCGCCGAACGGCTGGGCATCGAGCCGACCCGCGCACCCGGCCCGGACACGCGGGTCACCCGGCGCGCCCGCCTCGTCGCGAGCCTGCTGGGGACCGGCGGCCGCCCCGATCGCGCGTCACGCTTCCGGCTTCCGGTGCGCAAGCTGTACACCCAGCTGTTCTCGCCGTCGTCCGCCACCTACAGTCCGCCGTTCTTCAAGTGCTTCCTGCGGCTGGACGTCACCCCTGAGCAGATACGGCTGCGCTGCCACGCCGCGACCGGCAACCGTGCCCAGGAGCTGGAACCGCCGGTCGAGGACGAGGTCGTCATCCCGCTGAAGTGATCACACGGTTGTCACACTCGCCTGCGAGAATCGGGGCGAGCCGACGCGGAACCGTTGGAGGAGCCCATGCCGTCCCCTGCCCGCCCGCTGCGCAAGCTGGGCTTCCTCACCATCGGCCTGTTCGACCCGGCGGACCCGGGCCGGGGCCACGAGTCCACACTGGAGATCATCGAGCTGGGCGAGCGGCTCGGCTTCGACAGCGCCTGGGTCCGCCACCGCCACCTCCAGTACGGCATCTCGTCCCCGGTCGCGGTGCTGGCGGCGGCCTCCCAGCGCACCCACCGCATCGGCCTGGGCACCGCGGTGATCCCGCTGGGCTGGGAGAACCCGTTGCGGCTCGCCGAGGACCTGGCGACCGTGGACATCCTGTCCGGCGGCCGTCTGAACCCGGGCGTCAGCGTGGGCCCGCCGACCCACTACGAGCAGGTCGGCAAGGCCCTCTACCCGGACACGGCGGACGCCGAGGAGTTCGGGTACGAGCGGGTGCGGCGGCTGCTGGACTTCGTGCGCGGGGAGCCCGCCACCGGCTTCAGCGGGGTGGAGGGCTTCGAGGCCTACTCGAACGTGGTGCAGCCGCAGTCCCCCGGGCTCGGCGGGCGGATGTGGTACGGCGGCGGCAGCCTCGCCTCGGCGCGCTGGGCCGGTGAGCACGGCATGAACTTCCTGACCAGCAGCGTCGTCAAGGCCGGAGACGGCGACGGGCCGCCGGACTTCGCCGGGATCCAGCTGTCCCACATCCGGGAGTTCCGGGCCCACCACCCCGACGGCGAGGCGGCCCGCGTCTCCCAGGGCCTGGTGGTGATCCCCACCGACTCCGCGAGCCCCGCACAGCGCGCCAGGTACGAGAGGTACGCGGCCGAGCGGCTCCCCAGGACCGCCTCTCCGCAGGGCCCGGCGCGGCTGCTGTTCGCGCCGGACCTGGTCGGCACCTCGGCGGAGATCGCCGAACGGCTGCACGCGCACGCCGCGTTCCGTGAGGTGGACGAGGTGGCCTTCGCGCTGCCGTTCAGCTTCGAGCACGAGGACTACGTACAGATCCTGACGGACATGGCGTCCGTGCTGGGCCCGGCGCTGGGCTGGCGGCCCGCCTCCTGACCACCGGCGGCCCGCCTCCTGACCGCCGGCAGCCCACTGCCTGCCGTCAGCGGGACGTTCCCCGCCGGGGGACGGTGAACTCCCGTATCACCGTGTTCCGGAACACGGCCGGGCCGCCGATGGTGAACAGCGCCAGGCGGTCGTCGACCAGGTACGGGAACACCTCGGCGGAGTGCACGTACCGGCCGTCGTCCACGAACACCTCGACGGACGTCCGGTCCACGAGGACGCGCAGCCGGACCCGGCCCGCCGACGCGTCGAACGGCGTGCGGCTCTCCTGCCGGGTGCCGCCGGTGTCGGGGTTGACGGTGCCACGCCGGTTGAGGAAGGCGTAGTCGCCGTAGACCCCGGCGTCGATGTGGCGTCCGCCGTCCGGGGAGCGGCGCACCTGGACGCCCGCTCCGGTGAGCCGGGACCAGGTGATCTCCGTGCTCAGCTCGTAGGAGACGCCGGTGTGGTCCAGCAGGCGGGTGCCGTCCACGGTCAGGTCGCCGAGGCGCAGGGTGCGCGAGACGTACCCGTCGAGCGCGGCGACCGGGCGGGAGGCCAGGTAACAGCCGTCGGAGGAGGACTTCTTCAGGGTGATCTCGCGGACGATCGAGTCCGTGCCGTTGAAACCGTCGCTGTCGATCGTGGGGGTGGTGTGCGCGTAGGCCCAGTTGTTGAGCCAGCCCACGGCGTAGCGCCCCGCGGGGTCCGGTGAGCCGTCCGCATGCCGCTTCTCGAAGGTGACCGCCGCGTACCAGTCCCAGCCGTGGTCGAGCCACTGCGGATCCGCGGAGTCGGCCGTGAACGCACCGCCGTCGAACGAACCCGTCCAGTACGCGTAGGTGGGGGGCCGGCCGGAGCCGGTGCCGTCCGCGGCGGCGCCCAGCACCCACTTCGCCGTGCCGTCGTCGGCGGTGATGCGGAACAGGTCGGGGCATTCGAGCACGCCGAGGCCGTCCTTGACGAAGCCGCCCGCGTACGTCCACGACCTGAGGTCGAACGAGTGGTAGAAGCCGATCTTGTTGCGTTCGGCGAGGGCCATCACCCAGCGGTCGTGGTCGTCGTCCCGGATCACCTTCGGGTCACGGAAGTCGGCCACACCGGGGTTGGCGAGGACCGGGTCGGTGCCGTGGGGGGTGAACGTGCGGCCGCCGTCGGTCGAGTAGTACAGGAACTGCTCCTGGTGGTCGGTGCCGCCGCCGGGTGACATCGTCACGACGGCGACGACCGCGCCCGCGCCGAAGCCGGCCGTGCCGCCGGTGTCGACCACCGCCGAGCCCGACCACACGTCCCCGTTGACGGTCGTGTCCTTGGGCACGGCGATGCCCCGGTCGGTGAAGGAGACGAGGTCGGTGCTGGTCGCCAGCCGCCACGCGGTGCCCTCGACGCCGTCGAGGTAGTCGGCGTTGTAGAGGTAGTAGCAGTGGTACTCGCCGTCGATCCAGACCGGGCGCTGCGGGTCGTTCTTCCACTGGTCGGGGACGGTGAAGTGGTAGTCGGCGCGGTAGCGCGCGCATCCGGCCGCCGGTCCGGTCCCGGGCCTCGCCCGGGCGGGCACCGCGGGCAGCAGCGCCGCGCCGGCTCCGGCGGCGGTCGAGGCGAACAGGGCTCTTCTGCTCGGGCCGTGCGTCATGGATCGTCCCCTCCTGACGGGTCGTCGGCTCCCAGGACTGTAGACCTAACTCGTTAAAGGTCAAGCGCTCCCGCACCTTGACACGACTCCGGCCCGCTTCTCATGATCTGGGGCATCACTCCTCGACTAACACGAGTTAGGCACGTTCGGATGACCGACTCGCTCCTCTCCCGCCGCGCCCTGCTGCGGTACGGCGCCTACGGCGCGGGGGCCGCCGCGCTCGCCGGTACCGCCGCGAGCTGGGACCGGCTCACCGGGGCCGACATCCCGGGCCGCGACGACGGCTCGCTGGTCGTCGCGACCCTGGGGTCCGCGTTCGCCCCGGCCGGGGTCCGCGCCCTGGTCGACGGCTTCCGCCGGCTGCACCCCGACATCAAGGTCCGGATCAACGCGGTGCAGGCCGTGGACTGGTCGGACTTCTTCGCCAAGATCCTCACGCAGATCGCCGCGGGCACCGCGCCCGACCTGGTCTACGTGGCCACCGAGGGGGTGCAGTTGTTCGCCCGGCACCTGGGCGTCCCGCTGGACCGCTGGGTGCGCAGGGACGCGGCCGAACTGAAGGAGTACTTCGCCGACGTCCACCCCTCGCTGGTGGAGTCGATGATGTACGAGGGCAGCCTGTACCAGCTCCCGATCGAGTTCAACGCCGCCGACATGTACCTCAACACCGGGGTGCTGCGGCGCGCCGGCGCCGACTTCCCCGCCGCCGACTGGACGCGGGACGACTTCACCGCCCTGCTGCGCCGGATGAAGAAGGCGAGCGACTCCCACTTCACGCCGTACTTCTGGACCAACCGGCTGTGGGGCGGGGTGGTCCCCTGGCTGTTCGCGAACGGCACCAACCTGCTCGCGGAGTCCAAGGCACCGGGCGGCTCCTGGCTGTGGGACTCCTTCTACCCGGCGGACCGGCGCCGGGGCCGCGGCGGCGGCTTCCGCTGGACGACCCCGCAGGCCACGGACGACCTGGTGGTGGAGGCGTACGACTACCTCGCCGCCCTGGTCCACGACGGGCTGTGCACCCGGCCGGAGGGCGGCAACGGCCAGAACCTCATCGGGGTGTTCTCCACCGGCCGGGTCGGGGTCACCCCGGCCGGCGGTTTCTGGGCGGGCGGCCTCCATCTGGCCGGGATGCGCGCCGACGGCTTCGACGTGCAGTACTTCCCGCGCCGGCACACCCAGCGGCACCAGTTCGGCGCGGCCGGCTACGCACTGCTGCGCACCTCGAAGCAGCAGGACGCCGCCTGGGAGTTCATCAAGTACTCCGCGCGGCGGGAGACGCTGAGCGAGCTGTTCACCACCAACCAGACGACCCCGGCCCGCCGTTCGATGCTGACCGCGGACCGCTACCGGGAGACCGGTCCGGCGCGCTGGCGGGTCTTCTACGACACCCTCGACAGGTTTCCCGACACCGGGCCCGTCCCGGCGCCGCCGCAGGTCGCGGAGGTGACGCAGGTGCTGCTCAAGCACACCGGGACGGCACTGGCGAGCCCGGGCTCGGTGGGGCCCGCGCTGCGCCGGATGCAGGGGGATCTGGAGAAGGCGATGGAGCGTGACGCATGACGGACACCGGCACCCGGATTCCCGCCCTCCGGGCGCGGGCAGCGAGCCCCGGCGCCGCCGCGGTGCGGCCCTCGGCACGGGAACGGGGGACGAGGCTGCTCGCGGCCCTGTTCCTGGCGCCGACCGTGGTCGGGATCGTGGTCTTCACGGTCGTACCGATCGTCGGCTCGGTCGTGCTGAGCCTCTTCCACTGGAACGTGATCGACGCGCCCGCGTTCGCCGGAACGGCCAACTACCGGGAGGTCTTCGGCGATGCGACCGTTCTGGTCTCCCTCCGCAACACGCTCGTCTTCATGGTCTTCGCGGTCGCCGCGCAGCTCCTGATCGCGCTCACGCTCGCCCTGACGCTGAACGGCCGGATGCCGGCGTGGCTGCGGTCCGTCTTCCGGTCGGCGTTCTTCTTTCCGCTGGTGCTGTCCGCCGCGTCCATCTCGGTCGTGATGAAGTATCTGTTCAACCAGGACTTCGGCGTGGTCAACTGGCTGATCGGGCTGTTCGGTGTCGCTCCCGTGCCCTGGCTGACCTCCGAGCACGGCGCGATGGCCACGGTGGTCGTCGTGTACGTGTGGCAGCAGTTCGGGTTCTCGTTCCTGCTGTTCGTGGGCGGGCTGAACAACATCCCGAAGGAGATCCACGAGGCGGCCGCCCTCGACGGCGCGACCGGCCTGCGCAAGCACCTGACCGTCACCCTCCCGCTGCTCTCGCCCACCCTGCTGGTGGCGTCGGTGGTCGGCATCATCAACGCGCTCCAGGTGTTCGAGCAGCCGTACGTCCTCACCGACGGCGGGCCCGGCGACTCCACCCGCACCGTCGTGATGGTCATCTACGAGAGGGCGTTCGAGCAGCTGCGCTTCGGCGAGGCGTCCGCCGTGGGCGTGCTGCTCTTCGTGCTGATCATGGCGGTGACCGCCCTCCAGTTCCGGCTCGGCCGGCGTTTCGTCCACTACCAGTGAGCCGGGTGAGTCCCATGAGCCAACCGACCCTGTCCCTCGGCCGCGCCCGGCACACCCTCGGTCCGTGGGCGCGGATCGCCGGACTGACCGTCTGCGCGCTGCTGACCCTCGGCCCGGTCGTCTGGACCGTGTCCACCTCGCTGCGCACCCCCGCGGAGTCGTTCGACCTGCCGCCGCGGATCATCCCCGTGCATCCCGGCACCGCCGCCTATCACGGGGTCTTCGAACAGATCGACGTATGGCTCCTCGCGCTCAACTCCACCCTGGTGACCGCGTTGATCGCCCTCGGCCAGATGATCACCGCGGGACTCGCCGGGTACGCGTTCGCCCGGCTCGACTTCCGCCTCAAGAAGCCGCTGTTCGGTCTGGTCCTGGCGACCATGATGGTCCCCCTGCAGGTCACGATCGTTCCGGTGTTCCTGGTGCTGAAGTCGACGGGACTGACCGACACGCTGCTCGGTCTGATCGTTCCGGCGTTCCCGACCGCGTTCGGCACCTTCCTGATGCGCCAGTACTTCCTCGGTATGCCGAAGGACCTCGGCGAGGCGGCGATGCTGGACGGCGCCGGGCCCTGGCGCATCTTCCGGTCCGTGTACGCCCCGCTGGCCCGGCCGGGCCTGGCCATCGTCGGCGTGCTCGCCTTCAACTACCACTGGAACGAGTTCTTCCGCCCGCTGATCCTGGAGACCTCCGGCCAGAACTACACCCTGCCGCTGGGTCTGGTCTCCCTCCAGGGCAACCTCGGCACCGGTTCCGTCTCGGTGGTCCTCGCCGGTGTCGTCCTCTCCATGATCCCCGCCGTCGCCGTGTTCGTCGTCGGTCAGCGCCCTCTGCGCGAGGGCATCACCTCCGCAGGAGTCAACCGTTGAGCGCCACCGCTCCCGCCCCGGACCCGGCCGCCCCCCGCTTCCGGGTCCGCCCGCCCGCCAACTGGATCAACGACCCCAACGGCCCCTTCCTCTGGCGTGGCCGCCACCACCTCTTCTACCAGCACAACCCGGCCGCGCCGGTGCACGCCGACGTTCACTGGGGCCATGCCTCCAGCGCCGACCTCGTGCACTGGGAGCACCACCCCGTCGCCCTCACCCCCACACCCGGCGGCCCCGACGAGGCGGGCTGCTGGTCGGGCTGTGTGGTGGACGACGGCGGGGTGCCCACGGCGGTGTACACCGGGGTCGACCACGCCCACACCGGGCTCGGTACCGTCTGCCTGGCCCGTGCCGCCGACCCGGCCGACGACCGGCTTCTCTCCTGGCGGCCGCTGCCCGCCCCGGTGGTCGCGGGACCGCCGCCGGGACTCGGCGTGGTCATGTTCCGCGACCCGTTCGTCTTCCGGCACGCCGGCCGGCGCCTGGCTCTCGTCGGAGCCGGCCACGCCGACGGCACCCCGTCGGTCCTGCTCTACGACTGCGAGGAGCTGACCGACTGGCGGTTCGCGGGCGTTCTGCTCGACGGCCGTGATCCGGTCGCAGCCGGCGCGTTCGACGACGGGGCGGCCGGCTGGGAGTGCCCGCAGCTGTTCGCCACGTCCACCGGCGAACACGTCCTGGTGGTGTCCCTGTGGGACGGCGAGCCCCGCGGCACCGGATACCTCACGGGCCGGCTGGAAGCGGACCCGCGAGGAGGCTTGGGCTTCCTTCCCCGCACCGGCGGCCGGCTCGACCACGGCCGGGACTTCTACGCTCCCGCCGTCCGCCAGGAGCCCGGCCGGGCCCTGATGTGGGGCTGGTCGTGGGAGGCGCGGGACGAGGCGGCGGTGCTGGCGGCGGGCTGGGCGGGCACGCTCACCGCGCCCCGGGTCGTCGACGTCCACGCCGACGGCGCCCTGCGGCTCGTACCCGCCCCCGAGCTGCAACTCCTGCGCGCCGCCGAGCCGTTCGCGACCTCGCCGGGGCGGGCGGTGCCGCTTCCGCCGTCGTACGACCTGACCGTGACGGCGCGCGGCGGCGCCATGGTCACCCTGCTGCGGGCGGCGGACCGGGGCCGGACGCTGACGGTCCGGCTGAGCCCGGACACGGGCACCGTCGTCCTGGACCGCTCCGGCTGGCCCCGTGAGGGCGCCGGGGGCGCGGCTCCGGTCACGGTGAGCGTGCCGCCGGGCCCGTGCCTGTCCGTCCGGCTCCTGGTCGACGGCTCCCTGCTCGAACTGTTCGCGGCGGACCGCGCGACGGTGACCGAGCGGGTCTACCGTCGGCCGGACGACGTGGCGGAGCTGGTGGTCGAGGGGGACGCCGAGGTCAGCGCGTGGGAGCAGGTCCCACCGAGGCGCGGCTGACCACGGGGCAGGCCAGCCGTCGTACCGTGGCGGGCGGGGTGCGGCCGGTGTCGATGGCGTCGAGCAGCAGCCGGGCCGCGGCCTCGCCCATCGCCCGGTGCGGCAGTGCGACGGTGGTGAGGGCGGGAGTGAGGAAGGCGGCCATGTGTTCCTGGTCGTCGTAGCCGACCACCGACAGCTCGCCGGGTACGGCGATCCCGAGCCGGGTCGCGGCGTGCAGGACGCCTGCCGCGACCCGGTCGTTGTAGCAGAAGACGCCGGTGGGCCGCTGGTGCGGGGCGGTGCCGTCGAACAGCCGGACGGCTCCCTCGTGGCCGCCGGTGATCTCGCCGCCGGTGCGGACGACCCACTCCCTGGGCACGGTGACGCCCTCGGCGCGCAGCGCGTCCCGGAAGCCGCGCAGCCGCTCCACCGAGGCGATGTCGTCCTGCCCGCCGACCACGGCCAGCCTGCGGTGCCCGGCCTCCAGCAGCAGCCGCGCCGCGGTACGGCCGCCGGCCCGCTCGGCGGGGACGACGGCGGGCAGCGAGCCGTCCTCGGGCAGGCAGTTGGCGAGCACGGAGTGGGTGCGGTGCAGGCCCTCGGGGACACGGACCCGGCGCAGGGACATCGTCGCGTAGACGATGCCGTCCACGCGCCGGTCGAGGAGCTCGGCGACGGCCGCGTCCTCCTTGGCCGCGTCCCCGCCGGAGTCCACGGTGAGGACGAGGTGGTCGCGGTCCCAGGCGGTCTCCATGGCGCCGCGCAGCAGCCGTCCGGCGAACGGGGAGGAGGCGATCTCGTCGGTGACCAGCCCGATCACGGCCGTACGGCGGCGGCGCAGACCGCGGGCGACGGGGTCGGGCCGGTAGCCGAGCCGGGTGGCGGCCTGCCGGATGCGTTCCTGGGTGGCGGGCGAGAGGTTGCCCTCGGCGCGGCCGTTGAAGACGAAGGAGACGGCGGTGTGCGAGACCCCGGCGAGCCGGGCGACGTCCCGTGAGGTGGGCCGCCCGCCGCCCACCGCGTTGCCGTCCGCGCCGCCGCCCATGCCGTCCGCCGCCCTCTTCCCCTGCCCGTGCACGTTGATCGCCGCTCACCCTATCCGGGCCGGCACGGCCGGGGCCGGGGCGGTGGGCCACTGCTCCACCGGGGACGGGCAGGTGGCTGAACGGCCCGCCGCGCGGGTACCCGGGGCGCCTGGGACGGCGTACGGAGGGAAGGAGCCGGAGGTGGCGGCGGAGGACCGGCTGCGGACGTACCGCGGCAAGCGTGACTTCGAACGGACCCGTGAGCCGTCGGGGCGTGCGGCCCGGGCCGGGGACGGCGCGCCCCGGTTCGTGGTCCAGATCCACGACGCGCGAAGGATGCACTTCGACTTCCGGCTCCAGGTGGACGACGTCCTCAAGTCCTGGTCCGTGCCGAAGGGCCCGTCCGGCGACCCCGGGGACAAGCGGCTGGCGGTGCCGACCGAGGACCATCCGCTGGAGTACGAGGACTTCGAGGGTGTCATCCCCAAGGGCGAGTACGGCGGCGGCACCGTGATCGTGTGGGACCGCGGGACGTACGAGCCGCTCAGCCACGACCGCCGGGGGCGTCCGGTGGACTTCGCGGAGTCCCTGGAGCGCGGCCACGCCACCTTCCGGCTCCATGGCAGCAAGCTGCACGGCGAGTACGCCCTCACCCGCTTCCGGAGCGGCGCGGACGGGGAGGAGGCCTGGCTGCTGGTGCGCAAGGGGCCCGCCCGGGCGGAGGGGCACGGCACCCCGGATCCCCGCCGGGCCCGTTCGGTGCGGACCGGACGCACCCTGGCGCAGGTCGCCGCGGACGCCGGCGGGAGGTGACGCCCCTGGCGCGGGGCCGCGGCGCTCGCGGGTTCCCGGATCGCCGGATCCCGCCCCCGGGTCACGCCCGATGTGGACGTGATCCGGCCCGGCCGGCTGCCGGGTGCCGAACCCACGCCCCGCCCGCCGGCCGCTCCGCCCGCCCGGGGGCGACGTACGTGCCGCCGCACGGCGCGCCCTTCGCGAAGGACGCGCCGGACCCGGGCCGGGGTGCGCCTGCGCGTGATCAGCCCTCGGGCAGGGGCTGCTCGGCCCAGATGGTCTTGCCGCGGGCGGTCTGCCGGCTCCCCCATCGCTGGGTGAGCTGGGCGACGAGCAGCAGCCCGCGGCCGCCCTCGTCGTAGGCGTGCGCACGGCGCAGGTGCGGGGAGGTGGAGCTGGCGTCGGAGACCTCGCAGATGAGCGCGCGGTCGCGGATCAGGCGCAGCTGGATGGGCGGTGCGCCGTAGCGGATGGCGTTGGTGACGAGTTCGCTGACGACGAGTTCGGTGACGAAGGCGGTCTCCGCCAGTCCCCAGGCGGTCAGTCGCTCCGCGGCCGCCTGCCGGAGGACGGCGACCTGGGCGGGGTCGGGCGGGACGTCCCAGGTGGCGACCCGGTCGGCGCCGAGGGTCCGGGTGCGGGCGAGGAGCAGGGCGACGTCGTCGCCGGGCTGGTCGGGCAGGACGGCTTTCAGGACGTCGTCGGCGAGGGCGTCGAGGGAGGCGGCGGGTGCGGTGAGGGCGCGGCACAGGTCCTCGGTGGCGCCGTCGAGGTCCAGGTCGCGGTCCTCGATCAGGCCGTCGGTGTAGAGCGCGACGACCGAGCCCTCGGGCAGTTCGCGTTCCGTCGCCTCGAAGGGCAGGCCGCCGACGCCGAGGGGCGGGCCGGCGACCAGGGGGACGAGCTCGGCGGACGCTCCGGGCAGGACGACGGCCGGGGCGGGGTGACCGGCGGAGGCCGCGCACAGTCGGCGGGTGACCGGGTCGTAGACGGCGTACAGGCAGGTCGCTCCGAGTTCGGCGACCTCTTCGCCGCTGCCGTCGGCGGCGAGGTGGATGACCAGGTCGTCCAGGTGGGTGAGGAGTTCGTCGGGGGGCAGGTCGACGTCGGCGAGCGTGCGGACGGCCGTGCGCAGCCGGCCCATGGTGGCGGAGGACCGGATGCCGTGGCCCACCACGTCGCCGACGACCAGGGCGACCCGGCCGCCGGAGAGCGGGATGACGTCGAACCAGTCGCCGCCGATGCCGGCCAGCGATCCGCACGGCAGGTAGCGGTGGGCCACCTCGACCGCGGCCTGTGCGGGCAGGCCGCGCGGAAGCAGGCTGTGCTGGAGGGCGAGGGCGGTGGAGCGTTCGCGGCTGAAGCGGCGGGCGTTGTCGACGCAGACGGCGGCGCGACTGGCGAGTTCCTCGGCGAAGACGGCGTCGTCAGGGCCGTAGCCCTCCGGGTGGGCCATGCGGACGCAGACCGCGACGCCGAGGGTGGTGCCGCGGGCCCGGAGCGGCACCGCGATCACGGAGTGGGCGTCCCGCCGGAAGGGGCGGCCCTGCGGGGAACGCGCGTTGCGTTCTTCCAGCCACTCGACGAAGTCGGGTTCGCCGGCCTGGCCGAGTACCGCGTGGCCCTCGCGCAGGGCGCGGGCGGGCGGTGAGGCCGGCTGGTAGTAGTCGGTCTGGCCGAGGCGGACGGCCGCTCCCGGGTTGCCGGGGCGGGTGGAGCCGTGGGCGACCCGGCGCAGCGTGACTCCGCCCTTCGGGATCATCGGCGGCTCGTCGGCTCCCAGCACCCAGTCGAGCAGGTCGACGCTCGCGAAGTCGGCGTACTGCGGGACCAGGACGCCGATCAGTTCCTCGGCGGTGCGCACGACGTCCAGGGTGGTGCCGATGCGGGTCGCCGCCTCGTTGACCAGGGCGAGCCGGCGGCGGGCCCAGTACTGCTCGCCGCCGTCGAACGCGGCGACGGCGACGGCGACGGCGGTGGTGTCGCCGGAGTCGTCGCGCAGCGGCCACATCTCGATGCTCCGGGCGGGGTCCCGGTGGCCGGCGGGAGCGCCGGTGAGGCTCTCGTAGCGGACCGGGCGGCCGGTCTCGGCGACCATGCGCAGGTGCGCGAGGAATCCGCGGCTGTGCTCGGCGTCCTCGACGGTGTCGGGGTAGAACCGGCCGAGCAGCGCCTCCTCGGGGACGCCCATGACGCGGCAGGCGGCGTCGTTGACGCGCAGGTAGCGCTGCCGGAGGTCGAAGACGGACATGGAGACGGACGCCTGCTGGAAGGCCTGGTCTGTCAGGACGGCGCCGTAGGACACGGGGGGTGCGGTGAAGCCGGCGGAGGCGGCGGGTGCGGCGAGACCGGTGGAGGCGGCGGGTGTGACGGGTTCGTCGGAAAAGGCAGGTCCGGGAGGTGTGACGGGTTCGTCGGAAAAGGCAGGTCCGGGAGGTGTGACGGGTTCGTCGGATACGGCGGGTCCGGCGGTTACGACGGGTCCGGCAGGCGCGACCGGTACGGACGGTTCGGCGGATCCGCCAGGCCCCACCGGTACGGACGCGGCCGGCACGACAGGTTCGGCGGATCCGCCAGGCACCACGGGTACGGACGCGGCCGGTACGACAGGTTCGGCGGATCCGGCAGACGCCACGGGTCCGGCCGTGACGACGCAACCGGCGGGCCGGCCGTCGGCGCCGGTGAGCGGGCAGACGGTGAGGGGCAGCTCGACACGGTGACCGTCGCGGTGGCGCACGGCGACCGTACGCCCCCCGCCCAGCGGGCCGACCGGACCGTCCGGGCCGACCGGCTCAACCGGTGGAACCGGTTCTGCTGATCGGACCGGTCCGCTTCGGATGGCGAGGAGGTCGTCGGGGGCGTCCTCGGCGAGCAGGTCGCTCGCGTACCGGCCGACCACCTCGCCCGCCGGGTGGCCGGTGAGCAGCCGCGCGCCCTCGCTCCACCCGGTCACCCTGCCCTGCGCGTCGATGACCGCTGTGGCCGCGACTCTCGTCATATGTTCAAGGATGTTCCGATTGTCCCGGTGCATCAAGCGGCGGCGCGCTCCGTTTTCAGCCCCGGTGGGCACGCAGGGCGGCGAGGGCCCGGTCGGCGTGGGTGTTCATGCGCAGTTCGCTGCGGACGATCTCCAGGACGGTGCGGTCCTGGGCGATCACGAAGGTGACGCGCTTGGTCGGGGCGAGGGTGAAGCCGCGCCTGACACCGAACCGCTCGCGGACCGTGCCGTCGGGGTCGGAGAGCAGCGGCATGCCGAGCCGGTGCCGGTCGGCGAACTCCTGCTGCTTGCCGACGGTGTCCCCGCTGATCCCGACGGGTCGCGCGCCCACGGCGGCGAACTCGGCGGCGAGGTCGCGGAAGTGGCAGGCCTCGGCGGTACAGCCGGGGGTGAGGGCGGCGGGGTAGAAGAAGAGGACGACCGGGCCGTCGGCCAGCAGCTCGCCGAGCCGGCGGGTGGCGCCGGTCTCGTCGGGCAGGGCGAAGTCCTCGACGGTGTCGCCGACGGCGAGGGGCTCGGTCACGACCGCTCCTCCCCGTTCCGGGCCACTCCCCGCGCCCACAGCACCAGGGGCACCTGGAGGGGCAGCCGGGCCAGGGCGGCGGCCCTCAGCGGCGCCGGCCGTTCCCGCCAGTCCACGGCCATCTGGACGTTCGCCGGGAACACACCGACGAAGAAGGCGGCCGCCGCCTTCGCGGCCACGGCCCGGGTCCGGGGCGCCGCGATCCCGGCCGCGAGGGCCAGCTCGACGACCCCGCTGCCGTACGTCCAGGCCCTGGGCGAGCCCGGCAGCGCTCGGGGAATGATCGCGTCGAACTGCCGCGGGGCGGCGAAGTGGGCGACCCCCGCGGCTGCCAGCAGGCCGGCGAGCAGCAGGGGTGAGCGTTCGGACCGGGGCACGGTTCCTCCTCTGGATGGCCTGCCGCCGGATATTACTGGACGGTAGGCGCGGGGTGGCCGTGCGCGCCGGACCGGCACGGGACCCGGCGGGTGCGCACCGGTGACGCACCGCCGCGGGACCCGCCGAGCGGGCGGTTCGGCGGGCTGGCCGCCGATCGCCGCGACGGCCGCCTCGGCCGCGCACAGCCCTTGCAGGACCATGCGGCACTCCGTGAGGGGGTCCGCTTCCTCCACGGTCACCACCCGCCCCCGCGAACCGCGGTCGCGGATCCGTTCGACCAGCCCCCGCATCCCCGGAGCGATCAGCGCCGCCCGGGTGCCGGCCCGCGCCGCACCGACTTGCTCGGCGCGTTCGAAATGGGGGTGCTCCGGGGCGGACCCAGCGGCCGGAGCACGAGGGAGGCCCGCCCCCCGGGGCGGTCCCGGCCTTGCCCTCGCCTGGTGCCGAGGGCAACCTGGGGCTATGGGTGCTCCGGACGGGCCCACCCTCATCACCTCCGTTCAGCGGGCGTTCCGGTTGCTGGAGGCGGTGAGCGAGCACGAGAACGGCGCGCCGGCGAAACAGCTGGCGCGGGAGACGGGGCTGCCCCTGGCCACCGCCTACCACCTGCTGCGCACCCTGGTGCACGACGGCTACGTGCGGAAACTGGACGACGGCGGCTTCGTCCTGGGCGACCGGCTGAAGTCCCTGCACACCGCGGGCGGCATCCAGACGCTGCTCAGCCGGGTGCGTCCGACGCTGAACGCCCTGCGCGACGAGCTGTCCAGTGCCGCGTATCTCACGTTCTACGAGGACGGCGAGATCAGGGTCGCCGAGATCGTCGACGGCCCGCGCACCCCGCGGGTGGACCTCTGGGTGGGGTTCGAGGACGCCGGACACGCGACCGCGCTGGGCAAGACCGTGCTGCGGGAGCTGGCGGAGGACGCCCGCCGGGAGTACCTCTCCCGGCACCACCTCGCCGATCTCACCCCCCGGACGATCACCAGCGTCCCGGAGCTGCTCCGCAGGATCGATGCGCCCCCGCTGGCTCCGGCCGTCACGGATCTGGAGGAGTACGCGCTCGGCACCGTCTGCGTTGCGGTGCCCGTCTACCGCGGGGGCATCGTCGGCTCCCTGGGCGTCTCCCTGCCCGTAGAGCGCCGGGACCGCCTCCAGGAGATCCGGGCCCGTCTGCTGCCTGTCGCCGGCCGCGTCACCCGCAGCCTCTCGCTCACTATCTGAAAACCCGCTCCTTGTGGGGGTCCGCTCCCGGCCCGTTTCCTTGATGAAACGGACATTCCGGGTGTGCACCCCCTATACGCGAGGACTGCGGACGAGATCATGAGCGAGGCCCGACACGTTGGTGGCGACCCCGCGCCCACACGACTGCGCGGAATCCGTGTGACCGACCTCCGCGGCCCGGTCCGCCGGCGGCTGGGCGGGCAGTTGGCCGCGGGCACGCACGTCCTGCCGGTGCTGGTCGTCGCGGTGGTGGTCCTGGTCGACCTGACGGGCGGTGCGGGGATGGTCTGGCTTCCGCTGCTGGCGACCGCCCCCGCGCTGGCGGCCACCACCAACGGTCCGCTCGGTGTGCTCGGCGCCGGTCTCCTCGCCGCGGCGACGGGCGCGATGCTGGGTGTCGCGCACGGCGTCGCCGCCCACGACCTGACCGCCGTCCTGTCCGCCCTGCTGGCGGTCACCGCGGCGAGCGGCCTGGCCAGCGCGCTGCGCGGCCGCCGGGAGCGGGTCCTCGCGGCCGTCCGCTCGGTCGCCGAGGCCGCCCAGCAGGCCCTGCTCCAGCCCGTCCCGGAGACCGTAGGCCCGTTCCAGGTGGCCGTCCGCTACAGCGCCGCGGAGGCCGAGGCCCGCATCGGCGGCGATCTCTACGCCCTGGTCCCCACCCCGTACGGAGTCCGGCTGATCGTCGGCGACGTACGAGGAAAGGGGCTGCCCGCCGTCGGGACCGCCGCGCTGGTGCTCGGGGTGTTCCGCGAGGCCGCCCACGACGAGCCCGACCTGCTGGCGGTCGTCGGCCGGATCGAGCGGAGCCTGGCCCGCAACCTGGGCCCGGACGACTTCGTCACCGCCGTGGTCGCCGGCTGTCCCCGGTCGGGGCACCTGGAGATGGTCAACTGCGGACACGCGCCGCCGCTGCTGATATCGGCGTCCGGCGAGGTCGGGGCGGTGGAGACCGCCCGTCCCGCGCCGCCCCTCGGCCTGCGCGCCCTGTCGGGCCAGGCCCCGCGCCTGCAGCGCCTGCCCTTCGGGGCGGGCGACCAGCTGCTGCTGTACACCGACGGGGTCACCGAGGCCCGTAACGCCGCCCGGGAGTTCTATCCGCTGGCCGACGGGGTGGCCCGGCACGTGTGCGAGGAACCCGCCCGCACGCTCACCGCGCTCCACGACGAGCTGCTGGCGCATGTGGGCGGCCGGCTGCACGACGACGCCGCGCTGCTCCTGCTCCGGCGGAAGGCCGCGGAGGAGGCCGTCCTCGCGCCGCCGGGTGCCGGGAGCGCGTGTCACACCGCGGCCAGCTCCGCCCAGCGGGTGACCCCGCCGGAATGGAGCCGTATGCCGTGACGGGCCGCCAGGGCGTGGACGATCGACTCGCCCCGGCCGTGCTCGTCCGGATCGATACCACCGAGCGGCTGGCCCGCCGGACGCGCGGCCCCCGCGTCGGTCACCTCCACCCGAAGGACCCCGTCGCCCTCACCGCCGGTCCACGACACCCGCAGCTCGGCCGGCGGCCGAGCGTGGATGATCGCGTTGGTGGCCAGTTCCGACACCACGAGCAGCGCGTCCTCGACGACCGCCGGACACACCCTCCAGTCCGCGAGGACGGCCGCCACCCGTCGCCGTACGGCCGAGACCGCGCCGGCGGCGGGCGGCACCGGACACACGTGGTCGCGTGCCGCCCGGATCAGCGTGTTGAGCTGTGCCGCCATGTTCTCTCCCGATGGTCTGTGCTGCCCGGCGGTGGCGCTCGCGCGCCTTTTCCGGGCTCTCATGCACGCTATGGAGGCAAATCGGTCTGGTCAATGAACGGCGGTCGGCATTACCGAACGTCCGGGTGCGCAGGCGTCGTCCCGTCCGCGCGGCGAAGCGCCCGCCGCGGTAATAGGCTCGCCTCATGGCCGGTCCGGTCCAGTCGATCGAGCGGGCGGCGGCGATTCTCCGCCTGCTCGCCGGTGGGCCCCGCCGACTCGGGCTCGGCGAGGTCGCGGCGTCGCTGGGCCTGGCGAAGGGCACCGCCCACGGCATCCTGCGCACCTTGCAGCACGTGGACTTCGTGGAGCAGGACGCGGCGACCGGCAAGTACCAGCTCGGCGCCGCCCTGCTGCACCTGGGCACCAGCTACCTGGACGTCAACGAACTCCGCTCGCGCTCCCTCAACTGGGCCGACGCCCTGGCCGCCCGGAGCGGCGAGGCGGTGCGCCTGGGCACCCCGCTGGAGGGCAGGGTGCTCATCGTCCACCACGTGTTCCGGCCGGACGACACCTTCCAGACGCTGGACGTGGGCTCCCTGCTGCCGCTGCACGCCTCCTCGCTGGGCAAGGTCCTGCTGGCCTTCGGGACCGCGACGGCCGAGCCGGACCCGGTGACAGGGCTGGAGGCGTACACCCGGCACACCCTGGCCGACCCCGAGCGGCTCGCCCGGGCGCTCACCGAGGTCAGGGAGGTCGGCTGGGCCGCGGAGGTCCAGGAGATGAGCATGGGCGAGGCCGGGCTGGCCGCGCCGATCCGGGGGCACGGCGGTCTCGTCGTCGGCGCCATCGGGCTGTCCGGGCCGGTCGAGCGGATCTGCGACGGCCAGGGCCGCCCCCGCCCCCAACTGATCAGTCTGATCCGGGAAGCCGCGCGGGCGATCTCCCGAGACCTGGGAGCCGCCCGCTGGTAGTCAGGACAGCCGCCCCTCGACCCGTCGGAAGGCGGACCCGATCATGGTGGAACGGTATGTGATGTCCATCGATCAGGGCACCAACTCGACCCGCTGCATCCTGTTCGACCACCGGGGGCGGCTGGTCTCGGTCGCGCAGAAGGAGCACCAGCAGCACTTCCCGCGGCCGGGCTGGGTCGAGCACGACGCCGTCGAGATCTGGCAGAACCTCCGGCGCGTCGTGCCCGACGCGCTGTCCGACGCCGGTGCCGGCGAGGGGCAGATCGCCGCGATCGGGCTGGCCAACCAGCGGGAGACGACGGTGCTGTGGGACCGGCGGACCGGGGTCCCGCTGGGGCGGGCGATCGTCTGGCAGGACACCCGCACGGCACCGCTCGTGGAGGAGCTGCGCGAGCGTCCCGGGGAGGCGTTCTTCCTGGACCGGTGCGCCCTGCCGCCCTCGACCTACTTCTCGGCGCTGCGGATCCGGTGGCTGTTCGACCACGTCAAGGGCGTCGAGCAGCGCGCGAAGGACGGCGAGGTGCTGTTCGGGACGATGGAGAGCTGGCTGATCTGGAACCTCACCGGCGGCGCCGACGGCGGCCTGCACATCACCGACGCGACCAACGCCAGCCGTACGATGCTGATGAACATCCGCACGCTCACCTGGGACGACGAGCTGCTGGACTTCTTCGGGGTGCCGCGCTCGATGCTGCCGGAGATCAGATCGTCCGCCGAGACCTACGGCGAGGCCCGCACGCTGCTGCCCGGCGTCTCCATCACGGCCGCGCTCGGCGACCAGCAGGCCGCGCTGTTCGGGCAGACCTGCTTCTCCCCCGGCGAGGCCAAGTGCACGTACGGCACGGGCAGCTTCCTGCTGCTCAACACCGGCGGCGACCTCGTACGGTCCCGGCACGGGCTGCTCACGACGGTCGCGTACCAGATCGGGGACCAGCCGCCGGTCTACGCCCTGGAGGGGTCGATCGCCGTCACCGGGGCCCTCGTCCAGTGGTTCCGCGACCGTCTGGGCCTGATCAGCAGCGCCCCGGAGATCGAGACCCTGGCGCGCACGGTGGAGGACAACGGCGGGTGCTACATCGTGCCCGCCTTCTCCGGGCTGTTCGCCCCGCGCTGGCGCAGCGACGCGCGCGGAGTGATCGTCGGTCTCACCTCGTACATCACCAAGGGGCACCTGGCGCGTGCCGTCCTGGAGGCCACCGGCTGGCAGACCCGGGAGGTCGTCGACGCCATGAACGCCGACTCGTCCGTGCCCCTCCAGCAGCTCAAGGTGGACGGCGGCATGACCGCGGACAACCTCCTGATGCAGTTCGTGGCCGACGTCCTCGACGTGCCCGTGGTGCGCCCCATGGTCGCCGAGACGGTCTCCCTCGGCGCGGCCTACGCGGCCGGTCTCGCCGCCGGCTACTGGCCCGGGCTGGAGGTCCTCCGCCGCAACTGGCACCGAGCGGCCCAGTGGCTCCCCGCGATGGACGCCGAACGCCGGGAGACGGAGTACGAGAACTGGCGACGGGCCGTGGAACGCTCCCTGGGCTGGATCAGGCCCCCGCGCACCCCCTGACGGCGGTCGCCGGCTCGGGCGCCTCGGGGCGGTGACCCGCAGCGCCGGCCGGGCGACGCGACGGCCGCCGGCCGACCGGCACGCGCCGGACCGGCACCCCCCTGACCAGCCGCTCACCAGCAGGCGGGGACGCCCCGGGCCATCCGGCCGGCACCCGTCCGGCGACGCCGGCCGGTCATTCCCGGTCCGCCGGACGGGGCCGTCGGGCGGGACGGCGGGCACGGCCGGTTCAGCCGCTCACCCCCCGCTTCAGCCGCCCACCGCCCGGTGGGCCGCGCCGACCGGAGCCGGCCACAGGCAAGCGCAGCTGTGAAGGATCAGGACGACGTCTGGCACCCGGTCCTCGTCTCCTGCATCGTCGGCGCGGGCACCGGCTTCGCCCACCGCGCCCCGTCGGCACTGATCACGGGCGCGGTTCCGCCGTCGGAGACGGCCGCGGCGAACAGCCTCGACACAAGCCCGCGACCGCGCCCTCCACCGAGGTGCCGAGGGACCGCGCCCACGTGGCCACGCGCTGCCCCCTGGGAACGGCCGGAAGGCGGTCATCGCCCCCGGCGCGGGCGCGGCAGCCCTCGCCTGCGTCCTCACCTCCTTCCTCCCCGTCACCGCCCGGACGGCCCGTCCACCGCGCCGTCGGTCCCCGGGCCGTCGGCCGAACCGGGTCGGCCGAGCGGATTCCTGGCGTGCCCCCGCCGTCCTCGCGGCAGGGCGCTCCCCTCCCCCGGCGTCCCCGCGCCAGGCCGCGACGGTGTGCCGTCCCGGGCTTCCCGGGGACGGCGGGCCCGTTCAGGGGAACCCGCGCCGAAAGGCGCGTGAGGGTGCCGGGCCCGGTCGAGACCTTCTGCCGTGACCGCCGTGACCCTGCCGCTCATCCCGCCGATGCTCGCCACGCCCGGCGCCCTGCCGCCGGCCGCCCAGGACACGCGGTGGGCCTACGAGACCAAGCAGGACGGTCAGCGGGTGATGGTGTACCTGCCCGGCGACGGCAGCGTGCTGCTGCGCGCCCGCTCGGGCGACGACATCACCGCGGCCTATCCCGAACTCCGGCCGCTCGGCGGGGCGCTGGGCACCACGCCCGCCGTGCTGGACGGCGAGGTGATGGCCCTGGACGAGCAGGGGCGCGCCGACTTCCAGCTGCTGCAGAGCCGGATGGGCCTGGCCCACGCCCCCGCGCGGGCGGCGCGCCGGGCCGCCCGGGTGCCGGTGCACCTGGCCTTGTTCGACGTGCCGTACCTGGGCGAACCGCTGCTGCGGCTGCCGTACGTCCGCCGGCGGGCGCGGCTGGAGGAGCTGGGGCTCGCCGGACCGTACTGGTCGACGCCGGCCGCCGTGACCGGGCACGGCGCCGAGGCGCTGCGCGCCACCCGGGAGCACGGCCTGGAGGGCCTGGTGTGCAAGCGGCTGGACTCGGTGTACGAGCCGGGTGTGCGCTCCCGCGCCTGGATCAAGATCCGCAACATGCGGGCCGAGGACGTGGTCGTCGGCGGCTGGCTGCCCGGCAAGGGGCGGCTGACCGGACTGCCCGGCGCGGTCCTGGCCGGCCAGCATGACCCTCAGGGCCGGCTGCGGTACGTCGGCGGGGTGGGCACCGGCTGGAGCGAGGCCGAGCGCACCCGGCTGGCGGAGCTGCTGCGGGACGCGGCGAGCGACCGGTGCCCCTTCGACCCCGTGCCGCGCGTCCCCGGAGCCCGCTGGGTGCTGCCCCGGCTGGTGGGCGAGGTCAGCTACAGCACCCGTACCCGCGACGGCATGCTGCGCCAGCCCTCCTGGCTGCGGCTGCGCCCCGATCTCGGCCCGGAGGAGTCGGCGGCGGACCTGCCCGAGGGCTACGGGTGACGGCCCGGGGGTCTATCGTGTGCGCATGCCGGTTCCCGAACTGATCCGAATCGTCTCCCGCGACTCGCCCATGGCCCTGGCCCAGGTCGAGCGGGTCCGCGCCGAGCTGGCGGTGCTGCATCCGGGCGTACGCACCGAGGTCGTCCCCGTGAAGACCACCGGCGACAAGTGGCTCGGCGATCTCTCCCAGGTCGAGGGCAAGGGGGCGTTCACCAAGGAGGTGGACGCGGCCCTGCTGGCCGGGGAGGCGGATCTCGCGGTGCACTGCGTCAAGGACGTGCCCGCCGACCGGCCGCTGCCGGCCGGGACCGTGTTCGCCGCGTTCCTGAAGCGGGACGACATCCGGGACGCGCTGGTGCACCCGGGCGGGCTCACCCTGGACGAGCTGCCGGCCGGCACCCGGATCGGCACCTCCTCGGTGCGCCGGATCGCCCAACTGGCCGCCACCCACCCGCACCTGGAGTGCGTGCCGTTCCGCGGCAACGCCAACCGCCGGCTGGAGAAGCTGGCCGCCGGCGAGGCGGACGCGCTGCTGCTGGCGGTGTCCGGTCTGGAGCGCATCGGCCGTACCGACGTCATCAGCGAGGTGCTGTCGCCGGAGACGATGATGCCGCCGATCGGCGCGGGCATCCTCGCCCTGCAGTGCCGGGAGGACGACACGGATCTGATCGACGCGGTCAGCGGGCTGGGCGACCCGGCCACCCACCGGGAGGCGGCGGCCGAGCGGATGTTCCTGCACGTCCTGCAGGGCCACTGCAACAGCCCCATCGCCGGGTACGCGCGCGTGGACCTCAGCGGTGAACTCTCCCTGCGGGCCTGTGTCTTCACCCCGGACGGCAAGACCCGGCTGAACGCCCACGAGTGGGCGGGCCGGCTCGATCCGGCCACGCTCGGCACCTCGGTCGCGGTGGCGCTGCTCCGGCAGGGCGCGCGCGAGATCATCGACGGCATCCCGCACTGAGCCCGCCGGGCACGCTCAGGCGGAGCCGGGCTCCGTCTGGTCCCTCAGGAAGGCGCTGACCTGGTGGGCCAGACTGCCCTGCCCGGTGGCCGTGGGGGCGGTCGCCGGCGCCGGCTCCAGGACACCGATGCCGCCCGTCCACAGCCGGCGTCCGGTCCACTCGTCGTCCACCCGCAGCTGCACCTGTACGTCCACGTGGGCGAGGGCGGCCTCGGGTGCGGCGGCGTACAGGACGGCGGTGGCCCGGCGCAGCGGGTAGACGTCGAAGCCCTCGATGAACTGGGAGTTGCGCCAGTCGATGAAGGCGCCCTCGCCGTCCGGGCCGACCCGGACGTCGATCTGGCCGTCCTCCAGGTGGATGCCGTAGTGCCGCGCGCCGCGGTTCTCCACGGTCGCCCGGACACTGAAGTACGTCAGCCCGGCGGCGGCGTCGTCCCGGCCGCGCGGCGGCTCGGCCGGCTCCAGACGGTGGACGCGGACCCGCAGACCGGCATGCTCCTCGTACTCGTGCCAGTCCCCGACCACGTTCGGCTCGTACACAGTGCCCCTCTCGACCTTCGAGAGCTGCTGTCTATCTGTGGGCCGATCGCACTGTCAAATGAGCGGAATGCGCCGTGGCCAGGGTGTTCACCCCGTTTGATCGGTGATCAAGCGCTGCCCAGGAAGAACTCCTCCCCCACGCCTCCCGGCCGTCCGCGCGCGCGTGTGGCACATCACGTCCGCGACACGGTCGGCGGAGCCCGCCGGCCCGTCGGCCGTGCCCCTCCCCCGCCCCCGCCCGATCAGGGCTGTTTACCCCTTTTGTTTGAATATGCCCGTCAGCGGGAATGGGCAGAGCAGTGCTTCGGACAGGAGGCACGTCCGTGGGAGCCGGCTCCGCCGGACGCCCCGGTGTCCTATCCATGGTCCGAGCGCACCTCCCACGGTGTCTGTCCATCCAGCACCTGCTGAGAGAGGTGCGCGCAATGCGTGTCACTGGCAGCACGAAACCCCATCCCCATGACGACGCCCCCGACACCGCGGAATCCTTCGAGCGGCTCGCGCGGCTCCCCGAGGGTCCCGGGCGGCAGGCGCTCAGGGATGAGCTGATCCAGTTGTGGCTGCCCATGGCCGAGCGGATCGCCGTGCGGTTCCGCGGCCGGGGCGAGGCCCTGGAGGACCTGTACCAGGTGGCCGCACTCGGCCTGGTCAAGGCGGTCGACCACTACGATCCCGACCGCGGCCGCGCCTTCGAGGCGTACGCGGTGCCCACCATCACCGGCGAGATCAAGCGCCACTTCCGGGACCATATGTGGACCCTGCACGTGCCGCGCCGGGTGCAGGACCTGCGCAACCGGGTCCGCGCCGCCGTGAAGGAGCTGGCGCAGACGACACCGGGCCGGGCACCCACCGTCGCCGAGATCGCCGCGCACACCCGGCTCAGCGAGGACGAGGTGCGCGCCGGGATGGAGGCGCTGGAGTGCTTCTCCGCGCTGTCCCTGGACGCCGAGGTGGCCGGCACGGACGGCTACGCCCTCGGTGACTCCCTGGGCGGCCCGGACCCGGGCTACGACCTCGTCGTGGACCGCGCCGCGGTCAAGCCCTGCCTCGCGGCCCTGCCCGAACGCGAACGCACCATCCTCTACCTGCGCTTCTTCGGCGGTATGACCCAGAGCCGGATCGCCCAGCAGCTCGGCATATCCCAGATGCACGTCTCCCGGCTGCTCAGCGGCTGCTTCGACCGGCTGCGCGAGGAACTGCTGGCGGAGGCCCGCTGAACGCCGCCGCCGCCCGGTCCTCGGCTCACCTCTCCTCGGCCCCGGGGACCTGCGTGGGGCCGTACCGGTCCAGGGCGTCCTCCAGCGCGGCGCGGACCTCGGCGGGAATGTCGCCGCGCCGCCCCCAGATGAGGATCAGCTCAGCGATGTGGCGCAGCTTGATGTTGGTGTGCTGGGAGACGTCCCTCAGCACCTGCCACCCCTCGTCCGGGGTGAGCCGGCCGAGGGCGACCACCATCCCGATCGCCTGGTCGATCACCGCGTGGGAGGCCATGGCCTCCTTCATCTGGTCGACCTCGGCCTGCAGCGCGGCGATCCGCTCCGGCTCACTCTCTCCCATCCCTCCATGGTGGCAGGGGCCTGGACCCCCGCCACCCGGGGTATTCGGGAGGCAGCCCACCCCGCCCCGGCCGGACACTGGTACAGACCGGTGGCCGCCGGGCCCCGAGACCAGGACGCGACTGCCATGAACCACGACACCTCCTCCGACGGCGTACCGCGACGCAAGGAAGTCGTCTCGACCCGCTCCGTGTTCGGCGCGCCGTGCTGGGTGAGCCTGACCAGCCGCGACCTCCAGGCCACCCAGGACTTCTACGCGGCCGTGCTCGGCTGGCGCTGGCGCGGTGTGCAGCTCGGCGAGCACTTCCGGATCGCCCTGGCGAACGGGGTACCGGTGGCCGGGATCGCCGCGGTCGCCTCGATGTGGCAGATGGCGGTGGCCTGGACCCCGTACTTCGCCGTGCCGGACGCGGACGTGGCCGTGAGCCGGGTACGGGAGCGCGGCGGCACGGCGGCGGTCGGGCCGCTGTCCTTCCCGCCGGGACGGGCGGCACTCCTCGCCGACCGGGACGGGGCGACGTTCGGGATCTGGCAGGGCGAACTGGTCACCAACTGGGAGGCCTGGCGGCAGGCGGCGCCGACCTTCGTCCGGCTGCACACGCGGGACGCCTTCGACGCCGCGCTGTTCTACGGCGAGGTCCTGGACTGGGCGAGCGGGCTGCCGGGCTGCTGCGAGGTGGAGTACGAGGGCGGCGAGGTGGTGCTGCGCAGCCGGGGTGACGTGGTGGCGCGCATCGACTCGGGAGCGGTGGAGGCGGCCCCGGACCCCTCGGTCCGGCCGCACTGGCAGATCCACTTCACGGTGGCCGACGTGGCCGACTGCGCCCGCGCGGCGGAGAAGCACGGCGGCAGCGTGCTGCGCGAGGACGAGACCGAGGCGATCCTGCGGGACGCCGACGGCGCGCAGTTCACGGTGACGGCACGCCAGAGCCCCTGACGCGGATCCTTCGAGAGTGCGGACCCGCCGTCCTCACCGGCGGGTCCGTCGAGGCCGGTCGCGCCGTTCCCCGCTCCCCCGGGGCGTCGTCCGCGACGGGCGTGACAGGAGGACCAGGCTGCGGGCCTCCCCGCGGACCCGCGTGCCCGCCTTGTGCTCGCGTTCGTCGGGGATGCCGTCGGGGTCGGCGGTGTCGACCAGGGCGGTCCAGCGTTCACCGAAGGACGTGTCCGGCAGGCGGAAGTCGACCGGCTCCCAGTAGCCGTTGACGAGCAGCAGGAAGGAGTCGTCCACCATGCGGCGGCCGTAGGGGTCGCGTTCGGCGATGGCGTCGCCGTTGAGGAACACGGCGACCGAGTGCGCGTCGCCGCGCTGCCAGTCCCGGGCGGTCATCTCGCGGGCGTCGGGCCGCAGCCACATCAGGTCGGGCAGCGGCTGTCCGGCGCGGGTCGGGGTCTCGCCGCGGAAGAAGCGGCGCCGGCGCAGCACGGGGTGCGCGGCGCGCAGCGCGATGAGGTGCCGGGTGAAGTCGGCCAGGGAGCGCTGCTCGTCGGTGAGGTCCCAGTCCACCCAGGAGATCTCGTTGTCCTGGCAGTAGGCGTTGTTGTTGCCGCGCTGGGTGCGCCCGAGCTCGTCGCCGTGGCAGAGCATCGGGATGCCCTGCGAGAGCAGCAGCGTCGCCAGCAGGTTGCGCTGCTGGCGGGCCCGTAGTTCGAGGACGGCGGGGTCGTCGGTGTCGCCCTCCACCCCGCAGTTCCAGGACCGGTTGTGGCTCTCGCCGTCCCGGTTGTCCTCGCCGTTCGCCTCGTTGTGCTTGTCGTTGTACGACACGAGGTCGCGCAGGGTGAAACCGTCGTGCGCGGTGACGAAGTTGACGCTCGCCCGCGGCCGGCGCCTGCTGTGCTGGTACAGGTCGGAGGAGCCGGTGAGCCGGGAGGCGAACTCGCCGAGCGAATCGGGCTCGGCGCGCCAGAAGTCCCGTACCGCGTCCCGGTACTTGCCGTTCCACTCCGACCACAGCGGCGGGAAGTTGCCCACCTGGTAGCCGCCCTCGCCCACGTCCCACGGCTCGGCGATGAGCTTGACGCGGCTGATCACCGGGTCCTGCTGGATGAGGTCGAAGAACGCCGAGAGCCGGTCCACCTCGTGGAACTGCCGCGCGAGGGTGGCCGCCAGGTCGAAGCGGAAGCCGTCGACGTGCATCTCGGTCACCCAGTACCGCAGCGAGTCCATGATCAGCTGGAGGACGTAGGGGTGCCGCATCAGCAGGCTGTTGCCGGTGCCGGTGGTGTCGTAGTAGTGCGCCCAGTCGCCGTCGACCAGGCGGTAGTAGGAGGCGTTGTCGATGCCGCGGAAGGACAGCGTGGGGCCCCGCTCGTTGCCCTCGGCGGTGTGGTTGTAGACGACGTCGAGGATGACTTCGAGGCCGGCCGCGTGCAGCGCCTTCACCATGGCCTTGAACTCGTTGACCTGCTGTCCGCGGGTGCCGAAGGCGGCGTAGGCGTTGTGCGGGGCGAAGAAGCCGATGGTGTTGTAGCCCCAGTAGTTGGACAGGCCGCGGTCCTGGAGCACGCCGTCCTGGACGAACTGGTGCACCGGCATGAGTTCCACGGCGGTCACGCCGAGCGAGGTGAGGTGCTCGATCACGGCGGGGTGCGCGAGGCCGGCGTAGGTGCCGCGCAGCCCTTCGGGGACGTCCGGGTGGCTCATGGTCAGGCCGCGGACGTGGGCCTCGTAGATCACCGAGTCCGCGTACGGCGTCCGGGGCGGGCGGTCGTCGCCCCAGTCGAAGAAGGGGTCGGTGACCACGCCCAGCATGGAGTGGCCGGCGCTGTCCGCCGGGGCGGGACCGTCCGGAGCCCGCTCGTACAGCGAGGCGTGGTTGTCGATCTGGCCGTCGACGGCGCGGGCGTACGGGTCGAGCAGCAGCTTGGCCGGGTTGCAGCGGTGGCCGAACGACGGCTGCCAGGGGCCGTGCACCCGGTAGCCGTAGCGCTGTCCGGGACCGACACCGGGCAGGTAGGCGTGCCAGACGAAGCCGTCGACCTCCTGCAACGGAACGGGGACCGCGGTGCCCCCGTCGTCCACCAGGATCAGCTCGACGCGCTCGGCGACCTCGCTGAACAGGGCGAAGTTGGTGCCCTGGCCGTCGAAGGCGGCGCCCAACGGGTAGGGGTGCCCGCTCCACACAGGCACCCCCTTGCGGGTCTTGCGGGGGCTCACCGGCGGCCCTCCAGGGCGTCGTCGCCGGCGGGCGCCGGCGCGGCCAGGACGGCCACGGGTTCCTCGCGGGGCACCTTCAGACCCATGCGCAGCGTGGGGGCGGGGGCGACGGGCACCAGCGGGACGCGCTGGCCGGCGCGGGCGCGCTGCGAGAACCAGATGATCTTGCTGCCGGTGTCCGAGGCGCAGCAGCCCCAGCCGTCGCTCATGGCGGCGATGTCCGCGAGGCAGGACCGCAGGTCCTGGTCCGGGCGCAGATCCGGGTCGTCGTCGCCGAAGGCGGTGATGAGGTGCTGGCCGTTCCACCACATCTCGATCGAGGTGTGCTTGTCCTTCGCGTGCGCGTCGATCGCCCGCAGCAGCAGTTCGGCGCCGCGGCAGACGGGGTCCACGAGGTTCTCGAGGTCCCAGTAGCGGAGATGGGCGGCCAGGATGCGGCTGATTTGTCCCACCCGTTCCGGGCTGACTTCCACGTCGAGGTGGTAGTAGCAGGGCACTGCGGTCTTCATCGTCGCTTGCTCCTCACCGGCGAAGCTCTCGCTCCCCTCGCCCGTCCGGGAGGGATCCCGGACACCCAGCGTGAGCGGTGATCGCTTCTGAGTCACCTCCACGGTGCGTGCACTACGCCATTCGTGCAACACGAGCGGACGACACCCCCGCTGGTTGAACCTCCAACAAGACGCTGGGTCGCCGCGCGTGCACCATAAGTGAAAGCCTCGATCGCCGTAACGGTGCCGTGCCCTCCCCTGCGCGGACACCACCCGACCGTCGGGAACGCGCCCAGTCGAGAGCGTGGAAGGTGAATGAGGGCCATGCTGCTACCCGCCAAGGCCGAAGTGGCCCGGCAGTTGCGGCGTTACCGGGCGTGGGAGCGCGTCATGCTCGCCTCGCCCTACGACCGCACGGTCCGGGCCACCTTCGAGGACTCGGGGTACACGCTGTGCGTGCTGATGGGCAAACGCTGCGCCCGCGAGGCCGCGGACGCCGCCGAGCGCTATCTGCGCACGAACCTGGTCACCTACCTGCGCGAGCAGGACGGACGGCCGCAGCCGCGCCGGGCGGCCAGAAGAGCGCCGCCTCCGGAGCGGCGTTCCACGGCGCCAAGCCCCTGACCTGGCACCGTACAAGGCGTTCCTCTCGGACCGGCACTCGCCGGCCCGACTCTTGGATCGCGAAGCCGGGCCGGGTGCCCGGCTTCGCGCACGGCGGAGGTGAGATATGCGCAGGACCCCGGCCATCGGCCGTGTACCGGTACGCGACGTCCGGCCGGCCGTGGAGTGCGGCAGGCGCCCGGCGAAAGCGGTGGCCGGGGAGACCTTCGAGGTCACCGCCACCGTGTTCCGCGAAGGGCACGACGCCGTGGGCGCCAACGTGGTCCTGCGCGATCCGAAGGGCCGTCGCGGCCCCTGGACACCGATGCGGGAACTGTCCCCGGGCAGCGACCGGTGGGGCGCCGAGATCACCCCGGACGCGACGGGCCGCTGGACGTTCCGGGTGGAGGCCTGGAGCCATCCGCTGGCGACCTGGCGGCACACCGCGTCCGTGAAGGTGCCGGCCGGGATCGACACGGGTCTGGTGCTGGAGGAGGGCGCCGAGCTGTACCAGCGGGCCGCCGCCGGAGTACCGAAGGGCCCCGAGCGCGATCTGGTCCTGGCCGCCGCGCACGCCCTGGGCGACGACCGCCTGTCCGTGCACGACCGGTTGAAGGCGGCGCTGGACCCCGAGGTGGAGGCGTTGCTGGCCCGTCATCCGTTGCGGGAGCTGGTGACCGCGTCGGATCCGATGCCGTTGCTGGTGGAGCGCGAGCGTGCCCTGTACGGCTCGTGGTACGAGTTCTTCCCGCGGTCGGAGGGGACGGCCGAGCGGCCGCACGGCACGTTCCGTACGGCCGCCCGCCGGCTGGAGGCGATCGCGGGGATGGGCTTCGACGTCGTCTACCTGCCGCCCGTCCACCCCATCGGCACGACGTTCCGCAAGGGCCCCAACAACACGCTCACCGCCGGTCCGGACGACGTGGGCGTGCCCTGGGCGATCGGTTCCCCGGAGGGCGGCCACGACGCCGTCCACCCGGACCTGGGCACGATCGAGGACTTCGACTTCTTCGTCGCCGAGGCGGGGCGGCTGGGGCTGGAGGTCGCCCTGGACTTCGCCCTGCAGTGCTCCCCCGACCACCCCTGGGTGCACAAGCACCCCGAGTGGTTCCGCCACCGCCCGGACGGGAGCATCGCCTACGCCGAGAACCCGCCCAAGAAGTACCAGGACATCTACCCCGTCGCCTTCGACGCCGACATGGACGGCCTGGTCGCGGAGACCGTCCGGATCCTGCGGCACTGGATGGCGCACGGGGTGCGGATCTTCCGGGTCGACAACCCCCACACCAAGCCGGTGGTGTTCTGGGAGCGGGTCATCGGGGAGGTCAACCGCAGGGACCCGGACGTGATCTTCCTGGCCGAGGCGTTCACCCGGCCCGCGATGATGCACACCCTGGCCCAGATCGGTTTCCAGCAGTCGTACACGTACTTCACCTGGCGCAACGACAAGCAGGAGCTGACGGAGTACCTGACCGAGCTGTCGGGTGAGGCGGCGGCCTGGATGCGGCCCAACTTCTTCGCCAACACCCCCGACATCCTGCACGCCTACCTCCAGCACGGCGGGCGGCCCGCGTTCGAGGTGCGGGCCGTGCTCGCCGCCACCCTCTCCCCCGCCTGGGGCATCTACAGCGGCTACGAGCTGTGCGAGAACACCCCGCTCCGGGAGGGCGGCGAGGAGTACCTCGACTCGGAGAAGTACCAGCTCCGCCCGCGTGACTGGGCGGCCGCCGAACGGGAGGGGCGGACCATCGCCCCGCTCATCACCCGGCTCAACGACGTCCGACGGCGGCACCCGGCGCTACAGCGCCTGCGGAATCTCCGCTTCCATCAGACCGACAACGATGCCGTGCTCGCCTACAGCAAGAGCACGGGGTCGGACACGGTCATCGTGGTCGTCAACCTCGACCCGCACCACACCCAGGAGGCCACGGTCTCGTTGGACATGCCGCAACTCGGCCTGGACCGGCACGCCGCCCTGTCCGTGCACGACGAACTGACGGGCGAGACGTACCACTGGGGCAGGACCAACTACGTGCGTCTCACGCCCGGCCGGACGCCGGCGCACGTGCTCCACGTCGGGCGATCGACGCCCCAGATCGGAGGGCCCGCAGCGTCATGACCGTCAACGACCCCGTACCGGACACCTTCGAGGACACTCCCGCGGGGGACCGGGACCCGGAGTGGTTCAAACGCGCCGTCTTCTACGAGGTCCTGGTCCGCTCCTTCCAGGACAGCAACGGCGACGGCGTCGGCGACCTGAAGGGCCTGACCGCCAAGCTCGACTACCTGCAGTGGCTCGGCGTGGACTGCCTGTGGCTGCCGCCGTTCTTCAAGTCACCGCTCAAGGACGGCGGTTACGACGTCTCCGACTACACCGCCGTCCTGCCGGAGTTCGGTGACCTCGCCGACTTCGTGGAGTTCGTGGACGCCGCACACCAGCGCGGCATGCGCGTCATCATCGACTTCGTCATGAACCACACCAGCGACCAGCACCCGTGGTTCCTGGAGTCCCGCAAGAACCCCGACGGCCCGTACGGGGACTACTACATGTGGGCCGACGACGACAAGCAGTACGAGGACGCCCGGATCATCTTCGTCGACACCGAGGCCTCCAACTGGACCTTCGACCCGGTCCGGGGCCAGTACTTCTTCCACCGCTTCTTCTCCCACCAGCCGGACCTCAACTACGAGAACCCGGCCGTGCAGGAGGAGATCCTGGCCGCCCTGCGCTTCTGGCTCGACCTCGGCATCGACGGCTACCGCCTGGACGCGGTCCCCTACCTCTACGCCGAGGAAGGCACCAACTGCGAGAACCTGCCGGCGACCCACGCCTTCCTGAAGCGGGTCCGGCGCGAGATCGACGCGATGTACCCGGACACCGTGCTGCTGGCGGAGGCCAACCAGTGGCCCGAGGACGTCGTCGACTACTTCGGCGACTTCCGCGCCGGCGGCGACGAGTGCCACATGGCGTTCCACTTCCCGGTGATGCCGCGCATCTTCATGGCCGTCCGGCGGGAATCCCGCTACCCGGTCTCGGAG
>NZ_JBVHWQ010000006.1:0-484534 GCF_055564315.1 Streptomyces sp. NPDC029151
GAGTTCTCAAGGAACGGTCGCTTCCTTTGTACTCACCCTCTCGGGCTTTCCTCCGGGCGCTTCCCTTCGGTCTTGCGTTTCCGACTCTATCAGATCTTTTCTCGATCCGATTTCCTCGGCGCTTTCCAGGTTCCCGCTCTCGCGTTTCCCTTTCCGGCGATTCCGACTTTATCAGAAGTTCTCGGCCGTTCTGAACGGCCGCTCATTTCCGAGTAATCGGGGATGCCTCTCAAGACGTCGTTCACGACCTTCTTGAAGAAGCGATTAGATTCTAGCGGCTGCCGGGGGAACATGTCCAACTCCGGGCAACTGTTTGAATCTACCTCCCCACTCCCTCCGTGTCAACGGCTCTCGCGGGGCGGAGAGGAGACTAGCAGCCCACGGGGGCCGAGTGCACATCCGGCGGGGCGTCAGGCGGCCGTGGGGACGGCGGCGCTGCGGTCCGCCCCTTCTAGATCACCCGTCTCGCCCGCGCGTGCCGCGCGACCGCCCAGGACGTAGACATACGTCAGGAAGGCCAGCTCGGCCGCGATCCCGATACCGATGCGGGCCCAGGTGGGCAGGCCCGAGGGGGTGACGAAGCCTTCGATGGCGCCGGAGACGAAGAGGACCAGGGCTAGTCCGATCGCCATGCCGACGGCGGCCCGTCCTTCCTCCGCGAGTGCGGTGCGCCGGCTGCGTGGGCCCGGGTCGATCAAGGTCCAGCCGAGGCGCAGACCGGTACCGGCGGCGACGAAGACCGCGGTCAGTTCGAGCAGGCCGTGCGGGAGCACCAGGCCGAGGAAGGTGTCCAGGCGGCCGGCCGAGGACATGAGGCCGAAGCCGACGCCCAGGTTGAGCATGTTCTGGAAGAGGATCCACAGGACAGGCAGTCCCAGGAAGACGCCCAGGACCAGGCACATCGCCGCCGCCTGGGCGTTGTTCGTCCACACCTGGGCGGCGAACGCGGCCGCGGGATGGCTGGAGTAGTAGGTCTCGTACTCGCCGCCGGGGCGGGTCAGCTCGCGCAGCCGGCTGGACGCCGCGATGGACGACTGCACCTCCGGGTGCGTACCGATCCACCAGCCCAGGAGGACGGCGACGGCCGTGGAGACGAGTGCCGTGGGCACCCACCAGTGACGGGCGCGGTAGACGGCGGCCGGGAAGCCCCGGCTCAGGAAGCGCGTGACGTCACGCCACGAGGCGCGGCGCGTGCCGGCGACGGCGCTACGCGCGCGTGCCACGAGCCGGCTCAGCCGTCCCGTCAGTTGCGGGTCCGGTGCGCTGGACTGGACGAGGGAAAGGTGGGTGGCGGTGCGCTGGTAGAGGGCGACGAGTTCGTCTGCTTCCGCACCGGTGAGCCGGCGTCGGCGGCGGAGCAGCGCGTCGAGCCGGTCCCATTCGGCTCGGTGCACGGAGACGAAGACGTCCAGGTCCATCGGGTCTGCCTGCTCCTCGGCTGTTCCTCCACGGCCCGTCGCGGTCGTCGTGGATGCTCGTCGTTGCTGTCAGCTTGTCGTACTGCGGCGCGATGTGCCGACAGCTTGGCAGACTTGCGGTTCAGGGGACCAGGGAAGGACGGCGGGCGTGAGTGAGCTGGTGACCGGCGAGGCGGTGGCGCTCGAACTGCGGCCCGCGAAGCTGCCGAGCAGGGCGCTGGCCGTGTTGCTCGACCTGGTGGTGGCGGTGGTCGCGTACATCGTCGTGATCATGGTGTTGGTGGCGTCGACGGCCTCGCTGGACGAGGCCGCGCAGGTGGCGTTGTCCATCGCAGCGTTTCTGCTCGTGCTGGTGGGTGGGCCGGTGGCCGTCGAGACGCTCAGTCACGGGCGCTCACTGGGGAAGCTGGCGTTCGGGCTGCGGGTGGTGCGGGACGACGGGGGGCCGATCCGCTTCCGGCACGCGCTGGTGCGAGGCGCGCTCGGGGTGGTCGAGATTCTGATGACGTTCGGGGTGGTGGCCTGCGTCGCTTCGCTGGTCTCGGCGCGCGGTCGGCGGCTCGGGGACGTGTTCGCGGGCACGCTGGTCGTGCGCGAGCGGATACCGGCCGGGCGGACCGGGTTCGTGCCGCCTCCGCCGCCCTGGCTCGTGGGGCGGTTCGCCGAGCTGGACCTGTCCGCGGTGCCGGACGGGCTGTGGCTCGCCGTCCGGCAGTACCTGATCCGGATGCAGCAGCTCGATCCGCAGGTCGCGGCGGGGATGGCCCAGCGGCTGGCCGTCGACCTCGCGGGGCGTACCGGGGCGCCGGTGCCCCCGGATCTGCCGCCTGCCGCGTTTCTGGCGGCCGTGGTGCATGAGCGCCAGTCCCGTGACGCCCGGCAGGCCTTCGGTCACGGCGGGGCCGCATTCGGCGGCTTCGCCCGGGCGGGTCTCGCCCCTCACGCTCCCGCGTCGCACCAGCCTCCCGCCGCTTACCAGCCTTCGGGCTTCCCCCCTCCCCTGGGTTCCGTTCGGCCGGCTCCCGTCCCGAGTCCGCCCCGGGACCTGGCTCCGCAGGCGCCGCTTCTGTCCCCGCCTGCACCGGGTGACGAGCCGCGGACCGAGCGGCCGGCCACGGGGTTCGCGCCGCCGGCGTAGCGCGGGCCGGCCGGGGTCGGGCCGGGAGGGGCGCAGGAGGCCCGGGGCGGGCCGCCCCTGGGGGCCCGGCTCAGTCGAACCGGGAGGGGGGTGACTCCAGGTCCTCCAGCTCGATCCCGGGCGCGGCCAGGACGACGTCCCCGGTGATGTGGACGGTGTGCCGCTCGCCGGTGTCCAGGGCCGTGACCTGGTATTCGTCCACGGCCAGGGGGCCGTTGTCAGTGGCGTGTGCTTCGCTGTTCACCAGAGCCCAGGACTGGTCCACGGTACGGGGGGCGAGGACGGGATCGGTGAAGGCCACGAGGCGTACGCGGGTCGCGGCGGACGAGGGGGTGAGGCGCAGGAGCCGGGCGGTGGCGACGAGGAACGCGGGGGACGTGCCGGTGAAGGCGTGGGCGCGCACATTGCCTTCGGTGGCATGAGTGCCGGTGGGGTCGGTGCGGACCCAGGTGACGCCGTCGAGGGCGGCGCCGCGCACCTGCCAGCCGCCCGCGTGGAGTTCGAGGCGGATGGGACGGCCGAGGTCGTCCAGTGCGAGGTCGACCGAGCCGCGGTCATCGCCGGCGGGGCCGGTCAGCCGGGAGACATAGCGCCAGCCGGACGGACCGGGGGCGCACTGGAAGTGTTCTTCTCCGAGGGGGGTGTGATCGTGCGGATCATGGAGCGAATAGCGGCCGCGGGGCATGGGGGTCCTGGGTCGTGACGGGCGGGTCCGGTCGGGAGTCCTGAGTTCCGGCCCGAAGCCCTGGGTGCGGGAACAGAGCCCTGGCCGCGGGGCCAGAGCCTTGGCTTCGGGGCCGGAAGCCCTCGGTTCGGAGGGCCAAAGGGGCAGGCCCCCGGCACGGGGGTGCGGGGGCCTGCCTCGGAGGGCCTGCTGCCAGGGGATGCGTCGGTGCACCGGCGCGCTCCCCCGGCAGGCGGGGCTACGGGATCACCAGCTCAGTAGCGGTAGTGGTCCGGCTTGAACGGGCCGTCGACCTCCACGCCGATGTACGCGGCCTGCTCAGGGCGCAGCTTGGTGAGCTTGACGCCGAGCGCGTCCAGGTGGAGGCGGGCGACCTTCTCGTCGAGGTGCTTGGGCAGCGTGTAGACGCCGATCGGGTACGCGTCGGGCTTGGTGAACAGCTCGATCTGGGCCAGGGTCTGGTCCGCGAAGGAGTTGGACATCACGAACGACGGGTGGCCGGTGGCGTTGCCCAGGTTCAGCAGGCGGCCCTCGGACAGCACGATGATCTTCTTGCCGTCGGGGAAGGTCCAGGTGTGGACCTGCGGCTTGACCTCGTCCTTGACGATGCCGGGCACCTTGGCGAGACCGGCCATGTCGATCTCGTTGTCGAAGTGACCGATGTTGCCGACGATCGCCTGGTGCTTCATCTTGGCCATGTCCGAGGCCATGATGATGTCCTTGTTGCCGGTCGTGGTGATGAAGATGTCGGCCTTGTCGACGACCTCGTCCAGGGTGGTGACCTGGTAGCCGTCCATCGCCGCCTGCAGGGCGCAGATCGGGTCGATCTCGGTGACGATCACCCGGGCGCCCTGGCCGCGGAGGGACTCGGCGCAGCCCTTGCCCACGTCGCCGTAGCCGCAGACGACGGCGGTCTTGCCGCCGATCAGGACGTCGGTGGCGCGGTTGATGCCGTCGACCAGGGAGTGGCGGCAGCCGTACTTGTTGTCGAACTTCGACTTGGTGACGGCGTCGTTGACGTTGATCGCCGGGAAGAGGAGGACGCCGTCGCGCTGCATCTCGTACAGGCGGTGGACACCCGTGGTGGTCTCCTCGGTGACACCGCGGATCTCCGAGGCCAGCTGGGTCCACTTCTGGGGGTTCTCGCCCAGGGTGCGGTGCAGCAGCTGGAGGATGACGCGGTGCTCGTCGGACTCGGCGGTCTCCAGGGCGGGGACCTCACCGGCCTTCTCGTACTCGACGCCCTTGTGGACGAGGAGGGTGGCGTCGCCACCGTCGTCCAGGATCATGTTGGGGCCGCCGGTGGGGCTGTCCGGCCAGGTCAGCGCCTGCTCGGTGCACCACCAGTACTCCTCCAGGGTCTCGCCCTTCCAGGCGAAGACCGGGATGCCCTGCGGGTTGTCGGGCGTGCCGTTCGGACCGACCGCGATGGCGGCGGCGGCGTGGTCCTGGGTGGAGAAGATGTTGCAGGAGGCCCAGCGGACCCGGGCGCCGAGGGCGACCAGGGTCTCGATGAGCACGGCGGTCTGCACGGTCATGTGCAGGGAGCCGGTGACGCGGGCGCCGGCGAGGGGCTGGGCCTCGGCGTACTCCTTGCGGATCGCCATGAGGCCGGGCATCTCGTGCTCGGCGAGGGTGATCTCCTTGCGGCCGAACTCGGCCAGCGAGAGGTCGGCGACCTTGAAGTCCTGTCGGTTGTCGACAGTCGTCATTACGAGCTGCTCCTCGGGGTTGGGGCGAGGTGGGTACGGCTGGTCTGCGCGGCGGCGGACACAGGGGTGCCCGGGAAGAGGACACAGGCATGCCCACGTACGCGCAGCGCAGTCCGTCGGAGGCCCTCTCTCCCTCGGTCGGTCCGTGTGGGACCGCCCGACCGCCATCAGCAGCGACGTCTGGCTCCGTCCCAAGCTACACCGGACGGCCCGCCGGGCCCCAGTCCGTCTGGGCATTCGCGGGGTCGTATTCCAGGCGGTCCGAGGGGCGGGTCCGGGGCGCGGTGGTCGTGCGGGAACCGTGGAGCCGGTGCCGACGGACCGGGCTGAACAGGGACTTTTACGTCTTCGAGGGGGAGGTGCCAGTGGTCGGGATGCAGGGGACCGGGAGTTCCGGATCCGCTCGCGGGGTGTCCGGGACGACACCCCCGGACGACGAAACGTGAGGAGACCGACGTGACGATCCCGGCCGGGCCGCCCCCCACGGGGTGGCCGCGACGACGGGCGGCGGCCGCTGAGCTGCCGGCGGTGACCACCCGCCCGGACGTCGGCGTCAGTGGCCGGCGGGGTGCGGGGTGGGTCCGCCCGGGGTGGCCTCCGGGTCGGGGCCCTTGGCGGCCTCGGCCTCGCTGTAGATGTCCGGCTCCAGGTAGATGACGCGGGCGATGGGGACGGCGGCGCGGATGCGGGCCTCGGCGGCGTCGATGGCGTTCGCGACCTCGGTGGCCGTGTCGTCGTGCCGGACGGCGATCTTGGCGGCGACCAGCAGTTCCTCCGGGCCGAGGTGCAGCGTGCGCATGTGGATGACGCGGGGGACCGTGTCGCCGTCGACGATCGCGGCCTCGATCTTCCTGACGTCCTCGGCGCCGGCGGCCTCGCCGAGCAGCAGCGACTTGGTCTCGGCGGCGAGGACCAGGGCGATCAGGACGAGCAGGACACCGATGCAGAGGGTGCCGATGCCGTCCCAGACGCCGTCGCCGGTGAGCAGGGAGAGGCCGACGCCGCCGAGGGCGAGGACCAGACCGATGAGCGCGCCGAAGTCCTCCAGGAGGACGACGGGCAGCTCGGGGGCCTTGGCGCGGCGGATGAACTCCTTCCAGGAGAGCTTGCCGCGCAGTTCGTTGGACTCCTTGATGGCCGTGCGGAAGGAGAAGCCCTCGGCGAGGATCGCGAAGACGAGGACCCCGACCGGCCAGTACCAGTTCTCCAGGCCGTGCGGGTGACGGATCTTCTCGTAGCCCTCGTAGACGGCGAACATGCCGCCGATGGAGAAGAGCACGATCGAGACGAGGAAGGCGTAGATGAACCGCTCGCGGCCGTAGCCGAAGGGGTGCTGCGGGGTGGCCTGGCGCTGCGCCTTCCTGCCGCCGACGAGCAGCAGGAACTGGTTGCCGGAGTCGGCGAGCGAGTGGACGCCCTCGGCGAGCATCGAGGAGGAGCCGCTGAACGCGAACGCCACGAACTTCGATGCCGCGATCGCGAGGTTGGCTCCGAGTGCCGCCACGATCGCCCTGGTACCGCCTGACGCGCTCATGTGTTCGCGTTGTCCCTTCGCCTCTGTCGGCCTGGTCCTGATCCGTCCGTCCAGGCGGGTGCCCGGTTTTGCCCGGCCTTTGCCCGGTGGGCCATTCTTGCAGCCCGGCCGGGGCTCACCGTCTCAGGTATCCACAACCCCGGTCATGCGATCACGGTGGCGCGGAAGACCGTGCCCGCCCCCGTGATCTCCGCCGTCTCGCCGGCCGGGACGAAGACGGACCGGCCGGGGCCCAGTTCGTGCTCGCCGGCCCGGACGGTGCCGGCCGTGCAGAGCAGGATCTGCGGGGTGTCCCGGGTGAGGTCGTGGGCGGCTCCGCCCTCGGGCAGGACGTACCGGGAGAGCCGGAACTCGTCGATCGGCGTCTCGTAGACCTCCTCGCCCTCCGGGGAGGCCTCGGGGCGCAGCACGCCCGGGTCGCTGGGCTCGAAGCGCACGACGCGCAGGAGTTCGGGCACGTCGACGTGCTTCGGGGTCAGGCCGCAGCGCAGGACGTTGTCGGAGTTGGCCATGATCTCGACGCCGAGGCCGCTGAGGTAGGCGTGCGGGATGCCGGCGCCGAGGAACAGGGCCTCGCCGGGCTGCAGCCGCACGTGGTTGAGCAGCATGGCCGCGATGACGCCGGGGTCGCCGGGGTAGTGGTGGGCGATGTCGGCGTAGGGGGCGTAGGCGCCGCCGAGGCGGGTGCAGGCGGCGGTGGCCTCGGCGACCGTGTGGGCGGTCTCCTCCCGGTCGGCGCCGAGGATCGCGGTGAGGACCTCGCGCAGGGCCGCGTCCTCGGGGTGGGCGTGCAGCAGGTCGACGTAGGGCTTGAGGGAGTCCACGCCGAGTCCGTCGAGCAGGCCGGCGGCCTGGACGGGGTCGCGGAAGCCGCACAGGCCGTCGAACTCGGTGAGTGCGCAGATCAGTTCGGGCTTGTGGTTGGCGTCCTTGTAGTTGCGGTGCGGGGCGTCGAGCGGGACGCCGCGCCGCTCCTCGTCGGCGTACCCCGCCCTGGCCTGCTCCAGGTCGGGGTGGACCTGGAGGGACAGGGGCGCGCCGGCGGCGAGGATCTTGAGCAGGAACGGCAGACGGGGGCCGAACCTGGCGACCGCGCGGGGGCCCAGCTCGCGCTCCGGGTCGGCCTCGATGACCTCCACGAGGGTTCCGCGCGCGGTGCGCGACGGGGCACCGGGGTGGGCGCCCATCCACATCTCCGCCTGGGGTTCGCCGGTCGGCTCCACGCCGAGGAGGTGCGGGATGGCGGTGGGGGAACCCCAGGCGTAGGGGCGGACGGTGTTGTCGAGGCGGTCCATGTGTCTTCTCTGTCTCCGTACGTACGCTGCGCGGCCGGCGCCGGCGGCCGGCCTCCTCGGGGCACCGGTGGCGGGCCCGGGTGGTCCGGCCCGGAACTGTGGGGCTTCACGGGGATCAGTCCGGGTCCGCGAGGCCCGGCACGGCGTCCCGCCGCGTTGCCGGACCACCCGGCCGCGCCCGGGGGTGCCGGTGGTCCGCCGCCGTGCGACGCCCGCACCGGGTGCCGCGGCCTGACCGGGCCTGATCCAAACGAAACCCCCTGGATCAGGCCCCGGAAGCGAGCGCCAGGTAAACGGCGGCGAAATCCGTGACGGCGATCAGTTCCGCGAGGGTCTCCAGTTCGCCGCCCTCCTCCGGTTCGAGTTCGCTGATGGGCGTGTCGTGGCTGAGGGCGACGTCGCGGGCGGCGGGGGCGGCGGTGAGGCCGCTGATCGGGCGGTCGCGGAGCAGCACCACGCGCGCGTGCAGGGCGGGCGGCTCCTCCACGCGGTCGCGGAAGAAGTCGTCCGGGTCGGCGCTGGCGGCGAGCGGGCCGGCCAGCAGGGCGTTGTGCGCGGCGAGCGCCTCGGGGAGTTCGGCGACCAGGGCGGGGCGGCCGGCGAGTTCGGCGAGGGCGGCGGCGAAGCGGCGGCCCGCCGGTCCGGCCGAGGTGCCCTCCGTCCACACCACGGGGAGCGCGTCGGCGAGTTCGGCGGCGAGGGTCTTCGCCGGGTTGCCGTAGGTGGCGATGGCGGGGCCGCAGCGCTCCGCGACGTGGTCCAGGCGGTCGGCGGCCTTCTCCAGGGCGTCCGGCGGTGCGGTGATCAGGCCGACCCGGTCCAGGAGCGCGAGCAGCGGGGTCAGCAGCGCCCAGAAGACGCCCGGGGAGGACGCGGCGAGCGGTTCCTCCTGGTCGTACGGAGCCGTCGCCATCGGTACGAACAGGCCGTGCGCGCCGGCGACCGCCTCGGCGAGCGGGGTGCGGGGCGGGGCCACGGCGACGACCGTGCAGCCGCGGCGGTAGGCCTGTTCGGCGAGGAGGGACAGGCTCGGCTCGGCGCCGTCCGGGGTGGCGATCAGCAGCAGGTCCACGGAACCGGCCCAGCCCGGGAGCTCCCAGCGCAGGGCGCCCGGGGCCGGGGCGACGCCGGTGGGGGCGAGCCGTACGACGGGGCTGCCGGCGCCGGCCAGGGTGCCAAGGAGGTCGGCGGTGTGGGTGGCGGCGGCGCCGGGGCCCGCGATGAGGACCGCGCGGGGGCGGCCGTCGGGCTTCAGGGTGCCGATACCGGCCTCGGCCGCGTGCCGGACGGCGGTGCGGACGCGGGCGCCGGCCTCCGCCGCGCCGCGCAGCAGAGCTCGGCGGTCGGCCTCGGCGAGGCCCTCCGGGGTGTCGAGCAGCGATTCGTCCAGCATGGGCGGGCAGCCTCCGGTCGCCGGGGATCCTAGGGTGCTACGAGGTGGGGCCCGTCACTCGGGTCGGCGGGCCTCGTCCACCAGCAGGACGGGGATGCCGTCGCGCACCGGGTAGGCGAGGCCGCAGTCCTGGCCCGTGCAGATCAGCTCGGTGTCCTGCTCCTTCAGGGGGGCGTGGCAGGCCGGGCAGGCGAGGATCTCCAGGAGGCCGGCTTCGAGCGCCATGGGGTGTCCCTTCGGAGGGCGGTGTGTCTTCGTGGATATGCCTGGTCAGGTTACCGCTGATGGGGCGGGCCGCTCAGCCCCTGATGATCGCCAGCGCCTCGTCGCGGATCTTCGTCATGGTGGCCTCGTCCCTGGCCTCGGCGTTCAGGCGCAGGAGCGGCTCGGTGTTGGACGGGCGGACGTTGAACCACCAGTCGGCAGCGGCGACCGTGAGGCCGTCGAGGTCGTCCAGGGTGACGCCGGCACGGCCCTCGTAGGCGGCCCGGATCGCGGCGAGGCGGGCGGCCTGGTCGGCGACGGTGGAGTTGATCTCGCCGGAGCCGGCGTAGCGGTCGTACTGCGCGACCAGGGCGGACAGCGGGCCCTCCTGGCCGCCGAGGGCGGCGAGGACGTGCAGGGCGGCCAGCATGCCCGTGTCGGCGTTCCAGAAGTCCTTGAAGTAGTAGTGGGCCGAGTGCTCGCCGCCGAAGATCGCGCCGGTGCGGGCCATCTCCGCCTTGATGAAGGAGTGGCCGACGCGGGTGCGGGCAGGGGTGCCGCCGTTCTCCTTCACCACCTCAGGCACCGTGCGGGACGTGATCAGGTTGTGGATGACCGTGCCCTTGCCGCCGTTGCGGGCGAGTTCACGGGCGGCGACCAGTGCGGTGATCGCGGAGGGGGAGACGGGGTCGCCGTTCTGGTCCACGACGAAGCAGCGGTCGGCGTCGCCGTCGAAGGCGATGCCGAGGTCGGCGCCCTCCGCCGGGACCCGCTTCTGCAGGTCCACGAGGTTGGCCGGGTCGAGCGGGTTGGCCTCGTGGTTGGGGAAGGTGCCGTCCAGTTCGAAGTACATCGGGACGAGGGTCAGGGGCAGGCCGGCGAAGACGGAGGGCACCGTGTGGCCGCCCATGCCGTTGCCGGCGTCGACCACGACCTTGAGGGGGCGGATGGCGGTGAGGTCGACGAGGGAGCGGAGGTGCGCCGCGTAATCCTCCAACGTCTCGCGCGCGGAGAGGGTTCCCGGCCGGTCCACGGGTGCCGGGGCGCCCTCCGCCAGCCACCGCTCGGTCAGCTCGCGGATCTCCGCGAGGCCGGTGTCCTGGCCGACGGGGGCGGCGCCCGCGCGGCACAGCTTGATGCCGTTGTACCGGGCGGGGTTGTGGGAGGCGGTGAACATCGCGCCCGGGAGGTTCAGCGCGCCGGAGGCGTAGTACAGCTGGTCCGTGGAGCACAGGCCGATCTCGGTGACGTCCGCACCGCGGTCGGCGGCGCCGCGCGCGAAGGCACGGGAGAGACCGGGGGACGAGGGCCGCATGTCGTGGCCGACGACGATGGCCGCCGCTCCCGTCACCTCCGCGAAGGCGGCGCCGAAGAGTCCGGCCAGTGCCTCGTCCCACTGGTCCGGGACCACTCCGCGCACGTCGTACGCCTTCACGATCTGCGACAGATCAGCAGTCACGGCCAACCCTCCTGAAGTCCTATGGGTGCCCACAAACTACCCGTCCGGGGTAAGCGGAGGTGCGCGGACACCAGCGGGCCCTTCCGCGGAACCGCATTCCGGTCTCCCCGGGGGTCCCTGTGCGGGCGCTTCGCGGGCCCCCGTCCGTGACGCCGGCGGGAGGCGAATCGTCACGCCTGGCGGGAGTGGCGCGGGGTGACGGTCAGTTGTCCGGGGAGCGCAGGACCCTCAGGTGGCCGCGGCGGGCGACCTCCATGGGGTCGGCGGCACGGCCACCGCCGCCGCCCGCCTCCGCGGCGCGCTCCTGCGGACGGGCCGCCTCGCGGACGGCGTTGGCGAGCGCTTCCAGGTCGTCCCCGCTGGGCCGTGCGGGCGCGGAACCGTCCAGGAGGCGTACGACCTCCCAGCCGCGCGGCGCGGTGAGGCGCTCGGAGTGCTCGGCGCACAGGTCGTAGCAGTGGGGTTCGGCGTAGGTGGCGAGCGGGCCGAGGACCGCGGTCGAGTCGGCGTAGACGTACGTCAGCGTCGCGACGGCGGGTCGGCCGCAGGCGGTGCGCGAACAGCGACGTACAGGGCTCACGACGTTGGACGGTACCGCACTCTTGAGCGGGCCGCGACGACTCTCCACCAGGTCACTCCACCGTGTCGGGCTGTGAAACGCCCCACACACCCCTTCGAGTGGGCCCTGCTGACCTGCATGGACGAGGGTGAGGCGGGGCTCGGGCGGCACTGCGTCCGGTCATGAGTCGGTACAAACACCGTCAAACGGCTTGAGTTCGGTGGTCTTGGAGAGTTACGGAAACGAGCCACACCTTGGCTGGAATGGTCATCCTGCGGCAGGGGGGCGTTGGGCCGGTTGCCGCGTGGAGCCGGACGGGCGAAGGGTGCGGGGACTACGCTTCATCGGTGATGGACAACCGTGTACCGCCCCGTGCCGCCGGCCCTGGGCCCCGTCGCCGTGACCGCCACGGGCGGGGCATGCGGGGGCCGATCGCACCGCCGCAGGTGCCGCTCGCGGCGAGCCGTGCCCAGGTGTTCGCGGACCTGGTGCAGGACTCCGTGGAGCGTCTTGAGCGGCGGTGGCCGCAGCTGGCCGACATCGACTTCCTGGTGCTGGAGGTGCCCCGGCTGGAGGGGCGGGGGGAGCAGGCGGCGTGGGAGGACGACGCGGTCCCGCTCGGCGGGGTCGCCCCCGCGCGGGACGGGCGGCGGGCTCGGGTGGTCGTGTACCGGCGGCCGGTGGAGATCCGGACCAAGGGGCGCGACGAGCGGGCCGCGCTGGTGCATGAAGTGGTGGTCGAGCAGGTGGCCGAGCTGCTCGGGCTGACGCCGGAGACGGTGGATCCCCGGTACGGGGAGGATTAGGCCGGAAAGGCGGGGGCCGAAGTCCGGGGTGGGGGTTCTTCCCGGCTGGGCCTGACGGGGCTGTGTCCCGGCTGGTGCTTGTGCCGGTGCCGGTAGGTGTGCCGGTGCCGGTCGCAGGCCGGACTGCCGGCCCGCGCCGGCGGGGTGCCGCCGAGCCCCGCCCGCGCCGCCTTGGCGGCACGGCTGCCCGCCGCCACGGCCGCGTGACCGCGGTTGCCGGGTGGGTGGGTGGTGTCGTGCCCCGCAGCAGGCCGATTCAGCGCTACGGCCGCCCCGGCCGCGCGGGCCCGGCGGTCCTGTCGGCTGTCGTCGCCACGGTGCCGCGGTGCGGGCCGCCGGGGTGCGGGTGGGTCAGTTCTGGAGTATCGACAGGTCCTGCTCCGTCCGCGGTACCGAAACCGTTCCGTGGTCGTTCGGGAGGGACTGGACGGTGAAGGCGGGGACGCCTCCCTCGGTGGCGGCGAGCGTGCGGGAGGCGTACACGGGGGCGCCGGAGACGGGTTCGACGGTGAGGGCGTAGGTGCCCTTCAGGCCTGCCGGGACGGGGGCGTCGATGTTCTGGGTGGTGCCGGACTTGAGGGTGTAGGTCTTCGTGACCGGGGTTCCGCCCTCGCTGCCGGCCGAGGCGGTGACCTTGACCGTGGCCGTGCCGGCCGGGGCGGTCAGGGCGAGTGTGGTGCCCTTGGCACTGTTGTCGGCCGAGGTCGCGCGCGTGCCGACGGCGGCCGTGGCCGGGATGAACGCCGTCTCCTTCTTGTCGCCCTTGCCGCGGACGACCTGGAGGGCCGCGACGACCGGGACGGTCCGGTCGGTGGGCGTCAGGACCAGGGAGCCGGCCTCGCCCCGGGTGACGTCGCCGAGGTCGACCGCCGTCGACACGCCGGACTTCACGTGCAGGGTCTCGTTCCCGGCCGGGGTGATCAGACCGTCGGGCGAGGCCAGGCGGATCTTCAGGTCGGCGTCGTCGTCGCCGGGCGTGAAGGCGGTCAGGCGGACGTCGGTGGCGTCCTTCGGGATGCCGGGCAGGACCAGGCTGCCGGCCGGGTCCGCGGCGGCGGCCAGCCAGTCGCCGCCCGCCTTGTCGTCCAGGGCCTGTACGGCCGCGCCGACCCGGCCGCTGCGCACGCCGACGTGCACGGTCAGGTCGGCCTGCCGCTCCTCGGTGAGGGTGGACAGCAGGATCGGCTCGCTCGCGTGCGCGTCGACGGTGAGGTTCTCGCCCAGCGGGGACTTGATCGCGCCGTCCTTGCCGTACAGCTCGATGTCGACCACGGCGGCGGAGTCGTCGGGGTTGGTCAGATGGACGTAGTCGGTGCGGCCTGCGGCCGTGCTGGCGCCCGGGAACCAGAACTCGGTGTCCGCTCCGGTGCAGTTGACGCCCAGCAGGCCCCGGCCGGTGCCGGCGGCGACCTCGGTGGTCTCCTGGACGGTCCAGCCCGACGCGAACCCGCCGTCCGCCGTGCCGATCAGCGCGGGCGCCTCCGCGCCGGAGGTCTCGCCGGTGGCCGGAGTGCCCGGTGCCTTCGGGGCGAGCCCCGGTTCGTCGGTCTTCTTCGCTGCGCCCTTGCCGCCCTTGCCCCCCTTGCCGCCGGTGTCGTCCGACTGCCCCGTGGCGGCCTGGAGCCGGGCCTTGCCGCTGCTCGCCGCGCCCTTGGTCACCGGTGTGAACGACGTGTACGCCGTGTCCGCGATGTCCGACATGCTCGGCGCCGGGCAGAGCAGGCCCGTGCGCTCCACGGGGAGTTGGGCGGCTGCCCGGGGGACGGCGGCGCCGGACGCGGACGGCGTGTCGAACGCGGCGAACGCGGTGACGGCGGCCAGCGCGGTCGTACCGGCGATCAGGGACAGGGTCGTGCGGTTCACTGCTGGCTCCCGTCGGGGCGCTGGCTGCCGGTGCCGTGGGGGTGCTGGGCGGGGTCGTAGCCCTGCTGGTGCTGGTCGTAGCCCTGCCGGCTCTGGTCGTAGCCCTGCCGGCCCTGCTCGTAACCCTGCTGGTGCTGGTCGTAGGCCTGCGGGGCCGGGTCGTAGCCCTGCTGGGTGGCGTCGTAGGCCGGGTCGTAGCCCTGCTGCCGGTAGGCGGCCGGGTCGTACGGCGTCTGGCCGGCGCCGCCGTCGTAGGCGTACGGGTCGTAGGGGGCCGGCTGGTAGGGGTCGGGCTGCTGGTACGGCTGCTGGTCGTAGCCGGTCGCGGTCTGGTAGGGGTCCGTGCCGTAGCCGTCGGTCCCGTAGGCGGCCGGGTCACTCCCCCAGTCCCGGCTCTCCTCGGCCGGCGGGGCCCCCGCCTCGTACGACTGCTGGTGCGGTACCGCCGTCGCGGGCTGCGGGACCGCGGCGGAGGGGTCCTCGGCCGGGGCGTCCGCGGCGGCGGCCTCCTCGGCCTGGGCGCGCAGACGGCGGGCGCGGCGGCCCTCGCCGGTGGGGGCCTGGGCGGGCAGGGGCTCCTCCTCGGGCAGGTCGTCGTCGACGTCGCGGCGGCGGCCGGGCAGCGCGAGGACGACGAGGACGAGGGCGAGCGCGCCCTGTGCCCAGAGCCAGGCGGTGCGGGTGACCGGGGGGTCGTAGGTGACGTCCAGCCGGCCGCCGGCGGCGGGGAGCCGGAAGCCCTGGGCCCAGCCGTCGACCGTGGTGCGGGTGAGCGGCTCGCCGTCGAGGGTGGCCGTCCAGCCGTCGGCGGCGCTGTCGGCGAGGCGCAGGACGCGGCTGCCGGAGCCGGCGGGGATCGTCGTGTGGATCTCCACCGGTCCCGAGGGGACCGTCCGGGCCTTGCCCGAGCCGGAGGCGGGCACGACGGCCGCGCGGGCGACGTCCTGGTCGACCCGCCACAGGGCGTTGCCCTTCTGCTGGCTGAGCCGGGACAGGCCGGGGGTGGCGTCGAGGATCCGGGTGATGTCGCGGGGGGCGCCCTTGTGGACGAGGACGTACCGCACGGCGAAGCCGCCGAGTTCGTCGGCCTGGTCCGCGCCGGAGCCGGCGACCAGGTTGGCGACGATCTTGTCCAGGCGGGTGTTCTCGCCGCCGGCGGCGGCGAGTTCGGCGTCGCCCATGCGGACGCCGGAGCCGCGGACCAGGGTGTAGCGCACCCGCGCGGCGGAGTCGCTGTCGAGGACCAGGGTGCGGGCCTGGGCGCCGCCGGTGGAGTCCTCGGCGACGAACGCCGGCACCTGGGCGGGGTCGCGGCGCTGCAGGGGGCCGTCGGCGCCGCCGATCATCCAGCCGGCGGCGATGAGCAGCGGGCCGGCGGCCGAGGCGAAGGCGATCAGGGCGGCCACGGGCTGGCGCCAGCCGAAGCTCTGCTCGGCCACGCGTGCGCGTGCGCCGTCGGCGCCGAGGGCGGCGGCGGCCAGCAGGGCGATGCCGTAGACCAGGGTGGCCGGTCCGGCCCAGGTGGACTCGTTGGACAGCACCGCGAAGACGAGGCCGACCAGGGCGACGGCCCACGCGGTGCGGATGCCGAGCTGCCGCTGGGAACGGAGCAGGGCGGCGAGCGCGGCGAGCACGATGCCGAGGAGCATCAGGCCGTCGACGGTGCCGGGGCCGCCGGGGGAGGCGCCGAGCAGGTCGAGCGCGGAGGCGGCCGAGGGGCCGTACTCCAGGCCGGCCTCCTGGAAGAAGCCGGTCGGCAGGAGGGTCAGCGACCAGGGTGCGAGGACCAGCAGCGGGGTGCCGAGCTGGGCGAGGAAGCGCAGGCCGTGGGCGAGGAGGTCGCCGCGGCGCAGCACCAGGACGCCGAGGCCGAGCAGCAGCGCGATGGGCCAGACCACCGGCGTGAACGCGGTGGTGATGGTCAGCAGCAGTGCGTACGCCCAGGTGGCGCGCCAGCTGCCGCGGGCGCCGGTGCGGCTCGCCAGGCCGCTCGCGGCGATGCCCGCGCGCGCGATGAGCGGCAGCAGCACGGCGAGGACGGAGGTGCCGATACGGCCGCCGGCGAGGGCGCCGGTGGTGGCGGGCAGGAAGGCGTAGACGACGGCCGCCCACGCGCGCAGCAGCCGGGAGGTGACCAGGGGGCGTGAGGCGAAGTAGGCGGTGAAGCCCGCGAGCGGCACCGAGCAGACCAGCAGGACGGTGACGGCGAGCCCGGTGGAGCCGAACAGGACCGAGGCGAGGGTCGCGACGATCGCGAGGTAGGGCGGCGCGGACGGGGCGCCGCCGGCGCCCACCGGATGCCAGGCGTCCAGGTAGCGGGACCACAGGTCGCCGGCGTCGGCCGGGGCGGGCAGCAGGGCGCCGCCGGCCAGCGCGCCGCCGCCGAGCAGGGCGCGGCAGGCGACGAAGGAGACGAGCAGCAGCGCGAGGAAGAGCACCGGGCCGGGCCGGCGGGCGATCCGCTTGAGCCGGGCGAACTGCTCGACCTCCAGGAACTCGGCGTCGTCGCCGCCGGGGCCGGACTCCACGGCGCCGCCGTGCCGGCCGGCCGAGGAGGTGTCGGTGTCGGTGCCGCTGGTGAAGCTGCCCGCGATCTGTTCCACGGTGGCCCGGACGGTGGCGCCGGGCGGCGGGAACAGCCGGCGCAGCTCGCCCTTGTCGATCCGGGGGGTGCCGCGGCGGCGCCGGGCGGCGATGATCCGCTCGGGCCGCAGCAGGGTGCTCAGCAGGCCGCGGATCTCGTCGACGGCCTGGCCGGGGACCTTGCCGACGAGGTAGGCGAGGGTGCGCAGGACGGTGCCGAGGACGAGCCGGACCAGCACCCAGGGCAGTGCGGCGGTACGGGTGTTGACGAGCAGGGTGTAGACGGCGCCGGCCTTGTCGACCTTGTGCGGGGAGGCGGCGGTGCGGCCGGCGCAGTCGACCGTGCGGCGCTCGCGGGAGGCGGCCTCGGCGTGCCGGACGACCGCGTCGGGGGCGACCAGGACGCGGTGGCCGGCGGTGTGGGCGCGCCAGCACAGGTCGACGTCGTCGCGCATGAGGGGCAGCCGGCGGTCGAAGCCGCCGAGCTGTTCGAAGACGTCGCGGCGGACGAGCATGCCGGCGGTGGAGACGGACAGCACGGTGCGGACGTGGTCGTGCTGGCCCTGGTCCTGTTCGCGGCGGTCCAGGCCGGTCCAGCGGCGGCCGGAGTTGGCGATGGAGACGCCGACCTCCAGCAGTTGCCGGCGGTCGTACCAGCCGCGCAGCTTGGGGCCGACGACGGCGACGTCGTCGCGGCCGAGTTCGAGCTCGTTGTCGACGACGCGCAGCAGCTGGGCGAGGGCGTCGGGTTCGGGGGCGCAGTCGTCGTGCAGCAGCCACAGCCACTGGACGGGCTCGCCGTGCGGCAGTTCGGGCAGGTCGTAGGCGTCGTCGCGCCACGTGCGCGTGACGGGGTCCCAGCCGCTGGGGCGCTTGAGGTACGGCAGTTCCTCGGGCGTCAGGACGGGCGCGGTGCGGCTCGCCTCCTCCACGGCCTGGCCGAAGCCGGTGCGGCGGGCGAGGTGCAGCACGTTCGCGTCGCCGAGGGCGTCGGTGAGCAGCCGGGCGGAGTCGTCCGCGCTGCCGGTGTCGGCGGCCACGGCGTACTGGACGGGGCGTTCCTGGCCGAGCAGCCCGGCGAGCGCGTCGGGCAGCCAGCGGGCGCCGTCGTGGGAGACGAGGACCGCGGTCACCACATGACGCGGGAACTCGGGCGGGCGGGTCGGGTCGGACCCAGCGGTGGCGGCCCCGGTTCGGGCGGCCGTATGGCTGTGCACGGACATCGAGGTACGGGCCCCGGTTCGATGGACTGCGGTGGACGCCCGCGTCTTCTCGGGAGTCGAGGGGACAGCGGGGCGTCTCGGACGAGCGACCACACTATCGGCAGTCCAAACGGGGCGGCGCGTAGCGCCTCGACGAGGGGTGGTGGCCGGGCGGCGGACGGGCGACGACGGCCCGCCGTCCGTGGACGGCCCGCGGGTGGCGGGCCGTTGGCGTTCGCGGCCGTCCGTACGTCAGACGGCGGCCTTCTTCAGGCGGCGGCGTTCGCGCTCGGACAGTCCGCCCCAGATGCCGAAGCGCTCGTCGTTGGCGAGGGCGTACTCGAGGCACTCGGAGCGGACCTCGCAGGCGAGGCAGACCTTCTTGGCCTCTCTGGTGGAGCCGCCCTTTTCGGGGAAGAAGGACTCGGGGTCGGTCTGGGCGCACAGCGCGCGCTCCTGCCAGCCGAGTTCCTCGTCCGCGTCGTCGACCAGCAGTTGCTGCACCAGCTCGGTCATGTGCGCCCCTCGTCTGTCTTTCGCGTCCCCGTGCGTAGCCGTTACCGATCTCGGCTGAACGACACGAGTGAAATTACAAGTGTGCTGCTCCGGGCGAGTCAAGCCGAGATCTGCTATTGGGCCCGTTATTCACTCTGCGGAACCAAGGCCGTGCGGAAAGTGTTCAAATCGCCATAAACCTTGACACGCAGCAGGACCCACGGGGACGGCCGCCACCCCGTACAGATCTCTGTACGCAGAAGGACGCCTCCGTGTTCGATCCCGTTCCGCGAGCCTCAAGCGCTCGGATGTGCCCCATGTGTCCCGGCTTCCCGGTGAGCAAACCTTTCACCTTCCAGGTGAACCGGATGAGGTGAAACATGTCCCACATACCGGGCACCGAGTTGACAGTGCGGGTGTGAACCGATGTCCTAGTGGGCATGCTCGCGAACTTGGCGCCCACCTCGACCCGCACCGCCGGGTCCCTCGGTGCCGCCCGCGCGCGCTGTAGCTGTTGTTGCTGTTCCAGCTGTTGAGCCGAGCCCGCTCCGGCTGTTCCCGAGTCCATCCCGGCTCGGCCGCGTCTCCCGCCGTGTGACCCCTCACCCGGGGCACCCCGCCCGCCCGTGACCCGGGCGGACCGTACGCGTCACCCGGCTCCACGCCCTCCGGCTCCACCCCCCCCAGCTCCAGCCCCCCACTCTTCACCGAGGACCTCCGCACCCCGATGAACAGCGACAACGACCTCCAGATCGCCGGCGACATCCTCGAAGTCCCCCACCTGCTCCAGCCGCCGCGCGAGCACCCGGCCACCGTCTCCGAGTTCGTGGGCCTCGCCCGCTCGATCGCCGCAGACCGCGGCCAGTGGGAGCACCTCGTCCGCTACGACGCCACCACCCGCTGGTACCACCGGCTGCGCACCGGACCCGGATACGAGGTGTGGCTGCTGTCCTGGGTGCCCGGTCAGGGCAGCGGACCGCACGACCACGGGCCCTCGTCCGGTGTGCTCACCGTCCTGGAGGGCACCCTCACCGAGCGCACCGAGCGCGGCACGCGCGCGCTGGCGGCGGGCGCGCAGCGGGTGTTCGCGCCGGGGTACGTCCACGAGGTGGTGAACGACGCGCTGGAGCCGGCGGTCAGCCTGCACGTGTACCACCCCGGGCTGACCCAGATGCCGATGCACTCCTCCCCGCACTGCGAAGCGCGTCCCGTGGTCGTCTGACGCGTTGTCGGACCCGCCTGCAAGACTGGGCCCATGCGCATTGTGGTTCTGGCAGGCGGCATCGGCGGTGCCCGGTTCCTGCGCGGTCTGAAGCGGGCCGTGCCGGACGCGGACATCACGGTCATCGGCAACACCGGCGACGACATCCACCTCTTCGGGCTGAAGGTCTGCCCGGACCTCGACACGGTGATGTACACGCTGGGCGGCGGCATCAACGAGGAGCAGGGCTGGGGACGGAGCGACGAGACCTTCCACCTCAAGGAGGAGCTGGCGGCCTACGGCGTGGGCCCGGAGTGGTTCGGGCTGGGGGACCGGGACTTCGCCACGCACATCGTGCGGACGCAGATGCTGGGCGCCGGCTATCCGCTGAGCGCGGTCACCGAGGCGCTGTGCGACCGCTGGAAGCCGGGCGTGCGGCTGATCCCGATGTCCGACGACCGCGTCGAGACGCACGTGGCCGTCGACGTGGACGGTGAGCGCAGGGCGGTCCACTTCCAGGAGTACTGGGTGAGGCTGCGCGCCTCCGTCCCGGCGGAGGCGATCGTCCCGGTCGGCGCCGAGCAGGCCAAGCCGGCCCCGGGCGTGCTGGAGGCCATCGCCGAGGCGGACGTCATCCTCTTCCCGCCGTCCAACCCGGTCGTGTCCATCGGCACCATCCTCGCCGTGCCCGGTATCCGCGAGGCCATCGCCGAGGCGGGCGTGCCGGTGGTCGGCCTCTCCCCGATCGTCGGGGACGCGCCCGTGCGCGGCATGGCCGACAAGGTGCTCGCCGCCGTCGGCGTGGAGTCCACGGCCGCCGCGGTCGCCGAGCACTACGGCTCGGGGCTGCTGGACGGCTGGCTGGTCGACACCGTCGACGCGGGCGCGGTCGGACGGGTCGAGGCGGACGGCATCCGCTGCCGGGCCGTCCCGCTGATGATGACCGACGTGGACGCGACCGCGCAGATGGCGCGTGAGGCGCTCGCACTGGCCGAGGAGGTGCGGGGGGCGTGAGCGAAGACGCGTCCGCCGGGGCGGCCGAGCGGCCCGGGTACCGGGTCTGGGCCCCGTCCGGCATCCCGGAGGTGCAGCCGGGCGACGACATCGCCAAGCTGATCGCCGCGGCCGAGCCGGGCCTGGCCGACGGGGACGTGGTGATCGTCACCAGCAAGATCGTCTCCAAGGCGGAGGGCCGGATCGTGCGGGCGGCCGACCGGGAGGCCGCGATCGACGCGGAGACGGTCCGCGTGGTGGCCCGGCGCGGCACGCTGCGGATCGTGGAGAACCGGCAGGGTCTGGTCATGGCCGCCGCCGGAGTCGACGCCTCCAACACCCCCGCCGGGACAGTGCTGTTGCTGCCCGAGGACCCGGACGCGTCCGCGCGCGCGATCCGGGCCGGGCTGCGCGACACCCTCGGGGTCGAGGTCGGGGTCGTCGTCACCGACACCTTCGGGCGGCCCTGGCGGGCCGGGCTCACGGACGTGGCGATCGGCGCCGCCGGGGTGCGGGTGCTGGACGATCTGCGCGGGGGCACGGACGCGTACGGCAATCCGCTGAGCGCGACCGTCGTCGCCACGGCGGACGAGCTGGCCGCCGCCGGAGACCTGGTCAAGGGCAAGGCGGAGGGCCGGCCGGTGGCCGTGGTGCGCGGACTGCCCCACGTCGTGGCCGACGGTGAGGAAGGTGAGGAAGAGGGGAAGGGCGCCCGGGCGCTGGTGCGTACGGCGGAGAACGACATGTTCCGGCTCGGCACCTCCGAGGCGGTACGGGAGGCGGTGACCCAGCGGCGTACCGTCCGGGCGTTCACCGACGACCCCGTCGACCCCGGCGCGGTCCGCCGCGCGGTGGCCGCCGCGGTCACCGCGCCCGCGCCGCACCACACCACACCGTGGCGGTTCGTGCTGCTGGAGTCGGAGGAGTCGCGGGTACGGCTGCTCGACGCGATGCGGGACGCCTGGATCGCCGACCTGCGCCGGGACGGCCGGAGCGAGGAGTCCGTCGAGAAGCGGGTCCGCCGCGGTGACATGCTGCGCAACGCGCCGTACCTGATCGTGCCGTGCCTCGTCATGGACGGCTCGCACACCTACGGGGACGCCCGACGGGACGGTGCCGAGCGGGAGATGTTCGTGGTCGCCATGGGCGCGGGCGTGCAGAACCTGCTGGTCGCACTGGCCGGGGAGCGGCTGGGCTCGGCGTGGGTGTCGTCCACGATGTTCTGCCGGGACGTGGTGCGCGAGGTGCTGGAGCTGCCGGCGGACTGGGACCCGATGGGCGCGGTGGCGGTCGGCCGTCCGGCTCAGGAGCCGGGGCCGCGGGCCGAGCGGGACGCGGGGGCGTTCGTCGAAGTGAGGTGAAGCACCCCGAGTGGGGGTGAAACACACCGGACACCGCCTAGTCTCGTAGGGCGGCACCGGTCCTCTGGGGGCTCGTCCGCGGAGGACGCGTTCTCCCGGAGGACGCGTCCTGCGCAGGACTCGTTCACCGTGGGACTCGTTCGCACCGGACTCATTCCCCGTAGGACTCATTCGTGGCAGGTCGATTCCCCCAGCGCCCCACGCGTACGACCGTGCGCGGCGGGCATGTCGCCGTGCCGGCGGGGGCCGCCGGCGGGATACCGCGGCAGGCCTCGGCGCCCGCGCGGGTGCGGCGGTGGGTACCGGACGGGCCGCTGGACCTCGGGCTGACCCTCGGCCCGCTGCGGCGCGGGCCGGGCGACCCGACGTTCCGGGCCACGGCGGACGGGTCCGTGTGGCGGGCCTGCCGTACGCCCGCCGGCCCGGGGACGCTGCGGGTGCGGGCCTACGGCGGTGAGGTGCTCGGTGAGGCGTGGGGACCGGGGGCGGAGTGGCTGCTGGAGCAATTGCCGGAGCTGCTCGGTGCCGCCGACGAGCCCGAGGCCTTCGTGCCGCGGCACCGGGTGGTGGCGCTGGCGCGGCACCGGCGGCCGGGGCTGAGGCTGACCCGGACCGGGCTGGTGCTGGAGTCGCTCATTCCGTCCGTGCTGGAGCAGAAGGTCACCACCGACGAGGCGTACCGGGCGTGGCGGCGGCTCGTACGGCGGTTCGGGGAGCCGGCGCCGGGGCCCGCGGGGCTGGGCGAGCGGGCGATGTGGGTGATGCCGGCGGTGCGGACCTGGGCGCTGATCCCGTCCTGGGAGTGGCATCGGGCCGGGGTGGACGACAAGCGGGCGTCGACCGTTCTGCGGGCCGTGCGGGTCGCCGCGCGGCTGGAGCAGTCGGTGGGGATGCCGGCGGCCGAGGCTCGGGCGCGGCTGGAAGTCGTACCGGGCGTGGGGCCGTGGACGTCGGCGGAAGTGGTGCAGCGCAGTCATGGGGCGGCGGACGCGGTGACCGTCGGGGACCTGCATCTGCCGGGGATCGTGGGGTGGGCGCTGGCGGGGGACCGGGATGCCGACGATGCGGAGATGCTGCGGCTGCTGGAGCCGTATGCCGGGCAGCGGCATCGGGCGGCTCGGCTGATCCTGCTGAGCGGGTCCGTGCCGGGGCGGCGGGCGCCGAAGATGCGACGGGTGGACATCGGCTTGCTGTGAGGCGCGGGGCGCCGCACGGGGCTGGGTGGGGTTCGCTCACCGGTGCTGCCCGTGTGCGGGGTGCCGCACGGGGCTGGGTGAGGTTCGCTCACCGGTACTGCCCGTGTGCGGGGTACCGCACGGGGCTGGGGCAGGGTTCGCCCACCGGTACTGCCCGTGTGAGGGGTGCCGCGCGGGGCTGGGTGGGGTCCGCTCACCGGTACTGACGAGTGCGGGGTGTCCCCGCCGGGCGGGGGTCGGACCGCTCGCCCGCGCCGACGGGGTGCCGCCGCGCCCACCCGCGCCCACCCGTGCCGCCCCGGCGCCACGACTGCCCGGGGCGACGGCGGGTGCCGCGCAGCCGGCGCACTGCGGCGCCCCGGCAGGGGCGGGGGAACCGCGCGAGCGGCGTGAGCGCCCCTCGACGGGCCCGGGGACCGCTGACGGGCCCCGCATGGCGGACGGGACGACGGGAGATCGGGGCCAAGCCACCCGGGGGGACCCCTGGGATGGGGTGCCCGGGGCGCGCAGATCCGGGGAGGGCGTCCCGGGGAGGACGTCCGGGGTAGGCAGTCCCGGGGAGGGGAGTCCCCTGGAGGACTTCCGGGGTGGGGCGTCCCAGGGAGGGGCGTCCGGGGAGGGGCGCCCCAGGAAGGGCGTTCGGGGTGGGACGTCCCAGGAAGGGCGTCCGGAGTGGGGCTTCCCGGGTGAGCAGTCCCGGGGAGGAGCGCCCCGGGGGCGTCCTATGGAGGACGTCCGGGGAGGAGCGTCCCAGGGAGGAGCCTCCGGCAAGGGGCGCCCCAGGAAGGGCGTTCGGGGTGGGACGTCCCGGGTGAGCAGTCCCGGGGAGGGGCGCCCCGGGGGCGTACCAAGGAGGACGTCCCGGGAGGAGCGTCCCAGGGAGGGGCGTCCGGGGTAGGCAGTCCCAAGGAGGGGCGCCCCGGGGGCGTCCCAGGAAGGACGTCCGAGGTAGGCAGTCCCGGGGAGGGGAGCCCCCGGGGGCGCCCCAGAAAGGACGTCCGGAGTGGGCAGTCCCATGAGGGCGTCCGGGAAGGACCGTCCCAGGAAGGGCGCCCGGGGTGACGAGCCCGGGGTGACGAGCCCGGGGTGACGAGCCCGGGGTGACGAGCCCGGGGTGACGAGCCCGGGGTGACGGGCCCGGGGTGACGGGCCCGGGGTGAGCGGCCCGGGGTGAGGGGCCCGGTGAGGGTCCCGGGTGTGGGCTACTGGTCGGAGGAGAAGCGCACCGCTCCCGCCGGGATGCGGACGTCGCACCAGACGCGGGCTCCCTGGAGGAGTTCGTTGTCGGCGCCCACGATCGCGCCGTCGCCGATGACCGTGCCGGTGAGGACGGAGCGTTCGCCGACGCGGGCCCGGCTGCCGATGAGGGAGTCGGTGATGACGGCGCCGGGTCCGATGACGGCGCCGGGGAGGATGGTGGAGCCGTAGATCCGCGCGCCCTCCGCCACGGACGCGCCCTCTCCCACCACCGTGCCGCCCGTCAGCTTGGCGTCCGGCGCCACCGTGGCCGAGGGAAGGACGAGGCGGTCGCCGCAGCGGCCCGGTACCGCCGGGGACGGCGCCCGGCCGAGGACCAGGTCGGCCGAGCCGCGGACGAAGGCGGCCGGGGTGCCGAGGTCCAGCCAGTAGGTGGAGTCGACCATGCCCTGCAGGTGCGCGCCGGCGGCCAGCAGACCGGGGAAGGTCTCGCGTTCCACGGAGACGGGACGGCCGGCCGGGATCATGTCGATCAGCGAGCGTCTGAAGACGTACGCGCCCGCGTTGATCTGGTCGGTGACGATCTCCTCCGGCGTCTGCGGCTTCTCCAGGAAGGCGAGGACCCGGCCGGTCTCGTCGGTGGGGACGAGGCCGTAGGCGCGCGGGTCCGTCACCTTCGTCAGGTGGAGCGAGACGTCGGCGCCCGTCGACTCGTGGGTGTCCACCAGGGCCCCGATGTCCAGCCCCGTCAGGATGTCGCCGTTGAAGATCAGCACCGGGTCGTCGGGACCGGAGTGCAGCCGGGAGGCGACGTTGCGGATCGCCCCGCCCGTGCCGAGGGGCTCCTCCTCCGTCACGTACTCGATGTGCAGGCCCAGCCGGGAGCCGTCTCCGAAGTACGGCTCGAAGACCTCGGCCAGATAGCTGGTCGCGAGGACGATGTGGTCGACGCCCGCCGCCCGTGCCCGCGCCAGCTGGTGCGTGAGGAACGGCACCCCGGCGGCCGGGACCATCGGCTTCGGCGTGTGCACCGTGAGCGGTCGCAGCCGGGTGCCTTTGCCGCCGACCAGGAGGATCGCTTCTGTCACCTGTCGTCTCTGCTTCCTGCCGGGACCGGCCGAGCTGTTCGTCGCACTCTTTTCGGCCGGTCAGTGTATGCAGACCGGGCGACGACGCCCTCGACGGCCGCGCGGTGTCCCGCGAGATCGACGCGCGTTTTCCCCCGAGCCGCCGCACGCGTCCCTCCGGCGGCGGGCCCCGGCCTCAGCGCCCCTGGTACGTCGCCGCGCTGGAACGGGCGCTGCCGAGCCTGGCGTAGAGCTGCTTTCCGGGGCATTCGGTGGCGTACCCGTCCCGATGACCGGAGATCACGTTCAGTCGTACGCTCTTCCCCTTGGGGTAGAGGTTGCCACCGCCCGACGTGAGATATGTCTTCGCGCGGGGATCGACCCCGTAGAGCCCGAGCTTCCACGCGGTGAGCCGGGCCACGGCCGTCACCGCGGCGGCCGCCGGCTTGGTCGTGGTGTACGTGCCGATCACGGCGATGCCCATGCTGTTCGTGTTGAACCCGAGGGTGTGCGCGCCCAGCACCGCCTTGGCGACGCCCCCGGCCCGGCCCTCGTAGATGGCCCCGCACTTGTCCACGAGGAAGTTGTAGCCGATGTCCCGCCAGCCCATGCTCTTGACGTGGTAGCGGTAGATACTGCGGATGACGGACGGGGCCTGGGCGCAGGTGTACGTGTTGCCCGTGGCGGTGTGGTGGACGAAGGCGGCCTTGATCGTCTTCGTGTAGACGAACCCGTGCTCGCGCAGTGACTCGTCCGCGCCCCAGCCGCGGCGCGTGACGATCCGCGGCCGCGGTCCGACGTACGGCTTGGCCCGCGCGGGGTCCTGGACCCCGGGGACCTGGAGCCGGGCCAGCTCGCGTTCGGTGGCCTGCCGGTCCAGTTCGGGGATCGCGTAGGAGCCGAAGTCGGTGATGTCGGCGTTGGCGGCCGAGGCGGCGAGTGCGGCCTCGGTGTCCAGGTCGGTGTGGGGCGGGTCGTCGGCCGGCAGCTTCCCTGGCGCCGCCTCCCCGGTGTCCCGCACCGCCTGCCCCGCCTCGTCCGTCTGCGGCACCCTCTTCACAGCCGCGGTCCGCCCCGTCCCCGCCGTCACCGCGGTCTTCCCCGTGTCCTTCCCGGGATCCACCAGCTCCAGCCGCATTCCCGACGGCAGCGCGGACCGCAGCCCTCCCGCGCGCGCCCCCCGCGTCCTTCCGGCGCCGGCCGCGCGCACCCGTACGTCCACGCCGTCCGAGTCGCCCACCCACAGCGGCGCGGTCCCCCCGCGCACCCGCCCGGAGGAGCGTTCCGCCGTGCCCGTGTCGGCGCCGTGGTCGGCGTGGTGCGTCTCGACGTCCTGCCAGCCGGACCACTCCCCCGTCGCCGCGGACCGGGTGCGCACCCGCACCCGGCCGTGCAGCTCCGCGGCCGGGTCGTCCCAGACCACGCCGACCAGCGCGAACCGCGCGAGGCCGGTGCGGCGCAGGCCCTGTTCCGGGGCCGCGCCGAGCGCGCGCTCCCGGGAGACGGGGGCGAGCGGCAGTGACCGGGTGCTCCCGGCGATCCCGGACCTGACCGGCGTGGCGGCGGCGGTCAGGCGGGCCGCAGCAGCGGCGGCGGTCAGGCGGGCCGGCGTACCGGCGGCGGCGAACCCGGCCGGAGCAGCGGCGGCGGGCCCTGCCGGGGCGAGGGCGAGGGCCGTGGCGAAGGCGACGCCGATCGAGCGGGCGGTGAGCGGGGGGACGCCGGGACAGGAAGTAAGGAATCCGCGCATGTGCCAGATCTTGGACATAGTCATACATACATGTCCATCAAGGAACTGACGGTGTGTCGGGAACCGTTCCGCCGAACCGGTGGCACCGCCACCCGCCGCGCCCGACCGCCCGCGCGTACCCTGTGCCGGGTGAACGCCACCGATCGCACCCCCGCCGACCTGCTGACTTCCGCGCTCGCCGCGGACCCCGGCCGCCCGCTGGTGACCTTCTACGACGACGCCACGGGCGAACGCGTCGAACTGTCCGTGGCCACCTTCGGCAATTGGGTGGCCAAGACCGCGAACCTGCTCCAGGGCGACCTCTCCGCCGGACCCGGCGACCGGGTCGCGCTGCTGCTGCCCGCGCACTGGCAGACGGCGGTGTGGCTGCTGGCCTGCTCCTCGGTGGGCGCGGTCGCGGACGTCGCCGGGGACCCCGCGGCGGCCGACGTCGTGGTGAGCGGGCCGGACGCGCTGGACGCCGCGCGCGCCTGCCGGGGCGAGCGGGTTGCTCTGGCGCTGCGGCCGCTGGGCGGCCGGTTCCCGCAGGCGCCGGAGGGCTTCCTCGACTACGCCGTGGAAGTACCGGGGCAGGGCGACCGGTTCGCCCCGTTCGCCCCGGTGGACCCGGAGGAGCCGGCGCTGATCGTCGCGGGGCGGGAGTTCAGCGGGGCGGAGGTCGTGGAGCGGGCCTCCGCGCAGGCGGCTTCGCTGGACCTGACGGGGCCCGGGTCGAGGCTGCTGTCCGGACTGCCGTACGACACCTGGGAGGGGCTGAGCGCGGGGCTGTTCTCGCCGCTGGCCGCAGGGGGCTCCGTGGTGCTGTGCCGGAACCTGGACCGGCTGGACGAGGACGGCCTCGCGCGGCGGATCGAGAGCGAGCGGGTGACGGCGGTACGACGGTAAGCCCGACGGCACGGGCACCTGTCCCCCGTTCGGAGTAACAAAGGGCGCTCCCGGCCCCCCTCCCCCGCCATCGTCGTAAGTGCAGGACGCGACGTTCGTACGCCATGAGGGGATGGCCCCACCGTGACCGACACCGCAGGCAGGCCCCTCGGTCCCGGTCCGGGAGCGGGGGCCTCCGCCACCGGCGACGGGCTGGCACGGCGTCGCCGGCGGCACTGGCTGCGCGGCGGCGCGCTGGGGGCGGCCGTACTCCTCGTCGCGGCCGCGGGGGCCGGCTGGGCCGTGTACGCCAAGCTCAGCGGCAACATCACCGCGGACGCCGCGGCCGCCGCCGAACTCGCCCGGTACGAGCGGGAGCGGCCCACCGCGCTGGTGAAGGACGCGCAGAACATCCTGCTGATCGGGTCCGACACCCGGGCCGGGGACGGCAACGCCAAGTACGGCAGGGACCTCGGCAGCGAGCGGTCGGACACCACGATCCTGCTGCACCTGGCCGCCGACCGGCGCAGCGCCACCGCCGTCTCGCTGCCCCGCGACCTGATGGTGGACATCCCGGACTGCCGGCAGGCGGACGGCAGACGCAGCGACCCGGTGTTCGCGATGTTCAACCACGCCTTCCAGGTGGGCGGTTCGGCGTGCACGATCCGGACCGTCGAGAAGCTGACCGGGATCCGCGTCGACCATCACATGGTCGTGGACTTCCACGGGTTCGAGGAGATGGTGGACGCCGTCGACGGCGTCGAGGTGTGCCTGAAGGAGCCCATCGACGACAAGGCGGCGAAGCTGCGGCTGCCCGCGGGGAAGGTCACGCTCGACGGGGAGCAGGCGCTCGGGTTCGTACGGGCCCGCAAGACGCTCGGCGACGGCAGCGACACCGAGCGGATGGAACGGCAGCAGCGCTTCCTCGGCGCGCTCGTCAACAAGGTGCAGAGCGACGACGTCCTGCTGAACCCGGTGAAGCTGTACCCGGTGCTGGACGCGGCGACCTCCGCGCTGACCACCGACCCCGAGATCGCCAGTCTGCGCGGCTTGTACCAGTTGGTGCGCGGGCTGCGCGACATCCCCACCGAACGGACCCAGTTCCTGACCGTGCCGAGGGAGTCGTACGTCTACGACTCCAACCGTGACCAGCTCGTGGAGCCGGAGGCGGAGAAGCTGTTCGCGCGGCTGCGGAACGACCAGCCGGTGGTGGTGAGCCAGGAGAATTCACAGAAAGTTCCGGGCGCCGACACAGGCTCGGGCGGTCCGGACGGCCCCTCGCCCGCGCCGACGTTCCGCGGGAACACCGCCGCCGAACAGACGTGTACGTAGCCGCGCGGCGCAAAGGGAGAACTTACGTTCAGAAAATGAGGGGAATTGCCCGGTTGTAGGCAGGTGGAATTTGTCACCGGCGTCGCCCGACGCTGAACTGGGCGGATAGTGTGAGCGATCCGGTGCACCTGGCCGCGAGGTCCGACGGGCTTTGTCGGGGCCGTGCACCGATTCACCGAGACCCGAGCGCCTTGTAGGGGGAAGGCGCCGCGTGGCCCCGACGGAGGATTCGGACAACCGTGGACGCGCAAGGCCGTGGGCGGGCGGACAACATCGATCCCGCAGACCAGTGGGTGCTCAATCCGAACACCGGCGAATACGAATTGCGACTGAGCCCTTCCGCAGCGCAGTCGCCGGTGCCCGGACCGCGCAGACCGTCCTCCCGGGACGGTGGTGCGCCGGGCGGGCGTGCGCGGCGGCCTGCCGGGGAGGCCCGGCAGCCGTCCCGTGGGCGCGGCGCCGAGGTGCCGGCCCCGCGCGCGGCCCGCCGCCGCCCTGCCGAGCCGGAGGCACCGCAGGGGCGGCGCGCGTCCCGGCGGCCGGTGAAGAAGAAGTCGACGGCGAAGAAGATACTGCTGTGGACCGGCGGCTCCATGGCCTTCGTCCTGGTCGCCGTGACGGCCGCCGGCTACCTCTACATCAAGCACCTGAACGACAACATCACGTCCGTGTCCGACGACGGCGCCGGCACCGGCGGCTTCCGCAAGGACGAGGCGATCAACATCCTGCTGATCGGCACGGACAAGCGCACCGGCAAGGGCAACGAGGGCTACGGCGACTCGGGCAGCGTCGGCCACGCCGACACCACGATCCTGCTGCACGTCTCCAAGGACCGGTCCAACGCGACCGCGCTCAGCATCCCGCGCGATTTGATCGTGAACGTCCCGGACTGCCCGACCCGGCAGGAGGACGGCAGCCAGAAGGTCATCCCCGGCTCCGAGCGCGCCCGCTTCAACACCAGCCTCGGACAGGACGACCGTACGCCGAGCTGCACCATGCGCACGGTGACCGAGCTGACCGGGATCAAGCCGGACGACTTCATGGTGGCCGACTTCAACGCGGTCAAGACGCTGACCGAGGCGGTCGGCGGGGTCGAGGTCTGCCTGGCCAAGGACATCGACGACAAGGACTCGCACCTGAAGCTGTCCGAGGGCACGCACAACATCTCCGGTGAGCAGGCACTGGCGTTCGTGCGCACCCGGCACTCCGTCGGCTTCGGCGGCGACCTGAGCCGGATCGGGCTCCAGCAGCAGTTCCTGAGCGCGCTGATGCGCAAGCTGAAGGGGAACGACACCCTCAGCAGCCCCACGAAGATGGTGAAGCTGGCGGAAGCGGGCACCAAGGCGCTCACCGTGGACGACAAGCTGGACAGCATCGGCAAGCTGAAGGACCTGGGTCTGGAGCTGGGCAAGCTCAACCCGAAGAACCTCACCTTCACCACGGTGCCGGTGGTGGACAACCCGGCGGAGAAGGTCCACAGCACGGTCGTCCTCAACGAGTCGAAGGCCCCGGCGGTGTTCGACGCCATCAGGAACGACGTCTCCTTCAGCGACGTGAAGAAGAAGCAGAAGGCGGAGAAGAACGCCCAGGCCGCCCGGCTCAAGGGCACCAAGGCGCCCGCCTCCGAGGTGCGGGTGCGCATCCTCAACGGCGGGGCCGCGGCCGGGAGCGCGCAGGCGGTGCTGAGCTGGCTGCAGAACGACGAGGGCGTGACCAAGTCGGAGAACGACGGCAACGCACCCGCACCGTCGAGCAGGACCACCCTGGAGTACGCGCCCGACCAGGCGGCCCAGGCCCGCCGGCTGGCCGCGATCATGGGCCTGTCCGGGGCCGCGCTGAAGCCGGGCAAGAGCGTGACCAACTCCCAGGGGCTGCCGGCGATGACGCTGACCCTGGGCAAGGACTTCAAGGGTGCGGGGGTCTCCCTCACTCCGTCGACGAAGGCTCCGGACGTCGACAAGTCCACGGCAGACAAGGTGAAGTGCGCCTCGTAGGTAACCCAAGGGGCCCGTCGTGCGTCTAACCCGACGCGGGACGGGCCCGTTGCTTGGCGCAAGGGTGGGGAGGGCAGGGAGTTGGCGCAGAGCGAGGTGCGCGGGAAGGCTCCGGCGGTCGAGGACACGATGTCGCTCACGCCGAAGACCACGGACGCGCCGGCGCGTTCCGGACGCCGCGAGCGCGGCGGCGGGGGCGGGCGGCGGGCCGGCGGTCCCAAAGTCGACAGACGCCGGCGCAGACGGCGCGTACTGCGCTGGTCGGCGACCGTGCTCGCGGTGGTGATACTCGGCACCGCCGGCGCCGGATACCTGTACTACCAGCATCTCAACAGCAACATCCAGAAGGGCAAGCGCGCCAACGGCGACGACTCCAAGGCCCACCGCACGGCGCCCAACGCGGCCGGCCAGACCCCGCTCAACATCCTGCTGATCGGCTCCGACAGCCGGAACTCCAAGGAGAACCTGAAGCTCGGCGGCAGCAGGGACCACGTCGGCGACCCGCCGCTCGGGGACGTGCAGATGCTCATCCACCTCTCGGCGGACCGCAAGAGCGCCTCCATGGTCAGCATCCCGCGGGACACCCGGGTGCACATCCCGGAGTGCAAGGACCCCCAGAGCGGCAAGGTCTACCCCGAGACGACCGACATCATCAACGTCACCCTGGCCCGCGGCGGGGCCGGCTGCACGCTGCTCACCTGGGAGGACCTCACCGGGGTCTACATCGACCACTGGATGACGATCGACTTCGCGGGTGTGGTGCGGATGGCGGACGCCATCGGCGGTGTCGAGGTGTGCGTGAACCAGAACGTCTGGGACCACTCGACCCCCAGCCAGCGCGGCGGCTCCGGCCTGAAGCTGACGAGGGGATCGCACAAGGTCAAGGGCGAGCAGGCCCTGCAGTGGCTGCGCACCCGGCACGCCTGGGGCAGCGACCTGATGCGGGCCCGCGCCCAGCACATGTACCTGAACTCGATGATCCGCACGCTGAAGAAGCAGAGCGTGTTCACCGACACCGGCCGGCTGACGGACCTGGCCGAGGCGGCCACCAAGTCCCTGAAGGTCTCCGAGGAGATCGGCACGGTCAAGAAGCTGTACGACCTGGGCATGGAGATGAAGTCCGTGCCGACGGACCGTGTGACGAGTCTGACGATGCCCAACGTCCCGGACCCGAACGACCCGGACAACCACGTCGTACCGGACAAGGCCAAGGCCGACCGGGTGTGGCAGATGCTCCAGGACGACGTGCCGTTCGACAAGAACGGCGGGAAGTCCGACGGGAAGAAGGACGCGGGCAAGGACAAGCCGGCGAAGAAGCCCTCGCTCGACGCGGCCCGGCTCGGGGTGCTGGTGCAGAACGCCACCCGCACCTCCACCGAGGCACCGGTGCGGCAGCGGGCGTCGGCGATCGGCCAGGAGCTGGTGCGCATGGGCTACGCCCGGGCGCAGGCCGACGCCTCGGGGAGCCTCTCCGAGGACAAGACGGTGGTGCGGTACCCGAGCGCGGACCTGGAGGGTGACGCGCAGGCCGTCGCGAAGGCGCTGGGCATCCCGATGGGCCAGGTGCAGAAGTCGACGGACGTGTCGGGGGTCACGGTCGTCGTCGGCGCGGACTGGCGCACGGGCGGCGCCTATCCCAAGGAGTCCAAGCCGAAGGCGGGCGACCTGCCCGAGGGCACCGACGCCGTCAACGCCTCGGACAAGGCGGACTGCATGGACGTGTACAAGCCCTACCAGTGGCACTGACGGACCGGCACACGCGGAAGGGCCCCTCCCCCGGCGGGGGAAGGGGCCCTTCGTGGCTTCGGCCTCCGGCCTCGGGTTTCCGTCAGACGGTGTCGAGGACCGCGGGCCGCCGGGAGGCGATGACCTTCCTCGCCAGGGACTTCGGGCTGGTCAGGAAGCCCCAGCCCCAGGCCATGTGCATGGTGGCGAGGGCCACCGGGATCTGCAGCCGGGCCTTCAGGGGCAGCCCCTTGCCGGCCGGGACGGAGCCCGCGACGATCGCGGCCAGGTAGCCGCCCGGGATCACGAGCCCCCACGGGGTCAGCGCCGCGCCGACGACCAGGCCGGCCGCTATCGCGCACACCGCCGTCGGCGGGGCGAGGTAGCGCAGGTTGATGGAGCCGGAGTGGTAGCGGGCGACGACGTGCCGCCAGCGGCCGTAGTCCTTGTACTGCTTGGCGAGCGCCCGCACCGACGGCCGCGGCCGGTACGACACCCTCAGCTCGGGCGAGAACCAGATCAGCCCGCCCGCCTCGCGGATGCGGAAGTTCAGCTCCCAGTCCTGGGCGCGGATGAACTCCTCGTTGTAGCCGCCCTGCTGCTCCAGCGCCTCCCGGCGGAAGACGCCCAGGTAGACGGTCTCGGCGGGGCCGGCCTGGCCGCCGGTGTGGAAGGCCGCGTTGCCGACGCCTATCTTCGAGGTCATCGCGGCGGCGACCGCGTGCTCCCAGTCGTTCTCGCCCTCGGCGTGCATGATGCCGCCGACGTTCTGGGCGCCGGTCTCCTCCAGGAGGCGTACGGCGGTCGCGATGTAGTTCGGCGAGAGCATGCCGTGGCCGTCGACCCGGACCACGATCGGGTGCCGGGACGCCTTGATCGCCGCGTTCAGCGCGGCCGGGGTGCGGCCGGTGGGGTTCGGGACGGTGTGCACGCGCGCGTCTTCCGCCACGAGCTGGGCCGCGATCTCGTCCGTGCGGTCCGTGGACGGACCGAGGGCGATCACGACCTCCATCTCGCCGGCGTACTCCTGCGCGAGGATCGCTTCGACGGCCCCGCGCAGATGCCGCTCCTCGTTGAGGACGGGCATGATCACTGACACGGCGGGGAGCCGCACGTCGGGCTTGGCGTTCATAGGGGCCTCACGTTACCGCGAACGGGGGACACGGATGCGCGCCGCCGGGCCTGCGGCGCGGGCTGGAGATCGTATCGGCCTACTGTGCTCACGGATCCCACGTACGGCCTCGTCCGGAGGTGTCCTCCTTGCCCAGTCCGCCCCGGTCCCCCTCCCCCACTGGCACGAGCGCGGCAGGCGCCCCCAGGCAGCGGCGCCGCCCGCAGCCGCCCCGCCGGGTGCCGCACCAGTCCGAGCGGCCGGTGCGGTCCGTCCGGCCGCCGCGGCGGCCGCGCTGGGCCATGCGGGCGGTCACCACGCTGTCGGTGGTGGTGCTCGCCTCCGCCGGGATCGGGCACGCGGTCGTCACCAGCCTGGACGCGGGCATCGCCCGCATCGACGCCTTCAAGGACATGAAGAACCGGCCCCAGGCCGGCCACGGCATGAACCTGCTGCTGGTCGGCACCGACGGCCGCGACAAGGTCAGCGAGAAGGACCGGCGCGCCTACCGGCTGGGCGGGCAGCCCTGTCACTGCACCGACACCATGATGATCGTGCACATCTCCGAGGACCGGGAGCGGGCCACGGTGGTGAGCCTGCCGCGCGACTCCTACGCCGAGATGCCCGCGCACGTCGACCAGAACTCGGGGCGGCGGCACGGCCCGCACCCGGTCCGGCTCAACGCGGCCTACGCCGAGGGCGGCCCCCAGCTGACCATCCGCACGGTCGAGAACATGACCCACGTGAAGATCGACCACTACCTGGAGGTCGACTTCACCAGCTTCATGCGGACCGTGGACGTGCTCGGCGGGGTCCGGGTGTGCACGCCGACGCCGCTGAAGGACAGGTACACCGGGCTCGACCTCGCTCCGGGCACCTACACCCTGCGGGGCGGGCAGGCGCTCCAGTACGTGCGCGCCCGGCACCTCGACGGCGCCAGCGACCTGGGCCGGATGAAGCGGCAGCAGCGGTTCCTGGCCGCGCTGCTCGACAGGGCGACCTCCTCCGGGGTGCTGCTGAACCCGATGCGGTTCCGGGACGTGACCCGGGCGGTGCTCGGCTCGGTCCGCGCCGACGCGGGCTTCGGCACCGACGAGCTGCTCGACCTCGGCCGGGCGATGCGGAACTTCGCGCCGTCCTCGTCGGAGTTCACCACCGTCCCCATCGGGCAGATGAACTTCCCGGTCAAGGGCATCGGCTCGACCCTGAAGTGGGACCCGGCCAAGGCGGAGCAGCTGTTCCGGTCGCTGCGCGACGACAAGCCGCTCAGCGTGGACCGGCCGCACCGCGACCCGGGGCGTGCCCCGGTGCCGGTGGAGGTGGCCCCGGACACGATCCGGGTGCAGGTGGCGAACGGCACCGGCACGATCGGGCTGGCCAAGCGGGTCGACGCGGCGCTCGCGGCGACCGGCTTCGCCACGACCCGCCGGCCGGTGACCGCGCCCACCCACGTGCCGCGCACGGTGATCCTCTACGACCCCCGCTGGGACCGCTCCGCCCGCTCCCTGGCGTCGGCCCTGCCGGGCAGCGAGCTGCGGGCGGTGCCGGGGCAGGGTCCGCTGCTGAAGGTGACGGCGGGCGCGGACTTCAAGAACGTACGGAAGGTGCGGTTCGAGGATCCGGCGCAGCCGGAGGACAGCGTGGTACGGGGCAACGAGGTGGTGTGCTGACGCTCACGGTCCTCGCTGCGGGCGCTCACGGTCCTCGCTCGGGTTCCTAGTCCTCGAATCCCTCCGCCGCCCGCTTCTCCCGCAGTTCCCTGATCGCCCGGCGGCGGGCCAGGCGGTGCGTGCGGCGGATCTGGGCCTCCTGGTAGCGGCGGCGGTCGCGGTCGGTCTCCGGTACGACCGGAGGTACGCGGCGCGGCTTGCCGTCGGCGTCGACGGCCGCGAAGACGAGGTAGGCCGAGCCGACCTGGGTGGCCGGGGCGGACTCGTTCCACCGCTCGGCGAGGACCCGGACGCCGATCTCCATGGAGGTCCGGCCGGTCCAGTTCACCTGCGCCTTGACGTGGACCAGGTCACCGACGCGGACCGGCTCCAGGAACACCATCTCGTCCATGGAGGCGGTGACGGCGGGACCGCCGGAGTGCCGGCCGGCCACCGCGCCCGCCGCGTCGTCGACGAGTTTCATGATCACTCCGCCGTGCACGGTCCCCAGCAGGTTGGTGTCGCTGTGGGTCATGATGTGGCTGAGGGTGGTGCGCGAGGCGGACGTGGGCTTGCCCGGGATGTCCGGTTCCACCTCCGGATCCCTGTCCGTGGCCTGGTCTGTCATGCCCTCCACCCTATGCCGACGGCGCATTCGCGGAATTTGTGTCGGGTTCGCAACAGCAGCGCCCTGATTTTCCGACATCCCTTGTCGAGCACGTATCGGCGCCCTGCACACTGGGGCGCATGAATGACTGGCCCGAGGGATGGTCCGACGACAACCGTGGCCCGCGCTACGGACGCGGCAGTGCCGGCGCACAGCCGGAGGGTGCCCGTGTGATGCGTCAGGTGCGGCGCGGCCCGGCGACGCCGCCGTACGCGGCCGGTGTGCCGCAGCAGCCGTCGTACGTCGACGGCCAGGGGCACGAGGAGGGCGCGGGCTACGGCGACTACGACAGCGGCTACAACACGGGCCAGGTCTACGGCGGCGCCGGCGGCCGCGGCCCGGGCGGTACCGCGGGTACGCCCACCCGGGCCCCGCGGCCCGCGCCGAACTGGCGGCGCCGGATCAAGTGGACGGCGATCACGCTGGCGAGCCTGCTGGTCGTCACCTCGGTCGCGACCTACTTCTGGGCCGACTCCAAGCTGCGCCGGGAGGTGGACCTGTCCAAGGTCATCGACCGGCCGGAGGCGGGCGAGGGCACGAACTACCTGATCGTCGGCTCGGACAGCCGTGAGGGCATGTCCAAGGAGGACGAGAAGAAGCTGCACACCGGCGGTGCCGAGGGCAAGCGCACGGACTCGATGATGATCCTGCACGTCGGCGACAACGGCGACACGCTGATCTCGCTGCCGCGTGACTCGGACGTGGTGGTGCCGTCGTACCAGGGCTCGACGTCCGGGAAGACCTACCCCGCGCAGGGCCGGCACGCGAAGCTGAACGCGACCTACGCCGAGGACGGGCCGACGCTGCTGGTCCGCGCGATCGAGGCCAACACCGGGCTGCACATCGACCACTACGTGGAGATCGGATTCCAGGGCTTCGCGAGCATCGTGGACGCGGTCGGCGGCGTCGACATCACCATCGACAAGGGCTTCAAGGACAAGTGGTCCGGCGCCGACTTCAAGGCCGGCAAGCAGACCCTGGACGGCCAGCAGGCGCTCGCCTTCGTCCGTACCCGGCACGCGTTCGCCGCGTCCGACCTGCAGCGCACCAAGAACCAGCAGAAGTTCCTGGCCGCGCTGGCCCACCAGGTGGCCACGCCGTCGACGGTGCTGAACCCGTTCAAGTTCTACCCGACCATGGGCGCGGGCCTGGACTCGCTGATCGTCGACAAGGACATGTCGCTGTGGGACCTGGCCTCGATGTTCTGGGCGATGAAGGGCGTCAGCGGCGGTGACGGCACGTCGATGAACATGCCGATCTCCGGTTCCTCCGGCGGCAACCTCGTCTGGGACAAGGCGAAGGTGAAGACGCTGGTGGACGAGCTGAACAAGGACGAGAAGGTCACCGTCTCCGGCAACTGACACCGTCGCGCGCACCGGGCCGAGGGCACCCCGCGGGGTCCCCTCGGCCGTGTCGCGGTGGGCTCACATGCTGGCGCCCGCCATCGCCCGGCAGGTCTCCGCGCAGCGGCGACACGCCTCGGCGCAGCGCATCATCTGCTGGTCGTCCGGCATGGACATACACGCCTCGGCACACATGTCACAGGCCCGCGCGCAGACCGCGCACATGTCGCCGGCCATGGGAGAGCGCCGCATCATCATGTCGGCGCACATGCGGGTCGTCTCGGAGCAGTCCATGAGCGCACGCATGACCTGCATCTGCGCCTGGCCGCCCTGCTGCATGCAGGAGCTCATGGTCTCCTCGCACATGTTGTGGCAGTTCATGCAGGCGTCGATGCAGTCCTGCATCTGCTGGGTCAGGGCAGGCATCATTCCGGACTGGGTCACGGCTCCTCCTCGGAGGCGGTGGGACCCGGGCCGGGTCCCGTGTGCTTCCGTCCTACGACGAGGAGCGGTGTCCCGCACGTCGGGGTACGGCTTCCTGCCCCCCCACCCGCCGGGGCTGCCTCGGGGCCGGACGGGTGCATCGCTCCGCCCGGCCCGGCCGGAGGGCGTGTCACGACCGCTCGATCCGGCACAGGCAGAACGGGTGGCCGGCCGGGTCGGCGTACACCTGGAAGTCCTTCTTCTCCCGGTCCTCCAGGTCCAGCGGGCGGGCGCCGAGCGCGAGGACCCGTTCGTGGGCCGTGTCGACGTCCGCCCAGGTCGGGCCCGCGTCGAAGTCCAGGTGCAGTTGCTGGCCGTTGCGGTCCGCGCGCGGCCAGTCCGGCGGGGTGTGCCCCTCGGCCCGCTGGAAGGCCAGCCGCGGCCCGTCCGGGACCTGGAGGACGACCCAGTCGTCGTCCTCCGGCTGCGGTGTCCCCCCGGCCACCGCCGCGTAGAAGGCGGCCAGCGCGTGCGGATCGGGGCAGTCGAGGACGACGTTGCGGAGCCGGGCCACGGACGCCATGGTTTCTCCTCCCGAGCAGGTCAGCATGCACAGAGGCAGAACGGGTGCCCAGCCGGGTCGGCGTAGACACGGAACGTCCGCTCCCGGTCCTCCGCGTCCAGCGGCCGGGCGCCCAGTTCCAGCACCCCCTTCTCGGCCGTGTCCAGGTCGTCCACCACCAAATCCAGGTGGAACTGCTGCGAGTGGTCCGCCGCGGGCCACTGCGGCGGCACGAACCCGGGCGCCTTCTGGAAGGCGAGCGCCGGCCCGCCCGGCACCTTCAGGTCGACCCACTCGCTCCCGGAATCCCCCTCCACCGTGCCGCCGAGCACACCGGCGTAGAAGCCGGCCAGCGCGCGGGGGTCGGGACAGTCCAGCACCACGACGTCGAGCTTGGCGAGAGCCATGACTACCTCCTCCTGACGTTACCCACAGAGGCGGGTAACCGGTAACGGTTACTGCATGCTCCCGCATCGGAGGTAACGTCGCAAGCATGAGCGAGAGATCGGCCGCTCCCGGTGGCCTGGCCCTGGTCGAGGCCCTGGTGAACACGCTGGACATCGAGACGGGCGCCGACTCGCTGGAAACGCCGGAGGGCCGCGCCCGGCTGGGGATCACGCAGGACGGCCTGGCCGAGGCCCGGGAGCTGCGCGAGTCGCTGCGGGCGGCACTGCTCGCCCACGCCGGCCACCCCCCGCACCGCGCGGTGACCCCGCTGAACGCCCTGCTGGCGCGGGCCCCGCTGTACGTCGCCGTGGACGAGGAGGACGGCTCGGCACGGCTCACGCCCGCCGACACGGGCCCGCTGACCTCCCGGGTCGCCGCCGCCGTCGCCGAGGCGCTGGTGGCCGGCACCTGGGCCCGGCTCAAGGCGTGCGAGGCCGAGACCTGCCACTGGGCGTACTACGACCGCAGCCCCGCCGGCCGCGGCCGCTGGTGCTCGATGCAGGTGTGCGGCGCCCGCGCGAAGATGCGGCGGTACCGGGCGAAGGGCGCGTGAACCCGCACGGTGTGGTGCAGAATGCGGACAGACGCCGGTTCGGCCGACTGAGCCTCGGCCGAACCGGCGTCGCCACACGGATCTCCGCTACGAGTCCCTACGCCGTGGGCCGGCCCATCGCCCGGTACGTCCAGCCGGCCCGCCGCCACAGCTCCGGGTCGAGGGTGTTGCGGCCGTCGAGGATCACCCGGGCGGTCGCCGCCTCGCCGAGCGCGGCCGGGTCCAGCTCGCGGAACTCCTGCCACTCGGTCAGGTGCAGCACGATGTCGGCGCCCCGGACGGCCGACAGCGCCGAGTCGGCGTAGCCCAGCGTCGGGAAGACCTTGCGGGCGTTGTCCATGCCCTTCGGGTCGTAGACGGTCACCTGGCCGCCCTGGAGGTGGATCTGGCCGGCCACGTTCAGCGCGGGCGAGTCGCGGACGTCGTCCGAGTCGGGCTTGAAGGTGGCGCCGAGCACCGCGACCCGCTTGCCGAGGAAGGAGCCGCCGCCGAGCGCCTCCCGGGCCATCTCGACCATCGCGCCGCGCCGGCGCATGTTGATGGAGTCGATCTCGCGCAGGAAGGTCAGCGCCTGGTCGGCGCCCAGCTCGCCCGCGCGGGCCATGAACGCCCGGATGTCCTTGGGGAGGCAGCCGCCGCCGAAGCCGATGCCGGCGCGCAGGAACTTGCGGCCGATCCGGTCGTCGTACCCGATGGCCTCCGCGAGCTTCGCCACGTCACCGCCGCCGGCCTCGCACACCTCGGCCATCGCGTTGATGAAGGAGATCTTGGTGGCGAGGAAGGAGTTAGCGGCCGTCTTCACCAGCTCGGCGGTCGGGAAGTCGGTGACGACGAACGGCGTGCCCTCGCCGACCGGCCCGGCGTACACCTCGCGCAGCAGCTTCTCCGCGCGCTCGCTGCGCACGCCCACGACGATCCGGTCCGGGTGCAGGGTGTCCTGGACGGCGAAGCCCTCGCGCAGGAACTCCGGGTTCCAGGCCAGCTCGGCGTCGGCGCCGGCCGGGGCGTGCCCGGCGAGGTAGGCGGCCAGCCGGTCGGCGGAGCCCACCGGCACCGTCGACTTGCCGACGACCAGGGCGGGGCCGTGCAGATGCGGGGCGAGGGAGGCGATCGCGGAGTCGACGTAGCTCATGTCGCACGCGTACTCGCCGTGCTTCTGCGGGGTGTTCACGCACACGAAGTGCACATCGCCGAAGGCACCGGCCTCGGCCCAGTCCACGGTGAACCGCAGCCGCCCGGTGGACCCCTCGATCCCGGCGACGTGCCGGCGCAGCAGGTCCTGGAGCCCCGGCTCGTACATGGGTGTCTCGCCGCGCTCCAGCATGGCGATCTTCTCCGGTACGACGTCCAGGCCCAGCACCTCGAAGCCCAGCTCGGCCATGGCCGCGGCGTGTGTGGCGCCGAGGTAGCCGGTGCCGATCACGGTGATCTTCAGGCTCATGGATGCGCTCCAGCTCGGGTACGTCGGTGATGCGGCCCCTGAGCATAGTCGGGCGCCCCGACGGGCAATTTCCCCGCTGTCGCGTAGCTCACGTAGGCGGGGTCGGAGCGGGGCTCTAAAATTTGAGTTACTTAACGGTAATTAGCGTCAGTATCACTGCGTCTTTGGAGCGTGAGAGACCGTGGCCGGATCGGCTGACTTCGACCTGTACCGCCCGTCCGAGGAGCACGACATGCTCCGGGACGCCGTCCGTTCCCTGGTCGAGGCGAAGATCGCGCCGTACGCCGCGGCGGTGGACGAGGAGGCCCGCTTCCCGCAGGAGGCCCTCGACGCCCTCGTCGCCAACGACCTGCACGCCGTGCACGTACCGGAGGAGTACGGCGGCGCCGGCGCCGACGCGCTCGCCACGGTCATCGTGATCGAGGAGGTCGCCCGCGCCTGCGTCTCCTCCTCCCTCATCCCCGCGGTGAACAAGCTCGGCTCCCTCCCGGTGATCCTCTCCGGCGGCGAGGAGCTGAAGAAGAGGTACCTGACGCCGCTGGCCAAGGGCGACGCGATGTTCTCGTACTGCCTCTCCGAGCCGGAGGCGGGCTCGGACGCGGCCGGCATGAAGACCAAGGCCGTCCGCGACGGCGACCACTGGGTGCTCAACGGCGTGAAGCGCTGGATCACCAACGCGGGCGTCTCCGAGTACTACACGGTCATGGCGGTCACCGACCCCTCCAAGCGCTCCAAGGGCATCTCCGCGTTCGTCGTGGAGAAGTCGGACGAGGGCGTCTCCTTCGGCGCCCCGGAGAAGAAGCTCGGCATCAAGGGCTCCCCGACCCGCGAGGTCTACTTCGACAACGTGCGCATCCCCGCCGACCGCATGATCGGCGAGGAGGGCACGGGCTTCCTGACCGCCATGAAGACGCTGGACCACACCCGCATCACCATCGCCGCGCAGGCCCTCGGCTGTGCTCAGGGCGCCCTCGACTACGCCAAGGGCTACGTCCAGGAGCGCAAGCAGTTCGGCAAGGCGATCGCCGACTTCCAGGGCATCCAGTTCATGCTCGCCGACATGTCGATGAAGATCTCCGCGGCCCGCGCCCTCACCTACCAGGCCGCCGCCGCCTCCGAGCGCGGCGACGCCGACCTCACCTACCTGGGCGCCGCCGCCAAGTGCTTCGCCTCGGACGTGGCGATGGAGGTCACCACGGACGCCGTCCAGCTCCTCGGCGGCTACGGCTACACCCGCGACTACCCGGTGGAGCGCATGATGCGCGACGCCAAGATCACCCAGATTTATGAAGGCACGAACCAAGTTCAGCGGATCGTCATGGCAAGGAACCTTCCCTAGCAGGGTTTTTGCAGGTCAGGCGCTGTTTCGACGGCCCGGCGAGTCGGTCACGGCTTCCTGTCCGTTGCGGCCCGATCAGGCCCGGTCCTGGGCGTCATGCTGGGGAAATCCTGGGTAGACGCCAGGCCGGAAACGGCCTCTGACCTGCATAAACAGCTCAGCCCCCGGCGCGTGGCCGGGGGCTGTAGTTGTAGGCGGATCAGGCGACCTCTGATGCCTCCGTGGGATCGTCAGCGCCGGGCGTCAACATCGTTGCGATGGCGGCCCGGCCGCGCTGCTCGGCCCCTTCAAAGATGTAGTGGTAGTGCTCCCTCAGCACGTCCGTACTGCTGTGGCCCATCCAGTCGGCCACATCGTTCTCGGGGACTCCGGCGTACAGCAGCCGTGATCCGTAGTAGTGCCGGAGCGAGTGAGCCTTGCAGTACTCCACCCGCCCCTTGCTCAGAGCCTCCATCCAGATCTTCGGGTAGAAGTACGACGCGTAGAGGTAGCCAGTCCGCGTCACGTTGGGGAAGAGAAGCCGCTCAGGCCCCCATACACCGTGGTTCTTGATGTGCCGCCGAAGCTCGAAGGCGACGTTCGGCGGGAGGGGGACCGTTCGCCCTGGCTCGCCTTCGTCACGAGCCTTGATGTGACGACGCTGGATCGCGCTGTTCTTCCCCGACTCGGTGTCTCCGTCCTCCGCAATCTGGAAGTCGACGCGAAGAGTCTCGGCCTTGAAGTCGATCTGGTCGCGGGACACTGCCATCGCCTCACCCAGCCGCAGGCCGCATCCGGCCATGAGCCACAGCATCGCGCGGTAACGGGCAGGGGCGGCATCCAGCATCGCCAGGACTTCCCGCGTCGTGAGCCGCCTTGCGGTGCTCTTCTGCTCCCGGATCTCCTTGGCGCGGCTGCCCGCGCCCTTGACCTTCTTGCACGGGTTCCGGCCGACGATCTCGTTGACGACAGCCCAGTCCATCATCCCGGAGAAGAACGAGAACCGCTGACGCCGTGTGCGCGCGGACAGCTTCCGGTCCTGCTCCATCCACAAGAGCCACTGCTCTACATCAGCGACCTTCAGGGACACGATGGAACGGGCCTTGAAGAACGGCTCAATGGTCGTTTTGAGGATCGACCGGTACTGCTTCTTGGTGCTGTTCTCCAGCCTCCTTTGATTCGCCCACTGCTCCCACACGGCCGTCACGGGCTGCTTGCCCAAGTGGTCGTCCAGGTAGGTCCCGGCTTCGAGTTCCTGCTCCTTGCGCTTGCGCAGGTCGCCATCCCGCTTCTTGGTCTCGAACGTCTTCTGCCGTTGCCTGCCGTACGGGTCGTACCAGTACGTCGTCCACTTCTTCGGGTCGTCCTTCGACCGCGCGACCCATGCCCTTGCCACTGAGGCGACCCCCTCCTGCTGTTGCCGACGTACGAGCCCGCCCCGCCGTCGCGCCGGTCACTCCCCGGCGTTCAAGTCTGCACACTGACCACCCTGGGCTGTCAACACAGGGTGGAACACCCTGGGTGTGTTAATTTGAGTGATATGGAAGCGGATGACAGCGGGTTCGAGATCACTCAGCAGCAGGGCGCCTGGGTGGTCCGCATGTGGTGGCCCGCGGGACCGGTCAACGGGGGACCACAGCGGATCACCATCGAGCCGGCCGAAGATTCCCCTGCTCGCGAGGTGGCACGGGGTATCTCGACCACTGTCCTGCGCAGGCTCGACATAGCCGCAGCCCTAAAGCTGGCCAAGCAGGCTCCCGATGCCCAGCGGACGTTGGAGGAGGCGGCAGGGAAGCTGAACGAGATGGGAGAGGCGGCGGGGCTCACCCTGGAGGGCGAAGGCGTCTCAGAGCGGTACTTGACCCTGCTTGTAGCCACATACACGGCCATGGCGGATTTTGGGGCTCCTGCGCCCATTCCATGGCTCGCCCGGCTCATCGGCCGCCGACCTGAGACGGTGAAGGATCACCTGAAGCGGGCCAGAAGGGACGGCTTCCTGACCACAGTTGCCGGTAAGGCGGGTGGAGAGTTGACGGACAAGGCCAAAGCAGCACTTGAGGAAATGGCTGAAGCAGGTAGCCAAGGCGCTGAACTACCTAGCACTTCATAGAGCGGGAGCGCCTGGCCGGGGAGGCACGAGCCCTCCCCGGCAAAGGCGGGAACGAATTCAGGATCACGGGGTGGGCGGAGTGCCGCCGCGACGAACGCGCCCTTCGAGGTCGCGTGGCCGCCAGTCCTCGGGTCTCGCACCTCTTCAACCGCTCTCCGCCTGTGCCAATGACTACGCCGCGCTGCTCGGCGAGTGCCCGTTCACCGGGCAGACGGGCTCCAGGCTGCGGCTTCCCCGTTGCCGCTTCGAGTGAGACGGGTCAGCTCCTCGCGTGCCATACGAACCCCCGGCGTGCTTACCTCGGTTCGGCCGTCACGCAGGGCGGCCGCCTTCACGAGCCCCCCTCTTCTGGTTCACCGATCAACAACTTGTGATCACCGATCACACAAACCATGTGGGGGCCACATCTATATGCAGACGCTCACGGATCGCTACGGCAAGAGGCGAGTATGGGCAGTCATCGGCTGTGCCTGGGCCGTGGTCATCCTGGTGGGAGTGGTCAAGACTGCTACCGACGACAGCGGCCCGGACACCTCGTCACCGGCATTCAAGGCTGGACAGCAGGACGCTGTGAAGTGGTCCTTCGAGTACGAGGACCCGGACACAGCCCTCAACGACTGCGAAGCGGGCGTGGCGCACGACCACGTGCTCTACCAGCTGGATCAGAAATCCGCCGACTGGGACGACGAACAGTTGGTTGCCTGGTCGGCCGGCTGCGTCTCTGGCCTGCGGAACCTCGGCATGAGCATCCCGCATCAGAGCTGGGAGGGCTGACCATGCCGAAGACGATGGAAGAGCTGGACAAGGAACTGAAGCGCGTCTTCGCCTCGGACGACTGGCTTCGAGAGAACAAAGACGGGGTGATCGCTGGTCTGGTCCTCTTCGAGAAGGACCTGGCCGCTCGGCTCTCCGAGCTGGACGAGGACGACCCCAGGGTGACGGGAAAGTGCCGGTCATCATGCGGGCGCTGAGGGACACCGAGGGGGCAAGGAAGAAAGCCCCCGGCCCGAAGGCCGGAACTGACTGACCGCCGCCGTCCGTACCGGGCGGAGTCCAGGACCGTCACGCCCGGCTAGGCGGGGTCCAGCTCGCTGATCCGGGCGTTCGACGCCTCCCGGCGGTGCCGGGCCGCCCGGGCCGTGGAATCCGCGCTGCGCAGGACCCGTTGTACGTTCCGCCAGGTCAGGAGGGCCAGCTCGGTCTCGGACCAGCCTCGGCGCAGCAGTTCGGCGATCAGGTGCGGGTAGCGGGAGGCGTCGGCGAGGTCACGGGGGTGGACGGCTCCGGAGTCGTAGGTGCCGGACAGGCCGACGCACTCGGGGCCCGCCACCGTGCGGACGTGGTCGAGGTGGTCGGCGACGTCCGGGACGGTCGGGCCGGTCTGCTCCGCGGTGAGCGGCACCATGCACAGCCCCTTCGCCTCGCCCAGGGCGGCGAGCAGCCCGTCGCCCAGGTTGGCCGGGTGCGGGCGCAGGGCCCGGGCGGCCGAGCGGCTGCACAGGACCGGGGTCTTGGACAGGGCGATGGTCCGCTCGGCGGTGTCCGGGGAGGCGCCGGAGACGTCGGCGAGCACGCCGAGCCGGTTCATCTCGCGCACGACCTCCTCCCCGAACCGGGTGAGTCCGGTCTCGCCCGCCCAGGCGGTGCCGGCGAGGGTGAGCACGCGCAGACCCAGGGAGCGCAGGATGCGCAGGAGGCCGAGGGAGTCGTCCAGCGCGGCGCCGGGCGCGGGGCCGAGCACCACGGCGATGCGGCCGCAGTTGCGGGCGTCGATGATCTGTCCGGCGGTGCGCACCAGCCGCAGGCCCTCCGGGTGGGACTCGACGACCGTGCGCACCAGGTCCAGCTGTTCCAGGGTCGCCGTCACCGCCCGGCCGTGGTCCGGCTCCCCGGGAAGGTGCAGGGACCAGAAGAGCGCGCCGACGTGTCCCTCGCGCAGCCGGGGCACGTCCGTGTCGATGGCGGCCTCGCCGAGCTCCAGGTCGTACCAGGGCAGGTGGCGCAGCGCCCAGGGCAGGCCGCTGTAGCCGTCGGCGACCGGGTGGGTGTCGAGCAGGGCGTGCGCCCGCTCCAGCAGCTCGCCGTCCGGCTGCCACCGGACGAAGGGGTCGTCCGGCAGGCTGTCGTCCTCGACGACCTCGGTCGTGCAGGGGATGTCGTCCTGGAGGTCGGCCATGGCGGGCTCCGTGCGTCGTCGTGGGCTACGTCGGTGAGCTACGGCGGGCTGTGGGCGGCGTACCGACACGGTCGCACGGGGCGGGGGAAGCCTCCTGGTGGGTGGGGCGTTCGGGGGTACGGCGGTCAGCCGGGCACGCCCGTGCCGTCCAGCTCCTCGATGGTGGCGAGGGAGGCGGCCCGGGTGGACTGCAGGTCCCGGGCGACGTCCTCCGCCGCGCCCAGCACCCGGACGGCGTTCTGCCAGGTCAGCTTGGCCAGGTCGGCCGTGGACCAGCCGCGGTCCAGCAGCTCGGCGAGCAGGTTGGGGTAGCCGGAGACGTCGTTCAGGCCGTCCGGGGTGAACGCGGTGCCGTCGTAGTCGCCGCCGATGCCCAGGTGGTCGATGCCGGCCACCTCGCGCATGTGGTCCAGGTGGTCCGCGACGGTGGACACCGTGGCGACCGGGCGGGGGTTGCGTTCCTCGAAGGCCCGGTGGACCTTCATCGCCTCGGCGCTGGTGTCCAGGTGGTGCAGGCCGTGGGCGCGCAGGTTCGCGTCGGCCGCGGCCGTCCAGTCCACGGCGGCCTGGAGGACGAACTTGGGCACGAACGTCACCATGGCCACGCCGCCGTTGGCGGGCAGGCGTTCCAGGACGTCGTCGGGGATGTTGCGGGGGTGGTCGCACACCGCGCGGGCGGAGGAGTGCGAGAAGATCACCGGCGCGGAGGTGGCGTCCAGCGCGTCCCGCATCGTCGTCGCGGCCACGTGGGAGAGGTCGACGAGCATGCCGAGGCGGTTCATCTCCGCCACGACCTCGCGGCCGAACGCGGACAGGCCGCCGACGTTCGGTTCGTCGGTCGCGGAGTCCGCCCAGTCCACGTTGTCGTTGTGGGTGAGCGTCATGTAGCGCACGCCGAGCGCGTGGAGGCCGCGCAGCGTGCCGAGGGAGTTGGCGATGGAGTGGCCGCCCTCGGCGCCCATGAGCGAGGCGATACGGCCGTCCCGGCGGGCCTTCTCCAGGTCGGCGGCGGTCAGGGCGGGCGCCAGCTCGGCCGGGTAGCGGTCGAGCAGCCGGCGGACGCAGTCGATCTGCTCCAGCGTCGCGGCGACCGGCTCGGGTTCCTCGCAGGGGACGTACACCGACCAGTACTGGGCGCCGACCCCGCCGGCGCGCAGCCGCGGCAGGTCGGTGTGCAGGCGTGTGCGCTGGTCGCCGGCGATGTCCAGGGCGTCCAGGTCGTAGCCGGCGTGCTTGCGCAGTGCCCAGGGCAGGTCGTTGTGCCCGTCGACCACGGGGAACTCGCGCAGCAGCGCGTGTGCTTCGTCCAGGGCGGCCACGGCGGTCACTTCCCGAAGCCGAAGCCGCTGCCCGCGCCCTCGACCTTGGCGCGCAGCCGCTTGCCCTTCTCGGTGGCCTGGTCGTTGAGGTCCTGCTGGAAGTCGCGCATCCTGTGCAGCAGGTCCTCGTCGTGCGCGGCGAGCATCCGGACCGCGAGGAGACCGGCGTTGCGGGCGCCGGCGACGGAGACGGTGGCGACCGGGACACCGGCGGGCATCTGCACGATGGAGAGCAGCGAGTCCATGCCGTCCAGGTACTTCAGCGGCACGGGGACGCCGATGACCGGCAGCGGGGTGACGGAGGCGAGCATGCCGGGCAGGTGGGCGGCACCGCCCGCGCCCGCGATGATCACCTTCAGGCCGCGGTCGGCGGCCTGTTCGCCGTAGGAGATCATCTCGCGGGGCATGCGGTGCGCGGAGACGACGTCGACCTCGTAGGGGATCTCGAACTCGTCCAGGGCCTTGGCGGCGGCTTCCATGACGGGCCAGTCGGAGTCCGACCCCATGACGATGCCAACAACGGGGCTCATTCGGTGATGGTGCCTCTCAGGTAGCCGGCTGCGTGACGGGCGCGCTCCAGCACGTCGTCCAGGTCGTCGCCGTAGGTGTTGACGTGTCCGACCTTGCGGCCGGGCTTCACGTCCTTGCCGTACATGTGGATCTTGAGCTTGGGGTCGCGGGCCATGCAGTGCAAGTACGCGGAGTACATGTCCGGGAAGTCGCCGCCCAGGACGTTGACCATCACGGTCCACGGCGCGCGCGGGCGCGGGTCGCCCAGCGGGAGGTCCAGGACGGCGCGGACGTGGTTGGCGAACTGCGAGGTGATGGCGCCGTCCATGCTCCAGTGGCCGGAGTTGTGCGGGCGCATCGCCAGTTCGTTGACGAGGACGCGGCCGTCGCGGGTCTGGAACAGCTCGACGGCGAGGTGTCCGACGACGCCGAGTTCCTTGGCGATGGTCAGGGCCATCTGCTCGGCGTGCAGGGCCAGGTCCTCGTCCAGGCCGGGGGCGGGCGCGATCACGGTGTCGCAGACGCCGCCCACCTGCCGGGACTCCACCACGGGGTAGGCGACGGCCTGGCCGTGGGGGGAGCGTACGACGTTGGCGGCGAGCTCGCGGACGTAGTCGACCTTCTCCTCGGCGAGGACGGGGACGCCCGCCTTGAACGGTTCGGCGGCCTCCTCGGCGGAGTCCACGACCCACACGCCCTTGCCGTCGTAGCCACCGCGGACCGTCTTGAGGACGACGGGGAAGCCGTCGCCCTCCTCGGCGAACCGGACGACGTCCTCCGGGTCGCCGACGATGCGGTGCCGTGGGCACGGGATGCCGAGCGCGTCGAGTTTCGCGCGCATCACGCCCTTGTCCTGGGCGTGCACCAGCGCGTCGGGCCCGGGGCGTACGGGGATGCCGTCCGCCTCCAGGGCGCGCAGGTGTTCGGTCGGCACGTGTTCGTGATCGAAGGTGATCACGTCACAGCCGCGCGCGAACTCGCGCAGCGTGTCGAGGTCGCGGTAGTCGCCGATGACGACATCGCTCACGACCTGCGCCGCGGAATCCTGAGGGGTGTCACTGAGGAGCTTGAACCTGATGCCCAACGGGATGCCCGCTTCGTGCGTCATACGCGCGAGCTGCCCCCCGCCGACCATGCCGACTACCGGGAACGTCACACCCCTAGCGTATCGGCCAAGTGGAGGAGACCGGATCCCGTCCCTCCCCTCGGCCTCTTACCCAGGGCTTCCCCGACTCTTTCCGACCCGTTTCCGTGCCGTGGCCCGGTCCGCGGGCACGGGAGGGGCCGCCCGGCTAGCATGGCAAGGTCGACAGAACCTACCGACGGGAGTTGCACAGCCATGGAACCTCGTTCCTCGGGGCTGCAACGGCTCGTACGCGAGGTGGTCAAGTTCGGGGCCGTCGGCGGTGCCGGTGTGCTCGTCAATCTCGGCGTGTTCAACCTGGTCCGGCACGTGTCCGACCTGCCGGTGGTGCGGGCCAGCATCATCGCGACCGTCGTGGCCATCGTCTTCAACTACGTCGGCTTCCGCTACTGGACCTACCGGGACCGCGACAAGAGCGGGCGCACCAAGGAACTCACGCTGTTCCTGCTGTTCAGCGCGGTCGGCCTGGTGATCGAGAACGGTGTGCTGTACCTGGCGACCTACGGCTTCGGCTGGGACAGCCCGCTGCAGAGCAACGTCTTCAAGTTCGTCGGCATCGGTGTCGCGACCCTCTTCCGGTTCTGGTCGTACCGCAGCTGGGTGTTCAAGGCGCTGCCCGCCCGGGAGGCCGTGGCGGGGGCCGAATCGATCCTCGAGCAGGAGTCGAGGCAGCAGCCGCCGAGGCAGCGCGTTCCCTGAGGGACCGCTCGGCGGACGATCCTCGCCGAACCGTGTCCGGCGCAGGCCCGGCGTGCGGGGCTCAGCGGACGGTGGGCCGGTCCTCGTCCGGCTTGTGCGCCGGGGGCGTGCGCGAAAGGAACAGGCCGAAGACCGGGGGCTGCGCCTGGAGCAGCTCCAGCCGGCCGCCGTCGGCCTCCGCGAGGTCCCGGGCGACGGCCAGGCCGATCCCCGTGGAGTTCCGTCCGCTGATCGTCCGCTCGAAGATCCGCGCGCCGAGGTCCGCCGGGACGCCCGGCCCCTCGTCGGTGACCTCGATGACGGCCTGGTTGCCGGTGACCCGGGTGCGCAGGGCGACGGTGCCGCCGCCGTGCATCAGCGAGTTCTCGATCAGCGCGGCCAGCACCTGGGCGACCGCGCCCGGTGTGCCCACCGCCTTCAGGTGCCGCTTGCCCGAGCTGACGATGGCCCGGCCGACGTTGCGGTAGGCGGGCCGCCACTCGGCGAGCTGCTGCTGGATGACCTCGTCCAGGTCGAAGGTGACGGCGGAGCCGGTCCGCGGGTCGCGGGAGTTCGTCAGCAGCCGCTGTACGACGTCCGTGAGCCGCTCGACCTGGGTCAGTGCGATGGTCGCCTCCTCCTTCACCGTCTCCGGGTCGTCGGTGAGGGTGATCTCCTCCAGCCGCATGGACAGCGCGGTCAGCGGTGTGCGGAGCTGGTGGGAGGCGTCGGCGGCCAGGCGCCGCTCGGCGGTCAGCATGCGCCCGATCCGCTCGGCGGAGGCGTCCAGCACATCGGCGACCCGGTCCAGCTCGGGGACGCCGTACCGCTTGTGCCGGGGGCGCGGGTCGCCGGAACCGAGGCGTTCGGCGGTCTCGGCGAGGTCGGTCAGCGGGGAGGCGAGCCGGTTGGCCTGCCGTACGGCGAGCAGCACGGCCGCCACCACGGCGAGCAGCGCGACCAGCCCGATGATCAGCAGGGTCCGGCCGACCTCGCGGGTCACCGAGGAGCGGGGCTCCTGCACGGTGACGGTCTCGCCCTCCTCGCCGTGCTGCGTGGAGTGGATGGTGTCGCCCTCGGGCCTGCTGCCGATCTCGATGGGCGGCTTGCCGGGCATGCGGATGACCGCGTACTGGTCCTTGCTGACCGGGTTGCGCAGGACGTCCGCGTTGACGTTCTCGGCGGCGAGGATCCGGCTGTCCACGATGCTGGCCAGCCGCACCGCCTCGGACTCCACCCGTTCCTGGGCGCTGTTGCCGATCGTCCGCGTCTCGACGATCACGAGGGAGACGCCGAAGACCGCGATCACCACGAGGACGACGGCGAGGGTGGACTGGATGAGACGTCGGCGCATGGTCCGTTACCTGTGGGGAGTCGCCGGGGCCCGGCTCAGCTCTTCTCGAAGCGGAAGCCGACCCCGCGCACCGTCGCGATGTACCGGGGGTTCGCCGCGTCGTCGCCGAGCTTCTTGCGCAGCCAGGAGATGTGCATGTCGAGGGTCTTGGTGGACGACCACCACGTGGTGTCCCAGACCTCGCGCATCAGCTGGTCCCGGGTCACCACCCGGCCGGCGTCCCGCACCAGCACCCGCAGCAGGTCGAACTCCTTGGCGGTGAGCTGGAGTTCCTCCTCGCCCATCCACGCCCGGTGCGACTCGACGTCGATCCGCACCCCGTGCGTGGCCGGCGGCTGCTGCGGCTCGGCGGCGCCGCGCCGGAGCAGGGCCCGTACCCGGGCGAGCAGTTCGGCGAGCCGGAAGGGCTTGGTGACGTAGTCGTCGGCGCCCGCGTCCAGGCCGACGACGGTGTCCACCTCGTCGGCCCGCGCGGTCAGGATGAGGATGGGTACCGTGTGGCCGTCGGCGCGCAGCCGGCGGGCCACCTCCAGGCCGTCCATGCCGGGCAGGCCCAGGTCCAGCACGACCAGATCGACGCCGCCCTGCATTCCGGCGTCGAGCGCGGCGGGTCCGTCCTCGCGCACCTCGACCTCGTAACCTTCCCGGCGCAGGGCGCGGGCCAGCGGCTCCGAGATGGACGCGTCGTCCTCGGCGAGCAGTACACGGGTCATGAGGTGATGGTAGACCGCCCGGGCGAGGTGCCGGGGTGTGATCGGTTCCCCCGCTTCTTACCTTCGTGCGCCACTGGTACGAACCATTGACCTGGGGATGCGATCGTAGGGGAGACCTTCGAAACGCGTTCCGCGGTTCCCGCGACACCTGTGATCCGCGTCTCAAGTCCTTCCATATCCGGCAGTGTCCTGCCGTATGGTGACCTGAACGCCTGTAGTACACCGGGGACCTTTGGCGGGCAGTGGACGCTGAAGGTCTCTTTTGTGTGCGGGCTGACCAAGATCACTTGATCAGCCTTGAAAGGAATGACCTCTGGCCGGGCTCCGGACGCACCTACGCGTCGAGGGGCGTGGATCCCGGTGGTCGCCGTCCGCCACTCCGTGATCCGGAGCGGACTCCCCCTGGGCGTGGGGTGGACGACCGACCTGCCGGTGCCGGCCGCCCCCACCGGGCGCGCAACTCCCCAAGCTCGGCCGCGCCGAGCAGGGGGACCCCCGACCGCGCGTCCCGACCAGCAAGGAACGACCATGGCGTCCAGCCTGACGAAGGACTCGGTCCGCCCGGGCACCCCCGGTTCCGAGAAGACCTTCTTCGGCCACCCCCGCGGCCTGGCCACCCTCTTCATGACCGAGATGTGGGAGCGTTTCTCCTACTACGGCATGAGGGCTCTTCTCCCGCTGTACCTGGTGGCCCCGGGTGGCCTGCACCTGAGTGCGGGCACGGCGAGCGCCATCTACGCGGTGTACCTGTCGCTCGTGTACCTGCTCGCCCTGCCGGGCGGCTGGTTCGCCGACCGTCTCCTCGGCCCCCGCAAGACGGTCGCCGTCGCGGGCGGGATCATCATGCTGGGCCACCTGTGCCTGGCGCTGCCGGCCGCCGCGAGCTTCTACGTCGGCCTGGTGCTCGTCGCCATCGGTTCGGGTCTGCTGAAGGCCAACATCTCCACGATGGTCGGCCACCTCTACGACGGCCCGCAGGACCCGCGCCGCGACGGTGGCTTCACGCTCTTCTACATCGGCATCAACCTCGGCGCCTTCGTCGCCCCGCTGGTCATCGGCACCATCGGTGAGGACGTCAACTGGCACCTGGGCTTCGCGCTGGCCGCCCTCGGCATGGCGCTGGGTCTCGTCCAGTACCTGCTCGGCGGACGCCACCTGAGCGCGAAGAGCAGCGAGGTCCCCACCCCGCTGACGCCCGCCGAGAAGGCGGCCACCCTGCGCAAGGGCCTGATCTGGCTCGCCGTCGCCGTGGTCTTCTACGGCGTCGTCGGCGGCACCGGCCACTTCACCCTGAACTGGGCGCTGATCCCGCTCACCCTCGTCGGCCTGATCGTGCCGATCCTGGTCATCTCCCGCATCCTGCGGGACAAGGAACTGGACTCCGCCGAGCGGTCGAAGGTGTCGGCGTACATCTGGTTCTTCGTCGCCGCCGCCGTCTTCTGGATGATCTACGACCAGGGTGGCTCGACGCTGTCGCTGTTCGCCAAGAACAGCGCGGAGAACTCGGTCCTCGGCTGGGACTTCCCGGTCTCCTGGTACCAGTCGGTCAACCCGGTCATGATCATGGCCCTGGCGCCGGTCTTCGCCTGGCTGTGGCTGTGGCTGAACCGCCGCGGCAAGGAGCCGAGCACGATCGTGAAGTTCGCCTCCGGCCTGGTGCTCGTGGGTGTGTCCTTCTTCGTCTTCCTCGCCCCGCTGTCGATCGCCGAGGGCGGTCACAAGGCCGCGGCGATGTGGCTGGTCGCGATCTACTTCGTGCAGACCATCGGTGAGCTGACGCTCTCTCCGGTCGGTCTGTCCGTGACGACGAAGATGGCGCCGAAGAAGTACGCCTCGCAGATGATGGGTGTCTGGTTCCTCGCGGTGACCGCGGGCGACTCCGTCACCGCCCTGCTGTCCAACCCCGCCGTGGGCGGCGTCAACCTCGACAAGATGGGCTTCGTCGCCCTGGAGGCCGTGCTCGCCGTGGTCGCCGGTGTCGCGGTGTGGATGTACCGCGGCAAGGTGAAGAAGATGATGGGCAGCGTCAACTAGCCGCTTCCGCCCTCCCGGCCCGAAGAGGGCCACCGCGTCTCCGGGACGCGGTGGCCCTCTCGCCGTGTGCGGGGGCGGCTAGCGCGTCCTGCGCCGTGCGGGCAGCACCGTGAAGATCGCGCCGCCCAGCAGGATCGCCGTGCCCGCCACCAGGCCCAGGGCCTTCAGGGCGCCGTGGTCGCCCGCGCCGGTCTCCGCGAGGCCGCCGTCACCGCCGTCGCCGCCGCCCGTCCCGGCGGCGCCCGACGAACCGCCGGCTGACCCGCCGGCTGACCCGCCCGAGGAGCCGGACCCGCCCGACGTGGACGTGCCGCCCGCGGCGCCGCCCGGCTGCCCGGTGGTGTCCAGGCTGAGGGAGACTTCCGTCTTCACCGGCGTGCACGTCGTGGTCGTCCCGAGCGCCTCGACCGTCAGCACGCCCGGGGACAGCGTCGAGGTGCCGCTCGCGCCCGGCTTGTAGGTGCCGGTGAGATCGGGGATCTCGATCGGGTCGCCGGCCTTGACCGGGCCCGTGTTCGTCGGCCCCTCCACGTGCACGGTGCCCTTGTCGGCGCCGCCCAGCACCACCTCCATGGACGGTTTCACGGAGTCCTTCGGGATCTCGGCGGGGCTGTCCATCACCGACTTCCCGAACCGCACCGTGAGGGCGTAACTCCCGCCGTCCTTCCTGGCGTCGATCCGCACCGGCGAGGTCGCGCTCCTGTCGCCGATCGGGGTCTTGCAGGCGTACGGGATCCGCACCTCCTTGCCGGTGAAGTCGGTCTGCCCGGTGCCGCCCGTGGCGGTGGCCGTCGCCGTGGCGGTCCTGGTCGGGGTCGCCGTCCTGGTCGGGGTCGCCGTCCTGGTCGGGGTCGCGGTCGCCGTGCCGCCGGCCGCCGCCACTTGGATCGTCGCCGCCTTCCGCACGGCCTCCTTCGGCGTGCACTCGGTGTCGGTCGACATCGCGTTGACCGTGTACGCGTCCGGTGTGAGCGTCACCTCGCCGGCCGCCGTCAGCTTCACGCTGCCCTTCATGTCGGACAGCACCATCGCACCGCCCTTGGGGATCGCGGGGTTCTCCCGCGGGCCCCGCATCGCGATGCCGCCGGTCTGCGCACCGGCCGCCTTCAGCACGCCGGACGGCTGCACCGAGTTCGCGGGCAGGTCGATGATGTCCGGGTTCCTGGACGCGGCCTGGACGAACTTCCACACGATGTCCACCGTGTCGCCCACCTTGGCCGTGGCCGGCGCGGTGATCTCGACCTTCGTGGTGCCGTCGACGGGGTCGATGCCCGCGGGCGGCACGCAGTGCGTGGCGTACGCCACCTCGGCCGCCTGCGCGGGGGCCACCGCCGCGCCCAGCAGGACGCCCGCCGCACAGAACACCAGCAGGGTGCCCGTGCCCCCGGCCGCCGTACCTCTCCTTCGCATGCTCACCTGGGTCCCTTCGTGGTGGGAGTCGTCGGACTCGTCGGGCTGTCGTCGTGCGGTGCGGAGGACCGGCCGGCCGGGCCGCCCGGAGCGGAGTCCGGGGCGAACCACGGCAGGGTCGGAGCCGGGGCGGCCGGGCGGGCCGAGGGGGCCGTCGCGGCGGTGGGCGCAGTGGGCGCCGCGGCGGAGCGGGGGCCGGGGGTGCGGGAGCGCCGGAGCGGCAGGCTCAGGGGTGCCCGCGGACGCAGGGGTGACGGGCGCGGGCGCGGGGCGGGCCGGTGGCGGGCACCGTGGGGGCGGCGCGGACGGACGCGGTCCACCACGGCCATGCCGACCCGGAACAGCGCCGCCGGCACGACCAGGCAGAGCAGGATCCAGAACAGCGTCACGCCCCACGGCCGGCCCACGCCCCACGGCTGCTCGGCGAGCACCCGGCCGCCGTACCGCAGGGTCACGGTGTAGTCGCCGTGCGCCCCCGCCGACAGCTCGACCGGGAGCTTGACCTGCGCCTTCTTCCCGGGGGCCAGGGTGCCGTGCCATTGCCGCTCGTCCCACTCCGGGGCGAAGACGCCGTGCGCGGTGCCGACCTGGAACACCGGGTCGCGGATCGGGCTCGTACCGGTGTTGCCGACCGTGAGGACCAAGGTGCGGGCGGGCGGCGCCCCGAACCAGGTCAGGAACCCGCTCGACCCGGTGAGCCGGGTGTCGGACAGCACCGCGAGCCGGCCGGCGGAGCGCTCGGCGGGCAGCGGGGCCACGGGGTGCCCGGCGACCTCCAGCACGGCGTCCGCCTCGGCCCTGGCGCCGGTGACCGTGGCGACGTGCACCACGCAGGGGCAGGGTACGGGCGGCTCGGCGACCGGCAGTTTCCGGTCGAAGGCGCCGTGGGTGTCGGTGGTCACGGCCCGTCCGTCGCCGTTGGCGCAGGAGTTGGTGCCGCCGACGACCCCCCGGGCCGGGGTGGCCCGCCCGCACACCAGCACCATCAGCAGCGTTCGAGGCCGCCAGCCGCTGCCGCTGACGGTGACCGCCCCGCCGACGCCGGCCTGCCCCGCCGACAACCGCACCCCGGGTCCGTCCGCAGCCCGCCCCGTCCCGGCCGTCCCGGCCAGGGCCAGCAGCACGGCGGCCACCAGCGGCAGGCCCCGCCTCACCCGCCCGAGCCGCCTCACGACACCGCTCCCGCCGTGCCCGGCCGGTGCGCGGGGCGTCCACGCAGGAGTACGGCCGTGGCCGGGGAGCTCGCGGTGTCCCGCGCACCGCCCGCCGCCGCGACCGTCGGCCGTAAGCGCGCCTCCCCCGACAGCGGCCGGCCGGACCCCGGCTCGCCGAACGCGCGCCGGGCGCCCGGGGGCAGCCGCACGGGCAGGGTGCGCGGGGCACGGTCCGGGACCCGGCCGAAGACCCCGTCGGCACGCACCGCGAGCTTCGGCACGAGGACGGTCGTACCCCGGTCGACCAGGTCGTACGTGATCCGGTCGGCGTGTACGGCCAGGTGCTCGACGCTCAGCGCGACGAGCGCGGGACCGCCCACGCGCAGCCGGACCGGCACGGTCGCGGTACGGCCGTGCGCGTCCCGAGCGACGATCGCGCCGGCACGGTCGCCGGGCGGGGCGCTCCGCGGCACCGTCACGGTGAAGGGCACCTCGGCCCGGGTGCGGGCCGGGACGGTGAGGGCGGTACGGCCGAGGGTCGCCGGCACATCGGAGCCGCGCAGCCGGACCGTCACCGGGGTCCGGCCCCGGCTGGTGAGCAGGACCAGGGTGGCGAGGGCCAGCGGCGCGCGTGGGGGTGAGGGCAGGGCCGGCAGGGGCGATGGGGGTGGGGATGGGGGTGGCCCGGGGGTGCGGGCTGCGGTCGGCATGGGCGGCTCCAGCGGTGGTGGCCGGACGGTTCAGCGGGGCGGCGCCGGGGCGGTCGGGCGGGCTGGCGGACGAGGCGAGGCTGGTGAGGTGGCGGGTGGGGCGGGTGACCGGGGCGGGCCGGGCGTCGAGGCGCGGTTGGTGGGGGCAGGTGACCGGAACGGGCGGGGCGTCGAGGCGAGCTGGTGGGGGCAGGTGACCGGGGCGGGCGGGGCGTCGAGGCGCGGTTGGTGGGGGCAGGTGACCGGAACGGGCGGGGCGTCGAGGCGAGCTGGTGGGGGCGTTGAGCGGGGTGGCCGGCGGGAGCCGGTGAGCGGCGTCGCCGGCGGGGGCCGGTGAGCGGCGGGCGGGGTGGCTCGGTCGGCGTACGCGGCGGACGGGGCCTGGCCTGAGCCGGGTCGGGGCCGGGGGGTGTGGCCCCTGAGGTCGGGGGCCGGGGGCCGGGGACCTGATCCGGGACGCGGTCGCGGCGGACGGCGACCCGACCCGGGCGAGGCCCCGGCAGCGCCCGCCCTGGCCGGTCCGGCGGCGGGCGGCTTCGCCAGGCCGGTGCCGCGGCGAGCGGCCCGGTCAGCGGCGGGCCGGCTGCCCCCGCCGGGTCAGCCACAGCGCCCCCGCCGCTCCGGCGAGGAGGACCGTGCCGCCGAGCGTGCCGAGGGCGACCGTGGAGTCCTCGGGGCCGGTCTGCGGCAGCTGCTGCCCGGCGGACGTACCGCCCGAGGAGGACGAGGACCCCGCGGACGAGCCGCCGGAGGACGACGAGGACGAACCGCCGGCCGCCGTCACGTCCAGGGCCAGGGACGGCTTCGGGCTGTTGGTCGGCGTGCACGTCGTCGTCGTACCGAGCGCCTTGATGGTGAGCGTGCCCGCCGTGAAGGTCACCTTGCCGCTCTTCTTCGGCGTGTACGTGCCGCTCAAGTCGCTGATCTTGATGGGGGTGTCGGCCGGGATGGCCGCGGAGTTGGCGGGGCCGGTGACGGCGAGGGTGCCGCTGTCGGCGCCGCCCAGCTCGATGGTGGCGCTCGGGCTCATCGCCCCCTTGCCCAGTTCGACGGGGCTGGAGGAGACGCCCTTCCGCCACGACATGGTGATCGTGTAGCCGCTGCCCCTCCGGGCGCTCCTGATGTCGATGGGCGAGACGGCACTCTTGACGCCGATCGGTGTCTGGCAGCGGTAGTCGACGTCGACGACGTCGGCCCGCGCGGCCGGTGCGGCCAGCAGCACCGCCGAGCCGGCCAGGGCCGCGGCGGACGCGAGCGCGGCGGTTCGTTTCGGGTACGACACGTTCGGTCCACCCCATTCGTTCCTGACGGCACATCAGATTCGGGCGTCAAGGTACGCCCGGGGTCGTGAGGAAGGAAGACGCGGCGCACGCCGGAGTTGTGGCGGTCCGGCGTGCGCGAAGGGGCGTCGGAGTGGAGGCCGCGGCCGGGGCGGCGGCCGTACGGGACGTCAGGCGGGGGCGCCCAGCTCCGCCCAGACCGTCTTGCCCGGGGCGTCCGGGGCGCGGACGACGCCCCAGTCCAGGCACAGCCGCTGCACGATGAACATGCCGTGGCCGCCGGGCCGGCCGGCGCGGTGCGGGGTACGCGGGGACGGCTGGCCGGCTCCCCGGTCGGAGACCTCCAGCCGGATCACCTTGTTGTCGCAGGCGAGCCGCAGTTCGTCGGGTCCCTCGGCGTGCAGGCAGGCGTTGGTGACCAGTTCGGAGACGACGAGCAGCACGTCCTCGGCCGCGGCCCGCTGCTCGGCACCGGCGGCGGGCAGCCAGCCCCACGCGTACAGCGCCTGGCGGGTGAAATCGCGGGCGAGCGGGACGACCCCGCTCTCGCCTTCGAGGCGGAGTCTGCGGACCTGCCGCCCCCGCGCCTGTGGCGTACCGTCGGACGGCACGGTCGGCGCGGACGGCGCGGCTGCCCCCGTGGCTGCGCCGGCAGCCGGCGCCTCCCCCTCGGACGCCCCGGAAGCGCCGCTGGGCTCCGGGCCGCGGTCGCCCGGCGAGTAAGGCCGGGTGGTGCTCATCAGCGCTTCACCTCACCGATTCACCAGTTCACGTTTCAATAGTCCGGTCAGTTGTCGCTCGGCAGCCCGGTGAGCGTTCCGGCCGGCCGTCCGGCCGGAGGTCCGTACGGCGCGGGCGCCGGCCGGTCGTACACCGTCCGCGGGCCGTACGCGCCGCGTCCGCCGCGGGTCGCCGTCCGGGCGGGGTCCCGTCCCCGCCCGTCCACCGGTCGCGCCTTCCGTCCGGGGCGTTCGCTGTGTCCAGGTCGTTCGCCGGCCTCCGTCGGACTCCGGCGCCCGGCCGGCGGCCGGTGGCCGGCAGGAGGCCTCCTGCCTTCTTCTGCCCTCTCCTGCCCGGCCGATCCCGCGGGACACCCCCGTATTGGACGTGACACGCGCAACGTCCACGGGGGCCGGTGCGAACCGGTCCGGACGGGGCCGGCCGGTCAGTCGGCACCGTCGGCCAGGGCCGCCTCCACAGAGTCGTGGACGGTGAAGACCGCCTCGGCCCCGGTGATCTCGAACACGCGGGCGACGACCGGCAGCATCCCGGCGAGATGGACCCCGCCTCCGGCGGCCTCCGCCTTCAGCCGGGCGCCGAGCAGGACGTTCAGCCCGGTGGAGTCGCAGAACTCCAGCCGTGAGCAGTCCACCACGAGCCGCGAGAAGCCCTTGGCGAGGAGGTCGTCGAGGGGCTCGCGCAGAAGATCGGCGGTGTGGTGATCGAGCTCACCCGCCGGTGTCACAACGGCGCTGGAGCCCTCTTCCCGCACCTCCACCAGAAGCCGGCCCGACTGTGCGCTGCCGACCGTCCCGTGGTCCATGCCGTCTCTCTCTCCCGAGGTCGTGGCTGCTGATGCCCTCGAACATTACGCCTTCTCCTCGCACTCCGACACCCGAACATCCGCGCACAATCGGACATATCACCACAGAACGCACTTGCGACCTGCTCGGTGCACCGGGTAGGGCTAGTAAAGACACACATCCCTACACGCCGGCTACGGAGGCGCCGCACACCGCAGTGCACGCACTGGCTTCGGCAGCCATATGCCGAGAACGATGGAGGACACCCATGTCACCCCGGCTCGACGCATCGCCTACCCCGATCGCGACGTCGACACCCCCACCGGAACAGCTGGATCATCCCATCGACACCCTCGACCTCTTCGAGGGACTCCCGGAGATCCCCCCGTACGACGAGATCGGCGCGGTCGACGCGCGGGCCCTGTCCAAGACCCTCTTCGAGCGCCTGGAGTCGCTGGAGGAAGGGACGCACGACCACGCGTACGTCCGCAACACCCTGGTCGAGCTGAACCTCGCGCTCGTCAAGTTCGCCGCCTCCCGCTTCCGCTCCCGCAGCGAGCCGATGGAGGACATCATCCAGGTCGGCACCATCGGCCTGATCAAGGCGATCGACCGCTTCGAGCTCTCCCGCGGCGTCGAGTTCCCCACCTTCGCGATGCCGACCATCATCGGCGAGATCAAGCGGTTCTTCCGTGACACCTCGTGGTCCGTGCGCGTCCCGCGCCGGCTCCAGGAGCTGCGGCTCGACCTCGCCAAGGCCGGCGACGAGCTGGCGCAGCAGCTGGACCGCGCCCCCACGGTCGCGGAACTCGCCGAGCGCCTCGGCCTCTCCAACGAGGAGGTCGTGGAGGGCATGGCGGCCTCGAACGCCTACACCGCCTCCTCGCTGGACGCCCAGCCGGAGGAGGACGACTCCGAGGGCGCGCTCGCGGACCGCATCGGGTACGAGGACCACGGGCTGGAGGGCATCGAGTACATAGAGTCGCTCAAGCCCCTGATCGCCGAACTCGCACCCCGGGACCGGAAGATCCTCTCCCTGCGCTTCGTGGCGAACATGACCCAGTCGGAGATCGGCGAGGAACTCGGCATCTCCCAGATGCACGTGTCCCGGCTGCTGTCGCGCACCCTGGGACGGCTGCGCAAGGGGCTGACGCTGGAGGAGTGACCCTCCGCCCCTTATAAGGAGCGGACCTCCACAGCGGGCTCCCCTCCCTCTCTGGAAGCGGCCCGGCCGACGACGCCGGGCCGCTCCGCCGTGTCCGGGGCCTGCCCCACCGGCCACCGGGTGCCCCGCGCGCCAACCGTTATGCGGTGACAGCACCCGGGATGCGGTCCCCGGCGAAAACGGCTTTCCAGCGCCCGCCCCGCTCCCCCACCATGGGCCCCGAACCGGCCGGCGTATCAGCCGTTCCGCGGCGGGACGGAGGGGGCGCACGGACGAGGGGGAGCACGGCACGATCCGCCGTACCCCGCCCTCGGGACGGCGGCGCCCCCGGACGACCGGTACGGGGCGGACCCGCGACGGCTTGCCCGTACGTCCCCCTGAGGAGGGTGCATGCCCGTCACCGCGGCCCGCAGCGGCCGGCTGACCGATCTTCCCGTTCTGCTGGTCGCGGTCGTCTGGGGCTCCAGCTACCTGGCCGCCAAGGGCGTCACCACGGAGCGGACCGTGCTCGCCGTGCTGGTGCTGCGGTTCGCCGTGGTCCTGCCGGTGCTGGCAGCCGCCGGGTGGCGGCGGCTGCGCGCGCTGAGCGCGGTGCAACTGCGCGGCGCCGGGCTGCTGGGGCTGGTCCTGGCGGGGATCTTCCTGCTGGAGACGTACGGGGTGGTGCACACCTCGGCGACGAACGCCGGGCTGATCATCAGCCTGACGATGGTGTTCACCCCGCTCGCCGAGAGCCGGGTGCGCGGTACCCGGCTGCCCGGGTCCTTCCTAGGGGCGGCCGGGCTGTCGGTGCTGGGCGTGGCCCTGCTGACCCAGGGCGCGGGTCTCACCGCCCCGACCGGCGGCGACCTGCTGATGCTCGGGGCGGCCGTCGCCCGTACCGTGCACGTCCTCGCCATGTCCCGCATGGAGTCGGTGCGCGGGGCGGACGCGCTGTCGCTGACCACCGTCCAGCTGGGCGGGGCGGTCCTCGTGTTCGCCGCTCTGGCGGCACTGCCGGGCACCGGCGCCTCGCCGTGGTCGGCCGCGGCCGCCTTCGACGGCGGGGACTGGCTGGGACTGGTGTACCTGTCCGCGTTCTGCACGTTGTTCGCGTTCTTCGTGCAGATGTGGGCGGTCCGTCGCACCTCTCCGTCCCGGGTCAGCCTGCTGCTCGGCACGGAGCCGGTGTGGGCCGCGGCCGTCGGCATCGCCGTGGGCGGCGACCGGCCGGGCGTGCCCGGCCTGCTCGGCGCCGTCCTGGTGCTCGCCGGTACGGCGTGGGGGCGGACGGTGGCCGATCGGGGGCGGGGAGCCGGGGCGGACGGCACGCAGGACGGGGAGAGGGGCGGCGGGACGGACGGTGGGGTGGTGGCCGTCGGGGGCGTCACCGAGGGGACGGCGAGGACGCCTTGACCGCGTCCCCGAAGGCCCGGCGGGGAGCCTTGGCCGGCGTCCTCGCCTCGCGCGCCCGCCGACGTCCGGTCAGACGACCCGTACGCCCTTGCGCCACACCCCGCCGACCAGCGGTACGCCCGGGCGGTAGGCCAGGTGGACATGGCTGGGGGCGTCGAGGAGGGTCAGGTCGGCGCGGGCGCCGGGGGTGAGGCGGCCGATGTCGGTGCGGCGGAGGGCGGCGGCACCGCCCGCCGTGGCCGACCAGACCGCCTCGTCCGGGGTCATCCGCATGTCGCGGACGGCCAGGGCGATGCAGAAGGGCACGGAGGAGGTGAAGGACGAGCCGGGGTTGCAGTCCGTGGAGAGGGCGACCGTCACCCCGGCGTCCAGCAGGCGGCGGGCGTCCGGCCACTCGGCGCGGGTGGAGAACTCGGCGCCCGGCAGGAGCGTGGCGACCGTGTCGCTGTGGGCGAGGGCGTCGACGTCCGCGTCCGTCAGGTGGGTGCAGTGGTCGGCGCTGGCCGCGTCCAGTTCGACGGCGAGCTGGACGCCGGGGCCGTAGGAGAGCTGGTTGGCGTGGATGCGGGGGTGCAGGCCCTTGGCCTTGCCCGCCGTGAGGATCGCGCGGGCCTGGTCGCCGTCGAAGGCGCCCTTCTCGCAGAAGACGTCGATCCAGCGGGCGTGCGGCGCGCAGGCGTCCAGCATCTCGCCGGTGACGAGGGCGACATAGGCCGCGGGGTCGTCGGCGTGGTCGGGGCTGACGATGTGCGCGCCGAGGTACGTCACCTCGTCGGTGTGCCTCGCCGCGAGGCGCAGGGCGCGGGACTCGTCCTCGACGGTCAGGCCGTAGCCCGACTTGGTCTCGAAGGTGGTGGTGCCCTGGCGGAGCGCCTCGTCGAGGTAACGGGTGAGGTTCGCCTCCAGTTCCGCGTCGCTCGCGGCCCGGGTGGCGGCGACCGTGGTGCGGATGCCGCCGGCCGTGTAGGAGCGGCCCGACATGCGGGCGTTGAACTCCTGCGTCCGGTCGCCCGCGAAGACCAGGTGGGAGTGGGAGTCCACGAAGCCCGGCAGCACCGCCCGGCCGCCCGCGTCGACCCGGTTGTCGGTGGCGGGTGCTTTGCTGGATTCACCGGTCCACGCGACACGGTCGCCGTCGATGACGACGGCCGCGTCCTGGATCAGACCGAGGGGGGAGCCGTCACCGAGGGAGGGGTCGTTGGTGACCAGCGTGGCGATGTTGGTGATGACGGTGCTGCTGCTCATGGTGTCCTCGTGGGTGATCGTCAGGCGCGGAGGGCTTCGACCGCCCGCGCGAGGGCGTGCGGCACATCGGGTACGAGCGTGTGCGCCCCGTCGCGTACGACATGCCGTCCGCCCACGACCGTATGCCGCACGTCCGCCGCCGTCGCCGCGAAGACGGCCGTCTCGGCGCCCAGCCCGGGCAGCGGCCCGGCCGTCCTGACCGAGTCCAGGGCGATCGTCGTCAGGTCGGCGAGCGCGCCGGCCTCGATGGCGCCGGCCTCGTCCCAGCCGAGGGCGGCATGGCCGTCGGCGGTGGCGGCCCGCAGCAGGGCGGCGGCCGTCCAGTGGCCCCGGGTGCGGGTGCGCAGCCGCTCGTTCAGCTCCATGGCACGCGCCTCTTCGAGCAGGTCGACGACGGCGTGGCTGTCGGAGCCGAGGGAGAGCGGGGAGCCGGCCCGCTGCAGGGCGACGGCCGGGCCGATGCCGTCGGCCAGGTCCCGCTCGGTGGTGGGGCACATGCAGGTGCCGGTGCCCGAGCCGCCGAGCAGCGCGATGTCCTCGTCGGTGAGGTGGGTGTTGTGCACCCCGGTGGTGCGCGGCCCCAGGACGCCGTGGTCGGCGAGCAGCCGGGTGGGCGTGCGGCCGTGCGCGGCGAGGCAGGCGTCGTTCTCGGCGGTCTGCTCCGACAGGTGCACGTGCAGCGGGGCCCGCCGCTCCTCCGCCCAGCCCGCCACGGTCGCCAGCTGCTCCGCGGGCACGGCCCGCACGGAGTGGATCGCCGCCCCGATCCGCGCGTGGTCCCGCTCCTTGAGAACCGCGCAGCGGGTCGCCCAGGCCTCCGCGCTGCCGTCGGAGAACCGCAGCTGGTGGGGGTTGGGGGGCTCCCCGAAGCCGGAGGAGAGGTAGCAGGTGTCGAGGAGGGTGATCCGGATGCCGGCCTCGGCGGCGGCCTCGATCAGCGCCTCGCCCATGGCGTTGGGGTCGGCGTAGGGGGTGCCGCCGGGCGTGTGGTGCACGTAGTGGAACTCGCCGACACAGGTGATGCCGGCCAGGGCCATCTCGGCGTACACCGCGCGGGCCAGGGCGTGGTAGGTCTCCGGGGTGAGGCGGTCGGCGACGGAGTACATCACCTCCCGCCAGGTCCAGAAGGTGCCGCTGCCGACCTGGACGGTGCCGCGCAGCGCCCGGTGGAAGGCGTGGCTGTGGGCGTTGGCGAGCCCGGGCAGCGTGAGCCCGCGCAGCACCTCGGCGCCGGGCGGCGGGGTGGGCACGCCGGTGCGGACGGCACCGATCCGCCCGTCCGCGACCTCGACGGCCACGCCCGGCTCGACGTGCGCGCCGAGCCAGGCGTGCTCCAACCAGTAGGTCCCCTTGGTCACCTGCAGGCCAGCCCTTCCAGTACGTCGGCGAGTGCGCGCACCCCGGCCACGCAGTCGTCCTCGGCCGCGAACTCGGCCGGGGAGTGCGAGACACCGGTGGGGTTGCGCACGAACAGCATGGCGGTCGGGATGCTGCCGGACAGGATCCCGGCGTCGTGTCCCGCACCGGTCCCCAGGACCGGCACCGTCAGGCCGGTGTCCGTGCCGAGGATGCGGGCGAGTTCGTCGCGCAGGGCGTGGTCGAACTCGACGACGGGGGTGAAGGACTCCCGGACGACGTCGAGGTCGATGCCGTGGGCGTCGGCGTACTCCCGGGCCGCCTTCTCGATGCCGCCCACCACCGTGTCCAGGGTGGCCTGGTCGGCGGCGCGGGAGTCGAGCCACCCGCGCACGAGGGACGGGATCGCGTTGACCCCGTTGGGCTCCACGGCGATCTTCCCGAAGGTGGCGACGGCACCGGCGAGTTCGGCCTCGCGGCGGGCCGCGAGCACGGTCTCGGCGTACGACAGCATGGGGTCGCGCCGGTCCGCCAGCCGGGTGGTGCCGGCGTGGTTGGCCTCGCCCCGGAAGTCGAACCGCCACCGGCCGTGCGGCCAGATGGCGCTGGCGACGCCGACCCGGTCGCCGGACAGGTCCAGCGCGCGGCCCTGTTCGACGTGCAGTTCCACGAACGCGCCGATCCGGGCCAGCCGCTCGGGGTCGGCCCCGATGCCCTCGGGGTCGTACCCGGCGGCCTCCATGGCCCGGGGCAGGCTGATCCCGTCCCCGTCGGTGAGCCGGTGCGCCTGCTCGACGGTCAGCTGTCCGGCGGTGAGCCGGGAGCCGACGCAGGCGAGCCCGAACCGGGCCCCCTCCTCGTCCCCGAAGTTGACGATGGCGAGCGGCTTGGCGAACTCCGCCCCGCGGCCGCGCAGTTCGTCCAGCGCGGCGAAGGAGGACACGACGCCGAGGGGCCCGTCGAAGGCACCGCCGTCGGGCACGGAGTCCAGGTGCGAGCCGGTGACGACGGCGTCCCCGGCCGCCGGGTCCCCGAGCCACGCCCACTGGTTCCCGTTGCGGTCGACCTCGTACGCCAGCCCGCGGTCCTCGGCCTGCTGCCGGAACCAGTCCCGGCAGTCGGCGTCGGCCCCGGTCCAGGCGTAACGCCGGTAGCCGCCGGAGACGGAGCTGCGGCCGATCGGCAGCAGCTCCGCCCACATGCTGTGGAAGGTCACGCCTCGTCACCCTCACGCATCGGCACCCGGACCCCCCGCTCGCCCGCGACGGACTCCGCGATGTCGTACCCGGCGTCCACGTGCCGGATGACACCCATGCCGGGGTCGTTGGTGAGGACGCGCCGGATCTTCTCGCCGCCCAGCTTCGTACCGTCGGCCACCGTCACCTGGCCGGCGTGGATGGACCGCCCCATGCCCACGCCGCCACCGTGGTGGAGCGAGACCCAGGAGGCGCCGGAGGCGACGTTGACCATGGCGTTCAGCAGCGGCCAGTCGGCGATCGCGTCGGAGCCGTCGAGCATGGCCTCGGTCTCGCGGTACGGAGAGGCGACGGACCCGCAGTCGAGGTGGTCGCGGCCGATGGCCAGCGGCGCGGCCAGCTCACCGCTCGCCACCATGTCGTTGAACCGCTCGCCGGCCTTGTCGCGCTCGCCGTAGCCGAGCCAGCAGATGCGGGCGGGCAGGCCCTGGAAGTGGACGCGTTCGCCGGCCAGCTTGATCCAGCGGGCGAGGGACTCGTTCTCGGGGAACAGCTCCAGGATCGCCTTGTCGGTCTTGGCGATGTCGGCCGGGTCGCCGGACAGGGCGGCCCAGCGGAAGGGGCCCTTGCCCTCGCAGAAGAGGGGGCGGATGTAGGCGGGGACGAAGCCGGGGAAGGCGAACGCCCGGCCGTAGCCCGCGAGCTGGGCCTCGCCGCGGATGGAGTTGCCGTAGTCGAAGACCTCGGCGCCGGCGTCCATGAAGCCGACCATGGCCTCCACGTGCCGTGCCATGGACTCCCGCGCGCGCGTGGTGAAGCCGGCCGGGTCCTTCGCGGCCTCGTCGGCCATGTTTTCGAAGGCGACGCCCACCGGAAGGTACGACAGCGGGTCGTGGGCGGAGGTCTGGTCGGTGACGACGTCGATGGGGGCGTTCATCGCGAGGAGCTGCGGGACCAGCTCGGCGGCGTTGCCGAGGACGCCGATGGAGAGCGGGCGCCGGGCGTCGCGGGCCTCGACGGCCAGCTGGAGCGCGTGGTCGAGGCTGTCGGCCCTGACGTCGAGGTAGCGGTGCTCGATGCGGCGCTCGATGGCGCGCGGGTCGCAGTCGATACAGATCGCGACGCCGTCGTTCATGGTGACGGCGAGCGGCTGGGCGCCGCCCATGCCGCCGAGGCCGGCGGTGAGGGTGATGGTGCCGGCCAGGGTGCCGCCGAACTTCTTCGCGGCGACGGCGGCGAAGGTCTCGTAGGTGCCCTGGAGGATGCCCTGGGTGCCGATGTAGATCCAGGAGCCGGCGGTCATCTGGCCGTACATGGTCAGGCCGAGGGCCTCCAGCCGGCGGAACTCCTCCCAGTTGGCCCAGTCGCCGACCAGGTTGGAGTTGGCGATGAGGACGCGCGGGGCCCACTCGTGGGTCTGCATCACGCCGACCGGGCGGCCGGACTGGACCAGCATGGTCTCGTCCTGCTTGAGCGTCCGCAGCGTGCGGACCATGGCGTCGAAGGAGCGCCAGTCACGGGCGGCCTTGCCGGTGCCGCCGTAGACGACCAGCTTGTCGGGGTGCTCGGCGACCTCCGGGTCGAGGTTGTTCTGCAGCATGCGCAGAGCGGCTTCCTGCTGCCATCCCAGGGCGCTGAGTTCCGTGCCGCGCGGTGCTCGTACGGGGCGGGGTCCCGACATCGTCTGCCTCCTCCTGTGCCTACGTCTATTCACATCCTGTCGGTCTGAATAGAGCTAGTCAATACATCGGCTCGGCCACGTCCCCGCGCGGCAGGTGTTTGGCTGGAAGGACCGGTAGCCGACAGGACGGAGCAGCCGTGGCGGAGATCGAGACGGCCGAGGACATCGGGAGCGAGGCCCGGGAACGGGCGGCGCGGCGGGACCGGGCCGTGCGGGCAGCCGTCGCACAGGGGCTGCTGGGCCCCGGCGCGGCCGTGGCGGGCCTGCTGGACGTCACCGGCATCCGGGAGTCGGCGGCGGCCCTGCGGGCGGCGTTCGAGGCGGTGACGGCGCCCGGCACCCCGGTGCTGCACGCCTTCGCGGTGAAGGCGACCCCGCTGGTGCCGGTGGTGCGGCTGCTGCACGAGGCGGGCGTCGGCGCGGAGGTGGCGAGCCCCGGGGAGCTGGCGCTGGCCCGGGCGGCCGGGGTGCCGTCCGCCCGGACGGTGCTGGACTCGCCGGCGAAGACCCCCGCGGAGCTGCGCGACGCGCTGGCCCTGGGCATCGCGGTGAACGCCGACAACCCGCAGGAGCTGGACCGGCTCGACGCCCTCGTGGGCTCCGACCCCGTCCGGTCGCCGCTCGGGCTCCGGGTCAACCCGCAGATCGGCGGCGGCACGATCGGGGCGACCTCCACGGCGACGCGGACCTCGAAGTTCGGGGTGGCGCTGCGGGACGAGGGGGCGCGCGCGTGGATCGTACGGGCGTACACGGAGCGGCCGTGGCTGACCCGGCTGCACGCGCACACCGGCTCGCAGGGCATCCCGCTGCCGCTGCTGGCGCGGGGCGTGGCGGAGGTCCACGCGCTGGCGGAGGAGATCAACAAGGCCGTCGGACGCCGGCAGGTCGACACGGTCGACATCGGCGGCGGGCTGCCGGTGAACACCGCCTCGGAGGCGACGGCCCCGACGTACGCGCAGTACGCGCGCGTGCTGGCCGGTCAGGTGCCGGGGCTGTTCGACGGGCGGTACGGGCTGGTGACCGAGTTCGGGCGGTCCCTGCTGGCCGAGCACGGGACGGTGGTGGCCCGGGTGGAGTACACCAAGAGCGCGGGCGGACGGCGGATCGCGGTGACGCACGCGGGCGTGCAGGTGGCGGCGCGGACGGTGTACGTGCCGGGGGCGTGGCCGCTGCGGATCGCCGCGTACGACGCCGGGGGGCGGCCGAAGACGGGGCCGGAGGTGGTGCAGGACGTGGCCGGACCGGCCTGCTTCTCGGGCGACCTGCTCGCCGAGGGGCGCGCGCTGCCGCTGCTGGAACAGGGCGACTACGCGGCGGCGCTGGACACGGGGGCGTACTACTTCGCCCACCACTACGCGTACAACTCCCTGGCCCGTCCCGGCATCTACGGCTACGCGCCGGACGGGGACGGGGGCGTCGCCTTCGCGGTCGTACGGGAGCCGCAGAGCCTCGCGGAAGTGGTGGCCGAATCCGGAGGGGCGCACGCCTCCGCGCTCACCACCCTGGGCGCGCCCGGGAGCCGTTGACACGCCCCCGCCACCCTCGAACAAATGGATCAACGGCCGTGGAACACACGTCAGTTGACTCACACTAGTACGCCGGACGCATGTTCCACCGGAAAATGCCAAAGGCCTCACCTCCCGCACACACGTTGCGTAGTGTCGGCGTCACTCAACCGGAGTCCCAGGCGGGAGGGGAGCCACGGTGCCCGGAATCGACGAGTGCTTACTGGAAGCGATGCGGCTGCCCGGTGCCCGGGGGGCCGCCCTGGTGGACTGGACGAGCGGACTGGCCCTCGGCACGGTCGGGGAGGCACCCGGCGGCGACCACGAGACGACCGCGGCCGAGGCCGCCGAACTGGCCCGGATGGCCGCCGAGCACGGCACCTTCGCGGCGCGCGGCGACGACGCGCCCCCGGTGGAGGACGTGATCATCAGCAACGGGGACAGCTACCACCTGCTGCGCTTCGTGGACACGTCCTTCGACAGCAGCGTGTTCCTGCACCTGTGGCTCGGCCGCGAGGAGGGCAATCTCGCGCTCGCCCGGATACGCCTCGGTGAGATGGCCGCCCGGCTGGTGCTGGGATGACCGTGGTCAGGACCCCTCCGCCGGCCCTGCCGGTACGGGACAGGGGCGCCACCCGCGCCCTGTCCCCGATGCTGACCCGGCTCGCCGAGGAGCGGGCCACCGGCGTCCTGGTCCGCGAACACGGCGTCCTGCACCTGGCCGAGGGGCGGGTGGTGCACGCCGAGAGCCCCCTCGCCCCGGGCCTCGACGTGCTCCTCACGGCCCACGGCACCCTCGCGGGCGCCGCCTGGCAGCGGGCCGCCGCGCAGACCCCGGGCCCCCTGCACGCGGCCGAACTGCTGCTGCGCTCCGGGGTGCTGCCCACGGGCGCGCTGGAGCTGTGCCATCTGGACGCGCTGTACGACGCCGGGTACTTCGCGCTGGCGCCGAGCAGCACCCCGGGCCGGTTCCGGTACGACGCCGCGCCCCGCCTCGGCCCGCTGCCCTCGGTCCCGGTCGTCGCGCTGGAGCGCGAGACGCTGCGCCGCCGCCTGCTGCTGCACCGGCTCTGGCCCGACCCGGCCGCCGACGGCGCCCCGCTGATCCGCGCGGACCCGGCCGCCGGCCGCACCCCGGGCGCGCCCGTCACCCCCCGCCAACGCGCCGTCCTGGACCGCGTGGACGGTGTCCGCACGGCCGTCGACATCGCCCGGAACCTGGGCCGGCAGGCGTTCCACACGCTGGTCGACGTACGCCGGCTCACGGCGGCCGGGCACATCGCCCCCGCGCCCACGGCACCCGCCCCGCCACCCCCGGCACGGGCACCGGCACCGGCACCGCGCCCGGCGCCGGTCCACCTGGTCACCACCGACCCCGACATCGCGCTGCTGAAGAGGCTCAGGGATGCGCTGGAGGCGCTTTGAACGGCACCGCCCCGCCGAGAGGAGAGACCTGATGGTGGCCGAAGACGACCTGCGGACCGTCCTGGAGGAGCTGCACCGGCTGCGCACCCGGGTGCCCCAGCTCACCGGCGCCCTCGCGGCCGGCGTGGACGGCCTCGTCGTCGCCCACGACACCCCCGGCGTCGACCCGGAGGGCCTGGCCGCGCTCACCGCCGCCGCGCTCGGCGTCGCCGTGCGGATCAGCGACCACACCGGACACCGCGGTTTCCGGGAGCTGCTGGTGCGCGGCGAGCGCGGTTACGTCGCCACCTACGCGGCCGGCCGCACCGCCGTCCTCACCCTGCTCGCCCAGGACCGGGTCAACGTCGGCCGGCTGCACCTGGAGGGCCGCCGGGCCGGCGCCCGCATCGGGGAGCTGCTGGACGCCGCCGAGGCGGTACGCCCGCTCCCGGGGACCACCGCCCCCGCACGCACCCGCACTCCTCGCGCACCCCGCACCACCGCCGCAGAGGCGCGCACCGCAACCGACAGCTGAAAGGACCACCATGGCCAACACCGAGACCGCCCTGAAGGAAGCCCTCACCTCCATCGAGGGCGCCACCGGCGTCGCGCTCGTCGACTACACCAGCGGAATGGCGCTGGGCACGATGGGCGGCAGCAAGACCTTCGACCTGAACGTGGCCGCCGCCGGCAACACCGACGTCATCCGCGCCAAGATGCGCACCATGGAGATGCTGGGCCTCAAGGCCGGCATCGAGGACATCCTGATCACCCTGTCCGACCAGTACCACCTGATCCGCCTGCTGAGCAGCCGCGGCGGCAACGGCCTGTTCCTGTACCTGGTCCTCGACTCCGGCCGGGCCAACCTGGCCATGGCCCGGCACCAGTTGAAGAGGATCGAGGAGGAGCTGGAGGTCTGACGGCGGCTCAGACCAGCGCCGCGGTTCGGCGGCGGGCCCCGCCCGGGGCCGCGTCGCCGGCCGCGACGCCCGTACCGCGCAGACCCTTGACGGCCTTGCCGGCCGGACGCCCGCCGCGCCGGTCGAGCCAGTCGACGCGCACCCACAGCAGCGTCTCGCCGGCCCGCTCCAGCCGTCCGATCCAGGCGGCCTTCAGCCACAGCCCGGTGCCGAGCCCGGCCAGCAGCAGCCCGCCGGCCGCGGGCACCGCGAAGGCGGAGCCCAGCGCGGCCGCCCAGCCCAGCAGCAGCCACCAGCGGTGCCCCCGGCGCCAGGTGCGCACGGTCACCGCACGGTCCTGCAGCACGTCGTACCTGCCCGCGCGGGCCACCCCGCGGGCCAGGGCGGTGTACCGGCCGCGCCGGACCAGCGCCACCACGGCCGCGCCGGCCAGGAACAGCACGGCCCCGGCCAGCACGCCGATGCGGCGCCCGGTCACTCCTTCCGGCACGATCCCGAGCCCCGCGGCGGCCACCCCGAGCCACCACAGCGGTGCGGCCCCCGCCCGTACGACGACGGCCAGCCGGGCCAGACCCTGTCCTCCGCGCGCCACGTCAGCCTCCCGTGTCACGTGTCCACAGCGCTTGTGTCCGCGGGGAAATTAGCAGCGGAACGTGAGACGAATCTGAGAACGGCAGGGCCCGGTCACTCGACGAACAGCCCGCGGGCCGCCGCCTTCACGTCGAACTCCTCCAGGCGGGCCTGGGCGTCCGGCAGGTCGTCGCAGAGGGCCTCCAGCAGCACCCGGCCGAGCAGCATCGGCGCGCACGCGGTGTCGAAGGCGAGCCCGGTGCCGACGGCGGCGGGCAGCAGCAGGTCGGAGTGCTTGGCGACCGGCGCGAACGCCGAGTCGGCGACGGTGACGACGGTCAGGCCGGCGTCCTTGGCGTAGGCGAGGGTGTCCACGACCTCGCGGGGGTGCCGGGGCAGCGCGAAGCAGAGGAGGGCGGTGGCGCCCGCGCGGACGGCGGCGTCGACACGGTCCTGGATCATCGTGCCGCCCTCGTGCAGCAGCCGGACGTCCGGGTGGACCTTGGCGGCGAAGTACGCGAAGCCGTACGCCTGGGAGGCGGCGGCGCGCAGGCCGAGCACCGGCAGCGGGCGGGAGGCGGCGAGGATCCGGCCGGCCTTCTGCACCGGGCGCGGGTCCGCGAGCAGCTCGGCGAGGTGCCTGAGGTTCTCGATCTCGGCCTCTACGGCCTGCTGGTACTCGTTGTAGGCGGAGGCCTCGGCGGCCGGCTCGGCCGGGACGACCTCGCGCAGGTGCCTGCGCAGGGCCGGGTAGCCGTCGAAGCCGAGGGCGACCGCGAACCGCGTCACCGACGGCTGGCTGACCCCGGCCAGTTCGGCCAGCTCCACGCTGGACAGAAAGGGCACGTCGGCGGCCCGGCGCACCATGCTGTGCGCGATGCGGCGCTGGGTCGGCGTGAGCCGGTGGCTCTCGAAGAGCGCCTGCAGGCGGTTGGCAGGGCTGTCGGTCGCGCTCATCACGTACTCCCCCTCCGGATTCCTCGACGCCCCGGGAGAGTACAGCGCCGAGGCATTGACAAACACAGGCTGCCTATTCAGACAGTGTGTCGCTGCATACCGTTATACAGCCCAGCGTGGGGAGTACGCATGGCACAGCTCGTGGAACTGCGCTCCATCGACCCCGTCCCGGACGAGGAACGGCACGGGACGGCCTTCAGCCAGTTCACGCTCTGGCTCGGTGCCAACCTCCAGATCACGGCCGTCGTCACGGGTGCCCTGGCGGTCGTCTTCGGCGGGGACGTGGTCTGGTCGGTCGTCGGCCTGCTGCTCGGCAACCTGCTCGGCGGCGCCGTGATGGCCCTGCACTCCGCGCAGGGCCCCAGGCTGGGCCTGCCGCAGATGATCCAGTCGCGGGCGCAGTTCGGGGTGCGCGGGGCGGTCGTACCGCTGCTGCTGGTGATCGTGATGTACGTCGGCTTCTTCGCGTCCGGCAGCGTGCTCGCCGGACAGGCGGTGGGCGAGCTGACGCACACGAACGACACCACCGGGATCATCGTGTTCGCGGCCGTCACGGCGGTCATGGCGACCGCCGGCTACCGGGTCGTCCACGCCCTCGGCCGGGTCGCGAGCGTCGTCTGCGCACTCGCCTTCGTCTACCTCGCCGTACGCCTCCTGGACCGCGCCGACACCTCCGCGCTGCTGCACGACGCGCACTTCTCGCTGCCGCTGTTCCTGCTGGCGGTGTCGCTGTCGGCGTCCTGGCAACTGGCGTTCGGGCCGTACGTGGCGGACTACTCGCGCTATCTGCCGCGGACGACGTCGCCGAAGGCCACCTTCTGGTGGACGCTGTCCGGTTCGGCGCTGGGCTCCCAGTGGTCGATGACCTTCGGGGTGCTGGTCGCGGCCACCGCCGGCGAGGAGTTCCTGGACAGCCAGGTCGGCTATGTCGTCGCCCTCGGCGGCACCGGTCTGGCCGCGTCGTTCTTCTCCTTCGTCATCGCGCTCGGCAAGCTCACCGTCAACGTCCTCAACACCTACGGCGGATTCATGTCGATGGTGACGGGCGTGAGCGGTTTCCGCGGGCAGCGGCGGCTGTCCCGGGCGGGCCGGGCGGCGTACATCGGGCTGGTGATGGTCGCCGGGACGGCGGTGGCCCTGCTCGGCAAGGACAGCTTCCTGTCCTCCTTCAAGGACTTCCTGCTGTTCCTGCTGACGTTCTTCACGCCCTGGTCGGCGATCAACCTGGTCGACTACTACCTGGTCTCCAGGGAGCGGTACGACCTCGCGGCCCTGGCCGACCCGCACGGCCGCTACGGCGCCTGGCGCTGGGACGCCCTCGCCGTCTACGCCGCCGGACTCCTCGCCCAGCTGCCGTTCCTCGCCACGAGCTTCTGCACCGGCCCGCTGGTGGACCCCCTGGGCGGCGCGGACGTCTCCTGGATCGTCGGCCTGGCCGTGCCCGCGCTGCTGTACCGGCTGGTCGCCCGGCGGAACGCGGACGCCCTCCCGGAGCCGGACCGGGGGGGTAGCCCCAGTGCGGCGGAGCGGACCGCTTCCTAGGCTGGCCGGTATGAGCACACTCGATCCCCGGGACGCCGGTCTCGGATCGGACCCGGGCCTCGGGAAGGACCTGGACGCCACCGTGCGGGCCCGCCGGGAACTGGGCGACGACTACGACTCCGCCCTGGTGGAGTCGTTCCTGGAGAAGGTCGGGCACCGGATCGACGACGCGGTGGACCGCCGGGTGCGCAGGCAGCTGGCCGAGCGGCAGATGGCGGCGGCCCGCGAGGACCGGCGCCCGAAGGCGGCCGACTCCTGGACCGAGCGCTACGGCTTCGCCCTGATCACCCTGGTGCTGGCGGTCCCGTTGTCCGCGATCGCCGGCGCCTTCGCGGGGCTCGCCGGGATGGTGGTCGCCTGGCTCGGCATCGTCGGCGTCAACGCGGTCCAGGCGGCACGGCTCCACCCGGACCTGTTCCCCGGCCGCGACGCCTCCGCGCGGGACGACTGACCGCCCCGGGGCCTTCAGGCCTGCCGGGTCGGCAGCACCATGATCTGGCGCAGGTTGACGTGCCGGGGGCGGCTGGTGGCGTAGGCGACGACGTCCGCGACCTCGGCCGCGGAGAGCCCGCCGAGCGCCCCGAACATCTCGTCCAGCTGCCCGGACAGCTCCGCGCTGCCGACGTGCGTCTTCAGCTCCGTCTCCGTCAGCCCCGGCTCGATGTTGGTGACCCGGACGTCCCGCGGGCCCAGCTCGCCGCGCAGCGACTGCGACAGGTAGGTGACGGCCGCTTTGGTCGCCCCGTACACCGCGTAGCCGGGGAAGGTCATGTGGGCGCCGATGGAGGAGATGTTCACCAGGTCGGCGGCGCGTCCCCCGGCCGCGGCGGCCAGCAGGTCGGCGGTGAAGGCGCGGATCATCCGCAGCACGCCGGCGACGTTGGTGTCGAGCATCCGCTGCCACTCGTCGATCCGGCCGTCGTCGACCGGGTTCGGCAGCATGACACCGGCGTTGTTGACGACGAGGTCGACGGCGCCGAACGCCTCGTGGATCCGGTCCCGGGCGGCCTCCACGGAGCCGTCGTCGGTGACGTCGGCGGCCACGGCGAGGGCCTCGCCGCCCTCCGCGCGGATCTTGTCCACCAGCTCCTGGAGCCGGTCCGCGCGCCGGGCGAGCAGCGCCACCCGGGCGCCCTCCGCGGCCAGTTGCCGTGCGACGGCCTCGCCGATCCCGCTGGCGGCTCCGGTGACGACGGCGGTACGGCCGGACAGGTTCTCGTACGACATGGTGTTCCCCTGGGCTCGCTGGCCGGGGCGTTTCCCCGGCGGCTGGCACCACTCTCGCCGCGGCCGGCCGCCGTACCCAGGGATGCGCTTTTCCTGGGTCTGCCAGTACCAGGATGGAGCCGGCCCCGCTCCCCTACGATCGGACCCATGGACGGGGACTGGACCGAAGCAGAGGTGGGCGACTTCCTGCGCTCACGCCGCGCCCGCATCCGGCCGGAGGAGGTCGGTCTGCCCGTGTACGGGCGGCGCCGGGTACCGGGGCTGCGCCGCGAGGAGGTGGCCCAGCTCGCGGGCGTGAGCGTCGACTACTACATCCGGCTGGAACAGGGCCGGGGCACGAGCGTCTCGGACGCCGTCCTGGACGCGGTCGCGCGGGTGCTGCGGCTGGACGAGACCGAGCACGCGTACCTGCGCACGGTGGCCCGCCCCCGTCGGCCGTCCCGGCAGCAGGTCCCCGCGCCCCGCGTCCGCCCCGGCGTCCAGCTCGTCCTGGACGGCCTGGAACGCAACCCGGCCCTGGTGCTGGGCCGCCGCATGGAGGTGCTCGCCTGGAACGCGCTCGGTGACGCGGTGAACGGCTTCAGCCGCATGGCACCGGCCGAGCGGAGCATGCCCCGGCAGGTCTTCCTGGCCCCCGGCGCCCGGGACCTCTACCCCGAGTGGGCGGCGGTGGCCGCGCAGACGGTCGCCCACCTGCGCCTGAACGCGGGCCGGTACGCCGACGACCCCGAGCTGTGCGCCCTGGTCGGCGAACTCTCCGTGAAGAGCGAGGACTTCCGCCGGCTGTGGGCGGACCACGAGGTCAGGGAGTGCGCGTACGGCGTGAAGAAGGTACGGCACCCGGTCGCGGGCCTGCTGACCCTGCCGTACGAGACCCTGGGCGTCCCGGCGGACCCGGAGCAGACGATCGTGGTGTACACGCCGGAGCCGGGTTCGGAGACGGCGGAGCGGCTGGCGCTGCTGGGGAGCTGGGAGTCGAGCACCGCTCGCTGAGAAGGGTGTGCGCGGGGACCGCCGCACCCCCGTTTCCGGGGGGCGGGACGACGGCGGTCCCCGCGAGGGACGCGTGCCGGGTCAGGGCCGGGTTGCGCGTCCGTGGCGTCCATGGAGGTCCGGGAGCCGCTCCGGAGGTCCTTGGCGCCGTTCGGTGCCGGTCCGGAAGGGGAGCCTCCCCCAGTGCTGAACGCCTGGGTGGTGCCTCCCGCTCCCTGCCGACACCCACCACTGTGCCGGACCCGTGTTAAGCCGGTGCTGCGCGCACGTGACACGCTCGTACACCTTCCGCGAACCCGGGCCCCCGGCTTCTGCCGGTTACTTGTTGCCGCCCTTGGCGAGGAAGGCCAGCAGGTCCTGCCGGCTGACCACGCCGGTGGGCTTGCCCTCGACCAGGACGATCGCCGCGTCCGCCGAGCCCAGGACCTGCATCAGGTCGCCGACCGGCTCGCCGGAGCCGACCTGCGGCAGCGGGGCGCACATGTGCTTCTCCAGCGGGTCCTCCAGCGAGGCCCGCTGGCTGAACAGGGCGTCGAGCAGCTCCCGTTCCACGACCGAGCCGACGACCTCGGCGGCCATGACGTCCGGGTGTCCGGCGCCGGGCTTGACGACGGGCATCTGCGAGACGCCGTACTCGCGCAGCACCTCGATGGCCTGGCCGACCGTCTCGTCCGGGTGCATGTGCACCAGGGAGGGGATGGTGCCGCCCGCCTTGTCGTTCAGCACGTCACCGACGCGGGCGCTCGGGCCCTCGTCCTCCAGGAAGCCGTAGTCGGCCATCCACTCGTCGTTGAAGATCTTGCTGAGGTAGCCGCGGCCGCTGTCCGGCAGGAGCACCACCACGACATCGTCCGGGCCGAGCCGCTCGGCGACCTCCAGCGCGGCCACGACGGCCATGCCGCAGGAGCCGCCCACCAGCAGGCCCTCCTCCTTGGCCAGCCGGCGGGTCATCTGGAAGGAGTCCTTGTCGGACACGGCGACGATCTCGTCCGCCACGGTGCGGTCGTAGGCGGTCGGCCAGAAGTCCTCGCCCACACCCTCGACCAGGTAGGGCCGGCCGGAGCCGCCGGAGTACACCGAGCCCTCGGGGTCGGCGCCGATGACCTTGACCTTCCCCTGGCTGGCCTCCTTCAGGTAGCGGCCGGTGCCGGAGATGGTGCCGCCGGTGCCGACGCCCGTCACGAAGTGGGTGATCTTCCCCTCGGTCTGCTCCCACAGCTCGGGGCCGGTGGAGTGATAGTGCGAGAGCGGGTTGTTGGGGTTGGAGTACTGGTCGGGCTTCCAGGCGCCCGGGGTCTCACGGACGAGCCGGTCGGAGACGTTGTAGTAGGAGTCCGGGTGCTCCGGCGCCACGGCGGTCGGGCACACGACGACCTCGGCGCCGTACGCGCGCAGCACGTTGATCTTGTCGGTGCTCACCTTGTCGGGGCAGACGAAGATGCACTTGTAGCCCTTCTGCTGGGCCACGATGGCGAGCCCCACCCCGGTGTTGCCGCTGGTCGGCTCGACGATCGTGCCGCCCGGCTTCAGCTCGCCGCTCTGCTCGGCGGCCTCGATCATGCGCAGGGCGATACGGTCCTTCACCGATCCGCCGGGGTTGAAGTACTCCACTTTCGCCAGGACGGTCGCCTGGATGCCCTTGGTCACGCTGTTGAGCTTCACCAGCGGGGTGTTGCCGACGAGGCTGATCATCGAGTCGTGGAACTGCACCGTTGTCTCCGGTCGCTGCAAAAGAAGTGTTCGTAGTGGTGCCGCCAGCCTACGGCCCCGCGTGCGGCGGGGGAGGTCGTTCACTCCTGGTGGAGATTGACGCACGGTCCGTACGGGGCAAGGAACGGGTACGGCTACGAGGAGGTGGCGGCGACGCATGACGAGCATGTCGAGGGCGCGGGTGGCCCGGCGCATCGCGGCCGGAGCGGCGTACGGCGGGGGCGGGGCCGGACTGGTCGGCGCGGCCGTCGTGGGACTGGTGCTGGCGGAGCTGCGGCTCGCCCGGCGCCATGTGGGCAACGGAAGCGGCGGCCGGGTGCCGGTGGCCGACGGGGTGTACGGCCACGCGTACGACCTCCCGGGCGAGCCGCCCCTGCGCCTGACCATGCTGGGCGACTCCACGGCGGCGGGGCAGGGCGTGCACCGGGCGGGGCAGACCCCGGGGGCGCTGCTGGCCTCCGGGCTCGCGGCGGTGGCGGAACGCCCGGTGGAGCTGCGCAACGTGGCGGTGCCGGGGGCCCGGTCCGACGACCTGGACCGCCAGGTGGCCCTCGTGCTGTCCTCTCCCGGCCCCGCCCCGGACATCTGCGTGATCATGGTCGGGGCGAACGACGTGACCCACCGGATGCCGCCGACCCGTTCGGTGCGGCACCTGTCGGCGGCGGTACGGCGGCTGCGCACGGCCGGCGCGGAGGTGGTGGTCGGCACCTGTCCCGACCTGGGCACGATCGAACCGGTGCAGCAGCCGCTGCGGTGGCTGGCCCGGCGGGCGTCCCGGCAGCTGGCGGCGGCGCAGACGATCGGCGTGGTGGAGCAGGGCGGGCGCACGGTGTCACTGGGCGACCTGCTCGGGCCCGAGTTCGAGGCGAACCCGCGGGAGCTGTTCGGGCCGGACAACTACCACCCCTCGGCCGAGGGCTACGCGACCGCGGCGATGGCCGTCCTGCCGACGGTGTGCGCGGCGCTGGGCCTGTGGCCGGCGGACGAGGAACGGCCGGACGTGTCGCGCCGCGAGGGCTTCCTGCCGGTGGCGCGGGCCGCGGCGGAGGCCGCGGCGGAGGCGGGCACCGAGGTGACGGCGGCGATGCCGACGGGCCCGCGGGGGCCGTGGGCGCTGCTGAAGCGCCGGCGCCGGCGGCGGGTACCGGAGGCGGAGCCGGCCACCCGGCCGCTCTGACCGCCTCGCCGGGGGCGGACCGCAGCCAAGCAAGCGCTTAGACAATTGCGGTCAGTGTCACACCGCCACACCGATGACCTGGGCCATACGTACGGGTAACTTCCCAAGCGGCCCTGCCCAACCCCCTTCCACTGGAGCCGTGATGCCCGAAGCCGTCATCGTCTCGACCGCCCGCTCCCCCATCGGCCGCGCGAACAAGGGCTCCCTGAAGGACCTGCGCCCCGACGACCTCACCGCCACGATCATCCAGGCCGCGCTCGCCAAGATCCCCGAGCTGGACCCCCGGGACATCGACGACCTGATGCTCGGCTGCGGCCTCCCCGGCGGCGAGCAGGGCCACAACCTCGGCCGGATCGTCGCCGTGCAGATGGGCATGGACCACCTGCCGGGCTGCACGATCACCCGCTACTGCTCCTCCTCCCTGCAGACCTCCCGCATGGCGCTGCACGCCATCAAGGCCGGCGAGGGGGACGTCTTCATCTCGGCCGGTGTCGAGATGGTCTCCAGCTACCGCAACGGCAGCTCCGACATGCCGGGCACCTACAACCCGCTGTTCGCCGAGGCGCAGGCCCGCACCGAGGCCGTCGCCCGGCAGGAGGGCACGACCTGGCACGACCCGCGCGAGGACGGCCTGCTGCCCGACCCGTACATCGCCATGGGCCAGACCGCCGAGAACCTGGCCCGCGCCAAGGGCGTCACCCGCCAGGAGATGGACGAGTTCGGCGTCCGCTCGCAGAACCTCGCCGAGGAAGCCATCAAGAACGGCTTCTGGGAGCGCGAGATCACCCCGGTCACGCTGCCCGACGGCACGGTGGTCAGCAAGGACGACGGCCCGCGCGCCGGCGTCACCCTGGAGGGCGTGCAGGGCCTGAAGCCGGTGTTCCGCCCGGACGGTCTCGTCACCGCCGGCAACTGCTGCCCGCTGAACGACGGCGCCGCCGCGCTCGTCATCATGTCCGACACCAAGGCCCGCGAACTGGGCCTGACCCCGCTCGCCCGGATCGTCTCCACCGGCGTCTCCGGCCTCTCCCCCGAGATCATGGGCCTCGGTCCGGTCGAGGCGAGCAAGCAGGCCCTCCAGCGCGCCGGCCTGACCATCGACGACATCGACCTGGTCGAGATCAACGAGGCCTTCGCCGCCCAGGTGATCCCGTCGTACCAGGAGCTCGGCATCGACCTCGACAAGCTGAACGTCAACGGCGGCGCCATCGCCGTCGGCCACCCCTTCGGCATGACCGGCGCCCGCATCACCGGCACCCTCATCAACTCGCTCCAGTGGCACGACAAGCAGTTCGGCCTGGAGACGATGTGCGTCGGCGGCGGCCAGGGCATGGCGATGGTCATCGAGCGCCTCAGCTGACGCACCGTCCGTAGCGAACCCCGCACGGTACGTCGCAGAAGGGCCCAGAACCCAGGAAACACCACGGTTCTGGGCCTTTTCGTGATCCAATCTCCCCCAGGATGTGACCTATCTCGCTAGCCTGAGGCATCAACGCAGGTCAGAGCGGTTCACCAGGGCGTACGGCGAGACGGCAGACCCAAAGTCCTGTCCGTTTCGTGACGTTACGCACTGACAGCTGGATAGTCCGCCCTTCAAGCTGATGTAGGAAGTCGGGGGTCGACTTGGAACCGGGAGTACGTCAGTGAGCGCCATGCCTATCGCCCTGCTGCTCACCACGGCAGCCACCGGCGCCGTGGGCGTCGCCGTCCTGCGCACCGTTCTGAAGCTGCGCCGCCAGCTCACCGAGCTGCAGCGGCAGCTCGCCGAGGACCAGGCGGCCACGGCACGCGCCCTGCTGCCGAACGCCCGTACCACCGCCGACGCCGAGCAGATACGCGCGGCCGTGGCCGCGGCGCTCGCCGAGGAGCGGGAGCGCGAGCTGGCCGAGGCCCGTGCCTTCTGGGCGGCGCAGGAGGCCCGCGACGCCTCGGACGCGCCCTCGCTGTTCGGCCTGCCCGAGGCGGACGTCTTCCTGCCCCGGCAGGCGGACTTCGCCGGCCTGGAGCCGCTGGAGCCGGTGTCCGAGCCGAGCGGCGACGCCGAGGACTTCGCCGGCGGCACGCCCTCGGGCGCCCCGGCCGCAGACTCCCCGGAACTGGCCGCGGCCCGCCGCCGGCACCCCTCGCACCCCGACTTCGTCCCGGTGCAGTCGCCCGCGGTCAACGACCACGAGCGCACGGTGACCACCCTGGAGGAGCTGGCCGCCGACCGCGTCGCGCTCTCCGACGTCCGCCCCGGCCCGCTCGGCACCCTCGACGTCTACGTCTTCGCCGACGGCACCACCCTCTGTATGACCCCGGGCCACCGCGAGACGGCGGAACGCCTGGCGGCGGCCCTGGAGTCGGGCGCGTCCCCGTACCTCCTGGGCGGCTCGGGCATCTCGGGCGCGTACACGCTGACGTTCGCGTGCGGCGAGGAGACGGTCTACATCCTGGCGGACCGCGTCATCGCCTCCCTGTAGGACGGCGCCCTCAGACCCCCGCCCGCTGCCGGGCCTCCTCCACCAGCCGCACCGCCTCGGCGACCTGGTCCTCGCTGCGCACCGCGACCGCGAGGTCGTGCGCGGCCACGAGGATCTGATCGGCGGCGGCGAACATCCCGGCGTCCGGCATCTCCCGGGGCTCGCGCCCCGGCTCCTCCATCAGCTGGGCCCGCCGGGAGAGTTCCCTGGCCACGGCCAGGGCCTCGGCGGCGGCGCCGCGTTGGAGCCGGCTCTGCGGAGCCGCCCGCAACCGGTCGGCGAAGTGATCCACTGCTTGGGTCAGGGGCGTCGTATCAACCACCAGCCGAGCGTAACGCGCCGCACTGTTGCCAATACCCGGACGCTCAGGCACGGTGACGTGAAGGACCGGCTTACATCCCCTTTGCGTTCGGAGGCGCCGATGTCCCACGTCTTGTCCGAGGAGACCCACCGCAACCTGCTCGCCCGCATCCCGCACTGCACCGGTCGTGAGATCTCCGACTGGCTGCGCACCGTCGAAGAAGGCCCGGCGCTCTTCCGCTTCGAGGAGAAGGTCAGCTGGCTCCGGCACGAGTACGACCTGGCGTACGGCCACGCGAAGGCGATCGTGCACGAGTACGACCTGAGGAGGGCGGCGCGCAAGCTGCTCTGAACGGCACGGGGCCCCGGGCGGATCGCCCGGGGCCCTGCCGTTGCCGTTGCCGTCGGCGGGGACGCGCTAGTCGTTGCTGCTGAAGATCGCGACCAGCCGCAGCATCTCCACGTAGATCCACACCAGGGTCATGGTGAGGCCGAACGCGGCCAGCCAGGACTCGTTGCGCGGTGCGCCGTAGGCGATGCCGTCCTCGATCTGCTTGAAGTCCAGCGTGAGGAAGAACGCGCCGAGCAGGATCGCGATGACGCCGACGAGCGCGCCGAGCGGCCCGAAGCTGCGCAGCCCGCCGTCCTCGGCGACGCCGAACGCGACCAGCAGCAGGTTGATCGCCATGACCACCATGAAGGCGATCGCGATGGCCATGCCGATGCGGGCGTAGCGCGCGGTGACGCGGATCCAGCCAGCCTTGTAGACCAGAAGGGTGGCACCGGAGACCGCCATGGTGCCGAGCACCGCCTGGAAGGGCGCGCCGCTCCACCGGCTGTTGAACATCTCGCTGAAGACGCCGAGGAAGACGCCCTCGAAGGCGGCGTACCCGAGGATCAGCGCGGGGGACGGGGTGCGCTTGAAGCTCTGGACCATCGCCAGGACGAACGCGACGAGCGCGGCGCCGACGGCCAGGCCGTAGCTGGTGCCCGAGACCGGCAGGAGCGTCCAGGCGAGGACGGCTCCGACGGCGACCGTGCCGAGCGTGAGGGCCGAGCGGACGACGACGTCGTCCATGGTCATCCGGTCGGTGGTGGCCGGGGCCTGGGGCGGGGCGCCGTGCTGGACGTCACCCTGCGCGTACGGGTTCTGGGCGTAGGGGTTCTGCGCGTAGGGGTTGCCCTGTGCGTACCCGGCCTGCGGTGCGGTGTTGAAGCCGGCGTAGCCGTTGTCGCGGCTGAACCCCCGTCGCGAGAAGACCGGGTTGCTGCTCCTCATTTCACTCCTCCATGGCTGCCGAGTGCAGCCTTGGCTCAAGAGTAATGGATTGGCAAAGGATCGACCATGATACTTGAGGAGGATCTTTCCGTGTGGATCTTCCCTCTGTGGCTCTTTCCCCTGTCGTGCTGGGCAACACGCTACGCGCGAGGCCGATTCCCGGCTACGGACGGACGGCCGACCGGGCGGGAACCCCGTGCACCCCTCGGCCGGCCCGGTCCCGGGCGGGCGGGAGGCGGGCGTCGAAGGCGGTGGCGTCCGGGGCGCTCCTCGGCGCCGGCGGGCGGCACGGCGCGGGCCGCGTACCCGGCGAGGGACGGCCGGCCGTGCCGCGTCCGCTCGCGCACGGAGGAGGGCATCGGTGTGCCCGGCAAGAGGTGCACGCCCGGCGCGGCCGGCCCCGAGGCGATCAGCGCCGATCGGGTGGCCGGGATGCCCGCCGTCCTCGCCGACGCCGTGTCGTGGACAGGCTCGCCGGACCGGCTTCACTCGGCTCTCGGTGAGCGGCGGAGACAAGGGAAAAAGGTGCCCGGAGCCGGACTCGAACCGGCACGCCCGCGAAGGGGCAGCGAGGTTTAAGCTCGCCGTGTCTGCATTCCACCATCCGGGCAGGCCATGGGCTCCGCTGCGAGGTTCGAGCCTATCGGGACCCATCCCTCGAACAGCGGACGGGTGGACCGATGTTGTCTTATTTTATTGACGTCTGAGGGTGCATCAGCCGACGGAACTCGCCATCCGCACTTGCCAATAGCCTGACGTGAGGGCTTTGCGCGCGTACGCGAAATGACGGAATTTCACCGTCCGAACGAGGGTGTTCCACCTGTTCTCCGTCCGGTGGGCGTCAGGGTCGCCCGTCCTCCCCAGGTATGACACCGGGCCGCTCCGTCCGACCCGAGTCGCCCCCCGGAACCGGAACAGCGACTGACTCCACGCGCACCGAACGCCGGGACGATGGATCGGTCCCCACGAAAAGACGTCGTACCGACAGGAGCACCCTCCCGTGACCACCACACCCACCGCCGGCCGGACCACCGCCGTGGCCGCACGCGCCACGGAGCTGTCGAAGATCTACGGGCAGGGTGAGACCCGGGTGGTCGCCCTGGACCGGGTCTCCGTCGACTTCCGGGCCGCCGAGTTCACCGCGATCATGGGGCCGTCCGGCTCCGGCAAGTCCACGCTGATGCACTGCGTGGCCGGGCTGGACACCTTCTCCTCCGGGTCCGTCCGGATCGGGGACACCGAGCTGGGGTCCCTGAAGGACAAACAGCTCACCAAGTTGCGCCGGGACAAGATCGGCTTCATCTTCCAGGCCTTCAACCTGCTGCCCACGCTGACCGCCCTGGAGAACATCACCCTCCCGATGGACATCGCCGGGCGGAAGCCGGACAAGGCGTGGCTGGACCGGGTCATCCAGATGGTCGGGCTGTCCGGGCGGCTCAGCCACCGGCCCTCCCAGCTCTCCGGCGGCCAGCAGCAGCGCGTGGCCGTCGCCCGCGCCCTCGCCTCCCGCCCCGAGATCATCTTCGGTGACGAGCCGACCGGAAACCTGGACTCCCGCTCCGGGGCGGAGGTCCTCGGCTTCCTGCGCAACTCCGTGCGCGAGCTCGGCCAGACCGTCGTCATGGTCACCCACGACCCGGTGGCCGCCGCCTACGCCGACCGCGTGGTCTTCCTGGCCGACGGGCGGATCGTCGACGAGATGCACGGCCCGACCGCCGACTCCGTCCTCGACCTGATGAAGCAGTTCGACGCGAAGGGCCGTACCAGCTGATGTTCCGCACCGCCCTGCGCAACGTCCTCGCGCACAAGGCCCGGCTCCTGATGACCGTGCTCGCCGTCATGCTCGGCGTGGCGTTCGTCTCCGGGACGCTGGTCTTCACCAACACCATCTCCGACGCCTACCAGAAGAGCTCCGCCAAGGGCTTCGACCGCGTCGACGTCGCCGTACAGCCCCAGTACCAGGAGTCCGAGGGCGACAAGGTCGGCACGACGCCCCGGCTGACCCGGGCCCTGCTCGACAAGGCCGCCAAGGTCCCCGGCGCCGCCTCCGCCACCGGTGTCGTCACCGGCTTCACCGCCCTCGCCGACAAGGACGGCAAGCTCGTCGGCGGCGACTGGCAGTCCGCCGGCGGCAACTACTGGGGCGCCGAGGACCCGCGGTACCCGCTGGTCAGCGGGCACGCCCCGCGCGACAGCCACGAGGTGGCGATCGACTCCGCGACCGCGAAGCGGGCCGGCTACCAGGTCGGCGACACCGTGCGCCTCTCCGTCGACGGCCCGGTCCTCACCCCCACCGTCAGCGGCATCTTCACCACCGACGACGGCAACGTCGCCGCCGGCGGCAGCCTCACCCTGTTCGACACGGCGACCGCGCAGTCCCTGTTCGGCAAGAAGGGCACGTACGACGAGATCGACGTGCAGGCCGCCCCGGGCACCAGCCAGGCGGCGCTCAAGGCCGCGCTGGACAGGACCCTGCCCGCGAAGCTGGTGGACACCACCACCGGCGAGCAGCTCGCCGACGACCAGGCCGAGGCGATCTCCTCCTCCATGAGCAGCCTGAAGCAGGGCCTGCTGGTGTTCGCCGGCATCGCCCTGTTCGTCGGCACGTTCATCATCGCCAACACCTTCACCATGCTGGTCGCCCAGCGCACCCGCGAGCTGGCCCTGCTGCGGGCGGTCGGCGCCTCCCGCCGCCAGGTCACCCGCTCGGTGCTGATCGAGGCGTTCGCGGTCGGCGCGGTCGCCGGTGTGACCGGCCTCGCCGCCGGTGTCGGCATCGGCGCGGGCCTGCGCTCCCTGCTGGGCTCCTTCGGCGCGAGCGTGCCGGACGGGCCGCTGGTGATCAGCCCCGGCACGGTGGTCACCGCCCTCGCGGTCGGCGTCCTCATCACGATGCTGGCCGCCTGGCTGCCCGGCCGCCGGGCCGCGAAGATCCCGCCGGTCGCGGCGATGAGCAGCGTCCACGCCAAGGCCACGGCCAAGTCGCTGGTGCTGCGCAACACGCTGGGCTCGCTGTTCGCGGCGGCCGGCGTCGCGGTGGTCCTCGCGGGCACGCGGATGAACGCCGACACCGGCCAGGGCGCGATGGGCATCGGCGCGGTCCTGCTCATCATCGGCGTGTTCATCCTGACCCCGCTGCTGTCCCGCCCGCTGATCGCCGCCGCCGCGCCGGTGCTGCGCGCCTTCGGGGTGTCGGGCAAGCTGGCCCGGCAGAACTCGGTGCGCAACCCGCGCCGTACCGCGGCCACCGCCTCCGCGCTGATGATCGGCCTGACCCTGATCACCGGCATGACGGTGATGGCGGGCAGCCTGCAGCAGTCCATCGACAAGATGGCCAGCTCGGCGATCCGCGCCGACTACGTCGTCTCGATGGCCAACCGCGGGCCGCTCTCCCCCGAGGTGGAGAAGAAGCTCGCCGCCGACGACGAGGTCACCACCAGCAGCCCGCTGCGCAACGCCGCGTCCCGCGTCGACGGCGGCACGGAGTACCTGACCGGTGTCGACGGCGCGGCCATCGGCAGGCTGACCGACCTGAAGGTCACCGACGGCTCCTTCACGGTGGGCGGCACGCGGGTCGTCGTGGACGAGGACCGGGCCGAGAAGCACGGCTGGAAGGCCGGCTCCCGGTTCACCGCGCACTTCGAGGACGGCAAGGCGCGGCGGCTGACGGTCGCGGGGGTCTACGAGGGCAACGACATGCTCAACGGGATCATCCTCGACAACAAGGTCGTCACCCCGCACCTGAGCGACCCGGCCGACATGCAGGTCATGGTCAAAACCGCGCACGGCGCCTCCGACGCGGTCAAGGACCGGCTGGAGCGGACCCTCGGCACCAACCCGGCGATCAAGGTCCAGGACAAGCAGGACATCTCCAACGAGATCGCGCAGATGTTCACGCTGATGCTGAACATGGTCTACGGCCTGCTCGGCATGGCGGTGATCGTCGCGGTGCTCGGTGTGATCAACACACTGGCCATGTCCGTCTTCGAGCGGGCGCAGGAGATCGGCATGCTGCGCGCGATCGGCCTGGACCGCAGGGCGGTCAAGCGGATGGTCCGCCTGGAGTCCCTGGTGATCTCCCTGTTCGGCGGGGTGCTGGGCATCGGCCTGGGCGTGTTCTTCGGCTGGGCGGCCGGCGAACTGCTGGGCACCAAGATGCCGACGTACGAGCTGGTGCTGCCCTGGGGCCGGATGGCGGTGTTCCTGCTGCTGGCGGGCGCGGTCGGCGTCCTGGCCGCCCTGTGGCCGGCCCGCCGCGCGGCCCGGCTGAACATGCTGACGGCCATCAAGGCCGAGTAGGCGGAGCACGACGGGCGGACGGTCGTACGACGGTGAAGGGGGCCCCTCGGGAAGGGGCCCCCTTCGCCGTACCGCCGGCGGTCGTACCGCTCGTCAGCCGTGCCAGGTGCGCGGCCGCAGCGGGAGACCGGAGGCGCCGGACTGCGGGGTGCGGATCGCGAGGACCTGGTTGACACCGATGCTGTTGCGTTCGAAGGCGAGCGCGGAGGCGGCCATGTACAGCCGCCAGACCCGGGCCCGGCCCGGGCCCGCGAGCTGGATCGCGCGGTCCCAGTCGGACTCCAGGTTGGTGACCCAGCGGCGCAGGGTGCGGGCGTAGTGCTCGCGGATGGACTCCACGTCCCGGACCTCGAAACCGGCCCGTTCCAGCTGGGTGACGGTGGTGCCGATGGGGGCGAGTTCGCCGTCCGGGAAGACGTAGGAGTCGATGAACGCGTCGACCTCGTACGCCGACTCGTCGGAGCGCGGACGGCGGGCGATCTGGTGGTTGAGCAGCCGGCCGCCGGGCTTCAGCAGGTCGTGCAGCCGGCGGGCGTACTCCAGGTACTTCTCCGCGCCGACGTGTTCGGCCATGCCGATGGAGGAGATCGCGTCGAAGGGGCCGTCCGTGACGTCCCGGTAGTCCTGGACCCTGATCTCCACCCGGTCGGTCAGTCCCTCGTCGGCGACGCGCTTGCGGGCGTACGCCGCCTGCTCCTGGGACAGCGTGACGCCGACGACGCTCACACCGTGCTCGCGGGCCGCGTGGATGGCCATGGAGCCCCAGCCGCAGCCGACGTCCAGCAGCCGCTGACCCTCCCTCAGGCCGAGCTTCGCGCAGACGAGTTCGAGCTTGTCGCGCTGGGCGGTCTCCAGGGTCCCGTCGTCCTCCCAGTAGGCGCAGGAGTACACCATGGAGGGACCGAGGACGATCTCGTAGAAGTCGTTGCCGACGTCGTAGTGGTGGCTGATGGCCCGACGGTCCGTGTGGCGCGTGTGCAGATTGCGGCGGGGCCTGCGGATCTCCTCGCGCGGCGGGGCGGGCGGGATCGGCGGGCCGGCCAGTTTCAGCAGCTCGCGGACGGCGGCCCGGACAGCGGGATCGCGCACGGCCTGGGCGACGCTGCGGGCGTCCTCACCGCGCTCCCAGACGAGGCCCGCCATCGCGTCGAGTGTGGCGTACAGGTCGCCCTCGACGTCCAGGTCACCGGAGACCCAGGCGCGGGCGAGGCCCAGCTCGCCCGGTTTGAACAGCATGCGGCGCAGGGCGCGGCGGTTGCGCACGACGAGCGCCGGCGCGTCCGGCGGGCCCGCCTGCGAGCCGTCCCAGGCCTTCAGGCGTACCGGGAGCGGGGTCCCCAGCACCTGCTCGGCAAGACTCCTCAGCCGCTGCGCGGCTTCGGCCATGGCGCACACCTCCGTCTTGAGACGTCTGACACCGTCTACCGGCAAACGATCGCCTACGCCGAGCTCATTCCCCTCCGTATACGGACGCCGACACTCCGCGTCCATGTCGGCCGGACTTCGCCGCCGGACCACCCGTGCGGCGGGGGCGGACGGGCGGGGCGCGCGATTGTGGGCCGGACGCCGGGCCGGGTCAAGTCCCGAGTGCGCGTGCCACGGGAAGCCGGGGCATGACCCGCCCCCGGGCCCCGGGTCGTAATGGAGACATCCCCACTCCCCCTCTTCCAAGGATGTGATTCAGATGACCCGTCTCTCCCGCCTCCAGCGCCTCAGCCTCTTCGCCGCCTCCGCCACGGTGGTCACCGGCGGTGTGCTGCTGCCCGGCACCGCGTTCGCCGCCCCGGCGTCACACACCGCGGCCGTCACCGACGTCACCGCGCAGTGGACGCAGACCACGGACTCCCCGAGCGGCATCTCGGTCCAGCTTCCGGGCAAGGCCGAGGCCCAGAAGTCCAACAGCGACGGCGTGAGCAGCCGCTGCTATGCGGTGCGTACCCCCTACGGGGTCATCGGCTTCACCGTCGAGGAGGTGCCCGGCACGGATGCGTCCGCTCCGTGGGACCTCGAGGGCAGTCTCAAGGCGAACCTCGACAACTACAACTCCGGCTCCACGCCCGCCGCCGCCAAGCTGCACAGCACCGACGTCAAGGAGGGTGTCACCGCGGACGGCCACCGGGAGCTGACTGCGGAGCTGACGGCGCCCGACGGCACCAGGGGCCACATCCACTTCATCGACCAGGGCAAGTACCTGGTCACCGTGGTCACGCTCTCCCCGAACGGGCACCAGGCCCAGATGGACCGTGACCAGCAGCGCGCCACGGACAGCGTCAAGGCGCCGGACAGCCATCAGGCGCAGTCCGACGGGGACAACCGGTCCACCGAGGCCCCGCGCTCCCTCTGAGCGGCCGTGAACGACCGCACACAGCCCGAAGGGGCCGCCCGCACCACGGATGGCGGGCGGCCCCTTCGGGCCGGGCTGGCGGGCCTGGGGTCAGGAGGCCTTGGCCTTCTCCTCGGGCTTGCTCGCGGCGACCGGCGCCGGCTTGGCGGCCTCGTAGAACTCCTCGCGGGGATTCTCCATGGCGCCCAGCGACACGACCTCGCGCTTGAGGAACATGCCGAGGGTCCAGTCGGCGAAGACGCGGATCTTGCGGTTCCAGGTCGGCATCGCCATGCCGTGGTAGCCACGGTGCATGTACCAGGCGAGGCGGCCCTTGAGCTTGATCTTCATCTTGCCCATGACGATCATCGCCACGCCCTTGTGCAGGCCGAGACCGGCGACCGCACCCTTGTTGGCGTGCTCGTACTCCTTCTGCGGGAAGCCCCGCATGCCGGAGACCACGTTGTCGCCGAGCACCCTGGCCTGGCGCAGCGCGTGCTGGGCGTTCGGCGGGCACCAGGCGTTCTCGTTGCCCGCCTTGCGGCCGACGAGGTCCGGGACCTGTGCGTTGTCACCGGCGGCCCAGATGTAGTCCGTGCCCTTGACCTGGAGCGTGGGCTCGCAGTCGACGTGGCCGCGCGGGCCGAGGGGCAGACCGAAGCGGGCGAGGGCCGGGTTCGGCTTGACGCCGGCCGTCCACACGATCGTGTTGGAGTCGACCTCGAGGCCGTTCTTCAGCACGACGTGGCCGTCGACGCAGGAGTCCATCGAGGTGGAGAGGTAGATCTCCACGCCTCGGCCCTCGAGGTGCTCCTTGCCGTACTGGCCGAGCTTCGGGCCGACCTCGGGAAGGATCTTGTCGGCGGCGTCGACCAGGATGAAGCGCATGTCCTCGCGGGACACGTTCTTGTAGTACTTGGCGGCGTCCCGGGCCATGTCCTCGACCTCGCCGATGGTCTCCGCACCCGCGAAGCCACCGCCGATGAAGACGAAGGTGAGCGCCTTGCGGCGGATCTCCTCGTCGGTCGTGGAGTCGGCCTTGTCCAGCTGCTCCAGCACGTGGTTGCGCAGGCCGATGGACTCCTCGATGCCCTTCATGCCGATGCCCTGCTCGGCGAGGCCGGGGATCGGGAAGGTGCGGGAGACCGCGCCCATCGCGATGACCAGGTAGTCGAAGGGCAGCTCGTACGCCTCGCCCACCAGCGGGGCGATCGTGGCGACCTTGCGGTCCTGGTCGATGGTGGTGACCCGGCCGGTGAGGACCTCCGCCTTCGGCAGCACGCGTCGCAGCGGGACGACGACATGGCGAGGGGAGATGTTGCCGGCGGCGGCTTCGGGGAGGAAGGGCTGGTAGGTCATGTACGACCGGGGGTCGACGACCGTGACGGTCGCCTCGCCGTAGCGCATCTTCTTGAGAATGCGCCGAGCTGCGTACAGGCCTACGTACCCACCGCCTACTACGAGGATCCTGGGACGCTCCGTGGTGCTCATGCCATCGAGTATCCACCCGCCGTCCGGGGGTCGCTCGTGCGCCCCTTCACAAGGTCCGACAGGCCCTGTGTTAAACTCCGCGGCCCGCGTGACGCAGGTCATGCGGGTGACGGGGAACCGGAGGGCGCTTCGCCCCGTTGTCAAGGCCGCGTGAGCTGCCTCTCCGGGTCGCGGGGGTGGCCGTGAGGGTGTCGTGACACCCCCGGAACAACCCCTTCTGCACCCCTTCCACACCCTCCGTCTGAACATGTTCAAACGGCACGTGACCCCCCGGAAGGGCCAAGAGACCCCCTTCCGGGACCCGGCTGCGGGGATTTCCTTGTGAAGAACTTCACGAAGTTTCCCGCGCCGGTACGACCAAGGGCCCCTCAAGGGGGCCCCGGCGCCGCTCAAACGGTATCCAACCTGCTCAGCAGATGGCTACCGATGAGTAATAAAAGAGAGCCACGCCACCGCTCAGGACTGGGTGCCGGCTCGGGGTCGGAAACCACCGGGTCGCCTACCGGATCGACGATGGTGAGCTCCTCGTCCTCGTCGTCAAGGCAGGCGACCGGCGAAACGTCTGCCGCGACTTGTAAGCGGTCAGGCCAGAGACCAGGCGATGCCGTCGAGGATCGCTCACGAACGCGACTCTCGGAACGGGCATGTGTACACGTGAGTGCGTACACTGACCTCATGACTGAGAACACCGTGACCGTACGGGAAGCCCGCGCGCACCTCGCCGACCACATCAACCGGGCCGAGGAAGGCGTTCCGACCGTCATCACGCGCAACGGCGCTCCGGTGGCCGCCGTAGTCCCGATTGCGGACTTCGAAGCTCTGGAGGAAGCGGCCGACGTCATGCTGGCTCGCGAAGCCGAAGCGGTCCTGGCCGAGGGCGGCCCCACGGTGACGATGGCGGAACTGCTGGCAGACCTGTTCACCGAACAGGACGGCGAAGCGGCGTGAAGTACGCCTTCCGGTTCACCGCGGCGGCGCAACGGCAGCTCCGGGCCATCAGCCGGCCCGACGCCATGCGCATCCTGACCGCGCTGACCGCACTCGGTGACGACCCGTACCGCCAGGACGCCGACGTCAAGAAGCTCACCGGCCCGTCCGGCCTCTACCGGCTCCGGGTCGGAAACCACCGGGTCGCCTACCGGATCGACGATGGTGAGCTCCTCGTCCTCGTCGTCAAGGCAGGCGACCGGCGAGAGGTGTACCGCGACTCGTAGGCGGTCAGGCCAAAGACCAGGCGATGCCGTCGAGGATGTCGTGCTCGCTCACGACGACCTCCTCCGCGCCGGTCCGCTCCATGATCGCGAGCAGGACGAGGGCGCCCGCACCGATGACGTCCACCCGGCCCGGGTGCATGGACGGGACCGCGGCGCGCTCGGCGTGCGTGGAGCGCAGCAGCCACTCGGTGATCTCGCGGACGCGGTCCCGGGAGATCCGGGAGTGGTGGATGCGCGCGGAGTCGTAGGCGGGCAGCTCCTGGGCGATCGCGGACACCGTGGTGACGGATCCGGCCAGGCCCACCAGGGTGTGCGCCTCGCGCAGCGGGACCGTCCGCTCGGCGAGGTCCAGGGCGGCCTCGATGTCGGCCCGTACGGCGGCGATCTGCTCCTCGGTGGGCGGGTCGCTCACCCGGCCCTCGTGCACCAGGTGCCGCTCGGTCATCCGCACGCAGCCGACGTCCACCGACCGGACGGCGCGCACGTGGTCGTCGCCGACGACGAACTCCGTGGAGCCGCCGCCGATGTCCACGACCAGGTAGGGGCGGGTCAGGTCGGCGCGGCCGGCGAGTTCCCTCGTGGCGCCGGTGAAGGAGAACTCGGCCTCCTGGTCGCCGGTGATGACCTCCGGCTCGACCCCGAGGATGTCCAGCACGCCCCGGACGAAGTCGTCCCGGTTCTCGGCGTCGCGGGAGGCGGAGGTGGCGACGAAGCGGAGCCGCTCGGCGCCGTACTCCTTGACGACGGCCGCGTACTCGCGGCAGGCCGCGAAGGTGCGCTCCAGCGCCTCGGGGGCGAGCCGGCCGGTGCGGTCGACGCCCTGGCCGAGCCGCACGATGGTCATCCGGCGGTCCAGCTCCGTCAGTTCGCCCGTCTCCGGGTCGGCGTCGGCGACCAGCAGGCGGATGGAGTTGGTGCCGCAGTCGACGGCGGCGACGCGGGTCACCTCTGCTCCCCCTCGGTCTCGTCGGACGTCACGCACGCGCCCTTGCGCCACCACTCCGGCAGCATCGCCAGGGCCTCGTCGCCGAGCGGGTTCACCCCGGGGCCGGCGGCCAGCGAGTGGGCGACGAGCACGTGCAGGCACTTGACCCGGTCCGGCATGCCGCCGGCGCTCGGGAAGCCCTGGAGGACCTCGATCTCGTCCCGGCGCCGGACGTAGTCCTCGTGCGCGGCCCGGTAGGCGGCGGCCAGCTCGGGGTCGCTCTGCAGCCGCTCGGTCATCTCCTTCATCACGCCGTTCGCCTCGAGCGTGCCGATGGCGGAGGACGCCTTCGGGCACGTCAGGTAGTACAGCGTCGGGAAGGGCGTGCCGTCGGGCAGGCGGGGTGCCGTCTCCACGACGTCCGGCTGACCGCACGGGCAGCGGTGCGCGATGGCCCTCAGGCCCCGCGGCGGGCGGCCCAGCTGCTGCTTGAAGGCCTCTACGTCCGCGTCGGTGGGCTCGGTGCGCGGAGTGGGCGGCGGAGGCGTTTCCATGACTGCTTTCAGAGTGGCTTTCTGGTCGTACCGGCCGTGTCGCCGGCTCACTGGTCGGAGGCGTCGGACTTGTCGACGCCGTCCCAGACGTTCGCGTACCAGGGCCGGTGGGCGGCCCCGAGGTCGGCGCGGGACTGCTTGGCCGCGCCCGGGTCGATGACCACGTACCCGGTCTCGCCGGGCCTCACGTAGTGCAGCCGGCGGCGGATCTGCTGCTCGGCGTAGGCGTCGTCCTGCCAGCGCGCCTTCAGGTCGCGCAGCTGCTCGACGCGCTCGCGCGCCTGCTCCCGCTGCCGCCGGAGGTCGGCGATCTCCGCGCGCTGGGAGACGTACTGCCGCATCGGGTAGGCGAGGGCGACGATCAGGGAGCAGAGCACCAGCGCGAGCAGGGCCGCGCGGCCGGTGAGCCGGGAGCGGCGGGCCTGCCGCTTCGTCTGGGAGCGGTAGACCCGGGCGGCCGTCTGCTCGCCGAGCAGCCGCAGCCTGGTCGCGGTGGAGAACCGGTCACGGTCCTTCACTGCCATCTTCCCCGCCTCCCGTTCACACACGCGCGTACGTCCCCGGACACGGTACGGGACCGGGTGCGGGGACGTACGTACGACTGGCTAGGCCTTACGCCAGGTTGGCTCAGCCCTTGGAGACCGCGCCGCGGAAGCGCGGGAACGCGCTGCGGCCGGCGTAGACCGCGGCGTCGTCGAGGATCTCCTCGATGCGCAGCAGCTGGTTGTACTTGGCGACGCGCTCGGAGCGGGCCGGGGCGCCGGTCTTGATCTGGCCGCAGTTGGTGGCGACGGCCAGGTCGGCGATGGTGACGTCCTCGGTCTCGCCGGAGCGGTGGGACATCATGCACTTGAAGCCGTTGCGCTGGGCCAGCTCGACGGCGTCCAGCGTCTCGGTCAGCGAGCCGATCTGGTTGACCTTGACCAGCAGGGCGTTGGCGGCGCCCTCCTCGATGCCGCGGGCCAGGCGCTCGGGGTTGGTGACGAACAGGTCGTCACCGACGAGCTGGACCTTGTCACCGAGCTTGTCGGTGATGGTCTTCCAGCCCTCCCAGTCGTCCTCGAACAGCGGGTCCTCGATGGAGACCAGGGGGTACGCCTCGACCAGCTCGGCGTAGTACTCGGTCATCTCGGCGGCCGTGCGCTCCTTGCCCTCGAAGAGGTAGGAGCCGTCCTTGTAGAACTCGGACGCGGCGACGTCGAGGGCGAGCGCGATCTGCTCGCCGGGGGCGTAGCCGGCCTCCTTGATCGCCTCCAGGATGAGGTCGAGCGCCTCGCGGTTGGAGCCGAGGTTCGGGGCGAAGCCGCCCTCGTCGCCGAGGCCGGTGGACAGGCCCTTGTTCTTCAGGACCTTCTTCAGCGTGTGGTAGACCTCGGTGCCCCAGCGCAGGGCCTCGGAGAAGGACTCCGCGCCGATCGGGGCGATCATGAACTCCTGGATGTCCACGTTGGAGTCGGCGTGCGAGCCGCCGTTCAGGATGTTCATCATCGGCACCGGCAGCAGGTGCGCGTTCGGGCCGCCCAGGTAGCGGAAGAGGGGCAGGTCGCTGGCCTCGGAGGCGGCGTGGGCGACGGCGAGCGAGACGCCGAGGATGGCGTTGGCGCCGAGGGAGCCCTTGTTGTCGGTGGCGTCCAGGTCGAACATGGCCTGGTCGATCAGGCGCTGCTCGGTGGCGTCGTAGCCGACCAGCTCCGGGCCGATCTGCTCGATCACGGCGAGGACGGCCTTCTCGACGCCCTTGCCCTGGTAGCGGTTGGGGTCACCGTCGCGCAGCTCGATGGCCTCGAAGGCGCCGGTCGAGGCGCCGGACGGGACGGCGGCACGACCCGTGCTGCCGTCGTCGAGGCCGACCTCGACCTCGACCGTGGGGTTGCCTCGGGAGTCCAGGATTTCCCGGGCTACGACGACGTCGATGGACGGCACGAGCATCTCCTTCTTGGATGTGACGCTGGAAGTGCGGGCTGGGTGCCTTACGGCTGTGCCTTGCGACTAGAGCCTAACCGTCCCGGGGGCGTCGGCCACCGACCGACCGTCCCGTGGACATGCCGACCGTACCTTTTGTTTCTGCGCCAAACAAAGGGCTTCGGGGAGCTCGGTGCTCCCGGGCAGAAAAAAACCCGCCCCGGTGCGTACGGGGGAACACGCACCGGGGCGGGGGGCCCGTGGGGACGGGGGGTGGCCCGCACGGGGTCTCAGGGGGCCGGGCGGGCCCGGGGGACCCGCCCGGGGAGGGCCGCGGGGGTCCGCCGGCCGCTCCTCTTACTTCAGGTGCAGCTGCTGGCCCGGGTAGATGAGGTTGGCGTCCTGGACGATGTCCTTGTTCAGCTCGAACAGCTTCTGCCAGCCGCCCTTGACGCCGTTCTTCGCGGCGATGGCACCGAGGGTGTCACCCGTGACGACCTTGTACTCGCCGTCGCCCTTCTTGACCTTCTTGCCGGTCGGGGTGGTGACGGTCTTCTCCGTCGACGGGGCGGTCCGGGTGGTGGAGCGGGTGGTGGACTGCTGGTCGGTGGAGCGGGTGGCGGCGGAGCCGGTGCCGCTGCCCGAGCCGCCGGTGCCGCCCGAGGTCGAGGGGGCGCTCGGGGCGGAGCCGTTGTACGGGGTACCGGACAGGCCCGTGCCGCATACCGGCCAGGCGCCCTTGCCCTGCGCGGCCAGCACCTTCTCGGCGACCGAGATCTGCTGCGACTTGGAGGCCTGGTCGGCGGTGGCGGCGTACTGCGTGCCGCCGTACGCGGACCAGGTGGAGGCGGAGAACTGCAGACCGCCGTAGTACCCGTTGCCGGTGTTGATGGACCAGTTGCCGCCGGACTCGCACTGGGCGACCTTGTCCCACTCGGCGGTGGTGGCGGCGGAGGCGTTGCCGGCCGCCATCAGCGGGGCGGCGACGGCCGCGCCGGTGACACCGGCGAGCGCGATGGCCCGGGTGGCCTTGGACGGACGACGGTGCTTGCCCTTGCCGGTAAACAGCATGGATCGATCCCCTCACCGACGCCTGCGAGGTGAGCTGTCGGGTTCGGGCCGGTTGAGTTGCCCGGCCGCGCTCCCGCTTGCGCGGAAGTCGCGGCTTCACCCCCAGCCGGTCCCAGCCTCAACTGCTGGTCCCGGCGCCTACCTTGGGTCCCCCGCTCCTGCCTACGGCGCTTGACGCGACGACTGTTCCCGGGTGGGCCGCTGGCAGGATTCGGCGTTGCGACCGCCGGGGCTCGTGGTGACGAGCGGCCTCGACCGTAGACACGCGCCGCGCGGAATTTCAAAGACGATCAGGGCTTCTGAGACTCATCCCACACTTTCGCCAAACCGGACATTACGGCGTCAAATGGGGCGTCAACTCCGCCTAGTTCGCGTCCGTTTCACCCGCGACGTCCAGCGTCTGACCGGCGGCGATGTGATCCGGGTCGGACCCGATGGCCTTCTTGTTGTCCGCGTAGAGCGCGCGCCACCCGCCGTCGACGTCGAGGGAGTCGGCGATGGAGACGAGGGAGTCGCCCTGGCGGACGGTGTACGTGTCCGTCCCGCGGGACGCGTGCCGGCCCGACACGGTGTCGTCCTGACCGTTTGTCACGCTTTCGTCCGCACTCGCCCCGCGGTGACGTCCGCCGCCGAGCGCCCCGGTGTCGACCAGGCTCCAGGAACCGGCGGCCCGCTGCGGGTCGTTCTCGACGCCCGCCTCCGGGGTGGCGGGGGCGGAGCCGTCACCGGGCGCGCTGGAGCCACCGGCGCCCGGCGAGGCGGACTTGTCGGACTTGGGGGTGTTGGTCCCCGCGGAGTCGGCGTCCGCACCGGCGTGCTTGCCCGGCTTGCCGGTCGGCGTGGTCGCCGGATCCGTGGACGATCCGGCGCCGGAGCCGGAGTTGGCGTCGGGGCCGGCACCGGTGGAGGACGGCGAATCCGGCGAACCGGACGCACCGGAGCCGTCGGAGGACCCCGAAGTGCCGGAAGTTCCGGAGGTGTCGGACTTCTCGGTCGATCCGGACGTCCCGCCCGAACCGCTCTTGTCGCCGGAGCCGCCGACACCCGTGTCGACGTCCACGGAACCCGAGTCGGTCGTCAGGCCGGACAGCAGGGCGCAGGTGGCCCACGGGGCGGTGCCCTTGTCGGCGAGGATCTTCTCGGCGACGGCGATCTGCTGGTTGCGGCTGGCCTGGTCGGGGCTGGCCGCGTACTGGCCGCCGCCGTACGCGTTCCAGTCCTCCTGGGAGATCTGGAGGCCGCCGTAGTAGCCGTTGCCGGGGTCGGCGCTCCAGGAGCCGCCGCTCTCGCACTCGGCCACCTTGTCCCACGTGCCGCCGTCGGCCGCGCTGGCGCTCGCCGCGCCGAGGAGCGGGATGGCGATGGCGGAGCCGGTCACTCCGGCCGCGACGAGGAGGGCAGGGGCCTGGCGGGGGCGACGGTGTCGACCGTTCCCGGAGAGCATGCAGAAGCCTTTCGAGCGACAGCAGGGCCGACGCGGCGGACGGAGCGGGTCGCCGCGCTGATGGGTGAACGTATAGGCAGACGATCACTTGTCACAAGTTCATGCCGCGCAGATCACGTGAAGATCACAGAGTTGAACGTCGTTCTTTTCCTCTGGAGGGCCTGTGGTCAGGCCGTGGGCGTGAACTCGACGGGCAGGGTGCGCAGGCCGCGCATGATGAGTCCGCCGCGCCAGCGCAGCTCGGCCGGATCGGCGGCGAGGCGCAGGTCCGGCAGGCGGGTGAGCAGGGTGGCGAGCGCGGTCTGGCCCTCCAGGCGGGCGAGCGGCGCGCCCAGGCAGTAGTGGATGCCGTGGCCGTAACCGAGGTGCTGGTTGTCACGGCGGCCGAGGTCCAGCACGTCCGGCTCGGCGAACCGCTCCGGGTCCCGGTCGGCGGCGGCGAGGACGACGAGCACCGGGTCGCCCGGCGCGATGTCCTGCCCGCCGATGGTGAGCGGCTCGGTGGCGAACCGCCAGGTGGCCAGCTCCACCGGGCCGTCGAAGCGCAGGAGTTCCTCGACTCCCGTCTCCAGCAGGTCCCGTTCGCCGCGGGCCAGGGAGGTCTGGAGCCGCGCGCGCTGGTCGGGGTGGGTGAGCAGGGCGTAGGTTCCGTTGCCGATGAGGTTGACGGTCGTCTCGAAGCCGGCGAACAGCAGGATGAAGGCCATGGCGGCGGCCTCGTTCTCGGTGAGGTGCTCGCCGTGGTCGGAGGCGCGGATGAGGCCGGAGATCAGGTCCTCGCCGGGCGTGGGCGCGGCGGGCAGCGCCTCCCGCTTCCGGTGGATCAGCTCGGCGAGGTAGCCGCGCATCTTCTTCACCGACCGGGCGACCCCGCCCCGGGGGCCTCCGCCGTGCCGGATCATCATGCCCGCCCAGTCCCGGAAGTCGTCCTGGTCCTCGCGCGGGACGCCGAGCAGGTCGCAGATGGCGTAGATGGGCAGCGGGAAGGCGAAGTCGTGGATGAGGTCGGCGGACCCCGTCTTGGCGAACCGGTCGATGAGGTGGTCGGTCAGTTCCTGCACCCGGGGGGCGAACTCGGCGACCCGGCGCGGGGTGAACGCCTTGCTGACGAGCTTCCTGAGCCGGGTGTGGTCCGGCGGGTCGATGTTCAGCAGGTGTGTCATCAGCTCGGCCTTGCGCTCGCCCGGGATGCCCGTCTTGCCCTTGGCGTGCGCGGGCTCGTCGTGATGCGCCGGGTTCTTGCTCAGCCGCTGGTCGGCCAGGGCCTGCCGGGCATCGGCGTACCGGGTGACCAGCCAGGCCTCGACCCCGCTCGGCAACCGCGTCCGGTGCACGGGGGCGTGCTCGCGCAGCCAGGCGTACGCCGGGTAGGGGTCGGCCGCGAACTCCCAGGTGAAGAGGGCGGGCGCGGACTGGTCGGGGCTGTGCTGCTCGGTCACTCCTCGACGGTATCCGGCCGGGCGGCCCCACCGCGTCCAGGCCTCCGCGCACGGGCCACGGCCGCCCGCTCCAGCATCTCCCCGACCCGCTGCGCCGCGGCCGGTGAGCGGCGGACCGCGGCCGGCAGCGCACGTCTCGGCTCCCGCGACTCGGCTGTCGCGCCGGCTCCCACGCCTCGCACCCGCCCGCCGGAGCAGCGGTACTAACCTGACAGCCCCTCAGCGGCCCGTATCGCGTCCCGGTACGCCCGCGCCGCCGCCCGCAGGGCCGCCTCCGGGTCGACGCCGGCCGCCTCGGCGCGGACCGCCAGCGCCAGCAGTTCGTACCCGATGCCCTCGCCCTCGGGCAGGGGGACCGCCAGGCCCGCCGTGCGGGTGCGGGAGGCGAGCTTGGCGGCGAGGGCCAGGCCGGGCTGGCCGAGCGGGACGCCCTCCGTGACCGAGGCGCGCCGCTTCTCCTCGGCCTTGGTGCGCAGCCAGTGCTCCTTGACGTCCTCCGGGGTCTCGGCCTCCTCGTCACCGAAGACGTGCGGGTGCCGGTGGACGAGCTTGGCGACGATGCCGCCGGCGACGTCGTCGATGGAGAACGGCGCCTCCGGGTCCTCCTCGGCGATCCGGGAGTGGAAGACGACCTGGAGGAGGACGTCGCCCAGCTCCTCGCGCAGCTCCGCGCGGTCGCCGGCCTCGATCGCCTCGACCAGTTCGTACGCCTCCTCGATGCCGTACTTCGCCAGGCCCTGGTGGGTCTGCCGGGAGGACCAGGGGCACTCGGCGCGGATGCGGTCCATGACCTGCACCAGGTCCAGCAGGCGGGCGCCGGGCAGGTCGTAGGAGGCGGGGAGCAGCTCCAGCTCCGGCATGGCGATCCGGCCGGAGCCGGCGAGCCGGGCGAGGCCGTCGGTGAGCGCCGGCTCGCCCTCGCCCGTCGCCACGACCACCACCGTGCGCCCGCCGGCGCAGGCCTCGACCAGCTCCTGCGCGGTGGGGGACGCCTCCGTCACCGCTGTCCCGGCCTCGCGCAGATACGGCAGCTGCGGGTGGGCGCCGTCCGCGCACAGCACGGCGTCGGCGGTGCGCAGGGCCTGCCAGGCGGGCCAGGACAGCAGGCCGGGGGCGACGCGGTGGCTGGTGGTGAGCAGGACGATGCGGCCGGGGGCTTCCTCGCGGGCGTCGGCGCGGAGCTCCGGGCCGCCTGCGGCGCGGGGTTCGGGGCTGGTTTCGTTCACGATTCGAACGTAACCCACGGCGCGAGGAAGCGGATCTCGTTGTCCACAGGGCCGAGAGATCCTGTGATCACGTGATCGTACGACCGGTCTAGGCCGTCACCGGCTGTCCGCCCGCCGTCGTGACCTCCCGCACCCACGGCGTCTCGGCGTCCACCCGGCTGCTCTTCTGCACGTCCCAGGTGCCGTAGCGCGGGTTGAGGTCGACGCGGAGCTCCTCGGACGCCTTGGACAGGGCCTTCCAGAAGGCGGGCCGGCTGGTGTCGGTGCCGAGCTTCTCGGCGAGCTTCTGCGCCTCCAGCTGCAGCCGCAGGTTGTCGTCGAGGCGGGCGGGGGCGATGCCGTACTTCTGGAGCCAGGCCGCCTCCAGGCCCTTGCTGCCGCCGGCCTGCCGCTCCAGGTCCGCGCGCATCTGCTGGATCTCCTTGCGGGTGACCGTGACGGCCTGGTCCTGCGCGGCGCGGTGCAGCACCCGGTCGAGCACCATGTTGTGCAGGGTGTCGCGGGTGAGGCCGCTGGTGGAGGAGACGACCTGCTGGTACTGCGTCTCGTCCGGCACCGTGGCCCGCTGGGCCCGGCGGACCTCCTCGACCCGGTTCTCCAGCTGGGCGACGGTGATCCGCTGCCCGCCGACGACGGCCGCGGCGCCCGGGTGCGCGTCGTCTCCGCAGGCGGTCAGCAGGGGTGCCGCGGCGGCGATCGCGGCGGTGAGGACGAGCGCGGTGCGACGGCGGCGGTGCAAGGAGACCTCCAGAGGGGAGATTGTGCGGCGGTGCACAAGGTCTTGCGGTGATCGATGGTAGGCAGTGGGCAGGCCGCGGCCAACCCATTCGACCAACGATTCGCGCGCCCTTCGGGCACCGCCGGCCGCCGCGCCGGCCTTATCCGCGCACCTGCCCCAGCCACTGCAGCGTCCGCCGGACCTCGACGGCCAGCGGGTGGCCGGGGCCGTGCAGCCGCTCGACGTCCATGACCAGCCGGGCGAGTGTGTCGTGGGCGGCCGACCGGTCGCCGAGGGCCAGCAGCAGGTGGCCGATGCGCCGGCGGACCTCATGGGCGAGCTGCGGGTCCCCGGAGACGTACTGGTTCTCGTAGTACGGCAGCAGCGCGCGGTACTCGGCGAGCGCCGCCGCCGGTTCGCCCAGCTGCTCCAGGCACTGCGCGGCCTCGTAGCGGTAGCGCAGCGACTGCGGGTCGGCCTGGCCGGCCTCGGCGGCGCGTTCGTCGGCGAGCCGGCGCAGTTCCGGAAGCGCGCGCCGGTACTGGCCGTCGTCCATGAGGGTGGCCGCGTACTGCTTGCGTAGCGTGCGCACCACCGGGGAGTGCTCGCCGTGCTGCTCCGCGGCGGCCGGCAGGATCGCGCCCAGGATGTCGACGGCCTGCGTGATGCGGCCCTCCCCCAGCAGGCGCTTGACCTCGTCCACGGCGGCGGCGACGTCGGGCTTCTCGGCCACCGGCGGCGCCGGCGCGACCGGGGCGGGCTGGGGCGCGGGGGTCCGCGCGCGGTCCGGCCAGGGGGCGTGCGGACGCAGGAAGGGGCGCGTGGGGTCCAGGGGCGCCCCGGTGGGCGTCCCGCGCGCGGGCAGGAGCAGCGCCAGGTCCTCGTACACCTCCTGCGCGGACGCCGGCCGGTGCTGCGGGTCCTTGGCGAGCAGCCGCAGCACCAGGGACTCCAGCGCCTCGGGCACCTCGGGGCGGATCCGGCGCACGGGGAGCGGGGGCTCGTACAGGTGCCGGTGCAGCACACCGAGCGCCGTCGAACCGGCGAACGGCACCTCTCCGCTCAGCAGTTCGTGCATCAGCACGCCGAGCGCGTACAGGTCGGTGTACGGGCCGACCGCACCGCCCATCGCCTGTTCCGGCGCCATGTAGGCGGGCGAGCCGATCGGGGAGCCGGTGTGGGTCAGACGCGTGGTGTCGGTGTCCATCACGGACGCCACACCCAGGTCGAGGACGGTGACCAAGCCGTCCTGCTTCACCATCACGTTGCGCGGCTTGAGGTCGCGGTGCACGATCGGCACGGCGTGCACGGCGCTCAGGACGGCGCACAGTTGCGCGGCCACCGCGACGGCCCACGGCCACGGGTACGGGTCGTGCTCGGCGAGGTGGTCGGAGAGGTCGGCGCCGTCGACGTACTGCATGACGAGGAACAGCTCCTCGCCCTCGCTGCCCGCGTCGTGCACCGTCACCAGGCCCGGGTGGTCCACCTGAGCGGTCACCCGGCACTCGCGCACGAACCGGCGGCGCAGCTCGTCCGCCTCCTGGCCCGCCACCTTGTCCGGGCGCAGCAGCTTCACCGCCACGCGCCGGTCGAGCCTGCGGTCGTACGCCGTCCACACCTGGCCCATGCCGCCCTGCCCGATGAGCGTGGACAGTTCGTAACGGCCGGCGACCATGCGCCCCGTCGTCACCGTCACCGTCCGCCCTCGTGGCCGTCCTGCCGGCGCAGGTAGTCGCTCAGCTCGTCCAGCTCGGCCCGCACCTGGTCGATCCGGGCGGGCGCGGGCCGCTGGAGCGGCGGGGTGGCCGGCGGGGGCTGGGGCACGGGGGTGTGCGACACCGGGGGCGGCGGGGTGTGCAGTCCGTTCGGGGTGTGCGGTGCGGTCGCCGGCGTCGCCGTCGGCAGGGCCGGGACGGTCGTCGCGGCGTACGGGGTCACGGGCGCCGGGTAACCGTACGCCGGGGCCGGCGCCCCCTGCGCCGCGTACGCCTGCTGCCGCAGCAGGAAGTACCGGATGTCCGCCGCGAGGTAGTAGGCGATGGCGGCCACGAGCGTGCCGAGCAGGAGCAGGATGCCCACGTAGCCGCCGGTGGTGTGGATCTCGTCACCGGGCTCCATCGCCACCAGCGTGAAGCTCAGGACGTCGGCGGCGAGCACGGCCACGAACAGCCCCCAGTCCAGCGAGCGGCGGGTGACGGCGGCCAGCCGCAGCAGCATCGCCCAGGCCAGGAAGCCGATGGTGAGGATGCCGAGCGCCACGAACAGCACGCGCAGGCAGACCAGCCACGCGGTGTGCGGTGGCTGCTTCACCGGCTGTCCGTAGCCGTGGCCTTGCATGGCTGCTCCCGATCCTGAAGTGGGCGTGCCCGCCCGTCCGGCATGGTCCGCGGGGCGGACGGCGCCGGCCGCGCGATGTCGCTTCGAGCATATGGCCCGGCAGGGACAAGCGGTCCGGGTTGTACCGAACCGTTGTGCGGCGACCGGGGAGGGAGCCGGCGGGACGCCCGTGGAGACGTCCCGGGGGTGCCCTGGGGGTCAGCCGGGTGCGACCGTGCCGTCCGTCAGGCCGTCGTACATCCCGCGTACGAGCTGCTCCCCCAGCCGGCTCGCGTACCGCAGCGCCCGCTCGAACTCGTCCAGGGCGCGGAACCGCGCGCCGTAGCGCCGCTGTTCCTCCAGCGGGAGCCGGGGCAGTTGCAGCCGGCGCACGTCCAGGCGGGTCGCCGTCGACGCGTAGCTGCTGGCCTGCCGGTTGTTGGCGGTCCCGCGCAGGAACCCGGCGAGGAACCACGGGTCGAGCGCCGTGGCATCGGGGCGCAGCAGCACGAGGTTGCGCCCCAGGGCGGCGCCCCCCGTCGCCTCGTCGACCACGCGCGCCACCGAACCCCCGCCGAGCACGGGTACGACGACATCGCCCGGCTCGGTCAGCACGGCCTCCTCCTCGCTCTCCGGGAGGGTGCCCGAGGGCGCGGTTCCGGCGAGGACGTCGTGGTCGGTGAGGACCGGCACGCGCGCGTGGCCGCCGTTCCCGCCGGTGCGCATCACCAGCGCGCCCCCGCGCGCGAGTTCGCCGACCGTGGTGAGCGGCCAGCGCACGGGCGGTGCCGGGGCGGCGGCGGGCGGGGTGAGGTCGGCGGTCAGGCGCAGGGTCGCACCGAGCCGTTCGCGCACCTGCGTGAGCTGCTCCGCGCCGTCGGCGACCGCGGCCGGCGGCAGATGGCGGGCGGGAGCGAGGTCCACGTCGTCGTCGAGGAGGTCGATGACCGGCACCGAACGGGCGAGCCCCGGCCGCTCCGCGAGCCGCCCCGCGCGCGTGAAGGCGCGCCAGGCGTCCGTCACGGCCTCCCGCACCGCCTCCCAGTCCGGTCCGCCGCGCCCCTCCCCGGCGAACCTGCCGGAGTCCACGAGCAGCACCTCGGGCGTCACCGGTGTCCGGTCGGGCCGGCGCAGCACCCACAGGTGCAGCGGGATGTTGTACGGCGGTGCCGCGCCGGCCGGCAGCGCGACGACGGCCCGCAGCGCGCCCCGGCGCAGCAGGTCGGCGCGGATCCGGCGACCGGAACGACGGGAGGCGGCGGCCGGCGGCATCAGCAGCACCGCCGTGCCGCCGTCGGTCAGCCGGGCCAGCGCGTGCTGCACCCAGGCCAGCTCCGACTCGGTGCGCGCCGGGAAGCCGTACTCCCAGCGCGGGTCGTAGGCGAGCTCGTCGTGGCCCCAGTTGCGCTCGTTGAACGGCGGATGGCACAGGACGACGTCGGCGTGCAGCCCGGGGTGCGCGTCGGCGCGCAGGGTGTCGCCGGCCGCGCCGTGCACGGTGGCCCGGCTGTGCAGCGCGAGCCGCAGCGTGCTGAGCGCGGCGAGTTCGGGGGCGCTGTCCTGGGCGTACAGCTCCTGTCCGGGGCGGGGGTCCACGGCACGCAGCAGGGCGCCGGTGCCGCAGGCGGGGTCCAGGGCGGTACGGGCCGGTCCGGCGAGGTCGGCCATGAGACCGGCGAGTTCGGCGGGCGTGAGCGTGTACTGGCGGGGGTTGGCGTCCAGGTGCCGGCCCAGCAGGAACTCGAACGTCTGCCGCGCCCCCATCTCGGCGGCCAGCTCGGCGGCGCCGCGGAGGAGGGGGGCGGAGGGGAGGAGCTGGGGGCCGGTGGGGGTGCGAAGGGCGGGGGCCGGGGGAAGGGCGGGGGCCGGGGCCGCCGCCGTGGCCGTGGCGGCGGGCTCGTGCTCCTGGGGCGGGCTGGGAACAACAGGCGCGGGGTTCACAGCCGGGAGAGTGGGCGACGAGTTCACGCGCGGCGACGTCGGGGCGGGGTTCACAGCCGGCGCCACGACCGGCGCGTTCACATCCCGCGCGCCGACGGCGGCGTTCACATCCCTCCCACCACCACCCGCGTTCACACCACCGTCGCCGAAAAGGCTGTTCACGTGGACGCCACCCGCTCGGGTGTTCACACCGTCGGCCTCGCCCGCGGAGTTCACACCGCCGCCGCGAACGGCGCCGTACACACCCCCACCCGGCGCGCCCGAGGGCTCACTCCGCCCCGGCACCCCGCCGAGCCGCGGCGCAAGCACCTCCTCCAGCACCCCCGGCAGCACCGCGGCCAGCCGGGCGTCGGAGCCCGCGCTCGCGTCGAGCCAGACGGTGGGCCGCTCATGGATCAGGAGCAGGACGCAACCGGCGTGCACCAGGGCCGTGAGCGGGCCCTCCGGGTGCCCGGCGAGCTGTTGCCAGACGCGTTCGCGCAGCGGGACTTCGGCGAGTTTTCCCTGCTTGCGCAGCCAGGCCTCGACCTCGGCGAGTGCGAAGGACGGGCTGGTCTCGCTGCCGCCGACCGGCTTGGGGAAGTCGCCGTGCCGGCGGCGCCAGTTGCTGACGGCGGCGCGGCCCACTCCGGCGAGCCGCGCGATACCGGCTGCGGTCACCTCTGTCGCGTTGTCCTGCACCGGCCTTGCTCCCCTCGTCCCGTGTGTGCGCCGAGCATACCGGCGTACACAAGATCTACAGATTCACGCGCGTGTACTGAACCCAATACGGGAGTCGTGTTGACTCGGTTCACAGCCTCTGTTCTTATTGACCCAGCGAACGAGCGGCCGCCGAGGGGGAGGCCGCATCACTCAGGGGAGGGGTTCGCCATGGGTATGAAGGCCAAGGTCGCGCTCGGTGCCGTCGTGGGGATCGCCGGCATCGGCGCCTTGTCCGCCAACGCCGGCGACGACGGCAAGGACGGCGCCGCGAGAGGCGGCGACAAGGACTCCTCGGCGTCGGCCGAACACAAGCCGACCGGCACCAAGGGCTCGGGCGGCACCAAGGGCTCGGGCGGCAGCAAGGGCTCGGACGGCACCAAGGCTGCCGAGGAGAAGAAGGCCGCCATCGGGGGTGACGGCGAGTACCGGGTCGGCTCCGACGTGAAGCCGGGGACGTACCGCACGACCGGCAACACCGACGACATGTGCTACTGGGAGCGCGCCAAGGACGCCTCCGGCGAGCTGGACTCCACCCTCGCCAACGACAACGTCAGCGGCACGAGTTACGTGACCGTCAAGCCCACCGACAAGCTGTTCAAGTCCAGGGGCTGCAAGGACTGGGAGGCCGTCGACCCCAAGGCGAAGGGCACGCCCGGCTCCTCGATGGACGGCGACGGCGGCATGTACAAGGTCGGCACGGACATCGCGCCGGGCACCTACAGGTCGACCGGGAACACCGACGACTCCTGCTACTGGGAGCGCACGAAGGACGCCGGCCAGGGCCTGGACTCGATCATCGCCAACAACAACGTCAGCGGCACGGCCGTCGTCACGATCAGCCCGTCGGACGCCTACTTCAAGACGAACGACTGCGGCGACTGGAAGAAGGCCTGACGGCCTGACGGTCACCCCGGTACGGGCCCGCCGTCCCCACGGCCCGCCGTACACACACCGCGTTCCCCACCCCGTTCCCCCCACCCCCCACACCCCGTTCCACCCCCCACACCCCGTTTCAACCCGCTCATCACCTCTGAAGGACTGTCATGCGTCTCTCGTCCCGTGCCGCAACGCTGCTCGCCGTCGCGGTGCTCCCCCTGGCCCTGTCCGCGTGCGACTCGGACTCGTCCTCCGGCACCGGTGCGAGCGCCGCACCGGCCAAGACGAAGAACCCGAACGCCGGCCTGCTGACCGGTACGCAGCTGAAGAAGGCGCTGGCGCCCGCGTCGGCCTTCCCGGCCGGGCTCACCCTGGAGGCGGACGGCGCCTCGGACAGCGGCGGCAAGTTCCTCGCCGTGTCCAGCCGGAAGACCGCGAAGCCGGACTGCACCCGGCTGGAGGGCACGTCCTGGATCCAGGTGACGGGCTTCGAGGGAGGCGTGGCCTTCGCGCAGGACGACTACGTCAACCAGGACAAGACCGAGGAAGTGGCCCAGGAGGTCGACGCGTTCCAGGGCACCACGGCGAAGACGGTGATGCAGCGGATGCGGTCCGTCGCCGCCGAGTGCGCCACCTTCACGGACACGGACACGCACGCCAAGGTGAAGGTGAAGGGCGCGTCCACGGCCGGTCTCGGCGACGAGGCGTACACGATGACGCTGACGAGCGGCGTCTGGGAGACCGGTACCACGCTCATCGCGGCCCGCTCCGGCAACCACGTGGTCACCGTGCTGTCCACCGCGGGCGATGACGACGGCGCCGCGGCCGCGAAGAAGGTGACGGCCCGGATCCTGGGCTCGCTGAAGGGCACGCCGGCCGCGTGACCCACCCGGGCGGCGGGACCGCCCGGCCCGTCCGCCCGCACCGTCCTGCCGGCCACGTGTGACCTGAACCCCGGGCCCCGCCCGGGGTTCAGGTCACAGCGGGTGCCGCATCCACACGTTGGGCTCCACGTAGACGGCGTACCCGTGCTCCATGTCGCAGCGGACCGGGACCAGTGCGCCGGGCACCTCGACGTCCCCCGCCGTGTCGAAGGGCAGCCCGGTCCAGCGGCGCCACTCCGCCAGCGAGCCGCTCACGGTCATGGAGGCCGGGGCGATGGAGTCGATGGTGGCACCGGCCCGGGCGTGGACGCGCAGCCACGGGTCCTGGGGCAGTCCATCGGGGCGGACCCGGTGGGCGTACTCGGTGATCGGGGTGCGCGGTTCGCGGTGCTTGGCGTTGGGGCGTACGGGGGCGACGACCTCGCGGAAGCCGTGGGCGCGGGCGTTGTCGCGCATCGCCGCGAGCATGAGGGCCGACAGGCCGTGGCCCTGGGCGTCCGGGGCGATGGTGACCGAGACGGCGCTCACGGTGTCCGGGCGGGTGCCGCGGCGCAGGTCGGCGAAGGCCCACGCGAGGACCTGGTCCCAGCCGCGGGCGGGCAGGGTGCGCCGCCCCTCGACGTCGAGGGCGAACGGCACGCTGTAGGCGTGGGCGACGACCCGGCCGTCCTCGTCCTCGGCGAACAGGGCGTACTCCGGGAGTTCGGTGGGGATGCGGCCGTAGTGGGTGGTGCCCACGAGGTCCTGGGTGACGAACTCGGGCCAGGTGTCGGTCATGCCGAACACCGCGGGCAGCCGGTCGGGCCGCTCGGCGAGGCTGCTCACCTTGATGTCCATGCCGGTCACGGTAGGCGGCGCCCGGCCGGGGCGACAGCGGATTACCCGGTCGTCACGGACGTCGCCGGGCGGGTCAGCGGGCCTGGAAGCGCTCGGGTGCCTTCGTCGGGTTGCCGCCGGTGGGCAGCTTCTGGCCGGGGCAGGAGGAGAGGACCTTCTTCATGGCGCTCTGTTCGGCTGCGGTGACCCACAGGCCGTACTTCTTCTTGACGGCGACCTGGGCGGCGACGTAGGCGCACCGGTAGGCCTTGTTGGGCGGGAGCCAGGTGGCCGCGTCGCCGTCTCCCTTGCCGCGGTTGGTGCTCGCGTCGACGGCGAGGAGGTTGAGGGGGTCGTTGGCCAGCGCTATGCGCTTGCCGGCGTCCCAGTACTTGGCGCCCTTCTGCCAGGCGTCGGACAGGGCGACGACGTGGTCGATGTCGACCTTGCTGCGGCCCCGCCGGTAGGTGATCTCCTTGCCGGAGTAGGGGTCGGGCTCCAGCAGGCCGTAGGAGACCCTGCACTTGCCGCCGGTGAACCGCACGTCCTTCAGGTCGCGTTTGAGGATGTCGTCGCGGGTGTCGCAGGAGTTGGAGTCGGTGTCCGCCCAAGCGGTGCCGAACCGGGCCCGCGAGTAACCGGTCTTCGGGGCACGCCCCTTGACGGTCAGTGAGCCGACGGCGGTCAGGGCGGCGCCTTTGCCGCCGGTCTTCCCGGGCCCGTTCGCTCCGCCGGACACTCCCCCGGTCTGCTCGGCCGTACAGCCGGTCACGGCGACCAGCACGGCCACGGCGGTGACCGCGGTGGCCGCTCCGCCCCTCGCACGCGTCACGGTACGTCCCCTCGCTCGCGCCGCCCGCCCCCCGGTGCGGGACGGATCGTTCCGCTCCCCACGGTAACCTCCCGCCGCCGCACAGCAGATGGGCACAGTGGGACAATTCGCCTCCGGCGTGCGGTTTTTGCCGCCCATCCGGCTTGACCCTGCCACTGGCGTCAGGGTCCGACGATTCCCGCATGAGCGAGAACAGCACCGCCCGAACCCCCCGTACCGTCCTCGTGACCGGCGCCGGCACCGGTATCGGCCGGGCCACCGCCCGCGCCTTCGCCTCCGAGGATGCCCGGGTCGTCGTCGTCGGCCGCCGGGCCGCGCCGCTGGTCGAGACGGCCGAGGGGCACCCCGGCATCACGCCGCTGCCCGCCGACCTCACCGCCGAGGACGGCCCCCGGGCCGTCGTGGGCGCCGTACTGGAGCGGTACGGCCGCCTCGACGTGCTCGTCAACAACGCGGCCGTCGTCACCACCGACTCCCTGCGGACCTACACCCGCGCGTCGGTACGGCCGCTGCTGGAGACCAACCTCCTCGCGCCCGTGCTGCTCACCCAGGCCGCGCTGCCCGCGCTGGAGGAGAGCCGGGGCGTGGTGGTGAACGTGACGACCTCGGTCGGCCAGCGGGGCTGGCCCGGCAACTCCCTGTACGCGGCGGGGAAGGCGGCCCTGGAGGTGCTGACCCGCAGCTGGGCGGTGGAACTGGCGCCGCGGGGCGTCCGGGTGGTCGCCGTGGCCCCGGGCGCGATCGAGACGCCGATCGCCGACCACTCCGGTTACACGCCCGAGCAGCGGGCCGCCGTCCGCGCGTGGCAGCTCGACCACACCCCGCTCGGCCGGATCGGCCGCCCCGAGGAGGTCGCCTGGGCCATCACCCGCCTCGCCTCGCCCCAGGCGTCGTTCGTGACGGGAGCGGTGCTGCCCGTGGACGGCGGCGCGGTCGTCGCCTGACCCCACCCCGTCCGGCCCCTGGCCCCCGCCCGTCCGGTCGCCCTCCGCCCCGGCCCCCGCCTGACCGGGCGGCCCCGGCCCGCCACCTGCTCCGCTCGCTCCGTTCGGTCGCTCGGTCGGTCCGGTCGATCCGGTCGGTCCGGTGGGTCCGGCGGGTCCGGTGGGTCCACTTGGTTCGTCCGGTCCACTTGGTTCGTCCGGTCCGTCCGGTGCGGTTCAGCCGGTCTCGGCGCCCGCCGCCCGCAGCGCCGACGCCAGGCGGTCGCGCAGCGCCGTCTGGGCCGCGATGCGGGCGTCGAGCACGGCCAGCCGCTCCCGGGCGACCTGGAGCGCCTTGGGGGAGACGGGTGCCGCGGTGACATCGGCGCCGTCCAGGCAGGGCAGGAAGACCCGTACGTCGTCCAGGGTGAGGCCCGCCTCCAGCAGCCGGCGGATGTTGCGGACGCGCACCGCCGTACCGGAGTCGTACGCGCGGTAGCCGTTGGCCGCGCGCACGGACGTGATCAGGCCCTGCTGCTCGTAGTGGCGCAGGGCGCGCGGTGTCGTGCCGGTCGCCTCGGCCAGCTCACCGATCCGCACGCGCGCCCCCGCCCCCGTACAGAGCCCCTCACCCCAGGACGGAGGTGAGGAACTCGCCGACCCAGGCCAGCAGTTCGCGGCCGACCAGCGGCTTGCCGCCGACCTTCGCGGTCTTCGGGCGCGGTACCAGCACCTGGTGGGCGGCGGGTTTGATGACCGTGCCCGGGTAGAGCCGCTTGAGCCGCAGCTCCTGCGACTCGCGCAGCTCCACCGGCGCGAAGCGGATGTTGGTGCCCTGCAGGACGATCTCGCCGACACCGCACGCCCGCGCGAGCATCCGCAGTCCGGCCACCAGCAGCAGGTTCTCCACCGGTTCGGGCAGCTTGCCGTAGCGGTCGGTGAGTTCCTCGCGGACGGCCTTGACGTCCTCCTCGGAGTTGGCCGAGGCGATCGCGCGGTACGCCTGCAGACGCAGCCGCTCGCCGGGGGCGTAGTCGTGCGGGACGTGCGCGTCGACCGGCAGCTCGATCTTGACTTCGAGCGGCGCCTCCTCCTCGGCTTCACCGGTCTCCAGCTGCCGCCGGTAGTCCGCGACGGCCTCGCCGACCATGCGGACGTACAGGTCGAAGCCGACGCCCGCGATGTGCCCGGACTGCTCGCCGCCGAGCAGGTTGCCGGCGCCGCGGATCTCCAGGTCCTTCATCGCGACGTACATGCCGGCGCCCATCTCGGTGTGCTGGGCGATGGTCGCCAGGCGTTCGTGCGCGGTCTCCGTCAGCGGCTTCTCCGGCGGGTACAGGAAGTACGCGTACCCGCGCTCGCGGCCCCGGCCGACGCGGCCGCGCAGCTGGTGCAGCTGGGACAGGCCGAAGGTGTCGCCGCGCTCCACGATCAGCGTGTTGGCGTTGGAGATGTCGATGCCGGACTCCACGATCGTGGTCGACACCAGCACGTCGAACTTCTTCTCCCAGAAGTCGACCACGACCTGTTCCAGCGCCGATTCCGACATCTGGCCGTGGGCCGTCGCGATGCGCGCCTCCGGGACGATCTCGCGGAGCCTGGCCGCCGCGCGGTCGATGGACTCGACGCGGTTGTGGATGTAGAAGACCTGGCCCTCGCGGAGGAGCTCGCGGCGGACGGCGGCGCCGATCTGCTTCTCCTCGTAGGGCCCGACGAAGGTGAGGACCGGGTGGCGCTCCTCCGGGGGCGTGGTGATCGTGGACATCTCGCGGATGCCGGTGACCGCCATCTCCAGGGTGCGCGGGATGGGCGTGGCCGACATGGTCAGTACGTCGACGTTGGCGCGGAGCTTCTTCAGCTGCTCCTTGTGCTCGACGCCGAAGCGCTGTTCCTCGTCGACGATGACCAGGCCCAGGTCCTTGAACTTGGTCTCGGAGGAGAACAGGCGGTGGGTGCCGATGACGACGTCCACCGAGCCCTCCTTCAGACCCTCCAGGACGGCCTTGGCCTCGGTGTCGGTCTGGAAGCGGGAGAGCGCCCGCACGTTCACCGGGAACTGTCCGTACCGCTCGGAGAACGTGCCGAAGTGCTGCTGCACCAGCAGGGTGGTGGGGACGAGGACGGCCACCTGTTTGCCGTCCTGTACGGCCTTGAAGGCGGCCCGCACGGCGATCTCGGTCTTGCCGTAGCCCACGTCGCCGCAGATCAGGCGGTCCATGGGGACCGACTTCTCCATGTCCTCCTTGACCTCGGCGATGGTGGTGAGCTGGTCGGGGGTCTCCGCGTAGGGGAAGGCGTCCTCCAGCTCGCGCTGCCAGGGCGTGTCGGCGCCGAAGGCGTGGCCGGGGGCGGCCATGCGCGCGCTGTACAGCTTGATCAGGTCGGCGGCGATCTCCTTGACGGCCTTCTTCGCGCGGGCCTTGGTCTTCGTCCAGTCGGCGCCGCCGAGGCGGTGCAGGGTGGGTGCCTCGCCGCCGACGTACTTGGTGATCTGCTCCAGCTGGTCGGTCGGGATGTAGAGCCGGTCGCCGGGCTGGCCGCGCTTGGCGGGGGCGTACTCCACGACCAGGTACTCGCGGGTGGCGCCCTGGACGGTGCGCTGGACCATCTCGATGTAGCGGCCGACGCCGTGCTGCTCGTGGACGATGTAGTCGCCGGGCTCCAGGGTGAGCGGGTCGATGGTCTTGCGGCGGCGGGCCGGCATGCGGGTGCCGTCGCGGCCGGTGGCGCGCTGGCCGGACAGGTCGGTCTCGGTGAGCACGGCGAGTCTGAGCGCCGGGTCCACGAAGCCGTACTCGATCGAGCCGCAGGAGACGTGCACGAGGGAGGGGCTCAGCTCGCCGAGGTCGGAGTCGAGGCGGGCCGCGATGCCCTCGCCGCCGAGGACCTCCACCGTGCGGGCGGCCGGGCCGTGGCCCTCGGTGACGAACACCGTGCGCCAGCCGTCGGCGAGCCAGCCCTTGGTGTCGGCGAGGGCCCGCGCGGTGTCGCCCCGGTAGCTCTCGGGGGCGTGCATGCCGAGCTTGAGGGTGTCGGCGTCGAGGTCGGCGTCGGCCGCGAACGGGGACACCGACCACCACATCACGTCCAGCTCGCGCGCGCGGTCGCGGACGTCGGCGATGGACCACAGGGAGGCCGCGCCGACGTCGATGGGGGCCTCGCCGCCGCCGGCGGTGGCCGCCCAGGACGCCTGGAGGAACTCCTGGCTGGTGGCGACGAGGTCGGCGGCGCGGGTGCGGACCCGCTCCGGGTCGCAGACGACGGCCATCGCGCCCTTGGGCAGGACGTCGAGCAGCAGCTCCATGTCGTCCACCAGGACCGGGGCGAGGGACTCCATGCCCTCGACCGCGATGCCCTCGGCGATCTTGTTCAGCAGCTCGCCCAGCTCCGGGTGCTCCTCGGCGAGGGCACGCGCGCGTGCGCGGACGTCGTCGGTGAGCAGCAGCTCGCGGCACGGGGGCGCCCACAGGCCGTGCTCGGCGACTTCGAGGGAGCGCTGGTCGGCGACCTTGAAGTAACGGATCTCCTCGACGTCGTCGCCCCAGAACTCGATGCGCAGGGGGTGTTCCTCGGTGGGCGGGAAGACGTCCAGGATGCCGCCGCGTACGGCGAACTCGCCGCGCTTCTCGACCAGCTCCACGCGCGCGTAGGCGGCGGCCGCGAGGGCTTCCACAACGGCGTTCAGATCGGCGCTCTGCCCGGTCCTGAGGGATACCGGCACCAGGTCGCCGAGGCCCTTGACCTGCGGCTGGAGCACGGAGCGCACGGGCGCCACGACGACGGAGACCGGGCCGGTCCCGGGGTCGTCGGCGCTGGGGTGGGCGAGGCGGCGCAGGACGGCGAGGCGGCGGCCGACGGTGTCGCTGCGGGGGCTGAGCCGCTCGTGCGGGAGGGTCTCCCAGGAGGGGTACTCCACCACGCCCTGTTCGGGCAGCAGGGAGCGCAGGGCGGCTGCCAGGTCCTCGGCCTCACGGCCGGTCGCGGTGACCGCCAGCACGGGGCGGCCGGCCTCGCGGGCGAGGGCGGCGATCGCGAAGGGGCGGGCGGCCGGGGGGCCGACGAGGTCGATGTGCGGGCGGTTGCCGTCCGCCGCCGCCTGAATCGCTTCCGCGAGGGCGGGGTCCTTGACTACGGCGTCGAGCAGACCGTGCAGGCTCATGGAGGGGCTTTCCGTCCAGGGGGTCGGCAACACGAAGGGCCCGACTCGACTGACGGGCCGGGGCTGTCCAGCGTACGACGGTGCGGGCCGCGGTGCGGGAGGCTGTGGACAACCCCGGGCGGCCGCACGCGCGGAAACCCGGTGCCGGCAAGCCCTCCAGGGCTTCCCGGCACCGGGCGTTCCCCCGCAACCCCCGTGTGCGGTGGCTTCCGGACCGGCCCGCGCGGCCGGTCCGCTGTCGGTCAGTCCGCCGTCGGTCAGTCCGTCGCGATCGCGTTCAGGACGTTCATCCGGCCCGCCCTGAACGCGGGGACCAGCGCGGCGAACAGGCCCACGAACGCGGAGCCCGCGAAGACGGCGGTGATCGTCGGCCAGGGGATCTCCAGGACGGTCAGGCCCTCCAGGGCGAGGAGCTTCTGGGCGGTGGCGCCCCAGCCCATGCCGAGACCGAGGCCGAGCAGCGCGCCGAAGACGGCGATCACCACGGACTCCAGGCGGATCATGCGGCGCAGCTGGCGGCGGGAGAGGCCGATGGCCCGCATGAGGCCGATCTCCCGGGTCCGCTCGACCACCGACAGGGCGAGGGTGTTCACGACACCCAGGACCGCGACGATGATCGCGAGGGCGAGCAGGCCGTAGATCATGTTCAGCAGCTGGCCGATCTGGTCCTTCAGCGCCTGCTTGTAGTCGGTCTGGTCGCGCACGGTGTACTGCGGGAACTCGTGCAGGGCCGACTTCAGCGCCGCGTAGGCGGACTTCTCCCGGCCGTCCTTCGCCGTGACGAAGAGCAGGTCGTCCAGGGGCATGTCGGCGGCGGGGATGTACTTCGCGGCGGTGGCGATGGACGCGTACATCGCGCCCTTGTCGATGACGGCCTCGTCGCTGGTGATCGCGCGGACGGTCAGCTTCGCCGTACGGCCGGCCTTGAAGTGGACGGTGACCGTGGATCCCAGCTTGATGCCGTGGTCCTTGGCGAAGCCCTCGAAGACGGACATCGAGTCGGGCCGGTAGGCGTCGGCGAGGGTGCCGGCGACGGTCTCGGTGCGCACGTCCCGCGCGTACGTCGGGTCGGCCGCGTTGATCGTCCCGTTCTCGGTGGTGCGGCCGTCCGGGGTGGTCAGGGAGGCGTCCAGCGCCTTGTACTCGGTGACCCGGGCCAGGCCCGGGGTGTCCTTGACGGCGTCGACCGCCTGCCGGGTGATGATCTGGCCGTTGTCCTCCCGGACGATGAAGTCCGCGCCGACGGTCTTGTCCAGCTGGTCGGTGGCGGAGGCCACCATGGAGGAGCCGACCACCGACAGGCAGGCCACCAGGGCGAGGCCGATCATCAGGGCGGCGCCGGTGGCGCCGGTGCGGCGCGGGTTGCGCAGCGCGTTGCGCTCGGCCATGCGGCCCACGGGGCCGAAGATCCGCAGGATGACCGCGCCGAGGATCCGGACCAGCCCGGCGGCGAGCAGCGGGCCGATGACGACGAAGCCGACCAGCGTGGCCACCACGCCCAGGCCCAGCCAGCCCGAGCCGGCCTTGGCGTCGTCGGTGGTGGCGGCGGCGTACAGGCTCCAGCCGCCGGCGGCGGTCAGGAGCAGGCCGATCACGGCCCGGACGGCACCGGCCCTGGCGTCGGCGGGGGTGCCCGCGTCGCGCAGGGCGGCCATCGGGGAGACCTTGCCGGCGCGCCGGGCGGGCAGGTAGGCGGCGAGGACGGTGACGACGACGCCGAGGAGCAGGCCGGTCGCGGGGGTGGTCCAGGCGACCGTGAGATCGTCGGTGGACAGCTTCATGCCGATCCGGCCCATGAGCTTCATCAGGCCGACCGCGATGCCGACGCCCGCGCCGACGCCGAGCACCGAGCCGAGCACGCCGAGCAGCAGGGCCTCGACCAGCACGGACCGGTTGACCTGCTTGCGGGAGGAGCCGATGGCGCGCAGCAGGCCGATCTCGCGGGTGCGCTGGGCGACCAGCATGGAGAAGGTGTTGATGATCAGGAAGATGCCGACGAGGAAGGCGATCCCGGCGAAGCCGAGCATCGCGTACTTCATGACGTTCAGGGAGTCCTGGACTTCCTTCTGGTTGGCGTCGGCGACCTCCTTGGCGGTCTGCACCCGGTAGTCGTGCCCCAGGACGGCGGTGACGTTCTTCTTCAGCCGGTCGTCGGTCACGCCCTTGGCGGCCATGACGTTGACGTCGGTGTAGACGCCGGTGCGGCCGACGAGGGTCCGCTGGGCGGTCCTGGTGTCCAGGTAGAAGACGGCCGCGCCGGGGTTGGTGACCCGGAAGGCGGCGATGCCGGACACGCGCGCGTGGTGCGTGCCGACGACGGTGATGAGGCCGATCTCGTCGCCGATCCTCAGGCCGTGCTTGTCGGCGGTGTCGGCGTCGACCATCACCTGGTCCGGGCCCTTGGGCGCCGTACCGGAGGTGATCTCCATGGTGCGGGCGTCGTTGCCGTTCCAGTTGCCGACGATGGTGGGCGCGCCGCTGCTGGGCGACAGCTTGTCCTTGTCGGCGTCGACGACGGTCACCGAGGTGGAGAACACCGTGCCCTCGGCCGACCTGACGCCCTCGGCCCTGCGGATCTCACCGACCACGGAGGCGGGCAGCACGGGCGGTCTGCCGGTGCGGGAGGTGGTCTCCCCGGTGTCGGAGGAGCTCCGCGCGCTGACCTGGACGTCCGAGGAGGTGGCCTGGAAGAGCTGGTCGAAGGTGGTGTTCATGGTGTCGGTGAACACGAGCGTGCCGCACACGAACGCCACCGACAGCAGGACCGCGACCGCCGACAGCATCATGCGGCCCTTGTGCGCGACGAAGTTGCGCAGCGAGGTCTTCAGGACGGTCATGCCGTACGCCCCCGGGCGTCGAAGTCCTTCATGCGGTCCAGGACCTGGTCGGCCGTCGGGTGGTGCATCTCGTCGACGATCCGGCCGTCGGCGAGGTAGAGCACGCGGTCGGCGTAGGAGGCGGCCACCGGGTCGTGGGTGACCATGACGATGGTCTGGCCGAGCTCGTCCACCGAGCGGCGCAGGAAGCCGAGTACTTCGGCGCCCGCGCGGGAGTCGAGGTTTCCGGTCGGCTCGTCCCCGAAGATGATCTCCGGGCGGGCGGCGAGGGCGCGGGCCACGGCGACGCGTTGCTGCTGGCCGCCGGAGAGCTGGGTGGGGCGGTGCTTGAGGCGCCCGGCGAGCCCGACGGTCTCCACGACCCGGTCCAGCCAGGCCCGGTCGGGCGTGCGGCCGGCGATGTCCATGGGGAGCGTGATGTTCTCGATCGCGTTCAGGGTCGGCAGCAGGTTGAACGCCTGGAAGATGAAGCCGATCCGGTCCCGGCGCAGCTGGGTGAGCTTCTTGTCCTTCAGGCCGGTGATCTCGGTGTCGTCGAGGTGGATCTGTCCGCTGGTCACCGTGTCCAGGCCGGCGAGGCAGTGCATCAGGGTGGACTTGCCGGATCCGGACGGGCCCATGATCGCGGTGAACCGGCCCCGGGTGATGTCCACGTCGACGTGGTCCAGGGCGACGACCCGGGTCTCGCCGGATCCGTACGCCTTCACGACCTGCCGCGCCCGCGCGGCAACGGCCGTAGGCCCTCCAGTGCCCCCGTGCCTGGGAATGGTCACAGCCGATGTCACGGTATGTCTCCTATATCGGTATGCAGGTCGGTGAGGGTGCTCCGGCGTGCCGGGGCGTCGTCTCGGGTACGTCGATGAGTCTCGCGGCCGGCGGGGGCCTCGCGCGCTGGTGCGAAGCCCCGTCTTTCCGGGGGGAAAACCCCACCCCCGCCGGTGCGGTCCGCCGCCCCCCAGCGGCGTGAAGCCAGGTTAAGGACGGACCGGGGCCGGTCTCGTCCTCCGCCGGGACGAACCCTCCCCGAGCCGTTGTACGGAGGAACCCCTAGGGGTGCTCCACCGCCGGGTGGAGGCGCATCCGGGGGCGTCTCCACCCTCCGGTGCGGAAAGCCTCCACCCTCCCGCCGCGTCAGGGTCAAGCCCGCCGCCCGTGGGAAGCTGTCGTCCCGGACATGCGTGCAGGGGGCATCTGGGCGGCTTCCGGCGGGAAGCACGGGAGGGGTTGCGGTGGAGAGCACGACAGGGGCGATACGCGGCGGGACCGAACGGCGGCCGGACACCCGGCGGCGGGGCGCGGTGGTCGCCGCGCTCATGCTGGCCATGGCACTGGCGGCCCTCGACGCCACCGTGGTCTCCACGGCCGTACCGCAGATCGTCGGCGACCTCGGCGGGTTCTCCGTCTTCTCGTGGCTGTTCTCCGGCTATCTGCTCGCCGTCACCGTCACCCTCCCCGTCTACGGCAAGCTGTCCGACACCTTCGGCCGCAAGCCGGTGCTGGTGGTGGGCGCGGCGGTGTTCCTGCTCGGCTCGCTGCTGTGCGCCGCCGCCTGGAACATGGCGGCCCTCATCGCGTTCCGGATCGTGCAGGGCCTGGGCGGCGGGGCGTTGCAGGGCACGGTGCAGACGCTGGCCGCCGACCTGTACCCGCTCGCCGAGCGCCCGAAGATCCAGTCCAGGCTCTCCACGGTGTGGGCGGTCTCCGCGGTGGCCGGCCCCGGGCTCGGCGGCGTCCTCGCCGCGTACGCCGACTGGCGCTGGATCTTCCTGGTCAACCTGCCGATCGGCGCCGCCGCCCTGTGGCTGATCGTGCGTCACCTGCACGAACCCCAGCGGCAGTCGGCCCGCCACGCGCGCGTGGACTGGGCCGGCGCGGTCGCGGTGTTCGCGTGCGGCGGGGTGCTGCTGACCGCGCTGGTGCAGGGCGGGGTCGCCTGGCCGTGGCTGTCGGCGCCCTCGCTGGCCCTCTTCGGCACGGGGCTGGCCCTGGCCGCCGTGGTGGTGTGGGTGGAGCGACGGGCCCCGGAGCCGATCATCCCGGGCTGGGTGTGGCGGCGCCGGACGATCGCGGCCGTCAATCTGGCGCTGGGCGCGCTGGGCCTGCTGATGGTGGCGCCGAGCGTGTTCCTGCCGACGTACGCGCAGTCCGTGCTCGGACTGGCGCCGGTCGGCGCCGGGTTCGTGCTGTCGGTGTGGACGCTCAGCTGGCCGGTGTCGGCCGCGTTCAGCCAGCACGTCTACCGGCGGATCGGCTTCCGGGACACCGCGCTGCTCGGCATCGGCCTGGCGGCGCTGATCCTGTGCGCGTTCCCGTTCCTTCCCTACCCCGGGTCGTGGTGGCAGCCGATGCTGCTGATGCTGCTGCTGGGCGGCGCGCTGGGCCTGTTCCAGCTGCCGCTGATCATCGGCGTGCAGTCGACCGTGGGCTGGTCGGAACGGGGCACCACCACCGCCTCGGTGCTGTTCTGCCGGCAGACCGGCCAGACCCTCGGCGCCTCCCTGTTCGGCGCCGTCGCCAACGGGGTGCTGGCCGCCCGGCTCGGCGGAGCGGGCGACCTGGACTCCGTCACGCGCGCGCTGGACGCCGGTACGGCCCCGGAGGCGACCCGGCGGGCCATCGCCGAGGCGGTGCACGCGGTCTACCTCGGAGCGGCGGCAGCGGCGGCCCTGGCGTTCGTCGTACTGCTGGTGGTGGCACCCCGGAGGTTCCCGGTGCTCCAGGACTGAACCCGGCCGGGCCCACCCGGAGCACACCGCCGGGGTTAACGCGGGTAACACCCCAGGTCGGAGCCGTTGGCGCGGGGAAAGCGCATACCGACCGGCCAGTTTGGTGAAAACGCCGCGCGGGCCGCACCTCGCGAGTAGCGTGCGTGGCCCAGCTCCCCCCACCTCCCTGCGGTCCGCCGCCACGGACCCGAGCCACGCAAGGAGCCCCGGGATGTCCTACGACACGCCGCACCCGTCGTACCCGCCGCACGCCGCACCACCGCCGTCCCCCTCGTACCCGCCGCACCGGCCGTACGCCGCACAGCCGTCGTCCGCGTCGTCGGCGCCCTCCGCGCCCTCGGCGTCGTCGGCGTCGTACCCGACCTACCCCTGGCAGCCGCCCGTGCCGCCCGACCCCGGCCCTCCGGTCCGCCGGACACCCCGCGAACCCCTCGGCCACCACAGCGACCTGCGGGTGCTGCGCGGCGCCTACCGCTGGCAGCGGCGCACCGCCACGCTCACCGCGCTCGGCTACTTCACGCTGTTCCTGGTCCTGTCCGCCACCGCCCCCGGCGTCATGACGAGCACCGTCGCCGACGGCATCCCCGCCGGCCTGCTCCTCGCCCTCCTCCAACTCCCCGTCACCTGGCTCGCGATCGCCCTGTACGAGCACACCGCGCGCCGGCACGTCGACCCGCTCGCCGACCGGATCCGCCGCCAGGCCGAACTGGACGCACGGCGGGGAGCGGTGCGATGACCGGCGCCGCCGCCACCGGTTTCACCGGCTTCAGCGACTCCGCGCAGGCCATGGCCCTGGTCGCCTTCTCCACCGCCGCCACCGTCACCCTGCTGCTGTGCGTGATGACCGGCCCCGACCGGGACGACCTGGACGAGTTCTACACCGGTTACGGCTCCCTCTCCCCGCTGCGCAACGGCCTCGCCATCGCCGGCGACTACATCTCCGCCGCCACCGTCCTCGGCACCGGCGGGGTGATCGCCCTGTGCGGCTACGACGGTGTGGTCCTCGCCCTCAGCACGGCGCTGTCGCTGATGCTGATGATGTTCCTGCTGGCCGAACCGCTGCGCAACGCCGGCCGGTTCACCATGGGCGACGCGCTCGCCCGCCGGCTTCCGGGCCGCGGCGTCCGCGTCGCGGCGTGCGCGGTGACCATCGCCGCGCTGCTGCCGCTGATGCTGGTCCAGCTCGCCGGAACCGGTCAGCTGATGGCCTTCATCCTCGGCTTCACGAACGAGTCCCTGAAGACCGGGTGCGTCGTGGGACTCGGCATCCTCATGATCGCCTACGCCGCGATCGGCGGCATGAAGGGCACCGCGCTCATCCAGATCGTGAAGATCGTGATGCTGATCGGCTCGGGCGCCGTGGTCGCCCTCCTGGTCCTGCGCCGCTTCGACTGGGACCCGGGCACCCTGTTCACCGCCGCCGCCCGCCAGAGCGGCGCCGGACCCGCCTTCCTGCACTCGGGGCTCGAGTTCGGCACCACACCCGCCGCCCGCGTCGACATGATCGCCTCGCAGCTGACCGTCGTCCTCGGCGGCGCCTGCCTGCCGCACATCACCATGCGCATGTACACCGCCTCCAGCGCCCGCCAGGTGCGCCGCTCGATGTCCTGGGCGGTGTCACTGGTCGCCCTGTTCGTCCTCGTCATCACCGTGGTGGGGTTCGGCGCGACGGCCCTGCTCGGGCGTACGGCGGTCGCGGCGGCCGACCCGCAGGGCAACACGGCCTACCTGCTGGGCTCGCGCGCGGTGTTCGGCACCGAGGTGACGACGGCGGAGACCTTCCTGTTCACCCTGGTCACCACCGCCATCTTCCTGACCCTGCTCGCCTCGGTGGCCGGGATGATCCTCGCCTGCGCCAACTCCCTCGCGCACGACGTGTTCGCGGCCCGGGTGCAGGAGATGCCGGCCCGCCGCGAGATGACCCTGGCCCGCGTCTCGGCGCTCGCCACAGGGGCACCGACGATCCTGCTGGCCACCCTGGTCCAGCACCACAGCCTGCAGCCCCTGGTCACGCTCTCCTTCTGCCTGGGCGCCTCCGCCCTCGCACCCGCCCTGGTCTACGGTCTCTTCTGGCGCCGCTACACCCGCACCGGACTCCTGGCCACACTGATCGGCGGCTCGCTGACCGTGCTGCTGCTCATGCCGGGCACCAAGCTCGTCTCCGGCTCGCCCGTGTCGGCGTTCCCGCACGCCGACTTCGCCTGGTTCCCGTTCACCACCACCGGCATCGTCTCCATCCCGGCCGGCTTCCTCTTCGGCTGGTTGGGCACGGTGCTCTCGGGCCGCGCCGAGGCGGAGGCGCAGAGGCACCAGTACGAGGCGGTGGAGGGGTGGATCCTCGCGGGGGCGGTACGGAAGGGGAGGTGACGGCGGGTCCGGTCCCGCGCTACTCCAGGGCCGCCCGGCCGGTCAGGGTGATGAGGCTGTCGCGCACCGAGTCCATGTGCGCCTGCATGTCGTCCCAGACCTCGCCGTGCTCGCGCAGCACCCGTTCCGTGTCCCGGGCGATGCGCTCCTCGCGCAGACGCGCCTCGGCGATGATCTCGGCGGCACGCGCGCGTGCCTCCTCCTGGGAGCGGCGCGCGGACTCCTCGGCCTCCGCGAGAGCCTGTTCCGCCTCGGCCAGGTCGGCCTCGGCCCGCCTGATCCGTTCGCCGTACCGGGCGTCCAGCGCGGCCGTCCGCTCGGCGTCCGCGCGTTCGGCCTCGGCCCACTGCTCGGCGTGCTCCCGGGCCTGTTCGGTGAGCACGCCGGTGGCGCGCTCCCGCGCCTCGCGCAGCACCGCGAGGGTCTCGGCGCGCCCGGCCTTCACCTCGCGCCGGGCACCGACACGGATCGCGTCGGCCTCGGCCTGCGCGGCCAGGAGGATCCTGCGGGCGAGTTCGTCGGCCTCCGCCCGGAACGCGTCCGCCGCCTGCTGCGTCTCCCGGCGCAGCCGACCGGCCCGCACCTCGGCCCGCTCCACCTCCTCCTGCCCCTCGCGCCGGGTACGTTCCGGCAGGTCCGCCGCCTCCTCCACCGCCAGCCGGTACAGGCGCCGCGCGCGGTCCCCGAGCGTCTCGTACGTCGGCGGCGGGAGCTGGGCGACGGCCTCGCGCACCTCCGCGAGCTCCGCCTCCATGTCCCTGGCGAGCACGGTCAGCCGGGCGGCGCGCTCCCAGGCGGCGTCCCGGTCGTCGGACAGCGCCTCCAGAAACGCCTCGACCTGGTCGGGACGGTAGCCGCGCCCCCGGACGGTCACGAAGCCGTGCGCCGGCATCGATGCGCTGCTCACCCTGAGGACCCCTCTCCATCGGGCCAAACGACGGACATACACGACAAGAAGATTTCGCGCATATCTTGATGGATCGGACGCGGGCGGTCATAACGCGACACTCCGCAGGAACGTCACGGCCTCCCCGGAAACACGTCGGGCCCTTCACGCACACGCGTGAAGGGCCCGACCGCGCTCCGAGGAGCACGCCACGGCGGGCGGGTCTACAGCAACCCGTCCCACATCTGCTCCAGCAGCACCGACCACCAGCTCTCCGGCGAACCGAGCGCCGCCGGATCGAGGGCGGCCAGCTGCGCCTGGAAGTCGACGGTCCAGCGGCCCGCCTGCTCCTGGTTCAGCCCGTACCGCAGACGCCACATCCGGCCCAGCAGCGCCAGGCACCGCGCGAACTCCGGCAACCCGGTGTTCACGAACTGCGGCGGCACCGGCGCACCACCCGGCCCCGCCTCCACCGGCACGGCCACGATGTTCGCCGTCCCGTACTGCACACAGATCGCCTTGCCGAAGTCGGTCCCCATGACGAGGTACGACCCCGCGTCCGCCGCCGGCTGCACCCCGCGCTCCGCCGCCAGCTCCGCCAGCGTCGGCACCGGACGGCCCGGCTGCGCCTGCGCCCAGAAGAACGGACCCATGTCCAGCGGCAGCCCCGCCACGACCAGCGTGTGCGCCACGACCGGCGGCACCCCCTGCCGGGACACCGCCTGCTGGTCGAACCGGAAGATCCCCGGCCCGAACGCCGCGGCCAGCTCCTGCGCGACGCCCTCCGGCGGCACGGGCGGCACCGCCTGCACCGGCGGCAGCGGCGCCCGCACCGGCGCGGGCCGCGCGGGACCGTCCGCCACCTGGTGCAGCTCACCCTGGTGCGCCAGCAACTGCTGCATGCCCTGCTGCCGGCTCGCGTGGTCCGTGCCGTACGGCGCGATGCTCGCGATCCGCGCCTGCGGCCACTGCTCACGGATCATCCGCGCGCAGTAGGCACCCGGCAACGCGCACGACTCCAGCTCCGTGTGCAGCTCCAGCACCTGGTCCGGCGGCACGTTCATGGCCCGCAGCTCGTGGAAGATCTGCCACTCCGGATGCGGCGTGCCCGGCGCCGAACGCCGGATCAGCTGCTGCTCGGAGCCGTCCTGCGCGCGGTAGCGCAACACGGCCTGGTAACCGGGGCCGACCGTCGGCTGAACCTGCTGCGGATACCCGTAGGCCGGACCCGGCCCGGGCACCGGCCCACCTGCCGGCGGCGGCATCGCACCGGGCGGCATCGGAGCCGGGGCCCCGGGAGCCCCCGGGGGCATACCAGGGGCGCCCGGCATACCGGGCGCGCCGGGCACGGGCGGCGGCGGGGGCGGCGGCGCGCCGGGGCCACCCACCGGGGGAGCGGCCAGCACGGTCTCGGCGTGGTGAACGGCACCACGGCCGCCACCGGGGGCGGCGGGCGGCTGCGGCGCACCGGGAGCGCCCGGAGGCTGCGGCGCGCCGGGGGCGCCCGGAGCACCGGGCGGGACCGGGGGCTGCGGTGCGCCCTGCGCAGGGGGCATACCAGGGGCACCCGGAGCCGCCGGGGAACCGGGAGGCTGGGGCGCACCCTGCGCGCCAGGGGCTCCGGGTGCACCCGGAACCGGCGACCCGCCCAACTGGCTCGGGTCCGCCAGCACCGTGGCCGCGTGATGGACGTTGCCCGGAGGCGCGGCGGGCGGCTGCGGGGCGCCCGGAGCGTTCGGCGCGCCCGGCGTCCGCGCACCCTCCGCGCCCCCCGGACCGGCCGGCGCACCCGCACCGCCCGGCCCCTCAGACCCGTCGGATCCCTCCGGGCCGAGCGCCGACATGAGCTGCGTCGGCACGTACCCGCCCGCGGGCGCACCCGGCGCGGGCGGCGGCGTCGCACTCCCCGGACGCGCACCCGGCGCACCCGGCGCCCCCGGCGGAGGAGGCGGCGCACCCACACCACCGCGCGCCTTCTTCGGCGGCGGCGCGGCCTTGCTCGTCGCGGCGTCCGCGATGTCCCCGGCGTTCGGCGCGAGCCGGCGCCCCGGCACACCCGAACCCGCGGCAGGCGGCGGCGCGCCCGGCACACCGCCCGGCCCCTGCGGATAGCCGTACGACGGGGCACCCGGCGGCGGAGGCGGCGTACTGCCCTGCGGAGCACCGTGCGCCGGAGGGTACGGCGGCACACCCTGCGCAGGCGTGCCCGGCCCCTGCGGATGGCCGTACGGGGGCGTACCCGGCACCGGCGGGGGTGTACCGCCCTGGCCGGCACCCGGCCCGCCCGGTCCACCCGGCAGGTCCAGCGCCGGCGCGACCGCCGTCGGCGGCAACTGGCTGCCGCCCGACATCAACGCCGTCGGCGCGTCCGCCGACACCGCCGGCGGGCGCGGCGCCGCGTCGTCCACGTCGCTCAGCGGCGGCGCGAACACCGTCGCGGGCAGCGGCACGGAACGGTCCTCGTCACCACTGTCCGCGTTCGTGTCCGTACCGGCCCAGGGCGTCGCCCCCGCGGGCACGTCCGCCGGAGCCGCAGCCGCCCCCGACGGGCCGGCCTGCGTCTGCGCGAGCCCGCCCCCACCGGAAGGAGCCACACCACCCGAAGCCGAGGGAACCGCACCCGAAGCCGGCCCCCCCTCGTGAGCCGAAGCCGCAGCGTCCGGGACAGCCGCCCCCGAAACCGAAGCCCCACCATCCGAAGCCCCCGCACCCGCCCCCGGAACCGGAACCGGAACCGGAGTCCCCGCCCCCGAAGTCACCACACCCGCACCCGGAGCCGAAACCCCCGGACCCGAAGCCCCCGCCCCCGTGCCCGTGTCCGCCCCCGCGCCCTCCGGCCGCCGCTCCCCGATCCCCAGCTTGTCCGCCGCCTCCTGCAACCACTCCGGCGGAGTCAACAGGAACGACGTCTGGTTCAGATCCAGCCGAGCCGCCGCCGGCGCCGGAACCGCGTCCTGCGGCTCCTCCGCACGGCCGTACTCCTCCTCGTACCGACGGATCACCTCACCCACCGGCAGCGCCGGCCACAGCGTCGCCTCCCCGCTGTCCCGGGCGATGACCAGCCGCTGACCACCCGCGTCCGAACGCGGCCCCTCAGCCCGGTCCTCCCCCCACACCACGAACCCCAGCTCGAACTCCCGCACCCGCACCTCACGATGCTGGTACACCGGCACATCGCCGTTGATCCACTCCTCGGCGCGCTCCTGCGCCTGCGCGTACGTCACCATCGCCAACTCACTCCCCCACCGGGCCGGAAGACGCCGAACCGGAAGACACCGGGACGACCCGCGCGAAACCACCGTCCACCATCAGATGCGCCACCGTGTCCAACTCCGGCGGACTACCGGCCAACCGCGACAGGAACCCGTCGAAGTCGTCCCCACACGGCAGCAGCAGACGCTCCACCCGCTCCCCCGGCGACCACGACGGATCCACGTCCCGCACATCGTCGTACGCGCAGAACCACACCGAACCCGGCCGCTCGCCCTTCACCTTCACCGCGAGCAACCCACCCTGCACGAAGGCGACCCCCAGATAATCCTTCGTCAGATGGTCACGCAGACACTTGTTCACATACACCAGGTCGTTGACCGCGGCCTCGTCCCGCACCGTGAAGAACGGCTGATCCACCAGCAGACCCAGCTCGGCGTCCAACGCCGTACCCACCGGCGCACAACCCCCCGCCGCCTTCAGGAACGAACGGTACGCACCCGGCAACCGGTACCCGAGGTCCTCCTCGACCCCCTGCACCTGCGCCTCCGACACCGCCACACCCGACTTCGGCAACCCGAAATGCGCCGGCCGCGACTCCTGCAACGGCCGCGTCCCCCGCTTGCCATGGTCCACCGGCGCCGTCGCCACCCCACCGTGATGCCGCAACAACGCCTTCACCTCGACCGGAACCAACTCCAGCCGCCGCGAACCCACCACGTGATGCCACGTCCAGCCGTGCGGCGTCGCCACATCCGGCACCGTGTCCCACAACTCGTGCCCCGCCGCCGCCAACGCCGCGTTCGCCGACACGTAATCCGTCAGCCGCAACTCGTCGACACCGAAACCCTCCGGCGGCTCGGCGATCTCCACCGCCACACGCGCGTACGGCGAGAAATCCGGATAACCCCGCTCATCGACCCGTACCCCTCTCGGGTGACGTGCCGCCCGGACCGGATCCGGAAAGTGCACGACCTGCCCGGCATAGGCCGCGTTCGGCGGCGCGGCCTGTCCCCCAGCGTGGCCGCTGGGCGGTACCCCCAGCCCGAGCCGACCTGTCGTCATGGCGGTTGCCCCCTGCGGCGTTGTCTTGGGCCTGAACGGCGCTGTCGATCGCGGACGGCGACAGCCTATGCGGTACCCGCACCCCGGTCACCGGCCCACCACAACCCCACCCACCCCACACCACCACCCCCGTGACCAGCCGTCACCCCACCGTCACAGCACGCCCTGAACGGGCGTGTCGCACCGCCCCAGCTACCACACCAGCCACGGCATTTGGCACCCTGTGTCCTTCAGGGGGACGCCCGGGGAGGGAACAACGATCATGAACGCCTTGCAGACCGGAGGTACCGACGTGCGGGCCGGCGACCCTCGCATCAACTGGAGCGGCACCGACACACCCCCCGCCCCCACACTCCGCCACCGCCGCGACGGCATCCTGCCCGCCATCGCCGCCGCCCTCTCCGTCCGCGGCGCCACCCTCACCGGCACCGCCGCCCGCAGCGACCAGCCCCCCGCCCTGCACCCCCTCGTCCAGGACTTCCTCGACACCCTCACCAGCGCCCAACGCGACCGCTTCACCGGCCGCTGCGCCGAAACCATCCTCATCTCCCGCCACATCACCACCGCCGACGCCGCCCGCAGCAAACGCGCCGCCCGCAGACCCATGACCAACGGCGAAGCCCGCAAAGCCCTCAAACACGCCAAACTCACCGCCCGCCGCATACGCGAGGACGGCGACCCCCTCCACGGCAGCTTCGCCACCCCCTGCCGCGCCTGCACCGCCCTCAGCGCCCACTTCGGCGTCCGCATCGTCGACCCCACCGCACCCGACGCCTGAACCACCCCCGTACCACCCCGCCGACACGACGATCGAAGGGCAGATGCACCCCGACCACACCCCCGCCCCCCAGCTCCCCGCCCCCGCCGACCAGGGAACCCCCACACCCCGCTTCCCCGTACCCGTCGACGCCGCCCTACGCGCCGCCGGCTGGCAACCCGGACGCTGGGACATAAAACAGGCGGAGATCTGGGCCGACACCCTCCGCGACCACACCTCACCCGCCGGACACCGGCACACCGTCTTCCCCGCCGCCGTCGAGGCCTGGGCCGAATTCGGCGGCCTCACCCTCACCCCCATCGGACCCGGCCGCCAGATCGCCCCCGCCCCCCTCCACCTCGACCCCCTCCACGGCCTCCACCTCGCCCGCACCCTCGGCGACCTCGGCCGCGCCCTCGGCACCGAACTCTGCCCCCTCGGCGAGGAGACCCACACCGCCGCCCTCCTCGCCATCGACACCGAAGGCCGCGTCTACACCATCGACCACACCGGCGACTGGTACCTCGGCCCCGACATCGACCGCGCACTCACCACCCTGATCACCGGCATCCCCCCCGTACGCCTCACCGCGGGCTGACCCCCCACCACCAGGCACCTACACCGCTACACCGCCGGAATCACCGCCGACACCCGGAAACCCCCCGCATCCGTCGGCCCCGACACGAACACACCACCCAGCGCCACCACCCGCTCACGCATCCCCACCAGGCCGTTCCCACCCGACGGCAACCCCGCCGCCGACGCCGACGCAGGCTCCGGCGGCGGCTCGTTCTCCACCTGCATCGCGATCTCCGACACCCGATGCGCCAACCGCACATGCGTCTTCGCCCCCGCCGCATGCTTGTGCACGTTCGTCAACGCCTCCTGCACCACCCGGTACGCCGTCTGCTCCACCTCCGCCGCATACGACCGCACCTCCCCCTCCACCGACAGATCCACCACCATCCCCGCGGCAGCCGACTGCCCGATCAACTCCTCCAGCTCCGACAGACAGGGACCCTCCGCCGCCCCCTCCGCCTCCGCCACCCGCGAAGCCGCCGCGACAGCCGCCTCCCCCACCACCGCCAACGACGCCGAAGCCGCCCGCCGGCCCGCGCCCTCCCCCGCCCGCAACACCCCGAGCATCTCCCGCAACTCCGTCAGCGCCTGCCGCCCCATGTCCCCCACCAGGGCCGCGTTCCGCACCGCCTTCTCCGGATCCTTCCGCGCCACCGCCTGCAACGCGGCGGCATGCACCACCATCAGACTCACCCGATGCGCCACCACGTCGTGCATCTCCCGGGCGATCCGCGTCCGCTCCTCGCTACGCGCCCACTCCGCCCGCTCCTCCGCCCGCTCCGCGAGCAGCTGAAGCTCCCGCTCCAGACTGTCCGCCCGCTCCCGCAGGCTCTCCATCAACCGCCGCCGCGCCCCCACGTACAACCCCAGCAGCACCGGCGGAGCCGTCAGCCCCAACGCCGTCGTCACCGCCGCGAACGGCACGAACCAGTCACCCAGCGTCAGATCCCCGCGCGCCATGTCCTGGCGCACCCGCACGAACGTCACCACCGCCGTCCCCAGCAGCGACATCCCCGACAACGACCCGATCACCCGCCGCGGCAGCTCACACGCGGCCAGCGTGTACAGACCGACCACGCCCATCAGGAAACCCATCTCGGCCGGCGTGACCGCGATCGCCACCAGCACCACGGCGACCGGCCACTTCCGCCGCACCAACAGCACCGAACCGGCGACCAGCCCGAACACGATCCCGACCGACACCGGGATCCCCGCCTCCCGGGCGAACGGAACCCCCTCCGCCGCACACTCCACGGCCGACACCAGCGCCAGAGCCCCGTCCAACACCGCACTACGCCGCCTAGGCCACCACCAAGGGCCGGTCAGCGCCCTGGCGTGGTCTTCCCCCGTCGTGGTCATGCCTCCAGCCTACGGGCGTCAGGTACGGCTTTTCCGGTGACTTTCGCCCACCCCCACCGACCACACCCGGTAACCGAACGCCCTCGAAACCACCCGGTATCCCTCGAACTGATGAACCTCCCCCGACCGCCCACGGAAGCCAACATTCCACCCGGACGGTATGCATATGGCACATTCACCCGGCAAGTACGCCGACTTCGAGGGCCTCAGGGAGCAGGCGATCGCCCTCCGCAGAGCGGGCCACAGCCTCCGGCAGATCCGCGACGAGCTGAAGATCTTCAACAACGACATCCTCAACCAGCTGGTGAAGGGGGAGCCACCGCCGGAGTGGACGAAGCGCCCCAACGCGAAGGACGACCTCCGGGAGCGGGCGCGGGAGCTGCGGCTGCGGGGCTGGACCTACAAGGAGATCCAGGAGGAACTCGGCTGCTCCAAGAGTTCGGTCTCACTGTGGGTGCGAGATCTGCCGCACCCCCCGGCCAAGTGCACCCCGGAGGAACAGCGGGCACGCATGAACGCAGGACTGGCAAGACTGCGGGCGTCACAAGACCGCGAGCGAGCAGAGGCCAAGCGGGCGGCCGCAGCGGCGATCGGCGACCTTTCCGACCGGGAACTCTTCATCACGGGCGTCGCCCTGTATTGGGCCGAGGGAACCAAGGACAAACCACACGCCCGGCGCGAAAGCGTGGAGTTCGTCAACAGTGACCCGGGAGTGATCTCCGTCTTCCTTGCCTGGCTCGACCTGTTGAACGTCGCGCGCGATCGCCTGCACTGCCGGGTCATGATCCACGAATCCGCCGACATCGACGCCGCCGAGCGCTACTGGGCCGACCTCGTCGGCATCGACAGGACCCTCCTGGGCAAGACCATTCTCAAGAGGCACAACCCCTCGACCGTGCGCAAGAACACGGGAAGCGCCTATCGGGGATGCCTTGGCATCAAAGTGCGCCAAGGAGCGGATCTGTACCGTCGCATCGAAGGCACCTGGTACGGCATAGTAGGGGCTGTGTCCGAGACCGATCTAGGAAATCGGACATAAGGGTAATCCCGGGTCGTCTAAGGGCAAGACGGTGGTTTTTGGTACCACTTATAGGGGTTCGAATCCTCTCCCGGGAGCCACAGCACACAAAACCCAGGTTCGGGTCCTGACCGGTAACACCACCGTCAGGACCCGCTCTCATGTCCGCCACAAAACACCCCGGTATCCTGCGGCTGTCACCCCCACCCATCCAGAGCCGAAGGGCAACCCCGTGAGCGCCATCCGCCCGGCCGCCGTCGTCGTTCTCGCAGCGGGTGAGGGCACCCGTATGAAGTCGGCCACACCCAAGGTCCTGCACGAGATCTGCGGCCGTTCCCTCGTCGGCCATGTGCTGGCCGCCGCCCGAGAGCTGGACCCGCAGAACCTGGTCGTCGTGGTCGGCCACGCCCGTGAGCAGGTCACCGCGCACCTGAACCAGATCGACCCGGAGACCAGGACGGCCGTCCAGGCGGAGCAGAACGGCACCGGGCACGCCGTGCGCATGGGTCTGGAGGAGCTGGGCGGGGCCGTGGAGGGGACCGTGGTGGTGGTGTGCGGGGACACCCCGCTGCTGACCGCCGACACGCTGAAGCGGCTCGCGGAGACGCACGCTGCCGACGGCAACGCGGTGACGGTGCTGACCGCGGAGGTTCCGGACGCGACCGGTTACGGCCGGATCGTGCGGGACGAGGCGACGGGTGCCGTCACGGCGATCGTGGAGCACAAGGACGCGACGGAGGTCCAGCGGGAGATCCGTGAGATCAATTCCGGGGTGTTCGCGTTCGACGGCGCGCTGCTGGCCGACGCGTTGAAGAAGGTGCGGACGGACAACAGCCAGGGTGAGGAGTACCTCACGGACGTGCTGGGGATTCTGCGGGGGGCCGGGCACCGGGTGGGGGCCTGTGTGGCGGGTGATCACCGTGAGATCGCGGGGATCAACAACCGGGTGCAGTTGGCCGAGGCGCGGCGGATCCTGAACGACCGGTTGCTGGAGCGGGCGATGCTCGACGGGGTGACCGTGGTGGATCCGGCGACGACGTGGGTCGATGTGACGGTGACGTTCGAGCGGGACGCCGTCGTGTATCCGGGGACGCAGCTGACGGGGTCGACGCATCTGGGTGAGGGTGCGGAGGTCGGGCCGAACAGCCGGCTGAAGGACACGTCGGTGGGTGCGGGTGCCCGGGTGGACAACACGGTGTCGGACGGGGCGGTGGTGGGTCCGCTGGCGTCCGTGGGGCCGTACGCGTATCTGCGGCCGGGGACGCGGCTGGGGGCCAAGGGCAAGATCGGGACGTACGTCGAGACGAAGAACGCGTCGATCGGTGAGGGTACGAAGGTGCCGCATCTGTCGTACGTGGGGGACGCGACGATCGGTGATTTCTCGAACATCGGTGCGGCGAGTGTGTTCGTGAACTATGACGGGGAGCACAAGCACCACACGACCGTCGGGTCGCACTGCAAGACGGGTTCGGACAACATGTTTGTGGCTCCTGTCACGGTCGGGGACGGTGCGTACACCGCTGCCGGGTCCGTGATCACGAAGGATGTGCCGCCCGGTTCGCTGGCCGTGGCCCGTGGTCAGCAGCGGAATATCGAGGGTTGGGTGGCGCGGAAGCGTCCGGGGAGCGCGGCGGCGAAGGCGGCCGAGGCGGCGTCCCGGCGGGGTGAGGGCGAGGACTGACGGGGAACGGGTGCGCCAAACACGGCGTACCGTGATAAGTGCACATCCGCACGTGTGCACCCGCACCTTTACCAGCTGATACGGCCTCTCATGCCCAGTCGGGAGGTCGCCGAGCAGCCGGCTGGCTGAGACAACCTCTGAGGAGACAGTGCTGTGACCGGGATCAAGACGACCGGCGAGAAGAAGATGATGTTCTTCTCCGGCCGCGCCCACCCCGAGCTTGCCGAGGAGGTCGCCCAGCAGCTGGGTGTCGGGGTCGTCCCGACGAAGGCCTTCGACTTCGCGAATGGTGAGATCTACGTCCGTTACCAGGAGTCGGCGCGTGGTGCGGACTGCTTCCTGATCCAGAGCCACACGGCTCCGATCAACAAGTGGATCATGGAGCAGCTGATCATGATCGACGCGCTGAAGCGTGCGTCGGCTCGTTCCATCACGGTGATCGTGCCGTTCTACGGTTACGCGCGGCAGGACAAGAAGCACCGGGGTCGTGAACCGATCTCGGCGCGTCTGATCGCGGATCTGATGAAGACGGCGGGTGCGGACCGCATCCTGACGGTGGATCTGCACACGGATCAGATCCAGGGTTTCTTCGACGGTCCGGTGGATCACCTGTTCGCGTTGCCGCTGCTGGCGGACTACGTGGGCAAGAAGGTGGACCGGGAGAAGCTGACGGTGGTGTCGCCGGACGCGGGCCGGGTGCGGGTGGCGGACCGGTGGTGTGACCGTCTGGGTGCGCCGCTGGCGATCGTGCACAAGCGGCGTGACAAGGACGTGGCGAACCAGGTGACGGTCCACGAGGTGGTGGGCGAGGTCAAGGGCCGGGTCTGTGTGCTGGTGGACGACATGATCGACACGGGTGGCACGATCTGTGCGGCGGCGGACGCGTTGTTCGCGCACGGTGCGGAGGACGTCATCGTGACGGCGACGCACGGTGTGCTGTCGGGTCCGGCTGCCGATCGGCTGAAGAACTCGCGGGTGAGTGAGTTCGTGTTCACGAACACGCTGCCGACGCCGTCGGAGCTGGGCCGGGATCTGGACAAGATCACGGTGTTGTCGATCGCTCCGACGATCGCGAGTGCGGTGCGTGAGGTGTTCGAGGATGGTTCGGTGACGAGTCTCTTCGACGAGCAGTGAGGTTTCTGCGCGTCCGTTGAGCCCCTGCCGGGCGATCTGATGTGATCGTTTTGGGTACGGCCTCCCCCTCCGAGTAGACTGCTGCAGTTGCTCGGCGAGGGAGGCCGTACTCGTGTACGGCGGTCCGTTATCGACGCGCTCTTCGTAGCAGGCCGTTCGTGGCCGGGTGACCACGTCCGTTCCGAGTTCTACGAGGAGTGATCCATATGTCCGAGGTGAAGCTCAGCGCCGAGACGCGCAGCGAGTTCGGCAAGGGTGCCGCGCGCCGTATCCGCCGTGACAACAAGGTGCCGGTCGTGCTGTACGGCCACGGCACCGACCCGGTGCACCTGACCCTGCCGGGTCACGAGCTGCTGCTGGCGCTGCGTACGCCGAACGTCCTGATCTCGCTGGACATCGACGGCAAGACCAACGAGCTGGCGATCCCGAAGGCCGTGCAGCGCGACCCGCTGAAGGGCTTCCTGGAGCACGTCGACCTGCTGCTGGTCAAGCGCGGCGAGAAGGTCACGGTCGAGATCCCGGTGCACACCGAGGGCGAGCTGGCCCCGGGCGGCAACCTGCTGGAGCACGTCCTGACCGCGCTGCCGGTGGAGACCGAGGCCACGCACATCCCCGAGGCCGTCACCGTGTCCGTCGAGGGCCTGGAGGCCGGTGCCTCCGTCCTCGCCAAGGACATCACCCTCCCGTCCGGCACCACGCTGGCCGTCGAGGATGACGCGGTCGTCCTGCAGGTCCTGGCCGCCCAGGCCGAGGAGACCGAGGGCGAGGCCACCGAGGGCGAAGAGGCCGCCGAGGCCTGATCCTCGCCGTCGTCATCAGCTGATCAGCCGCCGTTTCCCTCGCGGGGAGCGGCGGCTGGCGCGTATCAAGGAGACATGGACGTGACCACTGCCGCCAGTGATCCCTGGCTGATCGTCGGGCTCGGCAACCCGGGACCGGAGTACGCCATGAACCGGCACAACGTCGGTTTCATGGTGGCGGACCTGCTCGCGGACCGGATCGGGGGGAAGTTCAAGCGGGCGGGCAAGGCGCAGGCGCAGGTGCTGGAGGGGCGGATCGGTCCGGCGGGGCCGGGGAGCCGTCGGGTGGTCCTGGCGAAGCCGATGTCGTACATGAATCTGTCCGGTGGTCCGGTGAACGCGTTGCGGGACTTCTACAAGGTTCCGTTGGCGAACGTCGTGGCGGTCCATGACGAGCTGGACATCGATTACGGGACGCTGCGGCTGAAGCTGGGCGGTGGGGACAACGGGCACAACGGTCTGAAGTCGATGACGAAGGCGATGGGGCCGGAGTACCACCGGGTGCGGTGCGGGATCGGGCGGCCGCCGGGGCGGATGCAGGTGGCGGACTTCGTGCTGAAGGACTTCTCGTCGGCGGAGCGCAAGGAGCTGGACTGGTTCGTGGACCGTGCGGCGGACGCGGTGGAGTCCCTGGTGACGGAGGGGCTGGAGCGGGCGCAGAGCGCGTACAACTCCTGACTTGTCCGGGCTTGGCGCCCGCGGAGTTGACCGGTCGCAGGGGTATGGCCAATGATCCCGGCCATGCCTGCCACAGCCAGTACCGCTCGTCAGGCGTCCGTGTCCGCGTTGCGGTTCGGGCGGGTCGCGGTGATGGGCGCGCTCGCCGCGCTGATCGTGTTCGCCGGGGTGTGGGGGTCCTGGGGGACCGCCCAGCACGTGATGCTGACCAAGGGACGTGAACGGGGCACGGTGCGGGTGACGGGGTGCGCGCAGGGTGTGTGCGGCGGTCCGTTCACGCCGGGGTCGGCGGGGGCGCGGCCGCGGGCGCGGGTGGAGATCGCGCAGTCCGTGGCGGTGCGGGTGGGGGCGACGTACGACGTGGTGCTGAAGCCGGATTCGGGGAGTGCGGTGCGGTCGGGTCCGGCGGGGGTGCTGTACGCGTGGGTTCCGCTCGGCGGGGCGCTGTTGCTGGCGGCGGTGGTGGTCGCGGGCGGGATGCGGCTGGTCCGGCCGGCGTGGGTGCTGGGGTTGGCGGGGGCGGGGCTGCTGACGGCGGCGTTCGTGGCGTTGCAGTGATGCGGCGGTGATGCGGGGGCCGGTGGTCCGGGAGACGGGGGCGCCCCCGGGGTCGTACGACCTCGGGGGCGCCTTTTTGGTGTTTCCGCAGGTCAGCCGGTGTTGCGCAGGCCTGCTGCCACGCCGTTGACGGTGAGGAGCAGGGCGCGGGAGAGCAGCGGGTCGGGGTTCACGCCGGCCGCGGCGGCGTCGCGCTGCCGCTTGAGCAGGGCGACCTGGAGGTAGGAGATCGGGTCCAGGTAGGCGTCGCGGATGGCGAAGGTCTGCTTCAGGACGGGCTGGGCGTCCAGGAGTTCGCTCTCGCCGGTGACCCGGAGGACCTCGGCGACGGTCAGCTCGTGTTCGGCCTTGATGGTGTCGAAGACGTGCCTGAGCTCGTCGGGGACGAGGGTGTCGACGTAGTGCTGGGCGATGCGCAGGTCGGTCTTGGCGAGGGTCATCTCGACGTTGGAGATGAAGTTGCGGAAGAAGTGCCACTGCTGGTGCATCTCGTCGAGGACGGTGTCGAGGCCGGCTTCGCGCAGGGCCTTGAGGCCGGAGCCGACGCCGAACCAGCCGGGGACGATCTGCCGGGACTGGGTCCAGCCGAACACCCACGGGATGGCCCGCAGGCCGTCGAGCGACACGCCGGAGCCGGGGCGGCGGGAGGGCCGGGAGCCCAGGTGCAGGTCGGCGAGCTGGTCCACGGGTGTCGACGCGAGGAAGTACGTCGGCAGGTCGGGGTCCTCGACCAGGCGGCGGTAGGCGGCGTGGGCGGCGTCGGAGACGACGTCCATGGCCGCGTCCCAGCGGGCGAGGGCCTCGTCGGACTGGCGGGGCGCGGTGTGCAGGGCGGAGGCCTGGAGGGTGGCGGCGACGGTCAGTTCCAGGTTCTCCCGGGCGAGGGAGGGGATGAGGTACTTGTCGGAGATGACCTCGCCCTGCTCGGTGACCTTGATCTCGCCTTCGAGGGTGCCCCAGGGCTGGGCGAGGATGGCGTCGTGGGAGGGGCCGCCGCCGCGGCCGACGGTGCCGCCGCGGCCGTGGAAGAGGCGCAGGCGGACGCCGTAGCGGTGGGCGACGTCGCGCAGCCGGCGCTGGGCGCGGTGGATCTCCCACTGGCTGGTGGTGATGCCGCCGAACTTGGAGGAGTCGGAGTAGCCGAGCATGACCTCCTGGACGTCGCCGCGCAGCGCGACCAGGCGCCGGTAGGACGGGTCGGAGAGCATGTCCTCCAGGATGGTGTCGGCGGCCTTCAGCTCGTCGGTGGTCTCCAGGAGGGGGACGATGCCGATCTTGGCCCAGCCGGCGTGCAGGTCGACGAGGCCGGCCTCGCGGGCGAGGACGGCGGCGGCGAAGACGTCGTCGGCGCCCTGGCACATCGAGATGATGTAGGACTCGATGACTTCGGGGCCGAAGACCTCCAGGGCCTTCTTGACGGTCTGGAAGACGCCGAGGGTCTTCTGTCCGGCGGCGTCGACGGGTGCCGGGGTGGGGGCGAGGGGGCGCCGGGAGCGGAGTTCCTTGGCGAGGAGCTTGGCCCGGTAGTCGCGGGGCATGTCGGCGTAGCGCCAGGACTCCTCGCCGAGCCGGTCGAAGAGCTGGCCGAGGGCGTGGTGGTGGGCGTCGGCGTGTTCGCGGACGTCCATGGTGGCGAGCTGGAGGCCGAAGGCGGCCAGGGTGCGGATGGTGCGGGCGAGGCGGCCGTCGGCGAAGAGGCCGCCGCGGTGCTCGCGCAGGGAGGTCTGGATGATCCTGAGGTCAGCGAGCAGTTCGCTGGTGCCGAGGTAGTCGCGGCCGTCCTCGTGGGGGGTGCCCTTGGCGAGGCGCTGCTTGGTGTTCTCCAGCTTCTGCCGGATGCAGGTGGCCTTGAGCCGGTAGGGCTCCTCGGCGTTGAGGCGCTTGTAGCGGGGGCTGATCTCGGGGAGCCGGTCCAGGTCGGTCTGGAGGGAGTCGAGGAGTTCCTGGGTGGCGCCGGCGTAGCGGATGGAGTTGGAGAGCAGTCCGCGCAGCTCGTCGATGGTGTCCAGGGCGTCGTTGATGCCGTGCTCGTGCTGGAGGATGAGGACGTCCCAGGTCACCTGGGGGGTGACGTTGGGGTTGCCGTCGCGGTCGCCGCCGATCCAGGTGCCGAAGGTGAGGGGGCGGGTGTCGTCGGGCAGCTTGACGCCGACGCGCTCCAGTTCCGCGGTGAGGTCCTCCAGGACGTCGCCGACGGCGTCGGCGTGCAGTTCGTCCAGGTAGTAGATGGCGTTGCGGGCCTCGTCGGCGGGTTCGGGGCGTACGACGCGCAGCTCGTCGGTCTGCCAGACGAGGTCGATGTTCTCGGCGAGGCGGACGTCGTGGCGGCGGCGGTCGCTGTCGAGGACGGGGGTGTCCAGGAGCGCGGCGATGCGCCGGAGCTTGTTGAGGACGGACCGGCGGGCGGCCTCGGTGGGGTGTGCGGTGAAGACCGGGCGGACGTTGAGGTTGCGGACCGTCTGCTTCAGGTGCTCGGGGTCGGCGTCCTTGAGCCGGTCGGCGGTGCGGGAGAGCAGGCCGCCCTCGGCGGCGCGCCGGGCGCGCAGCTCCCGGCCGCGGTGTACCTGCTCGGTGATGTTGGCGAGGTGGAAGTAGGTGGAGAAGGCGCGGACCAGCTTGGCCGCGGTCTCCAGCTCGGTGCCGCGCAGCAGCTCGGCGGCGGCCTCGCCGTCCTCGCGGGTGAGGCGGCGGACCTTTTCGACCAGTTCGAGGAGCTCGGGGCCTTCCTGCCGGACGAGGGTCTCTCCGAGGAGATCACCCAGCCGGCGGATGTCGGCGCGCAGCTCGCTGCTGGTCGTGGTGGTCTGGTCGTCGGCACTGCTCACAGGTGCGGCTCCTTGCAGTGTTGAAGCTCGTCTGGGAGGGAACCCGGCCGGCTGCCAGGCGGCGGGGCGCCGCATACGGGCCGGTGCGTCCGGGAAGGGAAACTTCAGCGGACCGCGCTGTCCGACCGAGTCCAAGGATAGGTGGCCATGTGGACGCGCAGGGTCTGGGGCTCTTGCCGCCGCACATCTCGCTGCCATACTTACGACGCCGTAGGTTACGGAACCGTAGGGAAGTACCGTCGAGTCCCGCTCGGTCCCGCAGACCCGGCATCTGCCTCGACCATCGACCCCACAGGGGACGCGCATGACCTCAAGTTCCGATGTGATCGAAGAAGCCCGTAAGGCCACCGACACACCCCCTCCCTCCGCCACGCTGGGCGGTGAGCAGAAGCGTTCGATCGAGCAGATCACGTTGCTCCTGTTCATCGTCGTGCCCTTCGTGGCACTCGTGGCGGCCGTGCCGCTGGCCTGGGGCTGGGGGGTGAGCTGGCTCGATCTGGGCCTGCTGGTCTTCTTCTACTTCCTCGGGTGCCACGGCATCACCATCGGTTTTCACCGGTATTTCACCCACGGCTCGTTCAAGGCCAAGCGGCCGCTCAGGATCGCGCTGGCGATCATGGGTTCCATGGCGGTCGAGGGCCCGCTGGTGCGCTGGGTGGCCGACCACCGCAAGCACCACAAGTTCTCCGACGCCGAGGGCGACCCTCACTCCCCCTGGCGGTTCGGGGAGACGCTTCCCGCGCTGATGAAGGGCCTGTGGTGGGCCCACATCGGCTGGATGTTCGACGAGGAGCAGACTCCGCAGGACAAGTACGCGCCGGACCTGATCAAGGACAAGGCGATCCGGGCGATCTCCCGCCAGTTCGTGCTGTGGACGGCCCTGTCCCTGGGTCTGCCGCCGCTGATCGGGGGGCTGGTGACGATGTCCTGGTGGGGCGCGGTCACCGCGTTCTTCTGGGGGTCGCTGGTGAGGGTGGCGCTGCTGCACCACGTGACCTGGTCGATCAACTCGATCTGCCACGCGGTCGGCAAGCGGCCGTTCAAGTCGCGGGACCGTTCGGGCAACGTGTGGTGGCTGGCGGTCCTGTCCTGCGGGGAGTCCTGGCACAACCTGCACCACGCCGACCCGACCTCCGCGCGGCACGGTGTGATGCGCGGCCAGATCGACTCCTCGGCCCGGTTCATCCGTATCTTCGAGGCGTTCGGCTGGGCGTACGACGTGCGCTGGCCGTCACGCTCGCGTATCGATTCGCGCCGCAGCACCGATGAGGGCGGCTCCCGGCGCCGGAAGGAGACCGCGAAGGCGGCATGATTGACGCCGTGGCGACCGACTCCAGCAGCACTTCAGGCAACGACAAGCAGCGGCGGACCCGCCGGACCCGTATGACCGGTGCCGAGCGCCGCCAGCAGCTGCTGGAGATCGGTCGCACCCTCTTCGCGGCGAAGGGCTTCGAGGGCACGTCGGTGGAGGAGATCGCGGCGAAGGCCGGGGTGTCCAAGCCGGTGGTGTACGAGCACTTCGGCGGCAAGGAGGGGCTGTACGCGGTGGTGGTGGACCGTGAGATGCGGCGCCTGCTGGACATGGTGACCGGTTCCCTGACCGCCGGCCACCCCCGCGAGCTGTGCGAGCAGGCGGCGTTCGCGCTGCTGGACTACATCGAGGAGTACACGGACGGCTTCCGCATCCTGGTCCGTGACTCCCCCATCCCCCAGTCCACGGGGTCCTTCGCCTCGCTGATCTCCGACATCGCCACGCAGGTGGAGGACATCCTGGGCCGCGAGTTCAAGTCCCGCGGCTTCGACCCGAAGCTGGCCCCGCTGTACGCCCAGGCCCTGGTCGGCATGGTCGCCCTGACCGGCCAGTGGTGGCTGGACGTGCGCCGCCCCAAGAAGGCGGAGGTGGCGGCCCACCTGGTGAACCTGGCCTGGCACGGCCTGGACGGGCTGGAGCAGAAGCCGCGGCTGATAGGGCACCGGAAGGCGTAGGGCGGGTCAGCGGGGCTGGAGGAACTCCAGGCGGTTGCCGACGGGGTCCTCGCAGAAGAAGCGCCGGTGGCCGGGGAGGCGGTCGTCCCAGGTGACCCGGACCCCGTGGGCGGCCAGCCGGGCCGCGTAGGCCTCGATGCCGGTGACCCGCAGCCCCGGGTGGGCCTTCTTCGCGGGACGGAAGTCCGGCTCCACGCCCACGTGGAGCCGGACGAACCCCGCCTCGAACCAGCAGCCGCCGCGTGCGGCGAGCGCGGGAGGCCTGGGGACCTCGGTCATGCCGAGGACACCGGTGTAGTACGACCGCAGCTCGGGCTCCGAGCCGGGCGGTGCGGCCAGCTGCACGTGGTCGACGGCGACCAGCACCGCTCTCACTCCCCCTTCACCGCGACGGCGAACAGCCGCCGGAAGGGAAGGACGGTCCCGTACGGCGCGCTCGGGTACGCCGTGCGCAGCAGGTCCCGGTACTCGGTGAGGAACGCGTCGCGGGCCTCCGTGTCGTCGGCGAGGGCGGTCAGGGCGGGGCGCAGGCCGGTGCCCTTGACCCAGTCGAGGACCGGGTCCTCGCCGGGCAGGACGTGGAAGTACGTCGTCTGCCACACGTCGGCTGCGCAGCCGAGGCGGGTGAGGCGGTCCAGGTAGGCGCCGGGGGCGGGGACGGAGTCGGTGCGGCGCAGCACGCCGGCGAGGCGGTCGCGCCAGCGGGGGGTGTCGGCGAGGTTCCGCATGAGGGCGTGGAGCGGGGCGTCGATGTTGTCGGGGACCTGGAAGGCGAGGGTGCCGCCGGGGGCGAGGGCGGCGATCCAGTCGGGGAAGCGGTCGGTGTGGCCCGGTACCCACTGGAGGGTGGCGTTGGAGACGATCAGGTCGTAGGTCTCGGCGGGCGTCCAGGTGCGCAGGTCGGCGTGGGCGAAGTCCAGGCGGCCGCCGGGCGTGGGGCCCTCGTGCTCGACGTGGGCCCTGTCGAGCATCTCGGGTGAGTTGTCGTAGCCGGTGATGTGGGCGGTGGGCCAGCGGTCGGCGAGCAGGGCGGTGACGTTGCCGGGGCCGCAGCCGAGGTCGGCGATGCGGGGGCGGTCGCCGGGGAGTGCCGGGATCCGGGCGAGGAGGTCGGTGAAGGGCCGGGCCCGGTGCCCGGCGTGGCGGAGGTACTGGGCGGGGTCCCAGCGGGGCGTCGTCATGGCACCCACTTTCCCCGCCCAATTATCTCGCCGTCAAGAGACTCGACATCAAGAGACTTCACGTCGACACAACCACTACACTGATCTCCATGGAGGACGAGGTCGATCGGCTGGTCGCAGCGTGGCGCCGGGAGCGCCCGGACCTCGACGTGGAGCCGCTGGAAGTACTGAGCCGGGTCAGCCGGCTCGCCCGGCACCTGGACCGCGCCCGCCGGCTCGCCTTCTCCGAGCACCAGCTGGAGCCCTGGGAGTTCGATGTGCTGACCGCGCTGCGGCGCGCGGGAACGCCGTACCAGCTCTCCCCCGGCCAGCTGCTGACACAGACGCTGGTCACCTCCGGCACCATGACCAACCGCATCGACCGGCTGGCGAAGAAGGGCCTGGTGGAGCGGCTGCCCGACCCGAGCGACCGCAGGGGCGTCCTCGTCCGGCTGACCGACGAGGGCCGGGACCGCGCCGACCAGGCACTGGCGGGTCTGCTGGAGCAGGAGCGGGCGATCCTCGGCGAGCTCTCCCGCGCCCAGCGCGCCGAACTGGCCGGCCTGCTACGCCAGCTGACCGCCCCGTTCGACAACATCCCCGGCTGAGGCGCCGCGCCCGCCCGGCCGCGCCCGCAGGACCGGGCACGCGCACCCGCGAGGTCGCCGTCCCGCCGGACGCGCCGCGGGGAGCCCCTCTCCTCCGTCCTTTCGCTCACCCGGTCCGATCAGGCGCTGTTCGTCTCCTCCGGCACGACCCGCCCGGCGGACCCCAGGTCGGCCGGGCCGACACCCGCCCGTCTGGCCAGGGCGACGGCGGCCAGGGTGGAGTGGACGCCCAGTTTGCCGAGGACGTTCTGCATGTGGGTGCGGACGGTGTGCGGGGAGAGGAACAGCCGCTCGGCGACGGCCTTGCGGCCGAGCCCGGCGACCATGCAGCGCAGCACCTCCCGTTCCCTCGGGGTGAGGGACTCCACGAGCCGCTCGCTCTCGGTGCGGTGCCTGCGGGCCGCCGTCAGCTCCTTCAGCACCGCCGTGAGCAGCGCGGGCGGCAGATGGGTCTCGTCGCGCAGCACCCCCCGGATCACCGTCAGCAGCCGCGACAGCGAGCAGTCCTTGGCGACCCAGCCGGAGGCCCCGGCCTGCAGCGCGAGGGCCGCGCGGCGCGGGTCGTCCTTCTCGGCGAGGACGACGATCCGTACGGCGGGCTGGGCGGCGCGGACCCCGGCGACCAGCGAGATGCCGTCGACCAGGCCCTCCTCGTCGCCCTCCTGCACGGGTACGGCCGGACGGGCGCCGGGCAGCCGGCCGCCGAGATCGGCGTCGACCAGCAGCACGTCGTACCGTCTGCCGTCGCCGGCCGCGCGCTCCAGGCAGCGCAGCGCGGCAGGACCACTGCCGGCCGCGGCGACGTCGACGTCGGGCTCGGCGGCCAGCGCGGCGGCGAGCGACTCGGCGAAGATGCGGTGGTCGTCCACGACCAGGACTCGGGTGCGAACCACGTAACCCCCTTCCCCGGGCTCCGCGCGGAGCAGGGGATACCAAGGTCCGGAAGGCTCCGGAATAGGCCGGCCCGGACGAATCCGGAAAGGATCCGGAGGACGACGACCAACACGGGTACGACACCCACGGCCAAGGACGCGCGCCGCACGGCCGCCGCCGTTGCGGAGACTGCCACCCCTCCGCGGGTGCCGTACCCGCCTGTCTCGCCCCCTGATGCGACACCGGCCCCCACCGGTGCTGTTCCACAGAGTACGGATGGCAGCACGCAGCGGAAGCGGATTTACAGAACTGGCCGTCCGGCGCGTTTATGGTGTGCCGCATGTTTCGTATTGAGGCGGAAGTCGACAAAGACCGACGCGATCTGCTCCGCTCGCGGCTGCGGGACACCAACACGGCGGCGTCCCCGGTGCTCGCGGCCCTGCGCGGGACGCCCGGCGAACGCGAGGTCCCCCTCCACGTCTGGGCCCTGGACCCCTCCGGCGGCCTGGCGGGCGGCCTGGTCGGCCACACGTGGACGACCTGGCTGCACATCACCTACCTGTGGGTCGACACCGCCCACCGCGGCACCGGCCTGGGCACCCGTCTGCTCGCCGAGGCCGAGCACCTCGCCACCGACCGCGGCTGCACCGCCTCCCGCCTGGAGACCTGGGACTTCCAGGCCCCGGAGTTCTACCGGAAACAGGGCTACGAGGTGGTGTGCGTGATCCCCGACTACCCGCCGGGGATCACGGAGTACACCCTGACGAAACGACTGCCCCGAGACAACCTCAGCCCAGCCGGCGGGCCCCCGCCGTCCGGGCGCGTGGGGGAAGCCGTCCTCCGTCAGCGGTCGTAGCGCGGCAGCTGCGCGGGGAAGCCCCCCGGTCCCTTGCACTCGGCCAGGTCATAGGCGTGGCGGGTGAGTTGGTAGGCGAAGTCGGTCAGGGCCTGACGCAGGGCCGCGCCTGAGACCCTGCTCTTCCCGGTCACACTGGCCTCCGCCACCAGGGCACGGGGCCCGGAGGCACCGTCCGGCCCTTCCCCGGCGCCCTTCGGCTCACAGGGCACGTACACGGAAGCGACGCCGTGGTCGGTGTCGACCTGCGCCAGCCCTGCCACACGGCCCGCCGAGGTCCGCACGACGGCGGTGCCCGCGGCACCGCTGTAGCCGTCCGCCCAGGCGGCCTTCGACGACTCCCGCAGGTTCACCCCACCCGACAGGATCGAGTGACCGCTGGTCGAGACACGGCAATCGAACATGAACTCGCGACTGCCACCGCCTTGGTGATCCGCCCATTCCTCCGCTGCGCGCGCCCGCGGCAGAGTATGGATGACGAGATCTCGCTGGACGGAAGCTTCGCAGACCTTGTCCGGGAGCAGATACAGCCCTTTCACGAAGAACAGGAAGAGCCCGCCGCACACCAGTACGAGGACCGCGACCGCGATGAAGAACGCTCGTACGGAGTAGACCTGCTTCGCAGGGCGGGCCTTCCCCGTACGGCCGGATCCTGCCTCAGCCATACTTCACCTTCGAGCGGTTCAGGTAGTAGTCGGCATCCTTCCAGCCGTCGTTGACGGCCTGCCCCACGGAGTCGTCGATCTCGTCCTTCGGCAGGTGCACGTGGTTGCGCGCCAAGGCGTCGTCCACCGACCAGATCGTCTGCTGGCTGACCGAGTCCCGCATCGAGAACAGGTCCTTGCTGGAGTAGTACAGCCCCTGGTCCTCGGCACCCTTCATCTGCTGCCCGTCGAGCAGACGGTCGACGGCGGCACCGGCGACGGCACCGGCTCCGCCCCCGATCACGGACCCCATGACGTCGCCGCCGTACTGCGCGGGAACCTTGAGCCCGGTCAGGCCGATCGAGACCCAGGTCTTGGCGAAGTCCCCCTTGGCCTTGAGTTCTTCGTTGAACTCCTTCTCGCCGTCGATGGCCTTGCCGACTTCCGAGTTCGCAGCGGAATGCCCGACGATCCCTTCGATGATCCCGGCGTTCCTGCCGATGTCGTTGAGAACCTGTTTTTGGTCCCCGTCGAACAGATCGGGGTTCGACAGGTGCTCCTGCAAGAGACTTCCGGTGTAGATGCTTTCGCCGTAAATGATCCCTGCGCGCCCGGCGGGATCCGCGGCGGTGGCCGACAGGAAACGCGTGACATCCGTGAGATTGAGGCCTCTCGGGGCCTCGCTGGTCGTCAGGAAGACGGCCTCGCTCTCCGGTCCCTTGAAGGCACAGCTGATTTCCGGCATGTACGCGGCGGCCATGTCCCCGAAACTCTCACCGAGCCCCTGGGACACCAGGTCCCCGCCACCGTCCGGATCGGCCACCGCCTGCATGATGTTCGCCATGATCCTGACCTGGGCCGCGCTGTGCGGTGGGGCTCCGGAGTAGGTGTCGCCGTTGGCGACTCCGGTGACCGCGCTCTCCAGGGCGCGTCCGAGGGACTGTCCCCGGTCGGTGTACTTGGTCGTGGCGAGCATGTGGTCCAGGTCCGGCTTGGACTCGAAGGCGTGCTCGGCAGCTTCGGGGTTGTGGGAGAGACCGTCGAACAGTCCCTCCAGCGGATCCCGGCCGTTGCCGTCGCCGAAGACCAGGTCCAGGCCGTCGTACCCCTTGACCCACCGGTCGTCCGTGTTCGAGCCTCCCGCTCCCCTGTCCGCCTTGAAGAGGTCCTTGCGGTAGTCGTCGAGGAACTCCGTGTCGTACTGGCCGTCGCGCATGAGGCTGCTGATGACCTGGTAACCGAGCGCACCGATCGGGCTGGGTGACTTGGGGTCGCGGAAGTTGGTGGTGGTCTCGGCGAGAAGGTCCTTCTTCCACCCCCGCATCGCGTCCGTGTCCGAGAAGGTCGCCGTGGCCAGGGTCAGGCCGAGGTTGGTCTGCAGGTCCTTCATCGCCTGGAGTTCCGAGCCCTTGGCACCGGCGTGGGAATAGGCCATGTCGGCCCAGAACTGAAGCGTCCCCTTGGCCCCCAGGCGCGTCGCGAACTGCTCCGCGAACAGGGGATCGTCGTGGTACTTCGCCATCTCGCGGTTGAAGGCGGCGATGTCGTCGAGGGACATGTCGTCGGGGTGCTTGGCCGTCTTCGCGAGCTTCTCCGCCGCGGCGACGGCCTTGACCGCCTCGTCCCGGTTCTCGTACGAGGCGTCGGAAAAGCCGTACTTGGCCTGGTCGACAAGGAGCTTGAGCACCTTCGCCGCGCTGTCGTCGCTCTCCGTCGCCTTGCTCAGGATGCCCTGGATCTCGTTGCGGAAGGCGTCGACCACCTTCTGGTCCGTCGCGCCGGTGTTCCCGCTGGGGTCCGACGTCCAGTCCGGGCGGGTGTTGCCCATGACGGAGAACGTGCCGTCATGGTTGTCGATCACAGTCAGGCTCTTGTCGTTGGCCCGCTTGATCGCGTCGTTGAGCTGGGTGCGGAAGCCGACGAGTTCGCCATGCGTGTCACTGAGGATCTTGGTGATGGAGTCGGCCTGTGTGTGCGCGTCGGCGAACTCGGCGGCGGTCTTGGCGATGAACTCCCGGCTGACGGTCGCGTTGACTCCCGCCCATTTGGCCTTGTCGGCTTTCGCCTTGAGGTTGTCCTCGGCGTCCCTCTTGAGGTCGGCGAGCTTCTTCGTCATCTGTTCCCAGTCGGTGACGGCTTCGCCGAGCTTGGAGAAGTTGCCGTGGCGCAGTGCGTCGAGGTCCATGGGCGTCAGTGGCCCTTCCGGTCGTCGAAGCCCTCGTCGAGCGCCGAGATGCCGCTGACCGAGCCGGCGATGTACGAGTCGTCGGCGTCGTGCCGGTTCTTGGTGTAGCGCAGGTGGTTGGAGATGTGCGCGCAGGCGTCCAGCAGGGTCTTCGTCTGCTCGCTCCATCGCTGCGTCACATGCTCCAGCGCGTCTCCCAGGGCGAAACCCTCGCCCTTGAGTCCGCCCGCCGCCGCCTCGGAGGTCACGCTCGCGTGCCCGCTGTAGGTCGTGAAGTGGTCGAACAGCTCGTGGGCCGCCTTACCGACCGCTTCGAGATCCTCGTGCCCTACGACAAGGTCTCCCTTGGTGCTGCCACCGCCCTGGTCGGCCGGGTACTGGTTGAGCTGCATGCGTGTGGAATGCCGATCGGCCGCCCGGGCCTTCAGCTGGTCCCATTCCTCCCACGCCATCGTTGGCCTCCCCCGCGTCTCCTGATGCACAGCCGGGCACGGCGGTGACGGGCGTGTACATTACCGCCAGGCCACGTCAAGTCACGCGCGGGGCACGGGGCTTCGCTCTTCGCGCGCGGTGCCGGTACGACATCGGCCCCGTACACGATGATCACGTACGGGGCCGGTCGGGGCGACGGGCGTCAGCCCAGCCGGCGGGCCCCCGCCGACGGAACCGCCTCGAAGACGCGGGGTGCGGTGAAGGCCGCTGCCGCGAAGGCCTCCTCGATCGTCTTGGTGAGGGTGTCGACGTCGGTCGCCTCCGCCAGGACGATCGCCGAGCCGCCGAAGCCGCCGCCCGTCATGCGGGCGCCGAGGGCGCCGTGGGCGAGGGCGGTGTCCACGACCAGGTCCAGCTCCGGGCAGGAGATGCGGAAGTCGTCGCGGAGGGAGGCGTGGCCCTCGGTGAGGATCGGGCCGATGGAGCGGGGGTCGCCGGCGCGGAGCAGGGCCACCGTGCGCTCGACCCGCTGGTCCTCGGTCACCACGTGCCGCACCAGGCGGATCACCTCCTCCTCGTCGCCGAGGCGGGCGAGGGCCGCGTCCAGGTCGTCGTAGGGGATGTCCCGCAGGGCGTCGACGCCGAGCAGGGCCGCGCCCTTCTCGCAGCCGGCCCGGCGCCTGCCGTACTCGCCGCCGCTGTGGGCGTGCTTGACCTGGGTGTCCACGACCAGCAGGCGCAGGCCCTCGGCCGCGAGGTCGAAGGGGATCTGCTGCTGGGACAGGTCGCGCGTGTCCAGGAACAGCGCGTGGCCCTGCTCGCAGCAGGCCGACGCCGTCTGGTCCATGATCCCGGTCGGCGCGCCGACGTAGACGTTCTCGGCGCGCTGGCACAGGCGGGCCAGTTTCCAGCGCTGGAGGCCCAGGTCGTACAGGTCGTTCAGGGCGAGGGCGATCACGACCTCCAGGGCGGCCGAGGAGGACAGGCCGGCGCCCGTCGGGACCGTCGAGGAGAGGTGGACGTCCGCGCCGGTGATCTCGTGGCCCGCCTCGCGCAGGGCCCAGACCACGCCCGCCGGGTACGCCGTCCAGTCGTGGTCGGTTCCGGGGGCGAGGGCCTCCAGGCGCAGTTCCGCGACGCCGCCCTCGATGTCCGCCGAGTGCAGGCGCAGGACGCCGTCGGTGCGACGGGAGACCGCCGCGAGCGCCTGGTGCGGCAGCGCGAACGGCATGACGAAGCCGTCGTTGTAGTCGGTGTGCTCGCCGATCAGGTTGACCCGGCCCGGCGCCGCCCACACCCCCTCCGGCTCCGCCCCGTACAGCTCGGCGAAGCGCTCGGCGACCTGCTGTGCCCCCACTACTGCTCCCTTGTGATGCTCTGCGCGAACTCCCACGCGTCCGCGACGATGCCCGCGAGGTCCGCGCGGGTCGGGTTCCAGCCCAGTTTCTCGCGGGCGGTGTCCGCGGAGGCGACCAGGACGGCGGGGTCGCCGCCCCGGCGCGGGGCGGTGACCTCCGGGATCGGGTGGCCGGTGACCTCGCGGACGGTCTCGATGACCTCGCGGACGGAGAAGCCGTTGCCGTTGCCGAGGTTGCAGATCAGGTGCTCGCCCGGCCGGGCGGCCGTCAGCGCCAGCAGGTGGGCCTCGGCCAGGTCGGCGACGTGGATGTAGTCGCGGACGCAGGTGCCGTCGGGGGTCGGGTAGTCGTCGCCGTAGACCGAGATGGCGTCGCGGCGGCCCTGGGCGACCTGGAGGACCAGGGGGATGAGGTGCGACTCGGGGTCGTGGCGCTCGCCCTGCGCGCCGTACGCCCCGGCGACGTTGAAGTAGCGCAGCGACACCGCGGCCAGGCCGTGGGCGGTGGCCTCGCCGGTGATCATGTGGTCGACGGCGAGCTTGGAGGCGCCGTAGGGGCTGGTGGGGCGGGTCGGGGCGGTCTCCGGGATCGGGGTCTGCTCCGGCTCGCCGTAGGTCGCCGCGGTGGAGGAGAACACCAGCGTGCGGACGCGGGCCTCGCGCATCGCGGCGAGCAGCGCCATGCTGCCGCCGACGTTGTTCTCCCAGTACTTCTCCGGCTTCACCACCGACTCGCCGACCTGCGAGAACGCGGCGAAGTGCAGCACGCCGTCGAAGGAGGGGTCGAGCCACTTGGCGGCGTCGCGGATGTCGCCCTCGACGAACGCGGCTCCCGCGGGCACGCCCGCGCGGTGGCCCGTGGAGAGGTTGTCGAGGACGGTGACCTCGTGGCCGGCCTCCAGCAGGTGCTGGGCCACGACACTGCCGACGTATCCGGCCCCACCCGTCACCAGGTACTTCATGAACTCGCTACCTCTCGCAGTCGCTCGGCCGCGCGCTCCGGCGGCACGTCGTTGATGAACACGTTCATGCCGGACTCGGAACCCGCGAGAAACTTCAGCTTGCCGGAAGTGCGGCGGATGGTGAAAAGCTCGAGGTGAAGCGCGAAGTCGTCGCGCGTCACCCCGTCGAACTCCTCCAGCGCGCCGAACGGGGCCTGGTGCCAGGCCGCGATGTACGGCGTCGGAGCCTCACCCGTGCCGAAGATCCGGTCGAAGCGCCTCAAGAGTTCCAGATACACCTGGGGGAACTCTGTGCGTGCCGCCTCGTCCAGCGCGAGCAGATCGGGCACGCGGCGCTTCGGGTACAGGTGGACCTCGTAGGGCCAGTGCGCCGCGTACGGCACGAAGGCCGCCCAGTGTTCACCCTCAAGGACGACCCGCTCACCGGCGAGTTCCCGCGCGAGGACCGCGTCGAACAGGTTCTCCCCGCCGGTGGCCTCCTTGTGGGCGGCCAGCGAGCGGAGCATCAGCGCGGTGCGGGGGGTGGTGAAGGGGTAGGCGTAGATCTGTCCGTGCGGGTGGCCGAGGGTCACACCGATCTCGGCACCGCGGTTCTCGAAACAGAACACCTGCTCGACGGAGGGCAGATGCGACAGCTCCGACGTGCGGTCCGTCCACGCGTCCAGCACCAGCCGCGCCTGGTCCCCGGTGAGGTCGGCGAAGGAGGCGTCGTGGTCGGAGGTGAAGCAGACGACCTCGCAGCGGCCGGAGTCGCCGGCGAGGGAGGGGAACCGGTTCTCGAAGACGACGACGTCGTACGAGGAGTCGGGGATCTCGCTGAGCCGGTCGCCCCGCGTGGGGCACAGGGGGCACTCGTCGGCCGGCGGGTGGTAGGTGCGGCCCTGGCGGTGGGAGGCGACGGCGACGGAGTCGCCCAGCAGCGGGTCGCGGCGGATCTCGGAGGTGGTGACCGTACGGTCCAGCGGGCGCCGGTCGGCCGCGTCGCGCACGGTGTCGTCCCGCAGGTCGTAGTAGATCAGCTCACGACCGTCGGCCAGCCGGGTCGAGGTCTTCTTCACGCCGGACTCCTTGTTCGGGCCCTACGGGTGCGGCCGCACTGTCCTCACCCAATCACTCAACACAATCAAACATAACAGATCACACTCCGACACACCCTTGGTCGATCACAATCAAACAAAGAACACCAGCAGAAGTGTTCAAATACTGAACACGGCGGCGTAGGTTCCGCTCTGGATCAGTTCGCGCAACGAAGCGAGTTCTCATGCACACCCCCACAGACGCCCCCGCCTACCTGGCGGCGGAGCTACGGCTCCCCACCAACTGGCTGGACTACACGATCCTGGCGATCTACTTCGTCGTCGTCCTCGGCATCGGCTTCGCCGCCCGCCGCTCCGTGAAGACCAGCCTCGACTTCTTCCTGTCCGGACGCTCGCTGCCCGCGTGGATCACCGGCCTCGCCTTCATCTCGGCGAACCTGGCGGCCACCGAGATCCTCGGCATGGCCGCCAACAGCGCCCAGTACGGCGCCTACACCGTCCACTGGTACTGGATCGGCGCCATCCCCGCCATGGTCTTCCTCGGCCTGGTGATGATGCCCTTCTACTACGGCAGCAAGGTCCGCTCGGTCCCCGAGTTCCTGCTGCTGCGCTTCGACCGGGCCGCGCACCTGCTCAGTTCGGCCCTGTTCGCGTTCGCCGCGATCCTCATCGCCGGCGTCAACCTCTACGCCCTCGCGATCGTCGTGGAGGCCCTGCTCGGCTGGCCGCAGTGGGTCGCCATCGTCGTCGCCGGCGCCTTCGTCCTCGCCTACATCACCCTGGGCGGCCTGTCCTCGGCGATCTACAACGAGGTCCTCCAGTTCTTCGTGATCCTCGCCGCGCTCATCCCGATCACCGTCCTCGGCCTGAAGAAGGTCGGCGGCTGGGGCGGGCTGACCGACAAGCTCACCGCGACCCACGGCGCCGACTTCACCACGGCCTGGGGAGGCACCGGCATCGGCCACGCCAACCCGCTCGGCGCCAACTGGCTCACCATCGTCCTCGGCCTCGGCTTCGTGCTCTCCTTCGGCTACTGGACCACCAACTTCGCCGAGGTGCAGCGCGCCCTGTCCGCGAAGAACCTCTCGGCGGGCCAGCGCACACCGCTCATCGCGGCCTACCCCAAGATCTTCATCGTCTTCCTGGTGATGATCCCGGGCCTGGTCGCCGCCGCTCTGATCCCGAAGTTCGGCACCGCCGGCTCCGGCTACCAGTACAACGACGCCATCCCGTACCTGATGCAGGAACTGCTGCCCAACGGTGTGCTCGGCATCGCCGTCACCGGTCTGCTGGCCGCCTTCATGGCGGGCATGGCGGCGAACGTGTCGTCGTTCAACACGGTGTTCACCAACGACATCTGGGCGAAGTACGTGGTCCGGGACCGCGAGGACGGCTACTACGTCCGCTTCGGCCGCCTGATCACCGCGATCGGCGTCTGCGCCTCCATCGGCACGGCGTTCCTGGCGTCCTCGTTCTCGAACATCATGAGCTACCTGCAGACGCTGTTCTCCTTCTTCAACGTGCCGATGTTCGTCGTCTTCGTCGTCGGCATGTTCTGGAAGCGGGCGTCCGCGAAGTCCGGGTTCTGGGGCCTGCTCGCCGGCACCGTCACCGCGATGGTCAACTACTTCGTGCTGTACAAGAAGGGCATCGTCTCGATCCCCACCGACCAGGGCGCCAACTTCGTCTCCGCGATCGCGGGCTTCGTCGCCGGCGCGGTGGTGATGGTCGCGGTGTCCCTGTTCACCAAGCCGAAGCCGGCGGAGGAACTGCAGGGCCTCGTCTACGGCACCCGCTCCCCCGGCATGTCCGAGCCGCCCGCCGAGGGCGACGACGCGTGGTACCGCAAGCCGGCCCTGCTGGGCTGGGGCGCGGTCGTCCTCGCCGCCGCCTGCTACATCCCGTTCTCGTTCTGACGCGGGAGGATCGAGGAAACCATGACCGAGCACCCTGAGCGCCCCGACCGTCACCGCTACACCGAGGAGGAGGTGGCGCGGCAGGTCACCGATCTGGAGACCAAGTCCGCGACGGCGGCACGGATCTTCGACCTGCGCCGCATCATCGGCGGACTGTTCGTCGTCTACGGCGTCATCGTCACGATCACCGGGATCACCGACTCCCAGGCCGCGATCGACAAGGCCGAGGGCGTCAACATCAACCTGTGGACCGGCATCGGCATGCTGCTCCTGGGCATCTTCTTCCTGGCCTGGCTCAAGCTCCGGCCCACGCCTCCGCCGCTGCCTCCGGAGGGGCTGCCGGAAGAGCGAGAGGGGGCCTGAGGCTCCGCTTCCGCCCGCGGGCGCGTGGGAGCTGCTCGCGCAGTTCCCCGCGCCCCTCGGCGGCGCTCCGGCGCGGGGGCGCCTACTCGGGGACGGCGCCCCGCACGGGCCCGGCCCGGTCCAGCAGGCCCGTCCTGGCGGCCAGCGCCGCCGCCTCCAGCCGCGACCCCACCCCCAGCTTCATCAGGACGCGCTGGACATGCGTACGGGCCGTGCTCGGGGCGATGCCCATGCCGGCCGCGATCCGCCGTGTGTCCTCGCCGTCGGCCACCCGGACCAGCACCTCCACCTCCCGCGGCGTGAGCATCTCCAGCAGCCGCTGCGCCTCGTCGTCGGGCTGCGCGGCCGGGTTCAGCAGTTCGGCGAAGGCGCCCTGGAGCAGCAGCGGGGCCACCGCCGCCTCCCCGGCCCGGGCCTTCATGATGGCCCGCTCGACCCCCTCGATCCGCTCGTCGTGCCGCACGTACCCCGACGCCCCCGCGGCGAAGGCCGCCGCGATCCCGCGCGGCGACGGCACCGGGCCCAGCACCAGCACCGCCACCTGCGGACGCTCCCGCTTGATCTTCACGACCGGGTCGAAGACCCCCGGCTCGGCCGGTGCGGCCGTACCCAGCAGGCACACCTCGGGCGCCCGCGCGATCACCAGGTCCGCCGCGCCCGCCGCCGGTGCCGCCGAGGCGACCACCCGGTGCCCGCGCAGCTTGAGCGCCGACGCCAGCGCCTCCGCCAGCAGCCGATGGTCGTCCACGACCATGAGCCGCACTCCCATACACCAACCCCCCAGTCCCCCAGGCACCCCCGCCCTTCATGCCCCCGGAAGCTACACGCTTGTTCGACGTCGCGCTGCCCCTCTTCATGAGAAGTGCCCCGGATCGATGAAATCCGGGGCACTCCTCGGCAAGTCACCCATTCGGGCGAGGCCGGCGAACGGCGGGGCGCAGGCGTCAGCCGTCGGTGCCGAACGCCATCACCAGGTACTCCTTGCTGGAGGACGACATGTCCCGCTCCTTGGCCCACACGGCGGACATGTACAGCCGGCCCTTGCCGAAGAGCAGCTCGGAGTACTCCGGCAGCAGATTGGCCTCCGAGTCCCGCACGCTCTTCACCGACGGGTTCTCCAGCAGCTTGGTCGCCTTGAACGAACCGCCGTCGAGGCTGACGACCTGGCCGCCCTTGTTGTAGGGCGGTGCCTTGTAGGCGAGCAGGTTGCGTCCGTCCAGGCGCAGCGGGGAGAGGGTGTAGCCGTCACCGGCCTCGGCGCGCTGGCCGGTGGGCTTGCCGGTCTTCAGGTCGAAGGAGACGATCTCGTTGGTCCGGGTGTAGTCGCCCGAGCCGTCGTGCGGCTCGGTCATCAGGTACAGCCTGCCGTTGCCCGCCACGACCTGCTTGCAGTCCTCGATCCGGGTGATGCCGTCGCAGCGGCCCCCGTAGGTGTCGCCGGGCGCGGGGATGCGGGCGAGCAGCTTGCCGGTCTTGTCGTCGATGGAGAAGTAGTCCGAGACACCGCTGCCGTCGCCCGCGCTCTGACCGACGTCGGCCGCGACCACCAGCGGGTCGGTGGAGACGATGGAGGGGTAGTCGACGCCGGCCGGCATCCGGTACTCGGAGATCACCTTGCCGCCGGCCGGGTCGATGGTCTGGATGTTCAGCTGCGGGTTGTCGTACTCGCCGCACTTGCGCACCGCGACCAGCCGGGTGCCGCCGGCGTACCCCACGTCATGGCAGGTGTCGTCCGGCTTCGGCTGCCACAGCGCCTTGCCGGAGCCGATGTCGAACGCGGCGCCGCCGTCGGAGCTGCCGACCGCGACGGTGCGCTGGGCGACCGTGACGTTCTGGAAGGTGATCGGGAAGTCACCGGACTCCACCGTCTTCGTCCACAGCTTCTTGCCCGCGGCGAGGTCGATCGCCGCGATCTGGCTACAGCCCGCGGTGGAGCCCTTCGCGGGCATCTTCGGCTGGAAGGTGATCGCGGTCAGGCCGTCGGAGGTGACGTGGTGGCTGCCCGCGCAGATCGGGCCGGGCAGCTTGATCGTCCACCGCTCGGTGCCCTTGGCCGGGTCGTAGCCGACGATCTCGGCGATGCCGCTCTTGGCGTAGACGGTGTCCGTCAGCCAGGAGCCCACGGTGCTGGTCGTGTCGTCCGCCTTGGGCAGCGGCACCTCGAAGAGGACCTTGGCGGCCGGGTCGGCCGGCGCCTTCTCCTTGCCGCCACCGCCGCCGCTGCCCCCGGAGCCGTCCTTGCCGCCCGTGCCGCCGCCGGAGGAGGCGGTGTCGTGCCGCTTGCCGTCGTCGCCGGAGGACTTGGCGTACCAGATGCCACCGCCGACGATCAGGGCGATGGCGACGACCGCCGCGACGACGATGAACAGCACGGCGTTGTTCCGCCCGCCGCCGCCCGGCGCCGGCTGCGGCTGCATCGGCATGCTCGGCGGCCGGCCCTGGCCCGGATAGCCGTACCCCGGCTGCCCGCCCGGCAGGGGCTGCGTGGGCTGCGCGTAGGGGTTGGGCGGCTGGGCGCCGTAGCCCGGGGGCGGCGCCGCGGGGTGGGCCGGGGGCTGCTGGGCGTAGGGGTTGGGCTGCGCGCCCGGATAGCCGTAGCCGGGCTGCGGCTGGGCCGGCGGCTGCGGGGGCGGGGTCTGCGGGTAGCCGTACCCCGGCTGCGGCGGCGGCCCGGCCGGCGGGTTCGGGGGCTGGCTCGGGGGTTGCTGGGGCGGCGGGGGCGGCGGGGGCGGCTGGGTCATGGTCCGGGTACCTCGGGGACGCTCGGGAGGCCGTACGGCGACGGCGGGCTCGGGAGGAACGGGCTGGGGCCGGGAGGAACGGGCCGGGCTCAGTTGCCGAAGGCCATCATGAGCTTCTCCTTCGAGTCGTCGTCGCCGGACAGCCGGCCGGAGGAGATGAACAGCCGCCCGCCGGTCCAGTCGACGACGCCGTCGTAGAAGGCGTTCTCCGCGCCGGCGGCGCCCTGCGGGTTCTGCAGCAGCCGGGTCGTCTTGTGGGAGGAGCCGGTGACCGGCACCGACACCACCTGGCCGCCCGTGTCGTACGACGGCTGCACATAGGCGACGAGCTTGCCGTCCTCGACCTTCACCGGCGCCATCGGCCGGTCCGACGGGGAGCCGACGCGCCACTTCGCCTTGCCGTCGGCGAGGCTGATCGCGACGATCTCGTTGGCGCTGACGGTGGAGTCGGTGGGCAGGTACAGCGTGTCCGCGTCGACCGCGACCCCCTGGCAGCCCTGCAGCTCCCGCTCCAGGACGGCCCAGCCGCAGCGGGGCGCGAACTTCTCGTTCACCTTGACCTCGGAACGGAACTTGCCGTTCTTGTCGAAGGTGGAGATGTTCCAGGCCTTCTTGTCCCGGTTGGTCAGGTAGACCACGAGCGGGTCGACCGAGAACGTCCGGGTCACCTCCCAGCCCTTCTTGACGGTCTGGGTCCAGCGCACCTTGCCGGTGGCCGGGTCGAGTTCCTGGATCTCCTCGTGCTCCTTGCCGGTGCCGGCGCCGCAGGAGGCCACCTGGATCAGCCGGCCGGTACCGCCGGCGAAGGCGGCCGGGAAGCAGGCCGCGCCGTACCTCTTCTTGTCGTACAGCTTCTTGCCGGTGCCGATGTCGTACGCCGTGCCCGACTGCGAACGGCCCACCATCAACGTCTTCCCGCTGACCGTGAGTTCGACGGACATCGCGCTGTCGAACAGCCCGCCGTCGGCGACCTCGGCGGTCCAGCCCTTCTCGCCGGTGCGCAGGTCCAGCTGCTGGAGCTGGTTGCACTTGGCGCGGTCGCCGCCGCCGTTCATGTACGCCACGACGACCTTGTCGTCGGCCGACTTCTGCGGGGTGACCGCGCAGATCTTCTGCGGGAAGGCCAGCGGGCCCCAGGCGGTGCCGCCGTCGGCGGTGCGGAAGGCGAAGACCTGCTTGTACGCCGCCTTCACCGCCGTGTCGCCGGTGATCCACATGCCGGGTGCGTCGGCGCCGGAGGCCGGGGCGTCCGGTGCCGGCTTGTACCAGAGCACCTTCGCCTCGCCGGCCTGGCGGTCCTTGTTGAGGTTCTCCGGGTCCTCTCCGCCGGACGCCGTCGGCGAGGAGGTGGCGGAGTGCTTGGGGTCGTCGCTGTGCCGGGCCACGGGCTTCTTGTCGCCGCCGCCGTCGTCACCGCCTCCGGACACCGCGAACACCGTGCCGCCGATGACGAGCAGCGCGGCCACCGCGGCACCGATGATCAGTGCCGTCTTCTTCCGGGAGCCCTGCGGGCCGGGGACGGGACCGCCGGGCGCGGCACCGGGCATGCCCGGGTACGGCGGCTGCTGCGGGTGACCGTAGCCGGGCTGCGGCGCGCCGTACGGGCCGGGCTGGGGCGGCTGGCCGTAGGGACCGGGGGCGGCGCCGTAGGGGCCCGGCTGCTGCGGGGGCTGCTGCGGGTAGCCGTAGCCCGGCTGGGGCGGCTGCGGGGGCATGGCGGGCGGCTGGGGGGCGCCGAAACCGCCCTGCGCGGGCGGGGTCTGCGGGGCCGGGCCGAAACCGCCCTGTACCGGTGGCGTCTGCGGGGCCGGGCCGAAACCACCGCCCTGCGGCGGCTGGTCCTGCGGCGCTCCGAACCCGCCCTGCGGCGGCTGGTTGGGCGGCTGAGTCATCAGCGCTCTTCCCCCTCGTTCACTGATTTTTAGCCACGCCCTGAGGTTCGTGACGGACCCAAGGTCGCTTTACAGACAGTTCTCAGACGGCTCTTTCTATCACCCGGCACAGACAGCACACGGGGCCGCGTCCTCCCCTGTTCCCAAGGGAGGACCGGCCCGTGATGCCGTTGTTATGCGCCTTCACGCCCCCTTCACGCGACGGGCGTCAGGCGTCCTCCGCCAGTTCCAGCCAGCGCAGCTCCAGTTCCTCGCGCTCCCCGGCCAGGTCCCGCAGCCGGGCATCGAGTTCGGCCACCTTCGCGAAGTCGGTGGCGTTGTCGGCGATCTGGGCGTGCAGCGTGGACTCCTTCTCGGAGATCTTGTCCAACTGCCGCTCGATCTTCTGGAGTTCCTTCTTCGCGGCCCGCTGGTCGGCGGCGCTCTTCTCGGTGGTGGCCGGCTTCGGTGCCACGGCGGCGGCCTGCGCGGCGACCGCCTCCTCCATGCGCCGGCGCCGCTCCAGGTACTCGTCGATGCCGCGCGGCAGCATCCGCAGGGCGCCGTCGCCGAGGAGGGCGAACACCCGGTCCGTGGTGCGCTCCACGAAGAACCGGTCGTGGGAGATGACGATCATCGAGCCGGGCCAGCCGTCGAGGACGTCCTCCAGCTGGGTGAGCGTCTCGATGTCGAGGTCGTTGGTGGGCTCGTCCAGGAAGAGGACGTTGGGCTCGTCCATGAGCAGGCGCAGCAGCTGCAGCCGGCGCCGCTCGCCACCGGACAGGTCACCGACCGGCGTCCACTGCTTCTCCTTGGTGAAGCCGAACGTCTCGCACAGCTGCCCCGCCGTCATCTCGCGCCCCTTGCCGAGGTCGACGCGCTCCCGGACCCGCTGCACGGCCTCCAGCACCCGCCAGGTCGGGTCGAGTTCGGCGACCTCCTGGGACAGGTAGGCCAGCTTGACGGTCTTGCCCACGGCGATACGGCCCCCGGCAGGCTGCTCCTCGCCCTCGCTGCGGGCCGCGGCGGTCATGGCCCGCAGCAGCGAGGTCTTCCCGGCGCCGTTGACCCCGACGAGACCGATCCGGTCGCCCGGCCCGAGCTGCCAGGTGACGTGCTTGAGCAGCACCTTCGGACCGGCCTGGACGGTCACGTCCTCCAGGTCGAAGACGGTCCTGCCGAGCCGCGAGGAGGCGAACTTCATCAGCTCGCTGCTGTCCCGGGGCGGCGGCACGTCCGCGATGAGCTCGTTGGCGGCCTCGACCCGGAAGCGCGGCTTCGACGTCCGCGCGGGGGCGCCGCGCCGCAGCCAGGCCAGCTCCTTGCGGATCAGGTTCTGCCGCTTGGCCTCCTCGGTCGCGGCGATCCGCTCCCGCTCCGCGCGCGCGAAGACGTAGTCGGAGTAGCCGCCCTCGTACTCGTACACGTCACCGCGCTGCACGTCCCACATGCGCGTGCACACCTGGTCCAGGAACCACCGGTCGTGCGTCACGCACACCAGCGCCGAGCGCCGGTTCCGCAGGTGCTCGGCGAGCCAGGAGATGCCCTCGACGTCGAGGTGGTTGGTGGGCTCGTCCAGGACGATCAGGTCCTGCTCCTCGATGAGCAGCTTGGCCAGCGCGATACGGCGCCGCTCGCCGCCGGAGAGCGGCCCGATGACGGTGTCGAGGCCCTTGGGGAAGCCGGGCAGGTCCAGCCCGCCGAACAGCCCGGTCAGCACGTCCCGCACCTTGGCGTTGCCGGCCCACTCGTGGTCGGCCATGTCACCGATGACCTCGTGACGCACGGTGGCGGCCGGGTCGAGGGAGTCGTGCTGCGTCAGCACGCCGAGGCGCAGCCCGCCGGAGTGCGTGATCCGCCCGGTGTCGGCCTCCTCCAGCTTGGCGAGCATCCGGATCAGGGTGGTCTTGCCGTCGCCGTTGCGTCCGACGACCCCGATCCGGTCACCCTCCTGCACGCCCAGCGAGACCCCGTCCAGCAGGGCACGGGTGCCGTACACCTTGCTGACGTTCTCGACATTGACCAGATTGACGGCCATTTCACTCCTGTGCGCGGGGCTGGACTCGATATGCGGCTCCGCCGCGGGGGTCAGCCTTCTAGCGTAGGGCTTCGGGGGAGGGGGTTGGGGGGTGAGGGGGTGGTCACTCTTTGTGGTGACTCGATCGGGACACGGCCGCTACCGTGGAGGACAGGCAGCAGGATGCCGTCCATGGGAGGAACCATGACCGCCGAGTCCGTAGAGCACCGGGTTCCCTGGCCGGTGCCGCCGCTGGACGGCTACACCGTGGACGACCTGTTCACGCTGCCGGATCTCCCGCCGCACACCGAGCTGATCGACGGGAGCCTGGTTTTCGTGAGTCCGCAGCGCCGATTCCACGGGAACGTAGTCGATCTGCTCGTCTTCGGCCTGCGCGCCAGTGGCCTGCCTGCCGAATTCAAGGTCAGCCGGGAGATGACCGTGATCCTCGATAGGCGCAACGGCCCCGAGCCCGACGTGAGCGTGATCCGGACCGACGCCATCACCGGGCCGGACCAGACGAGCTACCAGGCCACCGACGTGCTTCTGGCGGTCGAAGTGGTCTCGCCCGAGTCCGAGTCCCGTGACCGCACGACGAAACCGCAGAAATACGCCGCCGCCGGAATTCCGAACTTCTGGCGCGTCGAGGCGAACGGGACCGACGGCAGGCCCGTCGTCCACGTCTACGAAATCGACCCGCTCACCCGGGCGTACGTCCACACGGGCATGCACCGCGATCGCATCAAGGTCGACAAGCCGTACCCCATCGACATCGACCTGACCGCCATCGACAACCTCTGAGCTCCTCAGAGAACCGTCGCCCCCGCCACCGGCCCCGCCGCCACGCGCACCGCCCGGCACGTCCCCGAAGCCCGCAGCACCTCGGCCACCTTCTCCGCCGCCTCGGCGTCCCGCGCGAGGAACGCCGTCGTGGGCCCGGAACCCGAGACCAGCGCGGCGAGCGCACCCGCCCCGCGTCCCGCGGCCAGCGTGTCCGCCAGCTCGGGAAAGAGGGACAGCGCGGCCGGCTGGAGGTCGTTGGAGACGGCCGCGGCCAGCGCCTCGGCGTCCCCCTTCGCCAGCGCCTGGAGCAGTTCCCGCGAAGCCACCGGCTCCGGGATCTCCCGTCCCTCCGCCAGCCGGTCGAACTCCCGGAACACCGCCGGCGTCGACAGGCCCCGCTCCGCCATCGCGAACACCCAGTGGAAGGTGCCGCCGGCCTCCAGCGCGGTCAGCTGCTCACCGCGCCCGACGCCGAGGGCCGCGCCGCCGACCAGACTGAACGGCACGTCGCTGCCCAGCTCGGCGCAGATCGCGAGCAGCTCGGCCCGTGAGGCTCCGGTGCCCCACAGCCGGTCGCAGGCGAGCAGCGCGCCCGCGCCGTCCGCGCTGCCGCCCGCCATGCCGCCGGCGACCGGGATGTCCTTGGCGATGTGGAGATGGACGTTCGGCTCGATGCCCCGGCGCCCGGCCAGGGCGATCGCGGCGCGCGCGGCGAGGTTGGTGCGGTCCAGGGGGACCTGGTCGGCGTCCGGTCCCTCGCAGGTGACCCGGAGTTCACCGGCCGGGGTCGCGGTGACCTCGTCGTACAGGCCGACCGCGAGGAACACGTTGGCGAGGTCGTGGAAACCGTCGGGGCGGGCGGCACCGACCGCGAGCTGGACGTTGACCTTGGCCGGCACCCGTACCGTGACGCTCACTCGCCGCTCCCCTTGCGTTCCGCGATCCGCGCGAACTCCTCCACCGTCAGCGCCTCCCCGCGGGCCTGCGGGGAGACGCCGGCCGCGACCAGCGCGGCCTCGGCCGCCGCCGCGGACCCGGCCCAGCCGGCGAGCGCGGCCCGCAGGGTCTTGCGACGCTGGGCGAAGGCCGCGTCGACCACGGCGAAGACCTCGGCCTTGGTAGCGGTGGTCTTGATCGGCTCGGCCCGGCGTACCAGGGACACCAGGCCGCTGTCGACGTTCGGGGCGGGCCAGAAGACGTTGCGGCCGATGGCCCCGGCCCGCTTCACGTCGGCGTACCAGTTGGCCTTCACGGACGGGACGCCGTACACCTTGTTCCCGGGTGCGGCGGCGAGCCGGTCGGCGACCTCGGACTGCACCATGACCAGCGTCCGCTCGATGCTCGGGAAGGTGTCGAGCATGTGCAGCAGAACGGGGACGGCGACGTTGTAGGGGAGGTTCGCGACCAGGGCCGTCGGGGCGGGGCCGGGCAGCTCGGTGACGTGCATCGCGTCACGGTGGACCAGCGCGAAGCGGTCGGCGCGGCCGGGCATGCGCGCGGTGACGGTGCCGGGGAGGGCCGCGGCGAGTACGTCGTCGATCTCGACGGCGGTGACCCGGTCGGCGACCTCCAGCAGCGCGAGGGTGAGCGAGCCGAGGCCGGGGCCCACCTCCACGACGACGTCGTCCGGGCGGACCTCGGCGGTGCGGACGATACGGCGGACCGTGTTCGCGTCGATCACGAAGTTCTGGCCGCGCTGCTTGGTGGGGCGGACACCGAGCGCTGCCGCGAGTTCACGGATGTCGGCGGGACCGAGGAGGGCGTCGGGGGTGGGGCTGCTCACGGGGACAAGGGTACGGGGGCGGAGGGGGCCGGATCGCCAGGTGTCCGGCGCGGGGCCGCGGGCGGGCGGGCACGCCGGGCGGGCACCGCACCGCGCGGCCCGCCGCACGGGGGTCCTTCCCTAGCCGCGCAGCCGCGCGCCGCAGTGCGGCCAGGGGCTCGTCCCCTGCCGGACGTACAGCTTCTTCGCGCGGTACGTCTGTTCCTCCGCCGACGCGTCCTGGGGGCGGCCCGTGCCGCCGAGGCTGTGCCAGGTGCGGGTGTCGAACTGGTAGAGCCCGCCGTACGTGCCGGAGGGGTCGACGGCGTGCGGCCGGCCGCCGGACTCGCACGCGGCGAGCGCCTGCCAGTTCAGGTGGTCCGCGCCGGACACGGAGTCGGGCCGCGGCTTGGTGCCCACCCGCACCACCTGCTTGCGCGGCAGGCGCACCACCTCGGACCGCTCCAGGCGCGGCTTCTGCCGGACGCCGTTGACGGTGCGCAGCAGGAACGTGGTGCGCCGCAGCCCGGGTCGTCCGGGCCGCGCGACGACCTCGGTGCCCGTGAAGAGCGAGGGATCGTCGGTGCGTTCGACCCGGAAGGGGATCTGCTCCTCGCGGACCTCTCGGCTGCCGGTCACCCGCAGCACGGTCACCGTCTGCCCGTCGCGCGGGAAGCTGTCCTGCGGGACCGAGGTGGTGTCCTGGCCGTGCAGGGTGATCCCGGCCTCCTCGACCGCTTCCCGGACGGTGGCCGCGTTGGTGCGGATGGTGCGGGACCGGCCGTCCGCCATGACCGTGACCGCGCGCTCGGTGCGCACGTCGAGGGCGAGCCCGGCGCGTCCGATCCGCTGGGAGCGCGAGGTCGACAGGTACGCGCCCTCGGCGCGCACCCCCAGCTCGTGCAGCGCCCCTTCCACGGTGTGCGCCGTCGTCCACACCTCGTGCCGCCGGCCGTCCAGCGTGAGCCGCACGGGGCGGCCGTACCGCACCGCGACCTCGTCGCCACTGGCGAGCGCCGTGCCGGGGGCAGGCGCGATCATGTCGTGGGCCCCGACGCGCACGCCCTCCTCGGCGAGCAGTTCGCTCACGTCGTCGGCGAAGGTGTGCAGGCTGCGCTGCCGGCCGTCGACGCTCAGCTCGATCGCCTTGTCCTCGGCGACGAAGGCGGTGGTGCCGCCGGCCAGGAAGGCCACGACCAGCGCCTGCGGCAGCAGCCGGCGCATGGCGGACTCCGGCCGGTCGGAGTCGCGCGCCCGGCGCCGGCGCGCGGCCCGCCCCCCGGCTCCTTCGGCGGGCTCGGCCTCCGGGACCGCCGGCTCCCGGATCACGGCCTCCGTGATCGCGGCCTCCGGGATCACCGTTTGGAGCGTGCCGGCCGTCTGCCGGGGCAGCGGCGGAGCCGGTTCCGTGACGAAGTACGCCTCGGCCTCGTAGGCGGGCCGGTAGGTGTCCCTGCCGAGGCCGTGGGGCAGGGTCTCCGCCGTGTGCACGGAGGCCTCATGACCGTAGGGGTCGTACGTCCCGTAACTCGACTTGCTCACGCCGACACGCTCCAGGGGGCCACAGGGGTCCGGTTCGGGCCCCCAGAACCTAGCGGAGGGTCGGTCACTCTCCAAAGCGACGCGACTACGTACTGTTGCGCCCCGAACGGGTGATCAGTAGTCGAAGGCCCGGGCGGTGTTCGCCGCCAGGGCCGTGGCCAGCGTGTCCTCGTCGGTGCCCCGCACGCCGGCCATCGCACGCACCGTGACGGGGATCAGGTACGGCGCGTTGGGGCGCCCGCGGTACGGCGCCGGGGTCAGGAAGGGCGCGTCGGTCTCCACGAGGACCAGCTCCAGCGGGGCGACGGCGAGGGCGTCCCGCAGGTTCTGGGCGTTCTTGAAGGTGACGTTGCCGGCGAAGGACATGAAGTAGCCCTCGCGGGCGCAGATCCCGGCCATCTCGGCGTCACCGGAGTAGCAGTGGAAGACGGTGCGCTCGGGGGCGCCCTCCTCCTTCAGGATCCTGAGCACGTCGGCGTGGGCGTCGCGGTCGTGGATGACGAGCGCCTTGCCGTGCCGTTTGGCGATCTCGATGTGGGCGCGGAAGGACCGCTCCTGGGCGGCCTTGCCCTCCGGGCCGGTGCGGAAGTGGTCGAGGCCGGTCTCGCCGACGCCCTTGACCTGCGGCAGTGCGGCGAGCCGGTCGATCTCGGCGAGGGCCTCGTCCAGCGCCGCGTCGCCGCCCGCCGGCCGGGCGCCCTGCCGTGACCAGCCGTCGGGATCGCCGTGGACGATGCGCGGGGCCTCGTTGGGGTGGAGGGCGACGGCGGCGTGGACGCTCGCGTGGGCGGCGGCGACCTCGGCGGCCCACTGCGAGCCCTTGATGTCGCAGCCGACCTGCACGACGGTCGTCACGCCCACCGAGGCGGCCTTCGCCAGGCCCTCCTCCACCGTGCCGGACTGCATGTCGAGGTGGGTGTGGGAGTCGGCGACGGGCACCTGGAGGGGCGCCGGAAGCGGCGGAGCCGCCTTCTTGTCGTCGTCTGCGGAGCTGTGGCCGGCGTTCGAGGGCATGCCCCGATCCTACGGAAGGGGCATGCCCGCGCGGTCCGGTGCCCGGCTCAGCTCGCCCGGCGCTGGAAGGGGTGCAGGAGGTCGGAGAGGTGCCAGTGGTGCGGTTCCGCGGCGGCCTGGCCCGGCACCGGGGGCACCTCGACGGGGCCCGCCGCCGGCACCCCGTGGTGCTGCCGGGCGGCCGCGCCGCGCACCGAGGAGACCTGGCCCGCGCGCATGATCCGCACGACGTGGCCGTCACAGTTCTGGCAGGCGGGCCGGCTGAGGGGCGACGGCACCACCCGGCCGTCGGCCACGTACAGCACGAACTGCTCCCCCTCGGCGTTCGTGTGGTGCTCTATCTCGTACGACTGCTCCCAGCCGTGCCCGCAGCGCATGCAGGCGAACGAATACGACTCGTGAACGACGGCCGAGGCCATACCGCGGAGCCCGGTCTGCCCTGCTATGTCACTCATGCCAGCTCCTTCTTGCACGGGTGCGTCCCTCTTGGACGGGTGCGTCCCTTCGACCAGTGGACGCCTCCGCGGGCCCGAACGCAGCAGGTCTGTCGAGTGTTGGAGCCGTTTTGGACATCGCTTGCCGAACCGACTCGAATGAGACGGCTGGGCTTTGCCATCGACGCCAGCCTTTTGCCCTCCCATGGGGCGCGTGCTCAGCCGAGGCGATCCCTGCTCAGGAGGGTGCCGCGGGTCGGCTCGGGTCCGTCTTCTTGGCCTGGACCACGGCGTCGAACACGACCCGTTTGGGCAGCCCCGCCTCCACCGCCACCGCCGCGATCGCCTCCTTGCGGCGCTCTCCGGCCTCCTCCCGCACCCGCACCCGGCGCACCAGCTCCGCGGCGTCGAGTTCCTCCGGCCCGGTCTCGGGCGCGCCCTCGACCACGACGGTGATCTCCCCGCGCACGCCCTCGGCCGCCCACCGCGCCAGCTCGGCCAGCGGACCGCGCCGCACCTCCTCGTAGGTCTTGGTCAGCTCGCGGCAGACGGCGGCGCGCCGGTCCGCGCCGAAGACCTCGGCCATCGCGGCGAGGGTGTCGTCGAGCCGGTGCGGGGCCTCGAAGTAGACGAGGGTGCGCCGCTCGCCCGCGACCTCGCGCAGCCGGGACAGCCGCTCGCCGGCCTTGCGGGGCAGGAAGCCCTCGAAGCAGAACCGGTCGACGGGCAGCCCGGACAGGGCGAGCGCGGTGAGCACGGCGGACGGCCCCGGCACGGCGGTGACCTTGACGTCCCGTTCCACGGCGGCGGCGACCAGCCGGTAGCCGGGGTCGGAGACGGAGGGCATGCCGGCGTCGGTCACCAGCAGCACGCGGGCACCGCCGAGCAGTTCCTCGACCAGTTCCGGCGTCCGGGCGGACTCGTTGCCCTCGAAGTACGACACCACACGGCCCTTGGGGGTGACGCCCAGCGCCTGGGTGAGCCGGCGCAGCCGCCGGGTGTCCTCGGCGGCGACGACGTCGGCGCCGGCCAGCTCCTCGGCGAGCCGGGGCGGCGCGTCCGCGATGTCACCGATGGGGGTACCTGCCAGGACAAGGGTTCCAGTCACCCACCCATCCTCCCAGGAGTCCCGGCCCGGTTTCCGGCCACCCGCGGACGGAGGTCCCGGCCGGCGGGCACGACCGGGGGAACCCCGGGGGAATCCGACCGTGTCCCGACCGGTACCGCACATGCGCGGGACTCGCACAGGCCGGTTCCCTACGATGGCGCGGTGACCAGTACCGCGTCCTCCATGGACCTCCGGCAGGACCAGGCACCGCACGACCGGCGGCCGTCGTGGCAGCAGCGGCTGCGCCGATTCGGGTACGCGCCGGCCTCGGACGCGCCCGAGGGTGACGTACGCGACCGGCTGGTGCCGCCGTTCGCCGGGCCCGGCCCCCGGCTGTGGCGGGTGCTCGGCGTGCCGCCGGTCCTCGCCGAGCGGCTCACCCGCTGGTCGGGCTGGGGCGGGCCGCTGCTGGTGACGCTGCTGGCGGGCGTCATGCGGTTCTGGAACCTGGGCAGCCCGCGCGCGGTGATATTCGACGAGACGTACTACGCCAAGGACGCGTGGGCGCTGGTCCACCGCGGTTTCGAGGTCAGCTGGGACCAGTACGGCAAGAACGCCAACGACATGGTGCTCCAGCAGGGCGGGCACCTGGGGCTCCCGACGGACCCGGCGTACGTGGTGCACCCGCCGGTCGGCAAGTACGTGATCGGGCTCGGCGAGCTGGTCTTCGGGTTCGACCCGTTCGGCTGGCGGTTCATGACGGCGCTGCTCGGCACGCTGAGCGTGCTGCTGGTGTGCCGGATCGGCCGCCGGATGTTCCGCTCGACGTTCCTGGGCTGCCTCGCGGGCGCGCTGATGGCGGTCGACGGCCTGCACTTCGTGATGAGCCGGACCTCGCTGCTCGACGGCGTGCTGATGTTCTTCGTGGTGGCCGCGTTCGGCTGCCTGGTGGTGGACCGGGACCGGGCGCGCGAGCGGCTCGCCGCCGCGCTGCCGGCGGGGCCGGACGGGCGGGTACGGCCGGACGGGCAGGTCGCGGACACCTTCCGTTTCGGGTGGCGGCCCTGGCGCTGGACGGCCGGGCTGATGCTGGGCCTGGCCGCGGGCACGAAGTGGAACGGCCTGTACGTGCTGGCCGCGTTCTGTGTGATGACGGTCCTGTGGGACGTCGGCACCCGCAAGGTGGCCGGCGCGTACCGCCCGTACCTCGCGGTCCTGAAGTACGACACGGGCGCCGCGTTCGTGGCGACGATCCCGGTGGCCCTGGTGGTCTACGTGGTCTCGTGGACCGGCTGGATCCTCTCCCCGGCCGACGGCACGGGCGGCTACTACCGCAACTGGGCGGCCACCGACGGCAAGGGCGGCACCTGGGCGTTCCTGCCGGACTGGCTGCGCAGCCTGTGGCACTACGAGCACGAGGTGTACAAGTTCCACGTCCACCTCGACCAGCCGCACACGTACCAGTCCAACCCGTGGAGCTGGATCGTGCTGGGCCGACCCGTCTCGTATTTCTACGAGTCCCCCTCCCCCGGCTCCGACGGCTGCCCGGCGGACGCGGGCCAGAAGTGCGCCCGGGAGGTGCTGGCGATCGGCACGCCGCTGCTGTGGTGGGCGGCCTGCTTCGCGATCGGCTACGTGCTGTGGCGCTGGGCGTTCCGCCGCGACTGGCGGGCCGGCGCCATCGCCTGCGGTATCGCGGCGGGGTACCTCCCCTGGTTCCACTACCAGGAGCGCACGATCTTCCTCTTCTACGCGGTCGTCTTCCTGCCGTTCCTGTGCCTGGCGGTGGCGATGATGGCCGGCGCGCTCGTGGGCCCGCCGAAATCCACCGACACCCGCCGCGTGATCGGCGCGACGGCGGCGGGCGTACTGGTCCTGCTGATCGCCTGGAACTTCATCTACTTCTGGCCCCTGTACACGGGCCAGGCGATCCCGATCGACTCCTGGCGGTCGCGGATGTGGCTGGACACCTGGGTGTAGCTGGGCAGACCCACTGGGAGGGCGCGGCCGACGGCCGCGCCCTCCCGGCCGTTGTTGGTCGTTAGTGGTTGATGCTGGCCGCCCTCGGACGGCCCGGAGACGGCCCGGCCAAGGCAGCACGGCAGATTCACAGCCCGCGCGACTCGTCGGAGGCGACCTGCGCCTACGAGGGGTCCAAGGCATGTGGCCCCCACAACGGCCCCACAGAGACGATGCAGGCGTTCTTCCCGGTGCCGCCCCGATACGAGCGACCGTCTGACGGCCCAGTGATCACTCAGCGACCGCGACAGCTCTCGGCATTGGGCCGAAGATGTTTGCCCGCGCCGCGGAACAAAGCTGCCTTACCTCAAGCTCGACTTGGGCCCAGTGCAGCCAGGCTTAGGCGCCACCATTGAAGCCGCGGATTGTACCCTAACCAGGCCTTTTGATCTGGTGTACAGTTTTGTTGTTGGGGAGCCATCACCCACTCGGGAAGGCACCTGACACGAAGAAGGGCCCGGCTCCTGCCAGAGCCAGGCCCTCCATGCAGTAGACACGAGCCCGGTCGCCTATCAGTAGGCCGGGCTCGCTGCTTTACCAGCGGCCCGCCGCGGCCGGGCGTACTCGCGCGTGGCGCCTTCTGTAATCAGGAGACGTACTGCACCACGATGGCGGCAAGCGCCAGGATCAGCCCGATCACACCGATGACCACCTGAGCCTTCTCGGGCCCGGTCCACGGCCGACGGGGCTTCCTCCCATCGAAACCTGCCACTTCGCGCCTCCTTCTCCTCCAGCCCTGGCCTTCAGGGCGCCACACTGAACAGCTCTTGCTGCCCAGCAAGTTGAGGGGAGGATCTTGCAGCGCGAAAGTCAGACTACTCTAGCCGTACGTTTACACGGAAACGTACGCACGCATACCAGGAGACGTACCGTACGCACCAGAACAGTGCTGACACATCATCAGTACATCGCATCCGCGCTGTCTTTGCAAACAACTCCGCTGTCACCGCATACTAGTTGTACCCACTAGACGTGAACCACTCTGACTGACCTGGGGGTTGACATGCCGACACTGCACGCGGCGATCCGCGCCAAGATGGGATCGACCCCGTACTACGTGACCACCATGAAGGTGAGCGACCTCGTTCAGATCGCCCGACCGGCGAGCGAGCAGGAAGAGTGGGCCACCACTGGCCTGACCGAACGGTTGCAGCGTGAGCTCAACGACACTCGGGTGCGCACCGAGATCGCCCCGTACCTGGCCAACTCCCCCGACCGGTTCTTCGGCGCCATCATCCTCCTGCTGGACTCCGATGAGGAGCCGGAGTTCGAGCCGCTCAGCGAGGTGGCCAAGAGCCTGCCGAAGGCGTACCGGTCCACGATGGGCAAGGACTCCTTCGGCTTCCTGACCATTGACAGCGGCGAGCGCATCATCCTCGACGGCCAGCACCGCTTCGCCGCCCTGCGCGAAGTGTTCATCACGCGCAACGTGGAGGGTGAGTACGTCAAGGACGTCGGGGACGACGAGGTGACCGTCATCATCGTCCCGCGCATCAGCACACAGCACACCAGGAAGATCTTCAACAAGGTCAATCGCTACGCCAAGAACACGAGTCGCGGCGACAACATCCTCACCAGTGAGGACGACGGGTTCGCCATCTTGACCCGGCGCCTGGCGGATGACGGCGGTCCGCTGGCCGGCAAGAACCACAAGGGTGAATCGCTGGTCAACTACAAGAACAACACGATCGCCGAACGCAGCACCCAGCTCACCACCCTGAGCGCCATCTACGAGACCGTCCGCATCATCGCTGAGCACTACGACATGGCGGACGAGCTGAACGAGAAGAAGACTCACGTCCGCCCCTCTGAGGACACCCTGGACCAGGGCTACGAGCACGTCGAGGGCTGGTGGGCGACTGTCCTGGACGGCATGCCGAAGCTGAAGTACGGCCGGGACAACACCAAGCTCCTCCCCGAGCTGCGCGCCAAGGAAGCCGACTACGGACTGCTGTTTAAGCCGGCAACCCACATCGTGCTGTTCCAGGCGCTCTCTCAGATCCTCAAGGCAGACCCCAACCTGACCCTCGAGGAAGCCGTGGACCGCACCTACCAGCTCGGCTGGAAAATCACAGACCCTCTGTGGCGCGACGTCCTGATCAACTCCGCGCACAACATCCTGACGAAGAAGGAGAACTACAACCTCGCGGCCGACTTGATCACCTACCTGGTTGTCGGCAACAAGCTGCCCACCAACCACATCAAGGAGCTGCGCGAGCGCGTCGCAAAGGCACGCGGCGAGGACGAGTCGACGTTCCAGCTTCCGGACCCGCTCGCCGACTGATCGGCGCCATCTCACCCAACCTGCGGCTACCACGCCCCGCGCCGGCCGGGTCCGCAGCGCTTACGCTCGACCCGGCCCGGCACCTTCAGCCCACTTTTTCACCGCAGAGTCTTCCACCAGCAGCTCTACAGCGGTCCGGTTTTGAGTGCACTGAACAGGCATATTGCTTCATACAGCTGGTGTGGGGCAGCCCAGGGAACTTCAACAGGTAGGAGGGAACCCGCGGCTCCAGGTTTCTGTTGCGCAGAGCTAGGCAGAAAGGAGGTCAAGCTTTCCCATCCACCGTAGAAGAAGTTCGCTTTGGGTGGCGCTGAGGTCAAGGTCGGGCTGCTCGTCCAGCAGGTGCCTTACCTCAGTCACCGAGGCTCCTTCGTCAAGCATCTGGCGGACTTCCTGGGCTCCCAGGATGCGCTCCATGAAAAGCCGACGCAGCAACTGCGCGTCGCGGTTCTCAACGAACTTGCGACCATGGGCGGTGAGAAGAATCTTCTCTCCTTGCACGACGGACAATCCGAGGGAGACCAAGTTCATGAGTCTTTTGCGCGCCTCGGGTTCGAGAGTGACGCTCGTAAAGAACTCCATGAACTTCTCAAGACACGTCTTCAGTTGAGGGTTCTCCTCAACCAGCTGAGCCATGAGCCACAGCGTCTCGACGTAGTCATTGCTGCGGCCACCGGGAACCTTGGCTAGGCGGTAGCGCGAACGGGTTGCGGCATGTCGCAGTTCGTCGGCGTCGGCTTCGACTGTCTCCAGGTGCCGCAAGGCGTCGACCGAGTTCCGGTCGACTTTCTTTTCCAGCTGGAAGACCCTACTGACCTGCTGCATCAGAGTGCTGGGCTCTACCATGAAGAGTCGCAGACCAGTGAGATCGCGCAGCTCATTCACCAACTCGATGCGCGGAAGCCGAACGGCTTTAGCAGACGCCTTCCGCCACCAGTCCTCCTTCAGATCCCGAGTAACGAAGAGCACATCCTTCCTGTGGCTCTGGGCCGCGTCCATGAGCTGACGCCAGACCAGATAGTCGCCGGCCGCCTCCTCGTCCTCCTTCTTCCCACTCTCAAAGTCCTTATAGCCAGGTGGTATTTGCTGGTCAGCCCTCTCCTTGGCCCGCTGCACCTCCTCCACGTGCCGCTGCGGCGAGTAGGGAGCTCCGACACGTTGGTCGAGAAGGTGTTCCAAGGCATTAATCACGGGGTCGGTGTGTGTGTTGCGGATCCCCGGGACCCTATCCTTTGCGGCCTGACGCTCCAGCCTCTCTTCAATTTCCTGGTAGAGCTTCTCGGCGCGATCAAGCTTCTCGTACATCGGTGAAACGATGTCGGTGTTGTCACCTATGTGGACATTCCTAGCCCACTCCTCCAAAGCACTGCGTGACCGACTGATAGAACTCTTCAAAATCTCCGCCGCGGTGGAGGCTTTTTTATCGTGATAGGTAATGAGCTCTTCACTCTGTCGGTTGCGCCAGAACTCAACCAGCACTTGGTGAGGGACCCACAGGCGTTCGGAGAGCGTCTTGAGGACGGTCAGCATGTCCTCACGGACGCGCCCGTTCATGCGGTACAAGTCGAGCAGTACGTTGGTGTCTAGGACGACGAGGCCGTGCTGCAGGGCCGATCGGTAGTCGCGATCGGAGGGTGTGCGATAGGCCTCGAATCCATCGAACATGCCCCGTGCCGTGGTCATACTGCTTCCCTCCCCCAGAACCTACGTGCTTATGATTCCAGAGGTGCGAGGCGGAAGCCCGGGTGTTTCGCTGCCGTACGCGCGATCTGGCCTCGTTGGCGGGTCCGTGTAAGAACGCTTCCTCTGGGCTGGCCCCGGACGCCACAAGCCATCACGCCGACGCCAGTCGACCGGCAGCTGCACAGTGGGCCCCGCCCACCACCCACGGCCAGCGTCTCTCCGCGTGCAGCATGCTGTCGGGGGACACCTGGGGGACCAGTGTCGGGTCAGGGGGCGACGTATCTCTCCATAGCAGGCAATGCGCACCGCGTTCGGAGTTCGATCCATCCGTGGCTCACATCCGCACCACCCCTCACTGCGCTGCAAAGCCTTCACTGGCATGGGCAGTGTCTTCATCTTCCGCGTGAACGCCGTGTACCGTGCACTGTTCGTAGTGTTTTCGCCTGACCGGCTCCTGGTCCTGTGTGTTGACAATCGACGCAACTATGAGCGGCTCTTGGCGGTGGGGCAAGGCGGCCGACTCCGGCGGCTCCCTGACCTGAGCGGACGTCGTCCCCGCACGGCACTTCGGTGCCGTCGAGGCCGCGTTCCGCCACCGCGCCAGCCATTGGACCCGCGTGTCCGGCCGTGACGAGGGCGCGCGGGCAAGCGGGCGCTTGAGGGGGCCTCAGAAGCCGCTGGCCCTACGGGATGTGCCGCTACCCAAGGCTGTGGCCACCGTGCTGCGGGAGCACTCCAAGGAGTTCGAGCCGATCGACGTGACGCTGCCGTGGCGCACGCCAGACGGCCCCCACGTGACGAAGCGGCTGATCTTCAGCGGAGTCGAGGGGCGCCACGTACGCGTGAGCAACTTCAACGATCATCACTGGAAGCCCGCGCTCGCCGCCGCCGGCATCATCCCCGATGCCGAAGCGGGCGAGCGGTATGCGTCGGCCCGCGAGCACGGCATGCACGCACTCAGGCACTTCTACGCCTCCGTGCTGCTGGACGCCGGCGAGAACATCCGGGCCCTGAGTCAGTACCTCGGGCACAGCGATCCGGGGTTCACGCTCCGGACATACACTCACCTGATGCCGAGCAGCGAGGGACGCACGCGGAAGGCCGTCGACAGCCTCTATCTGGCGTCCGATCATCACGATCACGGCCCAGAGACGGCCCAAGCCGCCTGATTCGGCCCCGGCCAGAGGCAAACGCCCTGGTCGGGGCCCTACGGGGCCTGATCGCGCAGACTTCATCTACTTCTGGCCCCTGTACACGGGCCAGGCGATCCCGATCGACTCCTGGCGGTCGCGGATGTGGCTGGACACCTGGGTGTAGCGGGCGGTCGACCGTTCGCCCGGGGCCCGCGCCGGCGCATCTCCGTTCGGACAACAATCGGCAACTCCGGTCACAAGCGCTCCACAACCGCTTACAGTGCTCCCAGTACCTGTTTTGAACGTGTTCAACAGGTCGAACGGGAGGGGAATCCGCGTCATGCGCAACGGGGTCAAGGCGGCCGTCGTCGGAGGCGTGTGCGTCACGGTGCTGGGCGGGGCCGGTTACGGCGTCTTCAACATCGCGTCCGCGCTGAACGGTGACGGCGGCACGGGGGGCGCGGCGGCCGTGAAGACCGGTCCGCCCAGCGGTTCCGAGGTGAGGGAGGCGACCGGCGCGTTCTTCGCCGCCTGGGAGAAGGGCGACGCGGTCTCCGCGGCCTCGTGGACGAACTACCCCCAGGCCGCGCAGGAACTGCTGACGGCCTTCGCCGACGACGCGCACATCGGCAAGGTGCGGATCACCCCCGGCCGGACGAGCGGCGACACGGTGCCGTTCACGGTGCGGGCGACGGTGTCGTACCACGGGGTGTCGCGGCCGCTGTCGTACCGCGGCACGCTGACCGTCGTCCGCGGCGAGACCTCGCACCGCCCGCTGGTCGACTGGCAGCCCTCGGTCGTGCATCCCCGCCTGCGCAAGGGGGACACGCTCCGCACGGGCGAGTCCAGCGCGCCGGAGATCGAGGCCGTGGACCGCGACGGGAAGGTGCTCACCCGGGTGACGTACCCGTCCCTCGGCCCGATCCTGGACGAGCTGCGCGGGCGGTACGGCGACAGGACCGGCGGCCGGCCCGGAGTGGAACTCGTCGTCCGGCACCAGGCGGCGGGTGACGGCAGCCAGGCCGCGGACACCCCGTTGCTCACCCTCGCCAAGGGCAGGCCCGGCATGCTCCCGACGACGCTCAGCGCCAGCGTCCAGGCGGCGGCCGAGGCGGCCGTGGCGAAGTACCCCGAGTCCTCCGTCGTGGCCGTCAAACCCAGCACCGGCGAGATCCTGGCCGTCGCCAACAACCGCGACGACGGCTTCGACGCGGCCCTCCTCGGCGAACGCGCCCCCGGCTCCACCATGAAGATCATCAGTGCGGCCACCCTCATCGACAACGGCCTGACCACGGCGAACGGTCCGGCGCCCTGCCCGCCGTCGGCCGTGTGGCAGAGCCAGACCTTCCAGAACCTGAAGGGTCTGACGCCCGACGAGCACGCCACCCTCGCCGACAGCTTCGCCCGCTCCTGCAACACGGCGTTCGTGAAGTTCGCGGACGAGGTGAAGGCCGACTCCCTCACCCGGGAGGCCCAGGACCGGTTCGGGCTCGGGCGGAACGACTGGAAGACCGGCGTGCCGACCTTCGACGGCCGGGTCCCCGCCTCCGGCGGGCCGGACACCGCGGCCAACCTGATCGGCCAGGGCCAGGTCCAGATGAGCCCGCTGAACATGGCGTCCGTGACGGCGACCGCGAAGACCGGCACCTTCCGCCAGCCGGTGATCGTGCCGCTGAGGCTGGACGGCCGGACCCCCGCCCGCGCGCGTGGCCTGTCCCCGGCAACGGCCCGGCAGCTGCGCGCCCTGATGAGCCGTACCGCGCGCAGCGGCACCGCGGCGGGCGTGCTCGGCTCGATGCGCGGGGACGTCGGCGCGAAGACCGGATCCGCCGAGGTCGACGGGGAGGCGAAGTCGGACAGCTGGTTCGCCGGGTACCGGAACGACGTGGCGGCGGCGGCCATGGTCCAGGACGGCGGGCACGGCGTCGACGCCGCCGGGCCGATTGTCGCAAGCCTGCTACGGATCGCCGGCTGAGATCACCCGCGGAGGCGGGGACTTTAAGGTGAGTGCCGTCGTTGGGGAAGTGTGAGGGCATGCGGGGACCCTGGGGAAAGGTGCGGAGGAACTGAGGCTGTGGGGAAGAGAAGGCGCGTCGCCGAGCGACGGAAGACCCGTCCCGCCGTACTCGGCGGGATGATCGCCGTGGTCGTCGGCGGCGCCGGGTTCGGCGTCTACGCGCTGTACGGCGGGGCCGCGGCCGACGAGCGGCCCGGCGCCGCGCCCGGCCACAAGGCCGTCCGCACCGGCCCGCTCACCGCCGCCGAGGTCCGCACCGCCTCCACCCGTTTCCTCACCGCCTGGCAGCACGGCCGGGTCACCGAGGCGGCCGCCGCCACCGACGACCCGTCCACCGCCGGCAAGCTCCTCACCGGCTACACCAAGGACGCCCGCCTGAAGGACGTCACGCTCACCCCGGGCACGGCCAAGGGCGCCACGGTCCCCTTCTCCGTGAAGGCGACGGTCTCCTACCGCGGCCTGAGCAAGCCGCTGGCCTACGGCAGCTCCCTCACCGTCGTCCGCCGGGCGAGCGACGGCAGGCCGCTGGTCGACTGGCACTCCGCCGTGGTCCACCCGGACCTGCGCGACGGCGACAGGCTCGTGACCGGCGAGTCCGGCACCCCGCCGGTGAAGGCGCTGGACCGGTCCGGCGGGGAGATCACGGCCGCGAAGTACCCGTCCCTGGGCACCGTGCTGGACGGCCTGCGCGAGAAGTACGGCAAGAAGGCGGGCGGCACGGCGGGCGTCGAGCTGCGCGTGGTGCGCGGCAAGGCGGCCAGGGCGGCGAAGCTCTCCGACAAGACGCTGGTGGAGCTGAGCAAGGGCACGCCGGGCACGGTGAGGACGACGCTCAGCCCCGGCCTCCAGGCCGCCGCCGAGCAGCAGGTGGACAAGCGCGCGCGTGCCTCGGTGGTCGTGCTGCGGCCCTCGACCGGCGAGATCCTCGCGGTCGCCAACAGCGGGCACGGCTTCAACACCGCCTTCCAGGGCTCCCTCGCGCCCGGCTCCACGATGAAGGTGATCACCTCCTCGCTGCTGATCGAGAAGGGCCTGGCCTCGGCGGACAAGGAGCATCCCTGCCCGAAGACCGTCAAGTACGGCGGCTGGACGTTCCACAACGACGACGACTTCGAGATCAAGGGCGGCACGTTCAAGGCGAGCTTCGCCCGGTCCTGCAACACCGCCTTCATCAGCCAGGCGAAGAAGCTGAAGAACGACGACCTGACCGAGCAGGCCCAGCAGGTCTTCGGGCTGTCGATGAACAACTGGGCGATCGGCGTGCCCACCTTCGACGGCTCGGTGCCGGTGCAGTCGGCGGCCCAGATGGCGGCCTCGCTGATCGGGCAGGGCGGGGTGCGCATGAACCCGCTGAACATGGCCTCGGTGGCGGCGACCGTGCGGTCCGGCAGCTTCCACCAGCCGTACCTGGTCGCCCCGTCCGTGGACCATCGCACGCTGGCCACCGCCTCGCGCACCATGTCGGCGAAGACGCTGTCCCAGCTGCGCGAGCTGATGAAGTACACGGCCGCGTACGGCACGGCCGCCGAGGCGATGTCGGGGCTCGGCCCGGACTTCGGCGCGAAGACCGGCTCGGCGGAGGTCGACGGGCAGAAGAAGCCGAACGGCTGGTTCACCGCCTACAAGGGCGACCTGGCAGCCGCCGGCGTGGTCCAGGCGGGCGGGCACGGCGGTGACACGGCCGGACCGATCGTGGCGAAACTGCTGAAGCTCGGGAGCTGACCGCCTCCCGGCGGGGCTCAGCCCCGTACGGGCTCGGCGGTGTAGGTGCGGCGCAGGAACCGGAGCAGCGTCTTCGACTCGAACTGCACCACTTCGACGCCGTGGTCGGTGTGGAACTCGACCACGGCCTGGACGCGCCCGCAGGGCCACACGCGGACGTCGCCGCTCTCGGACGGCACCCGCAGCCCCTGCTCCAGGAGCGCCCGGGAGAAGGTCCACTCGTGCGGACCGGGCAGGCCCACGCGGACCGAGCGGGGATCGCTGTCGGGGTCGTACCGCAGCACGACGGGTACGGCCCCCGGGTCCTCCTCGTCCGTGACGATATGAGCGCGCGCGTACTGCTCGACTACAGACATCGGACCGCCCTCTCACGCACCGTGACGTATACGAAAGCTGTGCATCCGCTTTCCATCCAGCGTCGCACATTTTCCGGTGCGCGCCCCGGTGGGAGACGAGACCCGGTCCTTCCTGCGGCCGCTCTCTCTTGCAAGGAGTTCGCAACAAGGGCCTAAAATCGTCGGGTGCATGTACCTGACGGATTCATCGACGCCCCGACCTCGGCGGTCACCGGAGTGGTCGCCGCCGGCGCCCTCGCGGTGAGCCTGCGCGGCGCCCGCCGTGAACTCGACGAGCGGACGGCCCCGCTGGCGGGGCTGGTGGCGGCGTTCATCTTCGCCGTCCAGATGCTCAACTTCCCCGTAGCGGCCGGCACCAGCGGCCACCTCCTCGGCGGGGCCCTGGCCGCGATACTCGTCGGCCCCTACACGGCCGTGCTGTGCGTGTCGGTCGTGCTGCTCATGCAGGGGGTGCTGTTCGCCGACGGCGGGCTGACCGCGCTCGGCGTGAACATCACCGACATGGCGATCGTCACCACGGTCGTGTCGTACGCCGTCTTCCGCGGCCTGCTCGCCGTGCTGCCCCGCAAGCGGCGCTCGGTGACCGTCGCCTCCTTCGTCGCCGCGCTGGTGTCCGTGCCGGCCGCCGCGGTCGCCTTCACCCTGATCTACGCGGTCGGCGGCACCACCGACGTCTCCCTGGGCAAGGTCGCGACCGCCATGATCGGGGTGCACGTGCTGATCGGCATCGGCGAGGCGGTCATCACCGCGCTCACCGTCGGCGCCGTCGTCGCCGTACGCCCGGACCTGGTGCACGGCGCGCGCGGGCTGCGGCAGCGGCTCCGGCTGCGGGTGAACGGCGCACTGGTGGACGCTCCGGCTCCCACGGTGCCCGTGGCAGCGCGCACCTCGCGGCGCACGCTGTGGGTGACCGGCCTGGTCACCTCGCTCGTCCTCGCCGGGTTCGTCAGCTTCTACGCCTCCGCGAACCCCGACGGCCTGGAGAAGGTCGCGCACGACAAGGGGATCGACAAGAAGGCGGAGAAGCACGCCGCCTCCGGCTCGCCGCTGGCCGACTACGGCGTCAAGGACATCTCCGACGCCCGGCTGTCCGGCGGTCTCGCGGGCGTGATCGGCGTCGGCGTCACGGTCGTCGCGGGCAGCGCGGTGTTCTGGGCGCTGCGCCGGCGCCGCGCCGACGACGTCTCCCCCGTGAACACCGGCGTCTGAGGTGGGAGCGGGACACGCGCACCGGCTCTACCGGCACGGGCACTCGCCCGTGCACGGTCTGCCGCCGCACACCAAACTCGCCGCCGCGTTCCTGTTCGTGGTGGTCGTGGTGTCGACCCCGCGCGAGGCGATGTGGGCGTTCGCGGTCTACGCCGTGCTGCTGGCCTGTGTGGCGTACCACGCGCGCGTGCCCGCCGGCTTCCTGCTCGGGCGGCTGCTGATCGAGGTGCCGTTCGTCGCGTTCGCGGTCCTCATGCCGTTCGTGGCGGAGGGCGAGCGGGTGGACGTCCTGGGCCTCTCGCTGAGCGTGAACGGGCTGTGGGGCGCCTGGAACGTGCTCGCCAAGGGCACCCTCGGCGTCGCCGCCTCGGTGCTGCTGGCCGCCACGACCGAGCTGCGCGAGCTCCTGCTCGGACTGCAGCGCCTGAAGCTGCCGCCGCTGCTCGTGCAGATCGCCTCCTTCATGATCCGCTACGGCGACGTCATCACCGACGAGATGCGCCGGATGCGGATCGCCCGCGAGTCGCGCGGCTTCGAGGCGAAGGGCGTACGGCACTGGGGCGTGCTCGCCAAGTCCGCCGGCGCGCTGTTCATCCGCTCCTACGAACGCGGGGAACGGGTACACCTGGCCATGGTGAGCCGGGGGTACGCGGGTGCGATGCCCGTCATCGACGAGGTGACCGCCTCCGGCGCGCAGTGGCGGCACGCCCTGACCCTCCCCTGCGCCGCCCTCGTCGTCTGTCTGCTGGGATGGTTCCTGTGACACCTTCTGCGGTTCCCGTGACGCCTTCGCTGGAAGTGGCCGGTCTGGCCTTCGCCTATCCCGACGGGCACCAGGCCCTGTTCGGCGTGGACTTCTCCATCGGACGCGGCGAGCGGGTCGCCCTCCTCGGCCCCAACGGCGCCGGCAAGACCACCCTGGTGCTGCACCTCAACGGCATCCTCGGCGGCGGCACGGGCACGGTGACGGTGGCCGGGCTGCCGGTCGGCAGGCAGCACATGGCCGCGATCCGGCAGAAGGTCGGCATCGTCTTCCAGGACCCCGACGACCAGCTGTTCATGCCGACCGTGCGGGAGGACGTGGCGTTCGGGCCGGCCGCCGCCGGGATCAAGGGGGCCGCGCTGGAGGCCCGGGTGCGCACGGCGCTGCAGCGGGTCGGGATGCAGGACTTCGCCGACCGGCCGCCGCACCACCTGTCCTTCGGGCAGCGCCGCCGGGTCGCGGTGGCCACCGTGCTCGCCATGGAGCCGGAGATCCTCGTCCTGGACGAGCCGTCCTCCAACCTGGACCCGGCCTCCCGCCGGGAACTCGCCGACATCCTGCGCTCCCTGGACGTCACGGTCCTCATGGTCACGCACGACCTGCCGTACGCCCTGGAGCTGTGCCCGCGCTCGCTGATCCTGAGCGACGGGGTGATCGCGGCGGACGGTCCGACCGGCGCGCTCCTCTCCGACGAGGAGCTGATGCGGGCGCACCGGCTGGAGCTGCCGTTCGGCTTCGACCCGAAGTCCGTGACAATGGGCGCGTGACGAACGAGGACCCGGCCGTCGAGGGCTCGCTGCTGCTGGACGACCAGCTGTGCTTCGCGCTGTACGCGGCCCAGCGCGCCGTGACCGCCGCGTACCGGCCGCTGCTGGACGAGCTGGGGCTCACGTACCCGCAGTACCTGGTGCTGCTCGTGCTGTGGGAGCGGGGGGAGACCAGCGTGAAGGAGCTGACGGGTGCGCTGCGGCTGGACTACGGCACCGTCTCGCCGCTGCTGAAGCGGCTGGAGGGGGCGGGCCTGGTGCGCAGGGAGCGCGCACCGGGCGACGAGCGCTCGGTGCGGGTGGCGTGCACCGGGCGCGGCGAGGAACTGAGGGAGCGCGCGGCGCGGGTGCCCGGCGCGCTGCTCACCACCACGGGGTTCGGCGGCCAGGAGGTCGCGCGGTTGCGCGAGGAGCTGTGGAGGCTGACCGAGCGCGCCGACGCGGCGGCCGACCGGCGCTGATCCCGCGTTACCCGCGGTTTCCCACCCCCTGCGGCGAACCCTGACCTACCGGCCAGTACCTTGTGCACGATGTACTTGTGCGCCACTTGTTCCGGGGGAGGCCGGCCATGACCGAGGGCACCGCTGTCGACACGCGCCCGACGAAGATCGTGTACGTCGCCGAGGCCACCGCCCACGGCGGCCGGGACGGCTACGTGACCAGCCAGGACGGCCGGATCGACCTGAAGGTGGCGATGCCGCCGGAGCTGGGCGGCGACGGCGACGGCACCAACCCGGAACAGCTGTTCGCGGCCGGCTTCAGCTCCTGCTTCCACAACGCGCTGATCCTGGTCGGCAACCGCGCGGGCTACGACCTGACCGGCTCCACCGTGGCCGCGAAGGTCGGCATCGGCCCGAACCGGCACCGCGGCTACGGCCTCGCGGTCGCCCTCAGCGTCTCCCTGCCGGTCCTGGACCCCCAGGTGGCGGCCGGGCTGGTGGACGCGGCGCACGCGGTCTGCCCGTACTCGAACGCGACACGCGGCAACATCGACGTCTCGATTCTGCTGGGCTAGACGCACTGAGGAATCCAAGGCCGCGCCCCCGTGTTTCACTCATGACGTTAAGCGAGTGAAGGGACCCGGCGTGGATGTGAACGTGAACGGCACGGTGACCGAGGGCTTCGAGCCGGTCAGGGAGGCGTTCGCCGCCAACTTCGCGCACGCCGGGGAGCGCGGCGCGGCCGTCGCCGTCTACCGCGACGGGCACCGGGTCGTGGACCTGTGGGCCGGCACGAAAGACGTGGATGGCGCGGGCGGCGCGGACGGCGCGGCCCCCTGGGAGCCCGGCACCGCACAGGTCGTGCGCTCGGCGACCAAGGGCGTCGCCGCCGCCGCGCTGCTGCTCCTGCACCAGCGCGGCGAGCTGGACCTGGACGCCCCGGTCGGCACCTACTGGCCGGAGTACAAGGCGGCCGGCAAGGAGCACACACGCGTGCGGGACGTGCTGGCGCACCGCGCGGGCGTGCCCGTGCTGGACCGCCCGCTGACGCCCGCCGAGGCCGCCGACCCCGACCGGGGCGCCGCGGCCGTCGCCGCGCAGGCGCCGGTGTGGGAGCCGGGCACGGACCACGGCTACCACGCCCAGACCTACAGCTGGCTCACCGGCGAGCTGCTCCGCCGGGTCACCGGCCGCCCGGCCGGCGACTGGATAGCGGACGAGATCGCCCGGCCCGTCGGCGCGGACCTGTGGCTCGGCCTGCCGGAGGCGGAGCACGCGCGCGCCGGCCGCGTCGGCCCGGTGGACGCGCCCGAGACCGCGGGCGGCCTGAAGACCCGCCCCAAGCGCGCGGTCGCCGAGGCCTACGCCGACCCGGAGTCGCTGACCCGCCGCGCGTTCGCGGCGATCACCCCGCTGCCCGACGAGAACGACCCCGCCTACCGCGCCGCCTGCCTGCCCGCCTCCAACGGCATCGCCACGGCCGACGGACTGGCCCGCTTCTACGCCTCGCTCATCGGGGAGGTGGACGGCGGCACACGGCTGTTCACCCCGCAGACCATGGAACTGGCCCGGACCGAGCGGTCCGCCGGACCGGACCGGGTGCTGGTGGTCGGCACCCGGTTCGGCCTCGGCTACATGCTGCACGGCGCCGCGTCCCCCCTGCTCTCCCCCTCCTCCTTCGGCCACCCCGGCCGGGGCGGCGCGCTCGGCTTCGCCGACCCGGAGGCCGGGATCGCCTTCGGCTACGTCACCAACGGCTTCCGGGGCGGTGTGACGGCGGACCCGAGGGCGCAGGCGCTGGTCCGGGCGGTCCGCACGGCGCTCGCCTGATCCACGGACGCCCGCGGGGCATGGGGGGCGAACCGGGCGTGCGGTGCCTGCGGGACCCGTGTCACACGTGGATGGGGTGCGAGGTGCGCCCGGACGCCTGGTCGATCTCCTCGTGGGCCTTGGTCAGCAGCTGCATGGCCAGTTCGTTCAGGGCACGGGCGCCGGCGATCTCCTCGCCGATCCGGGGCTGGTTCGCGTCCACGCGGTGCCGGCTGGCGCGGCCGTGGGCCCGCACCTCGCTGCCGTCGGGCAAGCGCACCAGAGCCGCCGCGCGGGTGTGCTGATCGTCCTCCTCGAACTCGAGCTCGACGTGCCATCCCACAGCGGTGTGCATCATGACGACCACCTCCGAGAAATCGCTGATTCCAGGGTGCGCCACCGCACCCCGGCCCGTCATGTCGGGCCGGGACGCCGCTAACCGGCGCGCAGCATCAGCCCGATCCCGACGACCAGCAGACCCGCCGCCACGATCCGGGGCGCGCCGAAGCGCTCCTTGAAGAACAGCGCGCCGATGGCCGCGCCGACGATGACGGAGGTCTCGCGCAGGGCGGCGATCGGGGCGAGCGCGGCGCGGGTCTGGGCCCACAGCACCAGGGCGTAGGCGGCGACGGACAGGGCGGCGCCGAGCAGGCCGAGGGCGGCGTACGGACGGAGCAGCCGTACCGTGCCGCCCCGCACGCGGGCGAACAGGACCGCGGGCAGGACCCAGCCCTGGACGGCCATGAGCCAGGCGATGTACCCGAGCGAGGTGTGCGCGGCCCGGACGCCCATGCCGTCGATGACCGTGTACACGGCGATCGTCAGACCGGTGGCGAGGGCCGCGCCGATCGCCGCCCAGTCCGGCCGCCTGCCGCGCATCCCCCACAGCGCCACTCCGCCGAGCCCCAGGCAGGACACGGCGATTCCGGCGCCCGCCCGGACGCCGGGCACCTCGTGCGCGAAGACGGCGGCGAGCAGCGAGACGACGAGCGGGGCGCTGCCGCGTGCGATGGGGTACGCCTGCCCGAAGTCACCGAGCCGGAACGAGGTCGTCAGCAGGGCGTAGTAGGCGATGTGCACGGCCGCCGAAGCGAACAGGTACGGCCAGGCGGCTCCCGCCGGGAAGTCGGCGAACGGTGTGAGCGCGAGCCCGATCAGCAGCCCACCGCCGGATATGAGGGCGAACCCGGCCTGCTTGTCGGTGATGCGGTGCGCGAGGGCGTTCCAGCCGGCGTGGGTGACGGCGGCGACCAGCACGGCCGCGGCGACGACCGGTGTCACGCGCGCCGCTCGCGCACGTCCACCAGTGTCGCGCCCGCGCGGGCGACGAGTTCCCCGGGTTCGATCGGGAAGACGGTGTGCGGCGTCCCGGCCGCCGCCCACACCACGTCGTGCGCGAGCAGCGACCGGTCGGCGAGGACCCGCGTCCGCGTACGGTGCCCGAACGGCGGCACCCCGCCGATGGCGTACCCGGTGGTCTCCCGCACCACCCCCGCGTCGGCCCGGCCGACCTCCACGGCCCCCAGTTCCCGGCGCACCCGCTCCACGTCCACCCGCGAGGCCCCGTCCATCAGCACCAGCACGGGCACCCCGTCGGCGGCGAAGACCAGCGACTTGCAGATCTGACTCAACCCGCACCCGATGGCGGCGGCGGCCTCGGCGGCGGTCCGGGTCGCCTCGGGGAAGCTCCGCACCCGGGGCAGCAGCTCCTCCCCCAGGCCCAGCTCCTCCACGGCGGCGGCGAAACGAGGGTGAGCGGTCGTCGTCATACGCGCACGCTAACGGGTCGCCGTGCGGCGGACGAAACGCATTCCGCCGGGGTGAGGCCACATCCCGTCGGGGTGCGGACGCGTTCCGTCCGGGTGCGGACGCGTTCCGTCCGGGTGCGGACGGCGAGAAGCCGGTGGGGGTGCGGCCCCGTCCCCACGGGCACCCCCACCGGCCGCTCCTCGCAGGAGGCCTGGTGCGTCAGGCGCGTACCAGCTCCCGTTCGCCCTCCCTGCCGTCCGCCGGGGTCCCCGTGCGCAGGCCCTCGCCCTCCACGTCCACGTTGGGCAGGGCGCGGTCGAGCCACTTCGGCAGCCACCAGGCGCGCCCGCCCAGCAGGGCGAGGACCGCCGGCACGATGGCCATGCGGACGATGAACGCGTCGAAGAAGACGGCGATCGCGAGGCCGAAGCCGATCATCTTGACCATCGACTCGCTGGAGCCGATGAAGCCGGAGAAGACGGCCATCATGATGACGGCGGCGGCGGTGACGACACGGGCGCCGTGCCGGAAGCCGGTCACCACGGCCTGGCCGGGCTTCTCGCCGTGGACGTACGCCTCCCGCATGCGGGTCACGAGGAACACCTCGTAGTCCATCGCGAGGCCGAAGACGACGCCCACCATGAAGATCGGCATCATCGACATGACCGGTCCGGTCTCCTCGACGTTCATCAGGCCGGACAGCCAGCCCCACTGGAAGACCGCGACCACGGCGCCGAGGGCCGCCATCACGCTGAGCAGGAAGCCGAGGGCCGCCTTCAGCGGGACCAGGATCGAGCGGAAGACCACGATCAGGAGCAGGAACGCCAGGCCCACCACCAGTGCCAGGTACGGCAGCAGCGCGTCGTTCAGCTTCTGCGAGACGTCGATGTTCATCGCCGTGGAGCCGGTGACCAGGACGGTGGAGTCGGTCTCCCGGGTGATGTCCGCACCCTTGTCGCGGATGGCGTGCACCAGGTCCTCGGTGGTGGCCGAGGACGGCTTGGAGTTCGGCACCACGGTGATCGTCGCGGTGTCGCCGGCCTTGTTGGGCGCGGCCGGGGTGACCGTGACGACGTCCCTCAGGCCCTTGATCTCCTCGCCGACCTTGTGGAAGGCCGCCTTGGGGTCGTCGCTGCCCTTGGCGTCGACCACGACCATCAGCGGGCCGTTGAAGCCGGGGCCGAAGCCCTCGGAGAGCAGGTCGTAGGCGCGGCGCTGGGTGGTGGAGGTGGGCTGGGAGCCGTCGTCGGGCAGGCCCAGCTCCAGGGAGGCGGCCGGTACCGCCGCCGCGCCGAGGCCGAGCACGCCGAGCAGGAGGACGGCGACCGGGCGGCGGACGACGAAGCCGGCCCAGCGGGTGCCCATGTTGGGACGGCCGGGGTTCTTCGGCGCACGGCCGCCGCCGAGCAGCTTGCTCTTCTCGCCGGCCGGCTTGATCCTGCGGCCGGCGTAGCCGAGCAGCGCCGGGATCATGGTGAGGGCGATGAGGACGGCGACGGCGACCGTGCCCGCCGCCGCGACGCCCATCTTCGTCAGCATCGGGATGTTGACGACGGACAGGCCGACCAGGGCGATGACGACGGTCAGGCCGGCGAAGACGACCGCCGAGCCCGCCGTGCCGACGGCCCGTCCGGCCGCGTCCTCGCGCTCACGGCCCTCGGCCAGTTCGGCGCGGTAGCGGGAGACGATGAAGAGGGCGTAGTCGATGCCGACGGCGAGGCCGATCATCGAGGCGAGGGTGGAGGTGGTGGAGCCCAGGTCCAGGGCGCTGGCGAGCGCGGTGATCGTGGAGACGCCGATGCCGACCCCGATGATGGCGGTGAGCAGCGGGAATCCGGCCGCGAGCAGCGAGCCGAAGGTGATGACCAGGACGACGGCGGCGACCGCGATGCCGATGACCTCGCTGGAGCCGGTCTCGGGGGTCGCGCTCAGCGCGTCACCGCCGATCTCGACGGTGAGGCCCGCGTCCCGCGCGTCCTTCGCCGCCTCCCTCAGGGCGTCCTTGGAGGAGTCCTCCAGCTCCATGCCGGAGACCTTGTACTTCACCGAGGCGTAGGCGATGGTGCCGTTCCTGCTGACGGCGTGCCCGGTGTAGGGGTCGGCGACGGAGGCGACCTCGGAGCCGCTCGCCAGCTCCTTGACGGTCTTGCGCACGGCCGCCTTGTTGGCGGCGTCGGTCATCTTCTCGCCCTCAGGGGCCTTGAAGACGACCCGGGCGGTGGCGCCGTCGGCGCTCATCCCGGGGAAGCGCTGTTCCAGCAGGTCGAAGGCTTTCTGAGCCTCGGTACCGGGGATGGAGAAGGACGTGTTGCCGGCGGCCGGCGCGGAGGCGGCGCCCACCCCGGCGAGGGTGAGCAGCGCGACCCATATGAGGGCGACGAAGTGCCGTCGCCGGAAGGCGAGGCGGCCGAGTTTGTAGAGGAACGTGGCCACGGAGGCGTACTCCCGGTCAGGTCGTTGGGTTCAGCTGGGCAGGGGTGATCAGCCCGACGACGTGAGCGGTGACGTCAGGTGGTGGGCTTGCTGGGGAAGGGGTTCAGCTCGTGGGAACGCCGAGGGCGGGGAGGACCACGGCGTCGATGTACGAAAGTAGGAAGGCCTGGGTCGGCGGCTGTTCGTCGATCATGGTGCGGGCGGCGAACGCGCCGACCATCATGTGCATCACGAACCCGATCGCCGGGTTGTCCGCACGGATCTCGCCCCGGTCGACCGCCCGTTGCAGCACGCGGTGGAAGTCGGCCATCTCGGGTTCGATGAGGTGTTCCCGGAACGCCTTGAGCAGATCCGGGTTGCCGTGCACCGCCATGGCCAGGCCCCGCATGAGCGCGGAACTCTGCTCCATCTCGCAGTCGTCCGCACGCATCGTGAGTGCGTGCAGGTCGCCCTTGAGGGAGCCGGTGTCGACGTCGCCGACCCGGCCCGGCTTGTTGTGCCGCACGGCCTTGGCGACCAGTTCGGCCTTGCCGCCCCACTGGCGGTAGAGCGTGGCCTTGCTGGACCGGGTGCGGGTGGCCACGGCGTCCATGGTGAGGGCGTCGTAGCCGACCTCCCGGAGCAGGTCGAGCACGGCCTCGTACAGCTCGGCCTCGCGCTCGGGTGTGATCCGGCTGCGACGTGTCGCCGCCACGGCTTCCGTCATGCCCCTCACCTTCCCGCTCCGTCGGTCTCCATCTCCGTACAGGGAGAAGATACCCCGGGTGCCAAGCGAAACGAAACAGTTTCGTACGTGTGTTGGGTCACGAAGGTGAAGGCCCCATAAGTTGCTGGCGCCGGTGCAGCGGAAAAGCATGGGGAGGTGAGCTATCTGCGCCTTCCCCACCTCAGCGGCGACCTGCTCTGCTTCGTCGCCGAGGACGACCTCTGGCTGGCCCCCCTCGACGCCCCGGGCCGCGCCTGGCGGCTCACCGCGGACCGTACGAAGGCCGGCCACCCGCGCTTCTGCCCCGACGGCCGCCGGATCGCCTACACGAACTGGGGCAGCCTCGTCCCCGAGATCCACCTCGTCGACGTCGACGGCGGACCCGGCCGGCAGCTGACGTACTGGGGCAGCGCCGACACCCAGGTGTGCGGCTGGACCCCGGACGGGGAGATCCTCGCCGTGGCCTCCCACGGCCAGCCCTTCTCGCACTTCACCTGGGCCTACAAGGTGCCCGCCGACGGTGACCCGGGCGGCCGGCTGCCCTGGGGCCCGGTCGCCGACATCCAGGTCGCCGACGTCGACGGCGTCCACAAGACCCTGCTGCTCACCGGTACCCCGCCGCACGAACCGGCCTCCTGGAAGCGGTACCGCGGCGGCGCCATGGGCCGGCTGTGGCTGCACGGGCAGCGGCTGCTGCCGGACCTCGACGGCCATCTCGCCTCCCCCCTGTTCGTCGCCGGCCGGATCGCCTTCCTCTCCGACCACGAGGGCGTCGGCAACCTCTACTCCTGCGCGCAGGACGGCTCCGACCTGCGCCGCCACACCGACCACGACGCCTTCTACGCCCGGCACGCCTCCAGCGACGGCGAGCGGGTGGTCTACCAGTGCGCGGGCGACCTGTGGCTGGTGGACGACCTCTCCCCGGACGGCGTACCGCGCAGGCTCGACATCCGGCTCGGCGGGCCGCGCACCGGCCGCCGCCGCTACCAGGTGCCGGCCGCGCAGAACGTCGACGGCATCTCCGTGGACGAGACCGGACGGGCCAGCGCGGTCGTCGTCCGCGGCAGCCTGTACTGGCTCACCCACCGCGACGGCCCGGCCCGCACGATCACCGAGACGCCCGGTGTCCGGGTGCGGCTGCCGGAGATGCTGGGCTCCACCGGGCAGATCGCCTACGTCACCGACGCCGAGGGCGAGGACGCCGTCGAGATCGTCCACCTGCCCCGCGCCACCGGCGGCCGCGCCCCCCGCCGGCCGGCCTCCGGCTCCCTGGGCCGCGTCCTGGAGCTGGTCTCCGACCCCGGCGGCGAGCGCCTGGCCGTGGCCTCGCACGACGGCAGACTGCTGCTGATCGACGTGCCGGAGGAGGAGACGGAGGGCGAGACGGACACGGAGGGCGAGACGGACACGGAGGGCGAGGCGGGGACGGAGACCGGAGCGGGACCGGAGGAGCAGACGCGGGAGCGGCGGGGCGGGACCGAGGAGAGCGGTGCCGCCGCCACCGCCGGGGCGCACGGGACCGTCACCGAGCTGATCAGGTCCGCCAACGGCCCGGTCCGCGACCTCGCCTTCTCCCCCGACGGCTCCTGGATCACCTGGTCGCACCCCGGCATCGGCCGTTCCCTGCGCCAGATCAAGCTGGCCCGCATCAAGGACGGGCTGATCGTGGACGTGACCAACGGCCGCTTCGAGGACGAGAACCCGGTCTTCACCCGCGACGGCCGCTACCTCGCCTTCCTCTCCTGGCGCGGCTTCGACCCGGTCTACGACGTGCACACCGGCGACCTGTCCTTCCCGCTCGGCTGCCGCCCCTACCTGGTCCCGCTCTCCTCCGCGACCCCCTCCCCCTTCGCCCTCAACCCCGAGGGACGGCCGGCCGCCGGCGGACTCGACCCGCTGGAGGACGAGGAGACCGGCGAGGCCGGGACGGTGACGGTCGAGGTGGAGGGACTGGCGAACCGGGTCACACCGTTCCCGGTGATCGCCTCCAAGTACTCCGGGCTGTACCCCGTCGCGGGCGGCGGCCTGGTCTGGCTGCGCTGGCCGATCTCCGGCGCGCTCGGCGAGACCTTCGTCAACCCGGCCGACACCAGCGGCCGCCCCACCCTGGAGTACTTCAACATCACCAAGGCGAAGAAGTCCGAACTGGTCGACCACCTGGACTGGTTCACGGTGAGCGGCGACGGCACCCGGCTGGTCGTGGTGGACGAGGGCGATCTGCGGGCGGTGCCGTCGACCGAGACCGGCGACGCCGACTCGACCGTCTGGATCGACGTACGCCGCATCCTGCACGAGGCCGACCCGCCCGCCGAGTGGCGCCAGGCGTACGACGAGGCGGGGCGGCTGATCCGCGCCTACTTCTGGGAGCCGGGCATGTGCGGCATCGACTGGGACGCGGTGCTCGGCCAGTACCGTCCGCTGGTCGAACGGGTCGCCTCCCCGGACGAGTTCGCCGACCTGCTGCGCGAGGTCCTCGGCGAACTGGGCACCTCCCACGCCTACGTCACCGCCGCCCGCCGCAACGAGGGCCCGGCCCGCTACCAGCGCTGGCAGGGCCTGCTCGGTGCCAACTTCGTCCGCCGCGACGGCCGCTGGACGGTCAAGCGGATCCTGCTCGGCGACTCCTCCGACTCCAGGGCCCGCTCCCCGCTGGCCGGCACGGGCATCCGCGAGGGCGCCGTCCTCACCCATGTCGACGGCCGCCCGGTCGACCCGGTGGCGGGCCCGTACCCGCTGCTGGCCGGCTCCGGCGGTACGACGGTGGAGCTGACGTTCCTCACGGGCGAGGGCGACACCGGGCACGCGCGGCGGGTGGCCGTCGTCCCGCTCATCGACGAACGCCCGCTGCGCTACCAGGACTGGGTGGCCAAACGCAGGGCCGTGGTCCGGGAGTTGAGCGACGGCCGCTGCGGCTATCTGCACATCCCCGACATGGGCGGCTCCGGCTGGGCCCAGTTCAACCGCGACCTGCGGATGGAGGTGTCCCGGCCCGCGCTCATCGTGGACGTGCGCGGCAACGCGGGCGGGCACATCAGCGAGCTCGTCATCGAGAAGCTGACCCGGACGATCGTGGGCTGGGACCTGACCCGGGACGCGCAGCCGGTGTCGTACACCTCCAACGCCCCGCGCGGCCCGGTGGTGGCACTGGCCGACGAGGCGACCTCGTCCGACGGCGACATGATCACCGCCGCCTTCAAGCTGCTGAAGCTCGGTCCGGTCGTCGGCCAGCGCACCTGGGGCGGAGTCGTCGGCATGACCGGCCGGCACCGGCTCGGCGACGGCACCGTCATCACCGTCCCGATGAACGCGGCCTGGTTCGACGCCTACGGCTGGTCCGTGGAGAACCACGGCGTCGCCCCCGACCTGGAGATCGTGCGCACCCCCCTCGACTGGGCCGAGGGCCGCCAAGCCCAGCTGGCCGACGCGGTGGAACTGGCGCTGAGCCTGCTGGAGAGCAACCCGGCGGCGGTCCCCCCGGACTACAGCGCCGTGCCGAACCGCTCCCGCCCGAAGCTTCCGCCGCGGACCGGAGCCTGACGCACCGTGGGGTGCCCTTCCGGGAAGGGCACCCCACAGCGACCGAAGCTCGGCGACTAGGACTCGTAGTCCTGGCCGATCCGGTCCTCGACCTGCTGCTCCGTGTCCTCGATGTCACGGAAGTTCTGGCCGCCGCGCTGCGGCTGCTGGCCCTGCCGGCCGCCCTGCTGACCGCGCTGGCCGGCCTTCTCCCGGGCCTGGCCCATCTTGTCCTTGGCCTGGTCCTTGGCCTGACGCGACTTGTCCTGGAACTGGTCCTTCATACCCATGTGGGTTCACTCCCGTGGTGGGTGGGGGTTCAGGCCCCTCTGTGGGGCCTCGACCAGATTCACACGACCGAACACGCCCTGCATGTCGATCAGTTACGGTGCGTAGCGCGAGCGGCCTCGTCCGCGGCCCCACCTGCGCCGACGAGCCCCGAGCGCATCCCCTGCAGGCGGGGCGCGAACCGCTTCATCTCGCGCTGCCCGACCGTCCCGATGAGCGCCGGCAGGTACCCGCGCACGCCCTGCATGCCGCGCAGCCACCACTGCCCGTACACATGCGCCGAGCGCCGCTCGATCCCGGCGACGAGCCGGTCCACCGCGGGCCCCAGCGGGTACGTCTTGTTCGACGGCCACGGCAGCCGCTGCCGCAGCTCCCGCATGACCTCGTCCTGGTCGGCCCCGCGCACCATGTCGGTGTCGGTCCAGGACAGGTACCCGACGCCGACGCGCACGCCCTGGTAGCCGACCTCGGCGCGCAGACTGTGCGCGTACGCCTCCACGCCCGACTTCGACGCGCAGTACGCCGTCATCATCGGAGCCGGGGTGATCGCGGCGAGCGAGGCGATCTGCAGCAGATAGCCGCGGCTCTCGACCAGCACCGGCAGGAACGCGCGCGCGGTCACCGCCGAGCCGATCAGGTTCACCTCGATCACCCGGCGCCAGGCCTGCGGATCGGAGTCGGCGAAGGGCCCGCCGGTCGCCACTCCGGCGTTGGCGACGACGATGTCGACCTTCCCGAACCGCGCCTTCACCTCCTGCGCGACCCGGCTCATCGTCTCGTGGTCGGTGACATCGGCGTACCAGTGGGCGCTGTCGCTGTGCAGCCGCCCGGAGACCTCCTTGAGGGCCTCCTCCTCCAGCCCGACCAGCGCGACCTTCGCCCCGCGCGCGGACAGTTTGCGCGCCAGCAGCTCACCGACGCCACGGGCCGCTCCGGTGACGACCGCGACCTGCCCTTCGAGGCCGACCCTGCTCATGCGCTCTCCTTGGTCTGCGGGGGTGTCTGCGGGGGAATCCCGGCGGAAGTCCCCGCGGCGATCTCCGCGGGGTCGGAACCGTGCTCGGGGGCGGCCCCCGAGACGTACGTGCCGACAAGTTCCCTGATCCGGCCGGTCACCAGCTCGGGCGCCTCGACCGGGGTCATGTGGCCGATGCCGGGCAGCTCGGTGACGCCGACGCAGTGCGGCAGCGCGGCCGCCAGCGCACGGGCGTGCACCGGGGGCGTGAGCCGGTCGTCCGTGCCCTGGACCACCGCGGTCGGTGGCCGCAACCGCCGTACGCCGTCGTCGAGATCGAGCCCGGCGAGGACGACGGACCAGGCGTGACGCGCGGCGCGCGGACAGGCGTGCACGATCCGCGCGCACGCCTCCACCCGGTCCGGGGCGGAACCGGCGCCCATGGTGGCGTACTTCAGGACGCGCATCGCGAGCGGGGTGACCGGGCCGAGGGGGGCGCGGGAGCCGAGGACGCGCCCGGTGATCCAGGTGCGCACCCGCCCGGCGCGCAAGGGCACCACGCGCGCCTCGGCGACCAGGCGCGAACTGCCCGTGCTGCACAGCAGGACGGCGGCGGCGTGCTCACGGAAGCGGGGACGGCCGGCCGCGGCCATGACCGTCATGCCGCCCATGGAGTGGCCGACGACGAGCGCCTTCTCCCCGGGCGCGAGGGCCGCCGCGAGGACCGCTTCGAGATCGTCCGCCAGTGCCTCGGTGGTGCACGCGGGGCTCGCGGGGCTGCGCCCGTGCCCCCTCTGGTCGTAGGCGATCACTCGGTGGTCTGCGGCCAGTTCCCGTATCTGCGCCGCCCAGAACGCCGTCGAACAGGTCCAGCCGTGGGAGAGGACGACGGGGGGCGCGTTCTCGGGGCCGTGCACCTCGACGTGCAGCCGGGCGCCGTCGGCGGAGACGGCGGTGAGGGTGCGGGCCGGGACGGGCGGGGCGTAGGGGCCGCTCGTGACGGAGGCGGTGCGGCTCATGCGACGGCCTCGCTCTTCCGCCCGGAGACCGCGGCGGGCTCGCGGATCACCTCGTACTCGGCGAGGTCCACCCGCCGGGTCGCCCGCCGGAACTCGGTGGTCGTACCGGGCCAGATGGTGGTGTTGCGGCCGCTCGCGTCCAGGTACCAGCTGGTGCAGCCGCCGGTGTTCCACACCGTCCGCTTCATCCGTTCCTGGACCCGGTGGTTCCAGTCCTCGACGGCCGCGGGCCGGGCATCGAGGGCCGCACGGCCTCCGAGGACGTCCAGTTGCCGCAGGTAGTCCGCCATGTAGTTCAGCTGGGACTCGATCATGAGGATCATCGAGGAGTTCCCGAGGCCGGTGTTGGGGCCGATGATCGTCATCCAGTTCGGGAACCCGGCCGCCGAGGCGCCGCGCAGCGCCTGCATGCCGTTCTTCCAGGACTCGGCGAGCGTGATGCCCTCCGCGCCGACCACCCGCTCGGCGATGGGCATGTCCGTGACGTGGAAGCCCGTGCCGAAGATGATCGCGTCGACCTCGGCCTCGGTGCCGTCGGCGGCGACGGCCGTCGAGCCGCGGATCTCGCTCAGCCCGCCGGCCACGACGTCCACGTTGGGCTCGGCCAGCGCCGGGTAGTACGTGCTGGACAACAGGATCCGCTTGCAGCCGATGCGGTAGTCCGGGGTGAGCTTGGCGCGCAGGGCCGGGTCCTTGACGGCCCGGGCCATGTTCCGCTTGGCGAGCTGCTCCACCAGGCCGAGTTCGTCCGGGCGCTTGGTGAAGGCCTGCACCTGCAGCTCCCGGATGCCCCACAGCAGGCCGCGGCGGGCCTGGGCGGTGACGGGCAGCCGCCGGTGCAGCCACCGCTCGGCGCCGCTGATCGCCCGGTCGACGCGGGGCATCACCCACGGCGGGGTGCGCTGGAAGAGGGTGAGCCGGCCGACCCGCGGCTGGATGGCGGGCACGATCTGGATCGCGGAGGCGCCGGTGCCCACCATGGCGACCCGCTTGCCGCGCAGGTCGTAGTCGTGGTCCCAGCGGGCGGAGTGGAAGACCTTGCCGGGGAAGGAGTCCAGGCCCGGGATCTCGGGGATCTTCGGGTCGGACAGCGGCCCGGTGGCGGAGACCACGACGTCGGCGGTCAGGGTGCCCCGGGTGGTCTCGATGTTCCACCGCAGCGTGTCGTTGTCCCAGGTCATGAGCTTGACCTCGGAGCCGAGACGGAGGTGGGGGCGCAGTCCGAAGAGATCGGTGACGTGCTCCAGGTAGGCGCGGATGTGGCGCTGCCCGGAGAAGGTGCGCGGCCAGTCGGGGTTGGGCGCGAAGGAGAAGGAGTAGAGGTGCGAGGGCACGTCGCAGGCGCACCCGGGGTAGCTGTTGTCCCGCCAGGTGCCGCCGACGCTGTCGGCGCGCTCCAGGACGACGAAGTCGGTGATCCCCTCGCGGCGCAGCCGGACGGCGGCCCCCAGACCGCCGAACCCGGACCCGATCACCGCCACCCGTACATGCTCGTGCTCGGCCATCCCGAAGCCTCCACGCATCACCTAGAACTCTGCCAGTGATTACTGGCGCAATGGGACTGTAGAGCAGTCGCGTACCGAGCGGTAGGGGGCGGAAGAAGGAAAGTTACCCGTGGTACGCCATAGGCTGCGGGAGTGGCAGAGGACGCAGAACACCCCGGACCCAGGCGTGAGTACCGCATGGAGGAGCTGGCCCGGCTGGCCGGCATCACCGTGCGCACCCTGCGCTTCTACCGCGAACGCAAGCTGATACCGCCGCCCCGCCGCGAGGGCCGTATCGCCTGGTACGACGAGCACCACCTGGCCCGGCTGCGCACCATCGCCACCCTGCTGGAGCGCGGCCACACCCTGAACGGCATCGCGGAACTCGCGGACGCCCTCGACCAGGGCCGCGACGTCGCCGACCTGCTCGGCGTCGGCGCCCCCACCGAGGAGGAGCCGGTCCGCCTCACCCCCGAGGAACTCGCCGCCCGCTTCGAGGGCGAGGTCACCCCGGAGAACCTCGCCGCCGCCATGGAGCTGGGCTACCTCGGCACCGACGGCGACACGATCGTCCACATCAGCCGGCGCCTGCTGGACGTCTCCTCCGCGCTGGTCCGCGAGGGCATCCCGCTCGCCGAGGTACTGAAGGCCGGCGCCCGCGTCCGCGAACACGCCGACGCCCTGGCCGAGCTCTTCGCCGACCTCGTCCTGCGCCACGCCCCCGAGGAGGACCTGCAGCGCCTGCGTCCGCTGGCCCGCAGCGTCGTGGAGGCGGAACTCTCCCTGGCCCTGGACCGCCGGCTGAACAAGCCCGGCTGAGGGCGCGCGGCCGTGGACGGCAGCTGGGTCTAAAGGTCGTAGACGACGGTGACCGGCGCGTGGTCCGACCAGCGCTCGGCGTGCGTGGCGGCGCGCTCCACCAGACCCTTGACCGCCTTGCCGGCGAGCCCGGGCGTGGCGACGTGGAGGTCGATGCGCCAACCTGAATCGTTGTCGAAAGCCCGCCCCCGGTACGACCACCAGGTGTACGGCCCCTCGGTCTCCGGGTGCAGGGCGCGGACCACGTCGACGTACCCGCCCTCGGCGGGCGCGAACACCCGGCCGAGCCACTCCCGCTCCTCCGGCAGGAAGCCGGAGTTCTTGGTGTTGCCGCGCCAGTTCTTCAGGTCGGCCTGCTGGTGGGCGATGTTCCAGTCGCCGCAGACGAGGACCTCGCGCCCGTCGGCGGCGGCCCGCTCGCGCAGCTCCTTCAGGTGGGCGAGGAACTCGCCCATGAAGCGGATCTTCTCGTCCTGCCGTTCGGTGCCGACCTCGCCGGAGGGGAGGTAGAGGGAGGCGACGGTGACGCCGGGCAGGTCGGCCTCGACGTAGCGGCCGCCGCCGTCGAACTCCGACGAGCCGAAGCCGACGCGGACCCGGTCGGGCTCGCGGCGCGTGTAGAGGGAGACGCCCGCGCGGCCCTTGGCGGCGGCCGGGGCGTGCACCACGTGCCAGCCGTCGGGCTGCCGGACCTCGTCGGGCAGCTGGTGCGGCTCGGCGCGCACCTCCTGCAGGCAGACCACGTCCGCCTCGGTCCCGGCGAGCCACTCCACGAAGCCCTTCTTCGCGGCGGCCCGCAGTCCGTTCACGTTCACCGAGGTCACAGTCAGCACCAGGGCACGATACCGGCACACTGGTCGTGGTCCGCAAAATCACGGACCCCCGCCGATTGCATAGAAGTACGATGCCCAGTATGAATATTCGCCGTGTTCGCTTCGACCACCCCGACGCAGTGAAGCTCAACGACGAGGTCCAGGCCGAGTACCACCTGCGCTACGGCGACGGGGGTGACGCCACGGCCCTGGACGCCGCGGACTTCGACCCGCCCCGGGGCGTGTACCTGATCGCGTACGACGCGTACGACCGCCCCGTGGCCACCGGTGGCTGGCGCAGCCAGGACCGCAACGAGGAGGGCAACGAGGACGGCGACGCCGAGCTGAAGCGGATGTTCGTCGTCGAGGAGATGCGCGGCCGGGGCCTGGCCCGCCGGATCCTCGCGGCCCTGGAGGAGGACGCCCGCATGGCCGGCCGCGTCCGCATGGTCCTGGAGACCGGCACCAAGCAGCCGGAGGCCGTGGCCCTGTACACCTCCAGCGGCTACGAGCCGTGCGCCAAGTTCGGCTACTACCGCCACCACAAGGAGAGCCTCTGCTACGCCAAGCGGCTCTGAGCGGACGCGGACCGTCGGCGGAGCCGACGGGGGCGTCGGTCTCTTCTGGCGTCGGCCGCGCACGGCGGCCGGCGGCCCGAGGAGGGCGGTCTCCCGGATCCGTCCCGGAAACGACGAAGATCCCGACCGGTCGTGATGACCGACGGGATCTTCGTCGTGCAGTGGACCTGAGGGGATTTGAACCCCTGGCCCCCTCGATGCGAACGAGGTGCGCTACCGGACTGCGCCACAGGCCCTTGCAACGAGTGAAACTCTAGCATCCCGATCCGGGTGCTTGGAAATCCGCTCCCTGACTGGTCAGGGCGTCGATTGCCGGTGGTGACCCGGGTCACTCGTTGGCGGCCCGTGGACGGTCGTCGTCGTCGAACTGGTCGAAGAGGGGGGTGCGTCCGCGTTCCCGTGACCGGCGGGCGGAGGCGGCGCGGCGGGCGTCGCCGTGGCCGCCCGCGGGCTTCTCCCCGGTCGCGGGCGCCGCCGTCCCGGTCTCGGCCTGCGGCGCCTCCTCGTGCTCCGGGGCGACCGCGCTGGAGCGTGCCGAGCTCCAGGTGTCGGGCGCGCCGAGATCGACGTCGGAGGTGGCGCGCGGGGCGACCGGCGCGGTGACGTACGTCGGCAGGGGCACCGGGACCGGGTCCCAGCTGTCCCCGTGGCCGGGCCGGCGCTGCCGCTCGCGCTGCTGGTCGACCCACTCGGCGTGATCGGTCTGCTCGACGAGGGCGCGCCGGTCGGCGGCGAGCGCGGACAGGCCGGTGTCCGTGCCGGTGTCCGGGGCCTCCTCCGCCGGGTCGGCGCCGGGGCCCGCGTCGAGCGGCGCGCGGCGGTGGGGCTGGCGCTCGCGCAGCCGCTGGGCCGCGGCCTCGGCGTGCCGGCGGTCCATCTGGTAGGCGAAGCGGCGGCGCTCCTGCGTCCGCAGGTGGGCGATGTACCCGCTCAGCAGGAGTGCGGGCACGGCGGGCGCCCAGAGGAAGGCGAGTCCGCCGACGGCGGCCACGATCGCGCCGAGGGTGAAGGCGAGGAAGAGCATCACGGTGGTGCGCCGGCGCCGGGCGAGCACCTTCGAACGCCGGGCGCGCGCTGCGGCCGTCTGCGCCGCGGAGGCCTGCGCCGCGGAGGCCTGGGCCGCGGAGGCCTGGGCCGCGGATGCTTGCGCCGGGGACGCGTGCTTCTGCGCCGGCACGGGCGCGGGGGTGTGCCTGGGCACCGGCTCGGGGGCGGGGTCGCGCGCCGGGTCGGCGGTGTCGGCCGCCACGGGCTCGGCTTCCGGCACCGCCTGACGGCGGGTCGGAGGCACGGCGAAGGCCCGGACGTCCACCGCGTCGGTGACGGCGTCCGGATCGACGGCGTCCGGCTCCCCCTCCTGGGCGGAGCGCGCCTTCAGGTCCCTGGCGTACCGGCGCTCCATACCCGCCCGTCCGGACAGCAGCCGGATGGCGGTGCTGAAGCGTTCCGTCGGACGGGCCTCGTTCAGCTCGTCCTGCCTACGGAGCCACATCGGCACCAAGTAGGCGGCCCAGGCCCCGACAATGACTGCGTAGATGAGGCCGCTGCTGCTCACGCTCACACGGTAGAGGGGTTTGCGCGAGGCCATCCGCCAATTGGGCCGGTGTGTCGCACGATCCGGCTGATATTTCCAGCATTTTTTGCGACCGATGCGATCACGGGGCCGCCGGAGGAGCGAATTTCAGTGACCGAGACGGTCAACAGCCGATCAATTTCGAACACATTTTCAATTTACGGACTCTCGGTGCGCTGGCCGCCGTGAGAGCGTGCCCGCTTCCACCGCGCGAGCAAACCGTCGGGCACCTCTTCCGCGGTGAGCGCGAAGACCAGATGGTCCCGCCAGGCGCCGTCGATGTGCAGATAACGCGGCCGGAGCCCCTCCTCGCGGAATCCGAGTTTCTCCACCACCCGCCGGCTCGGCCGGTTCTCGGGACGAATGCAGACCTCGATCCGGTGCAGACCGACGGTGCGGAAACAGTGGTCCACCGCGAGCGCGACCGCCGTCGGCATCACCCCGCGGCCGGCCACCGCCTCGTCCACCCAGTAGCCCACGTGCCCCGAGCACATCGACCCCCAGGTGATCCCGGCGACCGTCAACTGCCCGACCAGCGCGCCCTCGTACTCGATGACGAACGGCAGCATCCGGCCCGCCCCGGCCTCCGAGCGCAGGTGCCGGACCATCTGGCGGTAGGTCGGCCGGTGCGCGATGGGCCCGCTCGGTGTGGGCGGCGGGATCGTCGCCTCCCAGGGGCGCAGCCACTCGCGGTTGCGCCGGTTCACCTCGCGCCAGGCCCGCTGGTCACGCAGCTTTATCGGCCGGAGGACGACATCGCCGTCCGCCAGCACGACGGGCCAGGAAGGGCTGTTCAGCTCGCACCCCCACCACTGCCGGGTCTGGGGTGGTCACCGCCGCGGATCTGGTCGACGGCGTGGACCAGCAGGGGCGCCAGTACGGCGAGCCCGTCGCGCACGCCACCGGTCGAGCCGGGCAGGTTGACGATCAGCGTCCGCCCGGCGACCCCGGCCAGGCCCCGGGACAGCACGGCGGTCGGCACCTTGTCCCGGCCGTACGCGCGAACGGCCTCCGCGATGCCCGGCACCTCGTACTCGATCACCGCGCGGGTCGCCTCCGGGGTGCGGTCGGTGGGCGAGACGCCGGTGCCGCCGGTGGTGACGACGACGTCGTACCCGGCCGCCACGGCCGCCCGCAGCGCCGCTTCCACCGGATCCCCGTCGGGCACCACCTGCGGCCCCTCCACGGCGAACCCGAGGTCCTCGAGGCCCTTCACGACGAGCGGGCCGCCCTTGTCCTCGTAGACACCGGCGGCCGCCCGGTTCGAGGCGGTGACGACCAGCGCGGCGTACGGCGCCGGCCGGGCGCCCCTCACGCCGTCGCCGGACGTCATGCCCGGCTCCAGTCGCCCGACTTGCCGCCCGTCTTCTCCTCCACCCGTACGTCCGTGATGACCGCTCCCTTGTCGACCGCCTTGACCATGTCGATCACGGTGAGCGCGGCGACCGTCACCGCGGTGAGGGCCTCCATCTCGACGCCCGTGCGGTCCGCCGTCTTCACGGTAGCCCGGATCTCCACGGCGTCGTCCGCGACCGACAGGTCCAGTGTCACACCGGACACCGACAACGGGTGGCACAGCGGGATCAGGTCCGGGGTGCGCTTGGCCCCCATGATCCCGGCGATGCGCGCGGTGGCCAGGGCGTCACCCTTGGGCACCCCCTCGCCGCGCAGCAGCTCGACCACGCGGGGGGACACGAGGACCCGGCCGCTGGCACGGGCGGTGCGCGCGGTCACGTCCTTTCCGGATACGTCGACCATGCGGGCCGCGCCCGCGTCGTCGATGTGGGTCAGTCGGTCCTGCGACGTCATGGTGTGCTGCGCTCCCGGTCCGGGCCCGTCGCAGTGCGGTGCGCGGGCCTGCTGTCCGCGACACCGTACCGCCAACCAGGAGGGCTCAGCCGAGCAGGACCACCTCGACCTCGGTGCCGGACTCGGCGGACTCCACGTCCTCGGGCAGGACGATCAGCGCGTCGGCGTGCGCCAGCGCCGCGATCAGGTGGGAGCCGGAGCCGCCCACGGGAGTCACCTCGCCGTCGGCGTACGCGCCGCGCAGGAACTGCCGGCGGCCCTGGGGCGAGCGCAGCGCCCGGTCCGTCCTCAGGGTGGCCCGGGCGCGGGGCCGGTGGACGTCCTCCAGGCCCATCAGGGTGCGGATGGCGGGGCGGACGAACAGCTCGAAGGAGACGTACGACGACACCGGGTTGCCGGGCAGCGCCAGCAGCGGGGTGTGGTCGGGGCCGATGGAGCCGAAGCCCTGCGGCTTGCCGGGCTGCATGGCGAGCTTGCGGAACTCCACACCGCTGCCCGGCTCCTCCGCGAGCCCCGCGTACGACAGCGCCTCCTTGACGACGTCGTACGCCCCGACGCTGACCCCGCCCGTGGTCACCAGCAGGTCCGCGCGGATGAGCTGGTCCTCGATGGTGGAGCGGAGGGTCTCGGCGTCGTCGGCGACGGCGCCCACCCGGTAGGCGATGGCGCCCGCGTCCCGCGCGGCGGCGGTCAGGGCGAAGCTGTTGGAGTCGTAGATCTGGCCCGCGGCCAGCCGTTCGCCGGGCTGGACCAGTTCGCTGCCCGTGGACAGCACGACCACGCGCGGGCGCGGACGCACCCGGACCGTGCCGCGGCCGATCGCGGCGAGCAGCGCGATCTGCGGCGGGCCGAGGACCGTGCCGGCCGCCAGGGCGAGGTCTCCCGCCTTCACGTCGCTGCCCTTGGCCCGCACGTGCGCGCGTGCCTCGGCGGGCCGGTACACGTGCACCTGCCCCTCGGCGCCCTCCGGGGCCAGGCTGCGCGCCCGCATGCCGCTCACCGGGCCCTCGCCGAGCCCGCCGTCGGTCCACTCGACGGGGACGACGGCCTCGGCGCCGGGCGGCAGCGGCGCGCCCGTCATGATGCGCGCGGCCTGTCCGGGGCCGACCCGGACCAGGTCGGCCGCGCCGGCCGCGACGTCCCCGACGACCTCCAGGGCGGCGGGGAACTCCTCGCCGGCGCCCGCCACGTCCGCGACCCGTACCGCGTACCCGTCCATGGAGCTGTTGTCGAACGGGGGCAGGGACACCGGCACCGTGACGTCCTCGACCAGGACGCAGCCCTGGGCGTCGAGCAGTTGCAGCTCGATGGGTTCGAGGGGGCGGACGGTCGAGAGGATGTCCTCCAGGTGCTCGTCCACCGACCACAGGTCGTCCGGGCCGGCGGGGCGGGTCGCGGCGCTGCTCAAGACTGCTGCATCTCCTCGGCTACGTAACTGCGGAGCCAGGTCCGGAAGTCCGGGCCCAGGTCCTCACGTTCGCACGCGAGTCTGACAATGGCACGCAGGTAGTCGCCGCGGTCCCCGGTGTCGTAGCGGCGGCCCTGGAAGACGACGCCGTGCACCGGACCGCCGACCTTCTCGTCCTGCGCGAGCTGCTGGAGGGCGTCGGTGAGCTGGATCTCGCCGCCGCGGCCCGGCTCGGTCTTGCGCAGTATGTCGAAGATGTGCGGGTCGAGGACGTACCGGCCGATGATCGCGTAGCTCGACGGGGCGTCCGCCGGGTCGGGCTTCTCGACCAGTCCGGTGACCTTCACGACATCGCCGTCGGCGGTGGCCTCCACGGCCGCGCAGCCGTAGAGGTGGATCTGCTCGGGCGCGACCTCCATGAGGGCGACCACACTGCCGCCGTGCCGCTCCTGGACGTCGATCATGCGCCGCAGCAGGGGGTCGCGCGGGTCGATCAGGTCGTCACCGAGGAGGACGGCGAAGGGCTCGTGGCCGACGTGCGGGGCGGCGCACAGGACGGCGTGGCCGAGGCCCCTGGGGTCGCCCTGGCGCACGTAGTGCATGGTGGCCAGGTCGCTGGATTCCTGCACCTTGGCGAGCCGCTCGGCGTCGCCCTTCTTCTCCAGCGCCGATTCCAGCTCGTAGTTGCGGTCGAAGTGGTCCTCCAGGGGGCGCTTGTTGCGCCCGGTGACCATGAGGACGTCGTCGAGCCCCGCCGACACGGCCTCCTCGACCACGTACTGGATCGCCGGCTTGTCCACGACCGGCAGCATCTCCTTGGGAGTGGCTTTGGTGGCCGGCAGGAACCGGGTGCCGAGGCCTGCTGCGGGGATGACAGCCTTGCTGATCCTGGGGTGGGACTGAGTCATGCCCGCCACCCTATCCGGTGCCTTTGTTGGGAATCTGTGGCTCCGGTTGCTTGACCCTCATATGACCTGCATTAAGAAGGGCGCGCGACGAGCAGTGGAAAACGACGACGGACCTACGGCCGAGCCTGACAAGCGCGTGTTGCGGCGGGACTTCCTTGCGGTGAGGAACAGGTTGACGACGGATGACGTGCGGGAAGCGGGCCGTGCCCTGGCGGAGCGCGCCCTGGAGCTGCCCGAGCTGGTGCGCGGTCGCACGGTGGCGGCGTACGTCTCCGTGGGGAGCGAGCCGGGCACGCTCGCGTTGCTCGACGCGCTGCGCGCGCGGGGCGTGCGCGTCCTGCTCCCCGCGCTCCTGCCCGACAACGACCTCGACTGGGGCGAGTACACCGGTCCCGACTCCCTCGCGCGCGTCCAACACGGCGGAAGAATGGCGCTTTTCGAGCCCTCCGGAACACGGCTCGGCCCGGACGCCGTGACGGCCGCGGACGTCGTCCTGCTGCCCGGGCTCGCGGTGGACGCGCGCGGGATGCGGCTGGGGCGTGGCGGAGGGTCGTACGACCGCGTGCTCGCCCGGCTGGAGCGGGCGGGGGCCCACCCCCGGCTGGTGGTGCTGCTGTACGACACGGAGGTCGTCGCGCGCGTCCCGGCTGAGGCGCACGACAAGCCGGTGCACGCGGTGGTGACCCCGTCGGGGGTGCGCCGCTTCCCGAGCCCCTGACCCGAGCCGCGAAGCACAACGGCCCTCCACGCGCGCGCGTGGAGGGCCGTTGTGCGGTGTGCCGCCTCAGGGGGCGGTCACGGTTTGAGGACGAGGGTGTCGCTCGTGCTCCGGTCCACCGCCTTGCCCGAGAACGACCAGGGCAGCAGCTCGCCCTGGGCCCACTTGCCCGTCTGGTCCGTGTAGTGCGCGTTGAACGCGTGCCCGGAGGCGCCGCTCAGGTTGATCCACTTGGACTTGTCGAGTTCGGCGAGGTTGACCACCATCCGCATGGACGGCACCCAGACCACGTTGTAGCCGCCGGCGGCGTTCCAGCCGGACGCGTTCACCGTGGACTCGCCGCCGCTGAGCTTCCAGGGGCCGCGGTTCAGCAGGTACTGCAGGACCTTGGGGCCCTCGGTGCCGAGCGTCTGGTTCTTCAGGAACAGCCGGTGCAGGCGGCCCCAGCTCCAGGTGTCGATGTCCTTGCCGAGCTTGGCGGTCAGCTCCCAGCGGGCGTCGATCATCGCCCGGCGGAAGAGCTCGTCGCGGTTGTCGGCGCCGGGGCGGGTGCCCGCCTTGGGCGTCTTCCACCAGTCGCTGTCCGGCTTGTCCATCAGGGTGCGCACGACCTCGAACCAGCGGTCGCCGCCGTCCGGCTGCGCCTGGTCGGCGTCGCGCTGACCGCACTCGCGCACCTTGGTGTCGTCGTCCACCGGGCCGGTGCTGTCGATCTTGTCGACCCACAGGCACTGGCCCTTGACGCGGACCTCCTTGGGGAGCTTGTTGCCGAAGCCGAGCTTGAGGATGTTGCGCCAGACGGCGTTGAAGTACGCCGCCGCCGCCGAGTCGGCCTCCTGGGTGTAGTCCCAGCCCTCCAGCAGCTTCTGCGCCTGGCGGACGTCCGGGTCGTCCAGGTTGATCTTCAGCAGCCTGGGCACCAGCAGCTTGGCGATCTCGCTGCTGTTGTCCAGCTGCATCTGGCGCATGTCGTCGGTGGAGATCCTGCCGCCGTCCTTGATCTTGGACTCGATCAGGTCGGAGATGCGCTGGCTGCGGGTGCCGTAACCCCAGTCGGTGGTGAGGGTGTACGGGTACTTCTCCGGGTCGACCACGGCCTGGTTGGCGGTGACGATGTAGCCGCGCTTCGGGTCGTACTCGTAGGGCAGCTCGTCCTGCTTGATGAAGCCCGTCCAGCGGTACTTCGAGTCCCAGCCCGGTGCCGGGATGGCGCCGGTGTCCTTGGCCGAGCGGGTGGGGATCCTGCCGGGCAGCGTGTAGCCGATGTGGTTGTCCGTGCTGGCGAAGACCAGGTTCTGCGAGGGCACGTCGAACAGGGCCGCCGCCGCGCGGAAGTCGTTCCAGTCCCCGGCCCTGTCGAGGGCGAACACGGCGTCCATCGTCGTGCCCGGGTCGAGCGCGGTCCACCGGAGGGCGATGCCGTAACCGTCGCCCCGGTCGGGCGCGGCGGTGTTCACCGAGGCCTTCCTGCCGACCTGGACGAGTTCGTCGTCACGGTCGGACAGCAGCGGCATCCCGTCCTGGGTCTGGCGGACGACGATCGTCTTCGCCTTGCCGCCGGCGACCTCGATGGTCTCCTCGCGGGTCTTGAACGGGCGGACCTTGCCGTCGTAGAGGTAGCCGTTCGCGCTGACCTTCTCCAGGTAGAGGTCGGTGACGTCGACACCGGAGTTGGTCAGGCCCCAGGCGATCTTCGCGTTGTGTCCGATGATCACACCGGGCATGCCGGCGAACGTGTAGCCCGTGACGTCGTACCGGCACTTGCTGGAGACGGTCCGGCAGTGCAGGCCCATCTGGTACCAGACGGACGGCAGGGACGCCGACAGGTGCGGGTCGTTGGCGAGCAGCGGCTTGCCCTTGACGGTGTACTTCCCGGCGACCACCCACGAGTTGGAGCCGATGCCCTGGCCGTTCACGCCGACGGCCGTCGGCAGGTCGTCCAGGACGTTGTAGAGGCCGCCCAGCTGGCTCGTGAGGCCCGAACCGGTCCCGGTCGCGCCCGCGGTGCCGCCGGTGCCCGTGGCGCCCCCGGAGGAGCCCGTGGTGCCGGTGGTCCCGGTGGTGCCCGTCGTTCCGGTGGTGCCGGTCGTGCCCGTCGTGCCCTGGGAGCCGGTGGTGCCGCCCGTCGTGCCCTGGGAGGGACCGGTGGCCCCGCTCTGCCGGAAGGCACTGGTCAGCTCGTCGTACTGGCCTTCCTGGACGATCGGCTTGTTACGGCTGTACGGGTACGCCGGGTACAGGTCCTGGATCTGCTGTGGGCCGAGGCGGCTGGTCATCAGGGCGCGGTCGATCTCGTCCTGCATGTTGCCGCGCAGGTCCCACGCCATCGCCTTCAGCCACGACACGGAGTCGACCGGGGTCCACTTCCGCGGCTGGTAGTCGTTGGTGAGGCCCAGGGCCGCGTACTCCAGCGAGATGTCCTTGCCGCTCTTGCCCTGGAGGTAGGCGTTGACCCCCTTGGCGTAGGCCTGGAGGTACTTCTTCGTGGCGGCCGACAGCTTGGTGTCGTACTCCTGCTGGGCCACCCGGTCCCAGCCGAGGGTGCGCAGGAACGCGTCGTTGTCGACCTGGCTCTTGCCGAACATCTCCGACAGGCGCCCGGAGGTCATGTGCCGGCGCACGTCCATCTCGTAGAACCGGTCCTGCGCCTGGACGAAGCCCTGCGCCATGAACAGGTCCTCGTCCGAGGAGGCGTAGATCTGCGGGATGCCGTAGCCGTCCCGCTTGACGTCGACCGGTCCGGACAGGCCGTCGATCCTGATCGTTCCCGTGGTCTGCGGGAAGGAGGCGCGGACCGTGCTGATCGACCAGTACGCCCCGAAGGCGACGCCGCCGATGATGGCCAGAACCAGCACAAGCACGATCAGTCGGGCTTTGCGCACCTTCTTCCTGCCGGACTTGCCGGGCGTGGCACTCGCACCCGTGGTGGCGGTGTCACCCGTTGTGGCGGTGGTGTTGGGGGGCATCGCTGTCCTTGCTGTCCTAACGCGAGCGGCAGGTCGGGCTGTGACTTTGAATGAGCGCTGGAGCAACCATAGGCGCAGGGCCCTGTCCCGCTTGACGCGGAGTCGGGAACCAGCGCGCACGAGCGTTCGATCTTGCCTCGCGAACGTCAAGAAAGCGTCAAGACTTAGGTAAGCTAACGAAGTAACCGGAGATCACCTGTCCGATCCGAGGGGGAACGCCCGCTGACTGTCCACCACCTCAACCAGCTCCTGCTCGTCTGCTCCGTCGTCCTGCTCGTCGCCGTCGCGGCCGTCCGGATCTCCTCGCGCAGCGGGCTCCCCAGCCTGCTCGTCTACCTGGGGATCGGCGTCCTCATGGGGCAGGACGGGATCGGCGACGTCCACTTCAACAGCGCCGCGGTGACCCAGGTCATGGGGTACGCGGCCCTGGTCGTGATCCTCGCCGAGGGCGGCCTGGGCACGAAGTGGAAGGAAATCCGGCCGGTTCTGTCCTCCGCCGCCGTCCTGGCGACCGTGGGCGTCGCGATCAGCGTCGGCGTCACCGCGGCGGGGGCGCACTACCTGGTCGGGCTGGAATGGCGGCAGGCGCTCATCATCGGCGCGGTGGTCTCGTCGACGGACGCGGCGGCGGTCTTCTCGGTCCTGCGGAGAATCCCCCTCCCCGCGCGCGTGACGGGCACGCTGGAGGCGGAGTCCGGCTTCAACGACGCCCCGGTGGTCATCCTGGTCGTGGCCTTCTCCACGGCCGGCCCGGTCGAGCACTGGTACGTCCTGCTCGGCGAGATAGCCCTGGAGCTGGCCATCGGCGCGGCCCTGGGGCTCGCGGTGGGCTGGTTCGGCGCCTGGGGGCTCCGGCACGTCGCCCTGCCCGCCTCCGGCCTCTACCCGATCGCCGTGATGGCCATCGCCGTCACCGCCTACGCCGCCGGCGCCCTGGCCCACGGCAGCGGCTTCCTCGCCGTCTACCTGGCCTCCATGCTGCTCGGCAACGCCAAGCTGCCCCACTGGCCCGCCACCCGCGGTTTCGCCGAGGGGCTCGGCTGGATCGCGCAGATCGGCATGTTCGTCGTCCTCGGCCTGCTGGTCACCCCGCACGAGCTGGGCGACGACGTCTGGCCCGCCCTGGTCATCGGGCTGGTGCTGACCATGGTGGCCCGCCCGCTGAGCGTGATCGGCAGCCTGGCGCCGTTCCGGGTGCCGTGGCGCGAACAGGCCCTGATGTCCTGGGCGGGACTGCGCGGCGCCGTGCCCATCATCCTGGCGACCATTCCCATGGTGAACGGCGTCGACGCCAGCCGCCGCATCTTCAACATCGTCTTCGTCCTGGTCGTCGTCTACACCCTCGTCCAGGGGCCGACCCTGCCCTGGCTGGCCCGCACCCTGCGGCTCGGCGAGAAGGGCGAGGCGGCCGACCTCGGCATCGAGTCGGCGCCCCTGGAGCGGCTCCGGGGGCACCTGCTGTCCGTGTCCGTCCCCGAGGGCTCCCGGATGCACGGCGTCGAGGTCAACGAGCTGCGGCTGCCGCCGGGGGCGGCCGTCACCCTGGTCGTGCGCGAGGAGAAGTCGTTCGTCCCACTGCCCACGACGGTGCTCCGGCACGGCGACGAACTGCTGGTGGTGGCCACCGACCCGGTCCGCGACGCGGCCGAACGGCGCCTGCGCGCGGTCGCGCACGGCGGCAAGCTGGCGGGCTGGCTGGGCACCGACGGATCCGGCGGCACGCGGTGAGGGGGCAGCGGCCGTTCCGCACCACCCCCTGGAAACCCCAGGTGGCCACGCGCATGGTGCTCGTTTTCACAGTCGCGCGAGCGGTGATCCCTGTACGATGAAGGCGCACCCTGATCGAACCAACTCTGCCTGACGCAGAGCTGGCGCGACCGTATGGCGGCCGGGTCGCCCCCCACATCCCCGTGGGCACCGGCATCTACCGCAGTCCGCGCAAGAGGACAGCTCTCGGCGCCCGGCCCGCACGGGGCCCGCGCTACCAGGCGGCAGAAAGGCACGGGCCGTGGGATCCACGGTCACCACCACCGAACCGGAGAAGACCTCGCCGGCGTCCTCCCGCCCCGGATACGGACAGCTGCTGCGCACCCGCGGCGCCTGGACCTTCCTGCTCCCCGGCTTCGCGGCACGCCAGCCGTTCGCGATGCTCACCCTCTCCATCGTGCTGCTCGTCCAGCACACCACCGGCTCGTACGGCGCCGCGGGCGCCGTGGCGGCCGCCACCGGTGTCTCCATGGCGCTGTTCGCGCCCTACAGCGGCCGCCTCGCCGACCGCTACGGCCAGCGCGCCGTCCTGGTCCCCGGCATCCTGGTGCACACCGTCGCCGGCCTCACCCTGACGGCGCTCGCGCTGGCGCACGCACCCCTGTGGGCGCTGTTCCTGGCCTCCGTCCCGACCGGCGCCTCGGTGCCCCAGGTCGGCCCGATGGTGCGGGCCCGCTGGGGCGTGAAGCTCCAGGGTTCCCCCCTGATGACCACCGCGGCCGCCTTCGAGTCGGTCACCGACGAGCTGACCTTCGTCTTCGGCCCCCTGCTGGCGACCGCGCTGTGCACCGCGGTCGCACCGGCGGCCGGTCTGGTCACGGAGGCCGCGCTGACCCTCGTCGGCGGTCTGCTGTTCGCCGCGCAGAAGAGCACGCAGCCGTCGGTGTCCGCCGGCAGCGGCCACGCGCGCGTGCGGCACGCCTCCGCGCTGCGCGTCCCGGGCGTGCGCGTGCTGGTCGTCACCTTCCTGGGCATCGGCTCGGTCTTCGGCGGCATGCAGGTCTCGCTCGCGGCCTTCACGCAGTCCATCGGCGAGCCCGGCCTCAACGGCGTCCTCTACGGCGTCTTCGCCGCCGGCAACATGCTCTCCGGCATCGCCTGCGGCGCGATCGCCTGGAAGACGGCCCCCCACAAGCGCATCGTGATCGGTTACGCCGCGCTCGCGCTGGCGGCGTCCGCGCTGTGGACGGCGCACTCGGTGCTGCTGCTCGCCGCGCTCGGCCTGCTGGTCGGCATGTGCATCGCGCCGTCGCTGATCACGGGCTACACGCTGGTCGAGAAGCTGGTCCCGGCCGGTGCCCGCACCGAGGCCTTCACCTGGCTGACCGGCGCGGTCGCGCTCGGCCAGGCCGCCGCCGTGACGGTCGCCGGACAGCTGGAGGACCGGCTGTGGGACGGCGCCGGGTTCCTGGTGCCGATGGCCGGCACCGTACTCGCGCTGGCGACCCTGGTCACGCTGCGGTCCCGGCTGGTTCCGCGGCACGGGAACCGCACGGTCGCGCGTGGCGTCGGTCACCGCGTGCCGGTCACGGTGGACTGATCCCCGGGAATACGTCACTATGGACCGTCGTTAGCACTCATTGAGTGAGAGTGCCAGGAGGAAGACAGTGCCGACCTACCAGTACCAGTGCACCGAGTGCGGCGAGGGCCTTGAGGCGGTGCAGAAGTTCACCGACGACGCCCTGACGGAGTGCCCCAGCTGCAAGGGCCGCCTGAAGAAGGTGTTCTCCGCGGTCGGCATCGTCTTCAAGGGCTCCGGGTTCTACCGCAACGATTCCCGCGGCTCCACGTCGAGCAGCGCCCCGGCGTCGAAGCCGGCCGGCTCCTCGTCCGACTCGAAGACGTCCTCTTCGTCGGCGTCCTCGACGTCCTCGGCGTCCTCGACGTCCTCGACCTCGTCGTCGTCCGGCTCCACCAGCAGCTCCGCCGCCTGAGAACTCTCTTCCGAGCCCCGCCGTCGCCCGACGGCGGGGTCTTCGGCGTTCCCCGGTACCCGCTCCCCACCGCCTTCTCGGGCCGCTAGTGTGCTGGTCATGGCGAACGCAGAGATCGGCGTGATCGGCGGATCGGGTTTCTACTCCTTCCTCGACCACGTGACCGAGGTCCAGGTGGACACCCCCTACGGAGCGCCCAGCGACTCCCTCTTCCTCGGCGAGCTCGCCGGCCGGAGGGTCGCCTTCCTGCCCCGGCACGGCCGCGCCCACCACCTGCCGCCCCACCGCATCAACTACCGCGCCAACCTGTGGGCCCTGCGCTCGGTCGGCGTCCGGCAGGTGCTCGGCCCCTGCGCGGTGGGCGGGCTGCGCCCCGAGCACGGCCCGGGCACCCTGCTCGTACCGGACCAGTTCGTGGACCGTACGAAGTCCCGGGCACAGACCTACTTCGACGGCCTGCCGCTGCCCGACGGCACCGTGCCGAACGTCGTGCACGTCTCCATGGCCGACCCCTACTGCCCCACCGGGCGGGCCGTCGCGCTGAAGGCGGCCCGCGGCCGGGACTGGGAACCGGTGGACGGCGGCACCCTGGTCGTGGTCGAGGGCCCGCGCTTCTCCACGCGCGCCGAGTCGCTGTGGCACCGGGCCCAGGGCTGGTCGGTGGTGGGCATGACCGGCCACCCCGAGGCCGCGCTCGCCCGGGAGCTGGAGCTGTGCTACACGTCCCTGACCCTGGTCACGGACCTCGACGCGGGCGCGGAGACCGGTGAGGGCGTCTCGCACGAGGACGTGCTGGAGGTGTTCGCCGCCAACGTGGACCGGCTGCGCGACGTCCTGTTCGACGCGGTGACGGCCCTGCCGGCGACCGCGGACCGGGACTGCCTGTGCGTGAACGCGCTGGGCGGGATGAACCCGGGGTTCGAGCTGCCGTAGGGCGGTGGGGTGGGCGAGTTGTCCACAACCAGCCGGTGATCCACCGGCTCCGGCGGGATCCGGCGCGAGGCCCCATCGTGGGAGCGCAAGCCGAACTCCTCGTCGCAGGCGGTGATTCCCGTGCCCTCGCCCACTCCCGTCACGCCCCCGTTCCCGCCTCCCCTCCGGCTCCCGCGCCCACTGGGCACGGACGCCCCGCCGACCCGCGAGGTGCCCCCGTTCGACCCGGTGCGGGTGCGCGGTGGCCGGTACCGGCTGCACCGGCTGGTGCGGCATCGCCGGCGGGCGGTCGCGGCCGGCCTCGCGGTGACCGCGGCGGCGCTCGTGGCGGCGGGTCCCCGGGCCGGACTGTCCGGCGGCACCGGTACGGAACCGCACGGCTCGGGCAGGCCCCGCGGCCATCCGGTCAGCGAGCCTGCCCGAGGGCAGCCGGGCGCGGGGGCCGCCCGCGGGCATACGGCCACGGCACCTCCGCTACGGCACCCGGCGGCCGACGTCGTGTCGGCACCGGTGCGGATCGCCGACGCGGCCACGGTGCGGCTGCTCCGGCCCGGTGACCGTGTCGACGTGATCGCCGCGCCGGACCCGTCGGCCGGCGGCGGGGAGGCGCGGGTGCTCGCGAGCGGGGTCCGGGTGACGACCGTGCCGGAGATGCCGGAGATGCCGGACGGACCGGAGGGACCGGTCGCGCCGGGGGCCTCGGCCGGTGCGGCGGAGAGCGGCGCGCTGGTCGTGCTGGCCGTACCGCGGGCCACGGCGGCCCGGCTGGTCGGCGCGGGCGCCACCGCACGCCTGGCGGTGACGCTGTGCTGAACCAGTTCCTCCGCGCCCTCGGTGGCCTGCTGTCACCTCTCTCGATCGAGCGAGGCAAGTGGACACACCGACCGCACCGTGCCGTAAGTTGCGGAGCGCTTCATTCCACAGCCTGTGCATACGAGGAGAGTCCCCGAGGTGAGCGCGAAGCAGCAACCGAGCGTCTGGCACGGCTTCAAGGCCTTCCTGATGCGCGGCAACGTCGTCGATCTGGCGGTGGCGGTGGTCATCGGCGCGGCCTTCACGAACATCGTCAACTCGGTGGTGAAGGGGATCATCAATCCGCTGGTCGGAGCGATCGGCACACAGAACCTCGACAGCTACAGCACCTGTCTGAAGGACCCGTGCCATGTGGCCGCGGACGGCACGGTCAAGAGCGGGGTGCCGATCATGTGGGGCTCCGTCCTGGGCGCCACGCTCAGCTTCGTGATCACCGCGGCGGTGGTGTACTTCCTGATGGTGCTGCCGATGTCGAAGTACCTGGCCCGGCAGGCGGCCCGGAAGGCGGCGCGGGAGGGCACGAGGGAGGTCATCGAGGTGACCGAGCTGGAGGTGCTCAAGGAGATCCGCGACGCGCTGGTCGCGCAGCGCGGGGCCGGGCGCGACGAGCGCTAGCGGCGCCGCAGGGGGCCGCTCAGAGGTGGTGGGGCGGCTTCTCGTCCAGGAAGCGCCTCAGGTCGGCGGCGCTGTCGCCGGCCGGGCGTTCGCCCCAGCCGCGGTCGGTGTCGTCCGAGGACTGCTGGTCCAGCGGGTCGTCGAAGACCAGCGCGGGCTTCGGATCGCGGGGCTCGGGCTCGGGGGCGGTGCTCATGCCACCAGGGTACGGCGCCCCCCGCTCAGGCCCGACGGCTAGCTCTCTGCCCACGCCGCCCCGGCCCACACCGCCCCGGCCCACACCGCCCCGGCCCGCGCCGGCCCGGCCCACGCCGGCCGCTCCCGCCGCCCCGCCCCCGGCGCTCGTGAACGCGCTCACAAGATTTCGGCCCGGTTTTCTGCTGTGCTGGGACCATGACGTCGAGTTCCGCCCCGGCGCCCGCCCCCTCGGGCGCACCGCAGCCCTCCCGCCCCCTGCGACGGCTCACCGCGCGCGGGCGCGACGAGGAGCACCGCGTCGCGTCCCCGCTGGAGCTGTTCTTCGACCTGTGCTTCGTCGTGGCGATCGCGCAGGCGGGTGTGCAACTGGTGCACGCCGTCGCGGAGGGGCACGCGGGCAGGGGCATCCTCGACTACGTGATGGTGTTCTTCGCCATCTGGTGGGCGTGGATGAACTTCAGCTGGTTCGCCTCGGCGTACGACAACGACGACGCGCTCTACCGGGTCGTCACCCTGGTGCAGATCGCCGGTGTCCTGGTGCTGGCCGCCGGCGTCTCCCGGGCCGCCGCGCACCACGACTTCCTGCTGGTCTGGCTCGGCTACGCGATCATGCGGCTGGCGATGGTCTGGCAGTGGCTGAGAGCGGCGAGATCGGCCGCGGGCACGGAGCGGACCACCGCGTTGCGGTACGCGTACGGGGTGCTGCTGTGCCAGGCCGGCTGGCTGGGCCTGGTGCTCCTGCCCGAGCCGTCCCGGCCGTGGGTGTTCCTCGTGATGGTGGTCGCGGAACTGTGCGTGCCGCTGTACGCCGAGAGGGTCCAGGAGACCTCCTGGCACCCGCATCACATCGCCGAACGGTACGGCCTGTTCACCATCATCGTGCTCGGCGAGACGATCGCCGCGGCCACGGTCGCCGTGAAGTCGGGCGTGGACGAGCACGACGCGCTGGGCGAGCTGCTGCCCATCGCGGCGGGCGGCCTGCTGATCGTCTTCGCCGCCTGGTGGATCTACTTCGTGGTGCCCATCCACGGGCACCTGCGCTCCACCCGGCGTGCGTTCGTCTGGGGCTACGGGCACTATCTGGTCTTCGCCTCGGCGGCGGCGATCGGCGCCGGGCTGGAGGTGGCCGTGGAACAGGCGGTCGGCAAGGCGCACATCTCCGTCCTGTCCGCCTCGGCCGCCGTCACCCTGCCGACCGCGCTGTACCTGCTGACCGTGTGGGCGTTGCACTCCCGCCACTTCAAGGTCGGTCTCGCCCAGCAGCTCGTCCTGCCGGTCACGGCCCTGCTGGTGATCTGCTGCACCTTCCTGGGCGAGTGGGCGGTGCTCGCGGCGGGGCTCGTGTCCTCGGCCGCGGTGGCGACCGGGGTGGTCCTGACGGCGCGCACGGCCGCCCGGGAACGCGGGGCGGGCGCCGCCGCCGAGACCGGCTGAGTCCCTCGGTCCGGGGCGCCCGCTGGGCCAGACTGGCGTCCATGACAGCTGACGCTCTGACGGATGTCGCCGGGCTGCGGGTGGGGCACGCCACCCGGCGCGGCGGCGGCCTGCTCACCGGCACCACGGTCGTCCTCGCCCCGGAGGGCGGTGCCGTCGCCGCCGTGGACGTGCGGGGCGGCGGCCCCGGCACCAAGGAGACCGACGCCCTCGACCCGCGCAACGTGGTGCAGAAGGTGGACGCCGTGGTGCTGACCGGGGGCAGCGCGTACGGGCTCGACGCGGCCTCCGGGGTGATGGCCTGGCTGGAGGAGCGGGGGCGCGGGGTTCCGGTGGGCGTGGATCCGGCGCACGTCGTGCCGGTGGTGCCGGCCGCGTGCGTCTTCGACCTGGGGCGCGGTGGCGACTTCCGGGCGCGTCCGGACGCGGCGACGGGACGTGCGGCGGTCGAGGCGGCGGCGGCCACGGTGCCGGGTGCGCGGGTGCCGGAGGGGTGCGTGGGCGCCGGCACGGGCGCCGTCGTCGGGCGGCTCAAGGGCGGGGTGGGCACCGCGAGCACGGTGCTCGGCTCGGGCGTCACCGTGGCGGCGCTGGTCGTCGCGAACGCCGCGGGAGAGGTGCTGGATCCGGGGACGGGCGTGTTGTACGGGGAGTTGTTCCAGGGACGGGTGGAGTACCCGGAGGAGCGCGTGCACGCAGCCGCGCTCCGGCGCCTGGACGAGGCCGCCCCCGGGAACGCGCCGGCGCCGCTCAACACGACGCTGGCGGTGGTCGCGACGGACGCGGACCTCTCCAAGGCGCAGGCGCAGAAGCTGGCGGGCACGGCACACGACGGGATCGCGCGCGCCGTGCGGCCGGTGCACCTCCTGCACGACGGCGACACGGTGTTCGCGCTGGCGACCGGCGCCCGTCCGCTCGACCCGCACCCGCTCGCGCTCAACGACATCCTGGCCGCCGGCGCGGATCTGGTGACCCGCGCGATCGTACGGGCCGTGCGCGCCGCCGAGTCGGTCGCCGGGCCGGGCGGAGCGTGGCCGTCGTACGGGGAGTTGTACGGCCGTTAGGGGGCCGTGCTGCCAAGGGGGTTGAGCCCCGGATTGTCGCGGTTCTGTCACGTGATGGCGTTCACGGGAGTGGAAGGGAACCTTCCGCAGCGGCGGAGCCCTCTTTCTCCACGCACTGGAACGGACCACGCACATCACACGAACCTGGAGCAGCCCGTGACAACGCCGGACATTGCAGCGCGGCGCGCACTCGGGGCCTGTGCCGCCCTGATGGTCGGCGCCCTCACCCTGACCGCGTGCGGCGGCAGCGCCAACGCGAACAACGACGACGGCAAGGGCGGCAAGGACTCCCCGAAGACGTCGACGGCGAAGATAGCGATCTCGGCCAAGGACGGTTCGACCGGGGCGTCCATCAACGCCACCGGGGTGAAGGTCAGCGACGGCAAGCTGACCGACGTGAAGATGACGGTGGCGGACTCCGGGCAGACCGTGCCGGGGGCGATATCGGCGGACGGCCACACCTGGAAGCCGAAGGAGCAGCTGGAGCGCGGCACCAAGTACCGGATAGCCGCGACCGCGAAGGACACCGACGGACGCACGGCGGCGGCCAACTCCATCTTCACCACCGTCAGCTCGTCGAACAGCTTCATCGGCACCTACACGCCGGACGACGGCTCGACGGTCGGCGCGGGCATGCCGGTGTCGTTCACCTTCGACAAGTCCATCACCGACAAGAAGGCCGTGCAGTCCCACATCACGGTCAACTCCACCAGCGGCCAGCAGGTGGCCGGGCACTGGTTCGGCGACCGGCGCCTCGACTTCCGGCCGCAGGAGTACTGGAAGGCCGGGTCCAAGGTCACGCTCTCCATCGACCTGGACGGCGTCGAGGGCGCGAAGGGCGTCTACGGCGTGCAGAAGAAGACCGTCACCTTCACCATCGGCCGCTCGCAGGTCTCCACGGTCGACGTGAACACGCAGACCATGACGGTCGTGCGGGACGGCAAGACGATCAAGACGCTGCCGATCTCGGCGGGCAGCCCGCAGCACACCACGTACAACGGGCAGATGGTGATCTCCGAGAAGTTCGTGCAGACCCGCATGAACGGCTCGACGGTCGGCTTCGGCGGGGAGTACGACATCCCGGACGTGCCGCACGCGATGCGGCTGACGACGTCGGGGACGTTCATCCACGGCAACTACTGGTACAACCGCGGCAACCCGCCCTTCGGGCGCACGGGCACCAGCCACGGCTGCGTCGGCCTCGCGGACGTGCAGGGCGCCCAGGGCGCCACCGAGGCCAAGTGGTTCTTCGACAACTCCCTCGTCGGTGACGTCGTGATCGTGAAGAACTCCCCCGACACGACGGTCTCCCCCGACAACGGGCTCAACGGCTGGAACATGTCGTGGAACGCCTGGACCGCGGGGAGCGCCGTCTGAGCGGCGGTTTCTGACGGAACGACGGGCCGCGCGGGAACTTCTCGCGCGGCTCCGGCGTTTTCCCGGCGTACGTTTTCTCGGTTCCCGGACATGATGTCCGACCGAGGGGCTACGGTATGCACCCACAAGGTGACATGCAGCAACGCCGGGAGAAACCTTGAGCGTTCCGTACGAGACGGCAGCGTACGAACCAGCCGAGTCGCCCGAGTCTCCTGAGGAGCATCTCGCGCGACTTCTCGGCCGTGCCCTGAACTCGTTCGAGCTGCCCGACGAAGTGATACGGCGCCTCGACTGCGCGCTGGCGCACGACAGCTCGCTGCACTCCGCGTACCACAGCGCGGGGCTGCACCGGGAGACGTACCGGCACACCTGGCTGCTCGCCGACGGCACGGCGGTCACGCTGTGGGAGCTGGTGCACAACCCCACGCCGGGCAGCGCCCCGGAACACGAGGTGTACGTCGACGAGGAGGAGCTGCAGGCCGCCGCCGACCGGCTCGGCCCGCAGCCGGACACCCAGGACCTGGAACTGCCCGCGCTCATGCGGCTGTGGGCGATTCCGGAACCCCGGCACGTGTTCGCCTCGGACGACTCCGCGGACCACGCCCGCCGGCTGCTGCGCCGCGCGGAGAACCCCGACCGGCCCGGTGCCGACACGGCGGCGCTGCTGGCGACGGCGACCGCCCACCAGATCACCCAGGCCTTCGGCCGCCCCGGCCGGGCCGGCCGGACGGGGCTGAGCTACGCGCTGTACGAGCACGCCTTCCTGCTGCCCGACGGGACCGAGGTCTCCCTGTGGGAGGTCGAGCACACGGCGACGCCCGACGGGCGGCACATGTGCGAGGTGTACATGTCGGAGGACGCGGCCCGCGACGCGATGGAGCGGCGCGCGGCACGGCAGGGATAGCGCGCCCGCCGTACAGGCGGGTCAGGGCCCGGGACCTCCGTCCCGGGCCCTGAGTGTCCCGCCATGGCCCGTAGCCAATAGCCCGTAAGCCCGTAGCCGGCAGCCCTTGGCCGATAGCCGGCAGCCGGATCAGGCGGCTATCGGCTGCTTGGTGCCCTCGGGAGCGGCCGTCTCCTGTGCGGCCGGGTCGGCGGCCGGGGACTCGGGGTTCGGCTTGCGCAGGCCCTTGAGGAGGACCACCAGGACCGTGGTGGCACCGACGCCGGCCGCGATGGCCACCAGGTACAGCAGCGGGTTGCCGATCAGCGGGACTACGAAGATGCCGCCGTGCGGGGCGCGCAGGGTGGCGCCGAAGCCCATCGACAGGGCGCCGGTGAGCGCGCCGCCCACCATCGAGGAGGGGATGACCCGCAGCGGGTCGGCCGCCGCGAAGGGGATCGCGCCCTCGGAGATGAAGGACGCGCCCAGCACCCAGGCGGCCTTGCCGTTCTCGCGCTCGGCCGCGGTGAACAGCCGGGCGCGGACGGTGGTGGCCAGGGCCATCGCCAGCGGCGGGACCATGCCGGCCGCCATCACCGCGGCCATGATCTTCATGGCGGAGTCGCCGGGGGTGGCGACGGCGATGCCGGCGGTGGCGAAGGTGTAGGCGACCTTGTTGACCGGGCCGCCCAGGTCGAAGCACATCATCAGGCCGAGCAGGGCGCCGAGCAGGATGGCGTTGGTGCCGGTGAGGCCGTTCAGCCAGTCGGTCAGGCCCTTCTGGGCGCTCGCGATGGGCTTGCCGATGACGACGAACATCAGGAAGCCGACGATCGCCGAGGAGATCAGCGGGATCACCACCACGGGCATGATGCCCCGCAACGCCGCCGGGATCCGCACCCGCTGGACGGCCAGCACCACGCCACCGGCGATCAGACCGGCCGCCAGGCCGCCGAGGAAGCCCGCGTTGATGGTCACCGAGATCGCGCCGCCGACGAAGCCGGGGACCAGGCCGGGCCGGTCGGCCATGCCGTAGGCGATGTAGCCGGCCAGGACCGGGACCAGGAAGCCGAAGGACACCACGCCGATCTGGAACAGCAGGGCGCCCCAGCTGTCGGCCTGGGTCCACACGAAGTGGTCCATCACCGAAGGCGCCTTGTTGATCTTGTAGCCGCCGATCGCGAAGCCCAGCGCGATGAGCAGACCGCCCGCGGCGACGAACGGGACCATGTAGCTGACGCCGGACATGAGCCACTTGCGGAGCTTGGTGCCGTAGCCCTCGGTGGAGTCGCCCGCGCGCTCCACCGGCGTACCGGACGGCGCCTGCGCCGGCGCGCTCGCCTCGCCGCGCGCCGCCTTCCCGCGGACCTCCGCGATGAGGTCGGCGGGCCGGTTGATGCCCGCCTTCACACCCACGTCGACGGTCGGCTTGCCCGCGAAGCGGTCCTTGTCACGGACGGGGACGTCGTGCGCGAAGATCACGCCGTCCGCCGCCGCGATCACCGCCGGGTCCAGCCGGGTGAAGCCGGCCGAGCCCTGCGTCTCGACGGCCACCTCGACGCCCGCCTCACGGCCGGCGTTCTCCAGCGACTCGGCCGCCATGTAGGTGTGGGCGATACCGGTGGGGCAGGAGGTGACGGCGACGATTCGGAAGGGGCGCCCGCCTGGGGCCGGAACGGCGTCCGGCACCGGGGCGGATCCGTCCGCGACGGCCGCGTCCGCAGCCGGGGCCGTACTGCCCGCCACGGCGTCGGCGGAGGCCGCCACCGACGCCGCGGCGGTGTCTTCGGAGGCAGCCGCGGCACCCTGGGGAGTGCCAGCGGCACCCTGAGGAGTGCCCACGGCCCCCTGCGCGGAGCCACCGGCGCCCCGCGCGGAGTCGGTGCCCTGGGCGGAGTCCGCGGCGCTCTGGGCGGATCCCGCGTCCGCCGTACCGCCGGCGCCCTCGCCCGCGGCCGTCGGCGCCTCGTCCCCGCGGATCAGCGCCGCCGCGGTGTCCGCGTCCCCGGCCGATCGCAGCGCGTCGGTGAACTCCGTGTTCATCAGCTGGCGGGCGAGGGAGGAGAGGATCGTGAGGTGGGCGTCGTCGGCGCCGGCGGGGGCCGCGATCAGGAAGACGAGGTCGGCCGGGCCGTCCGCGGCACCGAAGTCGATGCCGGCGGCGCTGCGGCCGAAGGCGAGGGTCGGCTCGGTGACATGGGCGCTGCGGCAGTGCGGGATGCCGATGCCGCCGTCGAGGCCGGTCGGCATCTGGGCCTCGCGGGCGGCGACGTCGGCGAGGAAGCCCTCCAGGTCGGTCACCCGGCCCTGGGCCACCATGCGCCGGGCGAGGGTACGCGCCGCCGCTTCCTTGGTGTCGGCGGACAGGTCGAGATCGACCAGCTCCGCCGTGATCATTTCGCTCATCGCGGGCTCCTATGCACGCGTACCGCCCGGGGAGAGGGGTGGGCGGGAGTGGGGACGGGGGTGCGGTGGGGGGACGGGGTGGTGCGGGAGGCGGGGCCGGGGGAACCCCGCCTCCCGCGGGCGGCACGGCGGCTCGGCCGGCCGTGCCGCCCGGTGGCCGCGGCGGATAACGGGGACCCCCGCCGCTCGGAGGCCGGCGGGGTCGGCGGGGTGGGCCTCACGGACCCGGCGCGTCCGCCCAGCCGGCGGAATCCGGGGCGGATGCCACTGCGCGCGAGCGAGGTCATGACACCGGCTCCGTCAGTTCGCGGTCGAGTGGGATGTCGGCCGTGACCGTCACCGCCGCCGGATCCAGGTCGTCCGGGGCCGGCATCACGCTGCCGGGGAGCTGGACGGCGGCGGCGCCGTGGGCGACGGCGGAGACGAGGGCCTGGGGGCCGGTGCCGCCGGCGATGAGGAAGCCGGCCAGGGAGGCGTCGCCGGCGCCGACGTTGCTGCGGACGGCGCGGACGTGGGCGGCGCCGAACCACGCACCGGTGTCCGACACCAGGAGCTGCCCGTCGGCGCCCAGGCTCGCGAGCACGGCGCGTGCGCCCATCGCGCGCACCTCCTCGGCCGCCTTGAGCGCGTCCCCCACGGTCGTCAGGGGCCGCCCCACGGCTTCCGCCAGTTCCTCGGCGTTCGGCTTCACCACGTCGGGCCGGGCGCGCAGCGCCTCCAGGAGCGCACGCCCCGAGGTGTCCAGCGCGATACGGGCGCCCCCGGCGTGGGCCCGGGTGACGACATCGGCGTACCAGGAGGGCGCGAGCCCCCCGGGCAGGCTGCCGCAGCAGGCGATCCAGTCGGCGTCGGCGGACTGGGCGCGGATGGTGTCCAGGAGCAGTTCCTGTTCCGCCGCGGACAGCTCCGGGCCCGGCGCGTTGATCTTCGTGAGCACCCCGTCGGCTTCCGCGAGCGCGATGTTGGAGCGGGTGGCGCCGGTGACCGGGACCGGCGCGACCTCGATGCCCTGCGCGTGGAGCAGATCGGCGACGAGCGCGCCCGGCGCGCCGCCCAGAGGCAGGACGGCGACCGTGCGCCGGCCGGCGGCGGCGACGGCGCGCGAGACGTTCACGCCCTTGCCGCCGGGGTCCATGCGCTCGCCGGTGGCGCGGACGACCTCGCCGCGCTCCAGGGCGGGGACCTCGTAGGTGCGGTCGAGGGAGGGGTTGGGGGTGACGGTGAGGATCATGCGCGCACTACTTCCGTGCCGCCACGCTCGATGGCGGCGGCGTCTTCCGGGCTCAGCCCGCTGTCGGTGATCAGCAGGTCCACATCGCTCAGGTCGCCGAAGCGGGCGAAGTGCTCCTGGCCGTGCTTGGAGGAGTCGGCCAGCAGCACCACGCGGCGCGCGGCGGCGACGGCGGCCCGCTTGACCGCGGCCTCGGCGAGGTCGGGCGTGGTCAGACCGTGCTCGGCGGAGAAGCCGTTGGCGGCGACGAACAGCACGTCGGCGCGGATCTCCCCGTACGCGCGGAGCGCCCAGGCGTCCACGGCGGCGCGCGTACGGTGCCGTACGCGCCCACCGACCAGGTGGAGCTGGATGCCCGGGTGGTCGGCGAGGCGGGCGGCGATCGGCAGGGAGTGCGTGACGACGGTGAGCCGGGCCTCCAGCGGGATGGCCGCGGCCAGGCGGGCGACCGTCGTACCGGCGTCGAGGACCAGGGTGCCCTCGGCCGGCAGTTCGGAGAGGGCGGCCTTGGCGACGCGGTCCTTCTCGTCGGCGGCGGTGGACTCGCGCTCGGCGAGGTCCGGCTCGAAGTCGAGACGGCCGACCGGGATGGCGCCGCCGTGCACCCGGCGGACGAGACCGGCGCGGTCGAGGGCCTTCAGATCACGGCGGATGGTCTCCGCGGTGACCTGGAACTCCTCGGCCAGTGACAGCACGTCCACCCGGCCGCCGTCACGGGCGAGCCGGAGGATCTCCTGCTGCCGTTCCGGTGCGTACATGTCCGTTCGCCTCCGCCTCATGCCCGAACGTGTGGTTTTACTGGGAGAGTACGTCCGGTTTTCCAGAATGTAAACAAGTCCGGACCACAACCGGGCACGAACGGACTTCCGGCGCTGTCCGCACAGCAGCGAGGCCCGGCACCTGATCGGTGCCGGGCCCCACGTCGTGCCTGGTCATGAAGTGGCCGGAGCTCCGTGAGGGAGCCGGTCCGGGCTCCGTCAGGAAACCGGTCCGGGGCTCCGCGGAGCCCCGGACCGGCACCCGTCAGGGAACCAGTTCCGGCTCCCGCGCCGCCGCCGGAACCTCCTGCTCCGCGCCCTCGACGTGCTGGGCCGGACGCTTCGGCAGGGCGAACATCAGCAGGAAGATCACGCCCATGATCCCGGCCACCCACCACAGCGCGTACTGGAAGGCGTGGACGAACGCCGGACCGACCTGTACGGCCGTCAACCGGTCGCCGATCCGCCCGAAGAAGACCACCGACACCAGTCCCAGCCCCAGCGCGTTGCCCATCTGCTGCACCGTGTTGATCAGCCCGGAAGCGGACCCGGCGTGCTCGCGCGGCACCTCCGAGAGCACCGCGTCGGTCAGCGGCGCGACGATCAGTCCCATGCCGGCCCCCATCACGACCAGGGGCAGCGCCATCTGCCAGGAGGCGATGGTCTGGCCGTAGCGGTGCGCCTCCCACAGGTAGAGCAGCACACCGGCCCCCATGACCAGCGCGCCCGTCTGGAGCACCTTGCGGCCGAACCGCGGGACCAGCTGCTGCACCGACAGCCCGGCCGCCGTGGACACCGCGAGGGAGAACGGCACCCCGGTCAGCCCGGCCCGCAGCGGCGTCCAGGCCAGGCCGACCTGCATGTACAGCGTCCAGACCAGGAAGAAGATGCCGAGCGCGACACCGAAGACGGTCTGCACGGCGATGCCCGCGGCGAAGCTCTTCACCCGGAAGAGGGACAGTTCGACGAGCGGGGAACCGTCCCTGGCGGCCTTCCGTTTCTCGTAGGACACCAGCGCCGCGAAGACGACGACCGCACCGGCCATGCAGACGTCCCCCCACAGCGGCCAGCCCAGCTCACGTCCCCGAGTGAGCGGATACAGCAGCATCAGCAGACCCAAGGTCACCAGGGCGACGCCGACGAGGTCCAGCTTCAGCGCCCTGGGTGCCTTCGACTCCGTGATGTAGCGACGGCCCAGCAGCCAGGCGACGACACCGACAGGAAGGTTGATGAGGAAGATGGGGCGCCATTCGAGTCCGAACAGGTTCCACTCCGTCAGCAGCGCGCCCAGCAGCGGGCCGGAGACCGCGCCGAGGCCGACGATCGCGCCGAACAGGCCGAAGACCTTGCCGCGTTCATGGGCCGGGAAGGTGGCGTGCACGATCGACAGCACCTGCGGCACCATCAGCGCGGCCATCCCGCCCTGGAGGAGGCGGGAGGCGACCAGCATCTCCGGGTTGGCGGCGAAACCGCACAGGGCGGAGGCGAGGGTGAAGCCGCCGACCCCCAGGAGGAACAGCCGCTTACGGCCGTGGATGTCACCGAGCCGGCCGCCGGTGATCAGACCGGCGGCGAACGCCAGGGCGTACCCGGCGGTTATCCACTGGATCTGACTGACCGTCGCGTGGGCGCTTCGCTCGATGGACGGGATGGCGATGTTGACGATCGTCACGTCGACCAGGTCCATGAAGGCCGCGGTCATGACGATGGCCAGGGCCAGCCAGCGGGTCCGGTCGGGCGTTCCGCGCCCCTGGGCGGTGTTGCTGTCGTTCGGCGTCATGAGAGGACGGTAGAACCGCACTAGGACAGATCGTGTCCTATATCTGCGGCATGCTCATCGGTATGACAACCGACACACCAGCCCGGCTGCTGCAGCTCCTCTCCCTTCTCCAGACGCCGCGTGAGTGGCCCGGCGGTGAGCTGGCCGACCGGCTGGGGGTCTCGCGGCGGACCGTGCGGCGGGACATCGACCGGCTGCGGGAGCTGGGCTACCCGGTGCAGGCGACGAAGGGCGCGGACGGCGGATACCGGCTGGTCGCCGGCAAGGCCATGCCGCCTCTGGTGCTGGACGACGAGGAGGCCGTCGCCATCGCGGTGGGACTGCGGGCCGGCGCCGGGCACGCCGTGGAGGGGGTGGACGAGGCGTCCGTGCGGGCGCTGGCCAAGCTGGAGCAGGTGCTGCCTTCCCGGCTGCGCCACCGGGTGTCCACGCTCCAGGCCGCGACCACTCCGCTCACCAGCGGGGACGGGCCGAGCATCGCTCCGGAGACGCTGACCGTGATGGCGTCGACGGTGGCGGGGCACGAGCGGCTGCGGTTCGCCTACCGCGACAAGGACGGCAGCGCCTCCCGCCGGCTGACCGAGCCGCACCGGCTGGTGTCGACGGGCCGGCGCTGGTACCTGGTCGCGTACGACCTCGACCGGGCCGACTGGCGCACCTTCCGCGTCGACCGGGTGAGCGAGCCGTTCGCGACCGGAGTCCGGTTCGCGCCACGGGAGTTGCCGACGGGGAGCGCCGCCGAGTACCTGCGGCAGTCGATCCACCGGCGACAGGAGACGTACGCGTTCGAGGTGCGGTTCGCCGCACCGGCGGAAGCCGTCTCCACGCGGGTCGCGCAGTGGCTCGGGACGCCCGAGGACGACGGAGCGGGCGGCTGCGTCCTGCGGGGCACCACCGGCGACCCCACGGAGTGGCTGGCGGTGCGGCTGGCGATGGCGGGGTACGAGTTCTCGGTCCGGGCACCGCAGGAACTGGCGCAGGCCGCACGGGAGTTGGGAGGACGGTTGAGCAGGGCGGCAGAAGGCGGGGGTGGCGGCGGGGCGTAGAGGGGGGCACGGCTCCCGCTCCCGTGTCACCCCCCATGCTCACGACTCCCCCTCCCGCTCCCCCCTCTCACCGTTCCCCCTTCGACCCCCGCTCTCCCGCCTCCGCCCCCGCTCTCACGCCCCCTGCTCCCGCTGTCCGCCCCATGCGAAGCCGCGCAGGGCGCGGAGGTTGCGCAGGGCGAGGGCCGCCGGGCTTCCGGGGCCGGTGGGCGGGGCCGTGGTGGTGGCCCACGACTCGACGGCCACGCGGACGGCGGCAGCGGCCACGGCGGCGGCGAAGCGCAGGTCCGGGCCGGGCTGTACCGGCTGGGCCCCCGCGGCTTCCAGGCCGACCGAAGTCACCGAGCCCCCCGTCCCCTCCCGCTCCCGCCCTCTTTCCCGCTCCCTCTCTCCCAGGGTCTCCGCCAGTGCCCCCTCCGACGCCTGGCACACCTCTGCCCAGACCTTGCGCAGGGCCGGGCTGGTGTCGGCGAGGCGGACCAGGGTGCGGAGCCATTCCCAGGAGGCGGCCGAGACGCCGATGCCCGGGGTGAGGGTGTGGTGGACGGCGTGTTCCAGCGCCTGGGGGAGGGACAGGTGGGCCGGGGCCGTACGGACCGCCTCGGTCCAGCGTTGGGCGCCGGCTGCGTAGAGCGGGGCGACCGCCTCTTCCTTGGTGGCGAAATAGCGGTAGAACGTGCGCGGTGCGATGCCCGCGGCCTGGGCGATGTCCTCGGCGCGGGTCGCCCGCAGGCCCTGCTGGACGAAAAGGGCCGCCGCCGCCCGGGCGATCTCCATCCGGGTCTCGGCCTTCCGGCGTTCGGTGAGGGACACCGGTGCGGAGGCGGAAAACGGCTGGTGGGCGGCGCTGGGGGTGGTGCTCATCCCGGCAGGCTATGCCCGTGTGGCAGAATCTGCCATCCGGCGGTCCACCCCGGGGTTCAGGTACGGGGTGGGCCGCCATTCCACCAGGCCAGCACGTCGGGACGCAGGCCGCCCAGGCCGCGCCGGCCGGTGCGCCCGCCTACGGAATCCTCGCCGAGACCTTCTGCGATCTCTCGGCTCTCCGCGCTCGCCACACTCTCAGGGCTCGCCACACTCTGCGGCGCACTCTTTCGCCCCCTCTGCTCGGCCCGCGCTGTCGGACCTCCGCGAGAAAAGGCCGGACTCCGGCGCCCGGGGGGGATGGGCGCCGAAGCCCGGCTCGGGAAGTCCCGGCGCCGGGGGGGGATTGCGTCGGGACGTGGTTCACGTGGGGTCGGCCGAGGGTGGTCGGCCGGGGGGCGGTGCGAGTGGGGAGTGCGGTACCCGGGCCCGTTCCTGGGCCCGGAAGGGTTGTTCCCTCGGGCCCAGCGGTTGAAGCGACGGGACCACGTCATGTTTGCGCCGTCTTTCGCACCAGGCGTACGCCCCGTACGCCCCCTGCGTCACGCCGCCGCGTCGAAGCCGGTCTGGTGGGCCAGCTTCTTCAGCTCCAGCAGGGCGTGCTTCTCGATCTGCCGGATCCGCTCGCGGGTGAGTCCGTGCTCCTTGCCGACCTCGGTGAGGGTGCGCTCGCGGCCGTCCTCGATGCCGTACCGCATCTTGATGATGGAGGCCGTGCGCTGGTCCAGGCGGCCGATCAGGTCGTCCAGTTCCTCGCTGCGCAGCAGGGTCAGGACGGACTGCTCGGGGCTGACCGCCGAGGTGTCCTCCAGCAGGTCGCCGAACTGGGTCTCGCCCTCGTCGTCCACCGACATGTTCAGCGAGACCGGGTCGCGGGCCCAGTCGAGGACGTCGATGACGCGCTCCGGGTTCGAGCCCAGTTCCGCGGCGATCTCCGCGGGCTCCGGCTCGCGGCCGTGCTCGCGGTTGAACTCACGCTGGACGCGGCGGATGCGGCCCAGCTCCTCCACCAGGTGGACGGGGAGGCGGATCGTGCGGGACTGGTCGGCGATGGAGCGGGTGATGGCCTGACGGATCCACCAGGTCGCGTAGGTCGAGAACTTGAAGCCCTTGCGGTAGTCGAACTTCTCGACGGCGCGCACCAGGCCGGCGTTGCCCTCCTGGATCAGGTCGAGGAGGGGCAGGCCGCTGCGCGGGTAGCGCCGGGCGACCGCGACGACCAGGCGGAGGTTGGAACGGATGAAGACGTCCTTGGCCCGCTCGCCGGCGGCGACCAGGGCCTCCAGTTCCTCGCGGGTGGCGTCCGTCGCGGACTCCTCCTCGCCGTCGAGGACCTGCCGCGCGAACACACCCGCCTCGATGGTCTGGGACAGCTCGACCTCCTTGGCGGCGTCGAGCAGCGGCGTACGCGCGATCTCGTCGAGGTACATGCCGACCAGGTCGCGGTCTGCGATCTCGCCGCCATGAGCGCGAACACTGCTTGCCGAGTCGGCCGTCTCGCCGGTGGCGGACTGACGACGGGCGACGGCACGGGTTGCCATGCGTGCTCCCTTGCGATGGTGGGCTGGCGGGTGGTCCTGGTGAACGCCTGGCACGGACGGGGACCGCCTCTGGGACTGGCTCACTCGTTCCGCGGCCTTCGTTCCGAGACTTTCTCCGAGTGCCCGGCATCCGTGGGAAACAACGACTGGAATCCGGACAGAATTCCCAACCTGCCCCCCGATTTTTCTGATCATGCAGTACCCTGTTCCGCCACGCGGGGAGGCGAGATGGCGTCAGATCAGGCCGAGGTGCAGGTCAGACCGGGGTTGGAGGGCGACCTCGAAGCCCTCACGGCGATCTACAACCACTACGTGCGTGAGACGGCGATCACATTCGACACCGCGGCTTTCACTCCGGAAGAGCGCCGCCCTTGGCTGCTCTCCCACCCGGAAGACGGCCCGCACCGGCTGATGGTTGCCACGGACCCGGGATCAAGCCGGATTCTGGGGTACGCCACGTCCAGCCCTTACCGCCCGAAGCCGGCGTACGCGACGTCGGTGGAGACCTCGGTGTACGTCGCGCCGGACGCCGGACGGCGCGGGATCGGCACCCTGCTGTACGGCGCCCTGTTCAGGGCGCTGGCCGGGGAGGACGTGCACCGCGCGTACGCCGGGATCGCCCAGCCCAACGAGGCGTCGACCCGGCTCCACGAGCGGTTCGGCTTCCGGTACGTCGGTACGTACGGCGAGGTGGGCCGCAAGTTCGGCCGCTACTGGGACGTGGCCTGGTACGAGAAGCGCCTGTAGCCCCCGACTCTCACCCGAACTGCACGGACCGCTTCGCCATTCCCATCCAGAACCCGTCGATCACCGACTTCTGCGCGTCCAGCTCGCCGCCGGCCTCCGCCGCGCCCATGGTGACGAAGAGCGGGGCGAAGTGTTCGGTGCGGGGGTGGGCGTAGCGGCCGGCCGGGGCCTTGTCCAGGAAGTCGAGCAGGGCGTCCCAGTCGCGGGCCTCCAGGGCCCGCCGGCCCCAGTCGTCGAACTCCGAGGACCAGCTCGGCACGCCGCCGGAGTGGCGCAGGGCGGCGAGGTTGTGGGTGAAGAAACCGGAGCCGACGATCAGGACGCCTTCGTCGCGCAGGGGGGCGAGCCTGCGGCCGATGTCCATCAGGCGGACGGGGTCGAGGGTGGGCATGGAGATCTGCAGGACGGGGATGTCGGCGGCGGGGAACATCTCGACGAGGGGGACGTAGGCGCCGTGGTCGAGGCCCCGGTCGGGGATGTCCTGGACGGGGGTGCCGGGGGCGCGCAGCAGCTTGCGGACGGCCTCGGCGAGCGCCGGTGCGCCGGGGGCCGGGTACCGGACCCGGTAGTAGTGCTCGGGGAAGCCCCAGAAGTCGTAGACCAGCGGGACGGTCTCAACCGCGCCGAGGGCGAGCGGGGCCTCCTCCCAGTGGGCGGAGACCATGAGGATCGCCTTGGGGCGGGGCAGGCCGGCGGACCAGGCGGCGAGCTGGCCGGGCCAGACGGGGTTGTCGGCGAGCGGCGGGGCGCCGTGGCTGAGGTACAGGGCGGGCATGCGCTCCTGGGCGGTGGCGGACATCGCGGCGGCTCCCAGTGGTCCACTTGCTTTAACTCTCAAGCTCTTGCCGCCACCTTACGCCCGACTTGTTCAAGTTTCAAGGAGCCGCCTCGTACAGTGGACGCATGAACACGGCACCGGACCCCGCCGACGCACGGCACCGCTGGCTCAGCGACGAGGAACAACGCGTCTGGCGCGCCTACCGGCACGCCACCACCCTGCTGGAGGACCACCTCGACCGGCAGCTGCAGCGCGACGCGGGCATGCCGCACATCTACTACGGCCTCCTCGTCGGCCTCGCCGAGGCACCCCGCCGCCGGCTGCGGATGACGGAACTGGCGATGCAGGCCAAGATCACCCGCTCCCGCCTCTCCCACGCGATCGCCCGGCTGGAGCAGAACGGCTGGGTGCGCCGCGAGGACTGCCCCTCCGACAAGCGCGGCCAGTTCGCCGTACTCACCGACGAGGGCCACGAGGTCCTGCGGCGCACCGCGCCCGGGCACGTGACCGCCGTACGGCAGGCACTGTTCGACCGGCTCACCCCGGAACAGCAGAAGGCCCTCGGCGAGATCATGGAGATCGTCGCCGAGGGCCTCCAGCCCAACGAAGCGGGTGCGGACCTTCCCTGGCTCCGCTAGATCACCGCACGGCCGCTCGCCGCCCGGTCGCCGTACGACCGCCCGCGGTCCCGCGGCGGTACGACCGCCACCTCACGGGGATGGCCGTACGGCCGTCGCCGCACCTGGATGGTCGTACGGCCGTCGCCGCACCGGGACGGTGACGGCGACCGTACGGCCGCTCACCGTCCGCCGGTCAGTGGGCCACCACCGGCACCGGCAGCTCGTCCTCGATGCCGTCACCGGAGCCGGAGGCCGCCGGGGTGGCGCCGGGCCGGCCGGCGTTGACGAAGGTGAAGGCGATCAGGGAGGCGACGGTGAGGATGCCGACGGCGAACCAGATGGCGCTGCTGTAGCCGTGCACCATGCCCTGGAGCTTCACCAGGTCCTGCTGCGGCTTGCCCGCGGCACCGGCGATGTGGTCCTTGATGTACGAGGTGGTCGCCGAGGAGGCGATGGTGTTCAGCAGGGCGGTGCCGATCGCGCCGCCCACCTGCTGCGAGGTGTTGACCATCGCGGAGGCGACACCGGCGTCCCGGGGCTGGACGCCCTGGGTGGCCAGGGACATCGCCGGCATGAACGCCGTACCCATGCCGAGGCCGAGCAGCACCATCGCGGGCAGCAGCAGGACGCCGTACGAGGAGTCGATCTCCAGCTGGGTCAGCAGCAGCATGCCGAGCGCGGCGACCAGGAAGCCCGGGCCCATCAGCAGGCGGGCCGGGACGCGAGTCATCAGCCGGGTGCCGATCTGGGTCGAGCCGGTGATCATGCCGGCCACCATCGGCAGGAAGGCGAAGCCGGTCTTGACCGGCGAGTAGCCCTTCACGACCTGCAGGTAGTAGGTCAGGAAGAGGAACAGGCCGAACATGCCGATGATCGCGAGACCGAGGGAGAGGTAGATACCGCCGCGGTTGCGGTCGGTCACCACGCGCAGCGGCAGCAGCGGGGCCTTGACCCTGGCCTCGACGACCACGAACGCGAGCAGCAGCACCACGGACGCGACGAACATCGACACGGTCACCGCGTCGCCCCAGCCGTCGGACTCGGCGCGCGTGAAGCCGTAGACCAGCGCGACCAGGCCGAGGGTGGACAGCAGGACGCCGGGGATGTCGAGCGGGTTGCGGTTACGGCCGCCCTCCGGCTCCCGGATCACGAAGTAGGCACCGGCCGCGGCGACCACGGCGAACGGGACGTTCACGAAGAAGGTCCAGCGCCAGTCCAGGTACTCGGTGAGGAAGCCGCCGAGGATCAGGCCGACGGCACCGCCACCGCCCGCGATCGCGCCGTAGATGCCGAACGCCTTGGCGCGCTCCTTGGCGTCGGTGAACATGACGGCCAGCAGGGACAACGCGGCCGGGGCGAGCAGCGCGCCGAAGACACCCTGGAGGGCGCGGGCACCGAACATCAGGGCGCCGGTGGTGGCGGCACCGCCGAGCGCGGAGGCGGCCGCGAAGCCGCCGAGACCGAGCACGAAGGTGCGCTTGCGGCCCCACAGGTCGGCGATCCGGCCGCCGAACAGCAGCAGACCGCCGAAGGCGAGGGCGTAGGCCGTGATCACCCACTGCTTGTTGCCGTCGGATATGCCCAGGTCCTGCTGGGCGGCGGGCAGGGCGATGTTCACGATGGTGGCGTCGAGGACGACCATCAGCTGGGCGAGCGCGATGAAGACGAGCGCTTTCCAGCGGTTGGCGTCACCGCTCGCAGCGGTGGCGCCGGGAGCCTTGAGGGCTGTTTCGGACATGGAGATACCCACTTCGGGACTACGGGACTTCACGACAGAGGACGTGACGAAAAATGATGAGAAAACGGAGTAAGGCGGAAAGGTGAAGGGGAGACACAGCGGCCGGAGGAACTGCCGTGCCCGGGTGGTGGACCGGATGCGGGAGGCGAACTAATCGGTCGGCGGATCGGTCAGCAGTCGCGCAGCTCCCTCATCGAGACGGCCTCGCCCGGGAGTGCGGAGCGGGCGGGGGCCCGCAGACCGTCGAGGAAGAGTTGCAGATGGCGGTGGACGAAGCGGTCGCCGCGCATGCAGTCCGTGCCGGCCGGGGGCCGGCTCAGCTGGGCCACGACGATCAGCAGGTCGCCCACGCCGACGTCCGGCCGGAGCTGTCCGGCCGCCTTGGCCCGGCCCATGATCTCCTCCACGAGCCGCTCGACGCTCTCGCGGGAGGCCTCCAGGTCGGGGTGGTGCTTGTCGAACGTGCTGGACACCATGGGGCACAGCGCGCTGATCCGCTCGTCGGCGGCGGCGTGCACGAAGCGCTCCAGGGCGGCGAACGCGTCCCCGGTCTCTCCGAGGGCCAGTTCGGCGGCCTCGACCGTGCGGTCCATGACCGAGCAGACGACCTCGCGGACGAGGGCGTCGCGGTCGGGGAAGTTGCGGTACACCGTGGCGTTGCCGACACCGGCCCGGCGGGCGATCTCGTCCAGCGGCACGTCCGGGCCGTGCTCGACGAACATCTCCCGGGCGGCGGTGACGATCCGCTCCCGGTTGCGCAGGGCGTCGGCGCGCGGCCGGGGCGCCTTGCGCGCTGCGGGGGCGGTCATGGCGGTCACGGCGTACTCCTCTTGTCGACGGGGACGGTGATGCGGGTCGCTCCCGTATCACCAGCGTGTCACCGGGCGTACCACCGACCTGCTCCCCCGGGCGGGTCACCGGCGGTACCCCTGGCGTCCCGGACGATCCGGGGAGCAGGTCCCCGTTTCGCTCGGACACAGGGCTAAACGGGGAAACGGTCCCCGGTTATTTCCCGGCCACGAAAAGATTCCTGTGACCTGAGACACAATCAGCCGCCGCCGGGATTCACCCCCGTGCGGCCCGGCTTTCCCACGATCGGTCTCCTCCAGCGCGCGCCCGCAGCGGCGCCGACACAGGGTGAGCGCAAGGGTGCAGCCGGAGACCGGCGGCTGCCGTGGCGCGAAAGGTCCCTGCATGCAGCCGCAGTCGCCGCCCCGCCGCCGGATACGCCCGCGCCGGTTCGCCGCCCTGTCCGTGGTGACCGCACTGACCCTCGCGGTCAGCACCTCGGCCGGGGCCGGCAACCTGACGGCGCCCGCCACCACCGCCGGGCCGGTGAACCTGGCCCGCTCCTCCGCACTCGTACCCTGCATGATCCATGGCGGCCTGGACGTGCAGATGACCGAGGGCCTGCCCACTCCGCCGGGCTACTCCCGGGCGACGGGCACCGTACGCGCCCTGACCGTGATGGTCGACTTCCCCGACGCCCCCGGCCAGGGCAGCGCGATGGACCGCTTCCACGAGTTCTTCCCGCAGACGCAGGAATGGTTCCGCACGGCGTCGTACGGCCGGCTCGACTACCGCCCCGAGACCCCGGTCACCGGCTGGCTGCGCATGCCGAAGTCCTTCCGGTCCTACGGCATAGAGCGCGGCGCCCCCTTCGACCCCGGGTACCGCACCCTGGTCCAGGACCTGGTGGCCGCCGCCGACCCGACGGTGGACTTCCGCGACTACGACCTGCTGAACGTGCTCGTCACCCCGAACGCCGGCCCCTCCGCCCTGGACACCGTGCTGTCCGTGACCTTCGCCGGCAACGACGACGCCCCGGTCGCCGACGGCATCCGCATATCCAACGCCTCCTTCGTCTACTCCCGCCAGGACGACGGCTCCGGCACCTACTCCCGTACCGGCTACCGCGTACTGCCGCACGAGAACGGCCACACCTTCGGCCTGCCCGACCTGTACACGCAGGAGGGCGGGGGCGCGGTCGGGCACTGGGACATCATGAGCGAGGACTGGGGCGCCAACAACGACATGCTCGGCTGGCACAAGTGGAAGCTGGGCTGGCTGGACGGCGGCCAGGTCGGCTGCGCGGCGGGGCGGGGCACCGTCGACTACACCCTGTCCCCGCTGTACAGGCCGGGCGGCGGCAAGCTGATCCTCGTCCCGGTCACCACCCGCACCACCTACGCGCTGGAGGTCCGCGCACAGGGCGGCAACGACGAGGCGGTGTGCCGTCCCGGCGTCCTCATCTACAAGGTCGACGCCGCCGTCGACACCGGCCGCGGCCCCGTCACCGTCTTCGACAGCCACCGCCACAGCGGGGGCTGCACCCGCAGCCCCAACGTCCACACCGAACTCTCCGACGCCCCCTTCACCCCCGGCGAGAGCTTCCGCGATCCCCGCCACGGCATCACCGTCCAGGTGGTGAGCACGGACGAGGACGGGAACTACCGGGTGCGGATCACGCGGGGGTCGTGAGTGGGGGCGGGGGGACTGGGCGGGGGCGGGAGGAGTGGGCGGGAGTGTGAGGAGTGGGCGGGGGCGCGGGGAGTGCGGGAGCGCGGGGAGTGGGCGGGGGTATGTCGGGCGGCGTTTCACGGGCCGGGGGTCCGGTCGGCGTTCATCGGATGGGGAGGACCGGTCGGGGTTCACCGGACGGGGAGGACCGGTCGGCGTTCATCGACTGCGGGGCCGGCCGTCGTTCATCGGCTGGGGGGCCGGCCGTCGTTCATCGGCTGGGGGGCCCGCCGTCGTTCATCGGGCGGCGTTGTCATCGGCCGACGTTCATCGGCTCGGGTCCAACGGCCCGTTTGGTTGCCCCGGCTACGTACGACGGTGAAGGCGATGGAGACCGACCTGCGCACGGCGCCTACGGCACCACCAGGCCAGCGCTCCATACCCGTACCGGTCCGCGACCGCACGGGCCGTACGGTCGCCGCCCTGAACGTGACCACACACGTGGCTCCCCGCCGTCTGGAGGAGCGCGTCCGCACCCTCCTGCCTGTCCCCCGCTCGACAACCGACCTCCACCAGGCCGACCTCCACACCGCCTTCCGCTTCCCCCTCGACCCGACCCCCATTCCCTCCAACCCGCCGCACGCTGATCCGGTACCCTGTCCACCAAGCGCCCACCAGGACGCCCACCCACGCCTTCGTAGCTCAGGGGATAGAGCACCGCTCTCCTAAAGCGGGTGTCGCAGGTTCGAATCCTGCCGGGGGCACAGAGAGAAGGGCCAGCTCAGGAGGGATCCCCTCCCAGGCTGGCCCTTCGTCGTGTCCGGGGTCGTGCCACAGGCGTGCCACTACGGGCCTGTGGGTTCCTCCTCAGAGGCGCCCGAGGCCGCTCCCCCACCACCACGGATACATGGCGCCAAGCCGGTCGGCGATGGCCCGGTCACGGTCGCTGGTCATGTGCTGGTAGATCAGCGCGGCGCGCGAGCTGCTGTGGCCCATGCGGGTCATCAGCTCGCGGGTGCTGGCCCCAGCCGTGGAGGCGAGCGTATTGCCGGTGTGCCGCAGATCATGGAAATGCAGTTCGGCCGAGACGCCCGCAGCCTTCCGGGCCTTGACCCAGTCGTCCTGGAAGTTGCTCCGCCGCAGTTGCCCTCCCTGGGGGCCGACGAAGACGTGTCCGTCGCGGCCCGGGGCAGCGAAGTCCTCCAGGTGGCGCGTCACGTCGCCGAGCAGTTCGGCCGGGAAGGAAACGGTGCGAACCCCGGCCGCGGACTTCGGCGCCTTGTCGAAGAGCCGGCCGTCCTGCAACTCAGCCTGAACACGGCGCATGGTGACGGTCAGCCCCTCCAGGTCGATGTCCCGGCGCCGCAGGGCCGCCAGCTCCCCGAACCGCAGAGTGGTGAAGGCCGCCAAGAGGACAAGCAGCCGGTAGCGCGGCGCGATGGAGTCGGCGATGGCGAAGACCTCCGCCACCGTGAGGACTGGCCGTTCGGGCACGTCGCAGCGGTCCGCGCCCTTGATGCGGCACGGGTTGCGCGCCCGGGTCTGGGGGCTGAGTTGCCCAGGATTCCCAGAAGAAGTCAGCCGGGCCCGCCGATGGACCCGTGACATCCTGCGCGGCTCCCCCTTAGCCGAAGACGCCGAACTGATCGTGAGCGAGCTGAGCACGAACGCGATCCGCCACACGGCAAGCGGCTGGGAGTCCGGCAGCTTCCACCTGGCCGTCGCGGTCTCCGCTCAGGTGGTCGCCGTCTCGGTCACGGACGACGGCGGCACGGGCACAGCCCCGAAGGTCGAGCACCAGGACCAGGCCGCCGAGCACGGCCGAGGACTGGTCATGGTCAGCGCCATCGCCCACCGGGTCATCGTGCACGACAGCGACCAGGGCTACACAGTCGCCGCGGAGCTCTACGCGGACGCCAGGCGGGGAGGCCATCCATGCTGAGCCAGAATCCCCGCCGCGGCTTCTGGTGCGAGTGCTGGACGGAAAACCTCGCCGAGGAGCAGGGGCCGGCGCTCCTGGCATCTTTCGACGCCTACTCGGCACCACAGGCCGACCGATGGGTCGCGGTCGCACTTCGCACCATCTCACCGGCCCTGGACTCGGACGCCTCGGACGAGGCATGGGAGTGGCTGCACGACGGCCGTGCCGAGACCAGGCGAGCACTCCTACGGTCCGAACCCTGCACGGTGTCGGTCACACACGCTGACACCCGCGTCACCTGGACCATCCGGCCCGTGACCTACCTGCCCCTCGCTAATCCCGCGCGCAGGGAACTCCCGCCCTGCGCTCACGACTTCAAGCGTCTTCCCACGGCAACCCGCCTCAGCTGATGACGAAGGCCCGGCCTCGCATCTGAAGCCGGGCCTCATGCATGCTCAATCACATGAGCGCCTACAGCAGCGATCTGGACCTGAACGTCAGCGACACCACCGGCAACGGCGTCGAGGTAGATGTAGCAACGAACCTGCTGAACGGCACCGTGCGACTGTCAGTGCTGTGGACCAGGAGATCTACCTGCACCCCGACGATGCCGAACGGGTAGCCCAGTCACTGCTACGAGCCGCCGAACACGGCCGCCGCATCGCGGAGGCCCGAAGCTCGGGAGCTGATCGATCTACCGGCTCCAGCCAGTGAGTTACAACTTTCTCTACTGGTTCAAGGCCCGCGCACGGCGCGGGCGCGCGCCGCCTCTGCGGCGCGGCCTGTCTCCTGTCTGCGCCCCGGCTGGCCGCGCCCGGCGGCGCGCTGCGTGCATGCGGGCAAAGGTAGGAAAACTCTCTGTGGCTGAGGCCGGTCGGCTCCACGGCTTTAGGCAGCCAATTTGGCGCGAGCCTCGAAGATCATGGCCCAAAATCGGGCACTAACGGGCAGGCTCACAAACCTGTCCGATCCGCTGGCTAGCGGAATGGGCCATGACCGCTCGCGCCAAATCAGCTCCAACCCAAAGCCGCTCCGCCGACCTGTTACTGAAGGCTGAGCGCAAGTTCCCACAGTGCAGGGTAATCTCTTGTATCGACTATGGCAGCAGTAAGCCTACGCCGGGGGCATGGTGAGCGAAGCTAGCAATCAGGTCAGCAGCTGGGAACGAGATGTTAGCGAGCTCAGCGGCATAGAAGTTGGCAGCCGCGAGTTCGAAGAAACCTACGGAAGCCTATTTAGCCGCAAGTGGGAAATCGGGCGAAAGCCGCAAAGTGACTCCGATTGGATAACTGAGTATAAGCTACTCAAAGAGGGCTATACAAACGCAATGCGGGCCCTTATTAAGGAAAAGGACAATCGGGCGCAACTACTTGATGAGGAGATGGGTAAGAAATTTCAGCTTGGCAAACGCCCCGAAACGCCCGAAGAAATCGAAGCCGAGGCCCAGCTTCGTGACACTGAGCGTCGTTGGGAGGTCGAACTCGAAGATCGTAAGCACAGGGCTGATCTGGAATCTCATGATCGAAAGCACAAAGCCACTCTTGCCGCGAACCAGGCGAATCTTGTTCAGCGAGCAGAGAGCATTCGCGGATGGGCATTGGTTGCCGTTGTGGTCACCATTGTGATCTCGCCATGGGTGGCCATCTTCGCTGGCGTTCAACCAGAAGACTTCGGGCTCTATATGATTCCCGTGACGGGAATCGGTGGCACAATCATCGGCTACTGGTTCGGCCAGGGAGGGCGTGCAACCGCGCCTTCGCACCCGTTCCCTCAATCACCCGAAATGCTGCTGTCGGCGGGAGATGTGGGGCATCTTTCTCCAAGGCCTAACAACAGCCACTAGTCATAGTAGAGTTATTAGTGAGCCTTTGCGTATCGTGAATTATCTGTGGACTGGCCCGCCTTAGTCCAGCGCTCGCGAAGTATTGGCCATTTACTCCTCAAACGGAAACGCCGGCCGATGCTTACCGTAAGCGTCTGGGCCGTCCCTGGGCCGTCCGAAGCCGACCAACGCTGACAGTCGGCACCCACAGGTGACCACCCCCACCCCGCTCTGGCCCTGGCTGGCGGAGTTGATCTGCGACACTGGAAGGGTTATGCCTGCACCCGGAGAACTGGCAGCCGTCAGATGAGAGCGGGTCACTCACCTGCGCGGAGTCCCTGTTTGAACCGTCTCTAGGCCGTGCGTCGACGCTCAGAAGTGAGACAGACGGCGGCGCACCACCTTGCCGCTCGCCGCTAAAAACTGCTTCGTAGCAGCGCCGTGACGGTCCCAAAGGTCGTCATAATCTGCATCATTCACGTCCCCACGTCGCCAGCAGCTTCCCAGCCGCCGGCCAGCCCTGTTCAGCTGATCCAGCGACGACAGCAAAGCTTCGTCCTTGGAGAGGATGTGTACGCGAGCTGTTGCCAGCCGCAGGGCCGAAAGGTCCCAGCCAGCGACCCGCCCCTCCAAGCCCAGGTGACGTTCTTCCCAGATGCGATCCCGGAACTCCGTGGAGGACGCCGCCACGACGGCGCACTGCTCAAGTAGAAGCTCTGAGATGCGAGCCCGTTCCTCAGACTGCTTCACCAAGTGCTGGCCCACGAGCGCGATCGCGGCACCAGCGATGGTCGCTAACAACGTCCCCCATGCGCCCATGTAAGGCATTGTTCCCCTGTCTCATACGGGCGCATGCATGTCAGGTGGGGTCAAGGCGCGAGAGGCAATGACCGGCGGGTGACTGACCCGCGGTCCGCCCATGTGGACAGTTCGCAGGTCAGAGCGGCACTCACCTCACCTCGCTCCTGAAGTGGTTATCCAGCGCGCTTACCGATCCCACACCCGCTGGAACTCTTCGGCTGAGATGCTCTCCAGCGGGTCTTCGTCAGGGTCGATCGCTTGGTCTGTCAGGAAGCCGTGCTCATCCTCCAGGTGCTCCCAGCTGTACCGGTGGAGTTCGCCGGCCGAAGTCAACTCGGCCTGCTTGATGACGATCAACTCACTGCGGTCGGGTACGGCTTCGATGTACCAAAGGCCGCCTTCCTCGTCAGCGTGGCGGAAGTGGCTCCGCAGGGTGGCACCCTCGTCGAGTGCTCGGTAGTACGCCATGATCTCTGCCGCGATGCGCTCCAGGTCAGCCACGCGACCATCGTGCCAGCGAGCGCATACGGATACGCCGTTCTGACATCCATGCGTGACATCAACGACGCCGGACGCCAGCGCTTCTGGATGGTCTGGCACGGCTAGCGTGGCCAGGCGGCTCCCCGGCGGTGCCGCGCAGCGATCGAACTCCTAAAGCGGTGGTCACACGACTCTGCGGCCGACGGGAGTGACGGCAGCGCTGACGGCAACGACGGCGGACGGCAGCGGCGTTCGGCAGCCGGGCACGGTGCTGGCAAGGCGCCATCGACCCAGCCCACCAGGGCCCTGCCCGCATCTTCTAAGCGCCTGGTCTGGTTCGCGGGTGAGTTTCTGAACGAGGGCGCCCGCCGGTCACTGGTAGATCGTGCACGTGATCCCGCTCAACTAAAGCTTGTCCCGTAACCGCGGGCGCGGGATCAGGATCCGTTGCGGTCGGGTGAGGTGGCGCACTGCAGCCACTTATCCACCACGTCGCGGGAGTCGTCGAGAGCCGGATCGCGACTCCCACTGGGCGCGTAGGCCGGTGACCGGTCGGCACGCAGCGGCAAGTGGGCGCAGTACCAGGCTCGCTTGGCACCCGCTTGCTCCGCGTCCGTGCCCGTCAGCGCATAGTTGAGCAGTGCCGCCGTGACTCGTCGGCGCCCGAATGCGTAGAGCGCGGGCTCGATGAACCAACGGCAGAAACTGGGGTCAGGGTCATAGACGGCTGCGGCCATCAACGGTGCGAAGAACTCCTCGGACAGGGCGCGTTCGAGTAGTGGCTTGCGCACCGCATGGGCCAGGTGTCGCGCGCGTCGGTCTTCCGGCACGTTTGCTGCGCTGTCCAGGTCCAGCAGCCGAGCCACCTCGGCTGCTGCCGACAGGAATGTCGGTGCCTCTGCCTCGTTCCGCTCTTCGTCGCCCATGGGCAGCATCCTGGCGGATCCCACCTCGAGAGGTAGATGGACGCTGGTCGCTGATCCGTGCATCCCGCTTGTCGCTCAGCGACCTCGCCCAGTGAAACGATCACGGCGTGGCTGGAGTGATCACGGCGTCGGCGCCGTCCTGGATAGGCCCCTTCACAGGGCTGAGCCCGCGCTGCTTCGGCAAGTTGGTAACCGCAGTACGGCGCGAGCAGGCCGCATATCGACAGCGCGGCCGACCCTGGAGTCTGTCGCTGGAGGATCGCATCCTGCTGGTCACGGCCTACTGGCGCACGAACTTGACCATGCGGCAGCTCGCACCGCTGTTCGGCGTCTCGAAGTCTGCAGCCGATCGGATCATCGACCATCTTGGCCCGCTACTGGCCCTCCAGCCACGCCAGCGGTTCCGCAAGGACGCCGTGCTCATCGTGGACGGCACGCTCGTGCCCACCCGCGACCGCACGATCGCCGAGCAGTCCAAGAACTACCGCTACTCCACCGCCCACCAGGTCGTCATCGACGCTGACACCCGTCTGTCGTCGTGATCGGTCGGCCGTTGCCCGGCAACCGACACGACTCCCGGGGCTGGGAAGAATCTGGTGCCAGTGCCGCCGTCGGCGCCACGATGACGATCGCTGACGGCGGCTACCAAGGCACCGGCCTGGTCATCCCGCACCGCCGTCAGAAAGGGCGAGAACTCCCGGCCTGGCAGGAGGAGAACAACCGCTCTCACATGCGGGTTCGCGCCCGCGTCGAGCACACCTTCGCCCGGATGAAGTGCTGGAACATCCTCCGCGATTGCCGCCTCAAGGGCGACGGCGTCCACCACGCGCTGCTTGGCATCGCACGCCTGCACAACCTCGCCCTCGCTGGGTAGGCGAGGAGTTCGTACCGGATCGAACCTCGCTCACGCCCAGATCGAAGATCACTTACGGGACAGCCTTTACGCGGGACCGGTGTGCACCAGGCCATGCTCGGTGTTGCACGGCTCCACAACCTCGCACTCGCCGGATAGGACGGCCGTACGCAGGTCCGTCCTGCGCAGAATCAATGGAGTGCGCATTCCCACGGCTCGATGTCCGGCTCGCCCGGCGGAAGCTCTCCCTTGCAGTACCTGTAGAGCCACGTTGCCGCCCTGCGCTCAGCGTGCTTTTCGTTGACCGGCTCGCCCTGTTCGTCCAGTTCGAGGACGTTGGCGAAGATGGCGAAACAGATCTCCGCCTGAGAAGGGGACTCATGGAGCTCTTCCCAGTAGTCGATCCCTTCCAGCATCGGGTGACCCACCGAGCCACGGGCGAGCCATCCAGCGAAGCGCCGGAAGGCACCCGACGTGCCAGGACTGAGGTGTGAACGCATGCCATGAATCTAGCCTCAGCCGGCCGAGGTCACAGCGCCGACCTCGCTCCGGCCGCTCCAGACCAGACGGTGCCGACCACGTCAGGCTTTACGGGACAGCCTTTAGTAGTAGTTGGTGTCAGACCTTGAGGGCGTAAGTCTTAGCAGCCTTGTCGATCTCGTCAGCCAGGGTCCGGAGATCTGTTGATAGCGCCTCGCTCCAGTCCCTGATGGGGCACTTGAGATCGACTCCTAGGCTAGCGAGCTTCTCCACTTGGCCCCTCAACTGCTCCATGACAGCACGATGCTTAGTGAGCTTGTCGCGCTCGGCTGCTGCTTCGGCCTCTACATGCGGCCAGGATCGTGCCGTGTACTCCAATGCACCCACGAGAGTTTCTGTCGTATGGGTTCGAACCGCTTCGTTTGCGAGCGGAAGAGCCTTTTTGAGTTCTGAGTGGGCGCGGCGAGCCCTCCTCCATTCGGCTTCGGCTGCCTCAGCCGCCTGCTTCTGCTTCGCTTGGGCGGCTTCCGCCTCCGCGCTCAGTTCCCAGTCCAACTTTGCGTGTCGGATCGCCTGCTTCTTACGGCGATCGGCCTTGCGTACTTTGACCTGGTCACGCAGGTCGTCCAGCCAGGCGTGAGCAGCACCCTTGGCTACGATGCGCCAGGCTGTCGTCAGCCCCCGCCAACGTGTCCGCGTGACCGCGTGACCGCAGATCGTAGCGATGAGCGTAGTCAAGGTCGGCAGCGCGCACCACGACCGCACCAGACTTAGCAGAGAGCTGCGGGGAATGACGCTGAAAGGCGTTCCGCCCCCCAACCAGGCCATGCGACACCGTTCACTAAGGTCAACGCTCGTTCCGCCACAAGATGCTTGCAGCCTCCCGAGCTGAGGACTCAGGCACCGTTAGCACGTGCCGGCGTCGTGACTTGCTCTGGTCGACGGTGCTGGCAGCGTAGTGAAGGCCGGTGGGGGTGCAGCGAGGCACACGCGCGCCTGGTCGGTCGGTGCGCCCGCCGTCATGGCTGACTGTCGTCGGCTGAAATTCGTGCCACAGCCGTGCCACATGCAGGGGTCAACCACGGTCAACATCAGTGCCTTGCGGTCGAGTAGCCGCTCACTTCCTCGGCCGGCGAAGTCGCAGCTCAGCCCGCAGATCACTCAGCCTCTCTCCTAAAGCGGGTGTCGCAGGTTCGAATCCTGCCGGGGGCACAGCGTTGTTCAGGGCGAAGGCCCCGGGACCTCCCAGGTCAGGGAGGGTCCGGGGCCTTTCTGGTGCCGTCGGCAACCACTCTCACTACGGTCTCGCTACACCCTGACTACACACCCGCTACAGGACCGCATCCCCTAAAAATCCCCTACCCGATCAAGGCGTTCCCGCAGGCGAGGGCAGACGTGCGCAACCCCGTGCTCCCATCGGGAGGGCGAGGTAGGTCCGCCGCCGCGGCGGGGATTCGGCGGCGGGCCCGACCGGACGCCGATCCGGCCGGGGCCGTGGTTGTTTCTAGGCAGTGGCGCGCACGATGAGGGTGCCGATGTGACCCGCGTTCGGAGCGTCGACCACACGGGCCTCCGCGCTGGTGAACCCAGCACGGAGAAGATGCCGCTCCCACACCGCGGGCTTGTAGCTGTACCGGTAGGTGAACATCGCCTTTCCGGCAAAACCGCCCTTGTACATGCCCTGCGGGCCGTAGGCACCCGGGATCGCCGGCGGCTGCGAGAACACGAGCACCCCGCCTGAGGCAAGGCGCTCGCGCACGAGGGGGAAGAGGCGGGACGGGTCGGTGAACCAGGCGGCGCCGAAGATGGAGTAGACGGCGTCGTACCGGGCTCGGTCGGCGGCGAGCCAGTCGAGAACCTCGGCCCGCTCGATCCGGACGCCGAGCGACGCCCACCGCTCGCCGGCCAGCTGCACCATCCGGGGCGACAGGTCCACGCCGGTGGCCTTCACCCCCCGCTGCGAGAGGTAGGCCAGGGCCCGGCCGGTGCCGCAACCGATCTCCAGTACGGATTCCGGCGAGCCGAGGAGCTCCGGCCCCGGCCCGTGGCCAGCGTACTGCGTCCAGCAGAACGAGGGCTCCGCCTCCGCGTCGAACGCGCTCTTGGCGTAGGCGTCCCAGAGTTCGGTCTCGGCGGGGATGTCGTGCGGTACGGGCACTGCTGTTCCTCCGGTCGTATACGCGGGAACCCCCGCCCTCCGGGGTGCATGAGGGCAGGGGCGACTGTAGTGCGCTCAGTGGCTGTCGGGGACCTTGTCGTCGCACGGCGAGCAGTCCGTGCCGACGATGGTCCACAGCTCCTCGTCGATGTGCCAGCCCTGGCTCTTGAGACACCAGCCGGCAGCATGGCTGGGCTCCGCGTGGCTGACTACCGTCGGCTGATGTTCGGGCCACAACCGTGCGAGATGCTGGGGTCAGCCATGATCAGTGATGGGGGACCTACGGCCCAGTTTCGCCTCACCAGGTTTCGAAACCGCAGGTCAGTGGCGTGAAGCGGGCGTTCCCGTCCGGATCTGTGCCGATGGCCACAGCGAACGGGATAAACGTAGGCTCATACTGAGTCATGACAAAGCCTGCTGCGCCGAAGCGTCATCTGCCTACCAGCCCCTTCAAGGCTCCGGTCACACCGGCTCCCAAGCACTTCGCCGTGGGCGACCAGGTCACACACGACATGTACGGCCTCGGCCGAGTCATCGGCATCGAGGACGGAATCGCGGCGCTCGTGGATTTCGGCTCGGCGCAAATGCGGATCGTGAGCCCGTACGGCAAGATGACCAGACTGTAAGACCGCTGTGCCCGGTCACGGCACACCAGGCCCCTTCAAAAACCTGTAACGAAAGAGAGTCCTCTCATCGATCTGACGTCGCTGTTTTCCGCCCCGGAAGGGCAACCCCGCTGCTCCGCTACAGCATCGCCGCCTCCGACGACCAACCCCTTCCAGGCCCCCGACTTCGGGGAAGACGAGACCTTGCCACTCGACGCTCAGGAACCCGCCTCGGGCCTACGCGCGGCGCGGCCCAAGGCAGCCTAGGTCCACGAATGACGGCGGCTCCGGCAACTGGCCGCGGGCCGTCTCCCAGGCCGTGGTGAAGAGTGCGGCCGTCTCAGTTTCCGTCTCGTCCAGCCCCGTTCACCGTCGTTCGGACGAGACCGTACGCCAGGTCCATCCCGTAGCCAGGGCACCCATGAACGCAGGTGAACGGCCCTGTACGCGCCCCGACTCGGCACCAAGAGACTTGGAAAGCGTGCGCCGCCGAGCAACCTCCCTGGCCCGCCGTGCACCGCTGCGCGGAGCAGTGCGCCGCGATGCAGAGAGCGGGCAGCGGGACAGCGCGGCGGCGGCTCTTCGGGTCGTCGTCGTACAGGACCCCACGGTGACGCTGGACCTGGTGGCGGACATAGAGGACGCGGTTGTCCAGGTCGACGTCCGACCAGCGGAGGCCGACGGTCTCTCCCCGGCGGACACCATGGCGATGGCGAGCACGAAGGCCGCATAGAGCGGATCCTTACGAGAGGCCGCCAGGAAGTCGAGCGTCTCCTCCTGAGTCCAGGGATGCAGCTCGGGGGTGTCCGTGCGCGGTGGCTCGACCAGCTTGGCAACGTAGCGCGTGATCAGTTCCTCGCGGCAGGCGGAGGACAGTGCGGAGGGCAGAACTCCGCCGAGCCCGGAGAGCTGCCGGAGGACACCGGGCAGGGCGCCGCCTTCGGCCGCTGTGGCATCGAGGCCGGCGATGGGAGCTGGGGTGAGTGGTGGCCACAGGAAGCGGGTGGGTCCATGCCACACTCCTCAAGCCCGTCTCGCGGTCTACCCGGCTTGAGGAGTGCGCATGGAACCGCGCTTGAGGAGATTCGGCACCGGTCTGATGAGCTGCATTGCCCTGGCTTGGTTCGGTTACCAGGCCCTCTATGGCGACGGGATGCTGCAGATCGTTTCCGCCTTCATGTCAGTGATTGGCATGGTCACGACTGCGGGCGCCATCCTCGACCACATCCACCCTCGACCGAAGCGGCGCCGATCCCGTGAGCGGGACGTTGGTTGACTGGGGCGGCTTCTCAGGCGGAGAGGTGCACGTCGCCCACGTACCGCACATCTCTGAGCGGAACACCGTCGTATCCGTCGACTCGCTCGGCCCCGTCCGGCGAAAAACCCGCGCGGGTAGACCGACTTGTGAGCCCGCTGCTGTCGTAGCGCGACGATGTCATGTCCGCCAAGTGATCATCTGCTGGGGTTGTGCGAGGGTGCCCGAGGCCACCCGACAGCGACAGGCGGCCCTCGGTCCTCACCAGTGAAGCCCCAGGTCAGGGCCGCGCAGCCGCAGTGAATTCCCTCCAGGGGTGGCGGTCAGGCAAGATGGGGCGCAACCAGCCAGGAGCGCACATGGAAGACCTGACAGCGTCGGTGGTGACCCGCGTCCTGGGAGCTGTCGGATCGGCGGCTTCCTTCGTCGTGGACATGCTCGGCGTCCGAGACTGGATCAAGAGCGTCAAGCGCGACAAGCAGGAGAAGGCTGGTCCCGTGCCCACACCTCCTGACATCCACAGCTGACATCAACGACGGCAGACGCGAGCGAGTCCGTACGGCGAGGGGTTCCGGAAGCGCAAAGCTGTTCGTCCTGACCCGCCGCTCCCTGGACCGCGGCACCCTGGGCCAGGGAGCGACTCTCCCGAGACACCCGGCGGTTGTTGGGGCCACTACGCCGACGTCCAGACCAAGGGCTTCCGTACGCTGTCGCCGGGACAACGGGTCGATTTGCAATGGGAAGCCCCCGGCTTCAAGCAGGACGGCTACGACTACCGGGCAGTGAAGATAGTGTTTCGGCCGGCCTGACATCCGTATCCGACATCGACCACGGCAGACGGCAGACGGCAGACGGCAGACGGCAGCAGCGAGCGGTGTTCTTGAAGCCCCTGGGTCGAGATCTCTCCAGCGGATAAGCATCATCCGGCCCGGTCTCCTCCGGGCCATCGGGCTCCGGCTCCGCTTCAGGCACCCAAGGAGCGCACGAGCGAGCACCCCTTGTCGTGGGCTTGCTGGTCGGACGTCGGCCGACGGAAGGGAGCGTGAGCGAGATCAGCATGCCGGAAGGACGGCAGCCACTACGCTGAATCCAGCGAGATCGGGCCCGCAGCGCAGTGTCCGGGAGGTGCTTCATGACGGCCGAGATGGTGGCCCCGGCGTGGATGCATGAGCAGATCACGGCGGAGGAGTACGAGTCCTGGTCCGAGGAGCAGTGCGCCGGCATCGAGATCGTGGACGGGATGGTCGTTGTGAGTCCCGGTGCCTCCAAGCGGCACAACCGGCTGGCTCGGATTCTGGCCAACGCCCTGGATGCCGCCGCAGGCCCGGACTGGAACGCCGACACTGGCTTCGACGTCCGGCTTCAGGACGTCCCGCTCACCAATCGCCGCCCGGACGTCGCCGTGTACCGCGCAGACACGATCGACATCACCCCCACCCGCCCTGAGCACGTGCTGCTGGTCGCGGAGGTGGTGTCGCCGGGCTCGGAGACCACCGACCGGATCGTGAAGGTCGACCAGTACGCCAAGGCGGGCATCGCCTTCTACTGGCGGATCGAGCAGGCCGCGACAGGCGTTCCCCTCGTGTACACCTGCGTTCTCGACCCCGCGACGAAGACCTACCGAGACGGAGACGTGTTCACCGGCGTCCTCAAGGCAGCGGCCCCCTTCCCGGTGGAAATCGACCTCGGCCAGATCTGACCCACGCGCTGCTCGGCAACCCGCAGCGCGTGAGCGATGCGTGAGCGGACGGCCCGGTGCCGGCCCGGCGGTACCACTCGGCGGTGTGGGTCGCGCAGGAGCAGTGCGATCTCCCGGTCCCCCAAGGCGCGCCTTGCGGAGCAGCGCGCTCTCGCGTCCCACGACGCGCGCCTTGCGCGATCCCGATGTCCCGGTGGATGCCGGGCGATCCGGTCGCCGCGGTGGTGCACGCCGGCAACGCTGAGGCGGCCGGCGGCGCGGCCGAGGAGGCGGTGCGTGGCGGCTGTGTGGCCGGTGGTGCAGGAGGGCGGTCACGCGCGGGGGGCGGGGCCGGAGATGATCGCAGGGGGCGTCGGCGGACGGGCGGTGTCCGCCGCGCCCGCCGTGTGCGGTGGCGCGGGTGGCGCGGGTGGCGCGGGGGTGAGGTGGCGATCGTCGAGGACGGTGGCGGCGGCGCGCTCGGCGGCCGGCCCGACGGCCTCGCGGGCGGGGTGCAGGGCGCGGCGGTCCCCACTCCACGTTCGTCTACAGTGTTGTAGACCGTCTGCTCGGTCGCAGACGGGCCGGGTGTCGCGCATCCGGCCTCCCGCACAGAGAGGGACTCCTGCCGATGACCACGCCTGTGGTTCTGTCGTCGCAGCTCGCGGTGAATCCGCTCAGCGCGCAGTCGCTGCTGGCCGCCTTCGGCGTCCTCGGCGTCGGCGCGGTGATGTTCGCCGAGACGGGCCTGCTGGTCGGATTCTTCCTGCCGGGCGACTCCCTTCTGTTCACGGCGGGCCTGCTGTGCACCGGCTCGGGGCAGCACGGAGTGAAACTGTCCCTGGGACCGCTGCTGGCCGCCGCCGTGTTCGGCGCACTGGCCGGCGCGCAGTGCGGCTATCTGATCGGGCGCCGCGCGGGCGGGGCGCTGCTGGCCCGCACCCGCTCGGTCCGGCTGCGCGAGGGGGCGCGGAGAGCGGAGGAACTACTCGCGCGCTACGGCCACGCCAAGGCGATCGTCCTGGCCAGGTTCGTGCCGGTGGTGCGGACCGTGCTCAATCCGCTGGCGGGGGCCCTGGAGGTGCCCGTCCGGGTGTTCACCGTCTGGCAGGTGGCCGGCGGCCTGGTGTGGAGCGCCGGGCTGACCCTGGCGGGTTACGCGCTGGGTTCGTCGGTCCCCGACGTGGACCGCTACCTGCTGCCCCTGGTCGGTCTGATCGTGGCGGTGTCGCTGATCCCGCTCGCCGCGGAGCTGCGCCGCGGCCGCAAGCGTGCGAAGACCGAGGAGGTCGGCGGATGATGCTCGCGTTCGGCGGGGCGTCGGTCGACGGCTCCGTGTACCGGGACGTGGTGGACCTGGCGGGGCGCTCACCGGGCTGGCTCGACACCGTGATCGAGTGGTGGTCGGCGTACGGGCTGGTGCTGTTCGCCGCGCTGATGGTCCTGGGCTGGTGGCGGGCGCGGCGCGCGGGCGCGGCGGCGGCGGTCACGGCGCTGGCGGTTCCGGTGGTCGTGGTCCTCGCGTACGGGGTGAACGCCGTCCTGAAGCCGTCGGTCCAAGAGGACCGGCCGTGCCGCGCCCCGCTGGTGCGGACGCTGGAGGCGTGTCCGGCGCGGGGCGACTGGTCCTTCCCCAGCAACCACGCGGCGATCGCCGCGGCGGCGGCCGTGGCGCTGCTGTTCGTGTCGCGGCGGCTGGGAGCGGTCGCCTGTGTGGCGGCGGCCGCCATGGCGGCCTCCCGGGTCTGGGTCGGAGTGCACTATCCGCACGACGTGCTGGTGGGGTTGGTCGTCGGCGGGCTGGTCGCGTGGGCGTCGCTCCTGGTGCTCGAACGGTGGTCGACGGGGCTGGCGCGGCGGCTGACGGCGGCCGGGCCCCTGCGACTGCTGCTGTCCGGCTCATGAACCGCCGGGGCGTAGCCGATCTGGCGGGGAGCGCCGGCATGGGCGCGTGGGCGGCGTTCACCGTCCTGACGCTGGTCGTCACCGGCCGGGCCGGCGCACCCCTGTGGCTGGACGACGGCTTCCTCGCACGGTCCGTCGGCCACCGCCCGGAGGTGGTCGTGGCGCTGGCCCGGGCAGTGACCGCCACCGGTACCGGCCTCTTCCCCTACGTGCTCGCCGTGCTGGCCGGTGTCGTCGCGGGCCGGACGACGCGGTCCCGGCTGCTGTCGGCCGCCGTCGGCACCGCCTGCCTCGGCCTGGGACAGCTGCTGCGGTACGGCGTCATGGAACTGGTCCACCGGCCACGGCCGCCGGAGGCCGACTGGAGGGCACACGCGAGCGGCTGGGCGTTCCCCTCGGGACACACCACCACGGCCGCCCTGGCCGCGGGTCTGCTCGCCGTCGCCCTCACCCTGCGCGCGCCGCGGGGCGGCACGGTTCTGCGGATCGCGGTGTGCGGATGGGGCCTGTCGGTCGGGCTGACCCGGGTCTACCTCGGCGTGCACTGGTTCACGGACGTCATCGGCGGCTGGCTGTTCGCCGCCGGATGGCTGGGGACGTGCCTGTGCGTGACCGCATGTCTTCTGCCCGCGCCCCTTCTCACCGACCTCACCGACCTCACCGACCTCACCGACCTCACCGACCTCACCGACGGCGCTCATACGCCGGCGGAGGGAGGCACCCGCTGATCAGCGTGCCGACGACGCTGATCGGAGCCACGGCCGAGCCGGACAGACCAGTGACACACCCGAACGCCCCCGACCGCCGCGCCGCACCGCGTGCACCACGGCGCGTGCACCAGCACCATGACCTCATGACCACCTACGCGGTCCTTCGCATACACGCGTCCCTCTTCGCCCCTGTCCCCGCAACGGAAGAAGTGACGCGAGAAGGACGCCGTGAACATCCGGACCGCTTCCCGACCGCCGGCTGACCGGGCCACGGGCTGGCTGCGGCGCAGGCTCGGCCGCGCGGTCGTCCTGGCCTATGCCGCGGCGCTGCTCCTGCCGGGACCCGGAGTGTGGCTGCGGACGGACCACGCGCTGCCGCTCGGCGAGGCCGGAGCCCTGCCCGTGCCCACCGCGCAGCTCCTGCTCGGCCTGGTGCTCTTCTCGGCCGGGCTCCAGGTGCCCCTGGGCGCGCTGGGCGGCCTGCTGCGGCGCCCGGCCGCCCTGCTGGCCGGCCTGGTCCTGCACCTGTCCATCCCGCTGCTGGCCATCCCCGCCGTCGCGTTCCTGCTGCGCCAGACACCCGACACCGACGGCGGCAGCGGTCTCGTCACCGCGATGATCCTGATCGTGGCGATGCCCGTCGCCGCCGGAGCCACCGTGTGGACCGGCAAGGGCGACGGCGACCAGCCGACCATGGTGGGGCTGGTCCTCGCCTCCACCCTCCTCAGCCCGCTCACCGTCCCCCTGATCGTCAACGCCCTGCTGCCGCTGCTCCGCGGCGGTTACGGGCCCGTACTCGGCAGGATCGCGCACACCGCCCACGGCGGATTCGCCCTGCTCGGCGTCGTCCTGCCCTGCGCGGCCGGCATCCTGTGCCGTCTGTCCCTGCCCGTGCCGCTGCTCGGCCGGGTGCTCGGCGTCGTCGTGCCGACCGCCTTGGCCGGCTCCCTCCTGCTGACCTACGTCAACGCCAGTGGCGCCCTCGGCTCGTTCCTGGCGCGACCGCGACCGCTGCTGTTCGCCGCCGCGCTGGCCGTGGCGACGCTGGTCTGCCTGCTGTCCTTCACCGTGGGACGCGGCGCCGCACGCCTGTTGCGGCTGGACGCCGCGGCGGCGTCGTCCCTCACCCTCGCCTGCGGCATGAACAACAGCAGCGCGAGCGCCGTCCTCATCACCACCACGCTGCCCGACAAACCCCACCTGCTGCTGCCTGTCCTCGCCTACGGGCTGCTCCAGAAGACGGCGGCGAACCGGGTCGTACGCCGCATGTCCGGACCGCCCGCGGGCCCACCGCGCCCCTGCGCACCATGACCCGCCGCCGTCACGCCGCCTGACACTGCTTGGCGAGGCGGGCGCGGTCGGTGGGGGCGGGGGGCGCCGGCGGAGACACCGAAGACGCGCAGGCCCGCCTCCCGCCAGGACGGTCCCGGCCCGCCTGCGCCTTCTCACCGGACGAGCACCGCCGTCGGCGCACGCCTCGCCGCTTGTAGGCTCGCCCACCCGCCGCCGGTGAAGAGGAGGAGTGTCATGGAGCTGTCGCCGTCGACGCTGAACCGTTTCGCGAACAGCGTCCTCGGAGCGGGTCCGGCGGCTGTGGGCGTCGTCTGCGCGGTGCGGGCCGACGACGCCCTTCCGCGGCTCGCGGCCTGCCTCGCCGCGGTCGGGTTCGCGGTGATCGCCGTCCGGGGGTACCGGCTCGGTGTGAGGTGCGGGCAGGCGACACTGGTGGTCCGTGGATATCTGCGCACGCGGGTGATCGCCCGCGAGAGCATCACGGGGATCACGGACTTTCCGGCGGTCCGATGGACGACCCACAGGGGGCGCAGGCGATGGACCCCCGTCACGGCGTTCATGACGACTGCGGGTGAGATCACGGCGACCCGGCTCCACAAGGAGCGCGCCCTGCGGAAGCTGCGGCGGTGGGCGCGGTCCTAGGTGCTCGGCCCGGCCGAGGGTCCCTCACGGGTGGACGGCGGTCGAGTACGCCGAGGCCGGTCGGCCTCGATCCACGAGCCGGGTGCCGCGGGTTGCCCTACCCTTCCCGCATGGCCCAAGGGAAGACCTCGTACGTGTGCCTGCCCTGCCGGGCTTCGTACAAGCAGCCCTGTCCCGGCCGCCACGACCACGACCGGGTCTGTCCACGCTGCGCCGAGCCACTGATCCACGTCGGCTCCGCCTTCGCGGCGCCCAAGAGGCGGGACACCGCCGCCTGGCGCACTCTCTCCGTGCTGCTGCACGCCGGTGTGCGCTTCCACAAGAGCTGCTGCGGCGGCCCCGGTTACCGCCCGCGCACCCTCGGCGAGGTGCGCGAGCGGATGGCCTACGCCCGGGCCACCGGAGAACCGTTCGCTCAGGCGCTGGTCCGCCGCGACCTGCCCTGGCGGATCACGTGCCGGGCGTCCCGGGCTCCGGACGGGGAGCCTCAAGGCGTTGCACCAGTGCGCGCAGGGCCCGGAGTTCGGCGTCCAGGGCCTGCGCGCCGTCGCGGGTGAGGGTCACCCAGGTGCGGGGGCGTCGGCCGGCATAGCCCTTCTCGACGGTGATCAACCCGGATTCCTCCAGCACCTTCAGGTGCCGGGAGAGGTTCCCGTCGGTGACGGCCAGTTGCTTCTTCAGGAAGCCGAACTCGACCCGGTCGGCTTCGCGGGCGACGGTGAGGACGCCGAGCCGCACACGCTGGTGGACGGTGTCGTCCAGCGCCTGGGTCGGATGCGGTTCCTCCTGGTCGTCCCGCGCGGCGGTCGAGGCTTCGGCGCTCATGTGACGACCGTACCCGCGGCCGGTGCCGTGGCCGCCGCATCGGCCACGGCACCGGCCGCGTCCCGGCGGCGGGCGGCCGCCCGTTCGCACAGGCCGGCGACGAGCAGGACGGCGGCGAGCAGAAAGGCCTTGACCTGCGGCCCGTCGGTCCAGCCGGGGTGGGCGGGGTGCTGCCAGGGAAGCCATCCGCTGCCCCAGGGGGCTCCCAGGTACGCCGTGAGCAGCAGGGCGTGAGCGGCGCCGGCCGCCGCGGCGGTCCAGCTGCGTTCGGCGATGCCGAGGGCGAGCAGTCCGGCGCCGACCACGTACCACGGGGAGGCGTAACCGTTCTCCAGCAGTACGGCCTCCCACGACTGGTCCTTGGCGAACAGCAGCGCCGCCAGGGCCGTCGTGATCACCGCGGTGGCCGCGAAGGTCACGCGGACCCACATGGCGCGTCGGGGCACGACGCCCCGGGCCTCGCCGCGCAGGCGGTACCAGCGGGCGAGGACGAACCACGCGACGGGGAGGAGCGCGAACCAGACGCCCCACGCCGTGAAGCGCAGGACGGCACCGTCGAACTCGCCCTTCAGGCAGGGGGTTCCCGGTTCGTGCACGACGCACAGACCGGTCAGCTCGGCGTAGGCGAAGGTCGGATAGGAGTTGACGGAGCGCCCGTGGGCTCCGAAGTTGAAGGCGTACCGGGCGAGGGGAACGGCCGCCAGCGCCAGGAGCCCGAAAGCGAGGAGGGGGGCCCACGCCCCGTCGGTCTGCCTGCGGGTCCTCGCCCGGAGGCCTTCCGTCGCGGCCAGCAAGGTGGCCGCCGTCCTCGGATCGGGTCCCGCGCCGCTCGATGCGGATGTTCCCATCTGTCCCCCTCGTGGCCGGCGCTGTCGGCAGCGCTCGTGAGCGGGCCGCCGGTATGCCGCCCGCTCACATCAACTTTGCATCACAAAGTAGCTTGCGATCAAGAGTCACCCGCGTGCCGACAACTCCCCGCCGGGGCGGGGGCCAAGAGAAGTACCGGCGTGCCCGGGAAGTCCCGTGAGCGGTTCACGACCGGGCGGTCCGGGAGGCAACCGCAACCGAACCGCGGGCGACAGCAGGTGAGTCGGCCTTGCTCGGGGTGGAGTACGCAGGAGCGGGTGACCTTGGCCCACAGCTCAGCGCGCTGTCACCGGTGTCGCCCGGCTGGAGCCCGTCGGGATGCAGTGCGGGCGTGCGTCCGTACGGTCGGTTGCAGGGCCGGCTCGGTGTCCGGCCCCGCACCTCAGGAGGTTCTTCATGCGGCGGATACGCTCCACGCTCGCCACCCTCGGCACCCTCGGCGCCGCCGGGGTGCTCGCGCTGGCCGTTCCCTGTTCGGCCTTTGCCGCGAACGGGTTCATCGTGATCGACGGGGTCCGTCACGAGAGCCCGAAAGGGTGCTTCGAGATTCCGCACCTGTCGGTCGTCTTCAACGTCTCGGACGTGCCCGTCCTGGTGCACAACGTTCCGGGATGCGCCGGCGGCTTCGTCCGGATCATCCCTCCCGGGCTGGCGGAACAGGTGCCGGGGACGCACAGCCTCTTCGTCGGATGACCCGACGCCCCGGCGACCCGCGCCCGGTACAGCGCGGCGCGCTCCCCCACCGTGGGTGCGGCCCCGCACACCCCAGCGGCCCCCCACACCCCACCGGCCCCGCACACCCCGCCAGGCCCGCCCACGCCCGCCCAGACCGCCCAGGACCGCCACACCACCGTTCCGTACCCTCTCCTCCGGCCGGGACGGCTCGCCGTTTCTTTACGCTTCCCTGACGCCCGGGCCGGATCCACGCTCCCTCCTCCCCGTGTCCTCCCCGTTGTCCGGATCGCGTGGGAGACGGACGAAGGGGGTCCGCGAGGACCCGAGAAGGGGGCTGCCGTGGAAGGCACCGTCGTCGCAGTGGTCGTGGTCGTCGCCCTGCTGCTGCTCGTGCTCAAGAGCGGGATGCGGGTCGTCAACCAGGTGGAGCGGGGGGTGGTGTTCCGCTGGGGCAAGGCACTGCCCAGTTACCGGCAGCCCGGCGTCACCTTCCTCATCCCCTTCGCCGACCGCATGCGCAAGGTGAACGTGCAGGTCGCGACGATGCCGGTGCCCACCCAGGAGGGCATCACCCGGGACAACGTGTCGGTGAAGGTCGACGCCGTCGTCTACTTCCGGGTCACCGACCCGGTGCGCGCGGCGATCGAGGTGCAGGACTACGTCTTCGCCGTCGGACAGGTCGCCCAGTCCTCCCTGCGCTCCATCATCGGCAAGAGCGACCTGGACGACCTGCTGAGTGACCGGGAGCGGCTGCACGAGGGGCTGGCGCTGATGATCGACAGCCCGGCCGCCGGGTGGGGCGTGCACATCGACCGGGTCGAGATCAAGGACGTCCAGCTCCCGGAGTCCCTGAAGCGGTCCATGTCCCGGCAGGCCGAGGCCGAGCGGGAGCGGCGGGCCCGGGTCATCACCGCGGACGGTGAGTTCCAGGCCGCGCAGCAGCTCGCCAACGCGTCCCGGATCATGTCGGACACACCGGAGGCCATGCAGCTGCGTCTGCTGCAGACCGTCGTCGAGGTGGCCGCCGAGAAGAACTCCACCCTCGTCATGCCGTTCCCGGTGGAGCTGCTGCGCTACTTCGACCGGGCGGTGAAGAAGATCGACGCCGAGGTCGGGACGGAGAGCGCCGGGGGCGGGACGGAGAGCGCCGCGGTCAGGACCGAGAGCGTTCCGGCGCCGGCTCCCGCGCCGGCTCCGGCTCATGCTCCCGCTCCCGCTCCCGCTCCGGAGCAGGCCGGGACGGAGCCCGCCCAGCGGCCGTAGCCGACTCCGACGCCAGTGCCAGTGCCAGTGCCACCGTCACGCACACCGACCCCATCGCCATCGCCGTCGTCGCCGCGGCGGGCGAGGTGAGCTGGGCGAGGGCCCCCGCCACCGTCGCGCTCACGCCCTGGCAGGTCAGCATGCCGGCCGAGTACAGCCCCAGGGCCTGGCCGGCCAGGGCGTCGGGGGTCAGGCTCATCAGCCGCTCCTGCTGGACCAGACTCGCCCCGAAACCCACGGAGGCCACGGTCACGCAGACCGCCGCCACCGGCACCGGCGGGTGCGTGCCGAACAGCAGGTACGGCGTCGCCAGCAGGAGCAGCAGCGGTGTGGCCAGGCGGGCGCGCACGGCGGCGGGGAGCAGCCGGCCGACCGTCACGTCCCCGGCGAACATGCCGAGCGCCGCGCAGGCGAACAGCGTGCCCGCCGCGTGCGGGGCGTACGACACGTAGAGCGACTCGCAGCCGACGACCATGCCGTTGGGCAGCCACAGGCCGAGGTAGGTCAGGCGGCGCGGCCGGGACGAGAACAGCTCGGCGTTGGCCCGCCAGGTCGCCGACGGCGAGGGACGCCCGGCGACCCGGGGCGGGCGGGCGGTCAGGCCGAGTCGCAGGACCACCGCGGCCGTCAGGTACAGGGCCGCCGCCAGCAGCAGGCAGGCGCGCGGGGTGAGCGTGGTGAGCAGGGCGCCGCCGGCGGCGAAACCGGCGACCTGCGTCAGCCCGCTCATCATGTTGAACAGCGAACGCCCCGGCAGGTAGCCGTCCTTGGTGAGGATCTCGTTCAGCAGCCCCCAGCGCACCCCGCCGCCGAGCGAGGCCACCAGGCCCAGCAGGAGTACGACGGCGAGGAGCGCGCCGGACGGCAGGCCGGGCAGCGCCTGCACCGCCGTACCGGCCGCGAAGGCCAGCGCGATGACGGACAGGGCCGTACGCGGCGGCAGCCGGTCGGCGCCGGACAGCAGGACGGTGGCGCCCAGCACCTGCGCCAGCGACGGGCCGAACATGCTCACCGCCGACAGCAGCGGGGAGCCGGTCGCCCGGTACACGAGGGTGGCGAGGGCGAGGCCGCCGACGGTCTGGGCGGCGGTCTGCGCGGCCGAGCCGAGGAAGAGGGGGGTGAACTCCGGGGTGCGGAACAGGGATCGGTAACCGGGCATGGTCCGGAGTCTCGGCCGGTCCGGTGGGGGCCCGCTATTGTTTCGCCGTCGCGCGAAAGGTCGTGGCCGCGAAGGGGTCGCGGCCGGGTGAGGCCGCGGCCGGGGAAGGGCGTTCCGGATCATGGGGTGGTGGCAGGTCAACGCCGACACCCTCGCCCGCAGCCGGTTCGTCATCTCGCCGCTCGCCGAGGTCTTCGCCGCGCTGAAGCTGCTGCACGCCGGGCAGGGGGCGCACCCCGGGGAGCACGCGTGGCTGGGTGCCCATCGGCCGGCCTACGAGACCCGGCTCGCGGCCGACCCCGTGACCGCCCGGCTGGTCCGGGCGGGGCTGGGCCGGGAGTGGATCGCCGACTTCCTCACTCCCACGCCCCGCGGCGGGGAGGGGCTCGCCGCGGAGGTCGCCCGCGTGCGCGCGGCCGATCCCGCTGCCGCCCGGGCCCATCTGCGGATGTCCCTGGGCGGGCCGCTCCCGGACCCACTGGACCGGGACGACCTGCCCGAGCGGGCGGCCGGGCTGCTGGAGTGGGTGTGGGAGGAGACCGTACGGCCGTACTGGGAGCGGCGTCGGCGGGTGCTGGAGGCGGATGTGGTCGCGCGGACGGCGGGGGTGAGCCGGGGCGGCTGGGCGAGTGTGCTGGACGGGCTGCGGCCGGGCGGGACCCGGTGGCTCGGGGAGAACCGGTTCCAGGTCAATCGGCACGAGTATCCGCCGCGGGAGATCTCCGGCGCCGAGCTGGTGTTCGTGCCGGTGACCGCGCAGCGCTCGGGGTGGGTGTCCTGGGACGAGGGGGAACGGTACGCCGTGGTCTATCCCTGCGCCGGCGTGCTGGCCGGGGACGGCGGCCGTGCGGTGCCCGCGGGGCTGGGGGCGCTGCTCGGGACGGCCCGGGCCGGGGTGCTCGTGCTGCTCGGCTCCCCCATGAGCACCAGTCAGCTGACCGCCGTCACCGGGCAGGGCCTCGGCTCGGTGGGGCGCCATCTGAAGGTGCTGCGGGAGGCGGGGCTGGTGGAGCGGCGGCGGGCCGGGAGGTCGGTGCTGTACGTGCGGACGGGCGCCGGTGACGCGCTGGTGGAGGCCGGGCGGCGGGGCGTGGGGCGGCAGGGCTAGCATCCGGACATGACGACTACTGACCACAACGTGCTGGATGTCGAGATCGGGGCCCTCACCGGCGGCTCCGCGAACCTGCCGCAGTACGCCGGCAAGGCCGTGCTCATCGTGAACGTGGCCTCCAAGTGCGGTCTGACCCCGCAGTACTCCGGGCTGGAGAAGCTCCAGGAGCGGTACGCCGAGCAGGGGTTCACCGTGCTGGGCGTGCCCTGCAACCAGTTCCTCGGGCAGGAGCCCGGCACCGCCGAGGAGATCGCGGAGTTCTGCTCGGCGACCTACGGCGTGACGTTTCCGCTGACCGAGAAGGTCGAGGTGAACGGGGAGGGCCGGCACCCGCTGTACGAACGGCTCGTCGGCTTCGCCGACGGCGAGGGGCACACCGGGGACATCCGCTGGAACTTCGAGAAGTTCCTGATCGGCCGGGACGGCCGGGTCGTCGCGCGGTTCTCGCCGCGGACCGAGCCGGACGCGGCCGAGGTCGTCGCCGCGATCGAGGCCCAGCTGGGCTGAGCCCCGGCGGCAAAGGACCGAGCCCTCTCGGCAAGGACGGCGACTGGTCGAGAGGGCTCTCCTGGTGGTGCTTGTGCAGTTGTCGTGCCGGACAGGGTCAGGGGGAACCCCTCACGCCTTGACCGAGGCCACGAAGGCGTTCCACGCGTCGGCGGGGAAGGCCAGGATCGGTCCCTCCGGGGTCTTGGAGTCGCGGACGGCGAGTTCGACGGCGGTGGGCGACTTGACCTCGACGCAGGCGCCGTTGCCCGCGGAATAGGAGGACTTCATCCACGTCTCCGAAGCGCCCTGAATCAGTGCCATGTCCACTCCTGTTGCGAGTTGCGGTGGTGCGGTTCACGCCAACCATGTCGTCTGATTGGCGTGATCGACGCTACCGGGCAACTGCGCCTGGCGGCGTAGCCGTTCACTCGACCGGATGGCATATTCCAGGTGAGCCTTCCACCGGAGCCGACCGACGGTGTACGATCCCCCGCCCGCTGTGGCCTCGCCTCAGTCGGCGTACGTTTTCGCCACATCCGCGATGAATTGCCGGGACGCCTCCACATTGAGGGACTGTGCCCGCAGATGTTCGTACATCACGGCGTACTTCTGCACGTCCTGTGCCTTCTCCAGGTAGAGGTCGCTGGTGACGCCCTCCAGGTACACCACGCTGGAGTCGGCCGCGTCGGCGAACTCCAGGATCGCGTACTGGCCGTTGAGCCCCGGGTGCGCGCCCACGTCGAAGGGCAGCACCTGCACGGTGACGTGCGGCAGCTGCGACATCTCGATCAGGTGCTCCAGCTGCTCCCGCATCACCAGCCGGCTGCCCACGACCCGCTTGAGCGCGGCCTCGTCCAGCACCACCCACAGCCGGAGCGGGTTGCTCCGGGCGGTGATACGTTCCTGTCGGCGCATCCGCACCTGGACACGCTTCTCGATCTCTGCGGTCGACGTCTCCGGCAACGCGCCCTGCACCAGGGCCTCGGCGTAGGCGCGGGTCTGCAACAGGCCCGTCACCAGCTGGGGTTCGTACACCCGCAGCGACTCGGCGTCGGTCTCCAGACCGATGTACACGCTGTACGGGATGTCACCGAAGGTGTGCCACCAGCCCTGCTGCCGCGAGTCCCGGGCCATCTCCATCAGCGAGTCGACGATCCGCTGGTCCTCGACCTCGTACACCCCGCACAGGTCACGCACATCGCGCTGGCTGATGCTTCTCCGGCCGTTCTCCAGTCTGCTGATCTTCGACTGCGACACGAGCAGCCGCTCCGCCACCTCTTCGGCCGTCATGCCCTTCAGCTCGCGCAGTCTGCGCAGCTCCTGGCCCAGCCGGCGCCGCCTGACGGTGGGATTGACATTGGACGCCACGGGACGTGCACCTCCGGCTGCCTGCCTGTTGCCTGACTTTCCGTATCTGCTGTTGAGCAGACTGCCACCAAGGTGCTTTCTACCGCTGGGAAACGGAGGATATGCGGCGCCCCCTCGAACTCCTGTGCCGCCGGACGCAGTCGAGCGGGACGGCGAGACCACAGGGGTCTCACCGCCCCGCTCGGACCAGCGGCTCCCGAACCGGGTCTGTGGGGACCGGGGGTGCGGCTCAGTGGGCCACGGCGCGTGCCATGGACCCGCGGTGCGGCTGCATCGGAACCCCGTGTGCGGGTTCCGCCGCCCGGACTCCGGAGGCGGCCTGCCGGCCGCCCGTGGCCGGGCCGCGGCGCGGCTGGGCGGCCGCACCGTTCTGCACGTCCATGACGGCGTGCGCGACCAGCCCGCCCATGGGGTCGTGCCGGATCAGATCACGCAACCGGGACCTGGACGAACGGCCCTCGTTCCCGGGGTACAGATGCTTGCCGAGCCCGACGGCGTGCGCCAGGGCGGCGAGCGCCGCGGTCCGCGGGTCCGGCGGTACGCCGGTGCGGATCGCGGAATCCAGCCGGGACCTGATCTCCCGGCTGATGGCGGTGTCCGTCGCCTGGTAACGCGTCGTCGGCAGCACCCCGCACATCTGGCCGGGCACGGCGGCGACCATGCCGCACCGCTCCAGATGCGAGAGGTAGGTCTGCCTGAGCCCCAGCCGGGGCCCGCCGATCCAGTGGACGGCACGCACGGGAGCGCCACGCCTTCGCAGCAACTCCAACGCGCAGTCCAGAGTCGGATCTCCTGTCGGCCGTGGTACCACCACGGCGATACGATCCCCGTCTGGGGCTATCCGTCCGGCCAGCGCCAGCTCCACTAGCTGTGCACCGGCCAGACCGAGGTCGAGCGACTGCGGCTGTGCAGTGGTACCCGTGGCCGGGTCCAGTGCCAGCAGCAGAAGCTCCTCCGGAAGTGTTCTGCGGCTCCTGCCCATCCATGCCTCCCCGCGTGGATGAATGACAGGGTGACCCCTCTCACATTGGTCTGTCGAGGGCGCGTGACCGGTTCGTGAGGGAACCGGTAGGTATGTCGTTCTCGTCTACCGCAGGGGCCAAGCCCTCACACAGGACACTGGTACATGGTTCGGACAGGGCGCACACGTGGACGTGCGACGCATGGAGGAGGCATCGGTGGCGGGCGAGTCCCCCGACAGGTCGAAGCAGCGCGAGTCGTCGGCGGAACCGACGTCGGGGAGTGCGGGTTCGGTTCCCGAGGCGCGCGATCCGCGTCTCGCCGTCTCCCGCGAGAAGGATTCCGCGGGCGGCGGCACGGACATGGCGACGAAGGTGTTGACGGTACGGCCGGAGTCCCCCACCGAACCGGAGCCGACCGCCACCGACGAGGAATCCGCCCTCAAGGCAGCGGTCTCCTCCTGGGTCCGCGACCCCAAGCCCGACGCACCTGCAAACCCGACCGCCTCGAAGTCGGGGGCCGGGCACGAGGTTGAGGACCTGTCGGACGCGAAGGACGCGAAAGCCGCGAAGGACGCGAAGAACGCGGAGACCGAGGGCAAGGGGCGGTCCGGCGCGGAGGGCGCGGCTGAGGGGGCGTCTGACGCCAACGCCGAGGCCGGGGCGAAGGCTGAGGCGGCGGAGGAGGATCCGTCCGACGCGGAGACCGCGGAGACCGCGGAGACCGCGGAGGCCCCCAAGAGCGAGGCGGACGCGGAGGAACGGGCGGACGCCGACGCGAAGGCTGACGCCGATGTCGATGCGAAGGCCGACGCCAAGTCCGACGCCGATGTCGACGCGAAGGCCGACGCCAAGACCGGCGCGAAGGCCGACGCCAAGACCGACACGAAGGCCGACGCCAAGGCCGACACGAAGACCGATGCCAAGGCCGACACGAAGACCGGCGCGAAGGCCGACACGAAGACCGGCGCGAAGACCGACACGAAGGCCGGGGCGAAGACCGACGCCGACGCGGAGGACGCGGCCGGTGTCGAGGGCGACGCACGTGCGAAGGAGGCCGCCGACGACGCGGAGGCCGCCGACGACGGCGTAGCCGAGACGGAAGAGGCCGAGGCGGCCGGGGGAGCCGGCGAGGAAGCCGAGGACGGGCCGGAGGCCGCCGACGGCGGGGACGCCCCCCAGGGGCCGCCCGCGGACGTCGATCAGCCGACCACCGTCTTCAAGGCCGTACAGCCCAAGAAGCCCGCCGTCGACCAGCCCACGACCATGCTCAAGCTCGGCGGCAAGCCCAGGCCTGCGGAGTCCGACTCCGAGCGCACGAGCAAGTTCGTCGCGCTGAGGGACGACCTGACCAAGCCGGCCGGTCCCAAGCCGGCCGTCTCCGAGCCCGCCGCCCCCCGGCCGGCCCCGGACGCCACCACCCCCGTCCCCCAGGTGGGCCCCGAGCGCACCACCCAGCAGCCGCTTCCGCCCAAGCCCCCGCTGGACCTGCTCGCCGAGCTGACGAACACGCCGCCGCCCCCGGAGACCCCGGTCCGCACGCTGGTGCGCCGGATCAAGATCTGGACCCCGCTGGTCCTGCTCCTGGTGATCGTCTTCGCGGTCGTACAGGCCTTCCGCCCGCTGCCGTCCCCCGCCCTCGCGCTGACCGCCGAGGGGACGTACACCTTCGACGGCGGCACCACGAACCTGCCGTGGCCCGGCGAGGGCCAGGGCTGGATCGACGCGGACGGCGTCGGCACGATGGGCCACTTCGGCAAGCAGACCCCCGTGGCCATCGGCTCGGTCGCCAAGACGATGACCGCGTACATCATCCTCAAGGAGCACCCGCTGAAGGCGGGCGAGGAGGGCCCGAAGATCAAGGTCGACGCGAAGGCGGAGAAGGAGGGCGGCTACAACAAGGACGGCGAGTCCACGCTCGACACCGTCAAGGCCGGTGACTCCCTCACCGAGAAGCAGGCCCTGTCGGCCGTCCTGATCCCCTCCGCCAACAACATCGCCCGGCTCCTTGCCCGCTGGGACGCGGGCTCGGAGGCGGCGTTCGTGAAGAAGATGAACGCCACCGCCCGGGAGCTGGGGATGACCCGGACGACGTACACCGACCCGTCGGGCCTGAGGGAGACCACCGTCTCCACGGCCGAGGACCAGGTGAAGCTGGGCCGCGCGTTCGTGAAGGTCCCGGCCCTGGTCTCGATCAGCAGCGCGGCCAGCTGGACGGACCCCACGGGCAAGTTCTGGCCCAACTACAACGAGCTGCCGTACCGGATCGGCGCGATCGGCATCAAGACCGGCAGCACCACCGCGGCCGGCGGCAACCTGCTCTTCGCGTCCCGCAAGAAGGTCGACGGACAGACGGTCACCCTCGTCGGCGCGATCCTCGGCCAGCACAAGAGGGAGATCCTCAAGACGGTCAACACGGTCAGCCAGGCCGCGCTGACCGCCGCCCAGGACGCGCTGACCTCGTCGAAGATCCTGAAGAAGGGCGACGTGGTCGGCTACGTGGACGACCGGCTCGGCGGCCACACCCCGGTCGTCGTCACGAAGGACGTCACGACGCCCGGCTGGGCCGGGATGAAGGTGAGGCTGTCGTTCGCCTCCGGTACGGTGCCGCACACCGCGAAGGCCGGAACCCGCGTCGGGACGCTCACCGTGGGTGACGGGACGGCCGGTGCGGTGAAGGTTCCGGTGGCCCTGGAGAAGGACCTGGCCGAGCCCGGATTCGCCGCCAAGCTGACCCGCCTGGGCTGACCGCCCCACCTCCGCCCGCAGCGCACCCCGCCCTACGCCGGGCCCCACCCGGGGGCCCCGTGGCGGGGTGCGTGCTAGCGTCACGAATCGGGGCAGGCCGCCGGTCCCGGGGACCGGGCGGGACGGAAATCGGCCGGGAACACCGTGGGAAGCGGCCGCGAGCAGGAAACGGGACACGGGGAGTGCCTTCAGGTGGCCACAGCGGAGCCGACACGCGCCGACGAAGCAGATCCGGGCCCGGGATCGGGATCCGGCCCGCGAATACGTGGATCCATGACGGACACGCCTGACGCGGACGGCCGCACCGCGGGCAGCCGCACCGCGGACGGCAGCGCCTTCGGCGTACGGCCCGACGCGCACTCCGACGCACGCCCCGGCGGGCGCGCGCGTCCGCTCGCCGTCCTGGAGCCCCTCCGGCAGCGCATGCTCCGGCACCCCGTGCTGTCGGTCACGGCGCTCTCCGGCGTCCTGCACATCATCTGGTTCTTCACGTTCGCGAACAGCGGCGGTGACCTCGCGGCGCAGGACGCGTGGGCGGAGTTCGTCGGCCGGCACCCGGACTCGGCGTACAACCTCGCCTGGTACGGGGGCATGCACCCGGTGTCGTACAGCGTGGTGTCGCCGTACCTGATGTCGGTCCTCGGCGTCCGTACGACGATGATGATCGCCGGGACGGTGTCGGCGGGCCTGCTGACGATGGTCCTCATCCGCAGCCGGTCGGTGCGGAACCCGCTGTGGGCCTCGCTCGCCGGGGTCTTCGCGCTGCTGTGCAACGCGATCTCCGGCCGGGTCACCTTCGGCCTCGGCACGATGTTCGCGCTCGGCGCGGTCGCGGCCGTCTTCTGCTGGCCGTACCGGTGGCGGTACAAACGCTGGGCGAAGGCGCTGGTCGCCGCCCCGCTGGCCGCACTCGCCACGATGTCCTCGCCGGTCGCGGGGCTGTTCGTGGGCCTGGTCGCGGTCGCGCTGTTCCTGCAGAAGCGGCGGCCGGGCGCCTGGGCGCTGGGGCTCGCGCCGTCGGCGGTGGTCGCGGTGTCGGCCTGGCTGTTCCCGTTCTCCGGCACCCAGCCGATGGTCTTCGGCTCGGTGGTCCTGCCCCTGCTCTACGGCCTGTTCTGCCTGTTCCTGGTGCCGAAGGAGTGGGTGACGGTACGGCTGACGGCCGCCGTCTACAGCGTCTCGGTGGTCCTGGTCTGGCTGATCAGCTCGCAGATCGGGTCGAACATCTCGCGGCTGCCGATGATGTTCGCGGGTGCCACGCTGGTCGCCGCCCTGCCCTACACCGTGCCGAGGTCCCGCAAGTGGTACGTGACCGTGGTGGCCTTCCTCGGCTTCGTCGGCTGGCTCGGCTTCAAGTCGGTGGACGACATCATCCACACCACACCGGCCGCGTCCTGGGCGCGGGAGCTCGCCCCGCTCGTCAACGAGCTGCAGAAGGCCGGCGCCGAGAAGGGCCGTGTCGAGGTGGTCCCGGCCCGCTCGCACCGGGAGGCGTCCGCGCTCGCGCCGTACGTCAACCTGGCCCGCGGCTGGAACCGGCAGGCCGACATGGAGCGCAATCCGCTCTTCTACGACGACACGCTCAACTCGGCGACCTACCACGAGTGGCTCCAGCGGTGGGCGGTGCACTACGTGGTGCTGCCGAAGGACAACGTGGACGGGGACGGCGGCGAGCGTCAGCTGCTCCAGCGCGGCATGCCGTACCTGAGGCAGATCTGGGGCGACGCCAACTGGCAGCTGTTCAAGGTGACCGATCCCACGCCGCTCGCCGAGCCGAACGCGGTGGTGGACCGGGCCGAGCAGGGCGAGATGACGCTGCGGGTGCGCGAACCGGGGCGGATCCTGATCCGGATCCCGTACTCGCCGTGGCTGAGCGTCGTCGACGAGCACGGCAAGAGCCTGCCCTACGCGAAGACCAAGGCGTGTCTGATGGCGACGCCGGAGGACGTCGACGGGGACAAGTGGACCGAGCTGCACGCGCCCAGGGCCGGGACGTACCACCTGGCGGCTCCCTACCAGCTGCCGCGCGGCACGCCCTGCCCGGACGAGCTGAGGAAGCCGTGACGGTCAGCGGAGCCGGTCGACGTACGTGTCCGTGCCCGGCACCGTCGGGATGAACGGCGCGACCAGCTCCACCCGGCCGAGGCCCGACTCGGCCACCTGCTCCTCCAGGCCGGTGAAGTGTTCCGCCCAGCAGGCGCGCGGGTCCCGCTCCAGGAACCACAGCAGCGTCAGCCGGGTGCCGACGCCCTCGACCTGCCGGACGTAGGTCATGCGGTCGCCCGGCAGCGGGGTCGGCCGGAAGACGGTGACCAGCGCGGCCGGGGAGCCGGCGAGGCGGCGCGGGAGGTGCCGGGCGCGCAGCCACTCCAGCAGCGCGGCCCGCTGCTCGGGCGTGTCGCTGTCGATCACCTGGAGCACCAGGCCGGCGTAGGGGTGGTCGAGGGCGTGGACGTCCCGGGGGCCGGCGGCGCCGTCCCGGTACACGGTCGTCTCGTGGTCCTGGAAGGCCGTGAAGACGTGGGTGCGGTCGTGGTAGACGCGGGCGTCCCGGTTGAGGCGCCTGTTGATGGCGACCGTCCACCTCATGTGGTCGTCGTAGCGGCCGGCGGTGATCCAGTAGGTGGAGAGGTAGCAGCCGGCGGTGACCGGCCGGGCGACCGCCGACTTCTCCGGGTAGCGCAGGAGCTGCAGCTCCCGGGTGGCCACCCAGCGGCGGCCCGCGTACATCCAGGGCATGGCCATCGCACCGGCGTAGTAGTGGTCGTCCTCGTACCAGCGGTTGTACGCGTACTCGTGGCCCGGATGCGGCTCGACCATGGTGATCAGGGCGTGACCGGGACGGACCCCGTACGGCCCGACGGCGGCCAGCTCGGCGTACGTCTCACTGCGGGTGTCCCCGCGGGTGTCCTCGCTCATGCGGTTCCCCTTTCCGGCGGTCGCCCATACTCTGACGCCCCGTCAGGTGAAGCGCCAGGGTCCGGGAGGCCTCCATGCCGCTGCTCGCGGGCAAGACCGTCGTCGTCTCCGGGGTCGGCGCCGGACTCGGCCACCAGGTCGCCGCCGCCGTCGTCCGGGACGGGGGGAACGCCGTTCTCGGCGCCCGCACCGGGGCGAACCTCGCCAGGAGCGCGGCCGCGATCGATCCGGAGGGGACGCGCACGGCGTTCCGGCCGACCGACATCACCGACGAGGGGCAGTGCGAGGCGCTGGCGGGGCTGGCGCGGGAGCGGTTCGGCGGGATCGACGCGGTGGTGCAGGTGGCCGCCCGGGACTCGTACTTCGGCGGGCTGGCGGACGCCGACTTCGCGGTCTGGCGCTCCGTCCTCGACGTGAACCTGCTGGGGACGCTGCGGATGACCCGGGCCTGTCTGCCGGCGCTGCGGGCGGCGGGGGGCGGGTCGGTGGTGTTCATCGGGACGCAGTCGGCCGTGGCCGCGCCCTCACAGGTGCGGCAGGCCGCCTACGCCGCCTCGAAGGGGGCGCTGACCAGTGCGATGTACTCGCTGGCGCGGGAGCTGGGGCCGGACCGGATCCGGGTGAACTCGGTGCTGCCGGGCTGGATGTGGGGGCCGCCGGTGCAGGCGTACGTGCGGTTCACCGCGCGGGACGAGGGGGTGCCGGAGGAGGAGGTGCTGGGGCGGCTGACCGGGCGGATGGCGCTGCCGGACCTGGCCACCGACGGGGATGTGGCCGACGCGGCGGTGTTCCTCGCCTCGAACCGGGCGCGGGCGATCACCGGGCAGTCGCTGCTCGTGAACGCCGGGGAGCTGATGAGGTAGACCGGACGTTCACAGACATGAACGCAGGTCATCACGACGAACGATTTTACCGCGACTTGACCTACCGCTCGCTTGTCGCGTTCATGTGGACAGATCCACGATCGGGCACATGAACAGTCTCGACTGGGCCGTGCTCATCGGCTACTTCGGTGTGATGGTCGCGATCGGCGTCTGGTCGCACAAGCGCGTGGACAACGTCTCCGACTTCTTCACGGCCGGCGGCGGGATGCCCTGGTGGCTCTCCGGCATCTCGCACCACATGTCGGGCTACAGCGCCGTGATGTTCACCGGGTACGCGGGCATCGCCTACACCTACGGCGTCACCTCCTTCATCACCTGGTCCTTCCCCATCGCGCTCGGCATCGCCATCGGGTCGAGGCTGTTCGCGCCGCGCATCAACCGGCTGCGCTCCCGGCTCCACGTGGCCTCCCCGCTGGAGTACCTGAGGAACCGTTACAACCTGCCCACCCAGCAGGCCCTCGCCTGGTCCGGCATGCTGCTGAAGATCGTGGACGTGGGCGCCAAGTGGGCGGCGATCGCCACCCTGTTGTCGGTGTTCACCGGGATGTCGCTGAACCAGGGCATCCTCATCACCGGCGCGATCACCGCCGTCTACTGCACCATCGGCGGCCTGTGGGCGGACGCGCTGACCGAACTCGGCCAGTTCGTCATCCAGTTGCTGGCCGGCGTCTCCATGTTCGTCGCGGTCCTGGTGAAGCTGGACGACAAGGACATCGGCTTCCTCGGCGCCTGGGACCAGCCCGCGCTGCACGGCCACGGCAAACCGCTGGTCGGCCCGTACGGCACGGTGTTCCTGCTGGCGTTCCTGTTCATCAAGCTCTTCGAGTACAACGGCGGCATGCTCAACCAGGCCCAGCGGTACATGGCCACCGGCAGCGCCCGCCAGGCCGAACGCTCGGCCCGGCTGTCGGCGATCCTCTGGCTGGTCTGGCCGGTGGTCCTGTTCTTCCCGATGTGGATGTCGCCGCTGCTGGTCACGGCGAAGAAGCCGGACGGCTCCGACTCCTACGCCCTGATGACCGAACAGCTGCTGCCGCACGGGCTGCTCGGCCTCGTCATCGTCGGGTTCTTCTCCCACACCATGGCGATGTGCTCCTCCGACGCGAACGCCATCGCGGCCGTCTTCACGCGGGACTGCGCGCCGGTGATCTCGGCGCGGGCACGGGAGTGGGACACGCGCAGCGGACTGATCGCGGCGCGCGTCACGACGGTGGTCTTCCTGGGGCTGTCCATGGCGGCCGCGACGCAGGTCAACTCCCCCGCGTTCAAGGACGTCATCACCGTCGTCATCAAGTGGGTCGCCGGCCTGATGGGCCCGATGGCGATCCCGATGATGCTCGGCCTCCTCCGGCCGTTCCGCCGCTCCGGCCCCACGGCGGCGCTCGTCAGCTGGGCCCTGGGACTGCTCGCCTTCTGGCTGGTCAACTACCCGGTCAGCTGGCAGGTCGACGGGGGCGTGCCGCTCCAGTACCAGGTCTCCGTCCCGCTCGCCGTCTCCCTGGTGCTCTACATCGTCATCGGCTACCTGAAGCCGGAGGACACACCGGAGCGGCTGGCGATCATCGAGAAGGTGAACACCGACGGCGACGAGGGGGCCGCGCGGGCCGTGCCGGTCCCCGCGGGCGCGGGCGACGACGTGGTGGGGGCGCCGTAGCGGTCGCCGGCGCGGCAGCAGCCGGCGCGGCATCCTCCTTCAGGCCCGCGGATACCTCGCCAGCCACCCCGGGGACGACCCCGCCGGGCCGTGCAGGGCCGGCCCCTGGGTCATCTCCATCGCGAAGTCGTCGGCCAGTTCCAGGATCGTGGGGCGGCCCTCCAGCTCGGCCAGCCAGGCCGGCGGGAGGGCCGTCTCGCCGTGCAGGGCGCCGAGGAGGCCGCCGGTGAGGGCGCCGGCGGCGGCGGAGGGGCCGCTCTGGTTCACCGCCAGGCACAGGCCGTGGCGGACGTCCTCACCCACCAGCGCGCAGTACACCGACGCGGCCAGCAGCCCGTCCGCCGTGCCGTCGCCGGCCAGTTCCTCCACCCGGGAGGGCGTCGGTACGCCCTGCCGCACCGCGCCGAGGGCGTGCTGGAGGGCGTCCGAGACCGGCTGGTGGCCGGGGCGGACGGCGAGCAGGGCGAGGGCGCGCTGCACGGCGCCGTCCAGGCTGTCGCCCCGGGCCAGCGCGTGCACGATCACGGCGTACGCGCCCGCCGACAGGTAGGCGATGGGGTGGCCGTGGGTCTGGGCCGCGCACTCCACGGCGAGCTGGACGACCAGTTGGGGTTCCCAGCCGACGAGGAGGCCGAAGGGGGCGGAGCGGGCGACCGCCTCGGGGCCCAGCTCGCCCGGGTTCTTGGGGGCCTCCAGCGTGCCCATGGTGTCGTCGCCGAGCCCGATGAGCAGTGCGCGGGTCGGGTCCCGGCGGGCGTACAGCCACTCCTCGCGGGCGAGCCAGCCGTCGTCCTTGCGGCGCTCGTCGGGCCCCCAGTCCCGCTGGGTGGCCGCCCAGCGAAGATAGGCCCGGTGCAGATCGGTCGGCGGGTGCCAGGCGCCGGTGTCACGGCGCACCTGGGCGCGTATCAGCCCGTCGACCGTGAACAGGGTCAGCTGGGTGTGGTGGGTGACGGTGCCGCGCCGGCCGTGGCCGAAGGCCAGGTCCAGCAGCCCCTCACCGCCGTACGCGGCCCGGATCTCCTCCAGGGACAGCGGGTCGGCCGGTCCGCCCAGCGCGTCGCCGACCGCGGCCCCGAGCAGCGTGCCGCGTACCCGGCTGCGGAAGTCCTGCTGCTCGGCACGGCCCCAGACGGCACCGGTCGTCGCCCCCACCAGACCTCCCACGGCACCGTCCGCCTGTACGACGTCCAGCAATGTAGTCGACCGGGGTCACTCGGTTCACGGGGGCGGACCGGCCAGGGCGGCCGGTACCGCACGGGTACGGCTCCGGAAGGAGGCCGGCTCCTCCTGGCAGCGGACCACGACGGACCGGCCGGACGACGCGCCGGACGTGCTCGGCCGGTGAGGGTGGAGCACATGGACACCAGGATCCGCGCCACCCTCGCCTCCCCTGCCGACGGCCTCCCCCGGCCGGTCCTCCGGGCCGCCGCCTACGCGGCGGCCACGTGGGCCACCGCCTTCTCGCTGGTCCACCTGTACTGGCTCCTCGGCGGCCGGACCGGTCTGCCGGCCGGGCTCTCCGTGCGGGAGAACACCCCGCTCCTCGTCATCGACATCCTTTCCATCCCGCTGTGCGCCCTGGCCGCCGCGATGGCCCTGGCGCTCGTCCGGCCCTGGGGCACCCGGTTCCCGGCCGGGCTGCTCACCCTCGGTCTCCGGGGCACCGCCGCACTGCTGCTCCTGCACGCCGCGCCCTCCGTGGCGGACTGGGCGGCCTTGGCCGTCGGTGCTCGTACGACGTCCGGTCTCGACCCGATGGCCCGGTTCACGACCTTCCTCTACGAGCCGTTCTTCATGGCCGGCGGGTTGCTCTTCGCCCTCGCCCCGCTCGGCCACAGGGCGAGGCGGTGATCTTTTCTTGGCGCAAAGCGTGCGGCAGCGGGCGGGGCGTAGCGGCGAGAATTCGTTCATGACCACCACCCCCACCCGTCACACCGGCCTCAGCCTCGCCGCCGGTGTGCTCACCGGCATACTCGCCCTCTACATCGCCCTGGTCGCCCTCGGGAACATCACCGACTTCGGGACCAACCAGCAGTTCGTACGGCATGTGCTGGCGATGGACACGACGTTCCGGGACGACGACCTGATGTGGCGGGCCGTCACCAGCACGGCTCTCCAGGACACCGCGTACGTCCTGATCATCGTGTGGGAGACGGTGGCCGCCCTGGTCCTCGTCGGGGGCACCTGGCTGTGGGCGCGGCGGGACCACGAGCGTGCCCGGCGCCTGTCCACCTACGGGCTGCTGATGCTGCTGCTGCTCTTCGGCGCCGGGTTCATCGCGATCGGCGGCGAGTGGTTCGCGATGTGGCAGTCGAAGACGTGGAACGGGCTGGACGCGGCGACCCGGATCTTCCTGCTGGCCGGGGTGGCGCTGGTCGTGAACCAGCTGCCCAACGGCCGCCGGGACGCTAGGTGACGACCGTGACCCGCGTGCCCTGGTCGCCGAAGGCCCACAGCGCGGCTCCGTCCTCCTTGTGGAGGCGGATGCCGCCCAGTTTCTGGCCGTTCGCCGGGGGCGGGGAGGCGCCGTCCAGGGCGTTGGAGAAGGCGATGTTCACGCCGTCCACCTTGGTGAAGTACATGACGTGCTCGATCTCCACGCCATCCGAGCCCTTGAGGGACTGGGTGCGCAGGGTGACCGAGTAGCGGCCGGGCCGCGGGCTCACCGTGCCCGGCCACACCGTGAACGTGCGGGTCGCCCGGCCGGTCGCGTCGACCAGCCAGACCCGCTTCTCGCCGAGCGAGTACACGATCCGGCGGCCCTCGCCCGACCCGTCCGGCAGGGCGTCCTCGGCCGGTGCCTTCGGCGTGAGCGTGGCGTGCGGGCTCGCCGACGCCGAGGTGCCGGGCCTGGCCACGGCGGCCGTGGGATGCGGCCCGGCGTCCGCCTGCACGGCGAGGGCGACGACGACCGCGGTCGCCCCCGTCGTCAGACCGGTGACCCAGGCCCACGAGGGCAGTCGGGCAGCCACGGGACGCATCTCCTCCGCTACGGGTCCCCTCTTCTCAGCACAGGGGTCGGATCATCGTACTCAGTCCAGGACCGGCAGCAGATCCGGCAGGTGCCCGTCGGACGCCTCGGCCGCCCGCCGCCGCTCCTCCGGCACCTCGCCGTACAGCGTGGTGCGAGGCTTCGCGGGGCGGCCGGCCGCCTCCGCGACCGCGACCAGGTCGCGGATCGACTTGTACGAGCCGTAGGAGGAGCCCGCCATGCGGGAGATCGTCTCCTCCATCAGCGTTCCGCCCAGGTCGTTCGCCCCGGAGCGGAGCATCTCCGCCGCCCCCTCGGTGCCGAGTTTCACCCAACTTGTCTGGATGTTGGGGATCCAGGGGTGGAGCAGGAGCCGGGCCATGGCCGTCACCGCCCGGTTGTCCCGCATCGACGGACCCGGCCGGGCGATCCCCGCCAGGTACACCGGGGCGTTCGTGTGGATGAACGGCAGCGTCACGAACTCGGTGAAGCCGCCCGTCTCCCGCTGGATCCGGGCCAGCGTGCGCAGGTGGCCGAGCCAGTGCCGGGGCTGGTCCACGTGCCCGTACATCATGGTGGACGAGGAGCGGATGCCCAGCTCGTGCGCGGCGGTGACCACCTCGATCCAGGTGGCCGCGGGCAGCTTGCCCTTGGTCAGCACCCAGCGCACCTCGTCGTCCAGGATCTCCGCCGCCGTACCCGGGATGGAGTCCAGACCCGCCTCCTTGGCGGCGGAGAGCCACTCCCGGACCGACATCCCGGTCCGGGTGGCGCCGTTCACCACCTCCATCGGGGAGAAGGCGTGCACGTGCATGCCCGGGACGCGTTCCTTCACCGCCTTCGCGATCTCGAAGTAGGCGCTGCCCGGCAGGTCCGGGTGGATACCGCCCTGCATGCACACCTCGACCGCGCCCACGTCCCACGCCTGCTGGGCGCGGTCCGCCACCTGCTCCAGCGAGAGGGTGTACGCGTCCGCGTCCGTGCGGCGCTGCGCGAAGGCGCAGAACCGGCAGCCGGTGTAGCAGACGTTGGTGAAGTTGATGTTGCGCGTGACGATGTAGGTGACGTCGTCGCCGACCGCCGACCTGCGCACGTCGTCGGCCACCCGGCACAGCGCGTCCAGTGCCGGGCCGTCCGCGTGCAGCAGGGCGAGGGCCTCGGCGTCGGTCAGCCGGGTCGGGTCGTCGGCCGCCGTGCGCAGCGCCTCGCGCACATCGGCGTCGATGCGCTCCGGGGCCATCCCGGGGGCCGCTGCCTCGCGCAGGGCGTCCCAGTCGCCGTACACCTCGTCGAAGTCGGTGCGCCGGTCGCCCGTGCGGCCCTCGGTGTCGACGGCCGTGTGCAGGTCCGTGCGGCCGGAGGCGGTGAACACCTCCTCCGGCTCCTGCCAGGGCCGGCCCTCCACGACCGCGTCCTCCCGAGCCAGGCCCGTCTCCGGGTCGGCGAGGGCCGACACGTGCGGGCGCAACCGCGGGTCCAGCCAGGGCTCGCCGCGGCGCACGAACTCCGGGTAGACGCACAGCCGTTCGCGCAGGGTGAAGCCGGCCGCCCGGGAGCGCTCGGTGAGTTCCTCGATCTGCGGCCAGGGGCGTTCCGGGTTGACGTGGTCGATGGTCAGCGGCGAGACCCCGCCCCAGTCGTCGATGCCGGCGCCGATCAGCCGCTCGTACTCGCTGTCGACCAGGTTCGGCGGGGCCTGGAGGCAGGCCGAGGGGCCCATGATGTGCCGGGCGACCGCCACCGTGGCGACCAGGTCGTCCAGTTCGGCGTCCGGCATGCCGCGCATCGCCGTGTCCGGCTTGGCGCGGAAGTTCTGGATGATCAGCTCCTGGATGCCGTGGTGGGCCCGGGCGATCCTGCGGAGCGCGAACAGCGACTCGGCGCGCTCCTCGTACGTCTCGCCGATGCCGATGAGCAGGCCGGAGGTGAACGGCACGGAGGAACGGCCGGCGTCCTCCAGCACCCGCAGCCGCACGGCCGGTTCCTTGTCGGGGGAGCCGTGGTGCGGGCCGCCCGGCTCGGACCACAGCCGCTCGGCGGTCGTCTCCAGCATCATGCCCATGCTCGGCGCGACGGGCTTGAGCCGCTGGAAGTCCGTCCACGTCATCACGCCCGGGTTGAGGTGGGGCAGCAGTCCCGTCTCCTCCAGGATGCGGATGGAGACGGCGCGGACGTAGGCGATGGTGTCGTCGTAGCCGTGCGCGTCCAGCCACTCGCGCGCCTCCGGCCAGCGGTCCTCCGGCTTGTCGCCGAGGGTGATCAGGGCTTCCTTGCAGCCGAGGGCGGCACCCTTGCGGGCGATGTCCAGCACCTCGTCGGGGGACATGAACATCCCGTGCCCGGCGCGCCGCAGCCTGCCGGGCACGGTGGCGAAGGTGCAGTAGTGGCACTTGTCCCGGCACAGCCGGGTGAGGGGGATGAAGACGCTCTTCGAGTACGTGATGACGCCGGGCCTGCCCGCCGCCTCCAGGCCCGCGTCCCGCACCCGGGCGGCGGAGGCGGCGAGGGCGGTCAGATCCTCACCGCGTGCCTGGAGGAGCACCGCCGCCTCGGCGACGTCGAGGGTGACGCCGTCCCGGGCACGTTTGAGGGCGCGACGCATGGAGTTCTCGGTCGGGCCGGTTCCGGAGGTCGCGGAAGTCGTCATCCCTTGAGCATACGGTCGCGGTGATCACCGCCGAGGAGCGCCGCCCGCGAGGAGGGGGCCGTAGGCGTCGAGCGCGCGCAGCACCTCCGCCGCACCGCCGGGCGGCAGTTGCACCACGACCTCCTCGATCCCCAGCTCCGCGTAGTGGGCGAGCTTTCCGGGGCTGGGCTGGACGGCGTACGGGACGACCTGGAGGGCGGCCGGGTCACGGCCCGCGTCCGCCCACACCGAGCGCAGCACCGGCAGCGACTCGGTCAGCCCGCGCCCGCCGATCGGCAGCCAGCCGTCGGCGAACTCGGCGATGTGCGCGAACAGCCTGGGTCCCGCGCCCCCGCCGACGAGGGTGCGGGGGCCGACCACCGGTCCGCGCGGCTTCTGCACGGGCTTGGGGTGCGCGAGGCTGGCCCGGACGCCGCCGAACTCGCCCTCGTACGCGGTCGGCTCCTCGCTCCACAGCGCCCGCATCAGCGCCATCCGGTCCCGGACCAGCTCCCGACGGGTCCGCCAGGCCACACCGTGGTCGGCGGCCTCCTCCACGTTCCAGCCATAGCCGAGGCCCAGGGTGAAACGGCCGCCGGACAGGTGGTCCAGGGTGGCGATCTGCTTGGCGAGGTCGATGGGGTCGTGCTGGGCGACGAGGGTGATGCCGGTGCCGAGCGCCAGGTCCCGGGTCACGGCCGCCGCCTGGCCGAGGGCGACGAAGGGGTCGAGAGTGCGGCCGTACTCGCGGGGGAGGTCGCCGCCGGCGGGGTAGGGGGTGGTGCGCTCTGTGGGGATGTGGGTGTGTTCCGGCAGGTAGAGGCCGGAGAAGCCGCGTTCTTCGAGTTCGCGGGCGAGGTGGACGGGGGTGATGGTCTCGTCGGTCAGGAAGATCGTGACGGAGATGCGCATGGGGCATCGTACCGACTGGTCGGTCGCTCGTCAGGGGTGCGCGCGGTCCCATGTGGCCGGTCCCGCCGTTCCGCAGGGCCCTCCGGGGACCTACGGTGAGGAGGTGACGACGTTGCGCGGCACCATCCCACCCGGCTCCCCCGACTTCGTGTACCTCCCCTTCGACGTCCCGCCGGGCACCCGCGAGTTGAACGTCTCCTACACCTACGACAAACCCCCCGTCCCACCCGGAACCCCCGGCAACGCCCTCGACATCGGGCTGTTCGACCAGCGCGGCACCGAACTGGGCGGACGGGGGTTCCGGGGATGGTCGGGCGGGGCCCGCACCGGGTTCTTCGTGCGGGCGGACGACGCCACGCCCGGGTACCTGCCCGGGCCGCTGCGCCCCGGCACCTGGTACATCGCGCTCGGGCCGTACACCGTGGCGCCGCAGGGCCTGGCCTACGAGGTGACCGTCACGCCGGTGGCAGGGGCGGCCGGGACGACGCCGGAGCCGGTGTATCCGCCGGACCGGGCCCGGGGGCGCGGCCGGGACTGGTACCGGGGCGACTGCCACCTGCACTCCTGGCACTCCGACGGACGCCGCACCCCGGCCGAGATCGCGGCCCTGGCCCGGGCGGCCGGGCTGGACTTCCTCAACAGCTCCGACCACAACACCCACGCCTCGCACGCCCACTGGTCCGACGCGGCCGGTGACGACCTGCTGGTGCTGCTCGGTGAGGAGGTCACCACCCGCAACGGGCACGTCCTGGCCGTCGGCACCGAGCCGGGCACCTTCGTCGACTGGCGCTACCGGGCGCGGGACGGCCGCTGGGCACGGTTCGCGCGGGACATCCGCCGGGCCGGCGGCCTGGTCGTACCGGCCCATCCGCACGCCGACTGCGTGGGCTGCGCCTGGAAGTTCGGGTTCGCGGAGGCCGACGTCGTGGAGGTGTGGAACGGGGCCTGGACCCCGGACGACGAGGTGGCGCTGGCGGCCTGGGACGCGCGGCTGGTGGCGTCGGTGCGGGGCGGGCGGGCGTGGCTGCCGGCGATGGGCGACAGCGACGCCCATCGTGATCCGGACGTGGTCGGGCTGCCCCAGACGGTCGTCCTCGCCGACGGGCTGACCCGGGAGGCGGTCCTGGAGGGGCTGCGGGCGGGACGGTCGTACGTCGCCGAGTCACGGCACGTCTCGCTGGCGTTCTCCGCGACGGCCGACGACGGTGGACGGGCGGGCGCCGAGGCGGGGCCCGGGGAGCGGCTGGCGGCCGGGTACGACACCGGGGTGACCGTCCGGCTGGAGGTGTCCGGGGCGCCGCACTGCTCGGTCCGGCTCGTCACCGACCAGGGCGTGATGTTCACCGGGGAGCCGCTGCCGGTGTCCGGCACGGGAACCGTCCGGTGGCGGACGACCCCGGCCCGCGCGGCCTACGTACGGGCCGAGGTCCGGCACGAGACGACGCCGGGTCCGGTGCCGGGGGCGATGGCGGCGTTCACCAACCCGGTGTTCCTGGGACGGGCCGGCGACGGGGGGTCCGCCCAGGGGGCATGATGGCCTCCGTACCGAGAGGGGCGAGATGTCCGACCGCACCGACCGCAAGCACCGCCTGGTGACCCGATTCCAGCGGTACGTCGCCAACCCGATCAACCGGCGGCTGCCGTTCCAGACCCTGCTGGAGACCACCGGCCGCACCTCCGGCCTGCCCCGGCGGACCCCGGTCGGCGGACGCCGGGTCGGGACGTCCTTCTGGCTGGTCTCCGAGTTCGGCCTCAGGTCGCAGTACGTGCGCAACATCCAGGCCGACCCCGTGGTCCGGGTCCGCATCGCCGGCCGCTGGCACCGCGGCACCGCCCACCTCCTCCCCGACGACGACGCCAGGGCCCGGCTGCGCTCCCTGCCCCGCTTCAACAGCGCGGCGGTACGGGCGTTCGGCACGGACCTGCTGACCGTGCGGGTGGATCTGGCCGACTGACGGAGGCGACACTGCGCGGATGAAGCTCACCACCGCCCCCTCCGTGATCGACCCCGCGCGTGACTTCCCGGACCTGCTGCCGTACGCCCGCCCGGCCGTCCGGCTGCATCCGCGCCGCGGCACACCCGGCCCGTACGACAGTCACATCGGCGGCCCGGTGCTGTGGCCGGCGGCCGAACCCTGGCCGCGGTGCACCGACCACCACGACGTGAACGGCAGGGCGCGCACGCTGCCGCTCGTCGCCGTGGCGCAGTTCACCGCGGCCGACTTCCCGGAGATCCGCTTCCCCGACGGCACCGACCTGGTCCAGCTCCTGTGGTGCCCCGACTGGCACGACCAGCCGCACCCCGAGGGCTGGGGCCAGGCCTGCCGGCTCTTCTGGCGCCGGGCCGCCGCGGTCACCGGCCCGCTGACCGAGCAGCCGGATCCGGAGGACCACCCGGCGTACGACGAGGGCATGATCCCGCGCGCCTGCGTCCTGCACCCCGAGCGGGTCACGGACCACCCCGGCGACGAGGAACTCCCCGCCGGACTCGCCGGCCGCTTCGAGACCTGGCTGACCGAACGCGGCCTGACCGACGACCTCACCACCGTCCCCGGCTACAAGCTCGGCGGGTTCCTGGACTGGTGCACGACCGGCCTGCCGGCCGCCCTGGAGTGCGGCGAGTGCCGGGCGCCGCTGGAGCTGTTCCTGCAGTGCGACACCTACGAGTACCCCCTCGGCAGCTGGGCCCCCGACGACGCGCCGGACCGCTTCCGGCCGCTGGAGGAACGCCACCTGCGGACGGGCGACGAGGCCGGCGACGCGTCCCGCGAGCCGGTCGGCATGACCATCGGCCGCGGCAGCCACGCGGGACTGTTCGTGTGCTCCGCCGACCCCCGCCACCCGGCGTCGTTCTTCACCCAGTGAGCGGACCGGGCGCCCCCGTCACCCCGGCCACACGATCGCCTGCACCTCGCTGTAGGCGTGCAGCGCGTACACGCCGACGTCCCGGCCGACCCCGCTGTCCTTGAACCCGCCGAACGGGGCCTCCATGTTGCGGCCGACCGTGTTGACGCCCACGCCCCCGGCCCGCAGCCGCCGTGCCAGCCGGAAGGCGCGGGAGACGTCACCGGACCAGACGTAGTCGACGAGCCCGTAGTCGGAGTCGTTGGCGAGGGCCACCCCCTCCTCCTCGTCGTCGAACGGGATCACCACCACCACGGGCCCGAAGATCTCCTCGCGCGCCACCCGCATGGTGTTCGCGCAGTCGGCGAGCAGGGTGGGCGCGACGAAGAACCCCCGGTCCCGCGCGGGCCGTTCGCCACCCGCCACGACCACCGCGCCCTCCTTGCGCCCCAGTTCGACGTACGACTCCACGCGCGCCCGGTGCTCGGCGGAGATGACCGGCCCCACGACCGTGCCGGGTTCCCGGGGGTCCCCCACCTTCAGGCGACGGGCGTGCGCGGCGAGTTCGTCGACCAGTCGCTCGTACACCCCGCGCTGCGCCAGCACCCTGGTCGGTGCGGTGCAGATCTGGCCGCTGTAGAAGGAGAAGGTGGTGCCGATGCCGGCGACGGCCGAGGCGAGGTCGGCGTCGTCCAGGACGAGCGCGGCGCCCTTCCCGCCCAGCTCCATCAGCTGCCGTTTCATGTCCCGGCCGCACACCTCGGCGATGCGCCGTCCGACGGCCGTGGACCCGGTGAAGCTCACCATGTCGACGTCCGCGGAGGCGACCGCGGCCTCGCCCACCGAGACGGCCCGCCCGGAGACGACGTTGACCACGCCCGGCGGCGCCCCGGCCGCCTCCAGCGCCTGCGCCATCCGGTAGACGGACAGGGGGTCCTGCGGCGCGGGTTTCACGACGACCGTGTTGCCCATCGCCAGCGCGGGGGCGATCTTCCCGGCCGGGTTGGCCCACGGGTTGTTGTACGAGGTGACGCAGGTGACGACCCCGACGGGCTGCCGTACCGCCAGCGCCCCCAGCACACCGGCCCGCCCCATCGGCCCGGCCTCGGTGATCTGCGGGGCGATCGCCCACTCGGCGCTCTCCACGCGCGCGTACCGGCGGAAGCGGGCGGCGGCCACCCCGACCTGCATGGTCCGCGCGGTCGCGGTGGTCGCGCCGGTCTCGGCCCGGGCCAGGTCGGCGTACGGCACCAGCCGGTCCCGGATGATCCCGGCGGCCCGCCGGAGCACCGCGGCCCGCTCCTCCGGCGGGGTCCGCGACCACGCCCCGAACGCCTCCCGGGCCGCCGCGCAGGCGGCCCGCGCCTGCTCCGGCGAGGCCTCCGGCGCCCAGCCGACGGTCTCCTCGGTGGCCGGATCGGTCACCGGGTAGTACCCGCCGTCCGGCGCCACCCACTCCCCGCCGACGAACAGCGGCTGCCCCCCGCCCGCCGCGCTCCCCCCGTCCGCGTCGCTCACCGCGTGCCCACCGTCCGCGTGTCCCGCCCGGACCGCAGCACCCGGCCGGGGACGGCCCCGGTCACCTCGTCGTCCCGGATGGCCTCCACCCCGTTCACCCACACGGCCCGCACCCCGAGCGCCCGGGAGTCCAGCCGGGGGCCGCCCCCCGGCAGGTCGTGCACCAGCCGGGCCGGGCCCGCGTCGATCCGCTCCGGGTCGAAGAGGACGAGGTCCGCGTGCCAGCCCTCCTTGATCCGGCCCCGCTCGCGCAGCCCGAACAGCCGCGCCGGGTCGTCCGTCAGCATCCGCACCGCCCGCTCCAGACCGGCCAGCCTCCGCCCGCGCAGACAGTCCCCCAGGAACCGGGTGGTGTACGGCGCCCCGCACATCCGGTCCAGGTGGGCGCCCGCGTCCGAGCCGCCGAGCAGGACGTCCTCGTGCTGCCAGGTCTCGGCGCGCAGCGCCCAGGACGCCGGGTCGTTGTCGGTCGGCATGGGCCACAGGACCGTACGCAGGTCGTCGTGGGCGCAGATCTCCACCAGGCAGCCGAAGGGGTCCTGACCGCGCTCGGCGGCGACGTCCCGCACCACGCGGCCGGTGAGCCCGCGGTTGGCCTCGCTGTAGGTGTCCCCGATGACGTACCGCCCGAAGTCCGTGAGCCGCCGGAACACCCCGGCCTCCGTGGACCGGGCCCGTCGCAGCATCTCCTCCTGGACGGCCGCGTCCCGCAGCCGGGCGATCCGCTCGGGCACCGGCAGCGCGAGGACGTCCCCCCAGCCGGGGATGAGGTTGAGGGCGCAGAAGGTCCCCAGGGACATGTTCATCGGGGTGAGGATCGGCATGGTGAGCGCCACGACCCGCCCGCCGGCCTTCCTCGCGCGTTCGCTCGCGCTCAGCTGGCGCGGCACCCGCTCCGGTACGGCGGCGTCGATGGTGAGCACGTTCCAGTTCAGGGGCCGGCCGGCGGACGCGCTCATCTCCACGAGGAGATCGATCTCGTCGTCGCTGAACCGGTCCAGGCAGCCGGCGACGATGGCCTCGATCTGTGTCCCCTCGTGCTCCCCCACGGCCTTCGCCAGCGCCAGCAGCTCCGCCGGCCCCGCGTGCCGGGAGGCGACCGGCCGGCCGTCGCCGTCGGAGTGCGTACCGGACTGCGTGGTGGACAGCCCCCAGGCACCCGCGTCCATGGCCTCGTGCAGCAGCCGCAGCATGGCGTCCATCCGGCCGCGGTCCGGCCGGCCGCCGACGGCCTCCGGGCCCATGACGTACCGCCGCAGCGCGCAGTGCCCCACCATGAACCCGGCGTTGACGGCGATCCGCCCCTCCAGGGCGTCCAGGTACTCCCCGAAGGAGTGCCAGCTCCAGGGCGCCCCCTCCTCCAGCGCCACCAGGCTCATCCCCTCCACCTTGGACATCATCCGCCGGGTGTAGTCGGCGTCCCCGGGACGGGAGGGGTGGAGCGGGGCGAGGGTGAACCCGCAGTTGCCGGCGACGACGGTGGTCACGCCGTGGTTGAGGGAGGGGGTGGCGTACGGGTCCCAGAAGAGCTGGGCGTCGTAATGGGTGTGGGGGTCGACGAAGCCGGGGGTGAGGACGAGGCCGTGCGCGTCCTCGGTGCCGCGGGCCGCCTCGGTGACCGTGCCGACGGCGGCGACCCGGCCGTCGCGGATGCCGACGTCGGCGGTGACGGCGGGCGCACCGGTGCCGTCCACGACGGTGGCGCCCCTGATCAGGTGGTCCAGCATGCCGGGCCCCCTCACACAGCCTGGCGGAACCGCGAGGTCCGGTGCACCGGATCGGTGTCGATCTTCGGGATCACGTGCTCCCCGATGAGCCGGATCGTCCGCAGCGTCTCCTCCTTCGGCACCCCCACCGGGAGCCCGAAGCTCAGCTGGTCCGCCCCCGCCTGCTCCCAGCGCTTGCACTGGCGCAGCACCTCGTCCGGATCGCCGCAGATCAGCAGCTCCTCCTCGATCAGCAGCTCCACGAACTCCGGGGTGTACGGGGGCAGCGTCTCGGGCCACACCGGGAACCCCTCCGGCCGCGGGAAGGTGTCGTGGTAGCGGAAGACCAGCGACGGCAGGTAGTGCAGCCCGCCGTTCACCGCGGTCTCGACGGCCTCGGCGTGCGTGGGCGCGCAGATCGCGGTGGTCGTGACCATCACGTTGTCGTTGACGAAGTCCCCGACCGGCTCGGCGTCGACGATCGCCGTCTTGTACTGCTCCAGCACCCATTCCATGTCGGACACCTTCTGGATGCTGAAGCCGAGCACCCCGAGTCCCTTCTTCGCGGCCATGGCGTACGACGGCGGGGACCCGGCCGCGTACCACATCGCCGGGTGCGACTTCCCGTACGGCTTCGGCAGGACCTTGCGGGGCGGCAGCTGCCAGTGCTTGCCCTGGAAGCCGGCGTACTCGTCCTGGAGCCACATCTTCGGGAACTCGGCGATGGTCTCCTCCCAGATCTCCTTGGTGTGGTTCATGTCGGTCACACCCGGTATGAACCCGAGGATCTCGTGGCTGCCCGCACCCCGCCCGCTGCCGAACTCGAAGCGGCCCTCGCTGAGGTGGTCCAGCATGGCGACCTTCTCGGCGACCTTCACGGGGTGGTTGACCTGGGCCAGCGGGTTGAAGATCCCGGAGCCCAGGTGGATCCGCTCGGTGGCGTGGGCGAGGTAGCCGAGGAAGACGTCGTTGGCGGACAGGTGCGAGTACTCCTCCAGGAAGTGGTGCTCGGAGGCCCAGGCGTACTTGAAGCCGGACCTGTCCGCCTGGATGACGTACTCGGTCTCCTCCATCAGCGCCTTGTGCTCGGCCAGCGGGTCGGTCTCGGCGCGCTTGCCGACGTATCCCTGTACGAAGAGCCCGAATTCCACGGCGGTTCACCCTCCCCGGTCCCGAACTATCTGACACATCGTCAGTTTCGATGACTGTCGCACCGGCCGCACGGAGGGTCAATAGCTGACGATCGGTCAGATCACGCTGATCCCGGCCAGCCACCCGCCGTCGATGACGAACGGCTGCCCGGTGATGTACGACGAGTCGTCGCACGTCAGGAACAGCGCCAGCCGCGCCACCTCCTCCGGCCTCCCGATCCGCCCCAGCGGCACCAGCCCCCGGTACAGCTCGTCCAGGGCGCGGCTCGTCTCCTCCGGGTCGGCGTCCGGGTCCAGCCGGGCCGGGTTCGACATCGCGGTGTCGACGGCGCCCGGGCAGACCGCGTTGACCCGGATCCGCCGGTCCGCCAGCTCCAGCGCCGCCACCCGGGTCAGCCCCAGCACCGCGTGCTTGGTGGCGGCGTACGTGCCCACGGCCGCCATGCCGGTCAGCGCGGTGTAGGAGGCGGTGTTGACGATCGTGCCCCCGTCGGCCATCCGGGGCGCCACCGTCTTCATCCCCAGGAAGCAGCCGACCTGGTTCACCTGCACCACCCGCATGAACTCGTCCAGCGGCGTGTCCACGAGGGCGTTGAACCGCAGGATGCCCGCGTTGTTGACCAGCCCGTCGACGCGCCCGTACTCCCGCACGACGGCGGCCACGGCCTCCCGCCAGCCGTCCTCCGTCCCCACGTCCAGATGGACGTACAGCGCCCCGATCTCCTCGGCGAGCGCCTTGCCCTGGTCGTCCAGCACGTCCGCCACGACCACCCGCGCGCCCTCCGCCCGGAACAGCCGCGCCTCCTGCTCTCCCTGTCCCCGCGCCGCGCCGGTGACGATCACGACGCGTCCGTCCAGCTTGCCCATGCCGTACTCCTCAGAGGTCGGGGGCCACTTCGGCTCCGAAGGCCGCCATCTGGTCGGTGAGTTCGGTACGGCCGCGGCTGCGGAACCGCACCTGGATCTGGTCCACGCCCATCGCGCGGTACGCGCGCAGGGACTCGGCGAGCGCCCGCGGCGGCCCGCTGAGCGTGCGCCGCCCCACGTCCCAGCCGGGCCGGCCGACGTACAGGGGCTCGGTGATCGCGCCGACGGTGAACGGCGCCTCGACGCCCGCCTCCTCCCGCAGCGCCCTCAGCCGGGTGACGGCGGCCGGCAGCCGCTCCCGCGGGTCCCCCTGCGGCAGCCAGCCGTCGCCCTTCAGCGCGGCCCGGCGCACGGCGGCGGGCGAGGAGCCGCCGACCCAGAGGGGGACGGACGGCTGGGCGGGGCGCGGCCGCTGCCCCAGTCCGGCGAAGTCGTAGCGCTCCCCGTGGTGTTCGGGGAACTCGTCGGGTCCCAGGGCGGCCCGCAGCGCGTCGATGGTCTCGTCCAGCACGGCCCCGCGCCGCTCGAAGTCGGCGCCGAGCACCTCGAACTCCTCCCGCACGTGCCCGGCCCCCACCCCCAGCACGAGCCGCCCGCCGGAGAGGTGGTCGAGGGTGGCGTACTGCTTGGCGGTGAGCAGCGGATGCCGCAGCCCCACGACCGCCACATGACTGAGCAGCCGCACCCGGCCGGTGACGGCGGCGAGATGGGCGAGGGTGGCCACCGGGTCGTACCAGACGGTGCTCATGGCCGGGGCGAGGCGGCGCGGTACGCCCACGTGCTCGCAGCAGGCGACGTACGCGAACCCCGCCGCGTCGGCCGCCCGCGCCACGGCGACCAGGTCCTCCGGTCCGGCCGCGGTCTCCCAGGGCTCGGTGTAGAGGGTGCTCTGCGACTGGACGGGCAGCTGGATGCCGTAGGCCAGGGCGCTCACGCCCGCCACAGCCCCTCCGGGGTGAGCCCGAGCAGCTCGATGGCGTTGCCCCGGACGATCCGGGTCACGGTCTCCGGGTCCAGGTGCCCCATCTGGGCCTCGCCTACCTCGCGGGACCTGGGCCAGGTGGAGTCGGAGTGCGGGTAGTCGGTCTCGTACAGGACGTTGCCGACACCGATGGCGTCGAGGTTCCCGAGCCCGAAGGCGTCGTCGAAGAAGCAGCCGTGGACGTGCTCGGCGAACAGCTCGGACGGCGGCCGGGTGACCTTGCCGGCGACCCCGCCCCACCCCCGGTTCTCCTCCCACACCACGTCGGCGCGCTCGAGGATGTACGGGATCCAGCCGATCTGCCCTTCCGCGTACATCACCCTCAGGTTCGGGAAACGCTCGAACTTGCCGCTCATCAGCCAGTCGACCATCGAGAAGCAGCAGTTGGCGAAGGTGATCGTGGAGCCCACGGCGGGCGGAGCGTCGGCGGAGGTGGACGGCATCCGGCTGGACGACCCGATGTGCATGGCGATGACGGTGCCGGTCTCGTCGCAGGCGGCGAGGAACGGATCCCAGTCGTCGGTGTGGACGGACGGCAGCCCCAGATGCGGCGGTATCTCGGAGAAGGCGACGGCCCGGACGCCGCGTTCGGCGTTCCGCCGCACCTCCCGCGCGGCCAGACGGGCGTCCCAGAGGGGTATCAGGGTCAGCGGCACCAGCCTCCCGCGCGCCCGGTCCCCGCACCACTCCTCCACCATCCAGTCGTTGTAGGCCCGGACGCAGAGCAGGGCGAGTTCCTTGTCGGCGGCCTCCGTGAACGTCTGCCCGCAGAAGCGGGGGAAGGTCGGGAAGCAGAGCGCCGACTGGACGTGGTTGACGTCCATGTCCGCGAGCCGGGCGGGCACGTCGTACGACCCGGCCCGCATCTGCTCGTAGGTGATGACTTCCAGCCGCACCTCGTCCCGGGCGTACCCCACGGCGGTGTCGAGACGTGTGAGCGGCCGGCGCAGGTCCTCGTACACCCACCAGTCGCCGACCGGCCCCTCGTCGGAGCCCGGGGTGCCCATCACGGGCTTGAAGCGGCCGCCCAGGAAGGTCATCTCCTTCAGCGGCGCCCGCACGATCCGGGGCCCGACGTCCCGGTACTTCCTGGGCAGGCGGTCCTGCCACACGCCGGCGGGTTCGACGGTGTGGTCGTCGACGGAGATGATCAGCGGGAACTGTGTGGTCTCCATACGCCTCACCGTAGCGCCGATCTGACGAACCGTCAGCTACGCTGCCGGGCGACCGGAGTGCGGAGGGAATGTGAGGACCTTGTGGACCACCGCGCGAACCCCGGTGATCGGCCATGATCGGCTGTGATGGGCGTCTCGCACGGCTGACGCAACCGCCCCGAACAAGGCAAACTGACGGGGTTGTTCGTGATGCCGAGGGGGGCGAACGCATGGACGGTGGGCCGCGAGTGCCGCAGCAGCGGCGCGCCGACTCCGTGACCGTCGCGGAGCCGGCGGCGTTGCGCTTCGGCGTGCTCGGTCCGGTGCGTGCCTGGCGCGGCGAGGAGGCGCTCCCGACGGGCTCCCCCCAGCAGCGCGCCCTGCTGGCCGCACTCCTGCTGCGCGAGGGCCGCACGGCCACGGCCGCGGAACTGATCGACGCGCTGTGGGGGTCCGAGCCGCCCTCCCAGGCCCTGGCGGCGGTCCGCACCTACGCGTCCCGGCTGCGGAAGGCACTCAGCCCCGGGGTCCTCGTCAGCGAGTCCGGCGGTTACGCCGTCCGCGGCCTGCGCGAGGGCGCCCTGGACCTGGCGGTCGCCCAGGACCGGGCGGCGGAGGCGGAGAAGGCGCGGGGGACGGGTGACCTGGGCCGGGCCCGCACGCTCCTGAACCAGGCCCTCGACCTGTGGGACGGCGAACCCCTGGCCGGAGTCCCCGGCCCGTACGCCGAGGCTCAGCGGGCCCGCCTGGAGGAGTGGCGCCTGGTCCTCCTCGAATCCCGCCTCGACCTCGACCTGGAACAGGGCTGCCACGCCGAGGCGGTCTCGGAACTGACGGCGCTGACCGCGGCACACCCGTTGCGTGAACGGTTGCGGGAACTGCTGATGCTGGCGCTGTACAGAAGCGGGAGGCAGGCGGAGGCACTGGCCGTGTACGCCGACACCCGCCGCCTGCTGGCGGAGGAACTGGGCGTCGACCCCCGCCCCGGCCTCAGCGAGCTCCAGCAGCGCATCCTCCAGGCGGACCCGACCCTGGCGGAGCCGTCGGCCCCCGCGGCGGGACCTTCGTCGCCCCCGGTCCGCCCGGCCCAGCTCCCGGCCTCCGTCCCCGACTTCACCGGCCGCTCCTCCTTCGTCTCGGACCTGACGGAGGTCCTCGCCTCGGCGTCCGAGGCGGAGGGCCGGATCATGGCGGTGTCGGCCCTCGCCGGCATCGGAGGCGTGGGCAAGACGACGCTGGCGGTGCACGTGGCCCACCGGGCCAGGGGGGCCTTCCCGGACGGCCAGCTGTACGTGGACCTCCAGGGCACGGGGCCGAGGCCGGCGGAGCCGGAGACGGTACTGGGCTCCTTCCTGCGGGCCCTGGGCACGGCGGACGCGAACATCCCCGACAGCATGGAGGAGCGGGCGGCCCTCTACCGCTCGGTCCTGGACGGCCGCAGGGTCCTGGTCCTGCTGGACAACGCCAAGGACGCGGCACAGGTCAGGCCCCTGCTGCCGGGAACCGAGGGCTGCGCGGCCCTGGTCACCTCCCGCGTCCGCATGCTGGACCTGGCCGGCGCCCATCTGGTGGACCTGGACGTCATGTCTCCCGACGAGGCGCTGGCGCTGTTCACGCGGATCGTGGGCGAGGAACGGGTGTCCTCGGAACGGAAGGCCGCGCTGGATGTCGTGGCCGCGTGCGGTTTTTTGCCCCTGGCGATCCGCATCGCCGCGTCCCGCCTGGCGGCGCGCCGCACGTGGACGGTGTCCGTCCTGGCGGCCAAGCTGGCGGACGAACGCCGCCGGCTGGACGAGCTGCAGGCCGGCGACCTGGCGGTGAAGGCGACCTTCGAGCTGGGCTACGGGCAACTGGAACCGGCCCAGGCCCGCGCGTTCCGGCTCCTGGGCCTGGCCGACGGCCCGGACATCTCGCTGGCCGCCGCGGCCGCGGTCCTGGACCTCCCCGCCGAGGACACCGAGGACCTGCTGGAGTCCCTGGTGGACACGTCGCTGCTGGAGTCCGCGGCGCCCGGACGGTACCGGTTCCACGACCTGGTACGGCTGTACGCGCGGGCCTGTGCGGAGAGGGACGAGCGGTCGCCCGGTGAGCGGGGGGCGGCTCTGTCCCGGTTGCTGGATTTCTACCTGGCCACGGCGGCGCGGGTGTACGCCATCGAGCGGCCGGGGGACCGGCTGGTCGAGCATCTGGAACCCACCGAGTACCCGGGACTGCGTTTCAGCGATCGCCAGGAGGCGCTGGACTGGTTGTATTCCGAGGCCAACTGCCTCCTGGCATCGGCTCGCCAGGCCTTGGGCGGTTCCAGGATCCGCCGGGGGGTGGACCTGCTGTGGGCTGCGAAGGATCTGGGAGAGTCCGGGGCCAACTCCAAGCAGTACGAGTCCGTCGCACTCACCGCCAGAGACGCCGCACAGGCCTCGGGCGACGCACACTGCGAAGGCCGTGCACGCACGGTCCTGACCAACGTTCACCTCGTCGCCGGGCGTTACGGCGAGGCCGACGAGGAAGCCCGGCTGGCGGGCCTGCTCGCGGACACGGCCGACGATCCCACGCCGGTCTTCTGGACGAGTAACGACCGGGGGATCATCGGCCTCAACCAAGGCCGGTACGCGGACGCCGAACAACATCTGATCCGGGCCATCGAGGCATCGCGCTTCGACGGGAACCTCGCCGGTGAGGCGAGCGCTCTCTGCAACCTGTCGCGCGTTCACCTGGCCATGGGACGGACAGGCCATGCCATCACGCTGGCGCAGCAGGGCATCGACCTGTACGACCGCCTCGGAGCCGCCGTACGTCTGGCCAACGCACGGTACGCCCTGGGACTCGCGCTGACCCAGGCCGGACGCCCCTCCGAGGCTCTCGCGGAACTCACGGACGCCCTGAACACGTTCCAGATGAACCGGCAGCGCCTGTGGGAAGGCACGACCCACTTCCGTATCGCGCAGGCCCATCTCGCGGCGCGACAGCACACGTTGTCCGCCACGCACGCCGAACAGGCACTGGCCATCGGGTGCATCGGCGGTGACCGGGTACGCGCCGGCGTCCTCACCACCCTGGGCCGTTCGCTGTCCGCCTTGGGGCAGGTCGATCGCGCACGGGTCTGCTGGCTCGAAGCACTGCCTCTGTACGAGCAATCGGGCTCCCCGGAGGCCGACGGCGTACGGACGCTGCTGTCGCCGCTCTCCACGGCCTGAGGGACGACGGCCGCGTTCATCGATTGTTTATGCCGCGCTGACATGCTCAACGCATCGATCCGTCGCGTCGGGGGGCAGGCGGGTCGCCGAGGGACTCAGCCGGTATGCGAGAGTCCTGTCAGGTCCCTGCCCGGCGATCTCGGGGGAGTTGCCGGGCGGGGACCGCTCAGACCCAACTCATCTTCAGGGGAGCTGCGCACATGGCCGAGGCCAAGAAGCCCGAGGACATCACCACGATGGACAACCACTCGCCGGTCCCGCCGATCGACGAAGTGATCACCACGATGGACAACCACTCGCCGGTCCCGCCGAGCGACGCGATCACCACCATGGACAACCACTCGCCGGTCCCGCCCGCCCTGGACCTGAAGGGCAAGTAGATCCGGAGAACTTCCATCCCGACGGGGGGCGGCCGCGGCGGCGCGGAGGGGGAGCCGTCGCGGCCGAGGTGTGTTCGGGGCAGGATCCACAAGCCCGGCACCGGCGGACGGCAACGCGCCCGTGAGCGGACGAGGGGCCGGGCGACAGCCCGGCCCCTCGGCGTGTCCGCCCCGCCGAGGTGACCGGTCACTCCACCTCCGCCAGCTCGCACCACACCGTCTTCTCCGCCCCCTGCTCCACCCCCCACCCGACGGCCACCGCGTCGATCAGGGCGAGTCCGCGGCCCGTCTCGTCGGCGTCCGAGGCGGATACCAGCACGGGGAGGGCCTTCGCCTCCGGGTCGGTGACCTCGACGCGGATGCGCCCACCGCCCGTCCGGTACACCCGTACGCGGACGCAGACCCCCTCCCCCACGTGCCGGATGACGTTGCCGACCAGTTCGGTGACACAGAGCTGTACGTCCGCGCAGGGCGCGTCCAGGTAGCGGCGGACGGTACGGCGCAGCCCCTGGAGCGCCTTCGGTACCGCGACGACCTCCACGTCCAGGGGCTGCCGACTCCCTGCGAGCCCTTCACCCCGCAGCACACTCGTGAGTCTGCGCGCCGTCGCCGTGTTGCAGTTGCCGAGCGCGACCAGGCCCGCCGGCGACTGGTACGCGCCCGCGAAGCTCGGCAGGTCCACCCGGAGGGAAGGCAGGGTGATGCCGTATGCGGACAGCGCGTCGCGCAGGTCGTCCACGCAGAGGGTGGTGTCGCAAGCGGAGCTGCCGCGCTGGGCTGAGGGGGTGTTCGAGGACGCCACGGTCACGCACGCCTTCCTTTGCTTCTCTCTGTGATGAAACGGCTACAGAGTGATGCCCGCGTCGGTACCTTTTGAAGAGGTTTCGGCTGCGCAGGCGCAAGTGGCAAACGGCGGTGACGAGCATGCCCCCACGCAAGGACCCGGACGCCTCGGCGAACGTGCCCTCCTTCTACGGCGCCGAGTTGCGCTACCAGCGTGAGCTGGCGGGGCTCACCCTGGAGCAGTTGGCGGAGGGAAGCTTCCGGGGCGTGCCGTTCCTGAGCCAGATCGAGCGGGGCGAGCGGCGGATGCCGGTGGATCTGGCCCGGCACGTCGACAAGATGCTGGGGACGGACGGGTTTTTCGAGCGGCGGTGTGAAGACGCCGCCAAGGCACGGCGGTCGGGGCACCCGCTCTATTTCGAGGACATGCCGGACCTGGAGAAACAGGCGGAGACTCTGGAGGAGTGGGCACCCAACGTCATTCCTGGGCTTCTGCAGACCGAGCCGTACATGCGGGTGCTCATGCGTCACGTGCAGCCGTTGCCCTCACAAGAGCTGATCGAGAAGCGTGCCCGCGCACGGTTGAAGCGGGCGGAGCTGTGGAACCGCGCGGACCGCCCTTCCTACTGGGCGATCCTCCACGAGGCGGTCATCCGAAATCCGCTGCTCCCCCCTGCGCAGATGGTCGCACAGTTGGAACACATCCTCGCGGTGATCCAGTCCACGGGCAGCGTTTTACAGGTCGTCCCGCAAACAACCGCCGCGCACCCGCTCATGTACGGCATGGCCAAGATCATGACCTTCCCTGACGCACCCCCGCTGGTGTGGACGGAGAGCAACTTCGACGGGCAGGTTGTCGACTATCCGGCCCTCGTGAAGAGGTACCGCAGCTCTTACGATCTGCTCAGGGCCGTCGCACTTCCGCCTGAAGCGTCCCTGTCCCTGATCGAAGAAGCAGCGAGGAACTACGGACATGAAGCGCAGCAAGGAGATTGACCTGAGTGCTGGCACCTGGTGCAAGAGCAGCTACAGCAACGGAGAGGGCGCCGACTGCGTGGAGGTCGCCCACGGAGTACCCCACGTCATCCCCGTCCGCGACTCCAAGAGGCCCCAGGAGGGACCCGTACTCCTCTTCCACCCCCGCGCCTGGAGCACTTTCCTCGGCTCCCTGAAGGACTGACGCCGCCCGGTTATCCACAGGGCAAGCGACAGGCGACGATCTCTGCGATCTTGCCCGAGTGGAGCGGACCGACCTGAGGGCGCTGGCGGACAGAGGCGTCCTCCTCACCTCACGTGCCGTGGAGGCCGGCTGGCCTCGGCGCAGCCTGACACGGGTGCTGCGCGGGGAGGGCTGGACGCAGCTCCGGCACGGCGCCTGGGCCGAGCCGGGGCGTGACCCGGACCTGCTTACCCACCTCCGGGCCGTCCAGCTCCGCGTGCCGCAACTCGTGGTGAGCCACGGTTCGGCGGCCGCTCTCTGGCGGATCGAGTTGCTCGGCGGTGGCCGCGAGGCGCTGCTGGACTTCACCGACCCGCACCGCAGCATGCACCGGCTGGGCGACGGCGTGCGCGTGCACCGGATGACGCTCGGCGGAGGTGACGTGGTGGAGCGGCAGGGACTACGGCTCACCACCCCGATCCGGACGTGCGCCGACCTCCTCCGACGCGGCCCCAGGCACGAGGCGGTCGTCGCCGTGGACTCGGCCCTGACGTACCGCAGGGTCGGGCGGGTCCGACGCGCACCGCTGGTCCGGCGGAAGGACGAGATCGCCGCCGCGCTGGAGAACGCCTCGCAGAGGTCGGTCCGGGCCCTGGACTGGCTCCGGCTGACTGACCCGCTCGCCGGCTCCCCCGCCGAGACGGTCGCCCGACTGCGCATGTACGACGCCGGGCTCCATCCCGAGAGCCAGGCCGAGCTGCGCACCCCGGACGGCAGTCGCCGCGTCGTCGACTTCCTCTTCCGGGCGGCGGGGCTGGGCGTGGAGATCGAGGGGTACGCCTACCACGGCACTCGTGAAGCCCACCGTCAGGACATCCACCGTTTCAACCAGCTCCTCCGCTGCCCCGAGATCCGCAGCCTCCTCCGCTTCAGCGCCGAGGACGTCTTCCGGCGGCCTGCGTACATGGTCGCGGAGGTCAGGGCCACGCTGGTTTCACTGACCGGAGATTCCACGTGACCGTCGGACCGCTCGCTTCCCGGCCAGTGTCGGGCTTCCGCGAGGTGCGTCAAGGGCGCTCCCGTTCCGCTGCGCTCCACTCCCGCGTCGCCTTCGGCGATGGGCCTCCGGCCCACCCTTGACCCACCTCACTCCAGCCCGGGGAAGAAGCGAGCGAGCGCCCCGAAAAGGCGGTGGCCCAGCCCGGCACCGGGCCCCCGGGTCACTCGCCCGGCCCCGTCGGGAGGGGGCGCGGTCCGACCGTGCGGGGACGCCGGGCGGGCCTGGCGGCGAACGGGCAGTGGGGCGGGCGCGGACCGGCCACGGGGACACCGGGTGGGCCTGGCGGCTAACGGCCGGTGGGGCGGGCGCGGTCTCGCCTCGCCAGCACGCCGGGCAGGCCTGGCGGCTGGCGGTCGGTGAGTGGGGCGCGGTCCGGCCGTGCGGGGACGCCGGGCAGGCTCGGCGGCGAACGGCCGGCGGGGCGGCCGCGGTCCGACCGTGCGGGGACGCCGGGCAGGCTCGGCCGCTGAGGTCGGTGAGTGGAGTGCGGTCCGGCCCCGAGGACGCCGGGCGGGCCTGGCGGCTGCGGGTTTTCGGGGTTCCGGGAGCCTCGGCGAGTCCACGGAGATGCCTTTTCACCCCCTCAGATGATGAATGGCGGATTTGGGCCGGGAGGCGGGGGAGGCTGGACAGGTCGGGCACGTCGGGAACGTCGGGCAGGCGGGAGGGTTGGTGGAGGTGGCCCAAGTCCGCCAATCACCGCTTCCGTGTGACGCCTGGGGCTCATGAGACGCCCGACCCGGTGTGCAGGCGAGGCAGGGACGCGCCCCACCCACCGGACCGCAAGCCGCCATGGGCACCCAGCGTGCAGGCGGAACGGCGCCCCACCCACCGGACCGCAAGCCACCCGGCCCATCCGGCGTCCCCGCACGGCCGGACCCCGCCCCACCCACCGGACCGCAAGCCGCCCGGCCCACCCGGCACGCCGACGCTCGGCTGGCGCGCCCCGCCCACTACCCGGAAGCCGCCATCCGAGTCGGCTTGCCAGCGAGATGGCGACGCGTCCCACCCACCCGCCGCAAGCCGCCAAGCCGACCCGGCGTCCATGTGAGCCGCGACTGCGCCCCCACCCACGCCACGAACGCAGCCGACCTCGGGGCCGGCGGGCCTGAGGCGGCCACTTTCCCCGGGCTGCCCGCTCGCTTCTTCCCCGGGCTGGAGCGAGGTGGGTCAAGGGTGGGCCGGAGGCCCATCGCCGAAGGCGACGCGGGAGTGGAGCGCAGCGGAACGGGAGCGCCCTTGACGCACCTCGCGGAAGCCCGACACTGGCCGGGAAGCGGGCGGCCCAACGGTCACTTCGAAGCGCCGGGTGCGGTCATTCCCTCCCCTTCAGCTCCCCCTCAGCTCCCCCTTCAGTACCTTCCCGCTCGCGTTGCGCGGAAGGGACCGTACGAACTCCACCGACCTCGGCACCTTGTAGTTGGCCATCTCGCGGCGGGACCAGGCGATCAGGTCGTCCGCGGTCAGGTGGGATCCGGGGCGGCGTACGACGTAGGCCTTGCCGACCTCGCCCAGGCGGGGGTCGGGGACGCCGACGACCGCCGCGTCGGTGACGTCGGGGTGGGTGAGCAGGACCTGCTCTATTTCCGCCGGGTACGCGTTGAAGCCGCCGACGATGAACATGTCCTTCAGGCGGTCCGTGATGCGCAGGTTGCCCGCCGCGTCCAGGACGCCCACGTCGCCCGTGCGCAGCCAGCCGTCCGCGGTGATCGCCTCCGCGGTGGCCTCCGGGTCGTCGTGGTAGCCCCGCATGACGTTGAAGCCCCGGACCAGCACCTCGCCGGGGGTGCCGGGAGGGGCGGCCACTTTCACCTCCGTGCCGGGGATCGCGCGGCCCGACGTGGCGGCGATCAGGGCCGGGTCGTCGCCGCGGCGGCACATCGTGACGATCCCGGTGGCCTCCGAGAGGCCGTACGCGGTGAGGACCGTGCCGACGTGCAGTTCCTCGCGCAGGCGTTCCACCAGCCGCAGGGGGACCACCGCGGCGCCCGTCACCACCAGGCGCAGGCTCGACAGGTCGTGGGCGTGGCGGGCGGGGTGGTCGAGGAGTTGCTGGTGCAGGGTGGGCGGGCCGGGGAGGACCGAGACGCGTTCCGCCACGATGTTGGCCAGGGCCGTGTCCACGTTGAACACCGGCTGCGGGATCATCGTCGCCCCGCGCGTCAGGCAGGCGAGCACGCCGGCCTTGTAGCCGAAGGTGTGGAAGAACGGGTTGATGATGAGGTAGCGGTCGGATCCGTGCAGGCCGGCCAGGTCCGCCCAGGTGTCGTAGGCGCGCAGGGTCTGGCCGTGGGTGGTCGTCACGCCCTTCGGGCGGCCCGTCGTACCCGAGGTGAAGACGATGTCGGAGGGGGCCGAGCCGGTCAGCCCGTCGGCGCGGGCCCGTACCTTCCGTCCCGGTACGCCGTCGCCGGCCGCCAGGAAGTCCTGCCAGGTCTCGAAGTCGGGCGGCGCGTCGTCCGAGAGGACCACCACCCGCTCCAGGGCCGGCAGGGCGGGGAGCGGGCGCCCACCGGCCGGTTTCCCGGCGCCGGCCGCTCGCCGTAGCGAGGCCACGTACGACGTCCCCAGGAAGGTGCCCGTCACGAACAGCAGCCGCGTCCCGCTGCGGCGCAGTACGTCCGCCGCCTCGGTGCCCTTGAAGCGGGTGTTCAGTGGTACGAGGACCGCGCCGGCCGACACCGCACCGAGTGCCGCGACGATCCAGTCCAGGGAGTTCGGCGCCCAGACGGCCACCCGGTCGCCCGCGTCGACCCCGCGGGCCAGGCAGGCCGCGGCCGCCCGCTCGATCCGGGCGCCCAGTTCGGCGTAGGTGATCCGGGTGCGGCCGTCGACCACGGCTTCGGTGTCCGGGTAGCGCCCGGCCGCCCATCGCACCAGTTCCGGGATGGTTCCCCATGACGCCGTCACGGTCCGGCCTCCCCCCGCGCACGCCTTGCTGACTGGCCGTCAGATTAACGCTAACCTGACGAACTGTCAGGAGAGGGGGCGCACATGACCGGGGCAGGGATCAAGGACGCCGTCGCCATCGTCGGGATCGGGCAGACCGCGTTCGCCAAGAACCTCGCCGAGGACGAGAAGATGCTCGCCTGTCGGGCCGTGCTCGCCGCGCTCGATGATGCGGGGATCGCGCCCGGCGAGGTCGACGCGCTCGCCTCCTACACGATGGAGGAGACCGACGAGGTGGAGCTGGCGAAGGCCGTCGGGTTCGGCGACCTGACCTTCTTCAGCAGGGTGGGGTACGGAGGGGGCGGGTCCTGCGCGACCGTCGCTCATCTCTCCGCCGCCATCGCCTCCGGGCAGGCCACCGTGGGGGTTGCCTGGCGGTCGCGGAAGAGGGGGAGCGGGACTCGGCCGTGGACCAACACCACGAACCAGTTGCCCACCCCTGCCCAGTGGACCCGGCCCTTCGGCCTCCTCCGCCCCGCCGACGAGATCGCCATGCTCACGCGCCGCTACATGCACGAGTACGGCGTCACGCGGGATCACCTGTTCAATGTCGCTCTCGCCTGCCGGAACCGGGCCAATCAGAATCCCGCCGCCGTCATGTACGAACGGCCCCTCACTCGGGAGATGTACATGACCTCCCGGTGGATCAGCGAGCCGCTCTGCCTCTACGACAACTGTCTGGAGACGGACGGCGCCCTGGCCTGTGTGGTCGTCGGCAGGGAGCGGGCCCGGGACTGTGCCAGGAAGCCCGTGTACGTCCACGCCGCCGCGCAGGGGCTGCCCGCCCAGCACCACGGCATGGTCAACTACTGGAACGACGACCCGCTCACCGGCCCCGCCTGGACCGCCGCCCGGCACCTGTGGAAGCACGCCGACTTCACGCCGGAGGACGTCGACGTGGCGCAGATCTACGACGCCTTCACCGCCCTCGTGCCGCTCTCGCTGGAGGGGTACGGCTTCTGTGCGCGCGGCGAGGGGGGCGCGTTCACCGAGCAGGGCGCCCTGGAGATCGGCGGGCGGCTGCCCCTCAACACCGGCGGGGGCGGGCTCAGCGAGGCGTACGTGCACGGCTTCAACCTCGTCAACGAGGGCGTCAAGCAGCTGCGCGGGACCAGTACCGCCCAGGTCCCGGGTGCCGCGACCTGCCTGGTCACGGCCGGTGAAGGCGTCCCCACCTCCGCTCTCCTCCTCAGGAGCTGACCGCCATGCTGAGTCCCGTCGCCGACACCGACGGCGCCCCCTTCTGGGAGTACGCGGCCCGTGGCGAGCTGCGCGTCCAGGCGTGCGGCGACTGCGGTGAACTCCGCTTCCCGCCCCGGCCCTGCTGCCCGCACTGCCAGTCCTTCGCGAGTGAGTGGCGGGCGGTGTCGGGGCGCGGGCGGGTGTGGTCGTACGTCGTGCCGCATCCGCCGCTGCTGCCCGACTACGCGGAGCAGGCCCCGTACAACGTGGTCGTCGTGGAGCTGGAGGAGGCTCCTCGGATACGGCTCGTCGGAAATGTGGTCGCGTCCGCCGGGGCGCCGCTGAACTCCCTTGATCCTGCGCGGTTGCGGATCGGTGCCCGGGTGCGGGTGGTCTTCTCGGGTGGGCTGCCGCAGTGGGTGCTCGCGTGAAAACCGTCCGCCTCGACGTCGACGAGGGTGCGGGAGTCGCCGTCGTCACGCTGGACCGGCCCGAGCGGCTCAACGCCATCGATCTGGAGATGGTCCGGGAACTGGCCGAGGCCTGGCGCGCGTTGCGGTTCGACGACTCCGTGCGGGCCGTCGTGCTCGCCGGGAGCGGGGGGCGGGCGTTCTGTACGGGCATCGACCGGGACGCCGTGGTGCCGCAGCCCAACTCGCCGTACATGCAGGACGATCCGCTGCTGGGCGTCGGACCCAAGGCGAACGGGCTGTGGAAGCCGGTTGTCGCGGCGGTGGAGGGGATGGCCTGCGGGGGCGCCTTCTATCTGCTCGGGGAATGCGAGTTCGTCGTCGCCGGGGCCGACGCCACCTTCTTCGACCCGCACACCACCTACGGCATGGTCAGTGCCTACGAGTCGATGCTCATGGCGCAGCGCATGCCGTACGGGGAGGTCGCGCGGATGGTGCTCATGGGGAGCGCGGAGCGGCTGTCGGCTCGGCGGGCCTACGAGGTCGGCCTCGTCTCCGAAGTCGCGGAGAGCGGCGGGGCCTTGGGGTCCGCCGTCGACTGCGCCGCCGTCATCGCCGGGTATCCGGCCGAGGCCGTGCAGGGGACCGTGCGGGCGTTGTGGGCGGCCCGGGAGGCCTCTCTCGCCCCGGCGTTCGCGCAGGCGCCGCATCTGATCTCGCTGGGGAACCTGCCGGGCGCCCGGCAGGCGGAGTTGTTCGCCGCCCGCCGGGCCCGGTTCAGGAAGCGGTGAGGTTCACCAGTTGTAGGAAGCCACCTCGTCCAGGTCGCAGTGGTCGACCTGCGGGGCGCTCTCCTTGGCGTTGTCCACCGGCACCTGGACGGTCTTCGTGCCGTTCGCGGGCACGGTGACCTCCTTGATGGTGCCGTTGACGGTCATGTCGTCCGCGTCCTCGAAGACGATGTGGACGTCGAAGCTGCTCTCGGTGGCGTTCGGGTTGGTGACCTCGATGGTCGCGTAGGGCTTCTTCACCGTCGCGCAGCTCACCAGCCGGGCCGTGCCGTCCTCGTGGTCCGAGGGGGACGAGCCGGACGATCCGCCGGAGGTGTCGTCGCCGTAGTCGTCGTCATCGTCGTAGTCGTGGTGCGTGCCCGAGCCGTAGTAGCCGCCGCCCGACGACGTGGACGTGGAGGTGTCGTGGTCCTGGCTGGAGCTGCTGCACCCACCACCGCCGCCGCTGCCATGGCTGTGGCCGTGGCCGTGCCCTCGGCTCCTGAATCCGGTCAGCGCCAGGACGACCAGGACCGATACCGCCGTGAGTCTGAGCATGTGTCCCCGTCGATGCATGCCCGGAACTCTAGGGGATGGCTGTCACGGTCATGTCACTGTGTGGCGACCGCAGCGTACCCGGCGTAGCGTCTGCCCTGGGAGCGGCGGACGCGCCCCGCTCCCCCGCGACGACGGCCGCCGTCCCAGGCCCTTCCGTGCAACCGGTACGACGGCCGTCACCCACCCGGCGGACCACCCGTGACCGGTACCCGCTCAGGCGGTCCGCGCCGTCCCCGTCCCCTTCTCCGCGTCCAGCGCGTACACGCACCGGTCCTTGCTGCACGCGTACACCACGCCGTCCTTGACCACCGGGGAGCCGGTGATCTCGCCGCCGGTCGCCAGCTTCCAGCGCAGCCGGCCGTCGTCGGCCTTCAGGGTGTAGAGGAGGTGGTCGGTGGAGCCGAAGTGGATGCGGCCCTCGGCGACGGCGGGCGCGCCCACGACCTCGCCGCCCGCCTGGAAGCGCCACTTGGGGGTGCCGGTGACCGCGTCCAGGGTGTAGAGGCCGGTGCCGCTGCCGACGTGCACGTGCCCGGCGGCCACGAGGACCGGCTCGATGGAGGAGCGGGCCTCGGTGGCGATGCGCCAGCGGTCGCGGCCGTCGGTGGCGTCGAGGGCGTAGACCGTGCCGAGGTAGTCGGCGAGGTACACACCGCCGCCGGTGACGGCCGGGCCGGGGGCGAAGGCGGGCGGGCTCAGGAAGACCGCCGGGGCCTCGAAGTGCCAGCGGACCATGCCGCTCACCGCCTCGACGGCGAGCACGCGGGTGCCGGCGGAGACGTAGACGTGCCCGTCGGGGGCGGGGGTCAGACGGACCGGGACGCCACCGCAGGAGGCCGCGTCGCCGATCGGGTACGACCAGCGCTCCTCGCCGGTGCGGGCCTCCAGGGCGCGCAGCCGGGCGTCCTGCCAGACGTACACCGTGCCGTCGTGCACGGCCGGGCCCGCCTCGGGGGACTCGAAGTCGGTCTGGCAGCCGGTGATCTCCCACAGCTTCCGTCCGGTGGCGGCCTCCCAGGCCTGGACGCCGCCGCCGCGGGTGCCGGTGACGACGGTGCCGCGGTCGGCCTTGAGGCAGTACACCCAGGCGTCCGTGGACAACCGCCACAGGTCGGTGCCCTCGCGGGCGTCCAGCGCGAACAGGGTGGGGCCGTCGGAGGCGTGGATTCGGCCGTCCGCCACCGCCATGGACCAGGCGACGTCCCGGGTCTTGAAGCGCCGACGGCCGGTGCCGACGTCCAGGGCGTGCACCTCGAAGGAGGTGACGTAGACCAGGTCGTCGGCCACGGCGGGGGTGCCCCACACGTCGTTGGACATGCGGAAGCGCCAGGGGCGCCAGCCGTTCGCCGTCTCCGGGGGCGTCGGCGGTACGGGCGGTACGGCGGGGTCGGCGCCGGCCACGCCGGGGCGGGGCCGGGACCAGCTGGCGACCAGGCCGGCCTCGGGCGGGGGCGCCTTGACGGCGGCGGCGCGGGCGTCGGCGACCCGGGGACCGGGGCCGATGGGCACCTGGGCGCCGGCCAGCCGGACCGGGCCGGTGTCGGGTCCGACGCCGGCGGGCACGGACACCGGGGCGGGGGCCGGGACCGGGGGGTCGTAGGACGGGGGCGGGGGTACGGCCTGCCGGTCGCCGCTGCGCGGGCCGCCGGTCGGGGCCGGGGCGGGCTTGGCGGCGGGGCGTCCGCCGCGGCGGGACTCGATGAGGGCGACCGCCTTCTCGGGCAGCCAGGCGGAGGCGGTGCCGCTGTCGTCGGAGCCGGAGCCGAACAGGTGCGGGGCGAGCTGGGCCTGGAGGTCGGCCGGGGAGGGGCGGCCGGTGGCCTCCATCTGCATGCAGGCCTCGATCAGCGGGCGCAGCTCGTCCGGGAGGCCGGTGAGGTCCGGGCCCTCGCGGAGCAGCATGAAGACGGTCTCGACGGGGTTGGCGCCGTGGAAGGGCGGGTGGCCGGTGGCCGCGAAGACGAGGGTGGAGCCGAGGGAGAAGACGTCGCTGGCGCCGGTGACGCTGCGGGAGTCCTTGGCCTGCTCGGGGGACATGTAGGCGGGGGTGCCGACGGCGACGTTCGTCATGGTCAGGCGGGTGTTGGAGACGCCGGAGGCGATGCCGAAGTCGATCACCCGGGGGCCGTCCTCGACCACGAGCACGTTGGAGGGCTTGAGGTCGCGGTGGACCAGCCCGGCACCGTGGATGGACTGGAGGGCTTCGGCGACGCCCGCCGCGAGCCAGCGCACGGCCTGGGCCGGGAGCGGCCCGCACTCGTTCACTATCTCTTCCAGCGAGGGCGCGGGGACGTAGGCGGTGGCCAGCCAGGGCACGGCGGCGCGCGGGTCGGCGTCGACCACGGCCGCGGTGTAGAAGCCGGAGACCGCGCGGGCCGCCTCCACCTCACGGGTGAAGCGGACGCGGAAGAGCTGGTCCTCGGCCAGCTCGGTGCGCACCGTCTTGATCGCCACGCGCCGGCCGGACGCCGAGCGCGCGAGATAGACCAGCCCCATGCCGCCGGCGCCCAGCCGGCCCAGCACCTCGAACGGCCCGATCCGCCGCGGATCGTGCTGCGTCAGCTGATCCACCACTTGCCTGCCACCTCCCCGTACGAGCCGCGCCACTCTCCATAGGTACGCGACCGGAGTGCAGCGTCTCACCACCGCACCGCCATGGCGGCACGCACCCCGATTCTTCCTGGCCGGGCGGCCGGTTGCGAACCCGGTGACAATCAGGGTGTCTCATGCCCAATCCGGCCAAACCGGATGGATCAGCGGTGCAGCAGTGCGAACGACGCCCCCTGATTGTCGGTGACGACGGCCACTCGTCCGTACGACGTCTCGAAGGGTGGAGCCTGGACGCGCCCGCCGAGCCGCTGTACGGCACCCAGGGCGTCGTCCAGGTCCGTGACCCGGAAGTGGACGAGGAAGTGCGGAGGCATCTCGGCCGGGAAGACGTCGGTGACGTGCGCGCGGCCGAAGTCGGGCTGGGCGTCGGTGCCGAACAGGGCGTCGTGGAAGAGGCCGCCGTAGAAGGCGTTGGCGGCTGCGGTGTCCCGGGTGTACAGCTCGGCCCAGACGAAGCTGCCCGGCGCGTGCCGCCGCCCGAAGCCGGGGTGGGTGCCGGGCTGCCACAGCCCGAAGACCGCGCCGTCGGGGTCGGCGGCGAGGGCGGCGGTGCCGAGGTCGCCGACCGGGAACGGGGCCATGACCACCTGTCCCCCGGCCGCCGTGATCCGCCGGCCGAGGGCGCCCGCGTCGGAGGTCGCGAAGGACACCGTCCAGACGGTGGGCATGCGGCCGTCGGTCTTGGGCGCGAGCGAGGCGACGCGGTCGCCGTCGAGCACGGCCCACACGGAGGAGCCGTACGACTCCTCGAAGGCCCATCCGAAGAGCTCACCGTAGAACCGCTTGCCCGCCTCGACGTCGGGCAGCTGGGCGTCCACCCAGCAGGGGACGCCCTCCCGGTATGCCTCTTCGTTCGCGGATGCCCTGTTTTCGGCCATGCCGCCAAAGTAACCGGGCCGCGCGCACCCCGCAGACCAGGCACACCATCCCCGATGCCCCCGCGCACCCCATTTGCAGTCGGCCGAATCGCGCTCCGATCACCCCTCGGTAAGCTGACGGCATGACAGGACAAGTGCGTACCGTCGACGGCCGCGTGGCCGGCCGGCGTGGGCAGGCGACCCGGCAGAAGCTGCTCGACTGCCTCAGCGAGATGCTCAGCTCCTCCCCCTACCGGGACGTCAAGGTCATCGATGTCGCCCGGAAGGCGGGCACTTCGCCCGCGACCTTCTACCAGTACTTCCCCGACGTCGAGGGCGCCGTCCTGGAGATCGCCGAGCAGATGGCGGCCGAGGGGGCCGGGCTGACCGAACTGCTCGAAGGGCGCAGCTGGGCCGGCAAGTCCGGCTGGGCCACCGCGCAGGAACTCGTGGACGGGTTCCTGGAGTTCTGGCGCAAGAACGACGCGATCCTGCGGGTGGTCGACCTCGGCGCGGCCGAGGGGGACAAACGGTTCTACAAGATCCGCATGAAGATCCTCAACTCGGTGAACAACTCCCTCGCGGACTCCATCGCGGAACTCCAGTCCAAGGGCCGGGTCGACAAGGACGTGAACCCCGCTGCGGTGGCCGGTTCCCTGGTCGCGATGCTCGCGGCGGTGGCGGCCCACCAGAAGGGATTCTCCTCCTGGGGTGTGAAGCAGGCCGAACTGAAGCCGAACCTGGCCCTGTTGGTGCACCTGGGCGTGACCGGCAAGAGACCTTCCAAATAAGCACGCACCCGTTGTCAGGGTCCAAGTCCTGTCTGGCAGGCGGTGGTTCACACGGTGAACCACCGCCTGCCGTCTACGCCGGCAACGGCCGGTCCCGCACCACGTGCTTCATCACCAGCGTCGACGTCAGCCGCTGCACACCGGGCAGGGTCGCCAGCCGCTCGTCGTACAGCCGCTGGAAGGCGGCCAGGTCGGCGGTGGCCACCCGGAGCAGGTAGTCCGGCTCGCCGAACAGCCGCTGGGCGTCCAGCACGTGCTCCAGCCCGCCGACCGCCCGCTCGAACTCCGCGACCGTGTCCCGGTCCTCCTGGCGCATGGACACGAAGACCAGCGCCTCGAAGTTCAGGCCGAGCGAGGCCCGGTCCACCACCGCGCGGTAGCCCTGGATGGCGCCGGACCGCTCCAGCTCGCGCAGCCGCCGGTGGCAGGGCGAGACGCTCAGCCGCACCCGGGCGGCCAGCTCGGTCACGGTCAGCCGCCCGTCCTGCTGCAGCTCGGCAAGGATTTTCCGGTCCACGTCGTCCATGAAGAAGATATTTGCTCAGAAGTGGCGATCATGAGCAAACTACGGGAACACTTTCGGGCCATTCACGCCTAATGTCCCCGGTATGGACTCGGCACTGCTCCTCTCCTTCCTCCTCGTGGACCTGCTGCTGGTGTGCGTACCGGGCGCCGACTGGGCGTACGTCGTCACGACCGCGCTGCGCGGCGGCTCGGTCCTGCGCGCGGTGGCGGGCCTGGTCTGCGGCTACGCCCTGCACACCGCCCTGGCGGCCGCGGGCCTCGCCGTGCTGGTGGCCGGCTCGCCCCGGCTGCTGACGGTCCTGACGGTGGCGGGCGCGGGCTATCTGCTCCGGCTCGGCTGGGGCGTCCTGCGCCGCCCGGCGGTCCCGGACGCGGACACCAGGGCGGCACCCGAGGGCCGGCTCTTCCTGCGCGGCGCCGCGATCAGCGGCCTGAACCCCAAGGGCCTGCTGCTCTACCTCTCCGTACTCCCCCAGTTCCTCACCCTCCGGGACGGCCACCTGCCCGTCCCCGCCCAGACGGCGGCCCTCGGCCTCCTCCACATGGCCTGCTGCGCGGCCGTCTACCTGACGGTGGGCGCCCTCGCCCGCGTCCTCCTCTCGGCGCGGCCCGCGGCGGCCCGGGCGGTGACGCGGACGTCCGGGGCGGCGATGCTGGGGATCGGCGCGTTCCTGCTGGTGGAGCGGCTGGCGACGCTCTAGGCCGCCGGACGGCTGCGGCTGCCGCGGACACCGGCCGCCGTACGGCCGCGACCGCTCGCACGGTGGCCCGCGCCCCTTCTGGGGCGCTACCTGCGGGTCAGCCGGAACAGCCGGATCTCCCGCTCCACCCGCGCCTGGTACACGCCGTACGGCGGCCAGAACACCAGCAGTGCCTGCCAGGCGGCGGCCCGTTCCTCCCCCGTGAGCAGCCGGGCCGTGACCGGGACGTCCCGGCCCTGCCGGCTCACCGAGGCCTCCGGGTGGGCGAGGAGGTTGTGGGTCCAGGCGGGATGGCCGGGGCGGCCGAAGTTGGAGCCGACCAGGATCCAGCTGGTGCCGCCCTCCTCCGGCATGCAGGCCAGCGGGGTCCGGCGGGGCCGTCCGGTCCTCGCCCCCGTCGAGGTGAGGACCACACCGGGCAGCATCCGGGCGCTGAGCAGCACCCGGCCCCGGGTGAGCCGGTGGACACCCCGGTCGAGTGCCGGGACGACATGGGGGGCGACCTTGGCGAACAGCCGGGTGGAGGACACCTTCCGGACGAGCCGGACGCCGAGTGCCGTGCCCATCAGACGGTCACCTCCCCGCCCGCGAACAGCCCGGCCGTCTCGGCGGCCCGGTCGCGCAGCCGGTGCACCGGGCCGAACAGCAGCTCGTCGCCGGCCGCCCGCTTGAAGTACAGGTGGGCGTCGTGCTCCCAGGTGAACCCGATCCCGCCGTGCAGCTGGATGCCGTCGGCGGCGGCCCGGCGCAACGCCTGGAGCCCCTGCGCGAGGGCGAGTCCGCCGGCCCGCTGCCCCTGGCCGGCCGCCCAGGCGGCGTAGTACGCGGCGGACCGGGCCGCCTGGACCTCGACGTACACGTCCGCCAGCCGGTGCTTGACGGCCTGGAAGGAGCCGACGGGGCGGCCGAACTGCTCGCGCCGGCCGGCGTACTCGACGGTCCGCTCCAGTATCCGGTCGGCCGCCCCGACGGCCTCGGCGGCGAGCACGGCGGCGAGGGTGTCGCCGAGCGCGGCGAGGGCGGGGCGTACGTCGGTGTCGGCCGAGCCGAGCAACTCGGCGTCCACGTCCCGCAGTTGCACACGGCCCTGGGGGCGGGTGGCGTCCAGCGCGGCCTGCCGGGCCCGGGTGAGGCCGGTCGCGTCCCCCGGGACGAGGAACAGCAGGGTCCGCGAGCGGGCGAAGCCTCCGGTGTGCGCGGGGACGAGCAGCAGCCCGGCGCTGTGCCCGTCCAGCACCTGAGCGGCCTCCCCGTACAGCCGCCAGCCGCCCTGCACCGGCCGCGCCTGCACCCCGCCGGCCCGTCCGCCCCCGGCGCTGTAGCCGTCGTTCCCGCGGGTCAGGGCGAGGGCGGTGGTGAGGACGGGCCCGGGGACGGCGAGAGCGGCGGTGAGGGTGCCGGCGGCGATGCGGGGCAGCAGGCCGGCGCGCTGCCCCGCGGTGCCGAGGGCGAGGAGCAGCGGGGCGGTGAGGACGGAGGTGGCGAGCAGCGGCGAGGGGGTGAGCGCCCGCCCCGTCTCCTCGCAGGCGAGGGCCAGTTCGGTGACCGTGCAGCCGACGCCGCCGTACCGCTCGGGCAGGGCGAGCCCGGGCAGGCCCAGCCGGCCGGCGAGGGCCGGCCACAGGAGGGGGTCGTGTCCGGCGGGGGTGTCGGCGGCGGCTCGCACCTCGGCCGGGCCGCAGCGTGCGCGCAGCAGCTCGCGCAGGGTCCGGCGGATCTCGTCCTGCTCGGCGGTGAGGCGCGTGTCCATGGCCTTCCCTCCTCATCTGACGGGGCGTCATATTAGGAGGGCCGCAACGAGATGCCCAGAGGGAGGAGCCCGCTCATGGGCCGAGGGAGCAGGAAGGCCGCCGTGGTGGGCGTGGCCCTCTCCGACTGCGGACGGGTGGACGGCGCGACACCGTACGCGCTGCACGCCCAGGCGGCCCGCCGGGCCCTCGCCGACGCGGGCCTGGACCGGGCGGTGGTCGACGGCTTCGCCTCCGCCGGACTCGGCACGCTCGCGCCGGTGGAGGTCGCCGAGTACCTGGGCCTGCGCCCCACCTGGGTGGACTCCACCTCGGTCGGCGGCGCGACCTGGGAGGTGATGGCGGCGCACGCGGCGGACGCGATAGCGGCCGGCCACGCGAACGCCGTCCTGCTGGTCTACGGCTCCACGGCCCGCGCGGACATCAGGGCGGGCCGCCGCACGGGCACCCTGTCCTTCGGCGCGCGCGGCCCCCTCCAGTTCGAGGCGCCGTACGGCCACACGCTGATCGCGAAGTACGCGATGGCGGCCCGCCGGCACATGATCGAGTACGGCACCACGATCGAGCAGCTGGCCCAGGTGGCGGTCCAGGCGAGGGCGAACGCCGCGCTGAACCCGGAGGCGATGTTCCGCGATCCGGTCACCGTCGACGACGTCCTGTCCGGCCCGATGGTCGCGGACCCCTTCACCAGGCTGCACTGCTGCCTGCGCTCGGACGGCGGCGCGGCGGTCCTGCTGGCGTCCGAGGAGTACGCGCGGGACTGCCGTACGGTCCCCGTCCGCATCCTCGGCACCGGCGAGCACGTCTCCCACGCCGCCATGTCGGAGTGGCCGGACTTCACGGTCTCCCCGGCGGCGGTGAGCGGCCGGCTGGCCTTCGAGCGGGCGGGGGTGACCCCGGCGGACGTCGACTTCGCCGAGATCTACGACGCCTTCACCTACATGACCCTGGTGACCCTGGAGGACCTGGGCTTCTGCGCGAAGGGCGAGGGCGGGGCGTTCGTGGAGGAGGGCCGGCTGCTGGTGCGGGGCGGGGAGCTGCCGGTGAACACGGACGGGGGCGGGCTGTCGGCCCAGCATCCCGGGATGCGGGGGCTGTTCCTGCTGGTGGAGGCGGTACGGCAACTGCGCGGGGAGGCCGGGGAACGGCAGGTGCGGACCCGGGACGGACAGCTGCCGAGGCTGGGGGTGGCGTCCGGGACGGGCGGGTGGTTCTGCTCGTCGGGGACGGTGGTGCTGGGCCGGTGAGGGCGGCCGGGAGCGGTCGGTGGGGGTCTCTTCAGTTCTCGTCCCGCAGGCGGCGCCAGATGCGGGTGCGGTGCAGCACGTAGACGGAGCCCGCCAGGGCGGCCGCCTGGAGCCCCACGGCGAGCAGCCAGAACTCCTCCCTGGTCTCCAGCTTGTCCGACAGGAAGGTGAAGTTCATGCCGAAGAACCCGGTCAGGAAGGACAGCGGCAGGAAGATCACCGACACGATGGCCAGCCGGTTGATCACGGCGTTCTGCTCGCCGGCGACGAGCGAGGAGTAGCTGGCGAACGCCCGCCGGGTGGCGTCCTGGAGGGACTCGATGTCGGCGAGCACCAGCAGCCCGGCGTTCTGGAACTCCTGGGCGCTCCGCTGCCTGTCTTCCGGGAAGGTGGGGTTCATCATCCGCCGGGTGAGGATCTCGTCGACCACCCGGAGGTAGGGCAACAGCGCATGGTGCAACAGGGCGGAACGGCGGCGCAGCCTCGCCAGCCGGTAGACCTGCTCGGGCCGCCGGTCCTCGAACAGGTCGTCCTCCAGTTCCTCGGTCTCCAGCAGAGCCCGCACGGCGGCCCGGCGGAACGTGTCCAGGGCCTCCTGCAGCACGAGGAAGAGCGCGGCCACGCTGTCGGCGGGACGCTCGTGCCGGAACGCGGTGGTGAGGGCGTCGGCCAGACCGAGCCGCCGCCGGTGCACGGTGACCAGGAACCGCTCGGCCACCACCGCGTGGACGTGGTCGATCTCGTCCCCGTGCACCACGGGTACGACGAAACCGGCCCGGTCACCCAGGAACACGGCCCGTGCCGGCTCCCCCTCCCTGCCGAACCAGTCGAGTTCCTCGGCGTCCAGGCCCAGCCGGCCGGCGATCGGCGTCCCCGGCGCCGGATCCCCCTCCGGCAGTTCGATGTCGACGATGACGAACGGGGCTTCGGCCAGCCGTTCCCGCGCCCCCGGGAGATCCGTACGGGTGACGGCCGCCCCCGGCATCGACACCACCGTTACGATCATCGCCCCTCACCGTCGTTCCCGAAGCCCGTGGCTCCGAGCGTCCCCGGCTTCGGGTGTTCCCGCACGCCGAGGCACTCGCGCGCGTCGCGGGAGGCCTGCCGAACGGATGACGGCGCCCGTGGGGATACTCGGCACATGGAAACGGATCTCCACGCCATTCTGAGGTCGCTGCGGGTCTGGGACCCGGACGCCACGGACCTGCGCCCCTTCGACCCCGACACCGCCCCGCCGACCCCGCTGCCCCTGTTCACGACCTGGTTCGCGGAGGCGGTGGCGGCGGGGCAGCGGGAGCCGCACACCATGTCGCTGGCGACCGTGGACGAGGAGGGCAGGCCGGACGTGCGGATCGTGATGCTGCACGGCGCCGACCCCGACGGCTGGTCCTTCGCCACGCACTCCACCAGCCGCAAGGGCCGCGCGCTGGCCGCCCGGCCGTATGCCGCCCTCGCCTTCTACTGGCCGGTGCTGGGCCGCCAGGTGCGGGTGCGGGGGCCGGTCGTCTCCGCGCCGTCCGAGGAGAGCCAGGCCGACCTGCACGCCCGGTCCACGGGCGCGCTGGCCGCGGCCCTGACCGGCCGGCAGAGCGAGGAGCTGGCCTCGGCGGCGGAGCTGCGGCGGGCGTCGGAGGCGGCCTGGGAGCAGGCCCGGGCGAACCCCGGGGAGCCGTCGCCGACCTGGACCCTGTACCGGCTGCGCCCGGAGACCGTGGAGTTCTTCCAGGGGGACCCGGACCGGCGGCACGTGCGCCTGGAGTACCGCAGCACGGGGTTCGGCTGGAGCCGGGCGCTGCTGTGGCCCTGAGGAGTCTGCCGCCGCGGTCCTGAAGATTCCTCTTCCCCGCCGTCACACTTCCGCGCCGCGGTCCGTCAGGGCGGTGACAGCAGTTCACGAGCAGGAGGAGACGGCGATGCAGAAGCGTTCGATCACGGCCGAGGTCCCGATGGCCCCCCGTATGCCCGAGGACCCGGCGCAGCTGGTGCCCGAACTGGCGGAGGTGTCGGCGGCGCTGTTCCGGGTGACCGGCAACGGGTCGGTGCCGCGCTCCACGATCAGCCTGGTCCAGCTGCGGGCCGGCCAGATCGTCGGCAGCACCTACCTGACGGTGCTGCACACGGGCTTCCTGCGCAAGGCCGGGCAGTCCGAGGAGCGGATCACCTCGGTGGCGTCCTGGCAGGACTCGCCGTACTTCACCGCCGCCGAGCGGGCCGCGCTGGCCCTGGTGGAGGCCGTGCTCCAGCCGTCCGCGTCCGGCGAGCGGGTCTCCGACGAGCTGTACGCGCGGGCGGCCGAGCACTACGAGGGCAAGGCGCTGGCCACGCTGATGTTCGCGATCGGCCAGGTGAACTTCTTCGTGCCGATCGCGCTCATCGCCAAGCCGGTGCCGGGCAGGTCCTTCACCGACCCGTGGAACTGAGCCGGGCCGGGGCGGGCCCGTCGGCGCGCGGGCCGGGCCCGTTGCCGCCCGGTCCGGGCCGGAACACCGGGATGCCGTCCCGGAACGCCACCTCAAGCGGCATCCCGGCCCGCACGGTGTCCTCCGGGCAGTCCACCAGTTCCGTCATCATCCTGGGGCCCTCGGCCAGGTCGACCACGGCGGCCAGGTAGGGGACGCGGGCCGCGAAGGGGAGCAGGTCGTTGCGGTGGACCGTGGACCACGTGTACAGCGCCGCCCGGCCGCTCGCCTCCTCCCAGCCGACCCGCTCGCTCCAGCAGTGCGGGCAGAACTCGCGGGGGTAGTGGTGGGCCCGGCCGCAGTCCCCGCAGCGGCGGACCAGCAGGCGGCCCGCTGCGGCCGCCTCCCAGTAGGGGCGGGTGAGGGCGTCGGTCTCCGGGAGGTCGTGGCGCGGACCGTCCGTCACGTCGCGGCCGCCCATCAGAACCATCCCAGTGCCGCGTCCAGCGACCAGGTCTGCCAGGACATCCCGAAGAACCCGACGAGGGAGATCAGCGCCATCATCGAGTTCTGGCCCTGTTCCGCCCAGTCGTGGACCATGAGGACGAAGTACAGCGCGTTGAGGAGCAGACCGCCGATCAGGGCGGCCGGGGTCAGGAAGCCGGCGATCAGGCCGAGGCCCAGGGAGAGTTCGGCGTAGGCGACCACGTACGCCATCAGCCTCGGGTGGGGTTTCACCACCGTCTCGAAGCCCGCCCGGACCGGGGTCCACCGGTGCTCGGCCGCGACGTCCGCCGCCCAGGCGATCCCGCTGCCCCGCTCGAACCACGCCTTCTTGTCCTTGTGCCGCCAGCTCTCCAGCCACCACAGGCCAAGTCCGATCCGCAGCACCGCCAGCCACTCCGCGCCGTCGAGCCCTATCGCATCCATGTACCTGACGGTACGTCAGGTGATGCGGGAAGCCCACCCCGCGCGTCGGCCGCGGGCACCGGCCGCGGCGCCTTCACCGCCTGGAGCGCCGAGGCCACGGGACACCGCGCCGGGAAGCGGCAGAACGCCGTCAGGCCACCGCCGGGTGCGGGAAGCGGCAGGCGTGATCAATCCGCAACCAATTCCGGTCTTGACCGAGACCCATCAACCGGGTGTGTGATTACGCTCCCGCTCATGGCCGTCTCCCGTCCCTCGCCCGCCCGCCCCGCACCGACCCCCGCCGACCGCCCGGTCTACGTGATAGGCGCCGGCCCGGGCGGTCTCGCCGCCGCGTACGCGCTGCGCGCGCGGGGCGTACGGGCCGTGGTCCTGGAGAGATCCGACCGGGTCGGCGCCTCCTGGCGGCGGCACTACGACCGGCTGCACCTGCACACCACCCGGCGGCTGTCCGCGCTGCCGGGGCTGGCCATCCCCCGCAGGTTCGGCCGCTGGGTGTCCCGGGACGACGTGGTGCGCTACCTGGAGAAGTACGCCGAGCACCACGAGCTGGAGATCGTCACCGGGGTGGAGGTGCACCGCGTCGAGCGGACCGCGGACGGCACCGGGTGGCTGTTGCACGCCTCCGGCGGCCGGGAGCTGACCGGCAGCGCGGTCGTCGTCGCCACCGGTTTCAACCACACCCCCCGGCTGCCCGACTGGCCGGGCCGGGAGGGGTACGGCGGTGAGCTGCTGCACGCCGGCGACTATCGCAACGCCGAGCCGTACCGGGGCCGGGACGTGCTCGTCGTCGGGATCGGCAACACGGGCGCGGAGATCGCGGTGGACCTGGTGGAGGGCGGGGCGGCGCGGGTGCGGCTGGCGGTGCGCACGCCGCCGCACATCCTGCGCCGCTCCACCCTCGGCTGGGCCGCCCAGTACACGGGCGTGCTGGTCCGGCGGCTGCCGGTGTGGCTGGTGGACCGGCTCGCCGGGCCGGTGGGGCGGCTCAGCACCCCGGACCTGTCCGCGTACGGGCTGCCGCGTCCGGAGACCGGCCTGTACAGCAGGGTGCGGCAGGGTGCGATCCCGGTGCAGGACGTCGGCCTGATCGACGCCGTACGCAAGGGCGAGGTGGAGGTCGTGGCCGCCGTGGAGGCGTTCGAGGAGGGCAAGGTCGTCCTCGCCGACGGCAGCCGGATCTCGCCCGACGCGGTGATCGCGGCGACGGGGTACGAGCGCGCGCTGGAGGGGCTCGTCGGGCATCTCGGGGTGCTGGACGAGCGCGGCCGGCCGGTGGCGCACGGCGGCCGTACGCCCGCTCAGGCGTCCGGCCTGTACTTCACCGGGTTCACCAACCCGATCAGCGGGATGCTCCGGGAGCTGGCGATCGACGCGGGCAGGATCGCGAAGGCGGTCGCGCGCCGGCTGACGTAGACGCCCGGTAACTTTGCCGTTCCGAGCCGTTCCTGATGCTCCGTCAGTTCAGTAGCCTGACAGAGCGTCAGTTGCTGGTGGCTGTCTCACAGGAGGCGGGCGGAACGATGCTCGGATCGACCCACGGCACCCTCACCACCGACTCCCGCCGGGCCCGGGTCATCGCCTGCGGCGAGGACCGGCCCGGCCCCGCCGTCCACGACCGGGTGGCGGACCTCGATGTCAGCGGGCGCCCGCTGTACGCGGACGTCCCGGACCTGACCCGGCTCTTCCGGCCGGAGTCGGTCGCCGTGATCGGCGCCTCGGACACCGAGGGGCGGCCGAACACCGGGATCACCCGGCAGCTGCTGGACTGGGCCGGGCGCGTGGGCGCACGGGTGCACCCGGTGCACCCGTCCCGGTCCTCCGTCTTCGGCCTGCCCTGCACGGCCTCCGTCGCCGAACTGCCGGGGCCGGTCGACCTGGCCGTGCTGCTGGTCGCCGACCCGCTCCCGCTGATCGGCGAACTCGCCGAGGCCAAGACCAAGTTCGCGGTGGCGTTCGCCTCCGGGTTCGCGGAGACGGGGCCGGCGGGCGCGGAGGCGCAGGAGCGGCTGGCCGAGGCCGTACGGCGCTCGGGGCTCAGGCTGCTCGGCCCGAACACCAACCTCAACGCCTTCGAGCGGTTCCGTGAGGACCTCACCGGACCGGCCATCGCACTGATCACCCAGTCCGGGCATCAGGGCCGGCCCGTCTTCGCCCTCCAGGAACTCGGGATCCGGCTGTCGCACTGGGCCCCCACCGGCAACGAGGCCGACCTGGAGACCGCCGACTTCCTGTCCTGGTTCGCCGAGCAGCCCGGGACCGGCGCGATCGCCGCCTACGTCGAGGGGCTCAAGGACGGCCGTGCCTTCCTGCTGGCCGCCGACCGGGCCGCCCGCCGTGGGGTGCCGGTGGTCGCCGTGAAGGTGGGCCGGACCGAGGCCGGCGCCCGGACGGCCGCCACGCACACCGGCAAACTCACCGGCGCCGACGACGTGGTGGACGCGGCCATGCGCCAGTACGGCGTGATCCGTGTCGACGCCCTGGACCAGCTCCAGGACACGGCGGCGCTGCTGGCGCGCGCGAAGCCTCCGCGGGCCGAGGGGGTGGTCGTCTACTCCATCTCGGGCGGCACGGGCGCACACGTCGCCGACCTGGCCGCGGGGGCGGGGCTGCGGCTGCCGGGGCTGTCGCCGGAGAAGCAGGCCGAGCTGCACCAGTGGATCCCGCCGTACCTGAGCGTGGCCAACCCGGTGGACAACGGCGGCCACCCGGTCGGTGACGAGCGCGGCCGGAGGATCATCGACGCGCTGCTCGCCGACCCCGCGGTCGGGGTGCTGATCTGCCCGGTGACCGGACCCTTCCCGCCGCTCAGCGACAAGCTCGTCCGCGATCTGGTGGACGCCGCGGAGGAGACGGACAAGCTGGTGTGCGTGGTGTGGGGCTCGCCGGCCGGCACCGAGCCGGCGTACCGGGAGGTGCTGCTCGGCTCCTCCCGTGTGGCCACCTTCCGGACCGTGGGCAACTGCTTGTCCGCCGTCCGCGCCTGGCTGGACCACCACCGCTTCGTGGCCGGCTACCGCTCTCCCTTCGACGCGGCCCCGCGCACCCCCTCCCCGTCCTTCCGCAAGGCGGAGGCGCTGGTGCAGCCGGGCCGGCAGCTCAGCGAGCACGCGGCCAAGCAGCTGCTGCGGGCGTACGGCGTCCGGGTGCCGCGCGAGCAGCTGGTGACCAGCGCGGCCGCGGCCGTACGGGCGGCCGGGCAGGTGGGCTATCCGGTGGTGATGAAGGCGTCCGGCGCGCAGCTCGCCCACAAGACGGAACTGGGGCTGGTGAAGATCGGGCTGACCTCGGCGAGCCAGGTCCGCGACGCCTACCGGGAGCTGAACGACATCGCCCGCTACGAGGGCGTCGGGCTGGACGGCGTCCTGGTGTGCCAGATGGTCGGGCAGGGCGTGGAGATGATGGTCGGCGTCACCCACGACGAGCTGTTCGGGCCGACGGTGACGGTCGGGCTCGGCGGGATCCTGGTGGAGGTGCTGCACGACGCGGCGGTCCGCGTCCCGCCCTTCGGGGAGGACCAGGCCCGCGCCATGCTCGGCGAACTCCGCGGCCGAGCCCTGCTGTCCGGCGTCCGAGGGCGCCCGCCGGCCGACGTGGACGCGCTGGTGGAGGTCGTCCTGCGGGTCCAGCGGATGGCCCTGGAACTGGGTGACCGGATCGCCGAGCTGGACATCAACCCGCTGATGGTGCTGCCCCGGGGGCAGGGCGCGGTGGCGCTGGACGCACTGGTGGTGTGCCGATGAGGGAGGTCCGGCACGACATCCACGACCGGATCCTCCACGTGACCCTGGACCGCCCCGAGTCCCTGAACGCGCTGACCCCGGCGATGCGCGACCACCTCATCGACCTGCTGGCACAGGCTTCCGCCGACCCGGACATCCGGGCGGTGCTCCTCACGGGCACCGGCCGGGGCTTCTGCGCGGGCGCGGACCTGCGGGGCGGCACCGGCTCCGGCCGGCGAACCCCCGGCGACGTGGCCCGTCTGCTCCGTGTGGGCGCGCAACGCCTGGTGGCGGCCGTACTGGACTGCGAGAAACCGGTCCTGGCCGCGGTGAACGGCACGGCGGCCGGTCTCGGCGTCCACCTGGCCCTCGCCTGCGACCTGGTCCTGGCCGCCGAATCCGCCCGCTTCGTCGAGGTGTTCGTCCGCCGGGGCCTGGTCCCGGACGCCGCCGGCACCTACCTCCTCCCCCGCCTCACCGGCCTTCAGCGGGTGAAGGAACTCCTGTTCTTCGGCGACCCGCTCCCGGCACCGGAGGCGGAACGCCTGGGCCTGGTCAACCGGGTCGTCCCCGACGCCGATCTCGACAGGACGGCCCGCGCCTGGACGCTCCGCCTGGCCTCCGCGCCGACCAGGGCCCTCGCCCTGACCAAGCACCTGCTGAACACCTCCCTCGACACCGACCGCACCACCGCCTTCGCCGCGGAGGCCTGGGCCCAGGAGATCAACATGACGACCGAGGACGCCCGAGAAGGCCTACGGGCGTTCACCGAACACCGGGAGCCGGGGTTCCGGGGCCGGTGACGGTGACGGTGAGGGGGACGGGGAGGACGACGCCATGATGGGACACGCGGGAGCGGCCGCTGCCGCCGTGCGGTATCTCGGCCCCGGCGCCGTTACGCCGTCGCCGCGGCCGGAGTTGCGGTGCGTGCGGGAGGGGGAGCGGGCGCCGGTCGGGGCGGGGGAGTTCCGGCGGGTGCTGGGGAGCTTCGCGAGTGGTGTCACGGTGATCACCGCGCCGGCCGCCGCGGGGGAGCCGGGGCCCGCCGGGTTCGCCTGTCAGTCGTTCTCCTCGCTCTCCCTCGAACCACCCCTGGTGTGCTTCATGGTGGGCCGTACGTCCACGACATGGCCGCGTATCGCCCGGGCCGGTGTCTTCTGCGTCAACGTGCTCGGTGCCGGCCAGGAGGAGCTGTGCCGGGGCTTCGCGGTGAGCGGCGGGGACAAGTTCGCGGGGGTGGCGTACGCCCCCGCGCCCGTGTCCGGGGCGCCGCGGCTGGCCGGCGCCGCCGCCTGGATCGACTGCACCGTCCACGCCGTGCACACCGGGGGCGACCACCTCATCGTCGTGGGACGGGTGGACGCCCTCGGTGCGGACGGGCCGGACGAGCCCCTGCTCTTCCACCGGGGGCGGTTCGTGCGGCTCGGCGGCGGGTGAGCCGGCCGGCCGCCAGGGGGACGTGACCTCGGCGGCGCGGGCCGTGCGCGGCGCGCCGGCCGCCCGGGGCTGGCGGAGGCGGGTGTCCGTCCGGCCACTGACCCGCAGGGCCGCCGCGTCGGTCCGCCGTCGGCGGGTCGGCGCGGGGGCGCAGGTCCAGGTGCCCGGCCGGGCCGCGCGGCCGGGCGGGAGGAGGCCGGGTCCGGTGACGCGAGGGGCGAGGCCGAGGCGGTGCTCCGGGGTGCGCGGCAGCCGGCGCGGGCTCTGGTGGCCGCCCCGCCACCGCGGCCCGGGGCCCTCACCGGCGAGCCGGTGCGCGGAGGCGGCGGGGTGTGGGCGGACCTCCCTTCGCCCGGCGGCGCGTTCAGGGCACGGCGGGCGCGAGGGGGGCCGGTCCGGTACGCCGGATGACCAGGGACATCAGGGCCGCCGCCGCGCACAGGGTGCCGGCCGCGTACCAGACGACGTCGTAGGAGCCGAAGACGTCCCGGGCGGCTCCGCCGAGGTAGGCGACGACGGCCGCGCCGACCTGGTGGGAGGCGAGCACCCAGCCGAAGACGATGGCGCTGTCCTCGCCGAACTGCTCGCGGCACAGGGCCAGCGTGGGCGGGACGGTGGCCACCCAGTCGAGGCCGTAGAAGACGATGAAGAAGAGCATCGGCGGGTGCACGGCGGGGCCCAGCAGCATCGGCAGGAAGAGCAGGGACAGGCCGCGCAGGGCGTAGTAGACGGCGAGCAGGCGGCGCGGCTCGAAGCGGTCGGTGAACCAGCCGGAGGCGATCGTGCCCACGACGTCGAACACGCCGATCACCGCGAGCAGCGAGGCCGCCGTCGTCACGGGCATGCCGTGGTCGTGCTCGGCGGGCACGAAGTGGGTCTGGACCAGGCCGTTGGTGGAGGCACCGCAGATCGCGAAGGTGCCGGCGAGCAGCCAGAAGGTGCCGGTGCGCACGGAAACGGACAGCACGGAGAGCGTGCGGCGGGCGGCGCCGGTGACCGGGGGCGGCTTGGGCACGAACTCCTTTGCCCCGTACGGCGCGACGCCCGCGTCGGCCGGGTGGTCGCGCAGCAGCAGCCAGACGAAGGGGACCACGGCGAACGCGGACAGGGCGACCGTGACCGCGGCGGGCCGCCAGTGGTGGTGCTCGACGATCCAGGACAGCAGCGGCAGGAAGACCAGCTGACCGGAGGCGGAGGCCGCGGTGAGGATGCCGCTGACCAGGCCGCGCCGCTCGGTGAACCAGCGGTTGGTGACCGTGGCGGCGAAGGCCAGCGCCATCGAACCGGTGCCGAGTCCCACCAGCAGCCCCCAGCACAGCAGCAGCTGCCAGGCCGCCGTCATCCACACGGTCAGGCCCGAGCCGAGCGCGATCACGGTCAGCGCGGTGGCGACCACCCGGCGGATGCCGAAGCGGTCCATCAGCGCGGCGGCGAACGGCGCGGTGAGACCGTACAGCGCGAGGTTGACGGAGACGGCCGCGCCGATCGTGCCGCGTGACCAGCCGAACTCCTGGTTCAGCGGATCGATGAGCAGGCCGGGCAGGGAGCGGAACGCCGCCGCGCCGGTGATCGTGACGAAGGTGACGGCGGTGACGAACCAGGCGCGGTGTACGCGGTGGCGCCGGGCGGGCGGGGCCTGGACGGGGGCGGCTGCTGGGCTTGTCTGAGTCACGTCACCCAGCCTCCGATGCGCATGCCCGTGCATCGAGTGGCCCGGAGGACAGCCTTCGGTAGGATCGGGCCATGACGACCACCGGGGAGTTCCGGCCGCACCGGGTCGCCGTCCTCGCCCTGGACGGCCTGCTGCCCTTCGAACTGGGCATCCCGCACCGGATCTTCGGCCGCCCGCGGGACGCGCGGGGCAGGCACCTGTACGAGGTCCTGACCTGCTCGGTACGGCCGCCGGGGCTGGTCGAGACGGACGCCGACTTCGCCGTGCGCGTCCCCCACGGCCCCGAGCTGCTCGCCACGGCCGACACGGTGATCGTCCCGGCGTCGTACGAGCGCGGCCCGCTCTACGACGAGGGACGGCTCACCGACGAACTGGCCGACGCCCTGGCCCGGATCCGCCCCGGCACCCGGCTCGCCTCCATCTGCACCGGCGTCTACGTCCTCGCCGCCGCCGGCCACCTCGACGGCCGCCCCGCGACCACGCACTGGGCCGACGCCGAGCACTTCCAGCGGCTGTTCCCGGCCGTCAGGGTGGACCCGGACGTGCTGTTCATCGACGACGGGGACGTGCTGACCTCGGCCGGCGTGGCCGCCGGGATCGACCTGTGCCTGCACATGGTCCGCCGCGACTTCGGCACGGCCGTCGCCAACGACGTGGCCCGCCGCACGGTCGTACCGCCCCACCGCGACGGCGGCCAGGCCCAGTACATCCACCGCCCGGTCCCCGACCCCCAGGTGGCCACGACGACCGCGGCCCGCGCCTGGGCGCTGGGCCGGCTGCACGAGCCGATCCAGCTGCGGGACCTGGCCGAGCAGGAGGCGATGTCGGTACGCACCTTCACCCGCAGGTTCCGCGAGGAGGTCGGCGTCAGCCCCGGCCAGTGGCTCACCCAGCAGCGCGTGGAGCGCGCCCGGCACCTGCTGGAGTCCACCGACCTGTCGATGGACCAGGTGGCCCGGGAGTCCGGCTTCGGCACGGCCCAGTCGATGCGCCAGCACCTACAGGCGGCGCTCGGCGTCACGCCCACCGCCTACCGGCGCACCTTCCGCACCGGCGGCGCCGAGCGCGACGGCGGTGTCGGCAGCCTGCGCTGACCGGCCGGCGCGTATCTCCCCCCACCAGCCGACCGACGTCAGCAGCAGGGTCAGGGCCACTCCGGCGAGGATCGCCGTCGAGGGCGCGGCGAGCGGCAGCAGGGCACCGGCGAGGGAGCCGGTGGCCGCGTAACCGGCGCCGACGGCGGCGTACATCACCGAGTAGCCGGCGGCCAGCGCGGCCGGCGGGAGCACCTCGCGCAGGGACAGGTTGCGGGTGAGCATCGCACCGGACTGGAGCAGTCCCGCGAGGGCCAGCGCCACCGCGATGCCCGCCGCGCCGGGCGTCAGGGCGACCGCGGCCACCGCGGCCGACATCCCCGCCATCAGGACCGCGCTGCGGGTCCTGAGCCGCCCCGGCCAGGACCGCAGGCCGTACAGGAAGGCGCCGGCGGCGGAGGACACCGACATCACGGTGAGCAGCGGGCCCGCCCAGCCCACGCCGATGCCGCGCTGTTCGAGCAGCGCGGGCAGGACGAGTTCGGCGAGGGCCAGCAGGGACAGGCTCGCCGCGCCCGTGACGTACACCGGCCAGGCACGGGCCAGCACCCGCAGCCGCGAGACGCCCTCGCCCTCCCGCCCGCCGCGGTCGTCCTGCCCGTCCGCGGCCCAGCCGGCCGGCAGGACCCACAGGCCCCCGACGGACGCCGCCATCAGGGCGGCTTCGAGCAGCAGCGGGAAGCGGGGGCCCGCGCCGAGGGCCAGGCCGGTGACGGTGGCCGGGGAGACGGCCCAGATACCGAACGTCAGCATCGACTCCACGGACAGCGCCTGGGCCGCCGCGTGCCCCGGGACCAGGGAGGTGAGCAGCGCGCGCAGTCCGCCGGGCGCCGCGGCGGGACCGGCTCCGGCGAGGAAGGCGAAGGCGGCGAGTACCGCGGCGGGCGCACCCGGGAACGCGCCCAGGCCCGCGAAACCGGCCGCGCCCACGAGGAGACCGGCGGCCAGGTGCGGCCGGGCCTCGCGGGGGTTCAGCCGCATGCCGAGGACGGGAGCGCCGATGATCTCACCGATCACGTAGGCGGCGGCCAGGGCCGCGCCCAGGGAGTAGCCGCCGGGGCGCTCGCGCACCAGGAAGACGAGGGCCAGCGGAGCCATGGCCACCGGCATGCGGGCGCCGACGGCCACCAGGGCCCAGGTCAGGACCGGCCGGGAAGCGACATCGCGATAACTCATGCCTCGACGGTAGGGGCCGGCACCGACAACCGGCTCCCCGCCGTCCCGGGCCTGTGGACAACCTCGCGTCCGCCGCACCCGACGGCTCCTCGAGCGACCGGCTCAGAAGGTGAGCACCGCCCGCGCCACCCGCCCCGCCTCCGCCTCGGCCCGGGCCTTGTCGAAGTCCTCCACCGGGAACACCGCGGTCACCAGCTCGTCCAGCATCAGGCGCCCTCGGCGGTACAGCTCGGCGTACAGGGCGATGTCCCGCTGGGGGCGCGAGGAGCCGTAGCGGCAGCCGAGGATCGCCTTGTCCAGGTAGAGGGAGGAGACCAGGAAGGAGGCCTCGGCCGTGGCCGGGGGCACGCCCAGCAGGACCGCCTGGCCGCGCCGGCCGAGCAGGTCGACGGCCTGGCGGATCAGCTCCACCCGGCCCACGCACTCGAAGACGTGGTCCGCGCCCGTCGGCAGCAGCTCCCGCACCCCTTCCGCCGACGTCAGGAAGCCGGTCGCGCCGAACCGCCGGGCCACCGCCTCCTTGGCCGGATTGGCGTCCACGGCGACGACGGTGAGGGCGCCCGCGAGCCGCGCGCCCTGCAGGACGTTCAGCCCGATCCCGCCCGTGCCGATGACGACCACGCTGTCCCCGCGGTCCACCCGTGCCCGGTTCAGCACCGCCCCGACGCCGGTGAGGACCCCGCACCCGATCAGCGCGGCCGAGGTCAGGGGGATGTCCCGCGGGATCTTCACCGCCTGCACGGCCTTGACGACGGTACGTTCCGCGAACGCCGAGCTGGCGGCGAACTGGTACACCGGGTCCGCGTCCGCGCCCCACGTGAACGGCTTCCCCGGGTGCCCGATCGCCTGCCGGCACATCGTCGGCCGCCCCCGGTCGCACTCCGCGCAGGTTCCGCAGTGGGCGAGCGTCGACAGGGCCACATGGTCACCGGGCACGACATGGGTGACGCCCACACCCACGGCCTCCACGACCCCCGCGCCCTCATGGCCGAGCACCACCGGTGCCGGGAACGGGATGGTGCCGTCCACCACCGACAGATCGCTGTGGCACAGCCCGGCCGCCGCGATGGCGACCCGCACCTCGCCCGGCCCCGGTTCCCGGACCGCCAGGTCGTCCACGACCCGGACCCGCTCGCCGTCGAACACCACACCGCGCATCACACGGCCCCCTTCGGCTCACCCGGCAGACCGAGCACGCGCTCGGCGATGATCGTGCGCTGGATCTGGTCCGAGCCGCCGTAGACGGTGTCGGCCCGGGAGAACAGGAACAGGTGCTGGGCGGCGTCGAGCGGGTACGGCGACGCCGGCGACCAGTCCGCGGGACCGACGGCCGCCGCGGCGCCCCGGACCTCGACGGCCAGCTCGCCCAGCCGCTGGTGCCAGTTCGCCCACAGCAGCTTGGCCACGCTGGGCGCGCCCGGGACGGCGGGGCCGGTGGCGTGGCCGAGGGTGCGCAGCGCGTTCCAGCGCATGACGCGCAGCTCGGCCCACTGCCGGACGAGCCGGGCCCGCAGCACCGGGTCGTGCACGGCTCCGGTCCGCTCGGCGGCCCGGACGACCTCCGCCAGTTCCCGGGCGAAGCCGATCTGCTGGGCCAGGGTGGAGACCCCCCGCTCGAACCCGAGCAGGCTCATCGCCACCCGCCAGCCCTGCCCCTCTCCGCCGACGACGTGTTCCACGCGCGCGCGTGCCCCGTCGAAGAAGACCTCGTTGAAGTCGCTCGTGCCGGTCAGCTGCCGGATGGGCCGCACCTCGATCCGGCCGGGCTGGTCCATCGGCACCAGCAGGAAGCTCAGCCCGTGGTGCCGGCGCGCGTCCGGGTCGGTCCGGGCCAGGACGAAGCACCAGTCGGCCTCGTGGGCGAGGGAGGTCCAGATCTTCTGCCCGGTGATCCGGTGGTACGGCCCCTCACGCACCGCCGTGGTCCGCACCCCGGCGAGGTCGGAGCCGGCACCGGGTTCGCTGTACCCCTGGCACCACAGCTCCTCCCCGGCCGCGACGGGCGGCAGGAACCGCCGCTTCTGCACGTCGTCGCCGTGGGCGAGGAGGGTCGGGGCCAGCAGGTTCTCCCCGATGTGCCCCGAACGGGGAGGCGCCCCCGACCGGGCGTACTCCTCGGCCCAGACGACCTGCCGGGTGAGCCCCTCGGTCCGGTTCCCGTACCCGGACTCCGGCCAGCCGAGCCCGATCCAGCCGGCGGCGCCGAGGGTGCGTTCCCAGGTCCGTCGGTCATCCGACGCGCCGGCGTGCCCGGACAGCCAGCCCCGGACCTCGGCCCGGAACGCCTCGTCCTCTTCACTGAACCCGAACTCCATGTCCACCGCCTCTGCTTGACGAGCGCGTCGGTACCGCCGGGGGCCGGCCGGGGGCAGCACCCCCAAGGGCGCGGGGCACTGCGCGACCAGCGGCACACGACCCGCGGTCGCCGCACCGGGACGCGCACCGGGGCTCCTAGGCGTTCGGCCGGGCCGAATTCCGGGCCGCCTCCTCCATCGCCGCCACCTCGGAGAGCATCGGCATCGGATCCACCCCCACCGACCCCGGCAGGAACGCGGCGAGGGTCTCCGGGGTCCATCCGCCGGAGGCGTACGCGGCGCGCAGTTCCCTCGGCTGCGCCCAGACCGCGATCTTCGGCCCGGCGACCGTGTACACCTGCCCGGTGACGCCCTGCGCGGCGGCGCGGTCGGAGAGCAGGTACACCACGAGGGCGGCCACGTCCTCCGGCTCGCCGATCTCCGCCAGCCGGACGGGCACGTTGGCCGACATCCGGGTGCGGGCCACCGGCGCCACGGCGTTCGCGGTCACCCCGTACTTGTGCAGGCCCAGCGCGGCGCTGCGGACGAGGGAGATGATCCCGCCCTTGGCGGCGCTGTAGTTGGCCTGGGAGACGGAGCCCTGGTGGTTGCCGCTGGTGAAGCCGATCAGTGTGCCCGAGCGCTGCCCGCGCATCACCGCGGAGGCCGCCCGGAACACGGTGAACGTGCCCTTGAGGTGGGTGGCGATGACCGGGTCCCACTCCTCCTCGGTCATGTTGAACAGCATCCGTTCACGCAGGATGCCCGCCACGCACACGGCCCCGTCGATGCGGCCGTAGGTCTCCACCGCCGTGTCCACGACCCGCTGTCCGCCCGCCATGGTGGAGATGTCGTCGGCGACCGCGACGGCCTCGCCGCCCGCCGCCCGGATCTCCTTGACGACGGACTCGGCGACCTCTCCGGCGGGTGAGGCGCCGTCCACGGCGACGCCGTGGTCGTTGACGACGACCTTGGCGCCCTCGGCCGCCGCCGCCAGGGCGACCGCGCGTCCGATGCCGCGCCCGGCACCCGTCACGGCGACGACCCTGCCTGCCAAGAAGTTCCCCATCCCCGGCCCCTTCCCGCAGTTTCTGACGGTCCGTTAGATTTACGGCAACGCCAGACTGGCCCGCCGAAGGCGCGGACACAAGCCCCGGGGAGGCACCGGATGGCACTGCCGGAGGAGTTCCACGACATCGCCGGGCGGGTGAACAACTGGGGCCGCTGGGGTGCCGACGACGAGATCGGCACCCTGAACCTGATCACGGACGAGGTCGTCCGGGCGGCCGCCCGCGACGTGCGCACCGGGCGCCGCGTGCCGCTCGCCCTCCCCCTCCGGCAGGACGGCGTGCAGACGGGGATGATCCCGGGCCGGATCGACCCGCTGCACGCGATGGTGCAGGTCAACCAGGAGCTGTTCGGGCCGGGCACGGTCGCGTGCAGCGACGACGTGGTGACCATGGGCCTGCAGGCCGGCACCCACTGGGACGCGCTGACCCACGTCTCGCACTCGGGGAAGCTCTACAACGGCCGTCCCGCGCACACCGTCACCGCGCACGGCGGCGCGGAGTTCGGTGGCATCGACAAGGTCCGGCACCTCGTCTCGCGCGGGCTGCTGCTGGACGTGGCCCGCGCGCGGGGCGTGGACCGGCTGGCGGGCGGGCACGCGGTGACGCCGGAGGACCTGGAGGCCGCCGAGGAGTTCGCGGGTACGCGCGTGCGTGCCGGTGACATCGTGCTCGTACGCACCGGTCAGGTGCAGGTCCTCCTGGCCGGGGACCGGCACGGGTACGGCTATCCGTCGCCGGGGCTCTCGGTGCGCTGCCCGGAGTGGTTCCACGCGCGCGGTGCGGCGGCGGTCGCGAACGACACGCTCACCTTCGAGATCTTCCCGCCCGAGATCGAGGGCCTGTGGCTGCCGGTCCACGCACTGCACCTGGTGGAGATGGGCATGCTGCAGGGCCAGAACTGGAATCTCGAAGAGTTGTCCACAGCCTGTGGAGAAACCGGGCGGTACACGTTCCTGCTGTCGGCGATGCCCGAGCCGTTCGTGGGCGCGACGGGGACACCGGTGGCGCCGGTGGCGATCCTCTGAGAGACGGGTGGCGGTCCGCCGGGGAGACCGGTGGGCGGCGCGTCCCCCCACCGTCACACGCACGCGCCGCCGCCCCGGGGCGACCCGCCTTCGACGAGGACGGCCGGGGGCCCCGGGCCCTCGCCGTCCCCTCGCGGCGAATCGTCGCCCCCAGCCTGATCAGCCGCTCAGGGCACGTCAACGCCGGTGCGCACCCGTGTCGTGGCACCCCGGTCACGGCGCCCGCGCACGGTCGCACGACCGGCGCACCACCGCTCCGGGCGGCTACACCGCTTCAAAGGCGAGATCCTCGTACGCGGGCAGTCCGCCCCCGTACGCCGTCGCCGCGCTCTCCCGGGGCTGTGCACAGCGGTCCAGCTCGCACCAGATGCTCTTGCCGGCCCCCTCCGGGCTCCAGCCCCAGCGGTCGGCGAGGCAGTCCACGAGGGCGAGGCCCCGGCCACCGGTGGCCTCACTGCCGGCGCAGCGGGGGACGGGGGCGCGGGAACTGCCGTCCGCGACCTCCACCCGCACCGTCGCCGACGCGCGGTTCTCGGCAGCCGGGGCCGGCAGACACAGCCGCAGCACGGCCGGCCGCCCGGTGTGCACCACGGCGTTGGTCACCAGCTCGGAGACGAGCAGGATCAGGGTCTCGGCCAGCGGCTCGTCGGCCGTTATCCCCGATCCGGCGAGCCGCGAGCGGGCCCACCGCCTCGCCCGGCCCACCTCTGCGGGGTCGGGCCGGATCTCCAGCTGCACTTGAAGCACCTGCACCGCTCACACCATCCGAACCGGCGGACACATGACCCCGTACCGGCCGCGCGCCACGGTGTCAGCCGCGGCGGCGATCACGGCGAGGGCCACGATCGTAGCCATTTTCTGCATGGCCAGGACAACGGCCAGAGCAAGGGTCACGGACTGTGACTCCCTTGCGAGACAGCATGGTTGACGTACAGTCACCCCAACAAGCGCTTCGGGCATATTCCCGCGCGAAGGAGTACGCGTACGGCATACTGTGCGACGCGCGTGCCGGGGAGTCGAACAGGCGGGCCTGGCCACCCGGTCCGCCCAGCGAGCGGCGCTGCGCACCGCACGGCCCGGCACCACCCCAGGGGCACCGCCGGCCCGGCTCGTACGCGCAGCCACTCGCATCCCACACAAGGTACCCGAGCACCCACCCGACTCCGGGCTGTGACGAGTCTCGGGCAGGACACAACCCGGTATCAACGCTCCGTGATTCCGGTTCGCCACGATCCGCGACATCGTGGGCCAAAGCTTGTCGGGTACGGCGGCCCGGGACACCCCCGCCGGCTCAGCCCGCGAGGGCGGCGGCGAGCAGTTCCGCACCCTGTGCGCTCCCTCCGGCACGCCGGGCCCGCACCCAGGCCCGTTTCAGGTGCAGATGCACGTCCGCCTCCCAGGTGAACCCCATCCCGCCGTGCACCTGGAGGCAGTCGCGGGCCCCCCGCACGGCGGCCTCGTCGGCGAGCAGCCGGGCGGCGGCGATGTCGGCGGGATCGGCCGTGACGGCGGCGGCGTAGACGGCGACGCGCGCGGTCTCGGCCCGCACCAGCAGGTCGGCGCAGAGGTGCTGGACGGCCTGGAAGGCCCCGATCGGCCGCCCGAACTGCTCTCGCGCCCGGGCGTGTTCCACGGCCAGCTCGCACACCCGTCCAGCCGTGCCCAGCTGTTCGGCGGCGGTGAGCAGCACGGCGACGGGATCCGGGGGCGGCGTGACGGGACCGGGGGGCGCGGAGACGGCATCCACGGGCGCGGAGACGGGAACGGGGGACACCGCGCCGGCGACCGGAGGCACCGCGACGGAATCCGGGGGCACGCGGCCGGCATCCGAAGGCACCGCGACGGAATCCGGGGGCACGCGGCCGGCATCCGAAGGCACCGCGACGGAATCCGGGGGCACGCGACCGGGATCCGAAGGCACCGCGACGGAATCCGGGGGCACGCGACCGGGATCCGGAGGCACCGCCACAGGAACCGTGGGCGCCACGCCGGGACCCGAGGGCTCCGGCGCGCGACCCGTGGGCGCCGCGACGGTTCCCGCAGGCCCGGCGGTCACCCGGTGCAGCGGCGTCAGCGGGTCCACCGACCGCAGCGCCACCGCGCCGGACACCTGCCCGCGGACGACGTCCGCCGCGTCCAGCCACTCCACCAGCCCCCCGTCGGCGGCCGCCACGACCGTCTCCCCGCTCGCCGCGCCGGGCACGGTGCCGGCCGCGAGGTGGGTGGCGATCAGCGGGCCGGGCAGCAGGGCCCGCCCCGCCTCCTCGAAGGCCAGCACCGCCTCCGGCAGTCCCAGCCCGACCCCGCCGTCCGCCTCGGGCAGCCGCAGGGCGAAGAACCCCGCCTCCCCCAGGGTCCGCCACAGCGCCCGGTCGAGCCGGCCCGGTGCGTCGACGGCCGCGCGCAGTGCCTCCCGCCCGAAGCACCGCTCCAGCAGCTCCCGCACCCCCGCCCGCAAGGCCGCCTGGTCGTCGGTGAGTCGGAAGCGCACGGTCACCTCCCCCTGGGCAGGCCGAGGATCCGCTCGGCCACGATGGTCCGCTGGATCTGCGAGGTCCCGGCCGCGATCGTGTACGACAGCGAGGACAGCCGGTCCAGCACCCAGGGCCGGTCCAGGTCGAGGCAGTCCGGCCCGAGGACCTCGGCGGCGGTGTCGTACAACTCCTGCCGGGCGTGCGAGTAGCGGAGCTTGAACACCGAGCCGCCCACGCCCGGCACCCCGCCGGCCGCCTCCGCCTCGCTCACGTTCCACTGGGTCAGTCGCCACAGCGCCCGGAACTCCGCGTCGAGCCGGCCCAGCCGCCGGCGCAGCTCCGGCTCGTCCCAGCGTCCGTTCGTCCGGGCCGTACGGGCCAGTTCACGCAGCACCCGGCGGCAGGCGACGACCTCGCCGACGAAGGCGGTGCCGCGCTCGAAGGAGAGGGTGACCAGGGTGACGCGCCAGCCGTCGTTCTCCTCCCCCACCCGGTTGGCGACCGGCACCCGCACCTCGTCCAGGAACACCTCGGCGAACTCCGCCGACCCCGCGAGGGTGCGCAGCGGCCGTACGGTGACGCCCTCGGCGTCCATGGGCATCGCCAGCCAGGTGATGCCCCGGTGCCGGGGCGCCGCCGGGTCGGTGCGGACCAGCAGCTCGCACCAGTCGGCGACTTCGGCGTGCGAGGTCCAGATCTTGGACCCGGTCACCACGTAGTGGTCGCCGTCCCTCCGCGCGCGCGTGCGCAGCGAGGCGAGGTCGGATCCGGCGTCCGGTTCGCTGAACCCCTGGCACCACACGTGCTCGCCGCGCAGGATCGGCGGCAGCCAGCGCGCCCGCTGCCCGGCTGTCCCCTCGGCGGCGATGGTCGGCCCGGCGTGGAGCAGCCCGACGAAGTTGGCGCCCACGTAGGGCGCGCCGGCCTTCTCGGTCTCCTCCAGGAAGATCAGCCGGGTGGTCGGGGAGGCGTCCCAGTGCACGTCGGCGTACCCGGCGTCGTACAGCATCCGCTGCCAGCCGAGGTCGTAGGCGCGGCGGCCGGGCCAGTCGTCCGGGGACGGCCTGTCCGGCAGGGCGGGCAGCACCGTGGCGAGCCACTCCCGCAGTCGCCTCCGGAACTCCTCCTCCTCCGGCGAGTACGACAGGTCCACTACCGGTCCAGGTCCAGGCCGAGCATGCGGATGGCGTTGCCCCGCATCAGCTTGTACACGGTCTCGTCGTCGAGCCCCTTCACGTGGTCGAGGGCGACCTCCTTGGTGTGCGGGAAGGTCGAGTCGACGTGCGGGTAGTCGGTCTCGAAGGTGGCGTTGTCCCGTCCGACCACGTCCAGCGAGGCGACGCCGTGCCTGTCGCGGAAGAAGCAGCAGTAGATCTGCCGGTAGTAGTACGTCGACGGGGGCTCGGGGACCAGGTCCCGGACCCCGCCCCAGGCGCGGTGCTCCTCCCACACGTCGTCGGCGCGTTCCAGGGCGTACGGGATCCAGCCCATCTGCCCCTCGGAGTAGGCGAGTGTGAGCCGCGGGAACTTCACCAGGACGCCGCTGAAGAGGTAGTCCATCATCGAGGCCATCGCGTTGTTGAAGCTCAGCGAGGCCTGCACGGCGGGCGGTGCGTCCGGGGAGGCGGCGGGCATCTGGGAGCTGCTGCCGATGTGCATGTTGACGACCGTGCCGGTCTCCTGGCAGACGGCGAAGAACGGGTCCCAGTAGCCGGAGTGGATGGAGGGCAGCCCCAGGTGGGTGGGGATCTCCGAGAAGGTGACGGCCCGCACCCCGCGCTGCGCGTTCCGCCGGATCTCGGCGACGGCCAGCTCCACGTCCCACAGCGGGATCAGGCACAGCGGGATCAGCCGGCCGCCGCTGTCCCCGCACCACTCCTCCACCATCCAGTCGTTGTAGGCGCGCACGCAGGCGAGGGCGACCTCCTTGTCGTGGGCCTCGGCGAAGGTCTGCCCGCAGAAGCGGGGGAAGGTGGGGAAGCAGAGGGAGCCCTCCACGTGGTTGAGGTCCATGTCCGCCAGACGCGCCTTCGGGTCCCAGCAGCCGCGCCGCATCTGCTCCCGGGTGATCCCCTCCAGGGTCATCTCGTCCCGGTCGAATCCGACGGCGGCGATGTTCCGCTTGTACGGGAACTTCAGGTCCTCGTAGATCCACCAGTCCGTGGGCGGCCCCTCCGGGTCCATGGTGATCTGGTATTTGCCGCCGACGTAGGCCAGCTCCCCGATCCCGGCGGTCAGCGGCTGGGGCCCGCGCTCGCGGTACCTGGCCGGAAGCCAGGTCTCGAAGAGGTGGGCGGGCTCGATCACGTGGTCGTCGACGCTGATGATGCGGGGCAGTTCGGTCGCCATGGGTCCCTCCGCCGTACGGTGCGTCGCCTGCTCGGCTGCTCGACTGGACTCTGCTGATCTGATGGGCCGTCAGATAGCATGGCAGCTGACGAGTCGTCAGCCAAGCAGGGGGCAGCCGTGAACGAGACCCCGCACGCCCTGAGTTCCGCCCGCACACTGTGGGAGCTGGTCACCCGCCGGGCCGCCCTCACCCCCGACCGCCCGGTCCTGCTCCAGGGGGACCGCGCCCTCACGTTCGACGCCCTGCGCACCCGCTCCGAACGCGTCGCGGCCGGCCTGTACGGCATGGGCGTGCGCCCCGGCACGGTGGTCGCCTGGCAGCTGCCCACCCGCATCGAGACCGCCCTGCTGTCCTTCGCCCTGGCCCGCCTGGGCGCCGTACAGTCCCCGCTGATCCCCTTCTACCGGGACCGCGAGGTCGGCTTCGCGCTGCGCGAGTCGAAGGCGGAGTTCTTCGCCGTACCGGGCGTCTGGCGCGGCCACGACCACACGGAGATGGCGCGGCGGCTCGGCGCGAGAGGCGTCTTCGAGGCGTACGACACCCTCCCCGACGGCGACCCGGCCACGCTCCCCCCTCCTCCCGCCGAGGGCACCTCGGTCCGCTGGATCTACTGGACCTCCGGGACGACCTCCGACCCCAAGGGCGTCCTGCACACCGACCGTTCCCTCGTCGCGGGCGGCTCCTGCCTGGCCCACGCCCTGCGGCTGTCGTCGGACGACGTCGGCTCGATGGCCTTCCCCTACGCCCACATAGCGGGCCCCGACTACACGGTGATGCTCCTGCTGTACGGCTTCCCGGCGGTGATGTTCGAGCACTTCTCGCTGCCGGAGGCGCTGGCGGAGTACCGGCGGCACGGGGTGACGGTGGCCGGCGGTTCCACGGCCTTCTACTCGATGCTCCTCGCCGAGCAGCGCAGGCGGCCGGGGGTGAAGGTGATCCCCACCCTGCGGCTCCTCGCGGGCGGCGGCGCCCCCAAGCCGCCAGCGCTGTACCACTGCGTGGTCCGCGAGATGGGCGTCCAGCTCACCCACGGCTACGGCATGACCGAGGTCCCGATGATCACCATGGGCGATCCGGAGGACACCCCGGAGAACCTGGCGACGACCGAGGGCCGCCCCCCGGCCGCCATGGAGATCCGCATCGTGGACGGCGAGGTACGCCTGCGCGGCGAGGCCGTCTGCCGGGGTTACCTGGACCCCGCCCAGACGGCCGCGGCCTTCGACGCGGAGGGCTTCCTGCGCACCGGCGACCTGGGCCGGCTGACCGACTCCGGCCACCTGGTCCTCACCGGCCGCCTCAAGGACGTGATCATCCGCAAGGGCGAGAACATCTCCGCCCGGGAGATCGAGGACCTCCTCACCGCGCATCCGGCGGTGGCCGACGCGGCCGTGATCGGACTCCCGGACCACGACCGCGGGGAGATGGTCTGCGCGGTGCTCGAACAGCTCCCGGACGCGGACCCGCCGACCTTGCCGGAGGTCGTCTCCTTCCTCCGCGCGAAGGGGCTGTCCGTGCACAAGCTGCCGGAGCGGCTGGAGGTGGTGGAGGCGTTGCCGCGGAACGACACGTTGCGCAAGGTGCTGAAGTACAAGCTGCGGGAGCGGTTCTCAGGACCGCTGCCGTGACGGCGCCGCCACGGGCTCGCCCTCCCTCCGGCGCGCGCGCCCGGACCCGGTGACCCGCCCGACTCGCCGGTCCCGTTCGCCGGGACGGCGGTTCAGGCGACGGCGTAGCCGGCGAGGGCCGGTTCGAGCAGGCCGAAGGCGTCGGCGGCTTCCGCGGTGACGGTGTCGGCGATGTCGTCGTCGGGATGCCCGGCCAGGGTGAGCTCCTGGATGCGCTGGAACAGGATGCGGTGGACGGCGCCGAGCAGCCCGGCGGCCGTCTGGACGGTGATGTCGTCCCCTGGTGCGCCGACGGCCGCCGCGAGGGCGTCGGCGAGGGCGCGTTCACGCTGGTCGTGCAGGCCGCGCAGGCAGGCCGTGAGGGTGGGACTGTCGGTGATCATGCGGGCGAAGGCCGGGCCGGAGAATCCGGAGACCGGGTCCCTGGTCGCGACGGCGTCGGCGAAGGCGCGCCGCAGCGCCGCCAGTGCGGACTCGCCCGGGCGCCGGGCGGCCACCGTGTCCGCCAGGGACGCGATGAACGCGTCCTGGTGGTCGAGCGCCAGGTCCTCCTTGCGCGGGAAGTAGTTGGTCACCGTCTTCTTGGCGACGCGTGCGGCGGCGGCGATCTCGGCGATCGTGGTCCGCTCGAAGCCCTGGTCGACGAAGAGACGGGTGGCGTGGTCGGAGATGAGCTGCCGGGTCTCCTGCTTCTTCGTTTCGCGGAGGCCGGCCGGCTGCGCGGGCGAGGCGGCGTCAGTAGACATGGAGCAATCTTACCCTCGTAGCATTTTTATGTTGACACCCTTGGGTCGGTCCGGATAACTTTACGTCCGTCGTAAGTTTGCGTCGGGGGTGGGCCGGTTCGGCTCGCCCTGGCCCACCGGGGCAGACCGTTCCGCGTCTCCGAGGAGAACCGCCGTGCAGATCACCGCGTCCACCGTGAGCCTCACCGTCGACGACGTCGCCGCGTCCCAGCGGTTCTTCACCCGCCACCTCGGCTACGCCGAACAGGCCGCCGCCGAGGGCTTCGCCTCCCTGACCCGCGGCGGCGCCGCGGTGGACGTGGTCCTGCTCGCACGCGGCACCGACGTGCTGCCGGCGGAACAGCGCGACCAGCACGCCTCCGGAGTGATCCTCGCCTTCACCGGCACCCGCATCGACGACGAGGAGAGGCGACTGCGCGCCGAGGGGGTCGAGATCACCATGCCGTTGCGCGAAGAGCCGTGGGGCGAGCGGCTGTTCCAGATCCAGGACCCGAACGGAGTGGTCATCCAGTTCGTCGAATGGGTCACCCCTTCCGTCCGCGCCTGACCACCCTGGCGAGGACAGCCGCCGACCACATCCCGAAGGCCACGGGCCGAACGTCCCAAGGAAGATCCCTTGTCACCTGATCCCACCACCGTCCACCCGCTGCCCGCGCACGACCGGGTGGTGTTCCTCAAACCCCTGGTCACCTCGCCGAACGTCGTCGTGGGCGAGTACACGTACTACGACGACCCGGACGGGGCCACCGAGTTCGAGCGCCGCAACGTCCTGTACGCGTACGGCCCCGAACGACTGGTCATCGGCAAGTACTGCGCGATCGCCATGGGAACCAGGTTCCTGATGGCGGGCGCGGAGCATCCGACGATGGGCGTGTCCACGTTCCCGTTCACCATGTTCGGCGGCCGCTGGGCCGAGGAGACCCTGGACATCGTCACCTCCATGCCCAGCCGCGGTGACACGGTGATCGGCAACGACGTCTGGATCGGTCACGGGGCGACCGTCATGCCCGGCGTCCGCATCGGTGACGGCGTCGTCGTCGCGGCCGGCGCGGTGGTCACCGCCGACGTCCCGCCCTACACGATCGTCGGCGGCAACCCGGCCCGGCCGATCCGGCAGCGGTTCGACGACGCGGACATCGAGCGCCTGCAGCGCGCCGCGTGGTGGGACTGGCCCGCCGCCCTCGTCACCGAACACGCCCGGACCATCATGGCCGGAACCCCCGACGACATCGCCCGCGTCGCCGCCGAGCACGGCGTGGGGAAGCCCCTCTGACGCCCCCTGGGGCACCCTGGGCGGCGCACGGGAGACCGGCGCGCTCGGCCCTCATCGTCTTCGCGGGACCGCGGCACCTGAGCGGCCGTCCCCACCACACGTTCACCGGTGGCCGCCCGTGCGGCGGTCCGGGAGGAGCCTGCATGAAATGCGCACTCGTGATCTTCGAGACGGACGCGTCACGCCGCCGGATCCGGGCCGACCGGTCCGCCTACCGCAAGGCGTACGAAAGCTGGATCGGCGGCCTTGCCGCGGCGGGGAAGCTGGTCGGCGGCGAGGCCCTGGAGACCGAGCACACAGCCCCGGTGACGGTGCGCACGGCGGCCGACGGCACACCGGCCGTGACCGACGGGCCCGCACAGCCGGGTGAGGAGTCTCTCGGAGGCTGGTTCGTCGTCGACGTCGCCGACCTCGACGAGGCCGTCGAACTCGCCAGGAGCCTCCCCACCCCGGAGACCGTCGAGATCCGCCCGGTCCTCGAATCCGCCTGAGCCGGGCGGGTCGGGGGCCCGCCATCCGCCGGGGGCCGACCACTGCGCGGATGACGTCCGAATGCCGCCGGTAAGGGTTCACCGTGGTGCTCATGCTGGCGGCATGACGATGTCATCCCCCACCGAGTCGACGAGAGTTCTCGCCGGCATGTACGCGGCCGAGGCTCAGTACCTGGCGGCAGGAGGCCCCGGCGAGGCCTCGTTCGACCTGCTCGCCCCCTTCTTCGCACCGGATGTCCGGCTGCATCAGGCAGAGGCTCTGCCCTACGGCGGCACGTGGCGCGGGCACGACGGCATGGCCCGGTTCTTCCACAGGATGGGAGAGGTGTGGGAGTCGTTCGAGATGCTGGAGCAGGAGTTCCTCGCCACCGGTGAAACCGCCGTCGTGCTCACACGGGTTCGTGCTCGCGCTCGCGCGACGGGCCGTGAACTCGACTTTCCGATCCTGCAGGCGATCACGGTCAGGGACGGGCGGATCACCGAGGTCCGGCCGTTCTACTGGGACACGCGCGCCGTCGCCGACGCCTGTGCCGGGTCCGACCCGCCGCGCGACGAGGCCGGGTCACGGTGAGCCGGGCCCCGTGCCCCTCACATCCGGCTCAGCGAGGCCACCGCGAACAGGACGTCCCTGATCGCCTGGCGGTCGCCGTTCTGGCCCACCGCCGCGTCCTCCGGTGACACATGGCCGGCGGCCAGGTGGCAGAACTCCACGCCGTCCAGGGCCACATGGGCCACCTCCAGCTCCGCGGAACCGACCGCGGCCGGTGAGTCCAGCGGGATCAGCCACTCACCGCCGGCCGCGCCCTCGATCTCCAGGCGCAGGCTGCGGCCGGGCGCTCCGGCCGGAACCAGGTGCGGGGTCCGGTACCCCGGCGCGGACAGGCCCGCACGGCGGCGCTCGGCGAGTACCGTCGGCAGCAGGCGGGCCGCGAGGGTGATCATCCGGTGGAGGTGGCGCGGCGCCGGCGGCTTGTACGGGTAGTCCACCGCCTCCGCGATGTCCGCGGCGTGCACCCAGCACTCGAAGGCGCGGTCCAGCATCGCGTCGTGCAGCGGCAGTGCGAAGTCGCCGTACGACACCTCGAGGCCGCCCGCGTGACCGCCGGTGAAGGACACCGTCCGCACCAGGCTGTGGCTCTGCTCCCGCCACGGCCCCCGTACCGACCGCGTCGGCGGGAAGTGCGAGGCCCGCCAGAACGCCTCCGTACGGCCGGCCGGGCCCGCGGCATCCGGCTGCGCGGCCCCGGCGACACCGGCCAGCGGGTCCTCCAGGCCGAGCGCGGCGGCGATCAGGCCGTCCACCGACAGCAGGTGCGCGATCACCCCGGCGACGGTCGTACGACGGCTCGTCTGCGTGTCCCGCTCGAACCAGCGCAGCCGCACCGGCGCGTGCCACTCCGCGTCGCCGAAGTCCTGGAGCAGCGCGTCCAGCCGCGCGGTCTCGGCGTCGTACGGCGCCGCCCAGTCGGGCACCGGAATGCGCGGCGGCCGGCGGTTCAGGCAGCTCTCCAGGACGCGCGTGCGCAGCCCGGGGTCCAGGTCCAGGCTCTCCGGCTGGTGCAGCAGGCCGACCGCCTCGCGCAGCCGGCGGGCCTCGTCGGCGCACGCGCCGCAGTCACCCAGGTGTTCCTCCACGGCCGCCGTCTCCGCCGCCGAACAGGCGGCCAGCGCCCAGGCACCGAGCAGCGACTTCAGGACGTCGTGCGACAGGTCGAGCGGCACGGGTGCGAGGTCCCCCAGGTCGGCGAGGTCGGGCAGCGGAACCCCGCTGTCCTCCACGGAGGTGCGGGGCGTGGGTATGCGCGGGGCGTGCGCGGGTCCGTTCCCGCCGACTCCGCCGTGCCCCGCGTCACCGGCGCCACCGGAACCGCCGGGGCGGCCGGAACCGCCGTGTCCGGCACCGCTGTCGGACGCGCCGTGACGACCGTCAGGGAAGCGCCCCTCGTCCGCCGCGCCCGGCCCGCTCGAGCCGGCTTCCCCGTGTGACCGTCCGCCGTGAGGCCGTTCGTCGTGCGCGTCATCCCCGCGGCGCCCTTCCCCTCCCCGGCCGTCGTGCTCGTCGTACCCGTCCCGTGCCCCGAACCCACCCGCCCCCGTCACACCGCACCCCGGTATCCCGGCGGTGTGCCGGTGTCGTGGGCGGTGGAGAGGAGTTGGAGGCCGAGGCGGAGCCGGCGGCGGGCCTCCTCCTCGGTGACGCCGAGGTCGGCCGCGGTCTGGCGGTAGTCGAGGCGCTGGACGTAGGCCCGGTCCAGGGCGGCGCGCAGCGGGGCCGGCATGGAGTGGACGATGTAGTCGGCGCGGGCGGCGACGGAGGCGCGGCGGACGGTGCTCTCCAGTTCCTCGCGCCGCGGCTGCTCCCGTTCCTCCCGGTCCCGCAGCCGCTGCACGGCGACCCGGTGGGTGACGGCGGCGACCCAGGAGCGCAGGGGTCCCTGCCGGGGGTCGTAGGTCTCGGGGTGCTCCCAGACGTGGGCGAAGACCTCGCGGGTGACGGCGTCGGCGGCCTGTTCGTCGGCGAGGACGCGGTGGGCGAGGCTGTGCACGAGGGAGGCGAAGCGGTCGTACAGCTCTCCGAGGGCGGCCGCCTCTCCGCGCGCGAGCCGCTGCTGCATCTTGCGGTCCCAGCGGGGCGGTACGTCCTTCCCGGCCATGCGGTCCCCTCCCCTCACCGTGTCCGGCCCGTCCAGCCTGTCGGTCCTGTCCTCTCGAATGTAGTCGGCACGTCCGACAACGCACGCCCCTTTGGGGCAATGTGCGCCCCCGGCGACGCCGCAGGTGATAGTGCCCTCTTCACACAACCTTCACACCAGGCGCGTACACCTCTGATCGAACACGATCGATAGTGACCGAAACAAGCCCCTTGTGGATCACCTGCCGTTTGCCACACCACGTTTCAGGGAACGGCCGCTGGGCAGCCGCGCGGAATGAAACGTAGGAACTGCTTCCGTTTCCGGGCGGTTCCGCGGGATCCGGCGAGCGGAGGGGCATGGCCGTGACATTCAAGGTGACCGGCGCCGAACGGGGCGAGTGGGCCGTGCTCCGGGTCTCCGGGGAACTGGACCTGATGACCTCTCCGGTACTGCGCCAACGGGTGCACGACATCGTCGCCGAGGGGCACCACAGCCTCGTCGTGGACCTCTCCGACGTGTTCTTCTGCGACTCCAGCGGGGTCGGCGTCCTCATCGCCGCCCGTCGGCTGATCCGCTCCTGCCGGGGACGGCTGCGGCTGATCCTGCCGGACCGGGGCGCCGAGGACGGCTCGCACGTCAACCGGGTCCTCGGCGCGCTCGGTGTCCGCCGGCTCTTCGACGTCCGCCCCGACGTCGAGTCCGCCACCACCGATGACGCGGACCCCCTGTCGGCCTGAGCACGTTTCCCGGCCCGACGCCACACAGTTGTCGCGGAATTCCCCCGGTCTTGGCACAACCGCCGCTTCGCCGCCACCTTCCCGCCCCCCGCGACGTACGCTCCCACCCGGACCAACCCCCACGTCAACGGAAGGCGGCCCGAACAGCCATGGTCAGCACCGAGTACGAGCGCAGGATCGCCGCCCGGTTCGCCACCTTCGACCAGGACGGCAACGGCTCCATCGACCGTGAGGACTTCAGCGCGGCGGCCAAGGCACTGCTCGCCGAGTTCGGCGTGCCCGCGCGCTCCGACAGGGGCCAGGCGCTGTACGCCGGAGCGGAGGCGTTCTGGCAGGGCATGGCCGGCATCGCGGACCGGGACGGCGACCAGCGCATCACGCGCGAGGAGTTCGTCGACGGCGCGGTCAAGCGGCTGCGCGACAACCCCGACCGCTTCGCCGAGATCGCCCGTCCCTTCCTGCACGCGGCCCTGGCGGTGGCGGGCGACGGCGAGGACGGCAGGGCCCGTGTCGCCGACGCGGCGCGGGTGCTCCGCGTCCTGCACGTCCCGGCGGACCAGGCCGAGGCGATCGCCGCCGCCCTGGACACCGACGGCGACGGAACGGTCGGCGAGCCGGACGTCGTCCCCGCGTTCGCCCGCTACTTCACGGTGCCCGAGTAGGCGCGCCGCCTCCTCAGGCGAACACCACCGTCCGCCGCCCATTGAGCAGAATGCGTCGTTCCGCGTGCCACTTCACGGCCCGCGCCAGCGCCTGGCACTCCACGTCGCGCCCGATGGCCACCAACTGGTCCGGCGTCACGCCGTGGCCGACGCGCTCGACCTCCTGCTCGATGATCGGTCCCTCGTCGAGGTCCGCGGTGACGTAGTGCGCCGTCGCGCCGATCAGCTTCACGCCCCGGGCGTGCGCCTGGTGGTACGGCTTGGCGCCCTTGAAGCTCGGCAGGAAGGAGTGGTGGATGTTGATGATCCGGCCGCTGAGCTGCTTGCACAGGTCGTCCGAGAGCACCTGCATGTAGCGGGCGAGGACGACCAGCTCGACCTTCTCCTCGCGCACCAGCTCCAGCAGCTTCGCCTCGGCCTCCGCCTTGTTCTCCTTCGTCACCGGGATGTGGTGGAAGGGGATGTTGTAGGAGGCCACCAGTTCTTCGAAGTCGGTGTGATTGGAGACCACAGCCACGATCTCCACCGGCAGCGCACCGATCCGCGCCCGGAACAGCAGGTCGTTCAGGCAGTGCCCGAACTTGCTGACCATCAGCACGATGCGCATCTTCTGGTCGGCCCGGTGGATCTGCCAGTCCATGTGGAAGGTGTCACCGATCGCCGCGAAGCTCGCCCGCAGCTTGTCCACCGTCACCGGCGCCTCGGCCGAGAAGTGGACGCGCATGAAGAACAGTCCCGTGTCGTGGTCGCCGAACTGCTGGCTGTCCTCGATGTTGCAGCCGGTCATGAACAGATAGCTGGACACGGCGTGCACGATGCCCTTTTTGTCCGGGCAGGAGAGCGTGAGGACGTACTGGTCGGCCGGGGTGGCGGCGGCGGAGGAGGCGGACTGTTCGGTCATGCACCACAGGGTCCCATACCGGCCACCCCGCGGGGATCGCCGTCCGCCACGCGGACCTCGTCAGGAACCCGTTCAGGACCTCGTCAGGATCCGCAGCACTTCCAGGCTCTTCGGCGCCGCGTCCGGGTCCTCCCCGTCGCTCGCCGACATCCGCACGTGCGCGTCACGCGCCGCCCGCACCGCGTCCGGCCAGCCCGGGTGGTCCAGGTAGGCGGAGACCGGCGCGTCCGGGCCCACCTGGTGCATGATCCGCAGCACCCGCAGCACGGCGGTGTCGACGAGCGCCGCCTCCTGCGAGTCCCGGAATATGGTGCCGACGTACTTCTCGGCCGACCAGTTGTCCAGCCAGGTGTCCTCCACCAGCCGGTACACGGCGTCCGTGACGTCGCCGTAGCCGTCCGTGCCGGCCAGCCAGACGTCTCGCTGGAACACCGGGTCCGAGAGCATGTGCAGCGCCGAGCGCACGTTGCTGCGCCACCGCCACCACGGCATGTCGTTCAGGGGCATGCCGCCCATGGTGGAGGAGCGACGGCCGCGACGGGAAGAGTTCTCCGAACCTTGCACGGTCATCGATCGTACGTTCCCCGCCGCACCGGCCTCGCCGGCCCCTCCCGTTCCGGCCCCTCCAATTCACCTCCGGGTCACCTTTCGTCGACCCAGGGTCACTCCCAGGTTGGTCCTGTGAGGGAATCGTGCGGGTACATGACCGGCAGGCGACGCACCCGCAGTACGTTCCTCCCCGCCCTTCCCCGCCCCGTCCGGGCCACCGCCCTCGCCGGGGGCGCCCTGGCCCTCTGCGCGTCGCTCACCGCCGCATGCGGGGTCGTCCCCGGTGCCACGGGGGGCTCCGGGGACGACCCGGTCAAGGTGATGACCTGGGCCCCGCAGGACACCGACGCCACCAACAAGCCGGGCATGCCCGCGATGGCCCGCGCCTACGCGAAGTGGGTCAACGCCCACGGCGGCATCAACGGCCGCCGGCTGGAGGTGCTGACCTGCAACGACCACAACGACGGCGTGGGCGCCGCCCGGTGCGCCCGGCGTGCGGCGGACGAGAACGTGGTCGCGGTCGTCGGCTCCTACAGCCAGTTCGGCGACTCCTACCTGGCCCCGCTGGAAGGCGCCGGCATCCCCTACATCGGCGGCTACGGCGTCACCAACGACGAGTTCACCGGCGCCATGTCGTACCCGGTCAACGGCGGCCAGCCCGCCCTCCTGGCCGGCCTCGGCAAGGCCCTCGCCACCACCTGCGGCCACGTCGCCCTGGTCCGCCCCGACAGCATCGCCGGCGACCAGCTGCCCGCGATGCTCGACTCGGGCCTGAAGACGGGCGGCCACCCGGACGCCGGCGACCAGCTCGCCGCCGACGACGCCACCGAGTACGCCGGCCAGTCCGAGCAGGCGCTGCGCTACGCCACCAAGGGGGCGGAGAGGGAGGGGTGCGTGGTGCCCGCGCTCGGGGACCGCACGGACACCTTCATGGACTCCTTCCGGCGGGCCCGGCAGAACTTCCCGAAGGTGCGGACCGCGACCGTGCTCGGCAGCGTCGACCAGACCGTGATCAACGCCACGGGCGGGGCGTCGGGGCCGTACGAGGGGGCGTACATCACCGGCTGGTACCCGGTCGCCTCCGACCCGCGCTGGGACCCCATGAAGAAGGTGATCAACGAGGCGGCCTTCGGCGACAACCGCATCGACCCCGCGGACGCCGGTGTGCAGACCACGTGGATCGCCTACACCGTGCTCCGGGCCGCCCTGGAGAGGATCGGCGACGGCGAGGTGAGCGCCGACGCCGTGCGCCGCACCCTCAACGACGGCCTGCGGGTCTCCACCGGCGGTCTCACCCCGACCCTGCACTGGCCCTACGAGGGCAGGCTCGCCGCGGTCGGCTTCCCGCGGCTGGTGAACGCCGACGTCACCCTCCAGGTGGTGCGGGACGGCAAGCTGGTCGCGGCCCGCAGGGGCATCGGCGGTGCCGACGGCATCGCCGACATGACCTCGACGCTGGAGGCGGCCGACGTGCCGTGACGGGCCCCGCGCCGACGCCACGGCCACGGCTGCGGTCGCGGGGAGGGGCCCGGCGGGGCGGTCACAGCTGGGTGGGCTGGCGCTGGGTCAGGCCGTACTTCTGCGCGATGGTGTTCCACAGCGCCGCCGCCCTCGTCTTCTGCGCGCTGGCGGTGCCGCTCTCCCGGTTGCCGGCCTGGGTCTCCCCGGTGGTGCGGGCGTGCCCCTTGTGGCAGACCCTGCGGTTCTTGGCCTGGTCGGCCCAGGCCGCGTAGTGGTTGTCGGCCGCGGCGGACGCCTGCCAGGCCTTGGTCAGCGCGGCCGTCAGGTCGGCGTTGCCCGGGAGCTTGTCCACGGACAGCTTGCCGAGCCGGGTGACCAGCTGGCCGCGCTGCCCGGCCGCGTCCCGCAGATCGGCGGCGGCCTGGTCGAGGTTGTCGCACCGCTTGACGTCGGCCACCGCCTGGATGACCGAGGACCGGCTGCTGCCGCTGTCCGCGAGGAGCTTGTCCAGCTCGACCGCCTGCTGCCGGGCGGGGTCGACGGCGGGCGAGGCGGAGTCCTGGGTGGACGGGGAGGCGGCGGCGACCGTCTTGTCGTCCCCGCCCTTGTCGCTGCCGCCCCCGGTGCTGAGCAGCGCGCCGGCGCCGACGCCGAGCACGACGAGGCCCACGCCGACCGCGGCGATCAGCGGCACCCGCGACCGGCGCCGCCCGCCACCGTCGTCGTCGTACGTCCCGTCGTCGTACGACGACTGCGCCGGGCGGTACGACGCCGGGCCCGGGCCGGGGTAGGCGTCCGGCTGCTGGACGCGCGGGAGCTGCTGGGTGGACCCGGCCGGACCGTCACCGCCGGCGGGGCCGCCGCGGAAGAGGTTGTCGAACTCGGCGGGCGGCTGCCGGTCCCCGCCCTGCCCCCGCGCCTGGGCGGTGTAGGGCGGGATGTACTGGGTGGCCTCGGCGTCGGAGGGCGCGGGCGCCGCCTGCCGGGGCACCTGGCCCAGGTACCGGGTCTCCTCGCCGGCCGACTCCGGCGGAAGCGCGCCTGAGGTGGCGGGCGGGAGGTGCTGGGTGGCGGGCGGGATGTACTGACTGGCGGGCGGGATGTACTGGGTGGCCGCCTCGTGGACGGAGGCCGCCGCCGGGTCCGCGGGGACCGGCGGTATGTACTGGGTGGCGCCTTCGGACGGTGCGGCCTGCACCGGCGGCAGGTACTGGGTCGCGCCGTCCGCCGCCGGGGGCAGCGGGGCGGCTGCGGGCGGGTACGGATGCTGACCATGGGACGCCTGCTGTCCCTGCTGCTGGTGCTGCTGGTGCTGCTGGTGCTGCTGGTGAGCGTCGGCGGTGCCGTACGCGGGCTGCTGCCGGGCCGCCTCGTAGCCGCCCGGCGCGGCCTGGCCGCCGTAGGACGGTGCCTGGCCGCCGTAGGAGGATCCGGGGCCGCCGTAGGCCGGTGCCTGGCCGCCGTACGACGGGGCCGGGGCGCCCTCCGGGGGCAGCGGGCCCGGGTTGGCGGCGGACGGGGGCTGCTGGGAGCCGGTCCACTGCGGGGCCGCGGAGGGGGCCCAGCCCTGGTCCTGCCCGGGGGCCTGCTCGGGCGTCTGCCCGGCGGGGCCCCAGGAACCGTCCCAGGCCTGTCCGCCGGCCGGGCCGGCGGGGGCGGGCGTCGCGGTCATGCCCGGCAGCAGGGGCTCGCCTCCGTCGGAGGGCAGCACGATGCCTTCGCGCGCGGGCCGCGCCGAGGGCTCCTCGCCCTGTCCACTCTGCGTCACCGGGACTCCTACTAATGGGGGACCTTGTGAATCGTCGGCTCACGCTACCGGGTCCCCCGAGCCGCGTGCCACGCAGCGCAGGACGCGACCTCCTTCCCTGTGACGGCAGTAACACGTCGGCCCCGCGATGCGCTGTTCATGGCACCCCGGCGCACTCCGGGTGCCGTTTCCCTCCCGTTCACGCCCGCGCGGGGCCGGTGTTCACGCGGCCTGCTGCAGGTCGAGGCGCGCGCCGAACTCCCTCACCACCGCCTCCTCACGGAACGGCTCCAGTCGCTGCTGGAGGTCTTCCAGGTACTCCGCGCCCCGGTTGGAGCGGAGCGTCTCCAGCAGCTCCACCGCTCTCGTACCGGTGCTGCAGGCCTGCTCGATCTCGCGCTGCTGCACCTGGGCCGTGGCGAGCAGCACGTAGCCGATGGCACGCCGGCGGGCCCGGGACTCGGGGTGCCCGGCCAGCGACTGCTCGGCGTACCGCGCCGCCTGCTCGGGCTGCCCCAGGTCGCGGTGGCAGTGCGCCAGCTCGTCGGCGAGGTAGGCGTCGTCGAAGTGCCTGATCCACACCGGGTCGTCCCCGGCGGCGCCGTCCGCGCGCTCCATCGCGTCGACCGCCCGGCCGGCGGCCGCCTGCGCGGCACGCACGTCACCGAGCAGGGCGTGCCCGCGTGCCTCGGCGGCGTGGAACATCGCCTCCGCGCGCGGGGTCACGTGCCCGCGCGCCCCCTCCTGCGCCGCCCGCGCCAACTGGGCGATCTCGCGCGGGTTCCCGAGCTGCGCGGCGAGGTGGCTCATGGAGGCGGCGAGGACATAGCCGCCGTACCCGCGGTCCCCGGCGGCCTGTGCGAGCCGCAGCGACTGGATGTAGTACCGCTGCGCGAGGCCCGGCTGGCCGGTGTCGACGGCCATGTACCCGGCCAGCTCGGTCAACCGGGCGACGGCGGCGAAGAGTTCCCGGCCGACCGCCTCCCGGTACGAGCCCGCGAGCAGCCCGGAGACGACGCTGTTGAGGTAGTGCACGACGACCGGGCGGACGTGCCCGCTGCCGTACTGGTGGTCGAGGTCCACCAGCGCCTGGGTCATGGACCGTACGGCGGCCACGTCGGCCTGGCCCACGCGCGGGCCGGCCTGCCGGGCCACCTGGGCGTCCGGCGCCGAGATCAGCCAGTCGCGGCTGGGCTCGACCAGCGCGGAGGCGGCGACGGAGGAGCCGGACAGGAAGTCCCGGCGCCCCACGTCGCTGCGCCACAGCTCGCAGACCTGCTCGATGGCTCCCAGCACCGTCGGCGAGAACTGGAGACCGACTCCCGAGGCGAGGTTCTTGCCGTTGGCCATGCCGATCTCGTCGATCGTGACCGTCCGGCCGAGCTTGCGCCCGAGCGCCTCGGCGATGATCGCCGGGGCCCGGCCCCGCGGCTGCTGGCCGCGCAGCCAGCGGGCCACGGACGTCTTGTCGTAGCGCAGGTCGAGCCCGTGCTCGGCGCCGCACATGTTGACCCGCCGGGCCAGCCCGGCGTTCGAGCACCCCGCTTCCTGGATGAGTGCCTGCAGCCGTTCGTTCGGCTGCCTCGCCACGAGAGGCCTTGCGGCCATTGCTACCCCCTGCGTTGCGGTCCCCTGGAACGTGTCGGGATCTTCCGGAGCACGGAATGTTCCGGCCGGGAAGATCACTGCCCAGCTGACATACCGTCAATGCGTGACATGTGCGGTTTGCCGGGGTAAAGACGGTTGCCCCCCTTCCCTGGCTACCCATCGCACGCCCCGTCTCCTCCCACGCGCCCCCGGACGTGCACCCATGCGCCCCGACTGCGGAAGCGATGCTCCTCCCCCGCGCGCGGTACAGCCGTAACTCGTGGTGACCGTGGGAGTTGAGTGGAACGTGGAAGAGACGATCGCGGGCGCCCAGAACAGTCAGATGGCCGGTCACATTCCGCAGCAGCGCGGGGAAACGCTGCTGGAGACCGCCGTGCGGTACGCCGAGGAGCGGCACTGGGACGTGTTCCCGGGCACCTGGCTGGAAGCCGTCGACGGGATGCAGCGCTGCTCGTGCGGTGACGCCTCCTGCCCTGCGCCGGGTGCGCACCCCACGCGCCCCGACTGGGCGACCCAGGCGACCGGCAGCGCGACCGTCGCGCGCCGGATGTGGCACAAGCAGCCGACGGCGTCGATCCTGCTGCCGACGGGGCGGACCTTCGACACGCTGTCCGTCCCGGAGAGCGCGGGCTTCCTGGCGCTGGCCCGGATGGAGCGGATGGAGCTGACGCTCGGGCCGGTCACCCTGACCCCGGACCGGCGGATGCACTTCTTCGTGCTGCCCGGCGCCTCCGCGAAGGTGCCGGAGCTGGTGCGCAGGCTCGGCTGGTCGCCGTCGTCGCTGGACCTGGTGACGCAGGGCGAGGGCGCGTACGTCGCCGCTCCGCCCACGCGGTTCGGATCGCGGGGGGCCGTGCAGTGGGCCTGCCGGCCGACGCCGGCGAACCGGTGGCTGCCGGACGCGGAGGAGCTGATCTCGGCGCTGGCCTATGCGTGCGGGAGGGACCGGTAGCCGGTTCGCCCGCTCGTCCGGCCGTTCCGGGCCGTCGGTGACCGTGGCCCCGTCGTGGCCGTCCGCGCGGTTTCCCGCGTCCGCCGGCGAAGGGGACCCGGCGGACGCGCAGGCGGCTCAGTCCCCGAGCAGGCCGTCGAGAAACGGTGAGACGGCACCCCGCCAGGCCACCGGCGTGTCGTAGTGCGCGAGGTGGCCGGCGTCGGCGATCTCCGCGTACTCGCCCCGCGGCAGCACCCGCACCATCTCCTGCGCCTCCGCCCTCCCCAGCTCGCCGTCCACCCCGCGCACCACCAGGGTCGGGCAGCGCACCTGGGCCAGTTCCTCCCAGTGGGCGTCGTAGACCCAGGTCTCGCGGGAGCTGAGCATGTGCCGGGGGTCGAAGACGGGACGCCAGCCGTCCGCGCACTCGTGCATCACCTCGGCGTAGAACGCGCCGCGCGCCGGGCTGGGCCGCTCCACCCAGGGGTCGTCCTCGCCGAACCACGTGCGGACGTCGGCGAGGCTGGCGAAGGGAACGGGCCAGGACGTGAACCAGTCGGCCCACTCGCGCTGCGAGGCCGCGCCGAGCGCGGAGGCCCGCATGTCGCAGATGATCAGACCGCGGACCAGGTCGGGGCGCTTGGCGGCGAGCTGCCAGGCGGTCAGCGCGCCCATGGCGTGGCCGACGAGGACGACGGGGGCGAGGCCGAGCTGTTCCACGGCGGCCTCGGCGTCCTCGACGTAGGCCTCGCGCGTGTAGGCGGCCGGCGGGGGCTTGTCGCTCTGGCCGTGGCCGCGCTGGTCGAGCGCCACGGCGCGGTGGCGCCCGGCGAGCCAGCGGGCGGTGGACGCCCAGTGGGAGGCGCGGCCCATCAGGCCGTGGAGTAACAGCACTCCCGGAGGGCCCGGCTCCGCCGCCGCTCCACCGCCCGGCTCCGCCTCCGCTTTCGGAGGGTCGGCGAACTCCCAGGCGGCCAGGCGCAGCCCGCCCGCTCCCGTCACATCGATACGCCGTGCCATCGGCCTGGCACCCCCCAGTGCTCCGCCTGCCTCGTCGTCCAGCTCGTGTCGTCGACTCGTGTCGTCAGCTCGCCCGCTCGTCGGCCGGTGTCGTCCAGCCCGTACCGTCCAGCCGCCTCAGGCTATCGAATGCGCATTCGAAAATTCCGTCTCCCTGGACAACACCCCTCATTTGAGTGACATCCCCCAAGGAATGATCGCCGCCCCCGAGGGGATCTTTCTGGCAGGAGGCGGACCGCTCGGGGAAAAACGGTCCGAAGGGGATGACCCTGAGAGCTCGGGGCTCCGGGTCAGCACAGGGGAGGACAGGCCCCGGCGCCACACGCGCCGGGGCCCTCTCCTTGCTCAGCGCTTGGCGACGAACACGTGGGAGGCGATGTCCGCCTCCAGCTCGGCCGCCTCGCCGCCGCTGCCCACCAGCACGCCACCGGGCGACTCCGTCACGCTCACCACCGACCCGGGCTGCACACCCGCCCGCCGCAGCGTGTACATCAGCTGGGCGTCCGTCTGGATCGGCTCGCCGATACGGCGGACGACGACCGTCTTGCCGTCCGTGCCCGGGTCCAGGTCGGCCAGCGACACCATGCTCTCGTCCAGGAACGGGTCCGCCCCGTCCTTCTCGCCCAGCTCCTCCAGGCCCGGGATGGGGTTGCCGTACGGCGACTCGGTCGGATGCCGCAGCAGCTCCAGCACGCGGCGCTCGACGGCCTCGCTCATCACGTGCTCCCAGCGGCACGCCTCCGCGTGCACCTGCTCCCACTCCAGCCCGATCACGTCCACGAGCAGGCACTCCGCCAGGCGGTGCTTGCGCATCACACGGGTCGCGAGCCGACGGCCCTCGTCGGTCAGCTCCAGGTGCCGGTCGCTGGCCACGGAGACCAGGCCGTCACGCTCCATCCGCGCCACCGTCTGGCTCACCGTCGGCCCGCTCTGGTCCAGCCGCTCCGCGATGCGGGCGCGCATGGGGACGACGCCTTCCTCTTCGAGTTCGAGGATGGTGCGGAGATACATCTCCGTGGTGTCGATCAGTCCGGACATACGTGCCCCTCGATTACCTCTGCCGGCAGCCGGCCGCTTGCGCAGGCCCTGGCACCAATTCTGCCGGATCCCACTGACAAGCGGGCGGCAGCGGGAAAACGGACGCGCCCGGGCCGCCCGTGGCCGCGCCCGGCCGCCCGCGGACGCGCTCCGGCCGTCGTATTGACACCGAGATGGTCCAGACCGCACCGTGATCCGCGACACAGACGCTGCGAAGGGGCACCGCATGAGCGACGGCACGCCTGCCGACCTGTTCTTCGACGCCGCCATCGGCCTGCTGCACCGGGTCCGTGACGAGGAGGCCGGGGCCATCGCCGCTGCCGGCACCCTGCTCGCCGACACCGTCACGGCCGGCGGCCGCCTGTTCGCCTTCGGCGCCGGGCACTCCTCGCTGGCCGCCCAGGACGTCGTCTACCGCGCGGGCGGCCTCGCGCTGATGAACCTGCTCGCCGTACCCGGCGTCGTCGGCGTCGACGTCACCCCCGCCACCCTCGGCTCCGCCCTCGAACGGGTCGACGGACTCGCGAGCGCCGTCCTCGGCACCTCCCCGCTCCGCGCCGGCGACGCCCTCGTGATCGTCTCGCTCTCCGGGCGCAACGCCCTGCCCGTCGAGATGGCCCTGAGCGCCCGCGCCCTCGGCGTGAAGGTCGTCGGCGTCACCTCGGTGGCGTACGCCTCGCAGACGACGTCCCGGCACAGCTCCGGCACCTTCCTCAAGGACCACTGCGACGTCGTCCTCGACTCGAAGATCGCCGTCGGCGACGCGGAACTCGCCCTCGACACCATCCCGGCGCCCTTCGCCCCCGCCTCCACCGTCGTCACCACCGCCCTGATGCAGGCCGTCATGGCGACCACCGCCGCCGCCCTCGCCGACCGCGGCATCGAGCCCCCGCTGCTGCGCTCCGGCAACGTCGACGGCGGCCACGAGTGGAACGGCCGGGTGATGGCGGAGTACGGGGACCGGATCTTCTACCGCCGCTGACAGCCGTGCGGCCGGCCGCCACGGACCGGCCGCCACGGACCGGCCGCCGAAGACCACGGACCGCCGCACGACTCGCACGCAGGCCCCGGCCGCTCCTCCGGCCCTCCCCGGCTACTCCCCCGGCCGTCCCCGCACCGCCTCCGCCAGGTCCAGCGCCGTCGCGATCCGTACGGCGACGTCCTCCGCGTAGGCGGCGTCGGACCGCTCGAAGCGGCTGCGGCCGGCACCACGCAGGAAGGTCACCACGCCCAGCGTCCGCCCCCGGCTGCGCAGCACCGCGCACAGCGCGTGCACCGCGTCGCCGGGCCACTGCCGCTCCAGCGCCCACTCCCGCGCCCGCTCCGCCGCGGCCGGCCCGGCGTCCGCGCGCACGGTCCCGCCCCGCTCCGCGCACCGCAGCGCCGGATGCCCCTCCGGGTAGCGCACGGGCAGCCCGGCCGCGCCCGTGAGCAGGCTCGGGCCCGGCGCCCCGGCGGGCGTCGCGGCGAGCCGCACCAGCCGCACGGAGGGTTCCGCGCCCTCCGCGCGCGGGGCGCCCGCCACCCGGTCGACGAGGGCGTGGTCGGCGAAACCGGCGAGGGCGAAGTCGAGGTGGACGGTGGCCGCCTCCACCGGGTCCTCGCACTCGGCCGCGGCCCGCGCCGCACGGTGCAGCTGGTTCGTCCGGAACCGCAGCAGGGACGCCTCCTGCTCGGTCTGCTTGGCCTCGGTGACGTCCTCGAACAGCCACCCCACCCCGAGCGGCACCGGCTCCTCCGCGAGCGGGGAGGCCAGCCGCACGAACCCGCTGCGCCAGCAGCGGCGCTTCTCACCCTCCGGGGTCCGCACGGTCACCCACATCTCGGCGGGCGCAGGCGGCGCGCCCTCGGCGAGGACGTGGGTGAGCGCGGCCTCCAGCTCCTCCACGCCCTGCGCGAGCAGCTCGCCCAGCGGACGCCCCAGCACGGACGTACGGCCCACCCCGAGCGTCCGCGCCGCGTGCGCGTTCACGACGGCGGGCCGCAGATCCGCGTCGACCAGGACGACCCCCCAGGCGGCGGTCTCGAACAGCGCCTCGCTCAGCGCGATCGACCGCTCCAGGTCGATCTGCGCGTGCACCTCGCTGAACGCGCAGTACACGCCCGCGGGCTCCCCGTCGGGACCGCGCACGGCGGCCGACTGCGTCCGTACGAGCACCCGCCCGCCGTCCTTGGTGACGAGCGCGAACTCGTGCACCTGCCGCCCCGGCGCGCGCATCGCCGACATCAGCCGGGCCTGCACCTCCTCGGCGTCGGCGGTGCGCACCGCCCATCCGGCGAACCCGTGCCGCCCCACCGCCTCCGCCGCCGTCCAGCCGAGGATCCGCTCGGCCTCCCGGTTCCAGTGGGTCACGACCCCGTCGGCGTCGAAGGCGCACAGCGCCGCGTCCATGCCGTCGAGCAGTGCGGCGAGCAGATCGGATCCGCCGGGCTCACCGGGCTCGTCCGGCCCCAGCTCGTCAGTGGCCCCACTCCGTCGCGAAGCACTCACCTGGACCCCCTGGAAGCCGCGTCCGCGCACACACGGCGCTCGGTTCGCTCACTGGCCTTCATTCAACTGGAACGTGACTCAGCCCACAGCATGTTCCCGGAAGATTCCGGAGATCAATGTGCCGTCCCATCCAGCGGCACCCGCAGGTCGACCCACCCGTTCCCCCTCTCCGTTCCAGCACACATCGCACGGTCTCCGCAGCGCGGACAACACGGCGGACCGCAGCGACCCGAAGCCGCGCCGCCGGCGTTCCCGGAAAAAACAGTTGAGCCCGCGCCGGCGACTTCCTAGGGTTGCGGTTACACGGTGAAAGGAGGTGATCCGGCAGATGTGTGAATCCCGGACGCGTGAGGTGGCTGCGGGCTAGCGGCCCGTCACCACGCCATGTGCGGTGCCGGACCAGCGCGCGACAGATGCGTGCAGCCGGCCAATCCCAAGCAGTCACCCGACCCGCGGGCTGCCGGTACGTCCGGCCGGCTCCTCCTCGGAGGAACCCAGCCCGCGGGTCGTCTGCGTGTGTGGGGGCCCGTCAGGGGCCGAGGCGTTCGACCTTCCAGGTGCCGTCCGGCCGGGCCACGTAGCGCAGGCGGTCGTGGAGGCGGTTCACGCGGCCCTGCCAGAACTCGATCGTCTCCGGGGTGACGCGGAAGCCGCCCCAGTGCGGCGGCACCGGGACCTTCTCGTCCTCGGGGTAGCGGGCCGCGAGGTCGGCGTAGGCCGTGTCGAGTTCGGTGCGCGAGGTGATCACCCGGGACTGCGCGCTGGCCCAGGCGCCCAGTTGGGAGCCGTGCGGGCGGGTGCGGAAGTAGGCGGCGGTCTCGTCGCGGCCGGTGCGCCGGGCGGTGCCGGTGACGATGACCTGGCGGGCCAGCGGGTGCCAGGGGAAGAGCAGCGAGATGTGCGGGTTCTCGGCCAGGTCGCGGCCCTTGCGGGAGTCGTAGTTGGTGAAGAAGACGAAGCCGTCGGTGTCGTACTGCTTCATCAGGACCGTGCGTGAGCTGGGGCGGCCCTGCGCGTCCGCGGTGGAGACGACCATCGCGTTGGGTTCGTAGAGCGTGCCGTGCAGGGCCGCGCGGGCGGCGTCCTCGAACCAGCGGGTGAACTGGTCCATCGGATGGGTGGCGAGGTCCTCCTCGGCGAGGCCGTCGGCCCGGTACTGCTTGCGCATGGCGGCGGGATCGAGGACGGGATCCAGGAGCGGGTCGCGGTCGGTCACGCGGTCATCTTGCCGTATCGAACGGGTATGGCACTGAGTGTCGTGTGGTCTCCCCAATCGTGGCACCGGGGGTTATCGTGCTGCTCCCTTTGCGGTTGGGTTGACCACGGGTGACCACCGGCGGATCGGGGCATCACCGGGGTGACCACCGCCCACACATCACGAGGAGCCGCCTGATGTCCGATTTCGTACCCGGGCTCGAAGGAGTCGTCGCGTTCGAGACGGAGATCGCCGAACCGGACAAGGAGGGCGGCGCCCTGCGTTACCGGGGCGTCGACATCGAGGACCTGGTCGGGCACGTCTCCTTCGGGAACGTGTGGGGTCTGCTGGTCGACGGCGCCTTCAATCCCGGTCTGCCGCCCGCCGAGCCGTTCCCGATCCCCGTGCACTCCGGTGACATCCGGGTGGACGTGCAGTCGGCGCTCGCCATGCTCGCCCCCGTCTGGGGGCTGCGTCCCCTGCTGGACATCGACGAGCGGCAGGCCCGGGAGGACCTGGCGCGGGCCGCCGTCATGGCCCTGTCGTACGTCGCCCAGTCCGCGCGCGGCCAGGGGCTGCCGATGGTGCCGCAGCGGGAGATCGACAAGGCCGCTTCCGTGGTCGAGCGGTTCATGATCCGCTGGCGCGGCGAGCCGGACCCCAAGCACGTCGCGGCCGTCGACGCGTACTGGACCTCGGCCGCCGAGCACGGCATGAACGCCTCCACCTTCACGGCGCGGGTCATCGCCTCCACCGGTGCGGACGTCGCCGCGGCGCTGTCCGGCGCGGTGGGTGCGATGTCCGGTCCGCTGCACGGCGGTGCGCCGTCGCGGGTGCTGGGGATGATCGAGGAGATCGAGCGCACGGGGGACGCGGAGGCCTACGTCAGGCAGGCGCTGGACCGGGGCGAGCGGCTGATGGGCTTCGGGCACCGGGTGTACCGGGCCGAGGACCCACGGGCGCGGGTCCTGCGGCGTACGGCACGGGAGCTGGGCGCGCCGCGGTTCGAGGTCGCCGAGGCGTTGGAGAAGGCCGCGCTGGAGGAGCTGCACAACCGCCGTCCGGACCGGGTGCTGGCCACCAACGTGGAGTTCTGGGCGGCGATCGTCCTGGACTTCGCGGAAGTGCCGGCCCACATGTTCACGTCCATGTTCACGTGTGCCCGCACGGCCGGGTGGTCGGCGCACATCCTGGAGCAGAAGCGGACCGGGCGGCTGGTGCGGCCTTCCGCCCGGTACGTGGGGCCGGGGGCGCGGCGGCCCGAGGACATCGAGGGGTACGGGGAGATCGCCCACTAGTGGAGGCGGTGCGGCCCCGCACCCCGAGGCCGGCTGCTCACGCCGGTGCCAGAAGGCTCCCGTGGTGTCGCCGCGCCACCAGCGGGTGGGCCCTGAGCTTGCCCTTCAGTTCGTTGTAGCCGTACTCGGCGTACAGCGGGTTCGTCGGGTCGGTGGTGACGCCGGGGGCCTTCGGCGCGTGCGGGAACGGCAGCGGGGCGATCCTCGCGTCCAGGCGGGGGTTGTAGAAGAACGGGACCGAGAAGCGTTCCGTCGCGCCGGGCGGGCTGACCACCCGGTGGTTGGTGGCGAGCAGGTAGCCGTCGGTGGCGACCTCCAGGAGTTCACCGAGGTTGACGACGAACGCCCCCTCGACGGGCGGTACGTCGTGGAAGCGGCCGTCCTCGCGCTGGACCTGGAGGCCGCCGACCGTGTCCTGGAGGAGCAGGGTGAGGAAGCCGTAGTCCTTGTGGGCGCCGACGCCCTGGTCGGTGCCGTCGCCCGCGCTGCCCGGGTAGCGGACGAGCTTGAGGTGCGGGTGGGCGTAGGGGCCGAAGACCGGGTCGTAGAAGTCGGCCGGGGCGCCGATCGAGGCCAGGAGTTCGTGCAGGAGGCGGTGGGCGACGTCGCTGAGCCTGTCGATCCATGCGAGGGCGGCCGTACGGAGCTCGGGGAGGGCGGCCGGCCACTGGTTGGGACCCTGGAGCCACCAGTACGGGGGTTCGCCGGGGCCGGGGATCCGGGCGGGGCGTTCGGCGCCTATGTCGAGCTGGTCGCGCCAGTCGCGGGCGCCGCCGGTGCGTTCGTCGCCGGTGCGGGTGTAGCCGCGGAAGTGCGGGGAGCCGGTGTTGTCCAGGGCGAGCCGGTCGGCCTCGGGGAGGGCGAAGAAGGCGCGCATCGCGGTGAGCAGCGCGTCGGTCTCGGCCCGGGTCACGCCGTGTCCGACGAGCTGGAAGAAGCCGACGTCGTGGGCGGCGCTGTGCAGCTGCGCGTGGAGGAGGGAGCGGGCCTGGGGACCGCGGTCGGCGGCCGACAGGTCGATGATCGGGAGCTGGTGGTACGACGTCGCTGTGTGCGTGGTCATGGTGCGTCCGCGGGTGTACGGGGCACGGGTGGCCGCCGAGGGGTGTGAGCGGCCCCCTGGTGCCGGAAAAAGGGAAGAAAAGCGCGAAAGGGGGGCTTGTCAGGCGGAGAGGGGCCGACAGCCCATGCTCGTGACGCGCACGTAGTCCACGTGGCGTCGGCGAACGAGCATCGGAAGCATGCGCCAAGGGTAACGCGCCCCCGCGGCAGCACCCCCGGCCGGACGCCCCGCCGTGGAGCGCTAGCCGAGCGCGTCCTCCAGCAGGGCCGCCCACTGGGCGACGACCCGTTCGCGGCGGGCGGTGTCGTCGGTGAGGAGGTTGGCGAGGCCGAGGCCGCGGGCCATGTCGAGGAGGCCCTGGACGGTCTCGCGGACGCCGGGGCGGGACTCGTCGGCGTGGAGGAGGTCGACGGCGATGCGGTGGGTCTCGCGGCCGACCCGGGCCTCCAGCTCGGTCACCCGGGGGCGCAGCTGTTCCTCGTCGGAGGCGGCGACCCACAGGTGGAGGGCGGCGCGGAAGAGAGGGCCCGTGTAGAGGTCGACCAGGGCGGACACCACGGCCCGGCGGTCGGCGGGGCCGTCGGGGAAGAGGGCGCGCAGCGCCAGGGAGCGTTCCTCGGAGACGTACTCGACGGCGGCGGTGAACAGGTCCTCGCGGGTCGGGAAGTGGTGCTGGGCGGCGCCCCGGGAGACGCCGGCGCGTTCGGCGACGGCGGCGACCGTGGAGCCCGCCCAGCCGTGCTCGGCGAGGCAGGCCACGGCGGCTTCCAGGAGCCGCTGCCGGGTGGCCCGGCTGCGGTCCTGCTTGGGGACACGCTCGCGTTCGGTCGTCGTACTCACACCACCCATGCCGCATCACGTCTTTCCAGGAAGGCCGTCATCCCCTCCCGGGCCTGAGGGGAGGCGAACAGCCGGGCCGAGAGCGCGGTCAGCCCGGCCGCGTCCCGGTCGAATGTCTCCAGCACCCTAGCCGTGAGCAGCCGTTTCGTCTCGGCCAGGGCCTCGGGGGACGAGCGGCGCAGGCCGTCCAGGATGGGTGCGAGGACGTCGTCCACGTCTTTCGCGTCCTTCGCGTCCTTCGCGTCGTCCGCCACCGCGGCCGTGAGCAGGCCGAGGCGTACGGCCTCGGCGGGGGCGAAGCGTTCGCCGGTGAGGTAGTAGCGGGCGAGGGCGCGGGGGTCGGTGCGCGGGATCACCGGGAGGGAGATCACGGCGGGGGCGACTCCGATGCGTACCTCTGTGAAGGCGAAGGTGGCCGCGGGGCCGGCCACGGCGATGTCGCAGGCGGCGAGCAGGCCGAGGCCGCCGGCGCGGACGTGCCCGGTGACGCGGGCGACGACCGGTTTGGGCAGCTCGGTGATCTGCCGGAGGAGGGCCACGAGGGCGTCGGGATCGGGCGGGTCGCGCAGGTCGGCACCGGCGCTGAAGGTCGTACCGGTGTGGGTGAGGACCACGGCCCGTACGTCCGGGTCCTCGCCGGAGGCGGCGAGGGCGGTGGCGAGTTCCGTGACCAGGGCCGCCGACAGGGCGTTGCGGGTGTCGGTGGCGTCGAGGCTGAGGGTGTCGACGCCACGCGCGCGGGTGCGGCCGATCAGTGCGGTCGGGTCCGTCATGGGTGCTCCCTGAGCTGTCGGCGCAGGATCTTGCCGGAGGCGGCGCGGGGGACGGTGTCGACGAAGGTGACGCGGCGGACGCGTTTGTAGGGGGCGACGCGTTCGGCGACGTGCAGCAGGACGTCGTTCTCGGTGAGGTCGCCGGCGGTGGGGGCGCGGACGACGAAGGCGTGCGGGATCTCGTTGCCGTCGTCGTCGTACGCGCCGATGACGGCGGCGTCGGCGATGCCGGGGTGGGTGAGCAGGAGGGCCTCCAGTTCGGCGGGGGCCACCTGGAACCCCTTGTACTTGATCAGTTCCTTGACCCGGTCGACGACGAACAGCCAGCCGTCGGGGTCGACGTGGCCGACGTCGCCGGTGTGCAGCCAGCCGTCGGCGTCGATCATGGCGGCGGTGGCGTCGGGGCGGCCGAGGTAGCCCTTCATCACCTGGGGGCCGCGGATGAGGATCTCGCCGGGCTCGCCGGGGCCGAGGTCCTTGCCGGGGTCGTCCAGGGAGACGATCCGCATCTCGGTGCCGGCGACGAGCCGGCCGACCGTGCCGGCGGGGGCCTCGCGCAGCCGGTCGAGGGGGACGACGTGGGTGCCCGGGGACAGTTCCGTCATGCCGTAGGCCTGGCCGATCGGGGGCAGGCCGAGGCGTTCGGCGCAGGCGAGGGCGAGTCGTGCGTCCAGCGGGGCGGCGGCGCTGATCACGTACTTGAGGGAGGACAGCTCGTAGCGGCTGACGGCGGGGTGCTTGGCCAGGGCGAGGACGATCGGCGGGGCGACGTACAGGCCGGTGATGCGGTGGGTCTCGATCGCGGCGAGGAAGGTCTCCAGCTCGAAGCGGGGCAGGACGACGACGGTGGCGCCGTGCCGCAAGGGCGCGTTCATCAGGGCGGTGAGGCCGTAGATGTGGAAGAACGGCAGGACGGCGAGGATGCGGTCGCCGGGCCCGGTGGGGACGGCGGGTTCCAGCTGGGCGAGGTTGGTGGCGATCTGCCGGTGGGTGAGCATGACGCCCTTGGGGGTGCCGGTGGTGCCGGAGGAGTACGGCAGTGCGGCGATGTCCTCGGCCGGGTCGATGGCGACGTCGGGTTCCGGCGCGGTGGTGGCGAGCAGGTCGATCAGCGAGCGGTGCCCGGGCGCGCTGTCGCAGACCAGGATCTCCCGTACACCGCCCGCGGTCACGGCGGCCCGGCGGGCGGTCTGGAGCAGCGGGGAGACGGTGACGATCCAGCGGGCGCCGCTGTCCTCAAGCTGCTTCGAGAACTCCTCCGCGGTGGCGAGCGGGTGCACGGTGGTGACGGCGGCACCCGCGCGCGTGGCCGCGTAGAAGGCGGTGGGGAAGGCGATCGTGTTGGGGCTGTGCAGGGCGAGGACGTCGCCCTTGCGGACGCCGGCGTCGGCGAGGGCGGCGGCCAGGCGTCGGTGGAACCGGTCCACCTGTTCGTACGTGAGGGTGGTGCCGTCCGTGCCGTCGACGAGGGCGGGCTGGTCGCCGAAGGCGGCGGCCCGGCCGAGGACGGCTTCATGGATGGGGAGTGCTACGGGCGGAACGTCTGCGTACTCGCTGCGGAACACGGTTCCTCCTCACGCGGGGGCCGCTCAGTACGACTTGGGCAGGCCCAGGGTCTGGTGGGAGACGTAGTTGAGGATCATCTCCCGGCTCACCGGGGCAATACGAGCCACGCGCGCGGCTGTTATCAGCGAGGCGAGTCCGAACTCCCGGGTGAGTCCGTTGCCGCCGAGGGTGTGCACGGCCTGGTCGACGGCCTTCACGCAGGCCTCCCCGGCCGCGTACTTGGCCATGTTGGCGGCCTCGCCCGCGCCGACGTCGTCACCGGAGTCGTAGAGACGGGCCGCCTTCTGCATCATGAGCCGGGCCAGTTCAAGGTCGATGTGGGCCTGCGCCAGGGGGTGGGCGATGGCCTGGTGGGCGCCGATGGGGGCCTTCCAGACCGTGCGGTCGCGGGCGTACTCGATCGCCCGGGTGAGCGCGTGGCGGCCCATGCCGATCGCGAACGCGGCGGTCATGATCCGTTCGGGGTTGAGCCCGGCGAAGAGCTGGAGGAGCCCCGCGTCCTCTCCCCCACTGCCGGGAGCGTGGGAGGGGCCCGCGCCCACGAGCGCGTCGGCGGGCAGCCGTACGTCGTCCAGGACCAGCTCGAACTGCTTCTCCGCCGCGTTGAGTTCCATGTCGATGGGGTGCTTGTGGAAGCCCTCGGCGTCCGTGGGGACGATGAACAGGCAGGGCTTGAGGGTGCCGGTGCGGGCGTCCTCGGTGCGGCCGACGACGAGGACGGCGTCGGCGAGGTCGACACCGGAGATGAAGACCTTCCGGCCGGTCAGCAGCCAGTCGGTGCCGTCGCGCCGGGCGGTGGTGGTGATGCGGTGGCTGTTGGAGCCGGCGTCGGGTTCGGTGATCCCGAAGGCCATGAGGCGGCTGCCGTCGGCGATCCCGGGCAGCCACCGCCGTTTCTGCTCCTCGGTGCCGAAGCGGGAGATGACCGTGCCGCAGATGGCCGGGGAGACGACCAGCATGAGCAGGGGTGAGCCCGCGGCTCCCAGCTCTTCGAGGACGATGGAGAGTTCGGCTATGCCTCCGCCGCCTCCGCCGTACTCCTCCGGGAGGCTGACGCCGAGGTAGCCGAGCCTTCCTGCCTCGCACCAGAGTTCGGCGGGGGGTTTGCCCTCGGCGACGGTGCGGGCGCGGTAGTCGCGGCCGTAGCGCTTGCCGAGGGCGGCTACCGCGGACCGGAGGGCCTTGTGCTCTTCGGATTCGATGACGGAGGTCATGGGGCTCCTAGGAAGAGGTTTCCTGCACTACTGCCAGCACCTCGCCGGGCTCCACCTGCCGGCCGGGCCTGGCGTACAGGGCGGTGAGGGTTCCGGCGGCCGGTGCCGCGATCTGGTGCTGCATCTTCATCGCCTCCACCCATATGAGGCCCTGACCGGCCCGGACCGTTGCCCCTTCCACGAGGCCCTCGGCGAGGCGTACGACCGTGCCCGGCATGGGGGCGACCAGGGAACCGGGGGCGAGCTGGGCCGTCGGGTCGGGGAAGCGGGGCAGGGCGGTCAGGCGGGCGGCGCCGACGTGGACCTGGTCGCCGTAGCGGGCCACCTCGAACCGGCGGCGGACGCCGTCCGCTTCGAGGACGACGAGCCGCGCGTCGGCGTGGACGACCCGGACCCCGTCCGCGGCGAGCCCGTCCCTGGTGTGCCGGTAGCGGACCTCGTGCTCCTCGCCGCCCATCGCGTACCGCTTCACCTGCGGCTGTGAGGGGACGTTGCGCCAGCCGCCGAAGCGGGAGCGGCCGTGGGCGTCGGCGAGGGCGGCGGCCAGCGGGGCGAGGGGGTCGTGGGCGGGGGCGGTCAGTTCGCGCAGGTGGCGGTCGTAGAAGCCGGTGTCCATGCGGGCGGCCGTGAACTCCGGGTGCCGCAGGGAGCGCACCAGCAGGTCCCGGTTGGTGACCGGGCCGTGGACCACGGCGGACTCCAGCGCGCCGGCGAGCCTGCGGACGGCCTCCGCGCGGGTGGGGGCGTGGGCGACGACCTTGGCGAGCATCGGGTCGTAGTGCACGCCGATGGGGTCCCCGTCGGTGTAGCCGGTGTCCAGGCGGACGCCGGCCGGTACGGCGAGGCGGTGCAGGGTGCCGGTCTGCGGGGCCCAGTCGCGGGCCGGGTCCTCGGCGTAGAGGCGGGCCTCGACCGCGTGGCCACGCGCGCGTGGGGGTTCCTTCCCTAGGGCGTGTCCCTCGGCGATCCGGATCTGTTCGGCGACCAGGTCGAGTCCGAAGACGGCCTCGGTGACGGGGTGTTCGACCTGGAGGCGGGTGTTCATCTCCAGGAAGTGGGCGCGGCCGTCGGCGACCAGGAACTCGACGGTGCCGGCGCCTGTGTAGGAGACGGCGCGGGCGGCGCGCACGGCGAGTGTGCGCAGCTCGTCCGCGAGTTGCCGGCCGAGTCCGGGCGCCGGCGCCTCCTCGATCACCTTCTGGTGGCGGCGCTGGAGGGAGCAGTCGCGGGTGCCGAGGGGCCAGACGGTGCCGTGGGTGTCGGCGAGGATCTGCACCTCCACGTGGCGGCCGTGTTCGAGGTACGGCTCCACGAACACCTCTCCGTCGCCGAAGGCGCTCGCGGCCTCGGCGCGCGCTCCCTCCAGCGCGGCCGGCAGGTCCGCCAGGCGGCGCACGATCCGCATGCCGCGCCCGCCGCCGCCCGCCGCCGCCTTCACCAGGACGGGCAGGTCGGCCTCGGTCACCTCGTGCAGGGGCTCGATGCCCAGCAGCCGCTTGGCGCGGGTCTTGGACGCCATGGCCTCGATGGCCCGCGGGGGCGGACCGATCCAGACCAGACCGGCGTCGAGGACGGCGCGGGCGAAGCCGGGGTTCTCGGACAGGAAGCCGTAGCCGGGGTGCACGGCGTCCGCGCCGGCGGCCAGGGCCGCCTTCGCGACGAGGTCGCCGCGCAGGTAGGTGTCGGCGGGCGCCGCGCCCGGCAGTCGTACCGCCGTGTCGGCCACGCGCGCGTGGAGCGCGTTCTCGTCGGCGTCCGAGTACACGGCGACCGTGCGGATGCCGAGGTCGGCGCAGGTGCGGAAGACGCGGCAGGCGATCTCGCCCCGGTTGGCGACGAGCACAGTGGAAATCACGGGATCCCTCACATCCGGAAGACGCCGAAGCCGCCGCGCGCGCCCTCGTAGGGGGCGGTGTGCAGGGCGGACAGGCACAGGCCGAGGACGGTGCGGGTGTCGCGCGGGTCGATGACGCCGTCGTCGTACAGCCGCCCGGACAGGAACATGGGCAGCGACTCGGACTCGATCTGCTGCTCCACCATGGCGCGCAGGGCCGCGTCCGCGTCCTCGTCGTACGGCTGCCCCTTCGCCGCCGCCGACTGCCGGGCGACGATGGAGAGCACGCCGGCGAGCTGCTGCGGGCCCATGACGGCGGACTTGGCGCTGGGCCAGGCGAACAGGAAGCGCGGGTCGTAGGCCCGGCCGCACATGCCGTAGTGCCCGGCGCCGTACGACGCGCCCATGAGGACCGACAGGTGCGGGACCCGGCTGTTGCTCACCGCGTTGATCATCATGGCGCCGTGTTTGATGATCCCGCCCTGCTCGTACTCCCTGCCGACCATGTAACCGGTGGTGTTGTGCAGGAACAGCAGCGGGATGTCGCGCTGGTTGGCGAGCTGGATGAACTGGGCGGCCTTCTGGGACTCGGCGCTGAACAGGACGCCCTGGGCGTTGGCCAGGATGCCGACGGGGTAGCCGTGCAGGGCCGCCCAGCCGGTGACCAGGCTGGTGCCGTACAGCGGCTTGAACTCGTCGAAGTCGGAGCCGTCCACGAGCCGGGCGACGACCTCGCGCGGGTCGAACGGGATCTTCAGGTCGCCCGGGACGATGCCCAGCAGTTCCTCGGGGTCGTACGCGGGCGGCTGGGCCGGGCCCGGGTCCGGGTACGCCTTGCGGTGGTTGAGGCGGGCCACGACCCGGCGGGCCTGGCGCAGGGCGTCCGGCTCGTCCAGGGCGAAGTAGTCGGCGAGGCCGGACACGCGCGCGTGCATCTCGGCGCCGCCGAGGGACTCGTCGTCGCTCTCCTCCCCGGTGGCCATCTTGACCAGGGGCGGCCCGCCGAGGAACACCTTCGCCCGTTCCTTGACCATGATCACGTGGTCGGACATGCCGGGGACGTAGGCGCCGCCGGCGGTGGAGTTGCCGAAGACGACGGCGATCGTCGGGATGCCGGCGGCGGAGAGCCGGGTCAGGTCGCGGAAGATCGCCCCGCCGGGGATGAAGATCTCCTTCTGGGACGGCAGGTCGGCGCCTCCCGACTCCACCAGGCTGATGCAGGGCAGCCGGTTGGCGAGCGCGATGTCGTTGGCGCGCAGGGCCTTCTTGAGGCTCCAGGGGTTGCTCGCGCCGCCGCGTACGGTCGGGTCGTTCGCGGTGATCAGGCACTCCACGCCCTCGACCACGCCGATGCCGGTGACGAGGGAGGCGCCGACGGGGTGGTCGCTGCCCCAGGCGGCCAGCGGCGACAGCTCCAGGAACGGGGTGTCGGGGTCCAGCAGTAGTTCGATGCGCTCGCGGGCGAGCAGCTTGCCGCGTTCGCGGTGCCGCCGGACGTACTTCTCGCCGCCGCCGGCGAGCGCCTTGGCGTGTTCGGCCTCCAGGTCGGCGAGCTTGGCGAGCATGGCCGCGCGGTGGGCCCGGTGGTCGGGGGCGGTGGGGTCGACAGCGGTCTGCAGAACCGTCACAGCAGGGTCTCCGGGATGTCCAGGTGGCGGGAGCGCAGCCATTCGCCGAGGGCCTTGGCCTGCGGGTCGAAACGGGCCTGCGCGGCGACGCCGGCGCCGAGGATGCCCTCGACGACGAAGTTGAGGGCGCGCAGGCCGGGGAGGAAGTGCCGGGTCACCGGCAGGTCGCGGGTCTCGGGCAGCAGCTGCCGGAACCTGTCGGTGGTGAGGGTGTGCGCGAGCCACCGCCAGGCCTCGTCCGTCCGCGCCCACACCCCCACGTTGGCGTTCCCGCCCTTGTCCCCGCTGCGCGCTCCGGCGACCAGGCCGAGCGGGGCCCGCCGGGCCGGGCCGGGCGGAAGGGGATCCGGGAGGGGCGGAGGCGGTACGGCGCCCAGGGGCCGTGTCTCCTGGGGCGGCGGCACGGGGATACGGCGTCCGTCGTGGAGGACGGCCACATGGTCCACAGCCCCATGGGGCACGTACACGTCCTCGAACACCCCATAAGGGGAGCCCTTTCCGGGTGGGGACACCACATGGAAGCCCGGGTAGCTTCCGAGGGCCAGTTCCACGGCGGCCCCGCTCAGCGCGCGCCCCACGACCCGCTGGTCCGGGTCGCGTACGACGAGCCGCAGCAGGGCGCTGGCCGTCTCCTCGGTGTCGGCGTCGGCCCGGTCGGTCCGCACCAGCTCCCAGCGCACGTCCCGCGGCGGCGACTTGGCGAGCGCGTCGGCGAGCTGCTCGCGCACCAGGGCCGCCTTGGCCTCGATGTCGAGTCCCGTGAGGACGAAGACGACCTCGTTGCGGAAGCCGCCCAGCCGATTGAGCCCGGTCTTGAGCGTCGGCGGCGGCGCCTCCCCGCGCACCCCCTCGATCCGCACCCGGTCCGGCCCGTCCTGGTTCAGCCGTACGGTGTCCAGCCGGGCGGTGACGTCGGGCCCGGCGTACCGGGCCCCGCCGGTCTCGTACAGCAGCTGGGCGGTGACCGTGCCCACGTCCACGAAGCCGCCGGTGCCGGGATGCTTGGTGATCACGCTGCTGCCGTCGGGGTGGATCTCGGCGAGCGGGAAGCCGGGACGGCGTACGTCGCCCTCGCCGAAGAAGGCGTAGTTCCCGCCGGTCGCCTGGGTCCCGCACTCCAGTACGTGTCCGGCGACGACGGCACCGGCGAGCCGGTCGTGGTCCGTGGGGCGCCAGCCGAAGTGGGCGGCGGCCGGCCCGGTGACGAGCGCCGCGTCGGTCACCCGACCGGTGACCACCACGTCGGCGCCGGCCCGCAGGCACTCGGCGATGCCGAAGCCGCCGAGGTAGGCGTGGGCGGCCAGGGTGCCGGGGTGGGCGGCGGTGAGATCGTCCCCCTCGACCCGCGCGACCCGCACCGGTATCCCGAGCCGCTCCGCCAGACCGCGTATCTCCTCGGCCAGTCCGGCGGGGTGGAGACCTCCGGCGTTGGTGACGATCCGCACGCCGCGCTCGTGGGCGAGGCCGAGGCAGTCCTCCAGTTGGCGCAGGAAGGTGCGGGCGTATCCCGCCGACGGGTCCTTCAGCCGGTCGCGGCCGAGGATGAGCATGGTGAGTTCGGCGAGGTAGTCGCCGGTGAGGACGTCCACCTCGCCGCCGGTGAGCATCTCGCGCAGGGCGCTCGCGCGGTCGCCGTAGAAACCGGAGAAGTTGCCGATGCGCAGGGGGGTCACCGGCCGGCCTCCTTCGGCGGGCGGCCGGCGCCGGGCGGGCCCGCGAAGGCCTGGGCGATGTCGAGCCAGCGGTCGGCGTCCGGGCCCACGGCCGTCAGGGCGAGGTCGTGGCGGTGGGCGCGCTGGGTGACCAGGAGGCAGAAGTCCAGGGCGGGACCGGTGACACGCTGGGCGGCTTTTTCGTCGCCGTACGCCCACACCTCGCCCGAGGGCGCGGTGAGTTCCACGCGGAACTCGTCGGCCGGCGCGGTGAGTCCGTGCACACCGAAGGCGAAGTCGCGGGTTCGCACCCCGAGCCGGACCACATGCCGGAGTCGGTCGGTGTGTGTACGCACCACACCGAGGGCGTCAGCGACGTCCAGCGCGTGCGCCCAGGTCTCCATGAGTCGGGCAGTGGCCATGGAGGCGGCGGACATGGGCGGGCCGTACCAGGGGAAACGGGCCCCGCCCGGGGCGGCGCGCAGGGCCTGGTCGAGGGCGTTCCGCCCGCCGCGCCAGGCCGCGAGCAGCTCGGCGGACGGAAGCGCGGCGCCCTCCTCGGCACCCTCGTCCACGAACGAGTCGGGGGCCGCGAGCGCCTTCTCCACCAGCGCCCGGAAGGCGTCGGGGTCGGTGACGGCGACCAGCGCCGAGCGATCGGTCCAGGCGAGGTGCGCGATCTGGTGAGCGACGGTCCAGCCGGGCGCGGGCGTGGGAAGGGCCCACCGCTCAGGACCCAACTCGGCCACGATCAGGTCGAGTTCAGCGCTCTCGGCACGCAGGTCGTCGATGACGGGCGTCGGGTCGGCCATGGGGGGAGCATGGCAGTGGGGGGAGAAACAATCAAGCGTGCTTGCATGAATTTCGGTGGGGGGTCGGTCGTGTGGCTTGGGGGGGTGGCTCGCGTGGCTCAGGGCGGGCGCGCGTGGCTCGGGGGGTGCTCGGGCGGTTCGGGGCGGGCGCGCGTGGCTCGGGAGGTGCTCGGGCGGCTGGGGGTGCGCGCACGGCTCGGAGGGTTGGCTCGTGTGACTCGGGGCTGGCCCGCGTGGCTCGGACTGGGCTCGGGCGGTTCGGGGTGGGCGCGCGTGGCTCGGGAGGCTCGGGGTGCGCGCACGGCTCGGAGGGTTGGCTCGTGTGGCTCGGGGCTGGCCCGCGTGGCTCGGGCGGTTCGAGGCGGGCGCGTGTGGCTCGGGGGTGCGTTCGGGCGGTTCGGGGCGGGCGCGTGTGGCTCGGGGTGGGCTCGGGCGGTTCGGGCGGGCGTCGCCCGGGGAGGCTCACGCGGCGCGGAGCAGGCGCGCATCACCCAGGAGGCGCGCGATCAGCGCGGGCAGGCGTCGCCCGGCGAGGGCTCACGCGGCACGGAGCAGCCACGCATCGCCCAAGGGGCCGGGCAGATCAGGGCGGGCGCGCGTGGCTCGGGGTGGGCTCGCATGGCACGGGGTGGGCGCGCATCTCTCGGGGCCCGCGTCGCTCAGGACGAGTTCATGCCGCTCGGAGCGAGTCCCCGTCGCTCAGGGCGAGCCCGCGCTGCTCGCGGCGGGCCTACGCCGCTGAGTGCGGTCGCTGGTCAGCCGGGGTGGGAGGGCGGGGAGGGGTCACTGGCCCTCGGCCGGGAGCGGCGGGACCTTGTTCCGGCCCACCTGGGTGCGGACCGCGCCGATGCTCGCCGCGATGACGAGCGCGATCGCGGCGGCCTCGGTGGCGGTCAGGGACTGGCCGAGGATGAGGAGGCCGGCGGTGGCCGCGATGGCGGGTTCGAGGCTCATGAGGATGGCGAAGGTGGACGCCGGGAGGCGGCGCAGGGCCAGGAGTTCGAGGGTGTAGGGCAGGACCGACGAGAGCAGCGCCACCGCCGAGCCCAGGGCGACGGTGGTGGGATCGAGGAGCCGGGTGCCGGCCTCGGCGATGCCGATGGGGAGGAAGAGGAGGGCCGCTACGGCCATGGCGAGGGCCAGGCCGTCGGCCTGGGGAAAGCGGCGGCCCGTACGGGCGCTGAAGACTATGTAGGCCGCCCACATGGCTCCGGCACCCAGGGCGAAAGCGACACCCGTGGGGTCCAGGTTGCTGAAACCACCGCCGCCGAGCAGGAAGACGCCGGCGAGCGCCAGGCCGGCCCAGACCGCGTTGACCGCGCGGCGCGAGGCCAGGACCGAGAGGGCCAGCGGGCCGAGGACTTCGAGGGTGACCGCCGGACCCAGCGGGATGCGGGCGACCGCTTCGTAGAACAGGCCGTTCATCGCGCCCATGGTGATACCGAAGACGATCACCGTGCCCCAGTCGGTGCGCGAGTGACCACGCAGGCGGGGACGGCAGACCAGGAGGAGGACGACCGCCGCCGCCAGGAGACGCAGGGTCACCACGCCCAGCGCGCCGGCCCGGGGCATCAGGGTGACCGCCAGCGCACCGCCGAACTGCACCGAGATCCCGCCGGCCAGCACCAGGCCGACCGGCCCGAGTGAGCCGAGTGAGCCGGAACGGCTTCCTCCCGGGGCGGAGGGCGTGGTCGGGGACGGCGAGGTCGTGCTGGGTGCGGCGGTCACGGGCGGTCCTGGTGCTTGATCGAGTGCGTGCATCGCGATGTACTGCCAAGTCCAGGGTAGTGGACTTCGTCAGGTGCGTGAACCCTTTTTGGGACTGTCCCGGATGCCGGACTCCCGGTGTCAGCCGCTGGGCCACCCCTCCTCGTCGCGGAACAGGGGACGGCCGTCCGGGAGGACCGAGGGAACGATGTCCCCCTGCCCGGCGCCAAAGCCGTAGCCGTAGCCGTAGCCGTAGCCGTGACCAGAGCCGGAGCCGTCGCCGTCGCCGGGGTCACAGCCGTAACCGTGTGCGTATCCGCCCTCCTGCACCGGGCCGTTCCCGTTCCCGTGTCCGTACTCGTACGCCGGTGCCGGTGGCCGCGGTTCCCAGAGCGGCATGCGGAGCTCCCCGGTGTCCAGGACCGCGTTGTTCTGGGAGCGGTGCAGGCGGGCGTAGGCCCCGCCCCGGGCGAGGAGTTCGTCGTGGCGGCCGGTCTCCACGATGTGGCCGCGGTCCACGACGATGATGCGGTCGGCGTCGGGGGCCAGGTTGAGATCGTGCGTGATCATGATGGTCGTACGGCCCGCCATCAGGCGGCGCAGCGGCTTGACGATGCGGCGGGCGGCCATCGCGTCCAGGCCGGTGGTCGGTTCGTCCAGGACCAGGACGGGTGCGTCGCGCAGGATGGCGCGGGCGACGGCCAGGCGCTGGAGCTGGCCGCCGGAGAGGCGGGCGGAGTTCGGGTCGACCTTGGTGTCGTAGCCGTCGGGGAGCCGGACGATGAAGTCGTGGGCGTCGGCCGCCTTCGCCGCCTCCACGATCGCCTGCTCGCTGGCACCGGGCCGGCCGCAGGCTATGTTGGCGCGCACCGCGTCGCGCAGCACCAGGGTTTCCTGCGGAAGCAGGGTGACGTACTCGCGCAGCCGGGCCAGCGGGAAGTCCCGCAGCGGGACGCCGTCCAGGAGGACGTCCCCGGAGTCGGGGTCGTAGAAGCGCAGCAGCAGCTTGGACACCGTGGACTTGCCGGCTCCGCTCGGGCCGGTGATGATCACCAGCTCGCCGGGGCGGACGACGAAGGAGAGGCCTTCGAGGGCGGCCCGGTCGGTGCCGGGGTAGCGGAAGGAGACGTCCCGGACCTCGACGGTGCCGTCCGGGCGCCCCACGTCCGCGCCGCGCCGGGGGTCGGTGACGGAGGGGCGCACGTCCAGGATCTCGATGAGCCGTTCGGCGCCCGCGGTGGCCGCGGTGACCGTGAGGCCGAGCTGGGCGAGACCGCGGACGGGCGGGTAGAGGTAGCCGAGGAAGGCGGCGAAGGCCAGGAGCCGGCCGAGGGTCATCCGGCCGGTGGAGATCTCCCAGGCGCCGATGCCGATCACGGCGAGCACGCAGACCGTCTCGATGACCTGGACGAGCTGCTCGTAGGCCTCGTTCAGGCGGGTGGAGCGGACGGAGGCGCGGAACCAGGCGCCCGCCTCCTCGTGCAGCCGGCGGCGCTCGGCGTCCCGGCGGTCGTAGGCCTGGGTGAGGACGATGTTGCCGAGGGACTCCTCCACCACGGAGGTGATCGCGCCGTCGGCGACCCGGCCCGCGCGGGAGACGTCCTTGATGGAGCCGGAGAAGCGGTGGGCGGCCAGCCAGAACAGGGGGGCGAGGACGAAGGTGGCGGCGGCGAGGTCCCAGCGCAGCCAGAACGCGGCGACGGCGTAGAAGAGGGCGGAGAAGGCCGCCGAGGCGGCGCCGACGAGACCGGACACGACCATCGTCTCGATGGCCTCGACGTCACCGGTCAGCCGGGAGAGCAGATCGCCCTGGCGGTGGCGCTGGAAGAAGTGCGGGGGCAGTTGCTGGACGTGGTCGAAGACGTGCTCGCGCAGCCGCATCACGAAGCGCTCGGTGGCCCACGCGGCCAGCGAGTTGCCCGCGTACGCGACGAGCGCGCCGGCCACCGCGATGCCCAGCCACTTGGCGGCGGGGCTCCAGAACGCCGCCGGCGAACCCTCCCGCAGGGCGTGGTCGGTCAGGTCGCTGAACAGCAGGATGGCCTCGGTCTCGGCGAGCGCGGCGAGCACCGTGCACAGCCAGACGACCAGCAGCCATTTCCTGAGACCCTTGGTCAGCGGCCAGAAGCGGCGGAATGCCGTGCGGGCGGAAATGGTCGGCGAGTCGGATTCGTATTCTTCGCCCTCGTCGGCCGTCAGAGCTTGGTCAGCCATCTGGAAACCTTTCCTGATTCTCTTCCCGCGGGAAGAGGAAAAGGGTCGACGGTGCACCGTCGACCCCTTTTCTCTCAGCTGCGGATCACGCGTCCCGGCCGGGCAGCGGCTTCGGCAGCGGCTTGTGCGCGTGCTTCTTCGGCTTCGGCTTCGGCGGCGGGGGGAGCTGCTTCGACTTGGGCTTGGGGGGCAGCGGGGCAAGCTTCTTGAAGCTCATTTCCGTCTCCTCGTTTCGCATTGTTCCGGTGGTGTTGAATTCCGTCTCCGGAACCCGACATCGATGAACTTACACGCCACTCAGGGGCCCGGAACCGCGAAATCGGCAAGGGGGCGCTGTGAATTCCTTTGTGTTTCCTGGGAGACCTGCCCGGAACCTGCTCGAAGCTGAGAGTTCTCTTGGGAAGCTGGGTGCGGCCTTATGAACCGGCCGGTCCGCCACCCCCTGCGGACGCGTCCAGGGCCTCCGCGAGCACCTCCGCCAGGTGCCGGCCCCGGACCCCGGCGAGCTGTTCCAGCTGGGTGCGGCAGGAGAAGCCGTCGGCCAGCACGACCGTGCCCGGGGGTGCTTGCCGGACGGACGGCAGGAGCTGTTCCTCGGCGCAGGCGCGGGAGACCTCGAAGTGGCCCTTCTCGAAGCCGAAGTTGCCGGCCAGTCCGCAGCAGCCTCCGCTCAGCTCGCCGGTGAGTCCCGCGGCGGTTCGCAGCCGGCGGTCGGGGCTGTCGCCGAGCACCGCGTGCTGGTGGCAGTGGGTCTGGCCGGCCACCGGTCGGTCGACGGCGGGCGGGGTCCAGTCCGGGGCGTGGCGTTCCAGGGTTTCGGCGAAGGTGAGGACCGCGGCGGCGAGCCGGGCGGCCCGCGGGTCGTCGGGCAGGAGTTCCGGGAGGTCGCCGCGGAGGGCGGCGGCGCAGCTCGGCTCCAGGACGACGACCGGGACCCCGGCCCGCAGCACCGGTTCCATCAGGTCCAGGGTGCGGCGCAGGACCCGGCGGGCGCGGTCCAGCTGGCCGGTGGAGATGTAGGTGAGTCCGCAACAGACCCGGGCCCGGCGGGCCGTGAGCAGTGCCGTCGCCGCCCCTGTCCGGCCGTCGGCGATGGCTCCGCGGCCCGGCAGCCGGGTGGGCGGAAGCGCCACCCGCAGCCCGGCGGCCTCCAGCACGCGCACGGCGGCCTGTCCGACGGACGGCGAGAGGTGTTCGGTGAAGGTGTCCGGCCAGAGGACCACCAGGTGCCCCGCTGAGCCAGGGAAGTCGGGGAAGTCAGCAGAGTCGGGGGAGACGGCGGATCCGGTGGATCCGGTGGATCCGGTGGATCCGGTGGATCCGGTGGATCCGGTGGATCCGGTGGGCTTTCGCCCGCGCCACCAGGCGCTGAACGTCCGCGTCGCCAGCCGCGGGATCTCCCGTTCCGGTGCCAGCCCGCCCAGCCGTCTGCCGATGCGGGCCAGCGGGCCGACCGCAGCCAGCGCGTTCAGGACCGGCGCCGTGCGGGTGCGGGCCGTCCAGTGGAGCCATTCCGGGAGGCGGCCCATGGTGTGGTGGGCGGCGGGGCGGCGGCGGTCGGCGTAGTGGTGGTGCAGGAACTCCGCTTTGTAGGTGGCCATGTCCACGCCGACCGGGCAGTCCGAGCGGCAGCCCTTGCAGGACAGGCAGAGGTCGAGGGCGTCCCGGACCTCCGTGGACCCCCAGCCGTCGGTGATCACCTCGCCGGCGAGCATCTCGTGCAGCAACCGGGCCCGGCCGCGCGTGGAGTGCTGCTCCTCGCCGGTGGCCCGGTAGGAGGGGCACATCACGGCGGGGCCGGCGGTCGTGGTCGTACGGCACTTGGCGACGCCGACGCAGCGGCGGACAGCCGCGGCGAAGTCGCCGCCGTCCGCCGGATAGCCGAAGGCGACGTCGACGGCCACCCCGGCCGGAGAACCGGAGGTCCCCTCGCCCGGAGAGCCGGAAGCCACCCCTGCCGGGGAACCGCAGACCACGTCCGCCGAAGAATCGGAGGTCCCGTCGGCCGGAGATCCGGAGGTCCCCCCGGCCGGAGAACCGGACGTCATCCCGGCCGACGAACCGGAGACCACGCGGGCCGAGGACCGGGAGGTCACGTCACCCCGGCGGCTCGGCAGGACGGAGAAGCGGAGGTTCGCGTCGAGGGGGGCCGGGCGGACCAGGATGCCGGGGTTGAGCAGGTCGTCGGGGTCCCAGACCGCCTTGGCGCGCTCGAAGAGGCGGACCGTCCGCGCGCCGTACATCCGCGGGAGCAGCTCCGCGCGGGCCTGGCCGTCGCCGTGCTCGCCGGACAGGGAGCCGCCGTGGGCCACCACCAGGTCGGCCAGCTCCTCGGAGAAGCGGCGGAAGCGGCCGATGCCGGCCTCGGTGAGCAGGTCGAAGTCGATGCGGACGTGGATGCAGCCGTCACCGAAGTGGCCGTAGGGCGTGCCGCGCAGGCCGTGGGCCGACAGCAGGGCGCGGAAGTCGCGCAGGTAGGCGCCGAGCCGGGCGGGCGGGACCGCGCAGTCCTCCCAGCCGGGCCAGGCCTCCGTGCCGTCCGGCATCCGGGTGGCCGTGCCGGCCGCGTCCTCGCGGATGCGCCACAGGGCCCGTTGGGCCGCCGGGTCGGTGACGACGAGTGCCTCCACGACGTCCGCGGCGCGCACGATCCGCTCGGCGTGCGCGAGGGCCTCGCCCGCCGTCTCACCGCCGGTCTCCACGAACAGCCAGGCGCCGCCCCCCGGCAGCCCGGACCCGGCCGGCACCAGGTCGGCGGCCATGCCCTCCACGGTGAGCGGCCGCAGCGGCAGCAGGCCGGCGGCGGCTTCGGCGGCCGCGCTCTCGTCGCCGTACGCCAGCACGGCCAGGGCTCGCGCACGGGGCGCCTCGACCAGGCCGACGACGGCCTCGGTGAGGATGCCGAGGGTGCCCTCGGAGCCGCAGAAGGAGCGGGCGACGTCGGCACCCTTCTCGGGCAGCAGCGCGTCCAGCGCGTACCCGGAGATGCGGCGGGGCAGGTCCGGGAAGCCGGTGCGCAGCCGGGCCAGTTCGCCCTCGGCCAGCTCGCGCAGCCCTTCCGGGGCGCCCGCCCACCCGGGACCGAGCCGCAGCCGCCGCCCGCGTGCGGTGACGACGGACAGCTCCCGCACACTGTCCGCGGTCGTGCCCCAGGCGACCGAGTGGGAGCCGCACGCGTTGTTGCCGATCATTCCGCCCAGCGTGCACCGGCTGTGCGTGGACGGGTCCGGGCCGAACCGGAGTCCGTGCGGGGCGGCGGCCTCCTGGAGCCGGTCCAGGACGAGCCCCGGCTGGACGACGGCCGTCCTGCCGCCCGGGTCCAGCTCCACCAGGCCGTTCATGTACCGGGTGAAGTCCAGCACCACACCCGTGCCGGTCGCCTGCCCGGCGATCGAGGTGCCGCCGCCGCGCGCCACCACCGGCACCTTCCGCGTCCGGCACACCTCCAGCGCGGCGGCCACGTCGTCGGCGTCCCTGGGCGCGACGACCCCCAGCGGGACGCGCCGGTAGTTGGACGCGTCCATGGTGACCAGCGCCCGGCTGCCGGCGTCGAAGCCGACGTCGCCCCGGACGGCCCCCCGCAGCTCCGCTTCGAGACCCAAGTGATCCGTCATGCGTCCAGGATGCCTCCCGTCACGGAAAGTCACCGAAACTTATCCACAACCCCGCCCCGATCGTCGTACAACCTCACAAGTTCACGTGCCGGTGATCTCGTCTCATCGAACGGACACGTCTCCACCTGGCAGAACCCCACCGGCTAACCTCGTCCCGTGGCCGACATCCAGATTCCCGCAGACATCAAGCCCGCCGACGGACGCTTCGGCGCGGGCCCCTCCAAGGTGCGGACCGAGGCGCTGGACGCCCTCGCCGCCACCGGTACCTCCCTGCTGGGCACGTCCCACCGGCAGGCGCCGGTGAAGAACCTGGTCGGCAAGGTCCGCGAGGGCATCTCCGAGCTGTTCTCCCTCCCGGAGGGCTACGAGGTCGTCCTCGGCAACGGCGGCTCCACCGCCTTCTGGGACATCGCCACCCACGGTCTGATCGAGAACAAGTCGCAGCACCTCAACTTCGGCGAGTTCTCCTCGAAGTTCGCCAAGGCCGCCAAGCTCGCGCCCTGGCTGGCCGAGCCCACCGTCATCGCCTCCGACCCCGGCACCCACCCGGAGCCGCGCGCCGAGGCCGGCGTCGACGTCTACGCCTTCACCCACAACGAGACCTCGACCGGTGTCGCCATGCCGGTCAAGCGGGTCGAGGGGGCCGACGAGGGCGCGCTGGTCCTGGTCGACGCCACCTCCGGCGCGGGCGGCCTCCCGGTCGACATCGCCGAGACCGACGTCTACTACTTCGCCCCCCAGAAGTCCTTCGCCTCCGACGGCGGCCTGTGGATCGGCGTCTTCTCCCCCGCCGCGATCGAGCGCGCCGAGCGGATCCACGCCTCCGGCCGCCACGTCCCGGAGTTCTTCTCGCTCCCCACGGCGATCGACAACTCCCGCAAGAACCAGACGTACAACACCCCGGCCCTCGCCACCCTGTTCCTCCTCAACGAGCAGCTGGAGTGGCTCAACGGCCAGGGCGGCCTCGCCTGGTCCACCGCCCGCACCAAGGACTCCTCGACCCGCCTGTACACCTGGGCGGAGGAGGCCAAGTACGCCACCCCGTTCGTCTCCGACCCGGCCAAGCGCTCCCAGGTCATCGGCACGATCGACTTCTCCGACGAGATCGACGCCGCCGCCGTCGCCAAGGTGCTGCGCGCCAACGGCGTCGTGGACACCGAGCCGTACCGCAAGCTCGGCCGCAACCAGCTGCGCGTCGCGATGTTCCCGGCGATCGACCCGGCGGACGTCGAGGCGCTGACGAAGTGCGTGGACTACGTGATCGAGAAGCTCTGACCTCTCGGTCGAGTACGACGGCGAAGGGCGCCCGGTGTTCGTCACCGGGCGCCCTTCGCGTGCGGTCCGACGGCTCACTCCCCGGCGAACAGTCCCTCGGCGGTCTCCACGGTCAGGGAACGGTCGAACCAGGTCCCCAGGACCTCAAGGTCGGTGCAGGCCACGACCCGCTCCCGGACGGCGTCGGGGACGGCGATGCCCCGCACTTCCAGGGCCCGCAGGATGGCCTCGGCCTTGCCCTTGGCCTTGCCCTTGGCCTCGCCCTTCGCCTCACCGTCGGAGTGGACCTTGATCCACGCTTCCTCCATCACGCTGCCGAAGCCGGGGAAGTTCGGGGTGTACACGGCCATCAGTTTCCTCCAGTGATCGCGGGCCGGACCTTCGTCCAGACCGGCCTCCATGAATTCCGCCCAGTCCGCGTTGGGCCCCACCACCGGTGCCACCGCATCCAGTATGGCAAGCAGACTCGGATCCTTGGCGTTGACGAGCACGGAAAAAGTGGTCAGCGGCAGGTCCTTCGCCGCCTCTTCCGGGTCGGTGATGGGAGGCACCCTGTCCGGCCCCAGGACCAAGGGGAAGACCTTCATGCTCGTGTGGAAACGGCGCCCGATGCGGATGGGCTCCTCCGCCCACGCCGCCGTCTTCTTGTCCCGGCACACCACCACGAGAATCGGCGGCAACCGGTACTTGGCATACATGTGCGCCAAGTAGTACGACCAACTGTTGTGCTTCTCCGGGTCCGGCTTGGTCTGCGACTCGACAGCGAGAAGAAACGAACCCTCGTCGTCGGCCGTACGGACCCGGAAAAAACTGTCCACCCGACGCTCCAACGGCCTGATCTCGGTGAGATCGGTGTCGAGCGGCTCGATCGCGCTGTACTCGGGAAAGTCGACGTCTGTCTCCGGCACGAGGCGGGCCAGGAGATCCGGCGCCTCCCGGAAGATGCGGTGCACGGCGTCGTGCTGTGAACTGGGCATATGAAAAACGGTAGTGACGCGACTGCCTGACAAACGCCATGCGGCGACAAGGTCAACCGACTGAGTGAATTTGCCGCTGGAATATGCCAACCGGGTCGACGGAAAGGGCGCCCGGCGGAGTACGTACCGCCGGGCGCCCTTCGCCGTTGCGTGCGGTGACTACGTGAACTGCTGGAGGAAGGCCTGCCAGCTGTCGCGGGAGACGGTGAGGAGGGGGCCGTCGTGCTGCTTGCTGTCGCGGACGGCCCGGCCGTTCTCAATAGTGGGGGCCACCTCTACGCAGTTACTCTCCGCTCCCGAGTACGACGACTTCGAGAAGGGGCCTATAACCTCGGTCACGATCGGCCTTCCTCGTGCTCAGCATGCGTTTCGGATGAGCTTCGCGCTCGCGTCCGGTGCCAGTGCTGACGATCGTAGTAGGTCGTACATATTGGCGTAAGCGGCAAGGTCTTCCGGGTCTTCCAGCACCGATGTGCCCCTCAGATTCTCCAGCGCCACGGCCTGAACGGCCGGCTCGGAATCGAAGCTGAACGTCGAGAAGGCCGAGGTCACCGTGGCCAGTGCTCCGACGCTGAACGGGAGTACCTGCACGGTGACGTTCTTCCGCTCAGCCACCTCAAGGATCGCCGCGAGCTGCTCCCGGTGGACGTCGGCGCTCACCAGTGGATGGGTGATCACTGCTTCCCAGATGACGGCGGAGTACGTTGCCCCGCCCTCCTCGATCTTCGCCTGGCGGGCCTGTCGCACCTCGATCATCTGGGCGACACGTTCGGGAGTCATGTAGGTGGGGCTCGTCTGGATGACGGCCGCCGTGTAGGCCGGAGTCTGCAGAAGCCCAGGTACAAGTGCCTGCTGCCACTCGCGGATGTACGTCGCGTCATCCTCCAACGCGATGTGATCCAAGTAGTCCGGTCGCAGATGCTCGGCGTGCTCGAGCCACCAGCCGCGCTTCTTGGAGTGCTTGGCCAACTCCTCCAGCTTCACGCGCGCTTCCGAATCGGTGACGCCGTACGCGTCTAGGAGCAACCGCACTTCGATCACACGCGCGGTGACGTGTCCGCTCTCAAGCCGACTGACCCTGGCCTGGCTCGCGGCAATGATCTCGGCGGCCTCCAGCTGATCCAGCTTCGCGGCCTGCCGGTACTGCCTGAGCGCCGTGCCAAGTCGCCTGCTGCGTACGGTCGGTCGTCCACCTGCGGGCATGGGATCTCCCCTCTCCGCCGGTCACGATGCCACACCTACGGACCACCCTGAGCACCCTTCACTCGATCGAATGAACCAGTGAATCTATTCACTTGAGTGAGTTGTACGTGCTCTGGATCCAGCCGTAGCTTGCCGCCCATGCTCGCAACCGAAAGCTTCCGCATCCCCACCCGCAGCCACCACGTCCCCACCGCCCGGCACTACGTCCGCAAGGCCCTCGCGGACTGGGGCATCACCGACGAACTCGCAGAGCGGGCGCTGCTGTCGGCCAACGAACTCGTCACCAACGCCGTGACCCACTGCCTCGTTTCCCACGCCCGCGTACGGGTCACGCTCCTGCTGGTGGGGAGTGAGCTGGTGCTGGATGTCTCCGACCCGGACCGGGACCGGCTCCCCCGCCTCCGTGACCCCGGCCCCGACGAGGAGGGCGGGCGTGGGCTCGCGCTCGTGGAGGCCTTGGCCGACACGTGGGGGCACCGGCAGGGGCCGTACACCAAGACCGTGTGGGCCCGGTTCACGCTCGTCCCTGAAGAGGTGGCCGGTGTTCCGGACCGTGCGTAAGCCCAGCCCCTACGACGCCCGGTGGCGCCGCTGGTACACACGCTGCCGTGCCGCCGGCCGCTGGCTGCCGTTTCCCCGCGACGAGGAGTGCCGGCAGGCGCCACCCCGGCCGACGGCTCCCCTGTGGGAGACCGCCGACGACGTCGTACGGCCGTACGTGCTCAGACCTTGATGCCGCGGCGGACGCGGGCGATCACCTGCTGGGCCTCGGCGCCGTAGACGGCCGACTCGGCGAAGGTGTCCCAGACGCGGCGGTAGAGAGCGATCGTTTCGGCATCGTCCAGCCAGAGTTCGGCGTGCCAGTCCTCGACCACGACCAGGCGCTCGTCCAGCATGCAGAAAGCGTTGCCCGGCGGGATGCGCAGCTCTGCGTCCAGCGGAAGGATGCCGAGGTGCAGCGTATCCATGCCGACCGCCCCGAGTAGGCGGTCCAGTTGCGCAACCAGCACTTCCGCCGGGCACACCCTGGCCCACAGGGCGCCTTCCCACATGAGCAAGTTCAATCGTTTTCCGGGCCGATACAGCCACTCCTGCCGCTTCATACGAGCCCGCACGGCCTCGTCCATGTCTCTTGGGGAGCAACGGAGATCCGTGTAGCGCTCGAAGACATACCGGGCATACTCAGCGGTCTGGAGCATGCCGCAGACCAAGTGGTTCTCCCACATGTGCAGAACCCGTGACTCCGCAACGAGTGCGTTCCAGGTTTCCTGCACAGGACGATGCCCTGCCGCCAGCTGGCGTCGCCAAGAGCGTATGTGACTTTCGAATCCCTTGAGCCGAGCACGGAGTTCCACAAAAGCATCCGGCTGTCCTACGGCGCTGGTCCACGCGCGCAGGTCCTCGTCCGAGGGAGTCTGTCTGCCGTTCTCCAGCTTGCTGACCTTCGACTGCGGCCACCCCAGCCGCTGGGCCAGCCGGCTACCGGTGAGCCGTCCATCGGGGCTTTCCAGACGCAGTTCCCTGAGCTTGCGCCCAAGTTCCTCACGTGCCCTTTGATAGTCCGTGCTCACCGGTATCCGTTCGTACCCCTATGCGTCGCCGCGCATCTCAGCCGTGAACTGCTTCCACGGTACGGCGTGGTGCCAAGCAGCATCCCTCACCATGCAGCACCGCACCACCTCTGCGGGCTCGGTGATCAGGTCCACGTGGGTGAGCTGGTCGTCGTCATCGAATCGCAGAAGCGCGATGAGGCGGCTGTCGAACAGCCAGAAGTCCTCGGCGGGGAGTCGGAGTCGGTCGGCGTCGGCACGCCACATGTTGCGAATGTCCTCGCCTAGGCCGATGTTCCACCTGGCGCTGTCGAGGAGGTAGCGCTGACCAGTGGTGGCGGGCTGGTCCACGACGCGCACCCGCTCCACCCGCCTGCCCTGCGCGGTGTGGGTGCGGATCGTCTCGGTCCACCAACTGTAGAGCGAGTCTGAATCCTCGCTCTCGCCGATCGTCCCGTTTCGGATGAACCGATCCCACCGGTCGCCCGTTTCGTCGCTCGCATACCGGCGGCGCGTCTCCAACCGCCACGCCGTGTGCTCGAACTTCTCGAACAGGCCGTGGAACTCATCCAGGTCGATCGTCTGCACCTGCCGCGTCCGCTCCTTTGGCGCCCAGTCCACCAGAAGGTCCCGCGGTACCACCACAGCGACCTCCCCCTCCGAGAGGTGCTGAAGCTGTGCGACGTCCTGCGGATCGGTGAGCGGCGGGCCGTGCACGATCACCTCCCCGCTGTCCAGATCCTCATGCACTGCCGGGCATCCCGTGACCCCGCTCCCCGTCCCGTTGAACCGCAACCGACGCGCCATGCCCAACCACCCCCTGGGTGTTGACGATGCTGGCCCCCAGCATGTCGGTGCCTCTGAGTGAATGTCCATGCATCCAGAGTGACTACACGAGAATAATCGGGAATATTCGACTTCTTGCTCCGGTCCTCCCCTCTACGGTCGTCCCCCAAAGCCACGGAGCAGAAAGGTGCACCCATGGTGAACGGAAACGACCTGTACGCCCTCGACCTCAGCGACGTCTCGTTCGTGACGGCGTGCGGGGGCAACACCCACCCGGACGGCGAGTCGTGCCTGGTCCTCGCCCGGATCGGGCAGGACGCCTGGGCCCTCGGGGACAGCAAGCGGCCCGACAAGGAGCCGTTGCGGTTCAGCACGGAGGAGTTGGCCGTGGCCGGGATCGACCCGGTGCGGTTCGGGCTGTCCGTCTGAGCCTGCCCCTCCTCCCACCGGTCCCGGTCAGGCGCGGTCCTGGCCGGGGCCGGTCCACCACACTCGGCGAACTGGACACGCCCGTGCACCACCACGCCTATCTCTGGACAGGCCCCAAGGACCGCTTCGACCAGGAAGCCCTGCGCCGGCCGCCCCACCCCGACCCGCCCCCGGCGGAGAGCAAGCCGGAAGTGATCCTGCGGTACCGGGAGGTGGCCACGGAGTTCCCCACGTCGGATCTGCCGCCGATCGAAACGGCGTACTGGCTCGTCAAGCCGCGTTCGCTGGTGCGTGGCACCTGGCCGGACCCGGACGCGGCCGCGGGGTGGCTGGGTGACCGCCTGGTCGAGTTCGCGCCCCGGTTCGCGTCCTCGACGGAGCGCGGCGGCGTGCGCCTGAAAGCCCTCGTCGTCTCCGCCGCCGAACAGCTGGGCGCGGGAGGCGACGTCTCGCTCGGGTTCTACCTCGAACGTCCCTCCTATCTCTCGCTGGCGCTGGTGACCTGCTCCCCCAACCGTGGGATGCCGGCGCTTCCCTGCCCCCTCGGCACCTGAAAAAGGGGCGCCCGGTGAACCGCACCGGGCGCCCCTCGTCGATCAGCGGGTCAGAAGCGCGGAACCAGCGACGGCTTCACGCCCAGGCCCTGCCGGCCGGACGGCTTGCAGGTGACGTCCCGAGCGGGGAGCTTGCCGGTGCTCAGGTAGGCGTTGACGTTGCTGTCGGCGCAGGAGCGCGGGTCGCCGCCGTAGACGCCGTGGCCCTCGCCGCCCTTGACGTACACCATGCGGGAGCCCTTCAGGGCGCGGTGCATGCCGAGGCCGCTGGCCAGGGGGGTCTGGGAGTCCCACTGGTTCTGGACGGTCAGCAGGCGGACCTTGTTGTCGACCTTGGTGACGGGCTCGACCGGCTCGCCCCAGAACGCGCAGGGAGTGATGTTCGAGCCGAAGTCGCCGTAGAGCGGGTACCTGGCCTTGTCCCGGACGGCGTCGCGCCGGTACTGCTCCGGGTCGTGCGGCCAGGCCGCGGTGTCACCGCAGAGCACCGACCAGAAGGCGGCGCTGCCGTTGTCCACCGGAGGCTGCGCGACCCCGGAGCCCGCCGACGCGGAAGCCCAGCGGGGAGCGGGCCGGACGCCCGGCGGCAGGAGGGAGTGGCGGGAGGAGCCGTGGCCGGCCGCGGCCTTCTTCAGTTCGACGACCGCCTCGGCCGCGTACTTGGGCGAGAAGAACACCGGACGCAGGCCGGACCGGATGTCGTCGCCCGTGTACTTCTGGCCGTCGAGCTTGACGGGGGTGCGGTCGGCGCGGGCGATCAGGTTCCAGAACGTCTTGCGCACCTCGGCCGGGGTGTTGCCGAGCTTGTAGGTGCGGTGGTGCTCAGCCGTCCACTTCGTCCAGCGGGTGAACGCCGGCTCGGTGCCCGACGCCCAGACCTGGATCATGCCGCGCCAGATCCGGGCCGGGTCGACGGAGCTGTCCAGCACGAAGCGGTCGGTGCGCTCGGGGAACATCTGCGCGTAGACGGCGCCGAGGTACGTGCCGTAGGAGTACCCCAGGTAGGAGAGCTTCTTCTCGCCCAGGACGGCACGGATGACGTCCATGTCGCGGGCGGTGTTGCGGGTGGTGATGTACGGCAGCTTGTCGCCGCTCCTGGCACGGCACTTGTCGGCGACGGTCCGGGCCCACTTGACGTCGCGGCTGAACGTCTCCGCCTTGTAGGGGTGCTCGGAGTTCTGCTCGGCGTCCGTGAGGCCGCAGGTGACCGGGGTGCTCCGGCCCACGCCGCGCGGGTCGAAGCCGATGAGGTCGTACTGCTCGCGGACCTTCTTGGGCAGCGTGTCCTTCATCATGGCGGGCATGTCCAGGCCCTCGCCGCCCGGGCCGCCGGGGTTGAAGAGGAGCGAGCCGTGCCGCTTGCCGGGGACGCTGGTCTTCATCCGGGAGACGGCCAGCTTGATGGTCTTGCCGTCGGGGTGGCTGTAGTCGAGCGGGACCTTGATGGTCGCGCACTGGAACGAGGCCGGTTCCGACGCGTCGCATCTGTGCCAGGCGGGCTTCTGGGTCTCGAACCTCCCCAGCGGTACCGCGGCGGAGGCCTGTGCCGGGGCGAGGGCGGGGACGAGGGTCGCCGTGACCCCCACGGCGAGCACGGGCGCCAAGCGTCCTATCCGCACGATGGACGTTCCTTTCCGTCAACTTACGGTTCGGAACGACGATTTCGTGTCGGACGGGGCGTAGGGATCCATCTGGGAGGCGGACTTGATCCACCTTCGGACGGAGACGGAAAGGGACCTGCGGAGGAGAACCGGAACGCGCCGAAATCCGTCCGCCCCCCGCCCGCACGGCGGGTTGTGGCGTACGTCCCGCTCAGCCGCGCCGCAGCCGCCGCAGGCCGAACAGCGCCGCCACGCCGACCACGACGATCACGGCACCGACCTTGAGGCTCCCCCCGCCCCCCTTGTCCGCCGGGTCACCGGAACTTCCGCTCGCGGACGGTGACTTCGCGGCGGGGCGGTCCGGGGCGTCGACCGCCTGTACGGCGCTGTCGGCGCCCTCGCTGCCGTACATCAGCTTGGTGCCGTCGGCGGAGTACGACACCGACTCCCCCTGTCCCTGGAGCGGCACGTCGAGGCGCCCCTTGCGCCGGAGCCGGCCGCCGTTCCAGTCGTAGGCGATGCCACCGAAGTATCCGCGTACGGCGAGGTGCCGGCCGTCCGGGGAGAAGGCGGCGTCGGTCGCCCACAGGTCGACGGCCGCGACGGGCCTGAAGACGTTCGCGCCGGAGGTGGAGAGGGTGGCCGGGCCCTCGTACAGGTGCCCGCCGTCCTGCTTCTTGTCGATGATGTAGACGCGCCCGGTCTTCGGGTGGACGAGCAGCGACTCGGCGTCGCGCGGTCCGTCGGAGTACTTCACGACGTACTGCCTGGCCGTGACCGTCTGGTCGGTGAGCTTCTCCGGCTCGGGCAGCCGGTAGATCCACACGTACGGCCACCGGCCGCCGAAGTTGTCGCCGATGTCACCGACGTAGATCTCGTTGTGCGGTCCGACGGAGATGGCCTCGACGTCCCGTGGGGAGCCGATGCCGCGCAGGGTGATCCGGGCGACGGTCTTTCCGGTGGCGCTGTCCACGGCGTAGAGGTACGGCCCGTCGTCGCTGTCGTTGTGCGTCCAGTAGACGCCGGGGTGCTGCCGGGAGGCGGCGAGCCCGCTGGACTCGGTGATCCGCGGGTCCTTGATGGTGAAGCCCTGGTCCCCGGCCCCCTCGGCGGTTCCCCCGGCGGCGGAGGCGGGCAGCGCGCAGGCACCGGCGAGCAGCACCCCGGCGAGAACGGCGAACGATCGACGCATGGGCCAAGCCTGCCATTCCCGGCGCCGGTTCAGGGAAGGTTGCCGCCCGGGGGCGGGACAGGCGGCCGCCGAAGGCCGGGGTACGTGGCCGCCCAAGACCGGGCACATGGCCGCCCGGGCCCGGGAAGGCGGCCGCCCCGGCACCCGGGACGTGGTCCGCCTCACAGTCACCACCGGCCCCAGGCGCCTCCGGGATCCTTCATCATGAGCGGATGCTGAGGTTCATGCCCGTGGGCGACTCCATGACGATCGGGAGCGCGGGCGAACACACATGGCGTTACCGGCTGTGGCAGCACCTGTGCGCCTCGTACGACGGCCCGTTCACCTTCGTCGGCCCGCGCGAGACGCTGTACGACAAGCAGGCCGACGCCCCGACGTCCCTCGCCTACGCCGAGCCCGGCTTCCCGCGCGCCCACCTCGCGGGCTGGGGCGAGGGCTGGCTGCACATGGCCCCGCTGGTCGGCGACGCGGTCCGCGCCCACCGCCCGGACGTCCTCCTGGTCTCCCTGGGCCTGATCGACCTCGGCTTCTACACCAACGCCGAGCAGACGGCGGAGAACGTGCGCGCCTTCGTCGCGGGGGCCCGCGAGGCCGGCCCGCGCGTCCGGATGGTGCTGCTTCCGGTGATACCCAACATCCGGGCCGCGCAGGACCCGCCGTTCGCCGAGCAGGTCGACCGGTTCAACGTGCTGCTCGCCAAGACGGTCGCCGACCTGGACGAGCCCCGGTCACCGCTGCTGCTGGCCTCACCGCCCAAGGCGTACGACCTCCACGCCGACACCTACGACGGCACGCACCCCAACGCGCGCGGCGAGCACCGGATCGCGGGGGCGTTCGCGGGGGCGATGTGGGAGGCGTGGGGGGTCGGACGGGCGTACGCGGCGGGAACGGGCTGACCGAAATCCGGCGTCTCCCGGGTGCGGTGCCCATCGTTGTACTGCGCGGTTGCACCGTCCTCGAAGACAGGATCGAGATGGCCGAGGAGAGCGGCGGGCTGACTCTGGACGCCCTGTTCGAGTCGCTTGAGCGGACCACCCCCGAGGGATACACGGTCGACATCGTCGAGGGGGCCGTCTTCATGACGCCGAAGCGGGACACCCACTGGGAGGTCATCGCCGGTATCTACGAGCAGCTGCGCACCAAGTTCCCGCGCAAGCGGGTCAAGTCGGACGTCCGCATCGACTACCCGGGCCACCTCAACGGCTTCTGCTCCGACGTCACTCTCATCGCCGAGGGCGCCGAGAAGACGCCCGGGGGACTCTGGCGCTGCGGCGACGTCGAGTTCGTCGCGGAGGTCGTCTCGAAGGGCACGGCGCACAACGACTACGGCCCCAAGCGGACGGCCTACGCCACCGCCGAGGTCCCCGTCTACCTCATCGCCGACCCCTACCAGGGACGGTGCCACATCCACACCGACCCCAAGGACGGCGACTACGCCGTGAGTACGCGGGTGGACTTCGGCACCGACGTCGACCTGACCGGCACCGTGGTCGATCTCGTCCTCAAGACCGACGAGTTCCCCCGCGACTAACCCCGCTCCCACACGTACAACGCCTCCCCCGAGTCGGCCGGCGTCACCCACCTGCCGTCGCCCAGCGCGGCCATGGGCGGCCGGATGCCGACCGGTACCGGATAGGTGACCTCCACCGGGGTGCGCGCACCCGCGGTGTCGAGGAGCCAGTGCCGGCCCCGCCCCCACTCCTCGTCGCCCTCGGTCGTCGAGCAGATCAGGGTCGTCTCGTCCAGGAAGCCGCCCGCCCAGTCCCAGTAGGCCAGTGCCTCGTCGTTGTCCGGCTCGGCCTCCGGATGCGGGGGGACGGCCGTCCCGGCGTCCCACTCCAGGCCCTCCAGCACCGCACCGCCGGTGTCCCGCACCGTCAGCGCGTCCTGGTCGTGGGCCACGGTCATCAGCCGCTCCCCGGACGGGCTCACGCCCATCAGGGTCAGGTCACCGTCGACGTACGTGACGGACAGCTCCGTCCCGTCCCAGCGCCCCCAGCGCAGCGGCGCCCCGTCCTGGCCCTCCCCGATGCTCAGGCCCATCTGGCTTGGGTCCGCCGGGTGCGGCAGGTGGAAGCTGCCCGCCGCCGCGGACTCGGCGTCGGCCCGCGCGAGCACCCGCCCGTCCGCCGGGTCCAGCAGCACCCACTCGTCCAGCGCGTCCGGGTCCGGCTCCCCGACCGCGAGCGGCCCGCGTACGTGCGCCCAGACGAACGACCCGTCCACGGAGAAGCCGGCCGAACCGCTCTCCGGGTGACGGTGGTCGTCGCGGTCGCCGTACTCCCCGTACGACTCGTGCCGCTCACGGCAGGCGCCGTACCAGCAGCCGTGCCGGACCTCCCAGCGCGTGGTGCCCGACGGCTCCACCGCCCGCACCGCGTGCACGCCCGCGAACACCGCCAGGCTCGTGTCCGGCGCCACCGCCCACGTCCCGCGGCGGCGCGGCCACGGCGCGGGCACCCGCACCGGGTCCCCCGCCGGCGCGAAGGCGTCGTCCAGCGGCTGGACCACGAGCGCGTCGTCGCCGCGCTGCACCAGCAGGCGGCTGCCCGGCGGCCCGAGCAGCTCGGGGACGTCCGCCTCGGCGGAGGGAAGCGGCGCGGGGACGACGGCACAGAGCCGGGCGGGGACGGACACGGGACCCTCCAGAGGCGGTGCGGCTCCCCGCACCGTACGACAGGCCTCCGACAGCCCTCCCGTCCGGCCCGACAGTGGCGCAGGTCACACGGGCGCGGCTGTCACGGCGAGGGGCCGGCCGGCATCTCGTGACCGACACGACGCCGCGCCCACCACCGGCGCGGCACCGACTCAACGGATCACGGATGAGGACACTCCATGGAACTCCGTCTCGGCCTGATGGACAACGAGCTCGGCGCCAGGCTCGGCAAGCGGTTCGCGGGCGTCAGCCTGGAGATCGCCCGGTCGGCGCTGCCCCGGACCACCCAGGACCTGGTGATGCTGCGCGCCAGCCAGATCAACGGCTGCGGCTTCTGCGCCGACCTGCACTCCAAGGAGGCCACGGCGGCCGGTGAGACCGCGGTCCGGCTCCACCTGGTGGCCACCTGGCGGCACTCCACCGTGTTCACCGAGGCCGAGCGGGCCGCGCTCGCGCTCGCCGAGGAGGGCACCCGGATCGCCGACGCCCACCCCGGTGTCCGCGACGAGACCTGGGAACAGGTCCGCACGCACTACGACGAGGAGCAGACCACGGCGCTGGTCTACCTGATCGCCATGATCAACGCCGCCAACCGGCTCGGCGTGATCACGAACAGCCAGGGCGGCTCCCCCGCACCGGGCACGCCCGGCGACGTGGGGAACTGAGCCGCCGGGCCGGACGGCACCCCCGGGTGCCCGGCCCGGCACCTGTCCGCCGGGCCGGGCACCTGCCTGCCGGGCCGGGGCACCCGGCCGCAACCCCCTTGATCCACAGAGCACTTGCCTAGAGCGCACTCCAAGCCGTTGGCTAGTGGACCATGGAGTACACGCAGCTCGGACGCACGGGACTCAAGGTCAGCCGGCTCGTCCTCGGGACGATGAACTTCGGTCCGCAGACCGACGAAGCCGACAGCCACGCGATCATGGACGCGGCGCTGGACGCGGGCATCAACTTCTTCGACACCGCCAACGTGTACGGCTGGGGCGAGAACAAGGGCCGCACCGAGAGCATCATCGGCAACTGGTTCGCCAAGGGCGGCGGGCGGCGCGAGAAGACCGTCATCGCCACCAAGGTGTACGGCAACATGGCCGCCGACACCGACAACGCCTGGCCCAACCACGACAAGCTCTCCGCGGTGAACATCCGCCGCGCGGTGGACGCCAGCCTGAAGCGGCTCCAGACCGACCACATCGACCTCTACCAGTTCCACCACATCGACCGGAACACCCCGTTCGAGGAGATCTGGCAGGCGATCGACGTCCTCGTCCAGCAGGGCAAGATCCTCTACGCCGGCTCCAGCAACTTCCCCGGCTACAAGATCGCCCAGGCCAACGAGACCGCCGCCCGGCGCGGCGGCACCATCGGCCTGGTCAGCGAGCAGTGCCTGTACAACCTCGCCGAGCGCCGCGCCGAGATGGAGGTCATCCCGGCCGCGCAGGACTACGGCCTGGGTGTCATCCCGTGGTCGCCGCTGCACGGCGGCCTGCTCGGCGGGATCATCAAGAAGGAGGTCCAGGGCGGCCGCCGCGCCTCCGGGCGGGCCGCCGACACCCTCAAGGACCCGGCCGCCCGCGCGCAGATCCAGGCCTACGAGGACCTGCTCGACAAGCACGGTCTGGAGCCCGGCGAGGTGGCCCTGGCCTGGCTGCTCACCCGCCCCGGAGTGACCGGCCCCATCGTCGGCCCGCGCACCGCCGGCCAGCTGGAGTCGGCCCTCAGGGCGGTGGAGCTGGAGCTGGGCGAGGACCTGCTGAGCAGCCTGGACGAGATCTTCCCGGGCCCGGGCCCGTCCCCGGAGGCGTTCGCCTGGTAAGCGGTCGGGCACGGGGAACCGCGCGACCGGCCACGACGCGCCCGCGGTCGGAAGGACGGCCGCGGTTCCCCGGCACCCCCTAACGCATGGCCGACGCCAAGGCCACCACGACGAACATCAGCACGAGCACACCGGCCATGATCCGGTTACGGGTTTTCGGGTCCACGCATGCGAGCCTAACCGCCCCCGCCCAGCACCCACCGCTCGACCACCTCGTACCGCGGCTGCTCCCCCGCCGTCCCGGACGTCGGCAGGCGGCTGCGCACCAGCGACAGCTCGCCCACGGTCCAGCCGCCGCCGGAGAACTCCGCGAGGTCCGCCACATACGGCCGCACATCCACCGCCTCCCGGCTGCGGGCCAGCGTCAGATGGGCCTTGTACCGCCGGTGCTCCGCCATCGGCACCCCGGCCTTCCGCCCCGCCGCCTCCGCCCGGTCGGCCAGCAGCCGCAGCGCCTCCACGTCCCCCTCGGCGCCCGCCCACAGCGCGCGGCCCCGGCCGAACTGGCCGCCGCCCGCCAGGGCGAGGGAGAAGGGGGCCGAGCGCCGGGCCGCGCGGGCCAGGCGGTCCGACAGCGCGGGGACGACCTCGTCGGCGACCTCGCCGTAGAACGCGAGGGTGAAGTGCCAGCCGGGGCGGGCGGTCCAGCGCAGCCGGCCGGCACCCGGCAGCCGCCGCAGCCGGGACACCTCCGCGGCGAGTTCGTCGACGATGTCCTCGGGGGGAAGCACGGCGGCGAAGAGTCTCATGGACCTCACGATCCCACCCCGCGGTCCCGGACCCCGGGCGGCATGATGGGCCCATGGCGATCACCATTCGAGAAGGCGGCCCCGACGACCTGCCCGCGATACTCGGCATGCTCGACAGCAGCGTGGAGTGGCTGGTCTCACAGGGCCGCACCGTGCAGTGGGGCACCGAGCCCCTGTCAGGGCACGAGAAGACGGTGGCGGCGGTCGCGCGGGCCATGGACGAGGGGACCACGTACCTCGCCGAGGTGGACGGCGTACCGGCCGCCACCCTCACCCTCACCGACGGGCCCGGCTCCTACCTGTCCCACCTGCCGCCGCCGGGGGAGCCCGAGCGGTACATCCACTGGCTGGCCTCCGACCGCCGCTTCAAGGGGCACGGCGTGGGCAGCGCGCTGCTCGACCACGCCGCCGAGGTGACCCGGCGGGCCGGCGTGGGACTGCTGCGCGTGGACTGCTACGCGGGCGGCGACCGCAGACTGGTCGCGTACTACGAGGCCAACGGCTTCACCCCGACGCATCCCTACACCCACGGCCCGAACGCCTGGCCGGGCCAGGTGCTGGCCCGGCGGGTGCGGTAGGGGGCAGCGCCCGGGCCCGCCCTCACGCCGGCCGGCACCCCACGCCGGCCGGCACCCCCGCGGCCCGTCCCCGCGACGATGCCTCCCCCGCCGCACCGCCGCACCGCCGCTCCCGCGTCCCGGCCGGCAGGCCTACGCGGCCGTCGTCAGCCGCTCCCGCTCGCGCGGTACGAAGCGGACCCGCGGGTGGCCGTGGTGCCAGCCCACCGACACGCGCAGGCCGCCGATGCGGACGAGGGCCAGGCCGATCGCGGCGGCCGCGACGGCCGACACGACGCCGCCGGCCGCGAAGCCGATCCGGGCGCCGTAGGTGTCGGTGACCCAGCCGACCACCGGCGCGCCCAGCGGCGTACCGCCCATGAACACCATCATGAACAGGGCCATCACCCGGCCGCGCATGGCCGGGTCGGTGGCCATCTGCACGGCCGTGTTCGCGGTGACGTTCACCGTCAGGCCGAAGACCCCGATCGGGACCATGAGCAGCGCGAACAGCCAGTACGACGGTGCCACGGAGGCCACGATCTCCAGCGTGCCGAAGGCCAGCGCGGCGGCGATCAGGACGCGCAGCCGGGCCGTGCCGCGCCGGGCGGCCAGCAGGGCACCGACCAGGGAGCCGACGGCCATCAGCGTGTTGAAGAGGCTGTACGCGCCGGCTCCGGCGTCGAAGACGTCGTCGGCGTAGGCGGAGAGCCACACCGGGAAGTTGAAGCCGAAGGTGCCGATGAAACCGACCAGGACGATCGGCCAGATCAGCTCGGGCCGCTTGGCGACGTAGCCGAGGCCCTCGCGCAGCTGGCCCTTGCCGCGCGGCGCGCGCTCGACCACGTGCAGTTCGCGGGCGCGCATCAGCAGCAGGCCGGCGATGGGCGCGGCGAAGGACAGGCCGTTGGCGAGGAACGCCCAGCCGGTGCCCACGCCGGTGATCATGAGGCCGGCGACGGCGGGGCCGACCAGCCGGGCGGACTGGAAGTTCGCCGAGTTCAGGCTGACCGCGTTCTGCAGCTGCTCCGGGCCGACCATCTCGGAGACGAAGGACTGACGGGCCGGGTTGTCGACCACGGTGGCGAGGCCGACGGCGAAGGCGGCGACGTAGACGTGCCAGACCTGGACCTGGCCGGAGAGGGTCAGCGCGGCGAGCGCGAGTCCCGTGACGCCCATCGAGGACTGGGTGACCAGCAGGGCGGGCCGCTTGGGCAGGCGGTCCACGAGGACGCCGCCGTACAGCCCGAACAGCAGCATCGGCAGGAACTGCAGGGCCGTCGTGATGCCGACGGCCGCGGAGGAGCCGGTGAGGCTGAGGACCAGCCAGTCTTGGGCGATGCGTTGCATCCAGGTCCCCGTGTTGCTGACGACCTGGCCGGCGAAGAAGAGGCGGTAGTTCCTGATCCTCAGCGAACCGAACATCGAGGACTTACGGGAAACGGGGGTGGCAGGAGTGGCCGGTGCGGGGGCGGAAGGTGTTCCGGATCCCGTACTCAAAAGGGTTCGCCTCCTTCGGTGGTGCGCTTACAGGTGTGCGAGCTTCTCCAGTACGGGGGCGGCGGCGCGCAGGGCGGCCCACTCGTCCTCGTCGAGGCCCTCGACCAGGCCGGCCAGGAAGGCGTTCCGCTTGCGGCGGCTCTCTTCGAGCATGGCCTCGGCCTGTTCGGTCTGGGTGACGACCTTCTGGCGCCGGTCCTCGGGGTGCGGCTCCAGCCGGACCAGCCCCTTGGCTTCGAGCAGCGCGACGATGCGGGTCATCGACGGCGGCTGGACGTGCTCCTTGCGGGCCAGTTCGCCCGGGGTGGCGGAGCCGCAGCGGAAGAGGGTGCCGAGCACCGACATCTCGGTGGGGCTCAGCGACTCGTCGACCCGCTGGTGCTTGAGGCGACGGGACAGCCGCATCACGGCGGAGCGGAGAGCGTTCACGGCGGCAGCGTCGTCGCCATGGGTAAGGTCCGGCATGTTCCTTAGAGTAACTCATTACTCTCTCTAAAGACCAGTCGGACGCGCCTGCCTGCCCGTGATGCCCGCCACTGAACCCTCCGATCACCCGTATGAGTGAGCCGGTTCCGGAAAGCGGCGCACCGCGCGGCCGGATGTGGCGACCCTCGTACGCATGGGGACCAGTGTGCTCAGCCTGCGGATAGACGGGGAGCTGCTCGAAAGGCTCCGGCACCACGCGGCGAAAAGAGGAATGAGCGTCCAGGACTATGTCGTCCGGACGCTCATTCGCGATGACTTCGACCAGCGGTTCCAGACCGCCGTCGAGGAGACGGAGAGGTTCTACGGGGTCACCTGACGGCTCCCGCCGGGGGTCAGGTCAGGCCCAGGGCCGGCATCAGGTAGTAGAAGGCGAAGACGGCCGAGACGGCGTACATCGCCACCGGGACCTCCCGGGCCCGCCCGGCGGCCAGCCGCAGCACCGTGAAGGTGATGAAGCCCATGCCGATGCCGTTCGTGATCGAGTACGTGAACGGCATCATCAGCATCGTCACGAAGGCCGGGATCGCGAGGGTGTAGTCGGCCCAGTCGATCTCCTTGATGGAGTTCGACAGGATCAGGAAGCCGACCGCGATCAGTGCCGGGGTGGCCGCCTGGGACGGGACCATCGTGGCGACCGGGGTGAGGAACAGGGCCACGGCGAAGAGGCCGCCCGTGACGATGTTCGCGAGGCCGGTGCGGGCCCCCTCGCCGACGCCGGCCGTGGACTCCACGAAGGCCGTGGTGGCCGAGGAGGAGCTGGCACCGCCCGCCGCGACCGCGAGGCCGTCCACGAAGAGGACCTTGTTGATGCCGGGCATGTAGCCCTCGGCGTCGGTCAGCTTGGCCTCGTCGCTGACGCCCATGATCGTGCCCATCGCGTCGAAGAAGCACGACAGCAGGACCGTGAAGACGAAGAGGATGCCGGTCAGCACGCCGACCTTGGAGAACCCGCCGAACAGGCTGACCTGGCCGACCAGGCCGAAGTCGGGGGTGGCGAGCGGGTTGCCGGGCCACTTCGGGACCGTCAGGCCCCACGAGGGGACCGTGGCGACCGCGTTGACGATCACCGCGAGGACGGTCATGCCGACGATGGAGATGAGGATCGCGCCCGGCACCTTGCGGACGATCAGGGCGAAGGTGAGCAGCGCGCCCAGGATGAACACCAGCACCGGCCAGCCGGTGAGGTGGCCGCCGGTGCCGAGCTGGACCGGGACGGTGGTCTGGGCGACGTCCGGCATCCGGGTGACGAAGCCGGAGTCGACCAGGCCGATCAGCATGATGAACAGGCCGATACCGATCGAGATCGCCTTGCGCAGCCCGAACGGCACGGCGTTCATCACGCGCTCGCGCAGACCGGTGGCGACCAGCAGCATGACCACGATGCCCGCGAGGACGACCATGCCCATGGCGTCGGGCCAGGACATGCGCGGCGCGAGCTGGAGCGCGACCACCGAGTTCACGCCGAGGCCGGCGGCGAGCGCGATCGGCACGTTGCCGATGACACCCATCAGCAGCGTGGTGAACGCCGCCGTCAGCGCCGTCGCCGTCACCAGCTGGGCGTTGTCCAGGTGGTGCCCGTACATGTCCTTCGCGCTGCTGAGGATGATCGGGTTCAGCACGATGATGTACGCCATCGCGAAGAAGGTGGCGAAACCGCCCCGGACCTCGCGGGCGATGGTGCTGCCGCGCTCGGAGATCTTGAAGTAGCGGTCGAGGGCGCCGTAGGCGGACGCGCCGCCCGGCTTCTCGGGGGTGGGGACCTTGGCGGGTGCCGAGGTGGACATGGAGGACCTCATCCCCAGCGGAGTTCCCCCGAGCCCCGTTGGAGTTTCCTACGATCAGATGCGGTCAAAGACAAACGGTTTCAGTATGAACACATGAGCCGGAGATCGCTATCTCCGCGCGTAGACAGGGACGGCGCTTAAGCTGTGCGCATGGCTAAGTGGACCCCGAAGCACGAGGCGCCGGAGCCCCTGGAGGGGCCCGTGGTCGCCACCATCACCGGCGGCACCCTCGTGTGGTTCGTCCTCTTCCTGGTCCAGCTCCCCTTCTACGGCTGGTTCGAGGACCACGGGCACCTGTGGTGGCTGTGGACCTGCCTGGCCGGGGGCGGGCTGGGGCTGATCGGCGTCTGGTACGTCCGCAGGCGGGACGCGGCGATCAAGAGGGACGCGGCCCTGAAGTCGACGGCGGCGAAGTAGCGACCCGTTCGGCAGGTGAACGGGCGGAGCGGCACGTACCGTCGATGGCATGAGCCATATGGACGTGGCCCTGCCGAAGAGCCGTGCGGCCGGGCTGACCGGTGCCGAGGTCGCCGACCGCGTCGCCCGCGGCCTCGTCAACGACGTGCCGGTGCGCAGCAGCCGGTCGCTCGGCCAGATCGTCCGGGCCAACGTCCTCACCCGGTTCAACGCGATCATCGGCGTGCTCTGGCTGGTCACGCTGTTCGTCGCGCCGGTCCAGGACAGCCTCTTCGGCTTCGTCATCCTCGCCAACACCGGCATCGGCATCGTGCAGGAGTGGCGGGCCAAACAGACCCTGGACTCCCTCGCGGTGATCGGGGAGGCCCGGCCGACGGTACGGCGGGACGGGGTGGCGACCGAGGTGGCCACCCACGAGATCGTGCTCGACGACCTCGTCGAGATCGGGCCCGGCGACAAGGTCGTCGTCGACGGGGTGTGCGCCGAGGCGGACGGGCTGGAGATCGACGAGTCGCTGCTCACCGGCGAGGCCGACCCCGTCGTCAAACAGCCCGGGGACCCGGTGCTGTCCGGCAGCTTCGTGGTGGCCGGCGGCGGCGCCTTCACCGCCACCAAGGTCGGCCGCGAGGCCTACGCGGCGCAGCTCGCCGAGGAGGCCTCCCGGTTCACGCTGGTCCACTCCGAGCTGCGCACCGGCATCTCCGTCATCCTCAAGTACGTCACCTGGATGATGGCCCCGGCGGCCGTCGGACTCGTCATCACCCAGCTCGTCGTCAAGAACGACGACCTGAAGGACGCCGTGGCCCGCACGGTCGGCGGGATCGTGCCGATGGTCCCCGAGGGGCTGGTGCTGCTCACCTCCGTCGCCTTCGCGATCGGCGTGATCCGGCTCGGCCGCAGGCAGTGCCTGGTGCAGGAGCTGCCGGCCATCGAGGGCCTGGCCCGCGTCGACACCGTCTGCCTGGACAAGACCGGCACCCTCACCGAGGGGCGCATGGACGTCACCGAGCTGCGGCTGCTGGACGGGGCCGAGGAGCCGTACGTCCACAAGGTGCTCGGGGCGCTCGGCGAGTCCGACCCGCGCCCGAACGCCTCCCTCCAGGCGATCATCGACGCCTACCCGGACAGTGACGACTGGCGCTGCGTGGAGTCGCTCCCCTTCTCCTCCGCCCGCAAGTACAGCGGGGCCTCCTTCAGCGAGGGCGACGGCGAGACCAGCACCTGGCTGCTGGGCGCCCCCGACGTCCTGCTCGGCCCCGACGACCCGGCGCTGACCGAGACCGAGCGGCTCAACGAGCAGGGGCTGCGCGTACTGCTGCTGGCCCGCGCCCGCCGCGACCTGGACGACACCGAACCGGCCCGGGGCGCGCGTCCCACCGCCCTGGTCGTCCTGGAACAGCGGCTGCGGCCCGACGCCTCCGACACCCTGCGCTACTTCGCCGAGCAGAACGTCCGCGCCAAGGTCGTCTCCGGGGACAACGCGGTGTCGGTCGGCGCGGTCGCGGCGAAGCTGGGCCTGGACGGTACGGCGGTGGACGCGCGGCGGCTGCCCGCCGACCGGCCGGCCATGGCCGAGGCGCTCGACTCGGGCACCGTCTTCGGGCGGGTCAGTCCGCAGCAGAAGCGGGACATGGTCGGCGCGCTCCAGTCGCGCGGGCACACGGTCGCGATGACCGGCGACGGTGTGAACGACGTGCTGGCGCTGAAGGACGCCGACATCGGGGTCGCCATGGGCTGCGGTTCGGAGGCCGCCCGGGCGGTGGCCCAGATCGTGCTGCTGGACAACAGCTTCGCGAGCCTGCCCTCGGTGGTCGGCGAGGGCCGCCGGGTGATCGGCAACATCACGCGGGTGGCGACGCTGTTCCTGGTGAAGACGGTCTACTCGGTGCTGCTCGCGGTGCTGGTGGTGTGCTGGCAGGTCGAGTACCCGTTCCTGCCCCGGCACCTGACTCTGCTGTCCACGATCACCATCGGCGTCCCGGCCTTCTTCCTGGCGCTGGCGCCGAACACGGAGCGGGCGAGACCCCACTTCGTGCGCCGGGTGATGCGGTACGCGGTCCCCGGCGGCGTGCTGGCCGGCGTGGCGACCTTCGTGACGTACCTGCTGGCCCGGCACCACTACTCCGGGCCCGGCGCCCTGGACGCGGAGACCAGCGCGGCCACCCTGACCCTGTTCCTGATCTCGATGTGGGTGCTGGCGATCATCGCCCGTCCCTACACCTGGTGGCGGGTGGCCCTGGTGGCCGCGATGGGCGCGGCCTTCCTGCTCGTCCTCGCCGTCCCGGCGCTCCAGGACTTCTTCGCCCTCAGGCTGGTCGGTGTGGAGCTGCCGTGGACGGCGGTCGGCGTGGCGGTGGTGGCGGCGGCCGTCCTGGAGTACCTGTGGAGGTGGATCGACCGCCGCTTCCCGGCCTGAGGGGGCCCTGGGACCCCGGTGAGTCCGGAGCAGGTGTTACTGCACGTCGACGTAGTCACCCGCGGCGCTGACGCCGGACGTGGTGGACGTCCCCGCGAAGCTGTAGCGGTAGTAGCCGTCCGAGCCGGCCGTGACCGTCGTCTTCAGGGCACCCGTGGAGGACGAGGTGATCGTCTTGACGGTGGTGTAGGTGCTGCTGCCGGCCTTGCGGAACTGGAGCGTGACGGACTGGCCGCCGAAGCCGGCGTACGTGCCGTGCTGCCAGTCGGCGCGGGTCAGCTTGCCGGTGACGGTGAGGGTCCCGCCCTTCTTCACCGGCTCCGGGGTGGCGTCGGCGGTGAGCTTGGCCGCGCGGCGGACCGGGACCGTGCCGAGGTCGCTCTGCCACTTGGCGGCGTTGGTCTTCCTGTCGACCGCGAGGCCGCCCTGCTTCCAGGTGCCGGCGTCGGAGTTGTACAGCTCGCGGGCGGGGATGGAGATGTAGGCCGTGCAGTTCACGGTGGTGGAGTTCACCGTGGTGCAGGTGCCCGGGTCGTCGCTGACGACCTCGGTGTCCGCGTCCGTGGCCGAGGTGCCGCGGTAGAGCACCGGGCCGGTGTCGACGTTGGACAGGGAGACGGTGGCGGGGTGCGTGACGGTGTAGGTCGCCTTGACCTTGACCGTGGAGGTGGCCCCGATGGTGATCGCCTTGCCGCTGTTGACCTTCACGTTCGAGAAGGTGACGTTCGGCGCCGTGCCGGCCGCGTGGGCGGCGGGGACGGCGAGGGCGGAGAGGGCCAGGGCGCCGGAGACGGCGGCCACGGTGGCACGAATGCGCATGTGCGTTCCCTAGGAGGGAGAAGTTGATCGCGGAGCCGGTCGACTCCACGCGATCAGATCTACGGGACGCACGGCAGGTTGTACGGCAGGAGCGCGGACCGGCCGGATTTGGGTCAGGGATTACCGGCTCGTGACACATCCGAGAAGAAACGTTCCGCCCCCGGGAGCCACGGCAGGCGCTCCCGGGGGCGGACCGGCTGATGCCTACTTCACGTCGACGAAGTCACCCGCGGCGCTGACCGCCGGGGTGGTCGTGGTGCCCGCGAAGGAGAAGCGGTAGTAGCCGTCGACCGTGGCCTTGGTCGTCGTCTTCAGGGCGCCCGTGGAGTCCGTCTTGACGGTCTTCAGCGTGGTGTAGCTGCTGGAGCCCTTCTTGCGGAACTGGAGCTTCACGGACTGGCCGGTGTAGCCGTGGTACTTGTGGTCCTCCCAGTTGGCGCGGGAGAGCTTCCCCGTGACGGTGAGGGTCTTGCCCTTCTTCACCGGCTCCGGGGCGGCGTTGACCGTCAGCGTGGAGTTGCGCTGGAGCAGGGTGGTGCCCAGGTCGAACTGGACGGCGGACTTCTCGTTCTCGAAGTCGATGGCGAGTCCCGCGCCGTGCCAGGTGCCGGCCTGGGAGTTGCGCAGCTTGGCCTCGGAGTCGGTCGCGCGCGGGTCGATGTCGATCGGGCCCTTGCAGGTGGCCGTCGTCGCCGAGGTGTCGACGCAGGTGGCCGGGTCCTGGCCGCCCTGGACGCCGTCCGGGTTGTCGGAGGAGCCGCGGTAGACGAGCGGGCCGGTCAGCACGCTGCCGTCGGTGAGGTCGACGTCGGCGGCGTGGGTGACCTTGTAGGTGACCCAGGTGCGGACCGTGTTGGTGGTACCGACCTTGATCGCCTTGGTGATCTTGAAGTCGGAGAAGGAGACCTTCAGGTCGCCGACCGGCGCGGAGGTGGCGGTGAACGCCGGCTTGCCGGAGGCGTGCTGCGCGACGGCCTTGAGGGCGTCGGCGTGGAACGACGAGCCGCCGTCCGCCGCGTGCGCGGCCGGGAGGACGAGGGCGGAGAGGGCCAGGGCGCCGGAGACGGCGGCCACGGTGGTGCGAAGACGCATGTGTTGTCCCTGAATGGAAGTCGTACCGGTGTCGCTGCCGCTTACTTCACGTCGACGAAGTCACCGGCGGAGCTGACCGCGGAGGTGGTCGAGGTGCCCGCGAAGGAGTACCGGTAGTACCCGTCGGCGGTGGCCTTGACGGTGGTCGTGAGACGGCCCCTGGAGTCCGTCGCGACGGTCTTCAGCGTGGTGTAGGTGGTCGAACCGCTCTTGCGGAACTGCAGCTTCACGGACTGGCCGCTGTAGCCGGAGTACGTGCCGCCGTTCCAGTTGGCGCGGGTCAGCGCGCCCCCGACGGTGAGGGTCTTGCCCTTCTTCACCGGCTCGGGGGAGGCGTCGGCCGTCAGCTTGGCCAGCCGCTGGGCCTGGAAGGTCTTGACGTTCTCCTTCTTGACGAAGTCGCTGTCCTTGCCCTGGGCGATCGCCCAGACCTTCCAGCTCCCGGCCACCTCGTTGATGAGGTTCTCCCGGGCCGCCAGGGTGTACGTCGCCTTGCAGTCCGCCTTGGTGGAGCTGACCTTGGTGCAGCGGGAACGGTTGTCGGAGGTGTTGGCGACGGCACCGCTGTCGGAGTGCGCGATGTCCTTGCCGTGGTACAGGATCGCCTGGGCCCACGAGACGCCGGAGTCGTCGGTGACCGTGAAGGACACCGTGATGGTCTTGGACCCGGTGGCGCCGACCACGACGGGCTTGCCGCCGTTGACCACGACGTTCGAGATCTTGGTGTCGCCACGGTGGTCGTCCGCCGCCTGCGCGGCCGGAACGGCCAGAACGGACAGCGCCAGGGCGCCGAGGACGGCCGTGCCGGCGACTCGCATACGCATGGGTGTGTGTCTCCCCGTGATCATGAAGCTGATATCGCATGATCAGATCAACGAGACTCACCGGAGGTTGTACGAGTTCTTCACCTTTTCTCGACTGTGCCGGACGTCACCTCAGTCGAACCAGCGGTCCCGCGCCAACTCCTCGGTCCGGGACGGATCCTCCAGCAGCGCCGCCACCTCGAACCGCCTCGGCCACTGCCCGGCGGCCCACGCCAGCCCGGCGGCCACCCCCTCCAGGGTCGCCGCGTGCAGCACGCCGTCCTCGGTCAGCCGCCAGTCGATCTCCACGCCGTCCACGACGAGTTCCTCGTGCTCGACGTACGTCTGCGGGGTGCGCGGCCCGAGCAGCGCCCGCACCGGGTCCGGTACGTCGTGCTCGGTCCCCTCGGAGTGCACCGCGCCGGTGACGGACTCGCTCAGCCGCCGCACCTGGAACAGCTCGGCCAGCTCGGCGGCCCGCGCGGGCCGGACCGGCAGCAGCGGCACACCGGAGGTGAACGGCAGCAGGTCCGGCGAGTCGACCACGACGGCCGACCCGGCGTCCACGACCTCCACCCGCCCGTCGACCACGGCCCGCAGCTCGTCCGGCAGCGTCACCCGCTCCGGCTCCAGCTCCGCCAACGCACCGTACAGACCGTGCAGTTGGGCCGCGGTCACCGGACGGTCCGGGTCGGCGAGCCGGTCCAGCAGCTCGGCGGCCCCGCCGGGCTCGTCCAGCAGCGCGCCGACCGAGGTGCGCACACCGAGCGCGCGCAGCACCTGCTCGTCCTCGAACCCGGTGGCGTCGGCCTCGTCGTACAGCCCGCGCAGCAGCGGGTCTCCGCCCGCCGCCAGCAGACCGGCGGGCCGCCGGCCGTCCAGCACCGGGTGCCCGCGCAGCCACCACGCGGTGTACGGCCGTACGACCTCGTGCGTGCCGTCCGGCAGCAGGATCCGCACGGGCTGGGTGAGGGCGTCCCGCAGCGGCGGCCGGGCCAGCAGGGCGAGCGCCTGCGGCCAGTGGTCGTCGTCCACCAGGTCCAGGTCGCGGACGGCGACGAGCTCGGTGGCGACGGGCGGCACCGGGCTGTCCGGGAACCGGTCGAGGATGTCCTCGCACCACACGTCGACCGCGTCCAGCAGGCCGGCGTCGTCGGGTTCGGCGTAGTCGCCGTCCCGGGGCTCCAGCTCGTCGGGGTCGAGGACGACGTCGGTGGCCCGCACCAGCGCGAAGCCGGCGAGCACCCCGCACGCGGCGAGCGGCTGCTCCCCCCACCTCTCGGCCAGCTCGGCGTCGACGGCGGCGAGTTCACCCGCACGGATCACCCGGGCGAAGGGACTGCCGGGGAACACCAGCTCACCGGCGGGCGCCGGCTCCCCGTCCTCGTCGGGCAGGGCGAGCGCGCCCAGCCAGGGCTCGTCCCCCGGCTCCAGGTCCGCGTCCCGGACCAGTCCGAGCACGGTCTCGGCCAGCTCCTCGGCGTCCGGCGCGTCCTCCTCCCAGCCGAACCCGCCTTCCTCGTCGAGGGAGCCCGCCACGGCGGCCCGCACCTGCGGGGTGGTCAGCACCGCGCGCGGGGTCGCGGGCAGCGCGCCCAGCTTCTCCAGCAGCGGGTGCGCGGCATCGGCGTGGGCCACCTTCAGCCCGAGCCGCCCCAGCACGTCCGGGTCGATCCGGGCGGCGTCCGGCGCGGGGAGCAGCACCTGCCGGGGCCCGATCGTCGTCCGGCCGTCGGCCAGCGGCACCGGCAGCCCCGACAGCCTCTCCGGATCGACCCCGGCGAGGCTGTCGTACAGCCTCCACCACCACTCCGGTTCCTTCTCCAGCCCGGCGAGCCGGTCGATGGCGTCGGCGAGCGGCAGCCGCGCCACCCCCAGCGTGCGCAGCTCCACGCGCCGCTCCAGACCGGCCGGGAGCAGCGTGGGCAGCACCTCGGCGAGGACCCGCACGGTGTCGGCCCCGGCGCCCTCGACGACCTCGGCGTCCCGGGGCCGCAGCGCCTCCGGCAGCTCGTCGTCGCCCTTGGCCTCGACGGCCGGCGGCAGGAAGGCGGTGCGCGGCAGCCGCTCCAGCACGGCCTGCCGCAGGGCCCCGTCGAGCTCGCCCCGGCCCAGCGCCCCGGGCACGAGGCCGATGACGCCCTCCCCCACCGGGCGCCACGCGCCCAGCAGTTCGGTGTAGGCGTCGGCCGCACGCTGCACCAGGAAGTCGGTGAGGGGGCCGGGCGCCGCGTGCCGGCGGGTGGTGTCGAGCGGGAACGAGGCGATGAGCAGGGCGGGCACCCCCAGCGGCTCGTCGCTGGGGGTGGGCGCGTGCACGACCGGCGAGGTACGGGGCCGCACCGGAGCCCCGTACGCGTCCACGGGCACGGCCCAGGTCACGGACCAGTGCGGACGCAGCCGCTCCTCGACCGGGCGGCCCGCGAGGAGGTCGGGGGTGAGCGGCCCGTGCGCGGACGCGGTACGCCAGTTCGTGACGCCGTCCCGGGAGTCGTCGACCACCGTGAAGGCACCGTCGCTGCGCCGGGTGAGGGTGCGCGGCGCGTCCCCGTCGACCTCCACGACGACCTCCGCCAGCCCCGGCAGGGCGAGGAGCAGGGCGTCGTCGACGCCACCGAGGAGCCGCTCGGCCAGATCGGCCGCCGCCGCGTCCCGCAGGGGCAGGATGACGGCGGTGTCGTACGGCTCGGGGGCCGTGCCCTCGGCGGCGAAGGGCAGCCGGAGCAGCGGCACGTGCCCGTCCCGGCGGCGCACCTCGTCCCCGAGCCCCGGGCTGTGCCGGGCGACGTCGGCGGCCAGCTCCCGCGCCTCCGCGAGGGACCAGCGCACACCCCCGTGCCGGCCCACGATCGCCGGCTCGTCGGTCACCGCGAGCACGGCGGCGAAGCCGACCCCGAACCGGCCGACGGCACCGTGCGTCGCCTCGGTGTCCCGCTTGGCGGAGGCCCGCAGCGTGGACAACGACTCGACACCGGCCGCGTCCAGCGGAGCCCCGGTGTTCGCCGCCACGAGGACGCCGTCCCGGAGGGTGAGCCGCAACCGCCCCGGCACGTGGGCCCGGGCGGCGGCGTCGGCGGCGTTCTGCGCCAGCTCGACCACGAGCCGGTCCCGGTAGCCGCCGAGGACGAGGTCCTCCTCCGCGTTGGCGTCCTCCCGGAACCGGGCGGGACTGGTCGCCCAGGCGTCGAGCACCCCGCGACGCAGACGGGCGGTGCCGAAGGGGTCGGCGCCCTCGGCCGCCGGCCGCACGAACTTGCTCACGTTGACTCTCCTCTACGACGTGAGACCGAACCTACAGCGCGGACGGACCGGAGTCCGAGGGGACGTGGTGGCGGCGTGAGCCATCGGTACGCACGAAGGGGGTAAGCGGAGGTGGCACGAGCCCTTCGCACGAAAGTGGAGCACGTCCATGACCCAGACACAGGACGTCGTCGAGCTGATCCTTCAGGACCACCGGCGCATGGAGGACCTCTTCCGCCGGATGCGAAGCGTCGAGGACGACCGGGCGGCCGCCCTGCGGGAGTTCGCCGACCTGCTGATCGCCCACGCGCTGGCCGAGGAGGCGGAGGTGTACCCCGCCCTCAAGCGGTACAAGAACATCGAGGACGAAGAGGTCGAGCACGGCGAGCACGAGCACGACGAGGGCAACAAGGCCCTCCTCGAACTCCTGGAGGTCGAGGAGGTCGGCTCCGAGGAGTGGGACGAGAAGCTGGAGGCGCTGGTGGAGGCCGTCACCCACCACGCCGACGAGGAGGAGCGCACCATCCTCAACGGCGCCCGCGAGAACGTGGCGATGCAGCGGCGCGAGGAGCTGGGCGCGGTGTTCCTGGAGGAGCGTGAGCGGCAGCTGAAGTCCGGCTGCGGCTCCGTCGACAACGTGCGCCGCATCGTGGAGCAGTCCTGATCCACGCGCCGGGGCCGGGCTCTCACGGGCCCGGCCCGGGGTCCGGCCGTACGGCCCGGCCCAGTCCGGCGCGGGCCGCCTCCAGCTGTGCGGCGAACGCGATGCCCAGGAACAGGGCGATCCCGGTCAGGTTGGCCCACAGCAGCAGGGCCACGAAGGCCGTGAGCGGCCCGTACACCGCACCGAAGGAACCGCTGCGGGAGACGTAGAGGGTCAGCAGCCAGGTCGCGGTGACCCACAGCACCAGGTGGACGGCGGAACCGAACGCCAGCCAGGTGTACCCGGGCTGGTCCCGGCGCGGCGACCACCGGAAGACGACGGCGGAGGCGATCCAGGCGAGGGCCGTTCCCACGGGCACCTCCAGGGCGCCCCACCACGCCGGGGGCCGGGAGGTGCCCAGCGCCTCGGCCGTCGCGGCGGTTACGGCCTGCCCGGCGACCAGGACCAGGAACCCCAGGACCATGGGCACACCGGCGGCGAAGGCGAGCAGCACGGCCCTGCCGTACTTCCGCGGGAAGGGCCGGTCCCGTTCGATGCCGTAGATCCGGTTGGCGCCGCGCTCCACCTGGCCCATGGCCGAGGCCAGGTTGACCACGGAGAAGACCAGCCCCAGGACCAGCGCGAGCGTGCTCCGGGCGCCGGAGCCGGCGGTGCGGCGGGTGCCGCGCAGCGCCTCCCGGATCACGTCGGCGCCGGCACCCGGCACGATCCGGCCCAGGGTCAGCTCGGTGATCCGCCCCACGCTCTCCGTGTGCGCGGCGGTGGCCAGGCCGACGAGCGCGATGGTGAACGGCACCATGCCCAGCACGATCTGGAAGCCGAGGGCGCGGGCGTTGGTGAAGCCGTCGGCGTAGCGGAACCGGGAGAAGGCGTCGAGCAGCAGCCGCGCGCCCCCGTAGCGGCGCAGTGCGGTGAAGGCCTCGTCGCCGGAGAGCTCGTCCCCGATCATGTCCCGCGTCTGCGGGACGTGCACCACCGTCCCCATGTCTCGCGTCCCTCCTCACCCGTGGCGGTGGCCGGCCGGAACCTCGGTGTCCGGGTGGTTGCCGGGGCCGCCGCCGGGGCCGGCCAGCGGGGTCGGCGACAGGGCCGTGGCTTCCTCACCCGGTTCGAGCAGGGTGTCCGCCGCACCGACGACCAGCGGGTCCGGGGTGCCGACCGCCTCGTGGTCCTTGGCCGGGTAGTCGAAGCGGTCCAGGAGGCTGCGCATCGCCTCCAGCCGGCCCCGCCGCTTGTCGTTGTTCTTCACGACCGTCCACGGCGCGTGCGCGGTGTCGGTGACCCGGAACATGTCGACCTTGGCCGCGGTGTAGTCGTCCCAGCGGTCGAGGGAGTCCAGGTCGGTGGGGGAGAGCTTCCAGCGGCGCACCGGGTCGACCTGCCGTATCGCGAACCGGGTGCGCTGCTCGGCGCGGGAGACCGAGAACCAGAACTTCACCAGCGCGATGCCGTCGTCGGTGAGCAGCCGCTCGAACAGCGGGGCCTGCCGCAGGAACTGCCGGTACTCGGCCTCCGAGCAGAAGCCCATGACCCGCTCGACGCCGGCCCGGTTGTACCAGGACCGGTCGAAGAAGACCATCTCCCCGCGGGCCGGCAGGTGCGTCACGTACCGCTGGAAGTACCACTGCCCCGCCTCGCGCTCGGTCGGCTTGTCCAGGGCCACCACACGGGCGCCGCGGGGGTTCAGCCGCTCGGTGAACCGCTTGATGGTGCCGCCCTTGCCGGCCGCGTCCCGCCCCTCGCACACCACGACGATCCGCTGCCCGGTCTCCTTCACCCAGCGCTGCAGCTTGAGCAGCTCGATCTGCAGGATCCGCTTGGTCCGCTCGTACTCGCGCCGGCCGATCACGTGGTCGTAGGGGTGGTTCTCCCGCCAGGTGCCGACCGGCCGGCCGTCGGCGTCCAGCAGCACCGGCCGCTCCGGCTGCCGGTCGTCCACCACGAACCCCCGCAGCAGGTCGTCCGCACGCACCGTGCCGGGGGTCTCCTCCGCCTCCGTCGCCTGCTCGTGCTCGGCCACGCCACCGCCTCTCCGTCCCGCCCTCGTCCGGGCCGGGTTCGCCCGGGTCTCCTCCCCCTGTGCCCGCCCAGCCGCGTCCCAGACGCCTGTACCGTCGCTGGGGTCGTTCCGCCCCACCGCGAGACAGGAAGGCGATCAGATGTCCGAACTGCGCCTGGGACCGCTGCTGAGGTACACCGACGGCTCCTGTGCGACGGTGTGGGTCGAGACGAGCCGGCCCTGCACGGCCGAGGTCCGCTGCTCCGACGGCGCGGCCGGCACGGCCCCCACCTTCCAGGTGGCCGGGCACCACTACGCGCTCGTCACGGTGACCGGACTGCGACCGGGCACCTCACCGGCCTACGAGGTGTTCCTCGACGGCACCCCGGTGTGGCCCCTGCCCGACTCCCGCTTCCCGCCCTCCGTCATCCGCGGCCCCGGCAGCGGCGACGCCGTCCGCGTCACCTTCGGGTCGTGCCGCTGGGCCGCGCCCCCGGCGGACGGCAAGGACCCGGTCGGCCCCGACGCCCTCGACACCCTGGCCACCCGCCTGGCCGCCGACCCCGACGGCGAGCGCCCCGACGTCCTGCTGCTCCTGGGCGACCAGGTGTACGCCGACGAGACCTCCGAGGACACCCGGCGCCGGCTCGCCGCCCGCCGCGACCTGGACGAGCCGCCCGGCGCCCAGGTCGCCGACTACGAGGAGTACTGCCACCTCTACTACGAGTCCTGGCTCGACCCGGAGATCCGCTGGCTGCTGTCCACCGTGCCCAGCTTCATGATCTTCGACGACCACGACATCGTGGACGACTGGAACACCTCCGCCTCCTGGCTCGCCGACATGCGCACCACCGACTGGTGGCAGGAGCGGCTGCTGAGCGGCCTGATGTCGTACTGGGTCCACCAGCACCTGGGCAACCTCTCCCCCGCCGAACTGGCCGAGGACCCGACCTGGGCCGCCGTACGCGCCACCCCGGACGGCACGGAGGCGCTGCGCGCCCTGGCCGAGCAGGCCGACGCCGACTCCTCCACGGTCCGCTTCAGCTACCGGCGCGACGTCGGCCGGGTCCGGGTGGTGATGGTCGACTCCCGGGCCGCGCGGGTCCTGGAGGAGGGGCACCGCTCCATGCTGGACGAGGGCGAGGCCCGCTGGCTGCGCGAGCAGGTCCTGGCCGACGAGGGGGCCTACGACCACCTCCTCATCGGCACCTCCCTGCCCTGGCTGCTGCCGCACCTGGTGCACGACACCGAGAGCTGGGACGCGGCCCTGTGCGCCGGGGAACGCGGCGACCGCTGGGCGCGCTTCGGCGAGTGGCTGCGCCGCGGGGCCGACCTGGAGCACTGGGCGGCCTTCCCCCGCTCCTTCGCCGACCTCGCCGGACTCATCGCCGAGATCGCGGCGGCACCGGGCGCCCCGGCGAGCGTGTGCGTGCTGTCCGGGGACGTGCACCACGGCTACGTCGCCGAGGCGACCTGGCGCTCCGGTGACCTCGGCGTCCCCGTCGTCCAGCTCACCTGCTCACCCGTGCACAACTCCGTGCCGCTCGCGATGCGGATCGGCTTCCGTGCCGGCTGGAGCGCGCCGGCCCGCCTCCTGGGCCGTCTGCTCGCCCGGCACGGCCGCTGCGCCCGGCCGCCGGTGCGGTGGCGCAAGCGGGGCGGACCGTGGTTCGGCAACCAGCTCATGACCCTGACGCTGAACGGCCGTTCGGCCCGGCTGCGCCTGGAACGCACCGGCAAGGGGGCGGGGCTCCACACGGTCCACGAGGAGGGCCTCACCGGCTAGCGCGGTCCCGACACCACCGGCCGTGCGCCGGTCAGTGACTCTACGCAACCGCTTCGTCACTGTTCAGGAGTGCCGGGCACGGCCACTCTGAGTGATGTGAACAAGCAACTCTCCACGTACATCTCCAGCCGCATCCCGAACTTCACGGTGCAGCTGTCCCCCACGCCACGCGGGGCCCGGCTCGCCCGGCTGCTGGCCGCGGAGCAACTGCGCTCGTGGGGGCTGCCGTTGGATCCGGCGGTGCTGATCGTGGCCGAGCTCGCGGGCAACGCGGCCACCCACGGCCGAGTGGCCGGACGGGATTTCCGGCTGACGCTGTACGCCGTCGGGGACGTCCTGCGGATCGAGGTGACGGACACGCGCGGTGACCGGCTGCCGGAGCCGCTCCGGCCCGCACCCGACGACGACGCCGGGCGGGGGCTGCTCCTCGTGGACGCGCTCGCCCGGCGCTGGGGGACCGCTCCCGGGGCCTCGCCGAAGAAGACGGTGTGGGCCGAGGTGTGGGTCGGGCCGGAGGGCCGGCCGGCGGTTCAGGAGTGGCCGAGTTCCGCGGTCTCGTCGTCGCCGGTCTCCGGGACGGAGCCGGAGTCGCGGGCCGGGCGGAGCGGGAAGGGGTCGACGCGGGTCTCGTCGACGACCGGGGCGGCGGGCTGCGGGGGCTTGGGCATGACCGCGGCCTCGGAGTGGCCTCCGCAGCCGTAGGAGAGGGAGACCACGCGGCCGTCCGCGGGGGAGAACTCGTTGGCGCAGACGCCGAAGGCCTGGCCGAGCGAGCCGCCGATGGGGGCGAGGAAGCCGCAGCTCATGCAGGTGGCGGGGGCCGCCTGGGCCATCGGCGTCTTCGGGCCGAAGGCCTCCTCCCAGCGGTCCGCGGCGACGTGCAGGCCGTAGCGGGACAGGACGCGCGCACGGCGCATGCCCAGTTCCTCGGCGACGGACGCGATCGTGCCGCGGGCCGGGGTCGTCGGCTGGACGGCGGGGGCGCCGGGCGTGACGTCGGCGTCCTCGGCCTCCGCGAGCTCCCGCATCTCCTCGGAGACCACGGAGTTCGGCGGCGGCTCCTCCTCGCCGGTGTAACCGGGCTCCAGGCGCAGGTCGTCCTGGTCGGTGGGCAGGAGGTCACCGGGGCCGAGGTCGCCGGGGCGCAGGCGCTCGCTCCAGGGGACCCATTCGGGGGCGAGGAGGGCGTCGGGGCCGGGCAGGAGGACGACCTCGTCCAGGGTGACGATCTTGGCGCGGGAGGCGCGGGCCACGGTGACGGCCCAGCGCCAGCCGCGGTAGCCCAGTTCCTTGCACGCGAAGAAGTGCGTGACAACGCGGTCGCCCTCCGACACCAGGCCGGCGTGCTCGCCGACCACGCCGGGCGCGGCGGCCTCCTCGGCGGCGGCGCGGGCGAGGTCGACGGCCTCGGCGCACAGGCGGTCGGGGGTGCGGCTTCGCGTGGTCGCTGCGCTCACAGGTATCGCTTCTCTCCTACGCCGTCTCGTCGAGTGCGGCTGCCTCCGGCGGTTTCGCCGACGGAGCGGACCTGGGGACCGCATCGACGTCTGCATCCGCGCGCCTGGGCGCACCTCTGCCATCCATTCTGCGTTATGGCTGAGATAGGCACGCTACACCGGACGGGATTCGTGGATATTCCCACCCGGCCATCCCGGGGTCCCCGCCCGGGTCTCACCCGGGCCCGGGCCCGCCCGTCCCGCCGCCGGCACCGCCGCCCGTCCGTGCCCTTCCGCGCCTCGTCCGGCGCCACGCCCGCCGTATCCGCACTATCGGGCCGCCTCTCGGGGCACTATGAACGTCGTGGCAGCCGCGGACAGGGCGAATGGTCGGGGCGGCGGTTCGGGCCGGGTGGGTGGTGCCGTCCGCTCGGTCGGCCGTGCCCTGCACTTCCCGGTGACCGGAGCCGCGCGGGGCATCCGCAGGGTCACGCACGCGCACGGCGCGGGCGAGTCGGGGCTGGGCAAGCTGATCGAGCTGCACGCGGTGAACGGCGCGGGAGACGTCATGGTCACCGTGGCGCTCGCGTCCACGGTGTTCTTCTCGGTGCCGACGGACGAGGCACGCGGGCGGGTCGCCCTCTACCTCGCCATCACCATGGCCCCCTTCACGGTCCTGGCACCCGTCATCGGACCGCTCCTCGACCGGCTGCCGCACGGGCGGCGGGCCGCGATGGCCGGGGCGATGCTGGCGCGGGCGCTGCTCGCGCTGGTCGTCTCGGGGGCGGTGGCGAGCGGCAGCCTGGAGCTGTACCCGGCCGCGCTGGGAGTGCTGGTGGCGTCCAAGGCGTACGGCGTGGTCCGCAGTGCCGTCGTACCGCGGCTGCTGCCGCCGGGGTTCTCGCTGGTGAAGGCCAACTCCCGGGTGACGCTGGCGGGGCTGCTGGCCACGGGCGCCGCCGCGCCGCTGGCGGCGGGGCTGCACGCGCTCGGCGACCCGTGGCCGCTCTACGGCGCCTTCGTGATCTTCGCTGCCGGGACGTTTCTGTCGTTCTCCCTGCCGCCCGCGGTGGACTCGGCGAAGGGGGAGGACACCGCGCTGCTCGCGGCCGACGCGGAGCATCTGCACGGGCCGCACCGCAGGCAGGCGAAGCGGCCGGGGCTGCGGACGGTCGGGCCCGCGGTCACGCACGCGCTCGGCGCCAACGCCGCCCTGCGCTGCCTGTCCGGCTTCCTGATCTTCTTCCTCGCGTTCCTGTTGCGTGAACACCCGCTGACCGGGGAGAGCGCGGCGGTGTCGCTGGGGATAGTGGGGGTCGCGGCGGGGGCGGGCAACGCCCTCGGTACGGCGGTGGGGGCCTGGCTGCGGTCCCGGGCGCCGGAGATCATCATCGTGACCGTGCTGGCGGTGGTGCTGGGTACGGCGCTCGTCGCCGGCCTCTTCTTCGGGGCGTTCCTGGTGGCCTGCCTGACGGCGGTCGCCGGGTTCGCGCAGGCGCTGGCCAAGCTGGCGCTGGACGCGCTGATCCAGCGGGACGTGCCGGAACTGGTGCGCACCTCGGCGTTCGCCCGTTCGGAGACGTTGCTCCAGATGGCGTGGGTGTTCGGCGGCGCCGTCGGCATCGTGATGCCGCTCAACGGCACGGTGGGGCTGCTGGTCGGGGCCGCGTTCGTGGCCGTCGGCTGGCTGGGCACGCTGCGCGGACTGCTCGCCTCGGCCCGGCACGGCGGCCGGGCCCGGCCCCGGGTGGCGTGAGACCCGCCGCCACCGCCCGGCGTAACGAACCGGGCACGCCGTACCCCACGTGGGCGGACGGCTCGGGGGGCCCGATAGCCTTCGGCCATGACCACGCTGCAATCCGTTGTGCGACGCCGCCGCGCCGTCGCCGTCGCCGGCGCCGTTTGCGCCGGACTGCTCGTCCTGTCGGCCTGCGACAAGCCGACGCCCGTCGCGACGCTCACCGTCGGCCGGGACTCGGTCAACTCCGAGGCCCTCTGCTACAACGACGGCAAGGCGCTGGACCAGGACTCGCTGGACAAGTGCATCAAGAAGGCCTCCGACGCCAAGTCGATCGAGGTCGGCCAGGACGAGACCGTCCGCATCGGCGTCGACCCGAAGATCGCGGACGAGGGCTGGATCGTGCTGGTCAACGGCCGCCAGTTCAGCGACACCAGCAAGGAGACGTACCGCACGATCCCGAGCAGCGCGTTCTTCAACGTCCAGTACGGCACGCAGGGCGAGACCAACACGCTCGCGATCCAGATGGGCGACAAGACGAAGAAGGGTCTGTGGACCTTCAAGCTGAAGAAGGCGAAGGACTGACCACGGCGTCGCTCCCGGTCCTCGTCGCCACCGCGGTCCCCGTCGAGCGGGACGCGGTGGCACGGGCGTTGCCCGGGGCGGGCACGGACGCGGCGGCCGGTGAGATACGGCTGCCGGGCGGGTCCCTGTGCCGTACGGCCGCGGGCTTCGACCTGCTCGCCGCCGGTGTCGGCCCCGCGCTCTCCGCCGCCCGCGTCGCCGGTGCCCTGACCGCCGCCGCCCTGGCCGGCCGCCCCTACGGCCTGGTCGTCTCGGCCGGCATCGGCGGCGGCTTCCAGCCCGACGCCCCCCTCGGCTCCCTCGTCGTCGCCGACGCGATCACCGTCGCCGACCTGGGCGCCGAGACCGCCGACGGCTTCCTGCCGGTCACCGACCTGGGGTTCGGGACCGTCACCCATCACCCGCCGGAATCAGTCGTACGAGTCGTTTCCGAGGCCACCGGCGCCCGTACCGGCACGGTCCTGACCGTCTCGACGGTCACCGGTACCGCCGCCCGTGCCGCCGCCCTGCGCGCCCGGCACCCCGGCGCGCTCGCCGAGGGCATGGAGGGCTTCGGCGTGGCCGAGGCGGCCGCCGCGCACGGCGTGCCCGTGCTGGAGATCCGCGCGGTCTCCAACCCCGTGGGGCCCCGCGACCGCGCCGCCTGGCGCATCGGCGACGCCCTCGCCGCCCTCACGGAGGGCTTCGGGAAGCTCGCGCCCGCCCTGGAGAGTTGGAAGGCACATGACCACTGAGCCGCTTCGGATCGCGTACTCCCCCTGCCCCAACGACACCTTCGTCTTCGACGCCCTCGCCCACGGCCGCGTCCCCGGCGCCCCCGCGCTGGACGTGACCTTCGCCGACATCGACGTCACCAACGGCATGGCCGAGCGCGGCGAGTTCGACGTGCTGAAGGTGTCGTACGCCGTGCTGCCGTACGTCCTCGGCACGTACGCGCTGCTGCCGTGCGGCGGTGCGCTGGGGCGGGGCTGCGGGCCGCTGGTGCTCACCCGGGAGGCCGGCGTCGACCTGACGGGCCGTACGGTCGCGGTGCCGAGCGAGAAGTCGACCGCCTACCTGCTGTTCCGCCTGTGGGCGGCGGACACCCTGCCCGGCGGGGTCGGCGAGATCGTGGTCATGCCGTTCCACGAGATCATGCCGGCCGTGCGGGACGGCAAGGTGGACGCGGGCCTGGTCATCCACGAGGCCCGGTTCACCTACCAGAACTACGGGCTGCACAAGCTCGCCGACATGGGCGAGCACTGGGAGCGGACCACCGGGCTGCCGATCCCGCTGGGCGCGATCATCGCCAAGCGCTCCCTGGGCGCCGAGACGCTGACCGGGCTCGCCGACTCCGTCCGCGCCTCGGTGCGGGCCGCCTGGGACGACCCGGAGGCCTCCCGGCCCTACGTCATGGAACACGCCCAGGAGATGGACCCGGCCGTCGCCGACCAGCACATCGGGCTGTACGTCAACGAGTTCACCGCCGGCCTCGGCGAGAACGGTTATGCGGCGGTCCGGGGACTGCTCACGCGCGCGGCCGCCGAGGGGCTCGTACCACCCCTCGGCCCGGACGCGCTCGCGTTTCCCTGAGGATCAGACGTCCAGTTGGTCGGCGACCGCGCGGAGCAGGCCGGCGATCTTCTTACCGGAGGTCTTGTCCGGGTAACGGCCCTTCTCCAGCATCGGAGCGATGTTCTCGAGAAGGGTCGTCAAATCCTGCACGATCGAGGCCAGCTCGTCCGGCTTCTTGCGCTGGGCGGCGGCGACCGACGGCGTCGGGTCGAGCACGATCACCGAAAGAGCCTGGTCACCGCGTTGACCGGCGACGACCCCGAACTCCACGCGCTGTCCCGGCTTGAGCGAATCGACTCCGGCGGGGAGAACCGAGGAATGGACGAAGACGTCACCGCCGTCGTCGCGGGAGAGAAAGCCGAAGCCCTTCTCGCTGTTGAACCACTTGACCTTGCCGGTAGGCACGTCTGTCCTCGTCCTCGTACTCGTCGGGAAAACTACTTCGGAAACGGCTCTTGATAGCACTGGAGCGGGTCGACCACGACCCGCCGATACCAAGCGCTACAAGGCTAATGGTCTTGGGGCGGGTGACAAGACGTCCCCCGGTTGTTCTCTCGCGCAGGGAACTACCCTGGTCCGGTGCGTGACAAAACCCAAACGAATTCCGCCGCGCCCGGTGACCGACTGATCCGCGCCGGTGCCGTCGTCTTCTTCCTCGGCGCCCTGGCCACCCTCGTCACGGTGACCCCGCTGCTGCTCGGAACGAAGCCATTTCCGACCTACATGTTCGGTCTGAGCATGCTCATGGCCGTCGGATTCCTGCTCGCCGGTGCCGGTGTCCTGCGGTCCGTCGCCGCCGGACGGCGTCAGGCGCGGGAGGCGGTCTCCAGCGCCTCGCGGTAGCCGGCCAGCCACCGGGGGAAGTCGGCGAGGCCGGTCAGCACGACGTCCGCGCCGGCCTCCCGCAGCTCCTCCGCCGGGCACGGCCCCGTCGCCACGGCGACCGAAAACGCACCCGCCGCACGGGCCCCCCGCACGTCTCCGACGTGATCACCGACGTACACGGCCGCGCCGTACTCGCGCAGCGCCGCCGCCTTCTGCTCGGCCCACAGGTCGCCGACCACCACGTCCGGCTCGATACCGAGGTGGGCCAGGTGCAGCTTGGCGTTCGGCTCGTATTTCGCCGTCACGACCATCGTCCGCCCGCCGGCCGCCCGCACCGCGTCGACCGCCTCCCGGGCGCCGGCCATCGCGGGCGTCGCGGCGATGGCCATGGAGGGATACATCTCCCGGTAGAGATCGGCCATCGCCGGCACCTCGTCGGCCGGGAACCAGTGGATCAGCTCCTCCACGAGCGGCGGCCCGAGCCGGGTCACCGCCAGATCGGCGTCGATGAACACACCCGTCCGCTCGGCCAGGGCCACGTAGCAGGCACGGATGCCGGGCCGGGAGTCGATGAGGGTCATGTCGAGGTCGAAGCCGACGGTGAGGGTCGTGGAGGCCATGGGGGACATTGTGCCGGGTACCGCCGACGGCCCGGCCGAACGGGACCGGGCCGCGGGAACGGCCGGCGCGTACCGGACGCGGGTCCCCACGGCCACTCCCGCCGGGGACGGCTGGCGTGCACCGGGCGCGGGTCCGTCACAGCCGCTCACGCCGGGGACGGCCGGCGCGTACCGGGCACGGGTCCGTCACGGCCACTCCCGCCGGGGAGGGCCGGCGTGCACCGGGCGCGGGTCCGTCACAGCCGCTCACGCCGGGGACGTCCGGCGCGTACCGGGCACGGGTCCGTCACGGCCACTCCCGCCGGGGACGTCCGGCGCGTACCGGGCACGGGTCCGTCACGGCCACTCCCGCCGGGGAGGACCGGCGTGCACCGGACGCCTGTCCCCCACGGCCACTCCCGCCGAAGACGGCCGGTGTGCACTGGGCGCGGATCCGTCACGGCCGCTCACTCCAGAGACGGCCGGCGTGCACCGGGCACGGATCCGTCACGGCCACTCCCGCCGGAGACGGCCGGCGTGCACCGGGCGCGGGTCCGTCACGGCCACTCCCGCCGGGGACGGCCGGCGTGCACCGGGCACGGGTCCGTCACGGCCACTCCCGCCGGAGACTGCCGGCGTGCACCGGGCGCGAGTCGTCACGGCCACTCCCGCCGGAGACGACCAGCGCGAACCGGGCACGGGCCCCCACGGCCACTCACTCCAGAGACGGCCGACATGCACAGGACGCGGGTCCCCACGGCCACTCACTCCAGAGACGGCCTACATGCACAGGACGCGGGTCCCCACGGCCACTCAGCCGGGGAGGGCCGGCGCGTACCGGGCGCGGGTCCGTCACGGCCACTCAGCCGAAGACGGCCGGCGTGCACCGGACGCCGGTCCCCCACGGCCACTCCCACCGAAGACGGCCGGCACGAACCGGACGCCGGTCCCCCCACGGCCACCCCTCCAGAGACGGCCGGTGCACGGGACGCGGGTCCGTCACAGCCGCTCACGCCGGGGAGGGCCGGCGTGCACCGGGCGCGGGTGGCCGACTGGGCGCATCCGCAGGCCGGCACCCGCCGTGACCGCCCCCGTGCTACCCCTTCCGCTGCGAGCGCCACACCAGGTACAGCGCCGAGGCCACGGCCGCGCCCCTGACCACCCACGGCCAGGTCTCGCTCACCGCGTCGTTCATGTGGCCCTGGGCGATGGGTTCACCCCAGCGGCCGTCGTCGCGGCCCCACAGCCACACCAGGCCGGCCGCGACCGACGCGCCCGGCAGGACCATCACCGCCCACTTGGTCTCCGCGGCCGTCAGCCGGCGCGAGCCGTAGGCGACGGCCCAGCCGAGGAGCAGGGCGAACCAGTTGCCGAGCACGGCGCCGGCGACCAGCGCGGCGGCGGCCAGCAGGAGGAGGGGGTTGGACCAGCCGGCGGCGGGGCCGGGCAGGAGCCGGCGGCGCCGGGCGGGGCCGGGTGCCGCCGCTCCGGGCTCCGGCGCCGGTCCGGCGGCCTTCCCCGCGGTCTCCTCGGCGGTCTTCCCGCCGGGCTCCTCGGGGGCCTCCTTGGCCGTCTCCCCGGTCCGGCCCGGAGGCCTCCTGAGCAGTTCCGGGATCTCCACACCGCCGACGAAGCCCGGCACCGGGTCGGTGTCCGCGAGGGGGCCGGCGGTGTCCACGCGCCACCAGTCGGGCGGTGCCGTGCCGTCACCGAGTTCGTGCGCGGGCGCGAGGTGCGGCGGGGCCGGGACGTCGCGCGGGGCGGGCCGCTCGGGCTCGGCGGGGCGCGGGCGCGGTACGACCCGGCGCAGCCCCTTGGGCCGTTCCCGCTCCGCCGGCCCGGGTGCCCGCTCCCGGGAGGAGGGCTGCGGCGGTACGGCGGCGGGCGGCGGCTGCGGGACACCGCCGGAACCGCCGGCCGCGGTGACGACCTCGTCCGGACTGCCCAGGCGGTCCAGGATGCGGCGGACGGCGGCGGGCGAGTCCACCGTCGCCTGGGCCCGGTGCCGGTCGATCTCGTTGCGCAGCTCCGACACGAGCCGCATGCGCGTGGCGGACGGCAGCTGCCGTTGCTGAGCGATGTCCCCGACCCGGCTCAGATACTCGTAGACGACCTGGTCGCTCTCGATCCCCACGACAAGCCCCTCCGGGGTGCGCCGACTTCAATCCCCGTGAGGACCGTACCGCTTTCCGCGGGATGCCCTCGGCATATGGAATTCCGCTACCGTTGGCCGGATGAGCCCCGAGGCCCACTCAGCCCCTCGGTCCCTCGCGGAGGCGCTCCGCACGCGGGACGACGCCTCCCTGGCCGCGTTGCTGCGCAGCCGCCCCGACCTCATCACCCCCGTCCCCACCGATCTCACCCAGCTCGCCACCCGCGCCGGTACCCGCGCCTCGGTGCTGCGCGCCCTGGAGCGGCTGGACCGGTTCGCGCTGCAGACGGCGGAGGCGCTGGCCGTGGCCCCGGACCCGGCGTCGTACGGCACCCTGCTGGCCCTGATGGCCGGGGACGCCGGGGACGAGACGGTCGCCGGCGCGCTGCCGCGGGCCGTCGGCACCCTGCGCGAGCAGGCACTGGTGTGGGGGACGGACGACCGGCTGCGGCTGGTGCGCACCGCCCGCGAACTGCTCGCGCCGTCGCCGCAGCACCCGTCGCCGACCGGGCTCGGGCCGACCGTGCAGGAGGCCACCTCCGGCATGTCGCCGGGGCGTATCCAGGAGATCGTGTCGGCGGCCGGGCTGCCGTCGACGCACGACTCGGTGTCGGCCGTGGCCGCGCTGACCACGCTGTTCACCGACCGCAGGAAGATGACGAAGCTGCTCGCCGGGGCCCCCGAGCCCGCTCGGGAGGTGCTGTCCCGGCTGGTGTGGGGGCCGCCGTACGGGCAGGTCACGGCGGACCCGGCGGCGCACCTGCGCTGGTTGCTGGACCGGGGTCTGCTGCTGCCGACCGCGCCCGGGACCGTCGTCCTGCCCCGCGAGGCGGCCCTGCACCTGCGCGGGGGCCGCGCGCACCGCACGCCCGAGCCGCTGCCGCCCGCCGTGACGCCGGCCGCGACCCACTCCCCGCAGGTGGTGGACGCCACCGCGGCCGGGCAGGCCTACACCGCGCTGGCCACCGTCGAGGAGTTGTTGAAGGACTGGGACGAGGGCGGCCCGGCGGTGCTGCGCGCGGGCGGGCTGAGCGTCCGGGACCTGAAGCGGACCGCGGTGGCGCTGGACGTGTCGGAGCCGGTCGCCGCCTTCTGGACCGAGCTGGCCTACGCGGCCGGACTCGTGGCCTCCGACGGCGAGGCCGACGAGCGGTACGCGGCCACGCCCGCCTACGACGAGTGGCTGGAGCAGCCTCCGGCCGAGCGCTGGGCACGGCTCGCCCAGGCGTGGCTGACGGCCACCCGCACCGCGGGACTGGTCGGCGGGCGCGACACGAAGGACCGGACGCTGTCGGCGCTCGGCCCCGGCCTGGACCGGTCCGCCGCGCCGGAGGTACGGCACCGGGTGCTGTCCCTGCTGGCCGGGCTGGCGCAGGGCGCGGCCCCGGACACCGAGTCGGTGCTTTCCCGGCTGCGCTGGGAACGCCCGCTGCGGGGTGCCCGGCGGGACGGCGCCGAGGACGACCTGCGCTCCCGGCTGGCCCGCTGGACCCTGTCGGAGGCGGAACTGCTGGGCGTGACCGGCCGGGGCGCGCTGTCGTCCCACGGCCGGGCGCTGCTGGGGGCGCCGCCGGCCGGGAAGACCGGTGGCACGGCCGGGAAGGCCGGGAGTTCCGCCGGTACGGCCGCGCCGCCCGTCGGCGCGCCGGAGGCGGGCGCCCCCGCCCGGGCGGCCGACTCGCCCGGGTCCACCGTGCCCGTGGAGCCGACCGGCCCCGGCGACAAGCTCCCGGTGCACCACCACCGCTCCCCCGGCCTCCCCGCCCCCCTCCCCGCCGCCGAGCAGACCGCCGCGACCGCCGCCGCGGCCCGGCTGCTGGCCCCGCTGCTGCCGGAGCCGCTGGACCACGTGCTGCTCCAGGCGGACCTGACCGCGGTCGCACCCGGCCCGCTGCGCCGCCCGCTCGCGGACATGCTGGGCGTGCTCGCGGACGTGGAGTCCAAGGGCGGCGCGACGGTGTACCGGTTCACCCCGGCCTCGGTCCGGCGCGCCCTGGACGCCGGGCGGACCGCCGCCGACCTGCACGCCTTCCTCGCCGGACACTCCCGCACCCCGGTCCCGCAGCCGCTCGCCTACCTGATCGACGACGTGGCCCGCAGACACGGCCACCTGCGGGTCGGCGCGGCCTCCGCGTACGTCCGCTGCGACGACGACGCCCTGCTGAACGAGATCCTCGCCGACAAGCGCGCCGCCGCCCTGCGCCTGCGCCGCCTCGCGCCGACCGTGCTGGCGGCGCAGACCGACCCGGCGACGCTGCTGGAGGGGCTGCGCGCGATGGGGTACGCGCCCGCCGCCGAGTCCGCCGAGGGCGACGTCCTGATCACCCGCGCGCACGCCCACCGCACCCCGCCGCGCACCGCGCCCGAACCGGTGCCGGAGGGGCCGCCGCCGCCCGACGCCACGCTGCTCTCGGCGGCGATCCGCGCGATCCGGGCCGGCGACCTGGCCGCCACCGCCCCCCGCAAGCCCGTCGGCGAACCCCTGGCGGGCGGCGAGCTGCCGCGCACCTCCTCCGCCGAGACCCTGGCCACCATGCAGGCCGCCGTCCTGACCGGCGACTCGGTCTGGATCGGCTACGTCAACGCCGACGGCGCCGCCAGCCAGCGCGTCATCGCGCCCGTCCGCGTGGAGGGCGGCTTCGTGACGGCGTACGACCACACGTCCGACGAGGTCCGCACCTACCCCCTGCACCGGATCACCGGGGTGGCGGAGCTGGCGGACGACTGAGGCCGCCCCGGTCCGCCGTCGATCCCGCGTCCTTCGGCCACCAGCGCAGGATGAGGCACACTGGACGTTTGGCCGTCATGGAAGGGTGTGCCGCGCGTGAATGGTCCGCTGATCGTCCAGTCCGACAAGACCCTGCTCCTGGAGGTCGACCACGAGCGGGCCGACGACTGCCGTCGTGCCATCGCGCCCTTCGCCGAGCTGGAGCGGGCGCCCGAGCACATCCACACCTACCGGGTCACCCCGCTCGGGCTGTGGAACGCGCGCGCCGCGGGGCACGACGCCGAGCAGGTCGTGGACGCGCTGGTGCAGTACAGCCGGTACCCGGTGCCGCACGCGCTGCTCGTGGACATCGCCGAGACGATGGACCGCTACGGCCGCCTCACCCTGACCAAGCACCCCGCGCACGGGCTGGTCCTGTCCACCACCGACCGGCCGGTGCTGGAGGAGGTGCTGAAGTCCAAGCGGATCGCCCCGCTGGTCGGCGCCCGGATCGATCCGGACACCGTGGTGGTGCACCCCTCCGAGCGCGGGCAGATCAAGCAGACCCTGCTGAAGCTGGGCTGGCCGGCCGAGGACCTCGCCGGGTACGTCGACGGTGAGGCGCACCCGATCGAGCTGCTGGAGGACGGCTGGACGCTGCGTCCGTACCAGAGGCAGGCCGTGGAGAACTTCTGGCACGGCGGCAGCGGTGTCGTCGTGCTGCCCTGCGGCGCGGGGAAGACGCTGGTCGGCGCCGGGTCCATGGCGCAGGCGAAGTCGACCACGCTGATCCTGGTCACCAACACCGTCTCCGCCCGGCAGTGGAAGCACGAGCTGGTGAAGCGGACCTCGCTGACCGAGGACGAGATCGGCGAGTACAGCGGGACGAAGAAGGAGATCCGGCCGGTCACCATCGCCACCTACCAGGTGCTGACGACCAGGCGGAAGGGCGTCTACCCGCACCTGGAGCTGTTCGACTCCCGGGACTGGGGGCTGATCGTCTACGACGAGGTGCACCTGCTGCCCGCGCCCGTCTTCAAGTTCACCGCCGACCTCCAGGCGCGCCGGCGGCTGGGGCTCACGGCCACCCTGGTGCGGGAGGACGGCCGGGAGTCGGACGTGTTCTCCCTCATCGGGCCCAAGCGGTTCGACGCCCCGTGGAAGGAGATCGAGGCGCAGGGCTACATCGCGCCCGCCGACTGCGTCGAGGTCCGGGTGAACCTCACCGACTCCGAGCGGCTGGCGTACGCCACCGCCGAGACGGAGGAGAAGTACCGCTTCTGCGCGACCACCGAGACCAAGCGGAAGGTGACCGAGGCGATCGTCCGCCGGTTCGCCGGGCAGCAGATCCTCGTCATCGGCCAGTACATCGACCAGCTGGACGAGCTGGGCGAGCACCTGAACGCCCCCGTGATCAAGGGCGAGACGTCCAACGCGCAGCGCGAGAAGCTCTTCGACGCGTTCCGCGAGGGCGAGATCAGCGTGCTGGTGGTGTCGAAGGTCGCCAACTTCTCCATCGACCTGCCCGAGGCCACGGTCGCCATCCAGGTGTCCGGCACGTTCGGCTCCCGGCAGGAGGAGGCCCAGCGGCTCGGCCGGGTGCTGCGTCCCAAGGCCGACGGCCACCAGGCGCACTTCTACTCGGTCGTCGCCCGGGACACCGTCGACCAGGACTTCGCCGCCCACCGGCAGCGCTTCCTGGCCGAGCAGGGGTACGCCTACCGGATCGTGGACGCGGACGACATCCTGGCCGAGAGCTGACGGGCCGGGCGCCGGGGCGTTCCCGCCGGTCTAGAAGAACGCGTGGTACTCCATCCAGCCCGTCGTCCTGCCGGACTTGCCGTAGTACCAGTCGCCGCCCTTCGCGGTGCAGTACACCCGCACGTCGCTGCCCGCGAAGACGGACTTCTTCACCTTGGACCGGAAGCTGGGGCTCGTGTACATGTCGGCGTGGTCCCACTGGACGACCTGCAGGGTCCGGTCCTTGATGTTCTTGGTGCACGCCGAGGAGCCGACGGCCGAGGCGCCGGGAGCGGCCATCAGGGTGGCGCCGAGGGCGAGGGCGGTGGCGGCGGTCAGCCCGCTCACCGCCTTGCGGAGCGGAAGGTTCGAGAAGCGCATGCCGGTTTCCCCGTGTGTTCGGTCGAATGGGTCGGACAACGAGTGATCATGCTGTCATACGAGATGATCAACCCGATCGCGAGGAGCGGGTAAGCGCCTGCCAACGGCTGCTGCCACCAGGGCAGTTCCAGGTCCAGGGCACCCTCGTGGGGCACCAGCCACATCGTGCGGGCGGTGAAGACCAGGGCCGTCAGCGCCGCCGTACGGCGGTGTCCCTCGGCCAGCAGCACGGCGAGCAGCGGCACGCACCACACCCAGTGGTGGGTCCAGCTGACCGGGCAGACCAGCAGGGCCGTGAACGCGGCCAGCAGGACACCGTGCGCCTCCCGGCGGGCGCGGGCCGCCAGCGCCAGCCCCGCCACCGCGACCGCCACCGCCGGGAGCGCCCAGGCGAGGCCCGGCCCGGGGTCGCCGAGGGCCCGCGCGAGAAGCCCCCGCAGGGACTGGTTGTCCACGATCCACGCCTTGCCCACCCGGCCGGTCTCCCACAGCCGCCGGGTCCAGAAGTCCGCGCTCGCCGAGGGAAGCAGGGCGGCACCGAGCGCGACCGTGCCCGCGAAGGCCGCCACCGCCGTCGCCGCCTCCCGCACCCGGCCGCGCAGCAGCAGGTACACCACGAACACCGCCGGGGTGAGCTTGACGCCGGCCGCGAGGCCGAGCCCCAGCCCCCGGAAGCGGGCGCCGGGCGGCCGGGTCAGGTCGGCCAGGACCACGCAGGCCACGGCCAGGTTGATCTGGCCGAACAGCAGTGTCTGGAAGACCGGCTCCAGCCAGAGGGCGAGGGCCGTGGCCGTGCAGAGCGGGGCCGGCGGGAGGGGGCGGGAGGCCAGGCGGGCGGAGAGCGCCACCAGGGTGGCGAGCAGGACGGTGTTGCCCGCGAGGAAGACCGCCTTCAGGGCCGTGACCGGGACCCAGGTCAGGGGGACGAAGAGGACGGCCGCGAAGGGCGGGTAGGTCGCCGGGAGCCGCCACTCGGTGACGGTGAAGCCGTACAGGTCGGTGCCGTGGGCCACGGCCGCGCCCTCGGCCCGGTAGACGAGGAGGTCGGCCATGGGTGCGCCGCGCAGGGCGCACAGCGTGACGAACGCGGCGAGGGAGAGGGCGAGCAGGAGCAGGGCCGTCCGGTTCCGCACGGACGCGACCCTATGCCGTCACCTGCGGCGTACGCCCGCTTCCGCGCCGTACTCACCGAGGATGACGACCTCGAAGGCGGCCTCCAGGAACACTTTCACCGCGCGGAGGGCGTTGCCCAGCCAGTGGTGGTGGATGCCGTCGAGCGCCGTGGCGCCGGACGGCGGCCGGGATGACATGAAGGTGGTTGCGCTCATGGTTCCAGGATCGCTCTCCGAAGCACGGTCGCGTGCCGCACAACGCCCGGCGGCGCCCCCCACCGCCCCGGGGCACGGCCCCCTCCCGCGCGTTCGACGTCCGAACAGAACACCACGGTCCGCTTTTTTCACACGATACGACTATCCATCTCCTCCTTGCCGCCCCGCCACCTTCCCGGCTCCCTGGTAGCAGCCGCCCCTGCCGGGCGGACGACGCCCCCGTGAGGAGAACAGCTCATGAAGAAGGCATACGAAGCGCCGACCCTCGTCCGTCTGGGTTCCTTCCGGAAGGAGACCGGGCTCCTGCAGCGCTCCGGCAACGACCGGCTCATCCTGAGCAAGAACTGAACGGGACGACAGCCGAAGGTCACTGACCCGACGTCATGACTGATCCGCACCAGAGTGCGGGGACGGGCCCCGGCGCCGCGCAGTTCGCGGTCTTCACCGACCGCGCGGACGCGGCCGCCGTGGCCCGCTCCTTCGCCCGCCCCGGCACCCGGACCCTCGACCACGCCTCCGGCCGGCCGTGGCTCGTCGGCACCTGGGACGACCAGGAGATCGTCAGCGCACGGGCCGGCACCGCCGCCCTCGCCCTCGTCGGCTGCGCCCCCGTCGAGGCCGCGGAACTCCAACGGGTGGCCCGCTCCCTGCGTGACCTGGCCACCCTGGACGCGTGGGCACGCTCGCTGCCCGGCAGCTGCCACCTCGTCGCCGCCCTCGACGGACGGATCCGGGTGCAGGGCACCGCCTCCGGGCTCCGCCTCGTCTTCCACGCCGGCCTCGGCGGCACCCGGGTCGCCGCGACCCGCGCCGACCTGCTGGCCGACGCCCTCGGCGTCGAACCCGAACGACAGCGGCTGGCGGTGCGGCTGCTCTGGCCGGTCCCGCATCCCCTGGCGGACGAGCCGCTGTGGCCCGGCATCACGGCCGTGGCCCCGCACGAGGCGCTGATCCTCCAGCCGGACGGACACGGCGCACGGCACACCCGCTGGTGGTCGCCACCCGAGCCGGTCGTCCCGCTGCGCACCGCCGCTCCCCGGGTACGCGAGGCCCTCGCCGAGGCCGTCGCCGCCCGCACCCGGCACGGCGGAACGGTGAGCTGCGACCTCTCCGGCGGCCTGGACTCCACCTCGGTCTGCTTCCTCGCCGACCGTTCACCGGCCCGGGTCATCGCCTCCACCTGGCCCGGACGCGACCCGGCCGACACCGACCTGGAGTGGGCCGAGCGGGCCGCCGCCGCGCTGCCCGACGTCGAGCACGTCGTCTGGGACGCCGAGGAGTCCCCCCTCGTCTACACGGGACTGCTCGGCATCGACGACGTCCTGGACGAGCCCACCATCGGCGTCATGGACCGCGCCCGGGTGCTGCACCACCTGCCCGCCATGGCCGAGCGCGGCAGCCGGGTGCACCTGACGGGCATCGGCGGCGACCACGTGGCCTGGTGCTCCGAGGCGTACTACCACCGGCTGGCCCGGCGGCGCCCGCTGCTCGCCCTGCGCCAGTTGCGCGGCTTCAAGGCGCTGTGGCAGTGGCCGCTCCTGCCCATGCTGGGCGCCCTGGCGGACTCCCGGTCCTACGGTGCCTGGCTCGCGGACGCCGAGCACCGGCTGCGCGACCCGCTGCCCCCGACGGTGACCACCAGTCTCGGCTGGGGCATGAGCCCCCGCCTGTTCGAATGGGTGACCCCGGAGGCCGAGCACCTGGCCCGTACGGCGCTGCGCACGGCCGGCAGGCGGGCCCGCCCCCTGCACCCCGACCGCGGCCTGCACGCCGACCTCCAGCAGATCCGCGACTGCACGCGCATCATCCGCCAGTGGGACCACATGGCCGCCCGCCGGGGGCTGCCCATGGCCTCGCCGTTCCTCGACGACCGGGTCATCGAGACCTGCCTCGCCGTCCGCCCCGCGGAACGCGTCTCCCCGTGGCGGTACAAGCCGCTGCTGGCCGAGGCCATGCGCGGCACCGTGCCCGAGGCGTGCCTGCGGCGGACCAACAAGGCGGCCGCCTCCATGGACGCGGCCGACGGACTGCGCCGGCACCGCGGCGACCTCCTGGCCCTGTGGGAGGACTCGCGGCTGGAGCGGCTCGGACTCGTGGACGGCGCCGTCCTGCGCCGCCTGGCGGAGCGGCCCGCCACCCGTCACCTGCGGGACGCCGTCCTGTACTCCACGATCGCCGCCGAGGTGTGGCTGCGCGCGCTCGACCGTACGCGGCCTGACGTCCACCAGTGACCCCACCGTCCGCCACGTGAAGCCCGCAAGCGACACCCGCGAAGCCGAACGAAAGGAAAGACCGCGATGCCCCTGCGGTTCGCAGCCGACGTCAGCACCGCCAAGACCGACTACGGCACGGTCCTCCTCGACCAGCGCTCCGGCGAGTACTGGGAGCTGAACCCCACCGCGACCCTGGTCGTCGACACGCTCATGGCGGGCGGCGACGAGGAGGCCGCCGCGACCGCGGTCACCGAGGCGTTCGACGTCACCCCCGAGCGGGCGCGGGCCGACGTGGGCGCCCTGGTCGAGCAGCTGCGCGCCGGCGGGCTGGCCGTATGAGCACGCCCAGCGCCCTGGAACGGCCGTCCGGTGTCCCGCTCGGGCGGCGGCTCGCCGCCCGACTGGTCCTCCTGCCGGCCCTCTGCCTCTCCCTGCTGCCACCGCACCGCATCCGCACCGTCCTGCGGCTGCTCCGCCGGGGCGCCGCCCCCGCCACCGCGGCCGAGGCCCGGCTGGCCCGGGACGCCGTCTGCGCGGTGAGTCTGCGCTGCGCGGGCCCCAAGGGCTGCCTGCCCCGTTCTCTCGGGGCGGCCCTGCTCTGCCGGCTGGGCGGCAGCTGGCCGACCTGGTGCGCCGGCGCGAGCGTCGTACCGCCCTTCACCGCCCACGCCTGGGTGGAGGCGGAGGGCCGCCCGGTGGGCGAGGCCCTGCCCGACGGCTACTACGCCCCACTGCTCCGCGTCGGCCCGGCCGCCCCATGACGACGAGCCCGGAGGGGACCGGACGCGCCGGTCGCACCCCCCGGTCCACGCGGGCCGCCCTGCTCGCCGTCTGCCGCCTCACCGCCGGGCACCGCGGCGCGATCGCCCTGGCCACCGTGCTGGCGTTGGCCGCCGCCGCGCTGGGACTCGCGCAGCCGCTGCTGGCCCGGCGCGTGGTGGAGGCCGGCGGCGGCCGGCAGCCGCTGTGGCCGCCGCTGCTGCTGCTCACCGCCCTGTTCGCCGCCGAGGCGGCCACCGGAGCCGTCGGCCGCTTCCTGCTGGAGCGGACGGGCGAAGGCGTCGTACGGCGACTGCGCCACGACCTGGTGGGGCGGCTGCTGCGGCTGGAGATGCGGGAGTACGACCGGCAGCGCGTCGGCGACCTGATCGCGCGCGTCACCGCCGACACCACGCTGCTGCGCGACATGGTGGCCCAGGCTCTCGTGGACCTGATCACCGGGACTCTGGTCTCCGCCGGTGCGCTCGCCCTGATGGCCTGGCTCGACCCCCTGCTGCTCCTGCTCGTCGCCGCGACCGTGGCCATCGCGGCGGCCGTGGTGACGCTGCTGCTCCGGGGCATCCGCACCGCCGCCGAACGCACCCAGGAATCCGTCGGCTCCCTCGCCGCCGACCTGGAGCGCGCCCTGGGTGCCCTGCCCCTGGTCCGGGTGTACCGGGCCGAGCGGCGTGAGGCGGCCCGGATCGGCACCCGGGTGGACGACGCCTGTACCGCCGGGGTGCGCACCGCCGCCTTCGCCGCGGGCATGAGCAGTGCGGTCGAACTGGCCGTACAGGGATCGTTCCTTCTGGTCCTCGTCGTCGGCGGGCTGCGCGTGCACGGCCCCGGACGCTCCTTGGGCGACCTGGTCGCCTTCCTCCTGTACGCCTCCTACCTCGTCGTCCCGCTGTCCTCGGTGTTCCGGGCGGCCGGCCTCGTCCAGCGGGGCATGGGCGCCCACCTGCGCGTCGAGCAGACCCTGGGCCTGCCGGCGGAGCCGGGAGACCCGCCCGCCGTACCCGATTCCCCGCCGGCCGTCGCCGGCGCACCCGCTCTCGCGCTGCACGACGTCCACTTCGCCTACCGGCCCGGTCGGCCCGTGCTGCGCGGAGTCACCTTCACCGTGCCGCAGCGCGGGCAGGTGGCCCTCGTCGGCCTCTCCGGTGCGGGGAAGAGCACGGTGTTCGCGCTGGTCTCCCGCTTCTACGAGCCCGACGCCGGGCTTCTCCGCTTCCACGGCCGCCCCGCTGCGGACCTGGGCCGCGACGCCTGCCGGGCGCGGCTCGCGATCGTGGACCAGAGCAGCCATGCGGTGGCGGGCACCCTCCGCGACAACATCGCCTACAGCCGCCCGGAGGCCACGGACGACGAGGTGCGCCGGGCCGTCCGGCTGGCCCGGCTGGAGCAGGTGGCCGAACGGCTGACCGGCGGGCTGCACGGCACCGTCGGCGAGCACGGCGGCCTGCTGTCCGGCGGTGAGCGGCAACGTGTCGCCCTGGCCCGGGCCCTGCTCGCCCGTCCGGCACTGCTGCTGCTGGACGAACCCACCTCCCACCTGGACGCCCTGAACGAGGCCGCGCTCGCGGCCGCCCTGCGGGACATCGCCCGGGAGTGCGCGGTCCTCGTCATCGCCCACCGGCTGTCCACCGTCCAGCACGCCGACCGGATCGTCGTCCTGGACGAGGGCCGGGTCACGGCTGAGGGGCGGCACGAGGACCTGCTCGTCACCAGTTCCGTGTACCGGCGGCTGGCGACGGCGCAGATGCTGCGGCCGGCGGCCCCGCCGGCGGGCGGCGCCGATAATTCACTGGCCCGTCCCTGAGGACGTCCTCTAAAATCTCCGCCCTTGCCCGCCTCCTCTCGGAGTGCCGCCGTCCGGCCGGAAACCGGGCGGCACCGTCGTAGCCACGCAGCACGCCCACCGGAGGCACTCCCTTGTCCACGCCCGCCCACGACACCCTCGACGGTCCGCTCGCCCGAGAGCGCTCCCACCTCGCCGCCTCCCGTGCCGCCCTGCGCGCCATGCGGGAGGACGTGGAGGCGCTGGACATCAGCGATGTCACGGCGAACTGGGTGAACGCCCGGATCCTGGAGCACCAGATCGGGGAGCGCATCAAGGCGCTGGCCGACCTCAGCGACACCCCGCTGTTCTTCGGCCGGCTCGACTACCTGCACGCCCCGGGGGCGGAGCAGGCGGAGGGTGCCGAAGGGGAGGAGTTCTACATCGGACGGCGGCACGTGCACGACGCCGACGGCGACCCCATGGTCATCGACTGGCGCGCGCCGGTCTCGCAGCCGTTCTACCGGGCGTCGAAGAAGGACCCCATGGACGTCGGGCTGCGCCGCCGCTTCGGTTACACCGGCGGCGAGCTCACCGCGTACGAGGACGAGCGCCTCTCCGACCCGGAGGAGGCGGCGACCACCAGCAAACTGCTCCAGCGGGAGATCGAGCGGCCGCGTGTCGGCCCGATGCGGGACATCGTCGCCACCATCCAGCCCGAGCAGGACGAGATCGTCCGCAGCGGCCTCGGCGGCACGGTCTGCGTGCAGGGCGGCCCGGGCACCGGGAAGACCGCCGTCGGCCTGCACCGGGTCGCGTACCTCCTCTACGCCCACCGGGAGCGGCTGGCCCGCACCGGCACCCTGGTCATCGGGCCGAACCGCTCCTTCCTGCACTACATCGAGCAGGTCCTGCCCGCGCTCGGCGAGCTGACCGTGCGGCAGGCGACCGTGGACGACCTGGTCGCGCACGTGGAGGTGCGCGGCACGGACGAGGCCGCCGCCGCGATCGTCAAGGGCGACGCCCGGATGGCCGAGGTCCTCAGACGCGCCCTGTACTCCCACGTGACCCTGCCCACCGAGCCGGTCGTGGTGGTGCGCGGGTCGCGGCGCTGGCGGGTTCCGGCGTACGAACTGGAGGAGATCGTCCGGGAGTTGCTGGCCCGGGACATCCGCTACGGCGCCGCCCGCGAGGCCCTGCCGCAGCGGATCGCGCACGCGGTGCTGGTGCAGATGGAGCGGGCCGGGGAGGCGCCCGACGACCGGGTGCAGGACGCGGTGGCCCGCAACAGCGCGGTGAAGGCGGCCGTGAAGACCGTCTGGCCGGCCGTCGACCCGGCGAAGCTGGTGCTGCGGCTGCTCACCGACGCGGAGTTCCTCGCCGAGCACGCCGACGGTGTGCTGACCGAGGACGAGCAGAAGACGATCCTGTGGGCGAAGCCGGTGCGCAGCGTGAAGTCGGCCAGGTGGTCTTCGGCGGACGCCGTGCTGGTCGACGAGGCGGCCGACCTGGTCCAGCGCACGTCCTCGCTCGGCCATGTCGTCCTGGACGAGGCACAGGACCTCTCCCCCATGCAGTACCGGGCCGTCGGCCGCCGCTGCACCACCGGCAGCGCGACCGTGCTAGGCGACCTCGCGCAGGGGACGACCCCGTGGGCGACCCGCAGCTGGGCGGAGGCGCTGGCCCACCTCGGCAAGCCGGAGGGAGCCGTCGAGGAACTGACCGCCGGTTTCCGCGTGCCGACGGACGTCATCGCGTACGCCTCCCGGCTGCTGCCGCACATCGCGCCCGGCCTCGCCCCGGTCGCCTCCGTCCGGGAGAACCCCGGTTTCTTCGAGGTCCGCACGGTCACGGCGACGGCCGACACCGTCGCCGCCTGCGAGGAGTTGCTGCGCAACGAGGGATCGACCGGTCTGATCGCCGCCGACGCCCGCGTCCCCGTTCTCGCCGAGGCGCTGACGGCGGCGGGCATCCCCTTCCTGGCCCCCGGCGAGGAGACCACCCGCGAGACCCGGCTGACCCTGGTCCCCGCCTCGCTCGCCAAGGGCCTGGAGTACGACTACGTGGTCCTGGACGAGCCGCAGGCCGTGGTGGACGGCGAGCCGGACGAACGCACGGGCCTGCGGCGCCTGTACGTGGCGCTGACCCGGGCGGTGTCGGGCCTGGTCGTGACGCACACGGCACCGCTGCCGCCGCAGCTCGCCGAGTAGGGTGCTGTGCCGTTCCGCCATGTCCCCGTGGAGAGGCCCCCGTTGAGCACGCCATACCCGCCGTACGCGTCCCCGTACCCGCGGCAGCCGGGACCGTACCCGCCCCAGCAGCCGCCCGGCCCCGGGTGCGAGGTGTGCGGGGCGATGCCCGCCGTGCCGGTGACGGTGCGCGGGCACCAGGGGATGGTGGTGGTCATGCGGTTCCTGCGGCGCCAGGGCGTGCTGTGCCGCACCTGCGGGCTGGCCGTCGCGCGGAAGATGCAGGCGGACACCCTCGTCCAGGGCTGGTGGGGCCCCCTGTCGATGCTCATCACCCCGTTCGTCCTGCTGATCAACCTCGGGGAGCTGTCCCGCATCAGGAAGCTCCCGCCGCCGGCCACGGCCGCCTGGCGCCCTTCGCTGGACCCCGGCCGCCCGCTGCTGAGGCGGCCCGCGGGCCTGGTCGCGCTCGTCCCGCTGCTCGCCCTCGCCGGGCTGGTCCTCGCCGTCCCGGTGCTCCTGGTCATCGGCATGGTGGCCGACTCCGGCGGGAGCGGGCACCCCACCCTGACGCCCGGCTCGTGCGCCCGCAACGAAGCGGACTGGCCCGAGCAGGACCTGCGGCCCGTGGACTGCGGCTCACCGCGGGCGGAGTTCCGCGTCCACCGGCCGGACGCCCCCGCCTGCGGGTCCGGCGCCTACTACGCGTACCCGGAGTACAGCGAGAGCGGCGACCTCGCGCTGTGCCTGCAGCCGGTGAGGGACTAGCCGGCCACCCCGTCCAGCGTCGTACGCCACTCGGCCACCGCGTCCGCCGAGACCGGGCCCTGCCAGCCGTCGGGGCGGGCCGCGCCGCCGATGTGGAAGGCCTCGATCCCGCCGGCCCGGAGCCGCGGGACGTGGTCGAGGCGCAGTCCGCCGCCGACCAGGATCTGCTGCCCGTACCCCGGCTCGCCGCCGTGGGCCGCCTCGGCGAGCAGCGTGGGCAGGCCCTCGTCCACGCCCGAGGCGGAGCCGGCGGTGAGGTAGGTGTCGAGGCCGGGCAGGTCGGCGAGCTGCTTGCGCAGGGCGTCGCGGTCGGCGGCCCGGTCGATCGCCCGGTGGAAGGTCCACGGGCAGCCGCCGAGCGCGCCGACGACCCGCTCCACCGCGGCCAGGTCGACGCCGCCGTCCTCGGCGAGGAAGCCCAGGACGAACTGGTCGGCGCCGGCCTCCCGCAGCTCGCCGGCCACGCCGACCAGCCGGTCGACGTCACCGGCGGCGAACCCGTCCGCGAGCCGGAGCATGACGCGCAGCTCGATGTCGACGGCGGCACGGATCGCGGCGACCGTGGCGGGCGCGGGGGTGAGCCCGTCGGCCGCCATCTCGGTGACCAGTTCCAGCCGGTCCGCGCCTCCCGCCTGGGCGGCGACCGCGTCCTCGACGTCGAGGGCGATCACCTCCAGGACCGCACGCTTGCTCATGGCACCCCATTCCTCGGCGTTCTCGGGCGACTACAGGTCTAGTCCAATTCAAGAGTACGCCGGTACCGGAGCGCCACGGTGCCGCCGGTCACCCGAAGATGTTCAGCTCCTTCTCGCGCACCCCCGCCAGCTCGTAGGCCGCCGCCGGCACCGGCCGTCCCGAGTACAGCCGGACGAGCGTGGGGGCGTCGCCGATGTACCGGGCGGGCGGACCGTCCCCGGCCGGCGCGCCGAGCCGCAGCGGCTCGTCCAGGTCGTCGAGGTCGGCGTGGAGCGGCACGTGCTCCCTCTGCCGGGTGTGCCGCACCAGCAGGGCCAGCGCGTGCGGCAGCCCCGCCCCGGCGTACGCCCCGGGCTCGCCCAGCACCTCCCGCACGTCCCCGGCGTGCACCCACTCGCCCAGCGCGATCAGGTCCAGCCTCCCGTCGCCCCGGGCGATCACCGGACCGGCCTCGGTCATCCCCCGTTCCAGCTCGTCCACGATCCGGGCGTTCGTCCAGTCGGCCCGCTCGGCGATGTCCCGGTCGTTCGACTCGGGCGAGAACACGCCCTCCTCCAACCGGCTCTCCACCACCCGCGTCAGCGCGGCGGAACAGTGCGCCAGCACGTCCCGCACCGTCCACCCCGGACACGCGGCCGTCGGCAGCGCGAAGTCGGAGTCGGGCCGGGACCGCAGCAGCGGCACGAGGGCGTCACGCTCGACGGCCAGCAGCCGGCCGGGGAGTTCGGGATCGCGTGCTTCCAGCGTGTCAGTCATGTCGGCCACGCTAGGGGCGACCGGGGCGGGCCGTCACGCGGGAAACGGACGGGCAGCCGAAACGGGGAGACGGCGGGACACGGCGACGGCGCGGCGGCCGCCCGGGGAGAGGGCACGGCCAGGCAGCCGGCCGAAGAAGCGGCCCGGGACGCGGGCGTCCGCCGCCCCGCGCGGAAGAATGGCCCCATGGCCGACCTCGACGCCCTGCGCCTCCGCTTCGCCCGCGCCCTGGAAGCATCCCGTGCCCCCGGCGGCGGCTCCGACCCCGACCCCGCCCCGTACGCCGACAACCTGCTCGCCCGCTGGCAGGAGCCGCAGCGCCGGTACCACACGGTGGCCCACCTCACCGCCGTACTCGACCACGTCGACACGCTGGAGGCGTACGCGGACGACCCGGACGTGGTCCGGCTGGCGGCCTGGTTCCACGACGCGGTCTACCTCCCCGAGCGGTCCGAGAACGAGGAACGCTCGGCGCGGCTGGCCGAACGCGCCCTGCCGGAGGCCGGGGTACCGGACGCGAAGACGGCGGAGGTGGCCCGGCTGGTCCGGCTCACCGTCACGCACGACCCGGCCGACGACGACCGCGACGGCCAGGTGCTGTGCGACGCCGACCTCGCGATCCTGGCCGCGCCCCCGTCGGCGTACGCCGTGTACACCGCCGAGGTCCGCGAGGAGTACCACTTCGTCCCGAGCGACGCCTTCCGCCGGGGCCGCTCGGCGGTCCTGCGCCAACTCCTGGACCTGCCCCGCCTGTTCCGCACCCCGTACGGCCAGGAGCACTGGGAGGCCACCGCTCGCCACAACCTCGCGTCGGAGCTGGAAATGCTGTCGACCTGAGGGCCTCGCCGCCGTACTGTGCGCGCATGCGGACCACGAGCGGGGACCAGGTGGAGGCGGCTGTCACCAGCTGCACGGACGCACTGCGCGCGGCGGTGGACCGGGACTGGGAGGCCGTCGACGCGGCCGGTCTGGACTGGAGTTGCCGTACCACCGCGCTCCACATCGCACAGGCCCTCACCAAGTACGCCGGCCAGCTCGCCGCCCGCGCCCCGCGCCGCATCCCGCTGAACCTCACCCTCCCCGAGGGCACCGACAACGCCGGACTGCTCCAGGTGATCGAGGCGACCGGCGCCGTGCTGGCCGCCGCGGTCCGCACCGCACCGCCGGGTGTGCGCGCCTTCCACTCCTTCCCCTTCGGCAGCGCCGACCGCGAGGGCTTCGCCGCGATGTGCGTCACCGAGGCGCTGCTGCACACCCACGACATCACCCGCGGCCTCGGCCTGCCCTACGAACCCCCCGCCGACCTCGCCGAAGCCGCCCTGGCCTGGCTCTTCCCGCACGTCCAGCCCGGTCCCGCACCCTGGCCGACCCTGCTGTGGGCGACCGGCCGCGGCGAGCTGCCCGGCCGCGCCCCGGTCACCGACTGGACCTGGTACAACAACCTCGTCATCCCCGCCGAACGCCTCACCCTCACCGGGATCCGCCCGGCCGTCGCCGACGATCTGCGCCTGGGCGGCACCGGCGGCTTCGACTGGCTGGGCGGCGGCCCGTACGAGGGCACCAGTGAGGCATGCTCCCACCTGATGAAGGCGTACGAAGCCGGCGTCCACCGCCCCGAGTTCGGCGTCTTCGCCCTCGTCCGCGCCGAGGACGGCCGGGCGGTCGGCGGCATCGGCTTCCACGGCGCCCCGGACGACGAGCGCCGGGTGGAGATCGGCTACGACCTCGTCCCCGGCGCCCGCGGCAACGGCTACGCCACCGAGGCACTGCGCGCCCTGACCGAGTGGGCCCTGGCCCGGGACGACGTCGACACGGTCATCGCCACGGTCGAGCGCGACAACCTGCCCTCACAGCACGTGGTGGGCCGGGCGGGCTTCACCCGGGCGACGGTGGAGGAGGAACGCACCGCCCGGGACGAGCACGACATGGACGCGGGGCTGCTGCTCTACCTGCGCCGCTGAGCCGGCCCCTTGCGCCGGCGCAGCCCGGAGGACGTCAGCAGCCGGACCACCTCGCGGCTGCTGACCTCCACCGCCCCCGCCGCCACCACGTCCGCGTAGCGGTGGGACGGGACGTCGTAGTGGTCGCCGTCGAAGGCCCGGCGGGGGACGCCCAACCCGGCGGCGAACGCGTGGAGTTCGTCGTAGGAGACGTCACTGACCAGGTGGGACCACAGGCGGCCGTGGCCCGGCCAGGCGGGCGGGTCGATGTAGAGGGTCACCGGTGCCTCACGAGGACGTCATCCCGCCGGTGGCCGTGGCCAGGGAGCCGACGGAGGCGACCTTCACGCCGGCCTTGTGGCACACCCAGTGGGGGTCGGGGCCCAGTTCCGGTTCCACGTCCAGGGCGTGCGGGTCTCCGGAGCCGCACACCGGGCACAGCGGCCAGCGGCCGTACCGGTCCAGCAGGGCGTCCTGGACGTCCTGGGCGACCAGTCCGGCGACGAAGGCCAGGCCGTCCGGCCACTGCTCCACCCACCAGCGCCGCTGCGCGATGGAGTCCTCCACCAGCGACACCACGTCCGCCTCCGCGACCTGGCCGGCGACCAGGTCCGCGAGCACCAGGGCGCGGGCCGCGTGCAACGCCTGTTCCAGGGGGCTGATGGGGTCCATGCACCCCATTGTGCGCACTCTTGACCGCGACACCGAACCGAAAATATCTTTCATGCGTGACCCAGGACGTGAAGGAAAGTTTCGGCAGCCCGGGGGGATCCCTCGCCGCCAAGGTGCGCACCCTCGCCCCGTCCATGACCCGGTCCATGCAGCGCGTCGCCGAGGCCGTCGCCGGCGACCCGGCCGGCTGCGCCGCGCTCACGGTCACCGGGCTCGCCGAACTCACCGGCACCAGCGAGGCCACGGTCGTCCGCACCGCCCGGCTGCTCGGTTACCCGGGCTACCGCGATCTGCGGCTCGCCCTCGCCGGGCTCGCCGCCCAGCAGCAGTCCGGCCGCGCGCCCGCGATCACCACGGACATCGCGGTGGACGACCCCATCGCCGACGTCGTCGCCAAGCTGGCCTACGAGGAACAGCAGACCCTCGCCGACACCGCCGCCGGCATCGACACCGTGCAGCTCGACGCGGCCGTCACCGCCCTCACGGCCGCCCGCCGCACCGACGTGTACGGCATAGGAGCGTCCGGACTGGTCGCCCAGGACCTCACCCAGAAGCTCCTGCGGATAGGGCTCATAGCCCACGCGCACAGCGATCCGCACCTCGCGGTGACCAACGCCGTGCAGCTCCGTTCGGGTGACGTGGCGATCGCGATCACGCATTCGGGGTCCACGGGGGACGTCATCGAGCCACTCCGGGTGGCCTTCGAGCACGGCGCGACGACGGTGGCCGTCACCGGCAGGCCCGACTCGGCGGTCACCCAGTACGCCGACCTGGTGCTGACCACCTCGACCTCGCGGGAGACCGAGCTGCGGCCCGCCGCGATGTCCTCGCGGACGAGTCAGCTGCTGGTGGTGGACTGCCTGTTCGTGGGAGTGGCACAGCGGACGTACGAGACCGCGGCGCCGGCCTTGGCCGCGTCCTACGAGGCGCTGGCCCACCGGCACCGCAGCGCCGCGCGGTGAGCCGCGGAACGATGGACCGCAGTCGACGAACCGCAGGGCGATAGACCGTAGGGAAAGCACGCCCCCGTACTGGAGAGAGCCACCCCCCATGACCTCTCATGACCTCCGCAGTCAGCTCGCCTCCCTGACCACCGAAGCCTTCCGGCCCGAACTGGCCGACATCGACCGGCTGCCCACCCTGGACCTCGCCCGGCTGATGAACGACGAGGACGCGGGCGTCCCCGGCGCCGTGGCCGGACAGCTGCCCCGGATCGCCGCCGCCATCGACGCCGTGGCCGCGCGTATGAACCGCGGCGGACGGCTCGTCTACGCCGGGGCCGGCACCGCCGGACGGCTGGGCGTGCTGGACGCCTCCGAGTGCCCGCCCACCTTCAACACCGACCCGGACCAGGTCGTCGGCCTGATCGCGGGCGGCCCCACGGCCATGGTCACCTCCGTGGAGGGCGCGGAGGACTCCCGGGATCTGGCCCGCCGGGACCTGGACGCGCTCGGACTCACCCCGGACGACAGCGTGGTCGGCGTCTCGGCGTCCGGTCGTACGCCCTACGCCGTCGGGGCCGTCGAGCACGCCCGTGCGCTCGGCGCGCTGACCGTCGGCCTGGCCTGCAACGCGCACAGCGCGCTGGCCGCCGCCGCCGAGCACGGCATCGAGGTCGTCGTCGGCCCCGAGCTGATCACCGGCTCCACCCGGCTGAAGGCCGGGACGGCACAGAAGCTGGTCCTGAACATGCTGTCGACGATCACGATGATCCGGCTCGGCAAGACGTACGGGAACCTGATGGTCGACGTCCGCGCCTCCAACGCCAAGCTCCGCGCCCGCTCGCACCGGATCGTCTCCCTCGCCACGGGCGCGGGCGACGCCGAGATCGAGAAGGCCCTCTCGGAGACCGGCGGCGAGGTGAAGCACGCGATCCTGGTCCTGCTCGCCGGCGTCGACGGTCCCACGGCCGCCCGCCTCCTGGAGGAGTCCGGCGGCCACCTGCGGGCCGCGCTGACGCACGCGCCGGGCTGACCCGGCCCCGGCCTCACGGCGCGGGCGCCCGCCACACCAGCGTGTACCGCCAGAACAGCCGGCGCCGGATCCGGGCGCCGGGCAGGATGCGGCGGGCCGTGCGGGAGATCTCGGTGCGGGTCTCCCGCGGCTCGCTCGTCCGGGCCGTCATGGACACGGGCCGCCGCCGAGCCCGCCGGCCGCGGTTCTTCACCCACCCCACCAGCGGGTTGAGCGCGACGGCCGGCAGCCCGAGCGCGTGGTCCAGCGCTCCCGACGCCCGCGCGCAGCCGACGACCACGAGCGTGCCGCCGGGCGCGAGCCGGTCCCGGAGGCGGGTGAGGGTCTCGGCGAGCGGGAGGTGGTGGAGCACGGCGACACAGGTGATCACGTCGTAGGGGCCGTCCGGGAGCGCGCGGGAGGCGTCGGCGACGGTGTAGACGACGACGGCCGGGGCACCGGCGGAGGCAGGAGCCGACTGCCTTGCCCGGGCGAGGATTTCCGCGTCGGCGTCCACCCCGTGCACCTCCCGGGCCCGCCGGGCGAGCAGCCGTACCACGTCACCGCTGCCGCAGCCGACGTCCAGCGCGGTACCGAAGCGGCGGGGCAACTGCCGTGACAGCCACGGGTGGTAGCGGGCGTTGTGGTCCCAGGGGTGGGCCGCGTTGAAGCGGTGCAGGGCGTCGAGGAGGCGGGCGGTACGGGTCGTCGTCACGGCTCCCACCCCACCACGCCCCGGCCCGGACCACGCCGGCCCTCCGGGCCAGGGCACCATGGAGGGGAGGAGGCAGCGACCGATATGAACCATGCCCAGCTCACCGCCCTCGGCCGGGCCCTGCGGGTGCTCGGGGAGCACGGGGAGGCCCTGACCGCCGACACGCCGGACGCCCGGCTGCACGAGATCAAGGACGATCTGCGGCGGGCCCTCGACCTGCTCGACGACGCCGTCTCCGCCGGTGCGCCCGCCACCCGCTGCCCCGAGCACCCGCAGGGCCCCGTGGACGAGAGCGCGCCCGACCTGTGCCTGCTGTGCGAGACCCGGCGCCGGGCCGCCCGCCGCTCGGAGTTCCAGGGCGGCAGGCCCCGCCCGGGCGGGCCGGCTCCCACCGCCCCGTCCCGGTACGGCGTGCGCGGCGACCGCCCCCAGCCGCAGCAGCGGTGGCTGCCGGAGCTGTGGAACGGCCAGGAGTGGCAGCTGTGCGGCACCCCGAGGCGGGACCGGCACGAGGCGGAGGCCTATCTCGCGGCCCAGCGGCGCGGCTCACGCCCGGCGATGGCCTACCGGCTCGTGCACGAGTTCACCGACTACGAGGTGCTGCGGGTGTGGGGGACGCCGGTACGGGTCGACATCGAGCCGCTGGGCAACCTGTGACGACCGCTGCCCGGCCGCCGCTCGACGGCCGGTTCAGCTGAGCGTCTTGACGGCCGCGGCGTCGTACGGCTGCAGCTCGTCGAAGCGGTCGGAGAGCACCTTGGCCGCCCACTCCGGGTCCTGGAGCAGCGCACGGCCGATGGCCACCATGTCGAACTCGTCGGACTCCAGGCGGTCCAGCAGGTTGTCGATGCCCTGGACCGGGGAGCCCTCGCCCTGGAACGCGTTGATGAAGTCGCCGTCGAGGCCCACCGAACCGACGGTGATGGTCTGCTTGCCGGTGAGCTTCTTGGTCCAGCCGGCCAGGTTCAGGTCGGAGCCGTCGAACTCGGGCAGCCAGTAGCGGCGGGTGGAGGCGTGGAAGACGTCGACGCCGGCGGCGGCGAGCGGGGTGAGGATGGCCTCCAGCTCCTCGGGGGTCTCGGCGAGCCGGGCGGTGTAGTCCTGCTGCTTCCACTGCGAGTAGCGGAAGATGACCGGGAACTCGGGCGAGACCGACTCGCGCACGGCGGCCACGATCTCGGCGGAGAACCGGGTACGGGCCACCGGGTCGCCGCCGTAGGCGTCCGTCCGGCGGTTGGTGCCGGCCCACAGGAACTGGTCGAGCAGGTAGCCGTGGGCGCCGTGGATCTCCACGCCGTCGAAGCCGATGCGCTCGGCGGCGGCAGCGGCCTCGGCGAACGCGGCGATGACGTCGTCCAGGTCCCGCTGGGTCATCTCCTTGCCGGTGGGCTCGGCGCCGGCGGTCTCGATGCCGGAGGGGCCCATGGCGGGGGCGTCGGGGAAGGGGGCGTCGCCCTGCTTGCGGACCATGCCGATGTGCCACAGCTGGGGCACGATCCGGCCACCGGCCGCGTGCACGTCCTCGGCGACCTTCGCCCAGCCCGCCAGCTGCTCCTCGCCGTGGAAGCGGGGGACGCGGTCGCTCTGCCCGGCCGACTCGTGGCCCACGTAGGTGCCCTCGGTGACGATCAGGCCGACACCGGCGGCGGCGCGGCGCGCGTAGTACGAGCGCACGTCCTCACCCGGGATGCCGCCCGGGGAGAACATCCGGGTCATCGGGGCCATCACGATCCGGTTCGGGACGGTGAGGCCGTTCAGCGTGATCGGCCGGGACAGGACGCGGGCCGCGCGAGAGGCGGGGGGCGTGGTGGTCACGTGGGGGCTCCTCGTTCGGGAGGGGACGGACGGCCGGGGTTACCGACTGGTATGTGCGTGCGCATTGTTGCAACACCTTAAGTAATACCGGAAGCCGGTTCCGGATTCCCGACCCGGGTGGGGGCGTCTGTGTGATCCCGGACATAAGCCGGCCGGGGCGGGCCCCGCCTTCCCCGGCGATGGCGGTACCTCCATCGCCGGGGAGGGGCTTACGCCGTCAGGGGGTGTAGCCGATCCACGCGTGCGCGGGGTCGGTGGAGTCGCAGGTCCACTGGGTCGCCTGGGCGCCGTCACCGACGCCGGCCCCGTAGATCGTCAGACACTTCCCGCTGTTGCCGTTGACCAGCATCGAGCCGCCGCCCGCGCCGGCGGCACGGGTCCACTGCTGGGCCGCGCTGCCGTTGCACGTCCACTGCACGGCGTTCGCGCCGTTGCTGGTGCTGCTGCCGTAGACCGTCAGACAGCGGTCGCTGAGGAAGCTGCGGATCTCCGAACCGTTCCAGTACCAGTTCTCGCCGCTGTGGCCGTTGCACTCCCACTGGACGACGTTCGCGCCGTTGTCGAGGCTGGCCCCGTACGGCGTCAGACACCTGCCGCTGTGACGTTCCGGAGCCGCACAGTGGTCAGGGCGCGGGCGGCGGGGTTGAAGTCGAACACCAGCCGCTGGGGGTTCGTCCGGTCGGCCTGCGCCACCTCGTTCACCCCGCGGATCCGGCCCGTGGAGGCGTCCCAGTCCAGGTTCTGCGCCATGTCCGGCACCTGGGTGAGCACAGACGGGGCGGTGTCGACCGCGCCCTTGTGCACACAGGCGGGCTCCCGGTAGCTGTTGTCGAAGGAGGACGGGCACGCGCCGCTGATGTAGAACGTGCCCCCGGTCTGGACGACACCCTGCATCTTCCACACCGGCGAGGACCAGGCCGCGTCGGCCGTGGCGTCACCGGGAACCGTGCCGCTGTCGGCCTTGGGCAGCCCGGCGGCCGTGTCGAAGTCCCACCGGATGATCCGGGCACCGGAACCGTCGAGGAACTCGTTCGTCGTCAGCGCCGTGTGCTCGCGGTCGAAGCTGATGCCGTTCAGGCAGGGCTCCGTACCGCTGGCGACCGCGCACGTGTCTTTGGTGTCCGCCGTCGCGGTCGTCCGGTAGGTGTAGCGCACGGGCAGGACGTACGAGAACCCGTTCGGCTTGTCCGAGTCGTACTTCAGGTCGCCCAGGTCGAAGACGTCGAGGTAGCGCCCGTGGGCGACCAGCAGACGGTTCTCGTACCAGACGACACCGTCGGCGTGGTCACCGGACTGCGCCTGGACCGAGCCGTCGGTGCCGGGTACGACCAGGAGCACGTCGAAGTAGGTCGGGGTAGCCGTGTCGCGGTTGGTGAAACGGAGCTTGGCCAGGTCGTTCGACGTGCCGTGGTGCCAGGAGGTCACCTCCCACCGGTGGGAGTGCCAGACACCGTCGCCGGCGGCGGTGTGCGGGACGGAGAACCCCTGAGGGGCCCAGCCGTTGCTGCCGCTGTCGTCGCCCGCGTTGTTCCAGCAGTAGCCGTCGGCGTCGACGCCCGGGTTGAAGGGCGTCGGAAAACACAGCCCGGACTTGCCGGAGGCGCCGGTGCCGGCCAGGTCCGTCAGGTCCCGGCCGGCGAGCGACGGGTTCGGTGTCTCGGGCTTGTCGATCGCGGTGCTGTAGTTCGCCACGGCCCGCATCATGAGCCCTGACGTACTGACGCCGGTTATCGCGGTCGCCGCGGACGCCGTACCGCTGCCCAGTCCCACGAGCGCACCGGCGAACAGCACCGCGCCGGCCGCCGCCGCGGTGACCGAACGCAGGGTGCGCCGCCGGGGGCGGTGATCTTCTCTCGTCATCCGGCACATGTTAGGGAGGCGGCTCACCCGCGCCCAGAAGCCGGGCCTCCCGGTTCAGCCGCCGCACCCGCTCCCGCAGCACATCACCCGGCGGCGCCGGCTCGGCCGTCTCCGGCGGACAGTCCCACTCCCGCCCGCCTCCGACGGGCCGCAGCTGCACGTAGCCGCCGACGTGCCCCATCACCTCGCCGATCCGCCCGCTGCGCACGTCCACGGCATACGTACCGACGGCGGGCCCCCTCACTCCGCACCACCCCGCGCCGCACCCCGCAGGGCCGCGGCCAGCCGCGAGGCCACGCCCAGGTTGCAGCGCCCCAGGTCCACCAGGGCGTACGGCTCCTCATGCGCCGCCGACACCGGATCGACCCGGAGCGAGGGCAGGATGATGCCGACGCCGTGCAGGGCGGCACGCAGTTCTTCCACGGCCTTCTCGGTCTCGTTCACCCGGTTCAACCTCCACGGTGAGTTCTCGATTCGTCACACAGGGTGTCGGGGTGCGGTCTAGCCTGGCCAGATACGACGCCCCAACAAGCTGTGCTGGTGAACCGGGAGTTGCTCATGCCTGGACCCAAGGACCTCGACCCGTCGTCGTCGCCCCGTGCGCTGCTGGGAGCGGAGCTGCGTCACGCGAGAGAGAAGGCCGGCCTGAGCCAGGAGGAACTGGGCCAACGGCTGTTCGTGAGCGGGTCGTTCATCGGACAGCTGGAGGCGGGGACCCGGCGGATGCAGCCGGAGATGGCTCGGGTGTTGGATGAGGTGTTGGGGACGGGGGACTTCTTCACGCGGAACTGCACGGCGGCGGCCAGGTCGAAATATCCGGAGCACTTCGCGGAGGCGGCGGAGGCCGAGGCTCAAGCGACGGCAATCAGGCAGTACGCGCCGCTGCTCATCCCGGGACTGCTCCAGACACCCGCTTACGCACGGGCCGTGTGCCGGGCTTACCAGCCCACGGCACCCGAGAACGAGATCGACAGGCTGGTGACCGCTCGCATAGAGCGCGCCCAGATCCTCGACCATCCAACAGACCCTCTGTTGTGGTCGGTGATTGATGAGGCTGCGCTGCGGCGGGTGACCGGCGGGACCGAGGTGATGGCAGATGCTCTGCGCCATATCGCCGGTCTGGCCGGCCGGGGGCGCGCCATCGTGCAGGTCCTGCCGTTCGGGGCGGGGGCGCACGCTGCGATGGAGGGCTCCATCAAGCTGATGGACTTCGAGGACGCCCCTCCGCTGGTGTACTTCGAGGGGGTGGGTACAGGACGACTGGAGGACGACCCGGCCATCGTCAGGCACCAGCGGTTCACGTACGAACTCCTCACGGCGTGCGCACTCTCGCCGGAGAAGTCCCTGGTCCTCATCGAGACGATGGCGCAGGATTACGCACATGAGGACCATCCCTGAGCACCTGCTGGACACGGCCACCTGGCGCAAGTCGACGTACAGCGGCGGCAGCGGCGGCGATTGCCTGGAAGTAGCCGACGGCCACCCCACCCTCGTCCCCGTACGTGACTCCAAGGTCCCCCACGGCCCGAAGCTCGTGTTCCGGGCCGAGGCCTGGGCCGCCTTCACCTCTTCCTTCAAGTGACCGTTGGGCCACGGCCCGAAAGAGCAGTGGCCCACCCCGGCACCGGGCCCCTGGGTCGGCCGAACACGCCCCGTCGGCAAGGGCACGCGGTCGCGCCTCACCAGCACGCCGGGGCGGCTTCGCGGCTTCCCCTGGGACTCATGGGCCTCACTGGCCCTGCTCTAGGCGGTGATTGGCAGATTTGCGCCAGGGGCTGCAGCAAAGGTGCAGGTCAGGGGGGTGGGTGGTCGATGGGGGTGGCCCAAATCCGCCAATCACTGCCTTCATGTGGCCTAAGGGGCTGGAGGACACCGCCTCCCACCCGGGGGCGCCGGGCGAGCGCGCCCGTCCCACCCGCTCCCGCGCCCACGTCCTGCTCGCCGCGCTGGGGCGCACCGCTCCGGTGCTGTCCCTCTCCGCCGCCGACTGCGCCGCACTCGCCCCGCTGCTGACGGAGTGGTTCGCGCGGGGGGGCCACCGATGAGGCCGTACTCCGCGCCCTGACCGAGGGCCTGCCCACCCCGGTCCACCATCCCGCCGCCCTGGTCCGTCACCGTCTCACCGACAAGCTCCCACCGGAGCCGGCACCCGTCCCCCACCCGCCGCCGCCGGGTCCTGGAGTGCGCGGAGTGCGGCGTGCCGGGCAGGCCGGAGGCGCTGCCCGGGGGCGTGTGCAGAGGGTGCCGGGGTGAACGCGCCCCCGGGCACCCCCGTATGCCCCTGCCGACCCCCGCGGTCCACGCCCGCGCAGGTGAGATCCGGGCTGCGATGTCCCTACGACGACACGAGAGGACACACGTATGACGGCTTCCACGGTCCGGCACGACCACTCAGGGGCACGATGGAGGGGAGGAGGCGACGCCATGACCCCTGACACCGAAGAACGCCCGCAGATGTCCGTCGAGGACTTCGAGGAACTCGTCCGCAGGGCTCCGAGGGAGCTGCGGAGCCGGCTGGAGTTCCTGGGCGGGAGGCTGTGCGTCCGGCACGGTGCGCTCGACGTGGAGGAGTTCGAGGAACTGGCCGCCGCAGCCCCCGAAACCGTGCGGCTCGAATACGTCAACGGAAAGGTAGTAGTCAAGGCCATGCCGGACGGCAACCACACGTCGATCTTCATGTGGCTGCTGCGCCAGTGCATGCAGCAACGGCCTGAGCTCGACCTCGCGCCCGAGCGAGGCGTCAAGGCCGAGGCGTACCGCAAGGGACGTGCCATCACGGACGGCTTCCTCGCGCCCGTGGACCACTTCAAGGGACACGGCAACTGGTCCGAGACCGACGGCGCCCTCATGGCCGTGGAGATCACCTCCCACGACCGCGACACCGACCAGCGCGACCGCGTCGACAAGCCCGTGGGGTACGCGGCGGCCGAGATTCCCGTCTACCTCCTCATCGACCGTGACAGCCGCACGGTCAGCGTGTACAGCGAACCGAAGGACGGGCGTTACCTCCAGTGCTCCACCCACCCCTGGGGCGCCACCGTCGAGCTGCCGCCGCCCGTGGGCATCACCCTCGACACGGACAAGCTCAAGGACTACGCCGACTGAGCCGGAACCCGGGAACGCCCGAGGGCGGCACCCCCAGCCGGAAGCTGGACGTGCCGCCCTCGGTTCGCAGGACAGGCGATCAACCCTCAGGGTCGATCAGAAGTCCATGTCACCGCCCGGCATGCCGCCGCCGGCCGGCGCGGCGGCCTTCTCCGGCTTGTCGGCGATGACGGCCTCGGTGGTGAGGAACAGCGCGGCGATGGAGGCGGCGTTCTGCAGCGCGGAACGGGTCACCTTCGCCGGGTCGATGATGCCCTCGGCGACCAGGTCGACGTACTCGCCGGTCGCGGCGTTGAGGCCGTGGCCCGGGGTGAGGTTGCGGACCTTCTCCACCACGACGCCGCCCTCGAGGCCGGCGTTGACGGCGATCTGCTTCAGCGGGGCCTCCAGGGCGATGCGCACGGCGTTGGCGCCGGTCGCCTCGTCACCCTCGAGCTCCAGCTTCTCGAAGACCTGGGAGGCCTGCAGCAGGGCCACGCCACCACCGGCGACGATGCCCTCCTCGACGGCCGCCTTCGCGTTGCGGACGGCGTCCTCGATGCGGTGCTTGCGCTCCTTGAGCTCCACCTCGGTGGCGGCACCGGCCTTGATGACGGCCACGCCGCCCGCGAGCTTCGCCAGGCGCTCCTGGAGCTTCTCGCGGTCGTAGTCCGAGTCGCTGTTCTCGATCTCGGCGCGGATCTGGTTCACGCGGCCGTTGACCTGCTCGGAGGAGCCGGCACCGTCGACGATGGTGGTCTCGTCCTTGGTGATGACGACCTTGCGGGCGCGGCCCAGGAGGTCCAGGGTCGCGTTCTCCAGCTTGAGGCCGACCTCCTCGGAGATGACCTCGCCGCCCGTGAGGATGGCGATGTCGCCGAGCATGGCCTTGCGGCGGTCGCCGAAGCCCGGGGCCTTGACGGCGACGGACTTGAAGGTGCCGCGGATCTTGTTGACGACCAGGGTCGACAGGGCCTCGCCCTCGACGTCCTCGGCGATGATCAGCAGCGGCTTGCCCGACTGCATGACCTTCTCCAGGAGCGGGAGCAGGTCCTTGACGGAGCCGATCTTGGAGTTCGCGATGAGGATGTACGGGTCCTCGAGCGACGCCTCCATGCGCTCCATGTCGGTGGCGAAGTAGGCGGAGATGTAGCCCTTGTCGAAGCGCATGCCCTCGGTGAGCTCGAGCTCCAGGCCGAAGGTGTTGCTCTCCTCGACGGTGATGACGCCTTCCTTGCCGACCTTGTCCATGGCCTCGGCGATCAGCTCGCCGATCTGGGTGTCGGCGGCGGAGATGGACGCGGTGGAGGCGATCTGCTCCTTGGTCTCGACGTCCTTCGCCTGCTCCAGCAGGGCGGCGGAGACGGCCTCGACGGCCTTCTCGATACCGCGCTTCAGAGCCATCGGGTTGGCGCCGGCGGCGACGTTGCGCAGGCCTTCCTTGACCAGGGCCTGGGCGAGCACGGTCGCGGTGGTCGTACCGTCACCGGCGACGTCGTCCGTCTTCTTGGCGACTTCCTTGACCAGCTCGGCGCCGATCTTCTCGTACGGGTCCTCGAGCTCGATCTCCTTGGCGATGGAGACACCATCGTTGGTGATCGTGGGGGCGCCCCACTTCTTCTCGAGGACGACGTTGCGGCCCTTGGGGCCGAGCGTCACCTTCACGGCGTCCGCGAGCTGGTTCATGCCGCGCTCGAGGCCGCGCCGCGCCTCCTCGTCGAACGCGATGATCTTGGCCATGTGAAGTGGTCCCTCCAGGACTGGGGGTGATTCCTTCGGACCGCGCCCGCGCCCGCGACGGACGGCTCGCCGGCCTCGTGATCCCTTGCACCACACGGCCCGCGGGCCTCACCGACCCGGTCCTTCGCTGTCACTCTCACCTTCAGAGTGCTAACGCCAATGATTAGCACTCGGCATGGTCGAGTGCAAGCGCCCGGCGGGGTACGGCGTCCCCGTCAGCCACCCGCGAACAGAGCCGTCCGGGTACGGCGAAGGGCCCGCACCCTCTGCGAGGTGCGGGCCCTTCGGACAAGAAACGTTCAGGCGGTGACGCGAACCATGTCGGCCTGCGGGCCCTTCTGGCCCTGCGAGATCTCGAACTCGACCCGCTGGCCCTCTTCCAGGGTGCGGTAGCCGTCCATCTGAATGGCGCTGTAGTGGACGAAGACGTCCGCACCACCGTCGACCGCGATGAAGCCGTACCCCTTCTCCGCGTTGAACCACTTGACGGTGCCCTGAGCCATGCCTAACTCCCCTATTACTGGCCCTTGCACAGATCCACACTTCGCGGACCCGGGTCAGACCTCACCCCCCATTGGTCGGGGGCGTGCGCCGGAACGCGTCGACCGCGGCTGAATGTATCTGTCCAACTGCCGTCTGCAACAGGTCAATCGGACGAGAATTCTGGACGCGAGGGGTCAGGAATCTGGGGAGAATTCACCCGGATTCGGGGCAAGTCGGGCTCCATAAAAGCCGCAAAAGCCACAGAGAACCCGCACACTTTGGCTACTTCTTGTCGGGGCGCGCGGCATGTTTTCCGGGCCCGCGACCCGGGGGTCCCGGCCGTGTTCCCCAACTCTACCGCGCTCAATCACACAGAATTGCCCCCTCCGCTTCTCTCACGGAGAGGGCAATCCGACAGACACTCGGTAATCGACGTTACCGAAGGTAATGAGCGGACATATGGACGGCTCAGCCGCCCGCGACCGCCGGAATGATCGACACGCCGGCGCCGTCCGGGGTCACCGTCTCCAGGCCCTGCTCGAAACGGACGTCGTCGTCGTTGACGTACACGTTCACGAAGCGGCGCAGCTTGCCCTGGTCGTCCAGCACGCGCGCGGCGATGCCCGTGTGGTTCTTCTCCAGGTCGGCGATGACCTCGGCGAGCGTCGCGCCCTCGGCGGCGACCTCGGCCTGCCCGCCGGTGTAGGTGCGCAGGATGGTGGGGATGCGAACGGTCACGCTCATGCGGTCGGACCTCCGGTCGGGTTCACGGGTGCGGCGGGGCGGTGCCCCAGGGGGGCGGGGCTGTGACGAGTGTGCGGCTGCCGCCGCGCGGGCGCGACCGGCCCCCACCGGCCGGCGGGGTGTGTGCGGCCTCCCGGCGCGGCGCCCGTCATGCGAGGCCGGCCTCTCGGAAGGAGTCCAGGGTGGGGCGGATCGTGGCGGTCAGGCCGGTCCCGGCCACCGCGTCCAGGGTCTTCAGGCCGTCGCCGGTGTTGAGGACGACCGTGGTCTTCGCCGGGTCCAGCAGGCCCGCCTCGAGCAGCTTGCGGGTGACGCCGACGGTCACCCCGCCGGCCGTCTCCGCGAAGACGCCCTCGGTGCGGGCCAGCAGCTTGATGGCGTCCACGATCTCGGCGTCCGTCACGTCCTCCACGGCACCGCCGGTGCGGCGGGCGATGTCCAGGACGTACGGACCGTCGGCCGGGTTGCCGATGGCCAGGGACTTGGCGATGGTGTCCGGCTTCTGCGGGCGGACCACGTCGTGGCCGGCCTTGAAGGCGGTGGACACCGGGGAGCAGCCCTCGGCCTGCGCGCCGAAGATCTTGTAGGGCCTGTCCTCGACCAGCCCCAGCCTGATCAGCTCCTGGAGCCCCTTGTCGATCTTCGTGAGCTGGGAGCCGGAGGCGATCGGGACGACCAGCTGGTCGGGCAGGCGCCAGCCCAGCTGCTCGGCGATCTCGTACGCGAGGGTCTTGGAGCCCTCCGCGTAGTACGGCCGCAGGTTGACGTTGACGAAGCCCCAGCCCTCGCCGGCCGGGTCGCCGATCAGCTCGGAGCAGAAGCGGTTCACGTCGTCGTAGTTGCCGTCGATGCCGACCAGCTCACCGCCGTAGACCGCGGCCATGACGACCTTGCCCTGCTCCAGGTCGTGCGGGATGAACACGCAGGAGCGGAAGCCGGCCCGGGCGGCGGCGGCGCCGACGGCACCGGCCAGGTTGCCGGTGGAGGAGCAGGAGAGGGTGGTGAAGCCGAAGGCGCGGGCGGCCTCCAGGGCCTGGGCGACGACCCGGTCCTTGAAGGAGTGGGTCGGGTTGCCGGAGTCGTCCTTCACGTAGAGCCCGCCGGTCACGCCCAGCTCGCGCGCCAGGTTGTCGGCCTTGACGAGCTTGGTCCAGCCGGGGTTCAGGTTGGGCTTGCCGGCGACGTCCGCGGGCACCGGCAGCAGCGGCGCGTACCGCCAGATGTTCGCGGGACCGGCCTCGATGCGACGGCGCAGTTCCTCGGTGTCGTAGGCGGAGAAGTCGTAGGCGATCTCGAGCGGGCCGAAGCACTCCTCGCAGGCGAAGACCGGGCCGAGCGGCACCCGGTGGCCGCACTCGCGACAGCTCAGTGCCGCGGCGGGGCCGAGGTCGACGGTGGATTCGCTGGAGGTTGCAACTGTCTGCACAGCCATGTGAGGCGAGGCCCTTTCTCCTCATCTTCCTCACGACGCATCTCGCCGTGAGACGGATTTGGCACCTTCCCTAGCCGGGAGCCTCGCTGTGAAAGACGAGAATCGGCTGGAGGGTTGCCGGGGCTTCATCGGGCCGTGTCCCTCTGCCCCTCTGGATGAGCGGTATGCGGTTGTGAACGCCGGCCGACCCCCGACATGCGATGGTCATCGGCGTTGTTCAAGACTGTAACCGAAGGCCAGGACAGTTGAGATAGTCGTCCGAACCGCGAGATGGATCACACGGTGGCGTGTGGTCGTGACAGTGAGGAGCCGCCGACCGTGCTGGAAGAAGTCGAGCGCTGGCTGAGCACCCGCTCCTGGTCCGTGGCCGACCGCCCGCTGCACCAGGTGCTGGCCGCCAAGCAGCGCACCGGCCAGACGATCAGCGTCGTCCTGCCCGCCCTCAACGAGGAGGAGACCGTCGGCGACATCGTCGCGGTCATCCGGCACGACCTCGTGGAGCGGGTGCCGCTCGTCGACGAGGTCGTGGTCGTCGACTCCGGCTCCACCGACCGCACCTCCGAGGTCGCCGCCCGCGCCGGCGCCCGGGTCGTGCACCGCGACGACATCCTGCCGCGCATCCCCGCCGTCCCCGGCAAGGGCGAGGTGCTGTGGCGCTCGCTGCTGGTGACCGGCGGGGACATCGTCTGTTTCATCGACGCGGACCTGAGGGAGTTCTCCTCCGACTTCGTCACCGGGATCGTCGGCCCGCTGCTCACCGACCCGGACGTCGACCTGGTCAAGGGCATGTACGACCGCCCGCTCGCCGGCGGTGCCGGGCAGGGCGGCCGGGTCACCGAGCTCATGGCCCGTCCGCTGCTGAACATGCACTGGCCGCAGCTGGCCGGGTTCGTGCAGCCGCTGGGCGGCGAGTACGCGGCCCGCCGCTCCCTGCTGGAGCAGCTGCCGTTCCCCGTGGGCTACGGCGTGGAGCTGGGCATGCTGGTCGACGCGCTGCACCTGGTGGGCCTGGACGCGCTGGCCCAGGTCGACGTGGGCGTGCGCAAGCACCGGCACCAGGACGGGCAGGCACTCGGGAGGATGGCGGCGGCGATCTACCGCACGGCCCAGCTGCGGCTCGCGCGCGGGCACCTCGTCCGGCCCTCCCTCACCCAGTTCGAGCGGGGGCAGGACGGGTTCGAGCCGCGTACCTACTCGGTGGACACCGAGGAACGGCCGCCCATGGTGGAGATCGCGGAGTACGCCGAACGGAAGGTGGCGTGAACGTGCCGTATACGGTCCTTCCGCCTGGCGAGCCCTACGTTTGAGGGTTTGGGGGCCGGGCTAGGTTGAGGCGTATGGCTTTCACGCGTGCTGCTGGTGACAAGGCTCAGGTGCTGGTCGCGTCGAATCGCGGCCCGGTCTCCTATCAGGTGGGCGAGGGCGGTGCGCTGCACGCCAGACGGGGCGGCGGCGGCCTGGTCTCGGGGCTGTCCGCCATCGGCTCGGACGCGGGCTCGGTCTGGGTCTGCGCCGCGCTCGGCGACGGCGACCGGGCGGCGGTGCGGCGCGCGGACGGCGGGCTGCTGCCGGCCGAGGACACCGGCGGGCAGCGGGTGCGGATGCTCGACATCGACGCGACCGTGCACGCCGAGGCGTACAACGGGATCGCCAACTCGGTGCTGTGGTTCGTCCACCACATGCTGTACCAGACCCCGCTGGAGCCGGTCTTCGACGCGGAGTTCCGCCGGCAGTGGGGGTCGTACGAGGCCTACAACCGGGCGTTCGCCGAGGCGCTGGCGGAGGAGGCCGCCGAGGGCGCGGCGGTGCTGATCCAGGACTACCACCTGGCCCTCGCCCCCCGGATGCTCCGCCGGCTCCGTCCCGACCTGCGCATCGGCCACTTCTCGCACACCCCGTGGGCGCCGCCGGACTACTTCCGCGTCCTGCCCGACGACATCGCGGCCGAGCTGCTCGGCGGGATCCTCGGTGCCGACCGGGCGGCGTTCCTGACCCGGCGGTGGGCGGACGCGTTCACCGACTGCTGTCACGCGGTGCTCGGGCCCGGCATCCCGTCCGGCACCCGGATCGGGGTGCACGGGCTCGGCGCGGACGCCGACTTCCTGCGCGAGCGGGCGCACCGGCCGGACGTGGACGAGCGGATGGCGGCGCTGCGGGAGGAGATCGGGGAGGGCCGCAGGACGATCGTCCGGGTGGACCGCACCGAGCTATCCAAGAACATCGTGCGCGGGCTGCTGGCGTACCGGCAGCTGCTGGAGGACCACCCCGAGTGGCGGGAGAAGGTCGTCCACGTGGCCTTCGCCTACCCGTCCCGGCAGGACCTCGCCGTGTACCGCGACTACACCGCCGAGGTGCGGCGGGTCGCGGACGAGATCAACGAGCGGTACGGCACGGCGGGCTGGACGCCGGTCGTGCTGCACGTGAAGGACGACTTCGCCCGCTCCCTGGCCGCGTACCGGCTGGCCGACGTGGCCCTGGTGAACCCCATCCGCGACGGCATGAACCTGGTCGCCAAGGAGGTCCCGGTCGTCTCCGACGCGGGCTGCGCGCTGGTGCTGTCGCGGGAGGCGGGGGCCTACGAGGAGCTGGGCGAGGACGCGTTCACGGTGAATCCGTACGACATCGACGGGACGGCCCGGGCCCTGCACGAGGCGCTGACCCTGCCGGCCGGCGAACGGGCGGAGCGCTCGAAGCGGCTCGCGGCCGCGGCGACCGCGCTGCCGCCGGCCCGGTGGTTCCTGGACCAGCTGGAGGCGCTGACCTCTCAGCCGAGCTGAGCGGCCAGTGTCCTGAGCAGGTCCACGACCCCCTCCGGGCCGTCCACCACCAGGTCGGCGCGTTCCGCCAGTTCCGTGACCTCGCTGCTGCCGCTGCACACCAGCAGGCCGGGGGTGCCCTCGGCGCGGAGTTCCTCGACGGCGGCGAAGGCGGGCAGGTCGCCGAGGTCGTCGCCGGCGTAGACGACGCTGCCGGCCTTCAGGGCGCGGGCGTGGTCGAGGAGGGCCACGCCCTTGTCCATGCCGGGCGGGCGCAGCTCCAGGACCATGCGGCCGGGCTCCACGATCAGGCCGTGCCGGGCGGCGAGGTCGGCGAGGGGGGTGCGCAGGGCGTCGAACGCGGCCTGCGGGTCGGCGGCACGGCGGGTGTGCACCGCGAGCGCCCGGCCCTTCTCCTCGATCCACGTGCCCTCGCCGGCGCCGGCGCGCCGGAGCACCCCGGGCAGCTCGGCGCGGACGGCGGCCACTCCGGGGTGCGGGGGCGGCGCGGTGACCTCGCCGGTGGCCGCGTCCCAGCGTTCGGCGCCGTAGTGGCCGAGGACGGTGAGGTGCTCCAGGCCGGGGGCGTCGGCGAAGCCGCCGTAGCGGACCGCGACCTCGGGCGGGCGGCCGGTGATCACGGCGACGGAGGCCACCCGGGGCGCGAGCGCGGCCAGCGCGGGTACGGCGCCGGGGTGCGCGCGGGCCTGCTCGGGGTCGGCGACGATGGGGGCGAGCGTGCCGTCGAAGTCGAGGCCTACGAGCGCGGCGCGGGGCTCGGCCAGCAGTGCGTCGAGTCCGTCCCGGCCGGCTCGGGTGCGCGGGGTCGGCAGGGAGTACCGGGGATCCGTGGTGTGGGTGCCCATACGGCGACCCTATCCAGGAGGGGCCCGGTCCACTCCTCAGCGCTCCGCGCGGCGGGCCTCGCGTACGCGGCGCAGGCGGTGGACCGTGACGGGGTCGTGGGCGAGGGCGCGCTCGTCGTCCAAAAGGGCGTTGAGCAGCTGGTAGTAGCGGACGGGGGTCAGGTCGAGTTCCTCGCGGATGGCCCGTTCCTTCGCGCCGGGGCCGGGGAAGGTCCGGCGCTCCAGCGCGAGGATGGCTTTTTCGCGGGTGCCCAGTTCCATGCCCGCCACGGTAGCGGCGGGCACGGACAACGGGTCGGTCTACTCGGCGTGGGTGCTGTCGGCCGCCGTGGCCGACGACTGCAGGCGGGTCAGGACGCCGGCGGGGCTGCCGCCGGGGGCGACGGCCTGGCCGATGTTCTGCTTGACGGCCGCGCTGATCGCCGCCCAGGAGGTCTTGCCGACGGGGTACAGCTCGGAGGTGGGCAGCTGCTCCAGGAAGGGGCGCAGGGCCTTGTCGCGGGACGCGTTCGACGCGTCCATCGTGTTGGAGGCGGAGCCGGTGACCGGCAGCAGCCCGTACTCCCGGGAGAAGTCGAGGACGTTCTTCTCGGTGTAGACGAAGTCGAGGAAGTCGCCGATCTGGTCGGCGTGGCCGTTCTGCTTGAAGCCCATCATCCAGTCGGCGACGCCCATGGAGGCCCTGGCCTTGCCGGTGCGGCCCGGCATCGGCACCATGCCGAACTTCACGCCCTTCTTGGACGCCTGCTGGATCAGCGTGGGGTGGCCGTTGAGCATGCCGACCTGGCCGTCGGCGAACGCGGCGAAGGCGTCGGCGCGGTTGAGCTTGCCGGGGGCGACCGGGCCGGTCAGGCCCTTGCCGACCAGCTCGTCCTTGAGCCAGGTGAAGGTCTCCACGTTCGCCGCGGAGTCGATGGTGTACGTGCCGATCTCGTCGGTGTAGCCGCTGCCGCCGCTGAGCAGCCACTGCATGGTCTCGGCCTGGGCCTCCTCCGGCCCGAGCGGCAGGGCGTACGGGTACTTCACGCCCTTGTCCTTCAGGGCCCGCGCGTCGGCGGCGAGGTCGTCCCAGCTGGTGGGCGGGGTGATGCCGGCCTTGGCGAAGAGGGTCTTGTTGTAGAAGAGCACCCGGGTGGAGGCGGCGAACGGGATGCCGTACTGGGTGTGCTTCCACTGGCCGGCGTCGGAGAGCTGGGAGAGCAGGTCGGCCTGGGTGCGGATGGAGAGCAGGTCCGAGGCCGGGTAGAGCTTGCCCGCGGCGGCGTAGTCGGCGTAGGCGCCGATCTGGGCCATGTCGGGGGCGTGGCCGGCGTCGACCATCTCCTTGACCTTGCGGTCGACGTCGTTCCAGGAGTAGACGCTGACCTCGACCTTCACGCCCGAGTGCTGCTTCTCGTACTCCTTGGCCAGGGCGTCCCAGTACTTCTCGGAGCTGTTCGCGGGCGAGTCGCCGTAGTCGGCCGCGACCAGTCTGAGGGTGACATCGGAGGAGCCCGTGCTCCCGCAGCCGCCGAGCACCGCCGTCATGCCCAGTGCGGACACCACCGCGATCGTTCCTGCCGTTCGCCGACGCACCCTGAAAACCCCAACCCTGCTGTCTGACCGTTCAACATATGGACACATAAGGTCTACACCACGTGAGTGGACTAGACCTCTCGCGGGTGGGAGGGTCACACTAGGCGCGTGGTGAGACATGTCATCGCCCTCGACGTGGGCGGTACCGGGATGAAGGCCGCCCTCGTCGGCGACGACGGCGCACTGCTCCACCGCGCCCGCCGTGCCACCGGCCGCGCCCGCGGCCCCGAGGCCGTGCTCGCGGGCATCCTCGACTTCGCCGCCGAACTGCACGCCCACGGCGTCGAGCGGTACGGCGAGAGCGCCGGCGCGGCCGGCATCGCCGTCCCCGGCATCGTCGACGAACACACCGGCACCGCCGTCTACGCCGCCAACCTCGGCTGGCGCGACGTCCCCCTGCGCGACCTGCTCGCCGACCGGCTCCGGGTGCCCGTCGCCCTCGGCCACGACGTGCGCACCGGCGGCCTCGCCGAGGGCCGGATCGGCGCCGGCCGCGGCGCGGACCGGTTCCTGTTCGTGCCGCTGGGCACCGGGATCGCCGGCGCCATCGGCATCGACGGGCGGGTGGAGGCCGGGGCACACGGGTTCGCGGGCGAGATCGGCCACATCGTCGTGCGGCCCGGCGGCGCCCCCTGCCCGTGCGGGCAGCGCGGCTGCCTGGAGCGGTACGCCTCCGCGTCCGCCGTCAGCGAGGCCTGGGCGACGGCCTGCGGCGACCCGGACGCGGACGCCGCGGACTGCGCGCGAGCCGTCGCGTCCGGCGACCCGGACGCCGTCCGGGTGTGGCACGCGGCGGTCGACGCGCTCGCCGACGGACTGGTCACCGCCCTCACCCTGCTGGACCCCGGCACGCTGATCATCGGTGGCGGGCTGGCCGAGGCGGGGGACGTGTTGTTCCGGCCCCTGCGGGACGCCGTCCGGCGCCGGGTCACCTTCCAGAAACTGCCGGCCATCGTGCCCGCCGCGCTGGGCGACACCGCCGGCTGCCTGGGCGCGGGACTGCTCGCGCAGGACCTGCTGACAGCCACTCCTACGACTCCGGAGGTAAGCACCTGATGGCAACCGAGCGGGAATCCCTGCTGCTCACCGGCGCGAACGTGGTGCTCCCCACCGGAACGGTGCCCAACGGCCAGGTGGCCGTCGACGGCAAGCGCATCGCCGGCACCGCACCGGCCGGCGCCGAGGTCGTCGACGTCACCGGCCACTGGCTGGTCCCCGGCTTCGTCGACCTCCACAACCACGGCGGAGGCGGAGCCTCCTTCTCCGGCACGGCGGACGACATCCTCAAGGCCGTCCGCACCCACCGCGCGCACGGCACCACCACCCTCGTCGCCTCCACCGTCACCGACGAGATGGACCTGCTGGTCGGCCAGGCCGGCCTGCTCAGCGAGCTGGCCGAGCAGGGCGACATCGCGGGCATCCACTTCGAGGGACCGTTCATCTCCCCGTGCCGCAAGGGCGCGCACTCCGAGGCCCTGCTGCGCCACCCGGACCCGGCCGAGGTCCGCAAGCTGATCGACGCCGCGCGCGGCAAGGCGACGATGGTCACCCTCGCCGCCGAACTGCCCGGCGGCATCGACTCCGTACGGCTGCTCGCCGAGCACGGCGTCATCGCGGCGATCGGGCACACGGACGCCAGCTACGAGCAGACGGCCGAGGCGATCGACGCGGGAGCCACGGTCGCCACCCACCTCTTCAACGCCATGCCCGCGCTGAACCACCGTGCGCCCGGCCCGATCGCCGCCCTGCTGGAGGACGAGCGGGTCACGGTCGAGCTGATCAACGACGGCGTCCACCTGCACCCGGCCGCCCTGGAGCTGGCGTTCCGTCACGCGGGCGCGGACCGGGTCGCCTTCATCACCGACGCGATGGACGCGGCCGGCGCCGGCGACGGCCGCTACCTGCTCGGCCCGCTGGAGGTCGAGGTCAGCGAGGGCGTCGCCCGGCTGGCCGAGGGCGGTTCCATCGCCGGCTCCACGCTCACCCTGGACCGCGCCCTCCAGCGGGCGGTGACCGTCGACAAGCTCCCGGTGGAGGACGCCGTACGGGCCCTCTCCGCCACCCCGGCCCGCCTGCTCGGCCTGTCCGACCGCATCGGCTCCCTGGAGCCCGGCAAGGACGCCGACCTGGTCCTGCTGGACGCCGACTTCGCACTCAAGGGCGTGATGCGGCAGGGCGAATGGGTGGTAGCGCCCCAACTGCCCTGATCCGTACCGGCGTCGACGAGACGGTGGCCGGCCCGGGCTCTGGGCCGACCGCCGTCTCTTTGGCATGATCGTGGCCCCGGAAACCGAGACAGGCACGGCAACTTCGAGGGAGGTCGGCCCGGGTGATCCTCACGGTCACGCTGAACACCGCTCTCGACATCACCTACCGCGTGCCGTCGCTGCGGCCGCACGCCTCGCACCGGGTCTCGGAGGTCGCCCAACGGCCGGGCGGCAAGGGCGTGAACGTGGCGCGGGTGCTGGCCGCGCTGGGGCACGAGGTGACGGTCACCGGGTTCGCGGGCGGCGGCACCGGCCGGGAGGTGCACGAGCGGCTGGCGGGCACGCCCGGTCTGACGGACGCGCTGGTGCCGGTCGCCGGGGCGACCCGGCGCACGATAGCCGTGGTCGACGAAGTGTCGGGCGACACCACCCAGCTGAACGAGCCGGGCCCGCAGATCACCCCGGGCGAGTGGGGCACCTTCCTGGACCGGTACGGCGAACTGCTGGCCGGCGCCTCGGCGGTGGCCCTGTGCGGCAGCCTGCCGCCGGGGGTGCCGGTGGGGGCGTACGCCACCCTGGTCCGCGCCGCCCGCTCGGCCGGCGTCCCGGTGCTGCTGGACACCAGCGGCGAGCCGCTGCGCCGCGGGGTCGCGGCCCGGCCCGACATCATCAAGCCCAACGCGGACGAACTGGCCGAACTCACCGGCTCCCACGAGCCGTTGCGCGCCACCCAGGACGCCCGCCGGCGCGGCGCCCACACGGTCGTCGCCTCCCTCGGCGCGGACGGCCTGCTCGCCCTCACCCCCGAGGGCCGCTGGCGCGCCGCCCCACCCGCCCGCGTCCACGGCAACCCGACCGGCGCCGGCGACTCGGCGGTGGCCGGCCTGCTGTCGGGCCTGCTGGACCGGGTCCCCTGGCCGGACCGCCTCGCCCGCGCGACCGCCCTGGCGACGGCGACGGTACGGTCTTCGGTGGCGGGCGAGTTCGATCCAGGGGCCTACGAGAAGCTGCTGGAGCGCGTGTCGGTGGCGGCGGCATGACCGTGCTCTGAGTCCCCGCACATCGCCACCGGCTGCGGCGCCGGCACCTCAGCCGCTGGAGTTGACCCAGCCCTTCACCAGCCACATCTGGTCGATCAGGGCGTCGCACTGGTTGCCCTGCTCGCAGGAGAGCTTGATGGTGTTCGTTCCCTTGTCGAGCTGGACCCAGCTGTAGGTCTTCGTCCAGCCCTGCTTGTAGTCGCCCTCCGCGGCGTGCGACCAGTTCTTCAGCCCGACGGGCGTGTTGGACGCCGTGCCGTTGATCGTGAGGGTGGCGGTGGCGTCCTTGCCGGGGACGCTGTACCCGACGAAGACGCTGTACTTGCCGGCCTCGGGGATGCCGTTCACGCTCCAGGTGAGCGAGGAACCGGTCTGGTTGAAGCCCGCCACATAGGCGCCGCCGGCCGCCTTCGCGCCCGGTACGTCCGTGGCCTTGGTCGCGCCGCCGGCCAGCTGGAGGGCGGTCGCGTCCGACTTCGGCAGCTCTCCCGGCGCCGCGGAACCGCTCCCCGAAGGGCTCGGATCGGTGCTCCGGGAATGAGTCGGGGTCGGCTGGGCCTGGTTGCCGGAGTCGTCGTCCGTGTTGCCGTTGATCATCGCGATGCCGATGCCGATGACGACCGCGGCGACCACCGCGATCGCGCCGATCAGCAGACCCTTGGTGTTGGGGCCGCGGCGGCCGGACGCGGGGGGCGCGGAGCGGCGGGAGGACGGGGCGCCGCCGGGAAGGGTCTCCGGCGCCTGGTAGTGGGCGTTGGGCTGGCCGTAGGCACCCTGCTGCGGCGGAGCGGTCGGCTGCGCACCGTACGGAGCCCGCTGCGCGCCGTAGCTGCGCTCGCCGACGCTCCGCACCCTGCTGACCGAGTTCGGGTAGCCGTAGCCGCCGGACGGCGGCTGGGCTCCCCGTGCCTGGCCATCTGCGTACAGGTAGCCGAACGGGTCGTCGTCCTCGGGCGTGCTCGCGCCGTTGTCGCCGGGCGTCATCCCTTGGTACTCCTCAACAGGTGCGGGCGGATGCGGTAGGGGTGTGGAATGGCGAGCCTACCCGCTCTCACTGGCCCAAACGGGTGACTCGCACCGCGTCAACTCGCTGACCTGCGGATCAACCGGCCCGGCGGTGCTGTTTGGGACGAGATCGTTTCTCTACGTACATCCGCTCGTCGGCGGACTTCAGCACCTCGTCCGCCGTCATCCCGCAGTGCGCCCACCCGATACCGAAGCTGGCGCCCACCCGGACCGCCCGGCCCTCGGCCCGGATCGGCTGGATGATCTCGTTGCGCAGCCGTACGGCGAGGTCCTGCGCGTCGGCCCGGCCGAGGCCGTCGGCGAGGATCACGAACTCGTCGCCGCCGAGCCGGGCGACCGTGTCGCCGTCCCGGACGCCGTTGCTCAGCCGCCGGGCGACCTCGATGAGGACCGCGTCACCGGCGTTGTGCCCGAACCGGTCGTTGATCGACTTGAAGCCGTCGAGGTCGCAGAAGAGCACCGCGAGGCCCTTGGTGCCGTCGTCGCGGCCCTCCTCGGGGGCGACGGTGTGCACATGGTGGTCGTAGGCGTCGTAGCCCTCCGTGCCCGACGCGAAGTCGAAGCCGTGGCCGGCCGGGACGTCGAAGACCGGGTGGCTGTAGGCGGCGTCCAGGGACTCCGCGGCGCCGGCGTGGGCGGGGCGCTGACAGATCCTGGCCGACAGGCGTGAGCGCAGCTCCGCCGAGTTCGGCAGCCCGGTCAGCGAGTCGTGGGAGGCGCGGTGCGCGAGCTGCAGCTCGCGCCGCTTGCGCTCCTCTATGTCCTCGACGTGGGTGAGGAGGAAGCGGGGGCCGTCGGCGGCGTCCGCGACGACGCTGTTGCGCAGGGACACCCAGACGTAGCTGCCGTCGCGGCGCCCGAGCCGCAGCTCCGCGCGCCCGCCCTCGGCCGAGGTCCGCAGTAGGGTGCCGATGTCCTCCGGGTGGACGAGGTCGGCGAAGGAGTAGCGGCGCATCGCGGAGGCGGGACGCCCGAGCAGCCGGCACAGGGCGTCGTTGGTGCGCAGGATGCGGCCGTGCTGGTCGCCGCCCATCTCGGCGATGGCCATGCCGGAGGGGGCGTACTCGAAGGCCTGGCGGAAGGATTCCTCGCTGGCGCGCAGGGCCTGCTGCTCGCGCTCCAGCCGGACCAGGGCGCGCTGCATGTTGGCGCGCAGGCGGGCGTTGCTGATCGCGATGGCGGCCTGGAAGGCGTACATCTGCAGGGCCTCGCGGCCCCAGGCGCCGGGGCGGCGGCCGTTGCGCGGCCGGTCCACGGATATGACGCCGAGCAGCTCGCCGCAGTTGCCGCCCTGCACGCCGGGGGTGTACATGGGCGCGAAGAGCCGGTCGGAGGGGTGCCACTCGTCCTCGAAGCGCGGCGCGGGCCCGTCGGTGTACCACTGGGGGACGTCGTCGTCGTCCAGGACCCAGCCCTCGGTGTGCGGTATGAAGACGAGGTCGCCCCAGCGCTCGCCCATGTTCAGCCGCCGGTCCCAGGACTCGCGGGAGCCGACCCGGCCGGTGATCAGGGCCTCGGCGGCGGAGTTGCCGGAGAAGGCGGCGACCACGAGATCGCCGTCCTGCCGTACCAGGTTCACCGCCGCCATCTCGTACCCGAGAGCGCCGACGGCGCCGTCGGCGACGGTCTGCAGTGTGTCCGCCAGGCTGCGTGCCGTGTTCATGTCGGCCATGACCTGGTGCAGCTGTCGCAGGGATGCAAGACGGACATAGGGCTCCGACTCGGTCTCCATGCTCGCCCCTCCCCCCGAGACCTCGCAGCGAATGAAGGGTTGTCCCGCCACTGAATCACAGCGCGCTGCCCACTCGGTACACAGGGTCAACAATTCCTGCCCCTTGTGACTCAAGTCACAGGAGAACGTGAACAATTGAGTGGAGTTTCTGCGTTTTGCCTGTGCGCGTACCGAACGCACAGCGTGCGGATGTGCCCCCATCATGCACGCCTCGTGCACGCCCTGTGCATGCCCGTGTGCGCCGATGTGCGCCGTTGGTCCTAGGACCCGGCTCGGGCGGAGGGCCGATGCGGCCCGCGTGCGGCGGCGACTAGCGTTTCCGGCGTGCTGAAGACTCCCTCCCCCACCGCCCCCCTGCCCACCGGGCATGCTGAGGGGGTGAGCAACGACGAGTTCCGGGCCGCGATGTCCCGGCTGGCCGCGGGCGTGGTCCTGGTCACCGCGCAGGAACCGCCGCTCGACCCGGACGACCCCGACGCACCGGGCGTGGAGGACGTCGGCATGACCGCCACCGCCTTCATGTCGGTCTCCCTCGACCCGCCGCTGGTCCTGGTCAGCCTGCGCACCGGCGCCCGCATGGACGACCTGCTGGAGGAGCAGCCGCTGTGGGCGGTGTCGGTCCTCACCGAGAGCCAGCGGCACATCGCGGGCCGCTTCGCCATGAAGGGCCGCATCAGCGACCGGCTGCTCTTCGAGGACATCCCCTACGCCCGCGGCGAGGCCACCGGTGCCCCGCTGGTCGGGGGCGCGCTGGCCACCCTGGAGTGCCGCACCGAGCAGCGGGTGACCGCCGGCGACCACACCCTCGTCATCGGCCGCGTCCTCACCGCCCGGGTGCCCAGCGCCGAGGGGGGCCCACTGCTGTACTTCCGCGGCCGGTACCGGCAGCTGGGCTGAGGCTTCACCGCGGAAGCGGACCGGCGGCCGGGCCGAACGCCCGCTGCGGGACTCGTTCGACGGCCGGGCCGAACACCCGCTGCGGGGCTCGTTCGAGGGCCGGCCCGAAGGCCCACCGCAGGCCCCCCTGGACGACCAGCGCGATCGCCCGCTGAGAGGAGCGGACCGGAGCCCGGGCCGAACGCCCACCGCAGGTTGCTCTCCGCGACCAGCCCGCACCCACCGCAGGACCCCCCTCCACGACCAGCCCGAACACCCACCGCAGGACCCCCCTCCACGACCAGCCCGAACGCCCGCTGCGGGCAGCGGACCGGTGGCCGGGCCGCGCATGTCGGGCGGGCGGACCGAGAAGGCACCGCGGGAGCGGACCGGCGGCCGGGCTGTGCCGGAAATTCCGTGGTCGGGCCGTGCGTGCGTGCCTACGGTGCGTGGATGAGCCCTCGTCTGGAAGACATCACCCCGCGGAACTTCGAGACCGCCGTCGGCATCCGCGTCCACCCCGGTCAGGAGCACGCCGTCTCACCGGTCGTGCAGTCCCTCGCCGAGGCCTACGTCCACCCCGCCGGTGTCGCCTGGCCCCGGCTGATCACCGACGAGGGCCGCGCGGTCGGCTTCCTCATGGCCTTCTTCGACATCGACTGGCACGGCGACGGCAGCCTGCGCCGCTCGGGACTGTGGCGGCTGAACATCGCCGCCGGCGAGCAGGGCAGGGGGTACGGCCGGTTCGCCGTCGACGCCGTGGCCGCGGAGATCCGCCGTCGCGGCGGCGACGCGTGCTACGTCAGCTGGCACCCCGGCCCGCACGGACCCGAGGAGTTCTACCTCCGCCTGGGCTTCCGTACGAACGGGGAGACCAGCGGGGGCCAGACGGTGGGCGTGCTGGCCCTGTGACTAGACCTCCTCGACGGTCAGCTCCGCCAGCCGGGACGGGTCGGTGACGATGTCGATCACCGAGATGCGGTCGGCGACGAAGGCGAAGGACAGGACCCGCTCCGGGCGGCCGTCGGCGAACACGGCCAGGCCGGTCGCGCCGTCCACCAGCACCGGACGCGCGACGCGGGCCAGGTGGGCGAAGCTCGCCGCCCCGGCGGCGACCCGGGCCGCACCGCTGTTCACGCCCGCCTCGGTACGGGCCACCACGTCCGGATCGAGCACCGTGAGCAGCCCGTCGAAGTCGCCGCCCCGCGCCGCGGCCAGGAAGGCGTCGACCACCTCCCGCTGCCGGGCCAGGTCCGCCTCCGGCGCCTCCACCCCCCGCACCCGGCGCCGGGCCCGGCTGGCGAGCTGCCGTGCCGCGGCCGCGTTGCGCCCGAGGATGCGGGCCACCTCCTCGAACGGCACCCCGAACAGATCGTGCAGCACGAAGGCCAGCCGTTCGGCCGGCGAGAGCGTGTCGAGGACGACGAGCAGGGCCAGCCCGACGGAGTCGGCGAGCACGGCGTCCTGCGCGGGATCCGGTTCGGCGGAGGGCGCGGGCCGCCAGCTCTCCAGGGGCTCCTCGCCCCGGGTGCGGCGGGACCGCAGCATGTCGAGGCAGACCCGGCCGACGACGGTCGTCAGCCAGCCGCCGAGGTTCTCCACCTCCCGGGTGTCGGACCGGCTCAGCCGCAACCAGGCCTCCTGGACGGCGTCCTCCGCCTCGGCCGCGGAGCCGAGCATCCGGTAGGCGACGGCCCGCAGGTGCCCCCGGTAGGCCTCGAACCGCTCGGCGAGAAAGTCGTTGTGGGTCATGGGTGGTCCGGCCTCTCCGTCGTCGTTCCCGGTCGTCCCGGTGCTGCCGCACCACCCAGACGATCCGGAACCCGGAGTTGTGACAGACGCCCCGGCCGCGCTCCCCGCCGTCCCGGTCCCGCTGCCCCGCCGTCCCCGGTCCCCGCTATCCCCAGTCCCGTCCCGAACGGCCCCGCTTCGTCTCCGCGCGCTGCTTCTTCTCCCGCAGCCGGCGTTCGTTGAGGCCCCGCGGGATGCGGGTCGGCTTGCGCGGCTTCGGCGGCGGCGCGCTGGCCTCGGCGAGGAGCGCGGCGAGGCGTACGGCGGCGGCCTCGCGGTTGCGCCACTGCGAGCGGTGCTCCGAGGCCCGTACGGACACCACCCCGTCGACGAGGCGGCCGGCCAGCCGCTGGAGCGCCCGGTCCTTCCACACGGGGGGCAGCGCCTCGGTGCGGGCGAGGTCGAAGCGCAGCTCCACCTGGGAGTCGCTGGTGTTGACGTGCTGTCCGCCGGGCCCCGACGACCTGGAGAAACGCCACATCAGCTCGGCCTCCGGGAGGGAGACGGAGCCACGGATGACATAGGGACCGGACATGCGGTCCATGTTCCCGGCTGGGTCCCGCTCACGTCACCCCAATTTGCCGTGGGTAAAAAAGGTAAAGGGCGCCGGAACCTTGGGGAGGCCCTTCGACGTTCATAGGGGTAGCTGTAGCTTCGACACGCACCGCGTAACGCAACGAGGGAAGGACCCCCGAACCATGGCAGTAAGCCTGTCCAAGGGCGGAAACGTCTCGCTCACCAAGGAGGCTCCGGGCCTGACCGCCGTCACCGTGGGTCTCGGCTGGGACGTCCGCACCACCACCGGCACGGACTTCGACCTGGACGCCTCCGCCATCGCGGTGAACGGGCAGGGCAAGGTCTACTCGGACGCCCACTTCGTCTTCTTCAACAACAAGCAGACCCCGGACAACTCGATCGTCCACACGGGCGACAACCGCACGGGCGAGGGCGCCGGCGACGACGAGGCGATCAACGTCAACCTGGCCGCGCTGCCGGCCGACATCGACAAGATCGTCTTCCCGGTCTCCATCTACGACGCGGAGAACCGCGGCCAGAACTTCGGCCAGGTCCGCAACGCCTACATCCGCATCGTCAACCAGGCCGGCGGCGCCGAGATCGCGCGCTACGACCTGTCGGAGGACGCGGCCACCGAGACGGCCATGGTCTTCGGCGAGTTGTACCGCAACGGCGCGGAGTGGAAGTTCCGCGCGGTGGGCCAGGGCTACGCCTCCGGCCTCGTGGGCATCGCCCAGGACTTCGGCGTCAACGTCTGACCGACTCCTCGCCTCCGTCCGGCCGAGGCGGCGTCACCGTCCGAGGCGGCGTCACCGGCCGAGGCGGCGTCACCGGCCGAGCCACGTCCCGGAAATGAAGGTCCCCGGCGTCCGCCGGGGCCTTCGCCCGGGGGCCTTCCCTCCACGGGCGGGCTACGGCAGCCGTGGGAAGCGGGCCTGAAGCGTCCAGATCGCCGGGTTCTCCGCCAGGTCCTCGTGCAGGTCGGTCAGGTCCGCGAGCAGGTCGTGGAGGAAGTCCCGGGCCTCGCGGCGCAGTGCGCTGTGGGAGAAGGTCAGCGGGGACTCCTCCGCCGGCATCCAGTCGGCGGTGATGTCGACCCAGCCGAAGCGGCGCTCGAAGAGCATCCGGTCGGTGGACTCGGTGAAGTCCAGCTCCGCCCGCTGCGGCCGGGAGGCGCGGGAGCCCATCGGGTCCCGGTCCAGCCGTTCCGCGATGTCGCACAGCGCCCACGCGAAGTCCAGCACCGGCACCCATCCCCAGGCTGTGGACAGTTCCCGGTCGGTCTCGGTGTCCGCGAGATACACGTCCCCGCAGAACAGGTCGTACCGCAGCGCGTGCACGTCCGCGCGGCGGTAGTCGGTCTGCGGAGGGTCCGGGAACCGGTTGGAGAGGGCGTAGCCGATGTCGAGCACGGAGGAGATGGTGTCACGCCGTCCCGCCGGACCCCGCCCGCGGTCCGCCGGCCCCTGACCCGAGCCCGCCGAACCCCGCCCCCGGCCCACCCGGCCCGCCTAGGATCACCGGCATGTCCAGATCCGTACGCCTTGTCCCGGGCCTCGCCGCCCTGCTCGCCCTCGCCCTCGCGGGCACCGCGTGCGACGGCGGTGTGCGGGGCACCCCGGGCGGTTCCGGCGTGCACGACCCGTACTTCCCGAAGGCCGGCAACGGCGGTTACGACGTCGGCCACTACGCCCTCACCCTGGACTACACCCCGTCCGGCCACCGGCTCACCGGCACCGCGGTCATCACCGCCCGGGCCACCCGGGACCTGTCCGCCTTCGACCTCGACCTCGCCGGGCTGCACGTCGACTCGGTCCGCGTCGAGGGCAGGGACGCCCGCTGGAGCCGCACCGGCCAGGAGCTCACCGTCCGCCCCCACGACGACCTCGGCAAGGGCGAGACCTTCCGCACCACCGTCCGCTACTCGGGCACCCCGCGCACCCTCACCGACCCCGACGACTCCCACGAGGGCTGGCTGCCCACCGCCGACGGCGCCCTCGCCCTCGGCGAACCCGTCGGCTCCATGGCCTGGTTCCCGGGCAACCACCACCCCTCCGACAAGGCCGCCTACGACATCACGGTCACCGTCCCGAAGGGCCTGCAGGCCGTCTCCGACGGCGAGCTGAAGGAGCAGCGCACGCGGGGCGGCCGTACCTCCTACCACTGGCACACCGCCGAGCCCATGGCGAGCTACGTCGCCACCGTCGCCATCGGCCACTACGAGATCACCCGCACCTCCGGCCCGCACGGCCTGCCGGTCCTCAGCGCCGTCGACCCCGCCGAGGCAAAGGAGAGCGCCGAGCTGCTGGGGAAGATCCCCGGGATACTCGACTGGGCGGAGCGCACCTTCGGGCCGTACCCGTTCTCCTCGGCCGGCGTGATCGTCGACCGCCCCGGCGACGCCGGGTACGCCCTGGAGACCCAGAACCGCCCCGTCTTCCCCGCCGACCAGTTCCGCACCTCGACCCTGGTGCACGAACTCGCCCACCAGTGGTACGGCGACTCGGTCACCCCCCGCTCCTGGCGGGACATGTGGCTGAACGAGGGCTTCGCGCAGTACGCGGAGTGGCTGTACGAGGAGGACCACGGCGGGCCCACCGCCCAGCAGACCTTCACCCGCCTCTACGAGAGCGACCGCGAGGAGCTCTGGGCGTACCCGCCGGCGACACCGCCCGGTGCCGCGCACATCTCCGACGCCCCCGTCTACGACCGCGGCGCGATGGTCCTGCACAAGATCCGGCGGAAGGCCGGCGACGGCACCTTCCACGACATCATCCAGGGCTGGGCCGCCGACCACCGCCACGGCGGCGCGAGCACCGCCGACTTCACGAAGTACGTGGAGGAGAAGGCCCCGGGAGAGGACTTCACCGGGATCTGGAAGGACTGGCTGTACGGCGACGGCCGGCCGGACCACCCGTGACGACGGGCGGCCCGGCCGGTGTACTGCCGTAGGAAGCGGCCTACTTGACGTTGACGGCCGTCCAGGCCGCCGCCACCGCCTTGTACTCCGCGCTGCCCGAGCCGTACAGGTCGGCCGCGGCCTGCAGCGTGCCGGTGCGGGCGCCCGCGTAGTCGGTGGACGAGGTGAAGTACGTGGTCAGCGCCTTGTACCAGATCTGTACCGCCTTGTCCCGGCCGATGCCGGTGACCGTGGAGCCGTTGTAGGTCGGGGAGTTGTAGGACACCCCGTTCACCGTCTTCGCGCCGCTGCCCTCGGACAGCAGGTAGAAGAAGTGGTTGGCGACACCGGACGAGTAGTGCACGTCCAGGCGGCCGACGGTGCGTGACCAGTAGTCGGCGGAGGCGCCGTCCTTGCTGGGCCTGTCCATGTAGCGCAGCGGGGTGCCGTCGCCGTTGATGTCGATCTTCTCGCCGATGAGGTAGTCACCGACGTCGGCGGAGTTGTTCGCGAAGAACTCCACCGAGGTGCCGAAGACGTCGGAGGTGGCCTCGTTCAGTCCGCCGGACTCCCGGCTGTACTTCAGGCCCGCGGTGGCCGCGGTCAGACCGTGGCTCATCTCGTGTCCGGCGACGTCGAGCGAGGTCAGCGGGTCGGCGTTGTTCGTGCCGTCGCCGTACGTCATGCAGAAGCAGTTGTCGTCCCAGAACGCGTTGACGTAGGCGTTGCCGTAGTGGACGCGGGAGTAGGCGGCCTTGCCGTCGCCCGCGATGCCGTTGCGGTTGAACGCGGACTTGTAGAAGTCCCAGGTGACGGCGGCTCCGTAGGCGGCGTCGACGGCGGCGGTCTGCCGGTTGTTCACGGTGCCGTCGCCCCAGACGTCGTCGGCGTCGTGGAAGAGGGTGCCGGTGCCGGTGGTCCCGCCGTTCAGGTCGTACGTCTTGTGGCCGCCGCGGCCGCCGTCGATGAGGTCGTAGCCGCCGGAGGCGGCAGCGGTGGTGCCGAGCGGGACCGTGCCGCTGTACCGGCTCGTGCCCGTGCCGGTGTCGACGGCCTCGAAGGAGTACAGCTCCTTGCCGGTGCGGGCGTCCGTGACGACGTGCCGCTCGCTCGGGGTGCCGTCGTCTCGGACGCCCTTGACCACGGACTCGTAGGCGAGGACCGGGGTACCGCCGGCGGCCCACACGACCTTGCGGGCGGTCGCGGCGGTGGCCTTCTTGGTGCCGGCGGCCTTGAGGGCGGTCTTCTCCGCGCTCGCCGCGGACACGGTCGCCGTCGTGCTCGGCACCGATATCCGGGCCTTGCTCGCCTTGCTGACGCCCTTCAGCGATCCGTTCTTCGCGACGTGGGTGACCAGGTCGCCGCCGAGCACCGGCAGACCGGCGTACGTGCGCTCGTAGCGGGTGTGGACGGTGCCGTCCGCGTCCCTGACGACGTCCCGGACGACCAGCTTTTCCTTCGCGCCGAGCCCCAGTTCACGTGCTGCCGCGCCGGCGTGGTCCTGGGCCGACTTCAGCGCGGCGGCACGGGCCGGGGCGCTGAGCGCGACCGCCTGGCCGCCGGACGCGTGAGGTGCGGGAGCGGCGGTCGCGGCGCCGTTCTGCAGGGCGAGGACCACCATCGCCGCCGAGCCGACCAGGGCGGCGGCACGCACGGCGGCCTTGCGGGGAGTACGGGGGGTGCCGGTGACGTGGGGCTGCTGTCTCACTCGATCTCCTTCTGACTGGTCTCGTGGGGTGGAGACACAGATGGATCACAGGGGATGCACAGAGTTGCGGCGGGCGAGGAGAGAGTGACACCAGAACCCGCCTCTTTGACAGAGCGCCGTCAGGACTTTACGTGTTCGTATCCGAAATCCGTGCTACGAAATCCGCTATACGGACGCCGGGACCAGCTCCAACCACTGCTTCTCCCAGCGCGGTTGAACCGTCGAACGTCACACCCCGCCGCCCGCCCGCGGCCGTCACAGCACCCGGATCCCCCACGCCGCCGCCAGCACCGGCGCCAGATCCAGCAGCTGTCCCGTGCTGACCACCGCGCCGGACAGCCGGTCCAGCCCCCGGGTGATCTCCAGCGGAGCGGCACCCCGCAGATCCACGTCCTGCAGCGTGGAACCGCCGAAGTCGGCCCCCTTCACCGCACAGTCGACGAACTCCACCCGCTCCAGCCGCGCCCCCGCGAAATCCGGCTCCACCAGCACACAGGACTCGAACACGACGTCCTTCAGACGGGACTCACGGAGATTGAGGTAATCGATCTTGCCGCCCCGGACGACCACCCGCTCCAGCACCGCACCATGCAGCTGGACCCCGCCCAGGCGCGCGTCGACCAGCTCCACATCACGGAAGGTCGCCTCCGCCAACTGCGTGCCCACCCCGCGCAGTCCGGTCAGCACCGAGTCCAGCACCCGGGCCCGCCCCAACGCCGTCCCGTCCACCGCGCAGCCCGTCAGCGCGCAGTCCATGAACCGGGCGCCGATCCCCTCCTGCCCGCCCAGGTCCAGCTCCCGGAACTCCACCCCGTCATAGTCGCCGTCCGGCTCCAACTCCCGCTCACCCCAAGGCTCCAACGCGGGCAACCGCACCTCCGGCCGCCGCGCGCCCTTCACCCCCGCCGCGTCCCCGCCCGTGCCCGACCCCGCGCCCGTCACTCGCCTCACCATGCCCCCATGCTGCACCCCACCACTGACAATCCCCCGGACCTGGGAGAACACGGGACGCACACGGGGACGCACACCGGCACCCACCCGGATGTCACATCCGGCACCGCCCCCACCGTCGTACCCCCGAGCGAGCGAACCGACCCAGGGAGGCCCCATGCACCACATCACCGTCGTCGGCGGCGGCTTCGCCGGACTCACCGCCGCGATCACCGCCGCCGAGGGCGGCGCCAAGGTGACCCTCTACGAAGCCCACCACACCCTCGGCGGACGCGCCCGCACCGCGACCGGCCCCTACCGCACCAACGAAGGCCCCCACGCCCTCTACGCCGGCGGCCCCCACTGGACCTGGCTCGGCCGGCGCGGCCTGATCGGCCCCCTCGCCCCCCTGCCACTCCGGGAAGCCACCCGCCTGCGCCTCCACCACCGCGGCGCCCTGCGCCGCACCCCGCCCTTCTCCCTGCTCAGGCTCCTCCGCCGCCGCACCGCCCCCGTAGACACGGACTTCCACCGCTGGGCCACCACCATCGCCGGCGAGGAGGGCGCACGAGCCGCCGCCCACTACGCCGCCGTCGCCCTCTTCCACCACGACCCCGGCAGCCTCTCCGCCGCCTTCGTCCAGGAACGCCTGCGCCGGGCCACCACACTGCCCCCGGAAGCCCACTACCCGCGCGGCGGCTGGGGCAGCGTCATCGACCGCATGGCCGCCCACGCCACCCGCCTCGGCGTACGCATCGAGACGGGCGCCCGCGTCGACGAACTCCCCGGGAACACCCCCGTCGTCGTCGCCACCGCCCTGCCCGCCGCCGCACGGCTCCTCCGCGACGACACCCTGACCTGGCCCAGCGGCCGCACCGTCCTCCTCGACCTCGCCCTGCGCACCCGGCGCGGCGACGCCTTCGTCGTCTCCGACCTCGACGCCCCCGGCTGGATCGAACGCTTCACCGCCCAGGACCCCTCCCTCGCCCCGGCCGGTGAACAACTCCTCCAAGGCCAGTTCCCCGTGGGCCCCGGCGACACCCGGGCCGACGCCGTCACCCGCGCCGAACACCTCCTCGACCTGGGCTTCCGGGGCTGGCGGAAGCGGGTGACCTGGCGCCGCGAAGCCGTCTGCGACGGCCGGACCGGCGCCGTGGACCTGCCCGGCCGCACCTGGCGGGACCGGCCCGCCCTGGACCGCGGCGACGGGATCTACCTCGCCGGTGACCAGGTCGCCGCCCCCGGCGTGCTCTGCGAGGTCTCCTTCAACAGCGCGGTGACGGCGGTCTCCCTCATCCTCGGCCGAAGCTCCCTTGACCTCAAGCGTGCTTGAGGTCGGAGGCTGGGGGCCGCCAGGAACCACTCCGCACCGGCAACACCGTCTCCCGGGGGGAACCCATGCACGCCGTCCGCCTCCACTCCTTCGGCCCCGCCGACAACCTCACCTACGAGGAGGTCCCCGACCCGGCTCCGGGCCCCGGCCAGGTCGGCGTCAAGGTCACCGCCGCCGGAGTCCACCTGCTCGACGCGACCCTGCGGGAAGGGCACCGGGGCCCCCTCCCCGAGCCGCCCACCCTGCCGACCATCCCCGGCCGGGAGGTCGCCGGGACCGTGGACGCCCTCGGTGACGGCGTCGACCCGCACTGGCTCGGCAAGCGGGTCGTCGCCCACCTCGGCCACGTCCCCGGCGGCTACGCCGAACGCGCCGTCACCGACGTCGAACGCCTCCACCACATCCCCGACGGCCTCGACCCCGCCGCGGCCGTCGCCATGATCGGCACCGGCCGCACCACCCTCGGCATCATCCAGTTCGCCGAACCCGGACCGGACGACGTCGTGATCGTCCCGGCCGCCGCCGGAGGCATCGGCACCCTGCTCGTGCAGTACGCCAAGAACGCCGGAGCCCACGTCATCGGCCTCGCCGGCGGCCCGGAGAAGACCGCCCGCGTCCACGCGAACGGCGCCGACCTCGCCACCGACTACACCATCCCCGACTGGCCCGCCAAGATCCGGGCCCACCTCGGCGACCGGCCCGCCACCCTCGTCTACGACGGCGTCGGCGGAACCGTCGCCCGGGAAGCCGTGGCCCTGCTCGGCCCCGACGGCCGCCACCTCGTCTTCGGCTGGTCGGCCGAAGGCATCGCCCAGGGCCAGGGCTACCACGTCGAAGGCCTCTCCCAGTCCGTCCTCGGCCCGGCCATGCTCCAGAGAGCCGGCGGCCTGCGCGCACTGGAGCAGCGCGCCCTCACCGAGGCCGCCCAAGGCCGCCTCCGCCCGGCCCTCACCCGCTACCCCCTCGCCGAAGCGGCCGCCGCCCACCGGGCCCTGGAACAGCGCCGGACCATCGGCAAGGTCGTCCTGGAACCCTGACCCGGACTCAGCCCCCCGACCCCAGCGCCGCCAGCGCCTCACCCGTCAACCGGTACACCGTCCACTCGTCCTGCGGCCGCGCACCCAACGCCTCGTAGAAGCCGATCGCCGGCCGGTTCCAGTTCAGCACCGACCACTCCAGCCGCTCATAGCCCCGCTCACCACAGATCCGCGCCAACTCCGCCAGCAGCGCCCGCCCGTGACCGCCGCCGCGCGCCGCGGGCCGGACGTACAGATCCTCCAGATAGATCCCGTGCACCCCACGCCACGTCGAGAAGTTCAGGAACCACAGCGCGAACCCGACCGGCTCCCCGCTCCCCTCGTCCACGGCCATGTGCGCGAAAGCGGCCGGCCGCTCCCCGAACAACGCCTCCCGCACCTGCTCCTCACTCGCCCGGGCCTCCTCCGAGGCCTTCTCGTACGCGGCGAGTTCTCGGATCAGCCTGTGGATGACGGGGACGTCGGCGGGGGTCGCGGTGCGGATCATGGGGGGAGGGTAACCGGCGGCGGCCGGAGCGCCGCACGGGTGGACCGTGCCTGAGGCTCCAGCACGGATGGTGGCGCGCGGATCCGGGGGCGTGTGGCGTGCGGAACTTCGTGGCCCGGACAGACGGCCTCTGTGTACAGTGGACCCGCTTCCGCGCATGGCATCGCAGTGCGCGATGCCTCCTTAGCTCAGTCCGGCCAGAGCAACGCACTTGTAATGCGTAGGTCGTCGGTTCGAATCCGACAGGGGGCTCGACCAGCCCAGGCGGGACCAGCTCCCACCTGGGCTTTCTCATGTCATCCGGCGGTCAGCAGGTGGGCGATCTCCAGCTGCCGCGGCTCGATCGGGCGGCCGTCCTCCACTTCCCACAGGGCGTTCTGGAGGAGCCTGCCGAGGGTCCAGGCGCGGGCCCGGGCGCGGTCGAGGCCGAGGACGTCGGTCATGGCGTCGAAGCGCCAGCGGACCTCGGCCGGGTCGTAGCGGTTGTCCAGGGCGGGCCACAGTTCGAAGCCGGGGTCGCCGGCCAGCGGCTTGGGGTCGATGGCGAGCCAGTCGGCGCGATCGGCGGCGAGGACGTTCTCGTCGTGCAGGTCCCAGTGGAGGAGCCGGTCGCCGGGTTCGGCGGCGACCTCGCGGACGGCGGCCGCGCAGTCGGCGAGGGTCCGGCGGGCTTCGGGGTCGGGGATGCTCCGCAGGGCCCGGGGGGTGCGTTCGAGCATGGCTTCGGCGATGTCGCCGAGACGGCGCAGGCCGGGCGGGGCGGGGAAGGTCGTCAGGTGGGCCAGGAGCCGGGCGATGACGAGGACGGCTTCACGGGTGTCGGCGAGGTGGGCGAGCATCCGGGATTCGTCCAGGCGTTCCAGGAGCATGGTGCCGGTGGCCGGGTCGTGGTCGAGGAGTCGTACGGCCCCGTCGCCGTCCCAGGTCCGCAGGGCGACCGGTTCGCCTTCGCTTTCCTCGTCCCGCAGCTGGAGCTTGAGGACGGCGCGGAGGCCGTCGGTGCGGACGACGGGGAGGACGAGGGCGCTGACGCCGTTCATGGAGGGTCCGTCGAGCGTGAGCCGCCAGCGGTCGAGGAAGTCGGCCGCCAGGTCCGGAAGGGCGGCGATGAAGGCGCGTCCCGCCGCGCCGTTGTACGTCTCCTGGGCCTGGGCCAGCTCGTCGGGAATGTCGATCACGAACCGGACGATAGCGGCGTGCGTGAATCGGCTCATGCGAATTTTCCGGGGCCCGAACGGGGTGTGGGCGTATGTCCGCAGTGCTCCCGGCACCTATGTGTGGTTGGCGGTTCTGTTCGTCACGACGGTGGCGCTGCACCACATGCCGCCGGAGTTCATGGAGCATTTCCTGCGGCGGCGGTCGACGAACCTGCACGAGTTGTCGCGGAATCCGGTGCGGGCGCTGGTGGCGAGCGCGATGTGGATCGAGAGCGGCCACTGGGTGCCGTACGCGGTGCTGTACACGGTGTTCCACGCGCCGGCGGAGCGGTGGCTGGGGACGCTGCGCTGGCTGTCGGTGTGCGGGCTGGCGCACGTGCTGGCGTCGCTGGCCAGCGAGGGGGCGTTGCTGGAGGCGATTCGCCGGGGTGTGGCTCCGCCCACGGCGGTGTTCACGCTGGACATCGGGGTGAGTTACGCGCTGGCCGGGGTGATCGCGGTGTTGGGGTACGGGATCGCGGTGCCGTGGCGGTACGCGTACCTCGTGGCGGTGCTGGCCGTGTTCGGGGTGCCGCTGGCCGAGGGGCCGACGTTCACCGACGTCGGTCACTTCCTGGCCGTACTGATCGGTCTGGCCTGCTATCCGCTGGTCAGGGGGCGGGGAAAAGCATGGAATCCGAAGGAGACACTGGCCGGGTTCAGGGGTTAACGTCCCCGCCATGAGCAGCCCGGTGAGCAGTGTCGTGAACGGTGGGATCTCTTTCTGGTACGCGGACGACGGACTTCCGGTGGCGCGGGAGCCGCTGTCGGGGGACGCGTCGGCCGACGTGGTGATCGTGGGCGGCGGCTACACGGGGCTGTGGACGGCGTACTACCTGAAGAAGGCCGCGCCGTTCCTCCGCATCACCGTGCTGGAGCAGAAGTTCTGCGGGTACGGCGCCTCGGGCCGCAACGGCGGCTGGCTGTACAACGGGGTCGCGGGCCGGGACCGGTACGCGAAGCTGCACGGACGTGAGGCGGCTGTGCGGCTGCAGCGGGCGATGAACGACACCGTGGCCGAGGTGATCGCGGTCGCCGGGGCGGAGGGCATCGACGCGGACGTGCACAGGGGCGGTGTGCTGGAGGTGGCGACGACTCCGGCGCAGCTGGCGCGGCTGAGGGCGTTCCACGAGCACGAGGTGTCGTACGGGGAGAAGGACCGGGAGCTGTACGGCGCGCGGGAGACGGCCGAGCGGATCCGGGTGGCGGACGCGGTCGGTTCGGCCTGGACCCCGCACGGGGCCCGGCTGCACCCGGTGAAGCTGGTGAAGGGGCTCGCGGCGGTCGTGGAGGGGCTCGGGGTGACGATCCACGAGTCGACGCCGGTGACGGAGATCCGCCCCAAGCACGCGGTCACCCCCTACGGCACTGTCCGTGCGCCCTACGTCCTGCGGTGCACGGAGGGCTTCACGGCGTCCCTCAAGGGCCAGCGGCGGACGTGGCTGCCGATGAACTCCTCGATGATCGCGACGGAGCCGTTGACCGAGGAGCAGTGGGCGGGGATCGGCTGGGCGGGCCGGGAGACGCTGGGGGACATGGCGCACGCGTACATGTACGCGCAGCGCACGGCGGACGGCCGGATCGCGCTGGGCGGGCGGGGGGTGCCGTACCGCTTCGGTTCGCGTACCGACAACGACGGCCGGACGCAGCCGGCGACGGTCGAGGCATTGCGGGAGGTCCTGACCCGTTTCTTCCCGTCGCTGGCGGGGGTCGGGATCGAGCACGCCTGGTCGGGTGTGCTCGGTGTGCCGCGTGACTGGTGTGCCACGGTGACGCTGGACCGTTCCACGGGGCTGGGCTGGGCCGGCGGTTACGTCGGTTCGGGCGTCGCCACCGCCAACCTGGCCGCCCGCACCCTGCGTGATCTGGTGCAGCAGGATTCCGGGCAGGCCGGCCGGACGGAGCTGACGGATCTGCCCTGGGTGAACCACAAGGTCCGCAAGTGGGAGCCGGAGCCCTTCCGCTGGCTGGGCGTGCAGGGCATGTACGCCACCTATCGCACCGCCGACCAGCGCGAGCGCCTCCGTCCGGGGACGGAGTCCTCCCGGCTGGCGAGGGTGGCGGACCGGATCGCGGGACGGCACTGAGGGTGCCGGGCCGGTGTTCCGGGAAGTTCCGCGAAGTTCACACGGGCCCGGGTACTGACAGAGCCGGTGAACGCCAGGTACCGTCCTGATCCAGTTCACTCCGGTGGACTACGCCAACCACCTTCCTACAACGGATCGTCCGGCACGTTCCTGCCGGTAGAAGGGGGCCCATTCACCATGGCCACAGTCACGTTCGACAAGGCGACCCGGATCTACCCGGGTTCCGACAAGCCCGCCGTCGACCAGCTCGACATCGCGATCGAGGACGGCGAGTTCCTCGTCCTGGTCGGCCCGTCCGGTTGCGGCAAGTCCACCTCTCTGCGGATGCTCGCGGGGCTGGAGGACGTCAACGGCGGTGCCATCCGCATCGGTGACCGCGACGTCACGCACCTGCCGCCGAAGGACCGGGACATCGCCATGGTGTTCCAGAACTACGCCCTGTATCCGCACATGACGGTCGCCGACAACATGGGCTTCGCGCTCAAGATCGCCGGTGTGCCGAAGGCGGAGATCCGGCAGAAGGTCGAGGAGGCCGCGAAGATCCTCGACCTGACCGAGTACCTGGACCGCAAGCCGAAGGCGCTGTCCGGCGGTCAGCGCCAGCGTGTGGCGATGGGCCGGGCGATCGTGCGTGAGCCGCAGGTCTTCCTCATGGACGAGCCGCTGTCCAACCTGGACGCCAAGCTCCGTGTGTCGACGCGTACGCAGATCGCGTCCCTCCAGCGTCGTCTCGGCATCACGACGGTCTACGTCACGCACGACCAGGTCGAGGCCATGACGATGGGCGACCGGGTGGCGGTGCTCAAGGACGGCCTGCTGCAGCAGGTCGACTCGCCGCGGAACATGTACGACAAGCCCGCGAACCTCTTCGTCGCCGGCTTCATCGGCTCGCCGGCCATGAACCTGGTCGAGGTGCCGATCACCGACGGCGGTGTGAAGTTCGGCAACAGCGTGGTGCCGGTCAGCCGGGAGGCGCTGTCGGCCGCCGCCGACCGGGGTGACCGCACGGTGACGGTGGGCGTGCGTCCGGAGCACTTCGACGTGGTGGAGCACAACGGCGCGGTGGCGGCTTCGCTGTCCAAGGACACCGCGGACGCGCCGGCCGGTCTGGCGGTCTCCGTGAACGTCGTCGAGGAGCTGGGCGCGGACGGTTACGTGTACGGCGCGGCCGAGGTCGGCGGTGAGGTGAAGGACCTCGTCGTCCGGGTGAACGGCCGGCAGGTGCCGGAGAAGGGCTCCACGCTGCACGTCGTGCCGCGGCCGGGCGAGATCCACGTGTTCTCCACGTCCACCGGTGAGCGGCTGTCGGACTGACGGCGGTTGCCGGCACCGGCAGGGGCCCCGCACGCTCGGCGTGCGGGGCCCCTGCCGTCTCGGTGCCGGCGCGTCTCGTCGTTGGATCTTGCCGACGGGTGCTCCGTCAACCCGTTACCCGGAAATCAGCGCCTTCTCATCCCCCATAAGAGTGACTGAATGTCTCCAAATCATCACTGGGCGCTACCCTCACACGCGTGAAGCACTCCACCACCCCACAGACGCGACGCGGCCACCGGGGCGGCCCTGCCCGCCGGATCGGCCGCACTCTCGCCCTCGTCCTGCCCGTCGTCCTGGTGCTCTCCGGGACCCTCGCGGTCACCCGGGTCAACTGGACGGGCAGTCCGTCCAGCTCGGTGCTGGCCGCCTCCGACGTCTCCGTTGCGGAACCCGTTGCGGAACCCCCCGCGAGGAGGGTCTCCCGTGCTCCGCAGGACGTGCTCCGTGACCGGCTGATGACCGAGCTGCAGAACAGGGATCCGGGGGTGGTCCTCACCCACCTCCAGCAGGCCGTCAACGGCCGTCCCCGGCTGGCCCGGCACTGCTCGTCCATCGCCCGCGCCCTGGGCCGGGCCGCGGTGCGGATCTACGGCGCCTCCCGTGCCCAGTCGTACGCCCGCCCGGTGTGCGACACGGCCTTCGCCTCGGGCGTTCTGGCCGCGCACAGCTGAGGTGCCGGTGGGAAGTCGGTAACGGCTCCTCAAGAAGGGCGTTGCCGCCGACCCGCCGTGGTGGGGCGCCACGTACAGTGCGGTCATGACCCATCCGAACGCCGCGTCGCGCCCCACTCAAGCCGTGGTCCTGGCCGGTGGCCAGGGCTCACGGCTGCGTCCGTACACCGATGACCGGCCGAAGCCGATGGTCGAGATCCCGGGTACGGGTACTCCGATCATCGGCCACCAGCTGACCTGGCTCGCCGAGGAGGGCGTGACGGACGTGGTGGTCTCCTGCGGCCACCTCGCCGACGTCCTCCAGAAGTGGCTGGACTCGGCCGACCTTCCCGTCTCCGTCACGACGGTCGTGGAGACCGAGCCCCTGGGCCGCGGGGGTGGCCTGCGGTACGCCGCGGCGCGTCTGCCCCACCCCGACCGGCCCTGGTACGCCACGAACGGGGACATCTGGACGCGGTTCTCACTGCGGGACATGGCCGACTTCCACACCGAGCGGGACGCGGTGGCCACCCTGGCGCTGGCTCGTCCGCGGATTCCGTGGGGCGCGGTGAGGACCGACGGGTTCGGGCACATCACCGACTTCATCGAGGCGCCGCCGTCGACGTTCGAGATCAACGCCGGTGTCTACGTGTTCTCGCCGGAGTTCGGCTCCCTGCTGCCCGAGCGGGGCGATCACGAGCGGACGACGTTCCCGCGGCTGGCCCGGGAGAAGAAGCTGGCCGGGTTCCCCATTCCGCAGGGCGCGTACTGGCGGGCCATCGACACGGCGAAGGATCTGACCGAGGCCGCGAAGGAACTCGCCGCGCTCGGCCGCTGACGGTTCCCCCCGCGTCCCGCTGACCGGTTCCCGCGCCCCTGGCCGGCCCGCTCGCCCCACACCCGGAAAGGGCCCCGTACCTCCCTCGGTACGGGGCCCTTGTCGTCCGCTCGCTCGTTCCGTCAGCCCAGCAGGCCTCCCACCAGGCCCGGCTGGCCCGTGGAGGTGCTGCTGCCGCCGGAGGACGTCCCGCCGCCCGTGGTGGAGCCGCCCGTGCTCGTGCCGCCGCCCGTGGTGGTCGGGCCCGCCGTCGTGCTGGGGGCGCCGCCCGTGGGGGAGGTCTGGCGGGGCGGGACCTGGCCCGTGGTGCCCTGGGTCTGGGTGGGGGTCGTGACGGTGGCGCCGGTGGTGCTGCGGCTCGTGCCCGGGGTGGTCGCCGCGCCGGAGGGGGTCGCACCGGCGGTGGCGCCGTCCGTCGGGGAGGTGGAGGCCGACGGGGTGGTGCGGTGCCGCTCGCCGGGTTCCTGCGGGAGCGGGGAGCCGGGGAGCTGGTTGCGGGGGGCCTCGCCGGGGCCGGGGACGACCACACGGCTGGAGTCGCGGACCGCACCGCCGAGCAGGGAGCCGACGAGGAGGGTGACGCCGACCGTGACGGCGGTGATCAGGGCGCCGCGGCGCAGGACGTAGCGGCGCAGGTCCCAGATGTCGGCGCGGGGGCCGAGCCGGCGCCAGGCGCTGCCGGCGAGGCGGCCGTCGACGGAGTAGACGGGGGCGCCGGCGATGATCAGCGGGGACCAGGCGGCGAGGTAGATGATGTCGGGGGCGTCGTAGGCGGGCACGGTCTTCCAGCTGACCGTGACGATCAGGGCGGCGGAGAGCAGGGCGCCGACGACCGCGGTGACGCGCTGCCAGCAGCCGAGGATGGTCAGGACGCCGACGACGACCTGGAGGAATGCGATGACCAGACCGGAGCCGACCGGGTGCTGGAGGGCGAACTGGCGCAGGGGTTCGGCGACGTCCCAGGGGTGCAGGGTGTCGAGCCACTTGACCATGGAGCCGCGTTTGCCGCCGTCGAAGTAGACGGGGTCGCACAGCTTGCCCATGCCGGCGTAGAGGGAGATGAAGCCGAGGAAGATGCGCAGGGGGAGGAGGACGACGCCGAGGTTGAGCCGGCGGCCGGGGTAGTAGGCGTGCCGGGCGGGGTCGTCGCTCTGGCGCCTGGTGGGGCCCGGGCGGTCGGGGTCGGGGCCGGCCTGGTCGTCGTAGCCGTCGGGGTCGTCGTGGCCGTCGTAGCCGTCGTGGCCGTCGTAGGTGGCGTACGGGTCGTGGCCGGGGTCGGGGTGGGGTGGGTCGTCGTAGGCGCCGGCGACCGTGCGCATGTGCGGCAGGAGGCGCGTGCCGTCGGCGTCGGGGGCGGTGCGCTGGTGGCCGACGACGGGGGTCTCGACAGTCTGGTCGAGGGCGTCGTAGGTGTCGGCGTAGCCCGTCTGGACGCGCGGGATGACCTGGGTGGCGCCGGCCTCGGGCTCGTCGGCGTGACGGACGCTGCTGCCCCGCACGGCCTGGAGGAGCCGGTGGGCGCCGGTGTCGTCGGGGGCGGACTTGCCGCTCCACACGACGGGGCGGCGGCGGCCGGTGGCGCCGGCCCGGCCCGCCGTGCCCGCGAGGGGCATCCGGGCGGTGTCCTGGGTGGCGCTCAGGTGCCGGGCGATCCGCGGGGATTGGGTGCGCTGGGCCGCCGCGCCCAGCTGCACGCGGAAGCTGGCGTGATTGACGATGACCTGCGCCGGATCGCTCGGCACCTTCACCATGCTCAGCGCGGGAGCGTCGTCGTATCCCGACGAGCGGTCCCCCGTGGGTGTGCGGGGTGTTCTGGTGTCCACACTCATCTAACCGAGTGATGTGGCGTTAGGACACTGCTTTGACCGGGCGGATGTGTCCGGACCCCGTCAAAGCCGTCTCGAACGCCTTATGGATGCCCGAATACGCCCGTAAGGGTGGGGTGCCGGACGGGTGTTCAGCCCGTCCGGACCGGTGTTCAGCCTGGTGCCCTGCCGTTGTCCAGCCCGGCCGGACGGTGGTTCAGCTCCGTCGGCGCGAGGCCTCGTACAGCACGATGCCCGCCGCGACACCGGCGTTGAGGGACTCGGCGCCGCCCGGCATCGGGATGCGGACGCGGAAGTCGCAGGTCTCGCCGACGAGGCGGGACAGGCCCTTGCCCTCGCTGCCGACGACGATGACGACCGGACCCCCCAGGGCCTCCAGGTCACCGAGTTCCACCTCGCCGTCCGCCGCGAGACCGACCACGGTGAGGCCGGCCTTCTTGTAGGCCTCCAGGGTCCGGGTGAGGTTGGTGGCACGGGCGACCGGGGTGCGGGCGGCCGCACCGGCGGAGGTCTTCCAGGCACCGGCGGTCATACCGGCCGAGCGGCGCTCGGGCACGATCACGCCGTGGCCGCCGAACGCGGAGACGGAGCGGACGACGGCGCCGAGGTTGCGCGGGTCGGTGACCCCGTCCAGGGCGACGACCAGCGGGTCCTCGCCCTCCTCGGCGGCGGCGTCGAGCAGGTCCTCGGGGTGCGCGTACTCGTACGGCGGGACCTGGAGGACGAGGCCCTGGTGGTTGAGGCCGTTCGTCATGCGGTCCAGCTCGGGGCGCGGGGCCTCCATGAGGTTGATGCCGCCGCGCTCGGCGGCGAGCTGGAGGGCCTCGCGGACGCGCTCGTCGTTGTCGATGAACTGCTGAACGTAGAGGGTGGAGGCGGGGACGCCCTCGCGCAGTGCCTCGACGACCGGGTTGCGGCCGACGACCAGCTCGGACGTCGACCTGCCGGCGCCGCGGCGCGCTTGCGTGCGGCCCTGGGCACGGCGGGCCTTGGACGCGGCGGCGCGCTGCTTGGCGTGGCCCTTGCGCATCTCGGCGGGCGGGGTCGGTCCCTTGCCCTCCAGGCCCCGGCGCCGTTTGCCGCCGCTGCCGACCTGCGCGCCCTTCTTCCCGGACATGCGGCGGTTGTTCGCGGCCATGAGTTACCCGTCTCTGCTCTCTCGGAAAAAGCGTCTCGTACGTACGTCGTGGACGTCGTGTGCGTCGTTGCGTCGTGTGCGTCTTATGCAGTGTGCCGCCCGGAGGGCCGGGCGGCACAATCGATCAAGGGCCGGTGCTCAGCGGGTGCCGAGGCTCCAGCGCGGGCCCTGCGGGCTGTCCTCGATGACCAGCCCGGACTCCTTCAGCTGGTCGCGGATGGCGTCGGCGGTGGCCCAGTCCTTGCGGGCGCGGGCGGACTCGCGCTGGTCGAGCACGAGGCGGACGAGGCTGTCGACCACGCCGTCGAGGTCCTCGCTCCGGTCGCCGGACTCGCCGGCCCAGTGCGGGTCGAGCGGGTCGAGACCGAGGACGCCGAGCATGGCGCGGACCTCGGCGAGGCGGGCGACGGCGGCTTCCTTGTCGTCGGCGGCCAGGGCGCTGTTGCCCTGGCGGACGGTGGTGTGCACGACGGCGAGGGCCTGCGGGACGCCCAGGTCGTCGTCCATCGCCTCGGCGAAGGCGGGCGGGACCTCGTCGGCCGGCTCGACGGTCTTCCCGGCCAGCTCGGTGACCCGCTGGACGAAGCCCTCGATCCGGGCGTACGCGGACTCGGCCTCGCGCAGCGCCTCCTCGCTGTACTCGATCATCGAGCGGTAGTGCGGGGTGCCCAGGTAGTAGCGCAGCACGACCGGACGCCACTGCTTGACCATCTCGCTGACCAGGACGCTGTTGCCGAGCGACTTGGACATCTTGTCGCCGGCCATGGTGACCCAGGCGTTGTGCACCCAGTACCGGGCGAAGTCGTCGCCGTAGGCCTTGGCCTGGGCGATCTCGTTCTCGTGGTGCGGGAAGATCAGGTCCAGGCCGCCGCCGTGGATGTCGAAGACGGTGCCCAGGTACTTGTGGGCCATCGCCGAGCACTCCAGGTGCCAGCCGGGGCGGCCGGGGCCCCACGGGGTCGGCCAGGCCGGCTCGCCGGGCTTGGCGGACTTCCACATGGCGAAGTCGCGCGGGTCCCGCTTGCCGGTCTCACCGGTGCCCGAGGGCTGCTGGAGGTTGTCCAGCTCCTGCCGCGACAGCTGGAGGTAGCCGGGGAAGGAGCGCACGTCGAAGTAGACGTTGCCGTCGGCCTCGTAGGCGTGCCCGCGCTCGATCAGGCGCTGCATCATCTCGACCATCTCGGTGACATGGCCGGTGGCGCGCGGCTCGTACGTCGGCCGCAGGCAGCCGAGGGCGTCGTAACCCTCGTTGAAGGCACGTTCGTTCTCGTACCCGATCGACCACCACGGCCGGTTCTGCTCGTGGCTCTTGGTGATGATCTTGTCGTCGATGTCGGTGACGTTGCGGATGAACGTCACCTCGTAGCCGCGGTACTCGAACCAGCGGCGCATGACGTCGAAGTTGAGGTACGACCGGATGTGGCCGATGTGCGGTGCCGCCTGGACGGTGGCGCCGCACAGGTAGATCGAGACACAGCCCGGCTTGACCGGGGTGAAGTCACGGATCTGCCGGGCGCTGGTGTCGTACAGGCGAATCGTCACCACTCCAGAGTAGTGGGCGTGAGAGAGTGCCTCACGCCCTTCCCCCGGGATGCCGGGGACTCAGACGCGTCCGACGACCTTCCGCGGCGTGATCCGCACGACGACCCGCTGGGCGTCGTCCTTCGAGGCCGGGTTGAACTCCGCGTAGTCCTTGCCCGTGTACTTCCGGCTCAGTTCGTCGATGAGTTCCGGGCCGCCGTCCGTGGTCATCTCGGCGGTGCCGCGGATCTCGGCGTAGGCGTACGGGTTCTCCGGGTCCATGACGACGACCGTCACCCGCGGGTCGCGCCGCAGGTTCTTCTCCTTGCGCCGGTCGGCCGTGGTGGAGAACAGGAGGTGGTCGCCGTCGCGCTTGACCCAGACCGGGGACATCTGCGGGCTGCCGTCGGGCTGGACGGTGCCGACGACGATGAACACCTTGCCGTCGAGCAGGGATTTCAGGCTGTCGGACAGGACGGCGGACATGGGTACCCTCCGGGTTCCGGCGATCACTGGCGGTCGTGAGGGTACCCTCGCACGCGCTCAGCTCACCCGCACCACGAGTGCCGTCGCCACCGCCATCAGTCCCTCCTCACGGCCCGGGAAGCCGAGGCCGTCGGTGGTGGCGCCGGAGACGGAGACGGGTGCGCCGGCCGCTTCGGAGAGGATCTTCTGGGCCTCGTCGCGGCGCTTGCCGATCTTCGGGCGGGGTCCGATCACCTGGACGGCGACGTTGCCGATGGTGAAGCCCGCCGCGCGGACGATCCGGGCCGCCTCGGTGAGGAGGGTGGTCCCGGAGGCCCCCGACCACTCGGGACGGCCGGTGCCGAAGTGCTGCCCCAGGTCACCGAGTCCGGCGGCGGAGAAGAGGGCGTTGCAGGCCGCGTGGGCGACGACGTCGGCGTCGGAGTGGCCGGCCAGTCCGGGGCCCTCGCCGTCCCACTTCAGGCCGGCGCACCACAGCTCGCGGCCCTCCTCGAAGGCGTGGATGTCCGTGCCGATGCCGACCTGCGGCAGCGGGAACCCGGTCTCAGAAGCCATCGTTGAGCCTCCTGCGGGCCAGGACCGCCTCGGCGAGGACCAGGTCCAGGGGGCGGGTGACCTTGAAGGCCTCCTCGTGACCGGGGACGGCCACGACGGGCAGTCCCAGCTGCTCCACCATGCTCGCGTCGTCGGTGACGTTCTCGGTGACGCTCTCGTGGGCGCGGACGAGGGTGGCCCGGTCGAAGCCCTGCGGGGTCTGCACGGCACGCAGCCGGGACCGCTCGGGGGTGGCGACGACCGGCTCGGGGGCTTCGGGCCCGGCCGCGGGCGCGACCTCCTTGACCGTGTCGGCCAGCGGCAGCGCGGGCACCACGGCGGGGGCGCCGTCGCGTACGGCCTCGACGACCGCGTCGACCGTGTCGACGGGGACGAGCGGCCGGGCCGCGTCGTGGACCAGCACGATCCCGTACTGCGGCGGCAGGGCCTCGAGGCCGAGCCGGACCGACTCCTGGCGGGACTCCCCGCCGGGCACGACGAGGAAGTCCGTGCGCTCGGGGAGCGCGTGCGCGTCGAGCAGGGACTTGACCTCGGCGGCGCCGTCCGGCGGGGCGACGACGATCACCAGGGAGACATGGCGGGACGCGGCGAGGGCGCGGACCGCGTGGATGAGCATGGGTGTGCCGTTCAGCGCGCGGAGCGCCTTGGGGGCGCCCGGACCGAGCCGCACACCCCGGCCGGCGGCGGGAATCACGGCGGCGACGGAGGTCTGCGCGGGCGTGGGGCGTGATTCGTCAGACATCGGTTCCTGTCAGGTTTGTGTGCTCGACCTACGTGGGTATGGCCTGGAGGAGTGCCGGGCGCGACGCCTTGACCGGACCCTTTCCGTGACCCTGGTCGAGCCATCCGCCCGGGCCCGGCACGTCGAGTATCGGGGGGTGTGCAGAGGTTTCCCTGCTGTACAGAGGATCGGTTCCCCGGAGAGCACCCGCTGCGGGGACGAACATGCCGCAGCGCCCGGCGACAGGGTCAGTGTCATCGGGCACCGCGGCATTCCAGTGTGCTGGGCGTGGCGGAAGCGAGGGTTCGCTGCCGCTGCGCGTCAGGAGGCGAGCACCTCGTCGAGCAGGGCCTCGGCCTTGTCCTCGTTCGTGTTCTCCGCGAGAGCCAGCTCGCTCACCAGGATCTGGCGAGCCTTGGCGAGCATGCGCTTCTCACCGGCGGACAGTCCGCGCTCGCGCTCGCGACGCCACAGGTCACGCACGACTTCCGCGACCTTGATGACATCGCCGGAGGCGAGCTTCTCCAGGTTTGCCTTGTAGCGACGGGACCAGTTCGTGGGCTCCTCGGCGTACGGCGCGCGCAGCACCTCGAAGACTCGGTCGAGTCCGTCCTGACCGACCACATCACGCACGCCGACGAACTCCGCATTGTCCGCTGGCACACGTACCGTCAGGTCACCCTGGGCGACCTTCAGCACCAAGTAGGTCTTGTCCACGCCTTTGATCTGACGAGTTTCGATGGCCTCGATCAGCGCGGCCCCGTGATGGGGATAGACCACGGTGTCGCCAACCTTGAACGTCATGTGACAGGTACCCCTTCCGTGGCTATCCAGGGTAACACGGATACGGCGTCTTCTGAATGGCGTTTTCGCAGGTCAGGGCATATCTCGGGGCTTGACAACAGCAACCCGGACGTGCTGCGAGCCGCTCCCGGAAGTGGGTATTCGCAGGTCGGAGGGGCTCTGCAGGCAGGGCGAAACGCCTACGTTACACACCTTCGGGGAGCGCTCCAAGGGGCGAGATGTCACGATTTGTCCGCCCTCAAGGGTGCGACTTCCGCTACTCCGTTCGGCGGCCGGAGGCGGATGTGAGACGAATCCAAAATTGATCAACCGTCGCCGGAGGGGTCCCGGGTGATCAATTTCGGGGGTGGTGGCGCATTCCTTCACGGAAAATCCGCGAGGGGTCTCGAGAGGAGCCGGGAGGGGGTCACCGCCGCGTTATGTGAATGGCGGACGGACGCCTCCGCAATGCAGCCGGGGAGTCACCTGAGCCCGGTGAGGTACCCCCACCTGGACGGAAGCCCGGGGCTTGGGGGAGGGTCGGGTGCGATCGCCTCGGAACGGCTCGGTAACCTGAGGCCGCTGACAGACACTTAGGGCGGCTTTATAAGGGGAGCCGCCCGCGCGTTCAAGGAGTTGCCGCCGCCGTGAGCAGCAGCCTTCGACGCGGCGCCCTCGCCGCCTCCGCCATCGTCTTCTCGATCGCCTCGCTCGCCGCCTGTGGCGCCGGCAACAACTCGCAGACCCTGGAGATCAAGCCGGACAACGCCGCGACCAGCGTCGGCGCCATCAAGATCCAGAACGCTCTGGTCATCACCCAGCCCGACCTGCAGTCGACGGGACCCGCGGTGATCTCCGCGACCCTGTTCAACTCCGGCCGCAGCGACCAGACCCTCCAGTCGATCGCCGTGGAGGGCAGCGGCACGTCCGCCGAGCTGAAGCCCGCCAAGGGCCAGAGCCTGACCGTCCCCGCGGGCGGTTCGCTCGTCATCGGCGGCAAGGACAACGCCGCCGCGACGCTGTCCAGCGGCCGCGAGGCCGTCAAGGACGGCAACGCCCAGAAGCTCACGTTCACCTTCAGCAAGACCGGCAAGGTGAGCCTGAACGCCTTCGTGGTCCCGGCCACCAGCTACTTCGACAAGTGGGGCCCGTCCCAGGTCCCGTCCGCCCCGGCCTCCGCCGGCGGCGCCCCGGGTGCCACCGCCTCCGGCAGCGCCTCCCCCAGCGGCAAGCCGGAGAAGGGGCACGGGGCCGGCCCGTCGGCCACCGCGTCCCACTCGGCCGTCACCCCGAGCGACTCGGCCTCCCAGTCGGCCGCCGGCCACTGACCGGCTGGACGACGAAGCCGTACGACGGAGGGCGGCACCCCGCGCAGGGGTGCCGCCCTCCGTCGTGTCCGTCGTGTCCGTCGTGTCCGGCGCGGCCGGCCCTCGTGACCCGGGGCGTCCGTACGCGTCGGCGCCGTACGGCCTACGGCTCGAACTTGTAGCCCAGTCCCCGCACCGTCACCAGGTACCGCGGCGCGCCCGGGTCCGGCTCGATCTTGGCGCGCAGGCGCTTGACGTGGACGTCGAGGGTCTTGGTGTCGCCCACGTAGTCGGCGCCCCAGACGCGGTCGATGAGCTGCATCCGGGTCAGGACGCGGCCGGCGTTGCGCAGCAGCATCTCCAGCAGGTCGAACTCCTTCAGCGGGAGGTCGACCTTGGAACCGCCGACGGTGACCACGTGCCGGTCGACGTCCATGCGGACCGGGCCGGCCTCCAGCGCGGCCGGGGTGACCTCCTCCGGCTCGCCGCGCCGACGCAGCACCGCGCGGATGCGGGCGACCAGCTCGCGCGAGGAGAACGGCTTGGTGACGTAGTCGTCGGCTCCTATTTCGAGACCGACGACCTTGTCGATCTCGCTGTCCTTCGCGGTCACCATGATCACGGGGACGTTGGAGCGGCCACGCAGCTGGCGGCAGACCTCGGTGCCGGGCAGGCCCGGCAGCATCAGGTCCAGGAGGACCAGGTCGGCGCCGTTGCGCTCGAACTCGTCCAGGCCGTCGGGGCCGGTCGCCGCGACGGCGACCTCGAAGCCCTCCTTGCGAAGCATGTACGACAGGGCGTCGGAGAAGGACTCCTCGTCCTCGACGACGAGCACTCGGGTCACGGAAGGACCTCCGGGGCGGGAAGCGGTTCGTACGGGGATGAGTCGGTGGGACCCGCCTCGTCGTCGAGGTCGGGGTGCTGCTGTGCGCGGTCGCGGGCCGCGCCCGCCTCCGGCAGCCTGAGGGTGAAGGTGGAGCCCTGGCCTTCGGCACTCCAGACCGTGACCTCCCCGCCGTGCGAGGCGACCACGTGCTTGACGATGGCGAGACCCAGGCCGGTGCCGCCGGTGGCCCGGGAGCGGGCCGGGTCGACGCGGTAGAAGCGCTCGAAGATGCGCTCCTTGTCCTTGTCCGAGATGCCGATGCCCTGGTCGGTGACGGCCAGCTCGATCATGTCACCGCCCGGCGCGTTGACCCTGCGGATGGCTATGCCGACGCGGGTGCGGGCCGGGGAGTAGTTGACGGCGTTCTCGACCAGGTTGCCGAGGGCGGCGGCCAGCTGGCCCCGGTTGCCCCAGACGTGCAGGTCGGCCGTGCCGCCGGCGGCTATCGTGATCTGCTTCGTGCCCGCCTGGTGGCGGCAGCGGTCGATGGCCTCGGCGACCAGCTCGTCCACCCCGACCGGCTCGGCGTCCTCCAGCGGGTCGTCGTTCTGCACCCGGGAGAGGTCGATCAGCTCCTGGACCAGGTTGGTCAGCCGGGTCGCCTCGATCTGCATCCGGCCCGCGAAGCGCTGGACGGCCTCGGGGTCGTCCGAGGCGTCCATGACGGCCTCGGACAGCAGGGAGAGCGCACCGACGGGCGTCTTCAGCTCATGGCTGACGTTCGCCACGAAGTCGCGTCGCACCGCCTCGATCCGGCGGGCCTCCGTCAGGTCCTCGACCAGCAGCAGGACCAGGCGGGAGCCGAGCGGGGCCACGCGCGCGGAGACGGCGAGGGCCTCGCCGCGCCCGGTGCCGCGCCGCGGCAGATCCAGCTCGACCTGCCGTATCTCCCCGTCACGTCTGGTGTCCCGGGCCATCTGGAGCATCGGCTCGACGGCGAGCTTGCCGCCGCGGACCAGTCCGAGCGCATAGGCGGCGGAGCTGGCCTTGACGACGGCGTCGGCCTCGTCGAGGACGACCGCGGAGGAGCGCAGCACCGACAGGACGGTGTCCACGCCGGGCGGGAGTACGGGATCGGTGTGCAAGGAAGTCCTGGTGGGTCGCTTCTGGTCGCGTTCGCTCCAGCGGAACGCCAGCATGGCGATGACACCGGTGAGCACCCCGGCGATCGCTGCCGCTGCGGCGACCGCCGCGTTCACGTCCATGGCTCCAGGTTAGGCATGGGGTACGACATGACCACAGCCGTCGAGGTGCGACCTCGAACACTCGTCGCCCAGAGTTCACCTTGCAGCCAGTACCGGTTCATTCGGGGTGGCGGAAACGGACGCGTGCGGGGCGGAACGTGGGAGCGTGGGGACCAAGCACGCCTATGAGAGGGAACCCTGATGCGGGACGCGTACCACGAGGAACTGGACTCGATCGGCGACGGACTGGTGGAGATGGCCCGGCTGGTCGGCTCGGCGATCGGGCGCGCCACGACCGCCATGCTGGACGCCGATCTGAAGCTGGCCGAGAGCGTGATCGAGGCCGACCAGAAGGTCGACCAGCTCCAGCACGACCTGGAGGCCCGGGCGATAGCCCTGCTGGCCCGGCAGCAGCCGGTGGCGACGGACCTGCGGATCGTCGTCACGTCGCTGCGCATGTCCGCCGACCTGGAGCGTTCCGGCGACCTCGCCCAGCACGTGGCGAAGCTGGCGCGGCTGCGCTTCCCGGATCGGGCCGTTCCGCACGACCTGCACGCCACGATCCTGGAGATGGGCCAGCTCGCGCAGCGCCTGATGGCGAAGGCGGCCGAGGTGATCGTGACGAAGGACGTCGATCTCGCGCTCCAGCTGGAGCAGGACGACGACGAGATGGACCTGTTGCACCGCACGCTCTTCCAGCACCTGATCGACGACCGCTGGAAGCACGGCATCGAGACGGCCGTGGACGTCACCCTGCTGGGCCGCTACTACGAGCGGTACGCCGACCACGCCGTGGCCGTCGCCAAGCGGGTGGTCTACCTGGTGACCGGCGAGCACGCGGACGATCTGCAGCAGGACATCCAGCCGGTGACGGGGACCGAGGGCGCGTGAGCCGTGCGGCGCCGTACGCCGAGGCCGCCGGCCCGGGCCGGGGGTCGCGTGAGCCGTGCGACGCCGTAAGCCTCCGGAGCCCTGGGAGGCCGCGTGGGTCCCGTGGGACCGCGCAGGTCCTCCACGCGCCCGGCCGGTGCGGGCTCGCGGACGTCTGAACGCCTCCGTGCGCCGTTGATGCGCCCGGCCGAACGGGCATGGAATGGGCGAGGGCATCCCTGCCCAAGGTCTAGGAGGGTCCCATGGCCGAATCCCCCAGCACCACGCCCGATCCCACGCAGGAGCGCGAGACCGAGCAGCCCGCCGAGATCAGGAGCCTCCCGTTGTTCGGCGCCTGCGGTTGCGGCTCCGGATGCGGCTGCGGGTGCCAGTCGGGCAACCCCTGCCAGTGCGGCTGAGCGACACCGCTCGACGGCAGCGGGGGGGGGGGGGGGGGGGGGGGGGGGGGGGGGGAGGAGGGGGGGGGGGGGGGGGCAGAATTGGCAGAGGGGAGGAGGGGGGGGGGGGGGAG
>NZ_JBVHWQ010000006.1:484544-556692 GCF_055564315.1 Streptomyces sp. NPDC029151
GCCGCGCTCGACTCGCAGACGTTCACCGTCGGTGGCGACATGCTGCTCCGGCACGCCGAGGTGCACGGCTAGATAGGCCTGCCCCCCCCCCCCCCCACCCCCCCCCCCCACCCCTCCCCCCCCCCCCCCCCCCCCCCCCCCCCCCCCCCCGCGCCGTACCGGATGCCCCTCCCGTCCGCCGGGCGCAGCATGGACGTGAACGGCGTCGAGAGGAGGTGCGGGAGCCATGGCCAAGTTCATGGACGTACACCGCGGCATGCAGGGCATCACGGCCGAGAAGCTGATGGAGGCGCACCAGGCCGACCTCGCCATCGAAGAGGAGGAGTCCGTGCACTTCGAGCACGCCTGGGCGGACCCCGGGACCGGGACCGTCTACTGCCTCTCCGAGGCACCCTCGGCCGAGGCCGTGCAGCGCGTGCACGAACGCGCGGGGCACCGCGCGGACGAGGTGCACGCGGTGTCGCTGGAGGCCTGACCTTTCTGCCCGTTCGGCCGGGACCGGCTGCCGCCGGGCCGAACCGCGGGTCACGGACCGCCGTCGTCGTACGGCCGGGCGGGGCCGCCGCCGTGCGCCTCCGGGCGGAAGCTCAGCCGGCGGGAGAGGACGTCCCGGGACACCTGGCTGACCGTGCGGCCGTCGGCGTACGCGCGGGCCCGCAGCCGGTCCAGGGCCTGCTCCGGGTCGAGGTCGAGCTGCACCATCACCATGCCGACCGCCTGGTGGACCTCGGTGTGGTCGGCCTCCGAGGCCGCCACCCAGGAGGCCGCCTCGTCCTCCGGCTCCTCGCCGCCGGCCGCCCCGCCGGCGCCGCGGACGGCGCTCCGGAAGTTCATCAACGCGAAGGTGACCGCGTCCCGCACCCACAGCGCGACCCGGAGATCGGGCTCCGCCAGCCCGCCCACCCGGTCGCTGTACAGGTCGAGCGTGCCGACGGCGGCTCCACCGACGCCGATCGGCAGCGAGAAGACCGCGCGGACGCCGAGGATCACCGCCTCCTGCGTGAAGATCGGCCAGCGGCGCACGTCGGGGCCGCGGGTGAGGTCGGCCGCGAGGACCGGGGCCCCCAGGTCGAGAGCGGTCTGGCAGGGGGCGTCGCCGACGGTGTACTGCAACTCCGCCAGCCGGGCGGCGACCCGGTCGCTGGCGCACCAGGTCACGCGCACCCCCCTGCCACCGGAGATCGACACGGAGCAACCGGTCACCGGCAGCAGCCGCACGCACGCGGCGCACAGCGCGTGGGGCACCGCCAGCGGGTCGTCGGTGCCGCGCGCGGCGGCGGCCAGCACCTCGCTGACCCGCAGCCGCCCCTCGGCGTCCGACGGCACCCCGCCGCCGGCCCACGTTCCGGGCTCCTCGGGCGGCATCCTCATCACTCCCGCCGCGGCACGCTCTCCGTCGAACGGATCCACCGAGCGGATCCGCCGGTCCGAGGGGCCGGTCCGAGCCACCGGTCCGGCCGGATCCCGGCCTGATCCCCGGACTGCGCAGACCGGGTTCCCAGGACGGCGGAAGTAACTGCGCGTTTCCGCCGCGACGGGGCGGGCCCGCTGCCCGGTGCCGCTGCCCCGCCGTCCCCTCCACGGCGGGGCACCGCCTAGGCGGTACGCGCCCCGGTCTCTTCCCGCTCCCGCACCGCCGGGGCCGGGGTCCGGGCCGGTGGTTCCGCGGGCAGGCGGCGCATGAGGACGCCGTACCCGGCCGCCGCCACCGTGCCCACCGCCGCGCACATGCCCCACAGCCATGGCGCGCCGAGACGGTCGATGACCGCGCCCGACATCAGCGGGGCGACGAGGGCGGCCAGGGACCAGGACAGGGAGTACACACCCTGGTAGCGCCCGCGGCCGTGCACCGGGGAGAGGCGGACGACGAGGCTGGTCTGGGTCGGGGCGTTGACGATCTCGGCGAGGGTCCACACGCACACGGTGAGCATGAAGACCCCGACCGAGCCCGCGAACGCGGTCAGTCCGAAGCCGTAGCCCGCGAGGACCGAGGAGGCGACCAGCAGGGTGCGCGGATCGCGGTGTTCGATGAACCGGGTGACCGGGATCTGCAGCGCGACGATCAGGATGCCGTTGACGGCGATGGCCAGGCCGTAGTCGGCGGGCGAGAACCCGGCGCGGCCCATCGCCACCGGCAGCCCGACCGATCCCTGCTGGAAGACCAGGGCGACGAGGAAGGACAGTCCGACGACGGCCATGTACCGCCCGTCCCGCAGGACCGTGCCGAGGCCGATCCCCGCCTCCGCCTGCCGGGCCGCGGGCGCGGGCCGGGACTCGGGCAGCTTCGCGAAGACGACGGCCGCGCAGGCCAGGGTCATGCCGGCCTCGATGAGGAACCCGGCGCGATAGCTGAACTCGGCGATGAACCCGGCGGCCATGGAGGAGACGGCGAAGCCGAGGTTGAGCGCCCAGTAGTTGAGGGAGAAGGCCCGCACCCGGTCCTCGGGGCGGACGATGTCGGCCATCATCGCCTGGACGGCGGGCCGGGAGGCGTTGGAGGCCATGCCGACGAGGAAGGCGACGGCCGCGATGGCCGCCGGGTCGGTCATGAAGCCGAGCAGGGCGACGGAGGCCGCGGTGGCGGTCTGGGCGACGAGCAGGGTGGGCCGCCTGCCGAGCCGGTCGGCCATCACCCCGCCGCCCAGCGAGGAGACGACCCCGCCGAGGCCGTGCAGGGAGGCGACGAGACCCGCGTACGACGCCGAGTAGCCGCGGTCGAGGGTCAGGTAGAGGGCCATGAAGGTGGCCACGAACGCGCCCAGCCGGTTGACGAGGGTGCTGACCCACAGCCACCAGAACGCGCGGGGCAGCCCGGAGACCGATTCGCTCACGGCTCGTCTCATGCGGGCTGGTGACATCGAGGATCCCCCGGTTGTGTAAGCGGCTCAAGCGGCGAGCACACGTTACAAATGCGGTGCTGGGGGGCGCCACTCAATTAGCGGTTCAACGTCAATCGGGCAGCTGCCGGCCGGCGCCGGGACGCCCTCCGTCCCCCTCGGGCGGGAGCCGGGGACGGGTACGGCGTGGTCCGGGCGGCCCGCTCGAAGCGGCTCGGGAACGGGTACTTCCGTTCCAGGAAGGCCCGGATCGCCTCCTGGGCCGCCGCCCGGTCCGCCGGGGCGGTGTCCACGTCGTTCAGGCAGAAGAAGTCCACGTCCTCGCCCGCCGCGAGCCGCGCCAGCCTCCGGCGCATGTCCGGGGTGCCGAGCTGGACGTACCGGAAGCTGTACTCGGCCGGCACCGCCCGGCCCGTCGCGATCGCCCAGTGGTGGTGGAGCGTGGACGCCGGGGCGACGTCGGTGGTGGACCGGAAACGGGAGTACGACGTCCGCTCCAGCTCCTCGATGCCGAGGCTCTCCATCTCCCGCATCACCGACAGCAGCTGGGGGTGCGGGGTGTGCAGCGACTTGTGGGTGACGTACCTGCCGTGGAAGCGCCGGATCACCTCACGGGCGTTCTTCCCGGCGGAGTTCGGCGCCGGCTCCAGGGGGTGCGGGGCGCCGACCCCGAGCTTGAGCGGGGACAGCGGGATGCGGGCGATGCCGTTGCCGTGGAAGAAGCGCTCGGCGCCGACCGGGCGGTTGATGAAGACGTCGTCGTTGAAGTACAGGTAGTGCTCGGACAGGCCGGGGATGTGGTGCAGCCGGCTCTCGATCGCGTGCGAGTTGAAGACGGGCAGCGCGTCGGCCGGGAGGATGTCCCGGTGGTCGACCACGGTCAGCCCCTCCGCCTCCGGATCCAGCCAGGAGGGCGTCTGCGAGTCGGTCACGAGATAGACGTGCCGGACGAAACCGGCGTACATCTCCAGCGACCGCAGCGCGTACCTCAGCTCGTCATGGCTGGTGTACCGGGAGGCACCGGTCTCACGCGGCGCGATGACGTTGTCGGAGAGCGCCTGGTGCGCCCGCCGCTTCACCGCCATCACCGGATCGTCCCCGTCGACCCAGGTGTACACGGCGTCGACGGGGAAGCACACCTGATCGACACCGGGCTCGGCGAACGCGGGGAAGGTGGGCAGGGGGCGGCGGGCCGGTGCCGCGGGGAAGGGGGCGGGCGGCTGGTGGGCGGACGGCTGCCGGGCCGACGTGGCCGACGGCTGCGGGGCGGGCGTGACCGACGACTGCCCGGACGCTGTGGCCGGCGACTGCCCGGCTGCCGTGGCCGACGACTGCCCGGCTGCCGTGGCCGACGGCTGTGGGGCGGGCGTGACCGACGACTGCCGGACGGGCGGGGCCGACAGCCGTGGGGCGGGCGTGACCGACGACTGCCCGGACGCCGTGGCCGACGGCTGTGGGGCAGGCGTGACCGGCAGCCGTGAGGCGGGCGAGGCCGACGGCTGCCCGGACGCCGTGGCCGACGGCTGTGGGGCAGGCGTGACCGGCAGCCGTGAGGCGGGCGAGGCCGACGGCTGCCCGGACGCCGTGGCCGACGGCTGTGGGGCGGGCGTGACCGGCAGCCGTGAGGCGGGCGAGGCCGACGGCTGTCCGGTTGCCGCCGTCATCCCCGACGACAGGCCCGGCCCCCGCTCAAGCCCGTCGAGGGCATCCGGTACGCACTCCCGCCCCGCCACCGGCTCCCCCGCGCCTCCCCCTGTCGCCTGCCACGCCCCGGTCGGCAGTACCTCCGACACGGCGTTGGGGCGCGGGGCGACCAGGGAGGGACCGAAGTCGTCCTGCAGGCGGGCGCCGGGGACGGTGAGGTGGGCCGGGTCGCGGCCCAGATCGCGGCCGTAGCGCCAGAACTCGACGTCGCAGCCCGTCTCCAGGCCGCCGAGCACCTGCCCGCCCGGCCCCAGCCTGACCAGGCCGACCCGTAGCACCGGCGCTCCGCGCAGCGCCCGCGGCAGCCTGCCGTCGGCCCACAGCACCGCGCTCGTCACCGCGCCGTCGGCGTCCACCGCACCGACGTACGCGGCGCTGCGCGCGAAGTGCCGCCGGGCCCCGGTGAGCACCGCGGCACGGTACGACTCCTCCACCCCGACCACCGGCCGCGGCACCCCGGGCCCCTGTTCGCCGGGGACCAGGAAGTACGGCACACCGGCCGTCTCCAGCAGGGCGCACACCTGCTCCAGGTCCACGGCGGCGGCCTGCGCCGCGGTGTAGCCGGTGACCGTGTCCCCGTACAGCCGCAGCGGTCCGCACGCGACCCGGCGCAGCCCCGGCACGGCGGCGCGCAGCCGGCGGCGGGCCGGCGCCGCGCGCAGCGCCCACAGGCGGGCCGACAGCCACAGCCGCAGGCGCGTCAGCAGGTCCCGGACGGCCCGCAGGCCCGGCGCCGGCGACGCGAGACGGTGACGGAGGTCGATGGCCATGGCTGCCGCCGCCCGTCAGCTCTGCTTCTCGAAAGGGCTGGGGAAGGGGAAGTAGTTCTCCAGGAACTGGTGCATCCGCACGCTGACCTGCTCCCGCTCCTCCGGCGGCACGTCGACGTCGTTGAGGCAGAAGAAGTCGAAGCGGCGGTTGCGGCGCAGGTCGGCCAGGCGCCGGTCGGCGTCGGGCCGGCTGATGTTCACGTAGCGGAAGCTGAACTTGCCGGGCACGCCACGGCCGGTCATCAGCGCGTACTGGTAGAGCAGCGGTGCCGTCATGGCGATGTCGGCCGGCGAGCGGAAGCGGGACGCGGTGGTGCGGGCGATGTCCAGCGGGAACAGCTCCTCCAGCGCGCGGAGCGCCCCGCGCTGCTGCGGCAGCGGGGTGTGCATGAAGTTGTTCGTGGTCATCCGCCCGAACTTCTCCAGCAGCAGCCGCCGTACGTTCTTGCTGGCGGAGTTGGTCGCGGTCTCCTCGGCGTGCGGCTTGCCGACGCCGATCTTCAGCGGGGAGACCGGTATTTTCATCAGCCCGCTGCCGAAGAAGAAGTGCTCCGGGGTGACGCGGCGGCCGACGAAGACGTCGTCGTTGAAGTACAGGTAGTGCTCGGACAGGCCGGGGATGTGGTGCAGCCGCGTCTCGATGGCGTGCGAGTTGAAGACGGGGAGGACGTCCTCCGGGAAGATGTCGCGGTGGTCGACGACCGTGATCCCGGGGGCGGTGTCGTCCAGCCAGTGCGGCTTCTGGCCGTCGGTCACGATGTAGATGTGCCGGACGAAGTCGGCGTACATCGCGAGGGAGCGCAGCGAGTACTTCAGCTCGTCGTGGCTGGTGTAGCGGGAGGCGTTGGTCTCCTTGTCCAGGATCTCGGCGATGCCGTCGTCCTGGTAGCGGGCCCGCTTGGCCCGCATCGCCGGCTCCTCGCCGTCGACCCAGGTGTAGACGACGTCGACGGGGAAGGTCACCTGGTTGACGGTGGGCAGGGTGAGTGGGACGAAGCTGGGGACCTCCCGCTCGCCGACCCGGACGCCGACCGGCTTCTGCTCACCGGCGGGCAGCACATCGGTGATCCCGTTGTTACGGGGCGCGACGAGGGACTCGGCGAAGACGTCGGCGGAGGCCTGCGGCTGCACCTTGGCCAGCCGCCGGGGCCCGTCGGCGGAGGCGAGCAGCTCGCCGCCGTCCTCCCAGAACTCCACGTCACAGGCCAGCTCGGGGCCGGCGAGGAGCTGGCCGGCGGGGCCGAGGTGGTTCTCGCCGACGCGCAGCACGGGGGCGGTGCGCAGCGCCGCGGGCAGGACGCCGTCCAGGAACAGGGCGGGGTGCTTGAGCTGCCCGCCGGGCAGCGGCCGGCCGATGAACACGGCCGTGCCCGCCTGCCGCGCCTCCAGTGCGTCGAGGAATCGTTCCCGGTCGACGGCATTCACACCGAGCGTGTAACGCGTGCGGGAGGACACGAGGAAATAGGAAATGCCTTCCTGTTCCAGCGCGCCGACAACAAGATCCAAATTCGAGGCGGCGGCCTCCGCGGCGGTGAACCGGTCCACCACCCGGCCGTAGAACTGCTGCCCGCGCACCGCCACCGGGCGGAGCACCGGATCCGTGACCGCCGCCTTGCGGCGGCGCCGCATGGTACGCAGCTGCCACACGCGCTCGGCGGCCTTCCGCTCGACTCGCGGTCGCATCCGCCGCGCAAAGGAACGCACGGTCACGTTCTGTGCTCCTTTTCCTGGCCCTCTACCTTCCTGGCGATAAACAGACACGAGAATGTGGCGAATGGTTGTACGAGAGTTAACCGCGCCTTGGTGAGACGGTGAGCACACCCCCGTGAACGCTCCGTGCTCCTCCCTTGGCCGGGCGTGCTACGGCGCCCGCGCGCGTCCCGCCCCCGACCCCCCTTAGGTAGGCTCGACGCCATGGCCGACGCACCGTACAAGCTGATCCTCCTCCGCCACGGCGAGAGCGAGTGGAACGCGAAGAACCTGTTCACCGGCTGGGTGGACGTCAACCTGAACGAGAAGGGCGAGAAGGAGGCGGTCCGCGGTGGCGAGCTCCTGAAGGACGCCGATCTCCTGCCCGACGTGGTCCACACGTCCCTCCAGAAGCGCGCGATCCGCACGGCCCAGCTGGCCCTGGAGGCCGCGGACCGCCACTGGATCCCCGTCCACCGCTCCTGGCGCCTGAACGAGCGCCACTACGGCGCCCTCCAGGGCAAGGACAAGGCGGCGACGCTGGCCGAGTTCGGCGAGGAGCAGTTCATGCTCTGGCGCCGCTCGTACGACACCCCGCCCCCGCCGCTGTCGGACGACTCCGAGTTCTCCCAGGCGAACGACGCCCGCTACGCCTCCATCCCGCCGGAGCTGCGCCCGCGCACGGAGTGCCTCAAGGACGTCGTCATCCGGATGCTCCCCTACTGGTACGACGCGATCGTCCCCGACCTGCTGACCGGCCGCACGGTCCTGGTCGCCGCCCACGGCAACAGCCTGCGCGCCCTCGTCAAGCACCTCGACGGCATCTCCGACGCCGACATCGCGGGCCTGAACATCCCGACGGGCATCCCCCTCTACTACGAGCTGGACGCCGACTTCAAGCCGGTCACCCCCGGCGGCAAGTACCTCGACCCGGAGGCGGCGGCCGCCGCGATCGAGGCAGTCAAGAACCAGGGTAAGAAGAAGTAAGCGCCCAGGGCTGAGCCCTCTGCCCGCGGCTTTTGCGCAGGCAGGGGGCTCTTCTCTTGCCGCGGGCCCTCTCTGGGCCGTCATGGCCGGATCACCGCGGACGCACCCGGATGCCGGCGGCGGTCCTCGGCTACCGCGCTGCGACGCTTTGCTCGACAGCGCCGAGGAGCAGGTGCCACGGGTACTCCCCCGGCTTGCCCTGCCCCGGCTGGTTCGGGACGAAGCCACCGTCACCGTAGAGAACCCGTACCCCCATCTCGCGCAGTTCCGCGACGCTCCGCTCGAACTGCCGGTGCCGCGCGTAGGCGGCGTTCACGCAGGGCATCGCCACCGTCGGGATGCCCTTGCCGATGCCCTCGGCGACGACACCGACCACGAACTCTCGCGTGATGCCGAGGGCCCACGCGTTGACCGTGTTGAAGGTCGCCGGAGCCACCGCGATCACATCCGCCTTGGGCCACACGTCCGGCTCCCCCGGCAGCTTGTACGCGCTGCGTACGGGGTGCCCGGTGAGCCGCTCCAACTCAACCCTCCGCGGCTCCAGCCAGCGAGCCGCCGTCGAGGTCAGCCCGAGACACACGTCGAAGCCGCGGCCCTGCGCGTCCGCGATGACCGTCGCCGTGTCGAACACCGGCGGAGCGGCGGAGCCGAAGAGGTAGAGGACAGGGCGCGTCGTCGTCATGCATGTATCCGATCACACTCAACGGCCGCCTCGCGGGGGTGAGTAGACGCCGCAAAGGCATATAGCCGTACGACCACCCGGGTACGGTTCCCAGCGGGTGCTCAGAACGGAGACCGGCATGCCGACACGGGGCGAAGACCACGCGGGTGCACGCATCAAGGAACAACGCAGACTGGCCAGGCTCACCCAGCGGCAGTTCGCCGAGCGACTCCCCTATTCGTACAGCTACCTGAACCAGGTCGAGTGTGGAGCGCGCCCGGCCACCGCCGCCTTCGTCGCCGCTTGTGCAAAAGCCCTCAGCATCGACGTCACGGTCCTGACCGGGCAGCCGTATGTGACCGAACTGCAGCGCGACCGTCTCGCCGAACTGGTCCGGCCGATCCGGGAATCCCTCGACCTCTACGACCTCGGCCCCCATCCGGACCTGACCAGCCGACCGGCGCAGCAGCTCATCGCCGGAGCCCATCACCTCTGCGCCGAAGTGCGGGCGACCCACTTGCGCAACGCGGCCCGCGACCTGCCGGGGCTCATCACCGAGCTGACCCACACGGCGTGGTCGACGCCCTCCACCGAGCTGTGGCGGGCGCTCGCATCGGCGTACCGCACAGCACACGACATCAGCGTGAAGCTCGGCTATTACGACCTGTCCGCCGTCGCCCTGGACCGCATGAACTGGGCAGCTCTCCGCGCCTCCGACCCCTGCCTGGCGGCCGTACGGCAGTACATGCGGGCCCTGGTCTACTTCCGTGAGGGTGAGTACCGGATCGGACAACGCCTCGTCGCCGCCGGTCACGACGTGATCGCAGAGGCCGGTGACTCACGGGAAGCCCTGGTAGTCACCGGCCAACTGCACCTGGGCGGCTCCGTCATCGCCGCCCGCGCCGAGGAGGGGCCGGCGGTCGAGCAGCACATCACCGAGGCCCACCGGATCGCAGAGCGCGTCGGCGATGCCTCCGATGTCCACTGGCTCAGCTTCGGCCCGACCAATGTCGCCCTGCACAGGGTGTCCGCCGCCGTCGAGATGTGCCAGTACGACGACGCCCTGAAGCAGGCCCGGAACCTCAAACTTCCTCCCGGGCTCCCCACTTCCCGCCGGGCCCACTTCCTGATCGACCAGGCCCGAGCCGAGATGGAGACCGGGCACACCGACGCCGCTTTGAGGTCACTCGTGGAAGCCCGCCGCGTCGACCCCGAACAGACCCGCTACCACCCCGCCGCCCGGGAGGCGATCACCGGTCTGGTCCACCAGTCCCGCCGCACCCCGGAGACACTCCACCACATGGCGGCCTGGCTCGGCCTCTAGACGTGCTCTCCACGCTCACAATCTGTGAGCGTTGGTGGTCCCGCAGTTTGTCACGCTTCAGTCACCCGTCGTCACGGTCACGCGAAGACGACGAGGCGAGATGCGCCCCGGCGGTCGCGCGAACGGCCCCGGGGCCGGCCAACGCTGCGAAGGAGCGTCGACATGACGAACGCTACCCGCCCGCCCCAGGATGACCCGCCGACCACCAAGATGACCATCAGGGTGTACCGGGTGAACCGCCATGGAGCCATCATCCAGGAGTGCGGCACGGTGAGCGTGTCACCCCTCGAAGGCCCGCCCCCGTTCACCTCCGCCTTCCCGTCCTGCAAGTGCCCGGACTGCCGAGTCGAAGGGACGGCTGCTCGGTGACTCGGACGGCGCAGAGCGACACCCCCACTCTTCCTGACACCACGCAACGGCCGCACGTGTCACAGGCGTTGGCACGGCACGGCTACTGGTGCGAGTGCTGGACCGAGGACCTGACCGAGCAGCGGGGGCCGTCGCTGCTGGCATCGTTCGACGCGTACTCGGCACCTCAGGCAGACCGTTGGGTAGCGGTCGCACTCCGCACCATCTCACCAGCCCTGGACGCGGACGCGTCCGAAGAGGCGTGGGAGTGGCTGTACGAGGGCCGCGTCGAGACTCGACGAGCCTTGCTACGGGCCGAACCGTGCACGGTGTCGGTTACCCACGCGACGACACGCATCACCTGGACCATCCGGCCGGTGCTCTTCCTGTCATTCGCGGACCGCCGGGCGGCCGAACTACCCGCGTGTGCACACGACTTTGAGCTCCGGCCGCCGACAGACTGAGTTGCAACTTTCTCCACTGGTTCAAGGCGGCTCGCTCCGCTCCCCGCGCGCAGGCCCGGCCCCCGGCCGGGCCTGCGCTCCTGTCTCCGCCCCACTCCAGCCCGGCCGGCGCCCGTGCCGCGCTGCGAAGCAATCAGCCACCTGGCATTCAAGAGAATGTACGCAGTGGCTGGGGTGGTCGGCTTGACCCGCTCCGCCGTCTAGAAGTCGTCGTCCGATCGGGTTCGTGGAGACTTCACTTTGACATCGGGCAAAACTTCGCCAAGCTTCTCTCGGAATTCTTTACTCCAGCGCCCCGAAAGATAGCGAAGTCTAGGGAACACTTCTGCAACTCTTCGCACCAGCGGTTCGGCAGTTCGACTTGGCATCAATTCCAGGTCCAGCGTGACTATATTTTTGAAGGTATGGCCACACTGGAGGAATACTTCGAGCCCTTGAGGATCCAATCGCAGTCGACACAGTTCAGGATGTGAGTAAATCTCACTCCACTCAATGAAAATTTCACTCTTCGAGTCAACCCAGCGGATAGACAACGCCTCAAGCCCTCGCAGGCCACAGAGACCACGGAGACCAGTCGAGTCAACTGCCTCGCTGTAAAGAGCCAATGACTTCAGATTTCCGCTCTTAGGGAGCACTGAAAGATCACCTTGGGAAATAGGCTGAAGGATATTGAGGTGGACAAGGCCATCCAGGGCGTTCAGGCCTTGCAGGTCTGGAAGACCCGCCATATCATTCACGCTCAAACGCTTCAGAAACCGGAATTCCTTCAGCGGCGAAAGATCGCGGACCTGAGGACACCTAGCTAGGTACAGAGCTTTGATGCGGGAAAGCGGAATGCTCCCAAGCCTATCTATCTGGTTGTTATCGTGCAGCCCTAGCTCTGTCGGCCCATCACCAGCAATCGCGCTAGCGATACGATCGGTAGTGCAACTTCCTCGGAGAATCACACGTTCACGCCCACCGACCTCTTTCAGAAATTCTAGCTGGTCAATCGAGTCGAGCCAGAACATCATATCTTTCGGCAGATAGGCAACCACTTCTCTGCCATATTGGCGAACATCAAAGTTACGCCAAGCGTTGAGCAAGGCCTCTTGGATGCTATGGTCCGGATATTCTCGATACTGCGCAAGAACCGGCATGGCTGCGTCAGAGGGGATTGCAGCAGCCGTATTGACCACTGCGCGAGCCTGTGTCTCAGTAATTGCCTCTGGACCAGGTAGGAGATCAAGGACCATAGGCCCGGCTAATGCCAGCGATTCAGAAGATTGGTGATCGTCGGGTGGTATCAGTGTGGCAGCACGTTCCTCGACCTGCCGGCGAACACCGACGTCGAGCTCGGTCGCGTGCTCTAGACAAGCCATAGCTAGCAAGTGGAGGCGGGTACGATGCGTTTTTACCCGATCGCCACGCTTCAGTAGCTTGTGCAGAATCCGGGCTCTTTCCGCGGGATACGCATGAGCTACTGCCATACGTATTACGTCTTCCCACTGATCATGATGGGCATTGCGGACCATCAAATCGAAGTCGCGTTCTTCTACAGCGGCCTTGGCCCCTAAGTAATCCTGAAAAGTCCTATGAATGAAATCCATAACTCCTGGAACCGGTTCACGAATAATCCCGCTGCGTAGCAGCATGTAGTCGTACACCTGGTCAGGCGTCCCGAGATCAGCGACTGAAGGGATGGCAGGAAATGCCGCGTTAATTAGATCGATCGCGTCGGATCGATCCATTTCCACTTGACCGTTCTTAATTAGCCAATAGGCCAACTTTTGCAGCAACTGGATTTGTGGCTCTTCAGAGATACGGACGTCGAGGTCACGCTCACGATCGCGGCGTGCAAGCAGCATAGAAAGGGCGGCGTCGTATAGCTGTTTTCGTCCTTCGGGAAGGTACCCTCTGCGGTCGCGATGCAAAGCGCAGATCAGTCCGCACATGAGCGGATTTGTGGCTAGGCGCCCAAGGTCCTGTTTCGCTCGAACGGTTGTCAGCAGGGCGGACTTGTATGTCTTGAGGCGGTGTACTTCCTCTTCGTCCTGACACATTGATATGGCTGCAGCATGCCAGCGTTCAATGAAGGCTGCAACATCGCTGCGCCCCATAGCGCTCAAACTGAGTTCGACAAAGCCTTCGGTCGCTAGCCAGTCGTCCGTTACGGCAGAAGGGCGAGAGGTTACTAGCCACATGTTTTGCGGGAACGCCGACATGAGATCGCGGAGCCACTCTCGAACCCGTTCACGATCACGCTCGGAAATTTCGTCAATGCCGTCCACCAACAGGAGACCGCGCTTATGTGACAGAATGCTTTCTGTCCATCCCTTGGGCTGGATTCCAGCAAGGGGATTACGGACCGCCGCTAAAAAATCACTTGGCCCGGGAAGTCTTCCGAATCGAATCAGCGTTCTCAAAGGCAACACTATGGGAACGCGGTTATATAGATGGCGAAGGTTTTCCTCGAGTTGCTGTTTGGCTGCAGAGACAGCCAACCACTGTACTAACGTCGTTTTGCCAGATCCGGCAACACCGCGTAGAAGCACATGATGGTGGCCGGCCAAAGCTTGATCGGCAGGTTTTACCTGGCTCGATTTTTGAGTCGCCAGGGCATCCGTTTTGCCATGTCTAGGTTCCTCAGTGACCACCGTCTCAAGGCTTAGATACGCAGCATCAAGTGGCCATTCGGCATTCGAGCGATCCGAAAGATTGATACCGAAAATAGTCAACGTGCCATATTTAGAGACGATATATTCACGATATCGTTGCTCAAATATCGAAGATTCCGAATTGCACTTATCACTCGACTCAAAAAGTCGAATCTGCACGCCTTCTCTATCCAGGCATTTTCTGAATTCCAAATCTGCTTCCAGTACGCCGACCGAGGTTACCTCAAGGCGACCGTGCTGCCACCCCGAAGGATCGTGCGCCACGACCCCGATTACCGTGTCTTGCGTAAATACAGCTGCACCGGAAAAACCAGCCCACGGGGAACTGCCGTCCGCAGTTTTAACTGGAGGGTGATAGGAGCTGTCCAGAACATATCGTGCGCTCAGCATCTTGGCACCGGGTTTCAGCGTGCCGATGAATTGCTCCGTATCTAACTCATCCCTGTTGTCACGCTGCACGCTGGGGTAGCCAATAGCTTGACAGTTCATTATAGGCTCTAGTGAGTCGCGGACGATGGTGAAGGACACTGACTCGAGAATAGCTCCGTGATTGAATGAGCCCTCATGCGGTGCAAGTAGTGCGGCGTCGCATCGTTCATCGTGACGCAACCACACGACTCTGCAGAGAATTTGCGCTGGCTGGCCGGGAAAGATGACGCGCACATCATCAATATCTTTCAATACGTGAGCTGCAGTCAGAACCAAACCAGAGGAAATAGCATAACCGCTTCCTTGCCGACCAGCAGAGAAGACTGCAGCGATTCGACTACGTTCCAGGGCTTGTTTACTCATTTGACGCACCTCCGCTTGCACCGAAACGGTCGGTACGCCCCTCCTGGTCATTTGAGATGTCCCAGCCTCGACCAGTAAGTGCGTTCCTTGGCTTCAGAGTGAAAGCTACCCGCTGGGTGTGTGTCGCACCGTGGCCGCGCTCCGCCGACGCATCGACGACCCAGGCCTTCACACCGCCCTTGGCGCGAGTGTCTCGCCGAAGCTCAACAGTGAACTCCATCTGCATCTCTCCGAGCTCAAAACGCAAGGGGGAGCCGGTGCTTCGCTGCGTTGCGGCAAGGATGTCATCACGGATCGCGGAGATAGCATCTGCGAGACCGATCTCGTCAAAGGGTGCGTCCACGCTGGACACGGTACGGTCTGTAAGTCGCCCGGCGCCATGGGTTCTTGATTTTTGGGCGTGTAACGAGAAGTCAGTGCAGGTGATCGAGCGCAGGAGCCGAGGGCTCCGCTCTCAGCCAGGTTGCTTCTCATTTTCACAGCTCGCGCGCGAGCGCCCCGCGGCGCGTGGCCGTGGGGCGCCCTGGGGGTTCGGACCGGTGGGGCTCAGTCGACCTTCTGTCCGTCGTACGTACCGCCCTTGCAGTAGTTGCCCGCCTCGTTGATCGCGGGCGTTCCGCCGCCCTGCTTGCACTGGGAAGGCGTGACGTAGGAGGGGGCGGCCTGCGGGGCGGCGATGGCCGTCGCGGCGCCTGTGAGGCCGAGTCCGGCGAGGGCTGCCGTGGCGATGGCGGCGGCGAGGGTTCGTCGAATGCGTATGTGCTTCCCTTTCACGGATTGCCTCGGTTGGGGCACTAGCCAGCCTGATCTTCACCCATGTGGGGGGCACGTCTTGTTCCGCCATTCGGGTGATAGTGCCGTCTGGTGCGGGGGCGGTGACGCGCCCCGTCGGACGGAGCCGTGAGCCGCTTGACCGGCGGAAACGGCCGCCCGGCGGTGGGCCGGGTGCCGTCGTTCCGTGCCCGCTCCAGCCGGGTGCGGAGGTCGGAGCGGTTGACACGCCGGGCGCGGGCCGGTCAGGTGATCGGCGGTGTGGTGCCGTCGGGCAGCGCGCAGGCCTCGCCGGCGTAGGGGCGGGAAACGATGTGTCCGCCGGCGGCCGTGCAGTCGTCTCTGGAGATGGTCGGAGACGAGGCGGCCCCGGCGCCGACGGCGCTCACGCCGGCAAGGGTCGCCGTGGCCAGGATCAGGCCCAGGATTCTTCGCAGGCGCATGACGTCCTCCTCCTCTCAGGCGCCCTCGCTCGGCCTTCGGGAAGGACACGTCTCCAGACGACGGCGCCCTCTTCTTCAGCATGGGCGCAGCGCACGAGGCCCGCGAGGCAGGCGGGGGGCGAGGAGGGAGACGGGCCGCACCCGGCTCCGGCCGGTGCCGGCCCGCGTGGTGCTCTAACGCGGTTCGTGGGCCGCCGCCCGGCACGCACCGGTCGCGGCGCCGCTCGCCACCCCGGCCCCGGTCAGCCCGGTCACGCAGCCCTGCAGGTCTCCGACCACGCCGCGGCCACAGGCCGCTGTGACCGAGTCGGAGGCGGTGGCGCCGGCCAGTTGGGCCATCTGCGTACAGGCGGGGATGTCCGCCCGGGCCGCCGGAGCGGCGAGGACCGCACCACCCAGGGTGAGGGTCAGGCCGGTGAGGGCACCGGCGACACGGGTCGACGTGCGCATGGGACGCACCTGCCTTCCAGGTTGGCCGCGCGGTCGTGTTCCCGGCGGGCCGGATCCGCCCCTCCCTCCAGCGTCGCACCCTCTCCGGCGCCCGTCCTGGGCACCCGGGATGGCGTGACACCCGGGTACCGGCGTCCGGCTCAGCGGCCGACCTCCCGCGTCGTCAGCGCGATCATGCCGGAGACCGCGGCCGTCGCGGCCAGGGTGCCGGTCATGACCAGGGCCACGCCGATCGCGAAGAGGCCGCTGGAGTCGTCCGACCAGTCGTAGGAGGCCGCGGCGGTCAGGCCCGCCGTGGTGCCGAGGACCGCGCTCGCGGTGTGGCGCCGGTACGCGGTCCAGCACACCGGCACCAGCAGGGTCAGGACCAGCCCGATCACCTGCCAGGCCTCGTAGGGTCCGGTCGTCGAGCCGTCCGGCCGCACGTCGGGCCGCTGGTCCCAGCCCAGCCAGGCGGCCCACGCCAGCGGGGCGGCCAGGGCCGGCGCCAGGGCCGTGAGGAGCGGCGAGAGGGCCGGCAGGATTCGGAGAGCGGGTTTCGGGAGACCTGTACGCATGTCTCCAGGCTCCTGCCACGGGCCGCCGGCGGACAGGGCGGACGTACTCAGGTCCCGTCCGAGTACCTCCTCAGGGCCGGGATCTAGGCTTTCTCCCGGAGGAGATTCGCTCGTCAGCTCGCCCGTGAGTCGTTGAAACATGAAGGAACTCCCGTTGAACTTCTGGTCGCTCTATCAGCACGGCTTCGCGCGCGTCGCCGCGTGCACGGGCCACACCGTCATCGCCGACCCGCACGCCAACGCGGAAGCGGTCCTGCGCCAGGCCCGCCGGTGCGCGGACGAGGGCGTCGCCGTCGCCGTCTACCCCGAGCTGGGGCTCACCGGCTACTCCATCGAGGACCTGCTGCTCCAGGACGCCCTGCTGGACCGGGTCGAGGAGGCGCTGGAGACGGTCGTGGCCGGGTCGGCGGAGCTGCTGCCCGTGCTGGTCGTCGGCGCCCCGCTGCGCCACCGCCACCGGATCTACAACTGCGCGGTGGTCGTCCACCGCGGCCGGGTGCTCGGTGTCGTACCGAAGTCGTACCCGCCGAACTACCGCGAGTTCTACGAGCGCCGGCAGATCGCCGACGGGCACGACGAGCGGGGCGGGACCATCCGGGTCGCGGGCTCCGACGTGCCGTTCGGGGTGGACCTGCTGTTCGCCGCGGCGGACGTACCCGGGCTCGTGCTGCACACGGAGATCTGCGAGGACATGTGGGTGCCGGTGCCGCCGAGCGCGGAGGCGGCCCTCGCCGGGGCGACCGTGCTGGTCAACCTCTCCGGCAGCCCGATCACCGTCGGCCGGGCCGAGGACCGCAGGCTGCTGTGCCGCTCGGCGTCCTCCCGCTGCCTCGCCGCCTACGTCTACGCGGCGGCCGGGCTGGGCGAGTCCACCACGGACCTGTCCTGGGACGGGCAGACCATGATCTACGAGAACGGGGTGCTGCTGGCCGAGACCGACCGGTTCGCGCTCGGCGACCAGTACGCGGTCGCCGACGTCGACCTCGACCTGCTGCGGCAGGAACGGCACCGGATGGGGACGTTCGACGACAACCGGCTGGCCCACGCCGGGCGGACCGGGGACTTCCGGACGGTCTCCTTCGAACTGGACCCGCCGCTCACCGACCTCGGCCTGCGCCGGCGCGTCGAACGCTTCCCGTTCGTGCCCGCCGACCCGGAACGGCTCGCCCTGGACTGCTACGAGGCCTACAACATCCAGGTCGCCGGTCTCCAGCAGCGACTGGCGGCGATCGGCGGACCCAAGGTGGTCATCGGCGTCTCCGGCGGCCTCGACTCCACGCACGCGCTGATCGTCGCCGCCCGGGCGATGGACCGCGCGGGCCGGCCGCGCAGCGACATCCTGGCCTTCACCCTGCCCGGCTTCGCCACCAGCGACCACACCAAGGACAACGCGCACAAGCTGATGCGGGCGCTCGGGGTCACCGCCGCGGAACTGGACATCACGCCCACCGCGCGGCTGATGCTCCAGGAGATCGGCCACCCCTTCGCCTCCGGCGAGCCGGTGTACGACGTCACGTTCGAGAACGTCCAGGCGGGCCTGCGCACCGACTACCTGTTCCGGCTGGCCAACCAGCGCGGTGGCATCGTCCTCGGCACCGGCGACCTGTCCGAGCTGGCGCTGGGCTGGTCGACGTACGGCGTCGGCGACCAGATGAGCCACTACAACGTGAACTCCGGCGTGCCGAAGACGTTCATCCAGCACCTGATCCGCTGGGTCGTCACCAGCGGACAGTTCGACGACGAGACCGGCAAGATCCTCACCGCGATCCTGGACACCGAGATCAGCCCGGAGCTGGTGCCGGGCGAGGAGATGCAGTCCACCGAGTCGAAGATCGGCCCGTACGCGCTGCACGACTTCACCCTCTTCCAGGTGCTGCGCTACGGCTTCCGGCCCTCGAAGATCGCCTTCCTGGCCTGGCACGCCTGGCACGACCCGGACGCCGGCGCCTGGCCGCCCGGCTTCCCGGAGGCCAAGCGCGGCGCGTACGACCTCGCGGAGATCCGGCACTGGCTGGAGGTGTTCTGCCGCCGCTTCTTCGCCTTCTCCCAGTTCAAGCGCTCGGCCATGCCGAACGGCCCGAAGGTCTCGGCGGGCGGCTCCCTCTCCCCGCGCGGCGACTGGCGGGCCCCGTCGGACGGCAACGCGGAGGCCTGGCTGCGGGACCTGGCCCGCTTCGACTTCGACGCGGCGGGCGCCGGCCGCTAGCGGCGTCCCGGCCCCGGCCGGTTCCCCGCCTCCTCCAGCGCGCCCAGCACCCGGGTCAGGTCGTCGGGGGCGGCGGTGAGACGGACCGGGGTGCCGGCGTCGTCCAGTTCGGCGATGTGCCAGTCGCGCGGCACGGTGTCGCCCTCCGTGCCACGGGCACGGCGTACGGCCTTGACGGTGAGCCGTTCCACCGGGATGCGCCGGGCCGCGAACCGGCCCGGGCCCGGGTGCGGGACGACCGCCGGCTCGCCGCCGCCGAGGACGACGTGGGTGCCGAAGCCGTACGGGTTGTAGTCGGTGTCCTCCAGGAAGCGGGCGGAGACGAACACGTCGCCCTCCTCCGGGAGCCGGCGCGCGGCCGGAAGCAGGGGGTCGCGGACGCGGGTGGCGTGCCACGCCCAGGCGAACAGGGCGACGGTCGCGGCCGCACCGGCGGCCAGCCAGGTCACGGACCCGGGGGAGCCGAGCAGGCTCACGGGGTGCCGGTAGCAGAGCGGCAGGAGCCACGCACCGGTGCCGGCCAGCGCGACCCCGTACGGCAGCGCGGACGGCGGCACCTCGTCGGCGGGCCGCCGGCGCCCGCGCAGCCGTAGCAGCACCTGCGCGGCGGGAAAGCCCGCGGCCAGGGCGAGCCCGGCCGCGGCGACGGCCACGCTGCCGCCCGTGGTCACGTGCTCGCGCCACACGTACCGCTCGCCGGTGACCTCCATGACCTCACCGCGCCAGACGGTCAGCTCCACCCGGTCGCCCTTCTCGAACGCCCCGGCGGCCTCGGACGACACCCCCAGTCGCGTCATCGGCCGCCCGTCCGTGAAGTACAGCCGGCTCCGCTGCCTGGGCCGGCGGGCCTCGGTCCGGGCGATGACGGCCGGGACGGTCCGCCGGCAGTCGTACGCCGGCGCACCGGTGCGCGCACCGGCCGCCGGGCACGGCCGCGCCGCCCGCCACGCCCTCTCGTACGCGGTGGCGTCCGGTACGAACGACCCGGCCAGCGCGGCCCCCGCGACCAGCAGCACGAGTACCCACATCCGGCCGGCCACCGCCCAACCGGCCCTGCCCCCCGCAGACTTCATACGGTGATTGTGGCCGACATCCGGCCGCGGACCCCCCGCGTGGTCAGGTGTTCCATGTCTCGTCGTACGGGTCGCGCGGCGTCGGCACCGGTCGCGCCGAGGTGACCCTCAGGTACGGCACCGGGCCGTCGTTGACCGGGTCGCGGGCCAGACGGGAGGTGTACGTGCCCGTCACCTCCAGCCACGCGTCCGGGCGCAGGACCGGCGGGAGTACGCCGGTCAGCGCGATCTTCACCGGCCGGGCGTCCGCCGCGCAGCAGTTGAGGGCCATCCGGACCAGGTAGGCGGTGCCGGACCGGTCCAGGGCGAGGAAGCCGGTGACCCGGACCTTCCGTCCGTGCAGGGAGCGGCCGTGGCCGTAGGCCGCGCGGGACGCGTAGTCGACGACGGAGAGCGGCACGGGGTCGCCGGCGGGCAGGGGGCCGTAGGCGTACGGCTTCTGCAGTGCCGTACCGGAGCGCAGGGCGCTGTAGGAGCCGAGGGCCGGCGGGGCGATCAGGATGAGGGCGAGGAGGGGGAGCAGCAGGAGCCAGGCGACGCGGGGTTCGGGGTGCTCGTGAGACTCCGGTCGCCGGTCGCGGCGGCGCTCGTACCAGGCCGTCGCCAGCGCCGCCGCGATCAGGACCACGCCCGAGGCCAGCAGCAGCGGGCGCAGCCCCGCCTTGACGTACCGCAGGTACAGGTCGGTGGCGCCCGCGTGCAGCAGGGCCGCGCCGAGCAGGAACAGGACGGCCGCCTGGGCAGGGCGGTTCACAGCAGCACCGTCCCGGTCAGTACGGCACCCGTGACGGCCAGCGCGAAGGTGGCGGGCGCGAAGCGGAACGCGAAGGTACGGCCGAAGGTGCCGGCCTGCATCGCGAACAGCTTGAGGTCGATCATCGGGCCCACCACCAGGAACACCAGCTTGGCCGTCGGGGAGAACTGGGTCAGGGAGGCCGCGACGAACGCGTCCGCCTCCGAGCAGATCGACAGCAGGACGGCGAGGACGGCGAGGGCCGGCACCGAGAGCAGGGGCGTGGCGGCGGCCGTGCTCAGCCACTCCGCCGGGACCGCCGCCTTCAGCGTCGCCGCGGCCGCCGCGCCGAGCACCAGGAAACCGCCGGCGTGCATGACGTCGTGCCGGACCGCCCCCCAGAACGCCTCCCCCTTGCCCGCGCCCTCGTGCGCGCCGTGGGCCGGCGGACGCAGCCAGTCCGTGCGGCCCAGCCGCTGCCACAGCCAGCCCATCGCGCAGGCCACCAGCAGGCTGGCCAGGAACCGGGCCAGGACCATCTCCGGGTGCCCCGGGAAGGCGACGGCGGTGGCCGTCAGCACCACCGGGTTGACCGCGGGCGCGGACAGGAGGAAGGCGAGGGCGGCGGCGGGCGGCACACCCCGGCGCACCAGGGCGCCCGCCACCGGCACCGACGCGCACTCGCAGCCCGGCAGCACCGCGCCCGCGATACCGGCCACGGGCACGGCCAGCGCGGGCCGGCGGGGCAGGGCGCGCGCGAAGAAGGACGCCGGCACGAACACCGCGATCGCCGCCGACAGCAGCACGCCGAGCACCAGGAAGGGCAGCGCCTGGACGGTGACCGCCACGAACACCGTCGTCCAGCTCTGCATCACCGGGCTGCCGAGCAGCCCGCGGAGGGGGGACTGGGCGAGGACGGCCAGCAGCAGGACGAGGACGAGGACCAGGGGGGAGGTGAGCCGCGGGCCCGCGCGGTGGGGGTCGGGCGGGGGGCCGGCCGGTGGGGGCCCGGAACGGGCGTCCGCCGGCGGTCCGGGGTGCCCTGTGTCCGTGCCCGGTGGGACGTCTTCGGTGATGGCCACGGGTCGTTACCTCCGGCTGCTGCTCTCCCTCCCCTCCTCTACGCGCGCACCCCGCACGGGCGTTCAGGCCGTTGCTGGAACCATGCATCTCCTTGGGGCACTCTTTCCCCTTGTGGCGAGCGTTCCGTACCAAGGGGGGCCGGGGACCCGGCCGCCGCACATGGTCGTGTGCGGCGACGACGGACTCGCGCACCGGCTGGCCGCCGAGTTGCGCGGGGTCTACGGCGAACAGGTCACCCTCGTCGTACCGCCGAACGAACGCACCGCCCGGCCCCCCGTGGTCGGCCGCGCCCGGGCCGCGTCGGCGGCGCTGTTCGACCGTGTGGTCAGCGCCGCCGTGGGCACCGTGGGCCGGACCGGCGGAACCGGGCAGCCACCAGGCACGCCGGGCGGCCAACGGCTTGACGGTGAGGGCGTGCTGGAGGCCGCCGAGCTGACGGAGGCGGTGCTCGCCGAGGCCGGGGTGGCCCGGGCCGCGGCGCTGGCCCTCGTGTACGACGACGACGAGACCAACATCCGCGCCGCGCTGACCGCCCGCCGGCTCAACCCGCGACTACGGCTCGTCCTCCGGCTCTACAACCGGCGATTGGGCCAGCATATCGAGGAACTCCTCGACCAGGCCGCCGCACTGGCCGCCGGGGACGACGAGGGCGGCGGCGTCGCGGACACCGGCGGCGAGGCCTCCACGACCGTGCTGTCCGACGCCGACACGGCCGCACCCGCCCTGGCAGCCACCGCCGTCGCCGGCACCGGCCGGGTCGTACAGGCCGAGGGACTGCTGCTGCGGGCCGTGGAACGACCGCTGCCCGGGGCCACACCCGATGCGGACACGGGCGCGGGCCCGGGTGCGGGCGCGAGTGCCGGACTGTGCACCCTGGCCCTGCTCTCGGGCGGCGGCGACCCGGGCGGCCTCGGGGAGCAACCGCGGCTGCTGCCCGACGACGAGGAGGTACGGCAGGCCGCCGGCCGGCACGCCGTGGTGCTGGAACACGTCTCCTCCGGCACCGGTACGGAATCCGCCGCCCCCACCCGCCGCCTGACCGGCGTCATGCCGCTCGCCTCCCTCTTCTCCCGTCGGCTGCGCTGGTCCCTGGCCGGGCTGGTCGGCTGCGTGGTCGGTCTCGCCGTGGCCCTGTGGCTGGTCACCGGCATCCACCCGCTGCGCGCCTTCTACATCACCCTGCTCGACCTGTTCGCGATCGACGACCCGGCGCTCAAGGAACCCCTCGGCCGGCAGCTCCTCCAACTCCTCTCCGCGCTGGTCGGGTTGCTCCTGCTCCCGATCCTGCTGGCCGCGGCCCTGGAGGCGCTCGGCACCTTCCGCACCGCCTCCGCCCTGCGCCGGCCGCCCCGGGGCCTGAACGGGCACGTGGTCCTGCTCGGACTCGGCAAGATCGGCACCCGGGTGCTGACCCGGCTGCGGGAGCTGAACATCCCCGTGGTCTGCGTCGAGTCCGACCCGGAGGCCCGCGGTCTCGCCACCGCCCGCCGGCTGCGGGTGCCGGTCGTCCTGGGGGACGTGACCCAGGAGGGTGTCCTGGAAGCCGCCCAGATCCACCGGGCCCAGGCCCTGCTCGCGGTGACGAGTTCCGACACCACCAATCTGGAGGCCGTCCTCTACGCGCGCACCGTCCGCCCCGACCTCCGCGTGGTCCTGCGCCTCTACGACGACGACTTCGCCACCGCCGTCTACCGGACCCTGCGCACCGCGTACCCCCACGCCCTGACCCGCAGCCGCAGCGTCACCCACCTCGCCGCCCCCGCGTTCGCCGGGGCGATGCTGGGCCGGCAGGTGCTGGGCGCCGTCGCCGTGGAGCGGAGGGTGCTGCTGTTCGCCGCGATCGACGTCGACGGCCACCCGCAGCTGGAGGGCCGGACCGTACGGGACGCCTTCCGGGCCGGTTCCTGGCGGGTACTGGCGCTGCTCGGCCGCACCGACACGGCCTCCGGCCACGTTCTGGGGAAGGGGGACCGGGTGGTGGTCGCCGCGACGCGCAGAGGGCTGGCGGAACTGCGCTGACCCGGCCGGGAAAACGCCTTGCCGGACCGGGCCGGTCATGGAAAAGTGACCGTGCTCTGCGACCTGGCAGAGGAACTCACGGTGAGGAACGACGGCCCATGATCGCGGCGCCCCGAAGCGGCCGCCGTCGGCGCTGAGCGCAGCGCAGGCATTCCGCCCCCGTACGGCGGCCCCACGATGCGGTGCCCGACGCACCGCCCCCCTCTCCTGCCCCGGAACCCGTGGGGTTCGCACCAGGGGCGTCTTCCGAAGACTTCGTGAGGTCACACCCACCATGGACATGCAGGTCCAGAGCTTTGCCGTCGCCAACCTCCGCCGCCGGCCCGTCGTCGCCGAGATCGCCGGTTTCGTCGCCGGCTTCTCCCCCGACACCGACAGCCCCTACCTCAACTACGCGACCCCGCTGCCCGGCACCGAGCCGACCGAGCGGGACGTCACCGCGCTGGTCGGGGCCTTCCGGGAGCGCGGGCTGCTGCCCCGGCTGGAGTTCGCACCGGAGGCCGCGCCCGCCGTGGCGCCGGCCCTGCGGGCGTCGGGCTTTCAGACCGAGGCGGTGCACGAGTACCTCGTGTGCACCCCCGACCGCCTGACGGTCCCCCAACCCGGCCCGACCGTGGAGGTCCCGGCGACCGACCAGGAGTACGCCGCGCTGGACGCGGCGCTCGCCGAGGCGTTCGGCGGTGTCTTCGCCTCCTCGGCGGAAGGCGCGGCCCGGTTGCGGCGCACCCAGGACGGCGGCGGGGCGGTGCGTTTCGTGCGTGCCCCGGAGGGCGGCTGCGCCGGTGGAGCCTCCTGTTCCGCGCCGGCCGAGGACACCGCCGAACTGTCCGGCGTCGGCACCCGCCCGGCCCACCGCGGCCACGGCATCGCCGCGGCGGTGACGGCATCGGTGACCGCGGCGATGTTCGCCCAAGGGGTCGGCTCGGTCTGGCTGGAGTACTCCGGCGAGGGCTCCCGCCGCGTGTACGAACGCGTCGGCTACCTCCCCCGGGGCACGCGCCTGTACGTGTCGCTGCCGCGTCGCTGATCCCGGACACCCCCTGGGCTCCTCAGGGGCCCAGGGGCGAGAAGCGCAGGATCCTGCTGGACGTCGTGCGGCCAGGTCTCGCCCCCACGCAGCGGTGTCCGCGGCCACGTGGCCGGGGCGCTGTCACACTCCCCCGTCCCCGCGCGTCAGCCGTGGTGATCCGTGAAAACGGGTGAGCGACGTGAGGAGAGCGGGATGTTGAAGAAGCTGATGTACGTGACGGTCTACGTGAGCGACCAGGACCGGGCTCTTGCGTTCTACACGGAGGGACTCGGGCTGCAGAAGCGGATCGACCACACGGGGCCTGACGGCCGGTTCCTGACCGTCGCGGCGGGGGACGACTCGGTCGAGATCGTCCTGTGGCCCGTGGGGCCGGGGCAGGGGACGGCGGCCGGGCCGGCGGATGTCGTGCCCGGGCCGGTGTTCCTGGAGTCCGACGATCTGGTCGAGGAGTTCAAGGTGCTGCGGTCGCGTGGCGTCGAGTTCGACCAGCCCGAGCCGGTCCCCTACCCCTTCGGCCTTCGCGTGACGGCGATCGACCCCGACGGCAACCGGATCGAGCTGCGTCAGCGGGGCTGAGGCCGGGGCGGCGACAGCCGACCACCGGGCGGCGTACCGCCGGAGCCGTCGCGGGGTCCGGCGGTACGGCGGCTGCTCAGCCGGCGGCCAGGTGACGGGCCGCGAAGTCCAGTTCCAGCCGCACCTGCTTGATCCGTTCGTCCACCACCAGGGAGCCGTGCCCCGCGTCGTACCGGTACACCTCGTGGACCGCGCCGCGGGATTCCAGCCGCTTGACGTAGTTGTCGATCTGGCGGATCGGGCAGCGGGGGTCGTTGACGCCGGCCGAGATGTAGACGGGCGCCTTGACCTGGTCGACGTAGGTGAGCGGGGAGGATGCCGCGAAGCGGTCCGGGACCTCCTCGGGGGTGCCGCCCAGCAGGGTGCGGTCCATGGCCTTCAGGGCCTCCATCTCGTCGTGGTACGCGGTGACGTAGTCCGCGACCGGGACGACCGCGAGGCCCAGCGCCCAGGCGTCCGGCTGGGTGCCGAGGCCCAGCAGGGTGAGGTAGCCGCCCCAGGAGGCCCCGGTCAGGACGAGACACGCGGGGTCGGCGAGGCCGGAGGTGATCGCCCACTCGCGGACGGCCGCCACGTCCTCCAGCTCGATCAGGCCGACCCGGTGCTTGAGGGCGTCGGTCCAGGCGCGGCCGTATCCGGTGGAGCCGCGGTAGTTGACGCGGACGACCGCGTACCCGTGGTCGACCCAGGCGGCCGGGCCCGCCGCGAAGGAGTCGCTGTCGTGCCAGGTCGGGCCGCCGTGCAGATCGAAGACGGTCGGCAGCGGGCCCGTCGCACCGGCCGGCTTCTGGACCAGCGCGTGGATGCGGCCGCCGGGGCCCTCCACCCACACGTCCTCCACGGGCACCGACGGCGGGCACGCCATACCGGGCGGGTCCAGCACGACCGCGCCGGTCGTGGAGCGCACCGCCGGGGGCTCGGCGGCCGACGACCACAGGTACTCCACGCTGCCGTCGGGGCGGGCCGTGGCCCCGGAGACCGTGCCGGGCGGGGTGGGGATGCGGGTCAGCTCACGGGCCGTCAGGTCGTACCGGAACAGCTCGCTGCGGGCCTCGAAGCCGTGGGCGATGAGCAGGGCCGAGCCGTCCGGATACCACTCGGCGCTGACGTCACCCGGCAGGTCCAGCGCCAGGTCCGTCTCCTCGCCCGTCGCCACGTCCCACACCAGGGGCTCCCAGCGGCCCCGGCGCTGGTGGCCGATGAGCAGCCGGGTGTCGCCGTCGACCGGGGCGAAGCCCAGCACCTCCAGACCCAGCTCCTCGGTACCGCCCTTGGTGTCGTCCAGCTCGGCGACGGCCGTGCCGTCCGGGCGGAGCACCCGCAGCGCGGCGTGCATGGCGTCGCCGTGCTCCGTGTGCTCGACGGCGATCAGGGAACCGTCGTACGACAGGTCGCCGACGCCCGCGGACTCGCGGTGCCGGTAGATCTCCACCGGGTCCGCGCCCTCGCGGGCCACGTGGATCGTCGTACCGTCGTCGTCCGTGGAGCGGCCGACGACCGCCGTCCGGCCGTCGCGGGACAGGGCCAGGCCGGCCGGGTAGGACGGGGGGAGACCGGGCACGGCCGGCTCGTCCGGACCGCCCGCGAAGGGCTGGCGGCGCCAGACGCCGAACTCGTCGCCGTCCTTGTCGTCGAACCACCAGATCCAGGCGCCGTCCGGGGAGAGCACACCGTCCGTCGTACCGTTCGGCCGGTGCGTCGCCTGGCGCTGCTCGCCCGTCGCCCTGTCCCAGGCGTACAGCTCGTACGTCCCCGTCGCGTTCGACACGAACAGGGAGTGGTCCGGCGCGTCCTCCGCCCAGTCGGGCAGGGAGACGCGCGGTGCGCGGAACCGCTTCTCCCAGTCCGGCATGTCCGGTGTGTGCTGTGTGTTCGGCGTACCGCTCTCACTCATGGCCCCAGTCATGCGCCCCATATTGCCTGGCCGCGCCGACAATTGGGTGGCGGGTGTGCCCAGCCTGTGGATAACTTCCGGCCCATGAGCGTTTCCGTCACCTCCGTACCCGTTCCCGAAGGCTGGCGCGAGGACAACCGGGCCAAGTGGGACGAGCGGGTCCCCCTCCACGTCGCGGGCTCCTTCTACGACCTCGACGGCTTCCGCACCCGCCGGGACGACCTGCGGGACTTCGAGACGTCCGAGGTCGGGGACGTCACCGGGAAGTCGCTGCTGCACCTGCAGTGCCACATCGGCACCGACACCCTCTCCTGGGCCCACCACGGCGCCGCCCGCGTCGTGGGCCTGGACTTCTCGGCACCGGCGGTGGAGGCGGCCCGCGCCCTCGCGGCCGACCTCGGCTACGGCCCCGACCGGGCGGCGTTCGTCACCAGCGACGTCTACGACGCGCCCGCCGCCGTACCCGAGCCGTCGTACGACATCGTGTACACCGGGCTCGGCGCCCTGTGCTGGCTGCCGGACCTCCGGCGCTGGGCCGAGACGGCCGCCTCGCTGGTCGCGCCCGGCGGCTTCCTCTACCTCGCCGAGTTCCACCCGCTCACCGACTCCCTGGACGACGAGACCGGCACCCGGATCGTGCGCGACTACTTCAACCGGGACGCGCAGGTCTACGAGGAGCCGGGCACGTACGCCGACCTGGACGCCGCCACCGTCCACAACCGCAGCGTGGAGTGGCAGCACACCCTCGGGGACGTGGTCTCCGCGGTCGCCGCGACGGGGCTGCGCCTGGAGTTCCTGCACGAGCACGACGTCTCGCTCTTCCCGCGCTTCGGGAACTTCGAGGTGCGCGACGGCTACCACCGCTTCCCCGCGGACCATCCGCGCATCCCGCTGATCTACTCGCTGAGGGCCCGGAAAGACTGACCCGCGGCCGGATCGGCCCGCCGGGCGCCGTACCGTGGAGGGCGTGTACCGCTTCCTGCTGACACCCCGCTGGTGGGGCATCAACGTCTTCGTGCTGCTCGCCATCCCGTTCTGCGTCTTCATGGGGTCGTGGCAGCTGAGCCGGTTCGAGGACCGGGTCCAGGACCACCGCACCGTGACCGAGCGGGTCGAGTCCGGCCGCACCGGGGCCGCGCGTCCGCTCGACTCGACGCTGCCCGTCGACAAGAGCACGGCGGGGCGGCGGGTCACGGCGAGCGGGCGGTACGGGAAGCAGCTGCTGGTGCCCGGGCGGGAGCTGGACGGCAAACGCGGCTTCTACGTCCTGACCCTGCTGCGCACCGACTCCGGGAAGGCACTGCCCGTCGTGCGCGGGTGGCTGCCGGGGACGGCGGACGCGGCCGAGGCGCCCGCGCCGCCCGCCGGCCGGGTCACCGTCACCGGCGCCCTGCAGGCGTCCGAGACGCCCGGGGACAACGGGGTGAGCGCACAGGGCGGCCTGCCGGCCGGGCAGACCGCCGCGATCAGCTCGGCGTCGCTGGTGAACCTGGTGCCGTACCGCCTCTACGACGCCTGGGTCACCCTGGACAAGGGGGACGCCGGGATGAAGGCCGTGCCGGCCGGCGCGCCGGGCGGCACGGGGCTGGACCTGAAGGCGTTCCAGAACCTCGGTTACACCGGCGAGTGGTTCGTGTTCGCCGGGTTCACGGTGTTCATGTGGTTCCGGCTGCTGCGCCGGGAGATCGAGTTCCAGCGGGACGCCGCGCTGGGGCTCGTGCCGGAGGAGCCGGAGCAGACACCGGTGGCGAGCGTCTGAGCCGGCTTTCCCGCGCCCCCGCGGGAGGGGGCGCGGGGAACCGCGCGGCCGGCCACGGAACCGCGCCCGGGAACGCGCCGCGCCCCCGGGCGGAGCCTCACGCCCCCGCCAGCACCCCGGTGTAGTAGACCGTCCCGGCGCACGCCCCGGTCACCACCGCCGTCGCCGAGGGTGATCCGCCCTGTGCCGTGTGGGTGACCGCGATGCTGCCGTCGGCGGTGCCGTCCTCGGTGGCGAGCTGGGTGGTGGTGCCCGCCGAGCCGCCGGTGTCGGTGGTGCTGCCGGTGACGCTCGCGTCCTGGCTGGGGGTGGGGTCCGGTGACGGGTCGGTCGGCTCGGTGCCGCCGTTGCCGGTGCCGCCGCCGGTGGGGCAGGTCTCGGACGGGACGAAGGCGAACTTCTCCTCGTACGCCGCGCCGGGCTGCAGGACCAGCGAGGCGACTTCGAGGGACGGGTCGGGCAGGGAGGCCGCCGCGTCCCCGGCCGCGTGCCGCAGGGTCACGATCTTCGCCGGGTCGGCGGCGCCCTGGGCGGTCGGCGTGACGCTGCCGGCGCCGGTGACGGTGCAGGCGGTGCCGGAGGTGTTGGTGACGCGGAAGACGCCGTAGACGGCACCCGCGGAGTCGGGCGGGTTCACCGCGGCGGTGGCGGAGCCCAGCTGGGCCGCCATGCACAGCGGGGTGCCCTGCGCCGGCGGGGCGGCGGGGCCGTTGCCGCTGGTGGAGCTGCCGCCCTTGCTGCCCTTCTCGGTCTTCTCGTCGTCCTTGCCGGGCTCCTTGCCCGGTTTCACCGTCGTACTGCCGGTGTCCTTCTTGCCGCCCTTGTCGCCGCCCTTGTCCTTGCCCTGGCCGGTGCCGCCCTGGGCCTGGGAGGTCTGGCCGGCCATGGCGGTGTTCGGGTCGGAGCCGCCGGCGTGGGAGACGTGGACGAGGGCCGGGATCGCGGTGCCGATGAACAGGGCCGCCGCCGCCATGCCGACCACGGCCTGCCGCTTGCGGGCGCGGCGCGCGGGGACGGCCCGGCGCAGGTGGTCCAGGGTGCCGGTGCGCGGCTCGATGTCGTCGACCGCCGTGTGCAGCAGCCGGCGCAGGGTCTGTTCGTCAGAGTCGAGGTCGTCCAGGGCGTGGACTCCGTCGAGCCTCTCGGGGCCCTTGCCTTCGGGGCCGTGGTTCACAGTTCCGTTCCCAGCGTGCGATGGCGTGTGCTGTTGCCCGGCGCGCCCTGTCGGCTCGTGCCAGGCGTAGGGCTCGTGACGTTCGTGGGAGTGCCGCTCGTGGGAGTGACCGTCATGGGAATCGCCCCCTTCTGCGTGGTCGGTCATGCCGGTGTCTCCATGGCCACCCGCAGCGCGGCGATGCCCCGCGACCCGTACGCCTTCACCGAGCCGAGGGAGATGCCGAGCGTCTCGGCGACCTGGGCCTCGGTCATGTCCGCGAAGTAGCGCAGCACGAGCACCTCGCGCTGGCGGCGCTGCAGGCCCTTCATCGCCTTGATGAGGTCGCGGCGCTCCAGCTGGTCGTAGGCGCCCTCCTCCGCGCTGGCCATGTCGGGCATCGGCTTGGAGAGCAGCTTCAGGCCGAGGATGCGCCGGCGCAGCGTGGAGCGGGAGAGGTTGACGACCGTCTGCCGCAGGTAGGCGAGGGTCTTCTCGGGGTCGCGGACGCGTTTGCGGGCCGAGTGGACGCGTATGAAGGCCTCCTGGACGACGTCCTCGCAGGAGGCGGTGTCGTCGAGGAGGAGCGCGGCGAGGCCGAGCAGCGAGCGGTAGTGCGCCCGGTAGGTCTCGGTGAGGTGGTCGACGGTCGTCCCGGCGGCCTCGGTCGCCACGGCGCCCGCGGACTCCTCGGCGCCGTCGCGCTGACTGGGTATGCGGGCGGGCCGCGCTGCGGGCATGGGCGCGATCACCGGCATGCCGCCGGGCGCGCGCCGGGGCGCGGGGCGGGGCCGCAGGGCCGTGCCGCCGCGGGCCACACTGAGTTCGAGTACCTCTGCCACGCCAGTTGGACACGTTTCCCCCCTCGGGGGTTGTACGTGCCGGGCGTCACATGTGCGACAACCGACGGTGCTTCATATGCCGTCATGCGTCCCGCTCTTCCGTTATGTCCCATTTGAACGGGCGTCCCCACGCCCCGATCACGGCGTCCCCACGCCAGGATCATCACGTCCCCAGGCCACGCAAGGGTGACCGCAAAGACGCTCCCCGCCTCCGTACGGTTGCGGAAGGCGGGGAGCAAAATCCTCTGCTGCCGGGAGGAACGGTTCAAGTGGATTGGACCATGCTTCCGGCCACAGCGCTTACACAGATCCTACAAAGTTCAACCGCTACGCGGGGGCGGACGTCTCCGCCGCGATCAGCTCGGCGATCTGCGCGCAGTTCAGCGCGGCGCCCTTGCGCAGGTTGTCGCCGCAGACGAACAGCTCCAGCGCGGTCGGATCGTCCAGGGCCCGCCGTACCCGGCCCACCCAGGTCGGATCGGTGCCCACCACGTCGGCGGGGGTGGGGAACTCGCCGGCGGCCGGATCGTCGCAGAGCACCACGCCCGGCGCCGTGGCGAGGATCTCCCGGGCGCCGTCGACACCGACCTCCCGCTGGAAGCGGGCGTGGACGGTCAGCGAGTGCGTGGTGACCACCGGCACCCGGACACAGGTCACGGCGACCGGCAGCCTCGGCAGGCCGAGGATCTTCCGGGACTCGTCGCGGACCTTCATCTCCTGCGAGGACCAGCCGTCCTCCCGGAGCGACCCGGCCCACGGCACGACGTTGAGCGCGACCGGCTCCGGGAACGGCCCGGTGTCCTCCCCGACGGCCCGCCGCACGTCCCCGGGCTTGGTGCCCAGCTCGGTGCCGGCCACGAGGGACAGCTGGGCCCTGAGCGTGTCCACGCCGGCCCGTCCGGCACCGCTCACCGCCTGGTACGACGACACCACCAGCTCTCGCAGCCCGAACTCGGCGTGCAGCGCGCCCAGGGCGACGATCATCGTCAGGGTGGTGCAGTCGGGGCTCGCCACGATGCCGCGGGGACGGGACCGCACCGTGTGCGGATTGATCTCGGGCACGACGAGCGGCACGTCCGGGTCCATCCGGAAGACACCGGAGGTGTCCACGACGACCGCGCCGCGCTCGGCGGCGACCGGCGCCCACGCGGCGGCGACCTCGTCGGGGACGTCGAACAGCGCGATGTCGACCCCGTCGAAGGCGTCCTCCGTCAGGGCCGTCACCTCGACCTCCGCTCCGCGCACGGCCAGCTTGCGGCCGGCCGAGCGCGGGGAGGCGATCAGGCGGATCTCGCCCCAGACGTCCGCCCGCTGGGACAGGATCTGGAGCATGACCGTGCCGACGGTCCCGGTCGCTCCCACGACCGCGAGCGTCGGCTTCCCGGTCGGTGCCATCAGCGGCCCGTGCCTCCGTAGACGACGGCCTCGTCGGAGTCGGAGTCCAGCCCGAAGGCGGTGTGCACGGCGCGGACGGCCTCCGGCACGTCGTCGGCACGCGTGACCACCGAGATGCGGATCTCGGAGGTCGAGATCAGCTCGATGTTCACACCGGCGTCGCTGAGCGCCTCGAAGAACGCGGCGGTCACCCCGGGGTTGGTCTTCATGCCGGCGCCGACCAGGGAGATCTTGCCGATCTGGTCGTCGTAGCGCAGCGAGTCGAAGCCGATGCCGGAGCGGTTCTTCTCCAGCGCGTCGATGGCCTTGCGGCCCTCGGTCTTCGGCAGCGTGAAGGAGATGTCCGTCAGCCCCGTGGACGCGGCGGACACGTTCTGCACGACCATGTCGATGTTGATCTCGGCATCGGCGATGGTCCGGAAGATCGCGGCGGCCTCACCCGGCTTGTCCGGCACACCGACGACCGTGATCTTGGCCTCGGAGGTGTCGTGCGCGACACCGGAGATGATGGCCTGCTCCACCTTCTTGTCCCCAATCGGCTCACTGCTGACCCACGTGCCCTGAAGTCCGCTGAAGGACGACCGGACGTGGATCGGGATGTTGTAGCGGCGGGCGTACTCCACACAGCGGTGGAGCAGAACCTTGGAGCCGGAGGCCGCGAGCTCCAGCATGTCCTCGAAGGAGATCCAGTCGATCTTCCGCGCCTTCTTCACCACGCGCGGGTCGGCGGTGAACACGCCGTCGACGTCGGTGTAGATCTCGCAGACCTCGGCGTCGAGCGCGGCGGCGAGCGCCACGGCCGTCGTGTCGGACCCACCCCGGCCCAGCGTGGTGATGTCCTTCTTGTCCTGCGAGACGCCCTGGAAACCGGCGACGATGGCGATGTTGCCCTCGTCCAGCGCCGTCCTGATCCGGCCCGGCGTGACGTCGATGATCCGGGCTTTGTTGTGGACCGAGTCGGTGATGACGCCTGCCTGGCTGCCGGTGAAGGACTGCGCCTCGTGACCCAGGTTTTTGATCGCCATCGCCAGCAGGGCCATGGAGATCCGCTCTCCGGCGGTCAGCAGCATGTCGAATTCCCGCCCCGCAGGCATCGGAGACACCTGCTCGGCGAGATCGATCAGCTCGTCCGTCGTGTCGCCCATCGCGGAAACGACGACGACAACCTGGTTGCCGTTCTTCTTCGCTTCCACGATCCGCTTGGCGACGCGCTTGATGCCTTCGGCATCGGCTACGGAGGAGCCTCCGTACTTCTGCACGACAAGGCCCACGTGCGCTCCTCGCTCGGTTCGTTTGTGTCGGCTCAGTCTATCGAGCGTCCGAATACCACCACCGTGCTCCCGCATGGTGAGACATCGTCCGCTCGGACACGAACCCTGCCCAGCGATCGGCGCCGCACTCCGAACGTGCCCCGGGTCACAGCGGCCGGCCCGGCTACTTCCCCGGCCGGATCCCCAGCGGAGCGCCGATCTCCTGCGCCATCACCCGGCCCGCCTCGAACTCCAGGGTCTCGTCGCCCAGGGCCGGCTGGTCGGTGTCGAGACCGTCCAGTTCCTCCAGGGGCTGGTTGAGGCGGACGTGGATGAGGACGGACTGGAGGGCGCGCAGCACCGCGGAGGCCGTCGGGCCCCAGTTGGAGAAGTAGGAGAACTGCCACCACCACAGGGCCTCGCTGGTGCGGCCCGCACGGTAGTGGGCCATGCCGTGTCGGAGGTCGGTGATGATGTCGGCGAGGTCGTCGGAGATCCGGGCCGGCACCGGCGCCGTGCGGGGCTCGTACGGGTCGAAGACCTCGGAGTACACGTCGATCGGGTCCAGGAGCCGGGCGAAGTTCTCGCGCAGCTCGTCCACGTCGGGCTCGGGGCCCGGGTCGGGCTCGTAGCGCTCCTCCGGGACGATGTCCTCGTGGGCGCCCAGCCGGCCGCCGGCCAGCAGGAGCTGGGAGACCTCGAGGAGGAGGAAGGGGACGGCCGATTCGGGCTCGTCGCCCCTCGCCACCTCCGTGACGGCCACCAGGAAACTCTCGACCTGGTCCGCGATCTGGACCACGAAGTCGTCCGGGTCCTGCGCCGAGGCGTGCAGTGTGGCGTCAGACATCTAGCAGTCGTCTCCCCTCGAAGGCGCGGCCGAGGGTGACCTCGTCCGCGTACTCCAGGTCGCCACCCACCGGGAGGCCGCTGGCCAGGCGGGTGACCTTGAGGCCCATGGGCTTGATCATGCGGGCGAGGTACGTCGCCGTGGCCTCGCCTTCCAGATTCGGATCCGTGGCCAGGATCAGCTCCGTGACCGTCCCGTCGGCCAACCGCGCGAGAAGTTCTCGTATACGCAGGTCGTCGGGGCCCACACCCTCGATCGGACTGATCGCGCCGCCGAGTACGTGGTAGCGGCCCCGGAACTCACGGGTCCGCTCGATCGCCACGACGTCCTTCGGTTCCTCCACCACACAGATGACGGCAGGATCGCGGCGCGGGTCGCGGCAGATGCCGCACAGCTCCTCCTGCGCGACGTTGCCGCACGTCGCGCAGAAGCGGACCTTCGCCTTCACCTCCAGGAGGGCCTGTGCGAGCCGCTTCACGTCGGCCGGCTCGGCCTGCAGGATGTGGAAGGCGATCCGCTGCGCGCTCTTGGGACCGACGCCGGGCAGCCGCCCCAGCTCGTCGATGAGGTCCTGGACCACGCCTTCGTACAACGGACTGCCTTTCCTGGAGACCTTTCGGTACGTACGGTAGTCGGCTCCCGCCTCCGCTCGGAAGGCGGAGGCGTCAGAACGGCAGGCCCGGGATGCCGCTGCCGCCGCCCAGCCCCTGGGCCAGCGGGCCGAGCTTCTGCTGCTGGAGCGCCTGCGCGTTCTCGTTGGCCGCCTGCACGGCCGCCACCACCAGGTCGGCGAGGGTCTCGGCCGTCTCCTCGGCGGACGCGGCCTCGGGGTCCACCGCCTTCGGGTCGATCTTCAGGGCGCGCAGCTCACCGGCGCCGGTCACGGTGGCCTTCACCAGACCGCCGCCCGCCTGCCCGTCGACCTCCGTGTTCGCCAGTTCCTCCTGCGCCCGCTGCAGGTCCTGCTGCATCTTCTGGGCCTGCTGGAGCAACTGCTGCATGTTGGGCTGGCCACCGGGGATCACGATCAGCTCCTCGCCGTCTCCGTCGTCGTCTCCGACGCTTCGTCCGCGTCGACGTTTTTTCTCGTCGTGAACGAGCCTACGTGGTCCACGCGGCCACTGCCCCGCCACTCTTTCGAGTGAGAACAGCGACCGGCCTATACCTGATCAAGGCCTTCTTCCGGGCGGAAAAGGCGAGAAACCTCCCTCTTCGCCACCCATTGGGCGGTAGGAAGGGGGCCGCGCGTCGGCATGGTATGTCACGCAACGTGACATGTTGTGATCAGTTGGGAGTGCCGGGTGGGTCAGCCGGAGATGCAGCCCGAGGGTCCGCCTCAGGACGGGCGGGGCGAGGGGGCGGCCGGGCTGCGGCCGGGCGATCTGACCGGGCGGGCCTTCCCGCCCGGCGACTGGGCGGAGCCCGCCGAACGGCTGGACGACCTGTACCGGTGGGTGGAGCGCCGGGCGCTGGAGACGTCGGCCTGGTACCTGCGGGAGCGGATCTGGAAGCGGCGCGGCGCGCGCGTACTGCGGGCGGGGGCCGCGGCCGGGGCGGTGGCCGGGGCGGCGCTGCCCCTGCTGGACCTGACCGGGGTGGCGGGCGGGGTGGCGCCCTGGGGCTGTCTGGCGCTGTTGCAGGCGGTCGCCTGCGTCGGCATCGACCGGTTCTTCGGCGTCACCTCCGGCTGGATGAGGGACGTCGCCACCGCCCAGGCGGTGCAGCGGCGGCTGCAGGCGTTCCAGTTCGACTGGGCGTCCGAGAGCGTGCGGGAGGTGCTGGGACCGGCCGAGGGCACGGCGAGCGAGGCGGCCGAGCGGTGCCTGTCCGTACTGCGGCGCTTCTCCGAGGACATCACCGAACTGGTGCGCACCGAGACGACCGACTGGATGGTGGAGTTCCGCACCGGTTCCGCGCCCCTGGGCATCCAGACGGCGGTGGCGGCGGTACCGCGGCAGGACGTGGGGGCGTCGGGGGGCCGGCTCCCCCTGCCCCCGGCGAACGGCTCCCGTCCGAACATGCCCCGGCAGCGGCCACCGGAGCCGCGGTGACTACTCCTTGCTGTAGGTGAGGCTCTCCCCACCACTCGCCTTGGCCCGCTTCAGCCGCCCGTCCGGCAGCAGCGTGACCTCGGTGGCCTCGCCGGGGCTGCAGGAGGAGGCCGGTTCACCGGTGGTGACGGTGGACGGCCCGATCTCCAGCGGACCGGCACCGCCGGGCTCCGCGGTCAGCTCCGCCTCGAAGACGCAGTGGTACGTCCCTCCGCCCTCGGTGGGTCCGTCCGCGACCAGCGTCAGCACGGTGTCGCCCACCTCGCCCTGCCGGATGGTCAGTTCACGGGTGTTGGAGCCGCTCGCGTTGTCGATGGTCGTCCGCCAGGTGCCCAGGTAGGCGTCCGGCACCGCCCCGGCGGTGGAGGCGGAGGAGGACGGGGACGGGTCGGCCCGCGTGGGCGACTCCGAGCCGGCCGGGGAGCCGGAGGTGGCGGTGGGCGCCGGGCCGACCGTGCCGTTCCCCTTGTCGTCGGTCCCGGGGCCGTTCTTCATCAGCGCGTACACCGTGCCGCCCGCGCCCAGCGCCACGACCAGCGCGATCACGACGAGCAGCGCGGTGGACCGCCCGTTGCGCCGCTCCGGCTCCGCCGGGACGCCGACGGCCGGCGGCCCGTACGGTGGGGTGGAGCCGAGCCCGCCGGCGTAGGGGTGGTACGACGGCTGCCCCGCGCCCCAGTTCCCCGGCTGCTGCGGATAGCCGTAGGCGGCGGCCGGGGCCGCCTGGGGATGCTGCTGCGGCACCCCGTAGGACGGAGCCCCGAAGCCGGCGGGCGCCTGCGGGACGCCGGGCGCGTGGGGGCCGGACGCGTGCGGCACACCGGGCGGTGCGCTCGGCGGTGCGCTCGGCGGCGGGGGAGCCTGGGCGGAGACGACGGTGGGCAGGCGGTCGACGGGTCCGCCCGGGCCGCCGTCGGAGACGGGCGCGTGCTCCGGCGACCCGGCGGCACCACCGGCACCACCGGCACCCGCACCGTAAGCCCCGGCGACTCCATGGGCCCCCGCACCCCCGGCCACCCCGGCGGCCCCGAACGCGCCGGCGGCCGGCGGAGCCCCAGCGGCCCGCACCGCCCGGGCCGCCCCGCCACCGGCAGCGTCCACGGCAGCCGGTGACTGCGTCGCGGCCCCGCCCGGGCCGCCCTCCGGGTTCTCCACCTCCAGCAGCTGCACGGCGTGCCGTCCCAGCTGCGCGACCAGCGAGCTCGGCAGCCAGGGGTCCCGGGACCGGCCCCCGGTCACGGTGTCCTCCACCCCGGTCCGCTCCAGGATCGCGTCCAGCGAGGGGCGGGCCTCGGGATCCTTGCGCAGGCAGTCCCGGACCAGGTCGGCGATGCCCTCCGGTACCCCGGTCAGATCCGGCTCCTCCTGGGCGATCCGGAACATCAGCGCGTGCGCCCCGCTGTCGGCGTTCCCGAACGGCAGGGCCCCGGTCGCCGCGTAGGCCAGCACCGAGCCGAGGCAGAACACGTCGCACGCCGGGGTGATCCGGTCCCCGCGCACCTGCTCGGGCGCCATGAAGCCGGGCGACCCGACGAGCGACCCGGTCCGGGTCAGCCCCTCCCCGCCGGCGGTCGCCGTCTCCAGGGCCCGCGCTATGCCGAAGTCGATCACGCGCGGCCCGTCGATGGTCACCAGCACGTTGGACGGCTTGAGGTCCCGGTGCACGATCCCGGTCGCGTGGATGTCCTTCAGCGCGTGCGCGAGCCCCGCCGCCAGGATCCGTACCGACCGCTCGGGCAGCGCCCCGTGGTCATGCCCGACGACCTGCTGGAGGCTCGGCCCGGCCACGTACCCGGTCGCCACCCACGGCACGGCCGCCTCGGTGTCCGCGTCCAGCACGGGCGCGGTCCAGTACCCCCCGACCCGCCGCGCGGCCTGCACCTCCTGCCGGAACCGGGCCCGGAACTCCTCCTGGGCGGCCAGCTCCTCCCGGACCAGCTTCACGGCGACGGTCCGTCCCCGGTCCGAACGGGCCAGGTACACCTGCCCCATCCCGCCCGCGCCGAGCCGCGCCAGCAGCCGGTAGCCCCCGATCTTCCCCCAGCCTTCGGCCGGGGGTGCCCCCAGCGGATCCTCCGGCCCCAGCTTCTCCATCCCCGCGCCGCCTTCCCCCCGTAGGTGTGCAACGACCGAGAATAGTGCGGTCGTACGACGGCGACGCTCCCCCGTCGACAACCTGTCGCGGATTCGGGCCGTCCACGGAACAGGACGCCGATAGGCCTTCCGCATGGCGGACATTTACGCTCACCGGCATGACCCCTCAGCCCAGCCCCGAAGCCGGCACCGCGGTGAAGGCCGCGGACCGCGCGCACGTCTTCCACTCCTGGTCCGCCCAGGACCTCATCGACCCCCTCGCCGTCGCCGGCGCCGAGGGGTCGTACTTCTGGGACTACGACGGCACGCGGTATCTGGACTTCACCAGCGGACTCGTCTTCACCAACATCGGCTACCAGCACCCCAGGGTCGTCGCGGCGATCCAGGAGCAGGCGGCGAAGCTGACCACCTTCGCGCCCGCCTTCGCCGTCGAGGCCCGCTCGGAGGCGGCCCGGCTGATCGCCGAGCGCACCCCCGGCGACCTGGACAAGATCTTCTTCACGAACGGCGGAGCGGACGCCGTCGAGCACGCGGTGCGCATGGCCCGGCTGCACACGGGCCGCCCCAAGGTCCTCTCGGCGTACCGCTCGTACCACGGCGGCACCCAGCAGGCCATCAACATCACCGGCGACCCGCGCCGCTGGGCCAACGACTCCGGCTCGAACGGCGTCGTCCGCTTCTGGGCGCCGTTCCTGTACCGCTCCCGCTTCTACGCCGAGACCGAGGAGCAGGAGTGCGCCCGGGCGCTGGAGCACCTGGAGACGACGATCGCGTTCGAGGGACCGGGGACGATCGCCGCGATCATCCTGGAGACCGTCCCGGGCACCGCCGGGATCATGGTCCCGCCGCCCGGCTACCTGGCCGGCGTGCGCGAGCTGTGCGACAAGTACGGCATCGTCTTCGTCCTGGACGAGGTCATGGCCGGCTTCGGCCGGACCGGCGAGTGGTTCGCGGCCGACCTGTTCGGCGTCGTACCCGACCTCATGACCTTCGCCAAGGGCGTGAACTCGGGCTACGTCCCGCTCGGCGGTGTGGCCCTCTCGCAGAAGATCGCCGAGACCTTCGGCAAGCGCCCCTACCCCGGCGGCCTCACCTACTCCGGGCACCCGCTGGCCTGCGCGGCCGCCGTCGCCACGATCAACGTGATGGCGGAGGAGGGCGTGGTCGAGAACGCCAAGCGCCTCGGTGAGACCGTCGTCGGGCCCGGCCTCGCCGAGCTGGCCGAGCGGCACCCGAGCGTCGGCGAGGTCCGCGGTGTCGGCATGTTCTGGGCGCTGGAGCTGGTGCGGGACCGGGAGACGCGCGAGCCGCTGGTGCCGTACAACGCGACCGGCGAGGCGAACGCCCCCATGGCCGCGTTCACCGCCGCCGCCAAGCGGAACGGCCTGTGGCCCTTCGTGAACATGAACCGCACCCACGTCGTGCCGCCGTGCAACGCGACCGAGGCCGAGCTGAAGACGGGCCTGGCCGCGCTCGACGCCGCCCTGAGCGCCGCCGACGAACACACGGTGTGACCGTACCGCGCCTGCCGCCGGGCTGATTCGAACGCGTAAGGTGACGTGCTCGTAAGCAGAAGGGGACGCGTGTCGACCGCGCGTCCGTACGAGTACGTCACCCGGACGTGTGAGGAGAGGCACGGAGCATGCCCGGCAACGGCCCCGTGACGCGCAGCACCCTGCGCCAGCAGATCGCGGACGCGCTCCGTGACGAGGTGCTGGCGGGACGGCTGCGCCCGGGCCGGGCGTTCACCGTGAAGGAGATCGCCGACCAGTACGGCGTCTCCGCCACCCCCGTCCGTGAGGCGCTGGTCGACCTGTCCGCGCAGGGCATCCTGGAGGCCGACCAGCACCGCGGGTTCCGGGTGCCCGAGTATTCGCTCACCGACTACCGGAACATGATCGAGGCCCGCAGCCTGGTCACCGACGGCATGTTCCAGGCCCTCACCACCGGCCACCCCGCCTTCCGCACCCCGCCCGAGGACCCCCGCACGGCGGCGGCCCTGACGACCGTGCGGCGCCGCGGCGAGGAGGCCCAGCGGGCCGCGACCGCCGGCGACCTCACGGTCCTGATCGGATACGACCTGCGTTTCTGGCGCGAACTGAGCGCCCTCTTCGGCAACCCCTACCTCGGCGACTTCCTGCACCGGCTGCGCGTGCAGTCCTGGGTCTGCGCCGTGCAGCACCTGCTCCGCCTGCCCGACCCGCGTGGCCGGCTCTGGGCGGGGCACACGGACCTGGTGGACGCGCTCGCCCGGCGCGAGGCGGGGACGGCCCGCGCGATCGTCGCCGCCGCCAACTCCCACTCGCTCGCCCTGCTGGAAGACCTGACCGAGGGGTAAGTGACCGAGTACGGCCGTCGTACCGGCACGAGGGGAGCCGCCCCCGGGCCGTACCGACTACCCTTCCCTGACCACCTGCCGCCGGGCGTGACCACGCGCCTGCCGTACGAGGAGCCCTCTTTGGCCTGTGACCTGTGGCTGGTACCGCTCGTGGACGTGTTGTGCCACACCCCGGACAACCCCTTCGCCGAGGAACTCGCGCAGTACAACAAGGCTCTGGCCGAGGCCGGCCTGCCGCCCGTCCCGGTGTACCAGTACATGCCGGGCCTGTCCGGTGACGTCGCCCCGGTCGCCGGTTTCGACTACGACGCCCTGCACTTCCTGCGCCGGGCCTACCTGCTCCAGGTCTGCGGCCTGCCGGTCACTCCCGTGGACGAACTGGGCGGGGACTACGAGCAGTTGCTGGAGATGTTCGAGTCGACGGCCCAGCAGTCGCACCTGGTCTGGCACTACGACCACGCGGGCGCCTACGTCCCCGTGGACTTCCCGCACCCGCTCTCGAACGACGAACTCCTCGCGGGCGGCGGCCCGCTGGGCTCCGCCCAGACCCTGCTGCGCGAACTGCAGTACGTCGCCCCGACGATCGGCATCGACCCGGCCAACCCCCCGGCGCCGCCCGCCCCGCCGACCGCCCCGACGGAGCTGGAGGAACCGGCCGTCCCGGCGCCCTACGACCCCAGCCCCTTCGCCCGCGAACGCCACGTCTGGCTCGGCCTGCACGCGGCGGCGACCCGCTCGCTGGCCCAGGGCTCGATGATCGTCTTCAGCTGACCCTCGGCACGTACGGGACGGCGAGCGGAGCGGACGAGCCCCCTCGTCCACTTCGAGAAGGACTCCGAGGACGGCGTGGTCATCCGCTGCGCCTTCGGTGAGGACCCCGCGACGACGACGCTGCTCCTGACCGTGAACACCTGCACACGGACGGCCCAGCCGGACGACGGCGAGCTCGACCACACCTTCCTCAAGGCGTCCCGGAGGATCAACGCCGTGTACGACGAGCGGGCACGGTGGCCGGAACGAGGGATGAGCGCGAGCTGGAGCCGGAACGGCGCGGACTCCGCGACCCCGAGCAGCGGCACGAGGCTATGAGGGCCGGCCGATGAGGCGGACGACCGGGGGCCACAGCACTCCGGCCGCAAGCAGCAGGGAAGGGCCGAGGTGCACCGGGCACACGAGCAGGGGCGGCCTGTTGTGGCGGGCCACCTCGAAGACCGCGGGGTCGGTGCAGTCCGTGCCGTCGGCCTGACGCCCCTCGCCACCGTACGGGCCCCGGCATCGTGCGGGCCGGTGGACGCCCATGCGTCCATTGTCCACCGGTCATGACGACGGAAACCGCCCACCGGTGACGCCCGGGGAGGGCGTCACCGGCAGGCGGTTTCCACGCGGTACCCGGCGGTGTCTAGAGGAACGAGTTGATCTCGATCGTCTCGTCGCGGCCCGGGCCCACGCCGATCGCGGAGATCGGGGCGCCGGACATCTCCTCCAGGGCCTTGACGTACGCCTGGGCGTTCTTCGGCAGGTCGGAGAAGGTCTTCGCCTTGCTGATGTCCTCGCTCCAGCCCGGCAGCATCTCGTAGACCGGCTTCGCGTGGTGGAAGTCGGTCTGCGAGTAGGGCAGCTCCTCGACGCGCTTGCCGTCGATCTCGTACGCCACGCAGACGGGGATCTGCTCCCAGCCGGTGAGGACGTCGAGCTTGGTGAGGAAGAAGTCGGTCAGGCCGTTCACGCGGGTGGCGTAGCGGGCGATGACCGCGTCGAACCAGCCGCAGCGGCGGTCGCGGCCGGTGGTGACGCCCCTCTCGCCGCCGATGCGGCGCAGCGCCTCGCCGTCCTCGTCGAACAGCTCCGTCGGGAAGGGGCCGGCGCCGACGCGGGTCGTGTACGCCTTCAGGATGCCGATGACGCGGCTGATCTTCGTCGGCCCCACGCCCGCACCGGTACAGGCGCCGCCCGCGGTCGGGTTCGAGGAGGTGACGAAGGGGTACGTGCCGTGGTCGATGTCGAGCAGCGTGCCCTGGCCGCCCTCGAAGAGCACGACCTTGTCGTCCTCCAGGGCCTGGTTCAGGACCAGCACGGTGTCGGCGACGTACGGCTTGATCTGCTCGGCGTAGCCCAGCAGCTCCTCGACCACCTGCTCGGCGGCGATGGCACGCCGGTTGTAGAGCTTGGTGAGGATCTGGTTCTTGACGTCGAGAGCGGCTTCCACCTTCTGCTGGAGGATCGACTCGTCGTACAGGTCCTGGACCCGGATGCCCACGCGGTTGATCTTGTCGGCGTAGGTCGGGCCGATGCCGCGGCCGGTCGTGCCGATCTTGCGCTTGCCGAGGAAGCGTTCCGTCACCTTGTCGACGGTCACGTTGTACGGCGTGATGACGTGCGCGTTACCACTGATCAGGAGCTTGGACGTGTCGACGCCACGCTCGTTCAGACCGCTCAGCTCGGAGAGCAGGACCGACGGGTCGACGACGACGCCGTTGCCGATGACCGGGACACACGAAGGCGAGAGGATCCCGGAAGGGAGGAGGTGGAGGGCGTACTTCTGGTCGCCCACGACTACCGTGTGGCCGGCGTTGTTGCCGCCCTGGTAACGCACCACGTAGTCGACGGATCCGCCGAGCAGGTCCGTCGCCTTTCCCTTGCCTTCGTCACCCCACTGAGCACCGAGCAGCACAAGTGCGGGCACGCGCGTACACCCCTTCCGGGCGGGGCATGTCCAAGGTCGGGGGCGTGGGCGTAAGGTTCACCGCCGCGTACCACCGCGACCGCCGTTGGTCGCACAACCGTCGGACCGGATGCCCCGGAATAGACGAAGCCCCTGGCGCAATAGCGCAAGGGGCTCTTGCACAAAGATGCTACCCGAGGAAGCGAGGCAGGACCGAGGTGGCGACTTTCGCGACGTCCGATCAGCTGCTGGTGATCATCGATCCGGCCGCACGGCAGACGGACGGCGAGTCCGTACGCATCGCGAAAGACGTGCTCAGCGCGGGTGCGGCGGCCAAGGTGTGCCTGCCGGAGGACCCGGAGGAGTTCGCCCGCGCGCTGGGCCGGAGGGGGTCCCGCCGGCCGGTCGTGATCGGGGACGACCGGGCGCTGGTGCGGGCCGTCACGCTGCTCCACCGGCGGCGGGAGCTGACCGGGTGCGCGCTGTCGGTGGTGCCGGTCGGGGTCAGTGCGCTCGCCGAGTCGCTCGGGGTGCCCGGTGGGACGGTGGCGGCGGCACGGGCGGTGCTGGAGGGCGCCGAGCGTCGGATGGACCTGCTGGTCGACGACAGCGACGGGGTGGTGCTGGGCGCGCTCGGCATTCCGCCGGCACCGGTGCGGGCGGCCGGGGGGAGCGAGCCGGTGCCGGTCGCCCCGGGCGGGCCGTGGTACCGCTCGCTGGTGCGCACCCTCGCCACCCGGCCGGCCCGGCCCACCCGGCTGTCGGCCGTGCCCGCCCCGGGGACCCGGCTGCGGGTGGAGGTCGACGGGCGGACCGTGGTGGACCTGGACCAGCCGGTGGAGGCGGTGTCGGTGGCGCCGGGCCGGGGCGGGGTGGCCTCGGTGGAGGTGCGGCCGCTGTCGGTGGGGGCGGAGGCGACCCCGCTGCTGGACTCCGGCCGCACGGTGACCGTCATCGGCGAGGCCTTCCGCTACCGGGCGGACGCGGCGGTCACCGGCCCGGTACGGCGGCGGACGTGGCGGGTGGCGGAGGGCGCCTGGAGGCTCACCCTGCCCGCCGTCCGCTGACCGTCACCGCCCGACCCGACGCCACCTAAAGGTCTGGTGACACATATTTAACCGTGCCGACCCCTTCCCGGGCGTGTCCTTCGTCCACCATCCTGCTCCATCAGGATCCATGGACTGGACAGGGAAGGGGCCACCCGATGGCAGTGGACGAGGGTGTCGCACCGGCGACGGGCGCGGCGGACGGCGAAACGCTTCACCGGCTGAAACCCAACGCCGTAGGGCTGCTCGGGGTGGTCTTCATGGCCGTCGCCACCGCCGCGCCGATCACCGCGATGACCGGCAACGTGCCCTTCATGGTGTCGTCGGGCAACGGGGTCGGGGCGCCCGCGAGCTATCTCGTGGCAATGGTAGTCCTGGCAATCTTTTCCGTCGGCTTCACCTCGATGGCCCGGCACATCACCTCGACCGGCGCCTTCTACGGCTTCATCTCCTACGGACTCGGCCGCACCGTCGGACTGGCCTCCGGACTGCTCGCCACCTTCGCGTACGTCGTCTTCGAACCCGCGCTGATCGGGATCTTCTCCACCTTCGCCACGACCACACTGGGGGACCAGACGGGACTGCACGTCCCCTGGTGGGCCTTCGCCGTGCTGATGCTCGCCGTCAACGCCTCCGGCACCTGGTTCGGGGTCAGCGTCGCCGAGAAACTGCTGGTGGTACTGCTGGCGACGGAGGTGACCGTCCTCGCGGCCATGGCGGTGTCCGTCGCCCTGCACGGAGGCGGACCGCACGGCTTCACCTTCGCCCCGGTCGACCCCGTCAACGCCTTCGAGGGGACGTCGGCCGGCCTCGGTCTCTTCTTCGCCTTCTGGTCCTGGGTCGGCTTCGAGTCCACGGCGATGTACGGCGAGGAGTCCCGGGACCCGAAGAAGATCATCCCCAAGGCCACGATGGTCAGCGTGCTCGGCGTCGGCGTCTTCTACGTCCTCGTCTCCTGGATGGCCATCACCGGCAACGGCGAGGCGGAGGCCGTACGGGCCGCCTCCTCCGCCAACCCGCTCGCGCTGTTCTTCGACCCCACCGAGCGCTACGTCGGCCACTGGGCGGTCGACGTCATGCAGTGGCTCATGATCACCGGCTCGCTCGCCTGCGGCATGGCGTTCCACAACTGCGCCGCCCGCTACCTGTACGCCCTGGGCCGGGAGGGCGTCCTGCCCTCGCTGCGGGACAGCATCGGGCGCACCCACGCCCGGCACGGCTCCCCGCACATCGCCGGACTGGTGCAGACCGCCGTCAGCGCGATCCTGGTCGGCGCCTTCTGGGCGGCGGGCAAGGACCCGTACACCGGTACGTACGTCCTGCTCGCCATCCTCGGCACCATGGCGATCCTCGTCGTGCAGGCCGTGTGCTCCTTCGCGGTGCTGGCCTACTTCCGCTCCCACCACCCCGAGAGCCGGCACTGGTTCCGCACCTTCACCGCACCGCTCGTCGGAGGCGTCGCGATGCTCGCCGTCGTCGTGCTGCTGGTCTCCCACATGGGCGTGGCGGCCGGGCCGGAGTCCGGCTCGCTGGTGCTGAAGGCGACCCCGTGGCTGGTGGCCCTGGTCGCGGCGACCGGCCTCGGCTACGCCCGGTACCTCAAGCGGCGCTCGCCCGAGCGGTACGCGCTGCTCGGGCGGACGGTGCTGGAGGAGACCAGGGAGCGGTGACGCCCGCGCCCTCCCGCTCAGCCCACCTCCACGCGCAGCCCCGACAGTCCCCGGATCACGAAGTTCGGCTTCCGTTGCGGCTCCTCCGCCAGGGTCAGGGCCGGGGCCTGCCGGAGGAGGGCCGTCATGGAGGCCGCCAGCTCGATACGGGCCAGCGGCGCGCCGATGCAGTAGTGGATGCCCGCGCTGAAGGAGATGTGCGGGTTGTCCCCGCGGGCGAGGTCCAGGCGGCCGGGGTCGGTGAAGACCGCCGGGTCGTGGTTGGCGGAACCGAAGAGCATGGCGATCTCCGACCCCCTGGGGATCGTCGTGCCGTCGATCTCGATGTCGTCCAGGACCCAGCGTTCGAAGAGCTGGAGCGGGGTGTCGTAGCGCATCAGCTCCTCGACCGCGGAGGGCACCAGGGAGTGGTCGGCGCGCAGGGCCGCCAGCTGGTCCGGGTTGCGGAACAGCGCCCACCAGCCGTTCACGGTGGCGTTGACGGTCGCCTCGTGACCGGCGTTGAGGAGCAGCACCGCCGTGGAGATCATCTCCTGCTCGGTGAGGCGGTCCCCTCGGTCGTGGGCCGCGATCAGGCCGGAGACCAGGTCGTCGCCGGGGTCCTTGCGGCGGGCCGCGATCAGCTCCCGCAGGTACGCGGAGAACTCCACCGACGCGCGCACCGCCTTCGCGGCCGTCTCCTGCGACGGATTGAGCTCGTACATCCCGCAGATGTCCGCCGACCAGGGGCGCAGCCGCCCCCGGTCCGCCTCCGGGATGCCCAGCATCTCGGCGATCACCGCCACCGGCAGCGGCTCCGCCACGTCGGTCAGCAGATCACCGCCGCCGTCGCGGACCAGACCGGCCACCAGCTCGTCCGCCAGCCCCTCGACGTACGGCTTCAGCCGCTCCACCGTTCGCGGGGTGAACGCCTTCGACACCAGGCGCCGGATCCGGGTGTGGTCCGGCGGCTCCAGGTCGAGCATCCCGTGGTCGTTGAGGGTGTGGAACGGCTCGTGCTCCGGCGGGGGCGGGGTACGGCCGAACTCCTCGTGGGCGAACCGGTGCTGGTACGTCCGCCCCAGCCGGCGGTCCCTCAGCAGTGCCGAGACGTCCGCGTGGTGCGGGACCAGCCACTGGTCGGTCGGTTCGTACCGGATCACCCGGCCGCGTGCCCGCAGCTCCGCGTAGGCCGGGTAGGGGTCGGCGACGAACGCCGGGTCCCAGGGATCGAACGCGAGGTCGGTGGGGCCTGCCATGCGGGGACGCTAGCGCGGCGGGCGGCGTCTGGCCAGGGGACCGCCCGCGCGACCCGGGCCCCGCCGGGTTCAGACGACGGGCTCCGTGGTGACCAGGACGTAGTCGTAGTACAGCGGGTCACCCTCCTCGTCCACCGGGTACTCGTGGCTGCTCCGGTTCGCGAGGATCACCTTCAGCCCGGGCAGGGCGTCGAAGCCGAGGTCGTTCTCCTCGATGGTGTGGCCCCGTGCCGCCAGCTGCTCGAAGAGGTCCTCACTCGGCGTGCGGAAGACGTCGAGCCCGTCGAGCAGCACCCGGACGCCGGCGTCCTCCTTCCGGAAACGGACCAGCTCCACCCCGCTCAGCGCGCCTCCGCCAAAGCCGAGCACGATGTCCGTCTCGGAGTCGTCGTGCGTGAGGACGATCTGCCCCGGCTCCTCGTCGGCGGCGACGGTCCGGAACACCCCCCACTCCTCCGCCGCGGCGCGCGCTTCCCCGACCGGCATGCCGAACCTGAACGGCCCGGCGCCGGCGTGCGGCCGGATCTCGACATCCATCCGTACTCCTTTCCCGAGCAGGACCTGACGGCCGCTCAGCTCGGCGTCACCAGGCGGGCCTCGTACGCGAACACCGCCGCCTGGGTGCGGTCGCGCAGGCCCAGTTTCACCAGGACGCGGCTCACATGGGTCTTGATCGTCGACTCCGCCACCACCAGGCGGCCGGCTATCTCGGCGTTCGACAGGCCCTGGGCTATCAGGATCAGCACCTCCGTCTCGCGTTCCGTCAGCTCCCCGTAGGCCGCCTGGGCCGCCGGCATCAGGCGGGGGGTGTCCGCCAGGCGGGAGAACTCCGTGATCAGGCGCCGGGTGACCGAGGGGGCGAGGAGGGCCTCGCCCGCCGCCACCACCCGTACGCCGTCGGCCAGCTGGCGCGCCGAGGCGTCCTTCAGCAGGAAGCCGGAGGCTCCCGCGCGCAGCGCCTGGTACACGTACTCGTCCAGGTCGAACGTGGTCAGCACCAGCACCTTCGCCGTCTCGTCCGCGGCGACGATCTCCCGGGTCGCCTCGATGCCGTTCAGCTCGGGCATGCGGATGTCCATCAGGACCACGTCCGGGGCGAGTTCCCGGACCCGGTCCACCGCCTCCCGGCCGTTGACCGCCTCGCCGACGACCTCGATGCCCGGCATCGCGTTCAGCAGCACCGAGAATCCCTCGCGGACCATCATCTGGTCGTCCGCGATCAGTACGCGGATCGTCATGCCCCGCCCTCGATCGCAGCGGTCGCCGCCGTCACCGGCAGGAACACCGTCACCTCGTACCCTCCCTCGGCCGTGGGGGCCGCCGTCATCTCGCCGTTCAGCATCGAGACGCGCTCCCGCATGCCGGTGATGCCGTGTCCGGCGCCGGGAGAGGGCTTCAGCAGGCCCGGAGCCGGGGGCGGGCCGTTGACGATGCGGACACCGAGGCCGCCGAGGACGTAGCCGATCTCCACGCGGGCGCTCGCGCCGGGCGCGTGGCGCAGGGTGTTGCTCAGCGCCTCCTGCACGATCCGGTACGCCGACAGCTCCACCCCCTGCGGCAGCTCGCGCACCGCGCCGGTCACCGCCTTCTCCACCGGCAGTCCGGCCTCGCGCACGTTGGCGAGCAGGCCGTCCAGGTCGGCGAGGGTGGGCTGCGGGGCGTCCGGGGCCTCGTAGTTCTCCGCGCGGACCACGCCGAGGACCCGGCGCAGCTCGGTCAGCGCCGCCACCGCGTTCTCCCGGATGGTGGCGAACGCCTTCTCCAGCTCCGGCGGCGGGTTCTCCACGCGGTAGGGCGCGGCCTCCGCCTGGATGGCGACCACCGACATGTGGTGGGCGACCACGTCGTGCAGCTCACGGGCGATCGTGGTGCGCTCCTCCAGGAGCGTGCGCCGCGAACGCTCGTGCTCGGTCACCGTCTGCTGGGCGGTCACCTCCTCATCGGCCTGCCGGCGTATGTGCCGGACCGTGACGACCAGCAGGACCAGCGCGGACACCACCAGCATGGCGGACGTGTCGGTCTCGTAGGGCGCGTAGCCGAAGGCGGTCTGCGCCCAGAAGCCGTACAGCGCGGTCAGCAGCCACATCCAGGCCGCCGTACGCGGGCGGGTGCGGATCGCCACGACCGTGAGCACCAGCAGGTGGGAGACGAGGCTGCCCGGCAACCAGGGCCAGCTGCCCCAGGTGCTGCCGACGACCGAGCTGGCCGCCGTCGCCGCGAGCGACAGCCAGAACGCGCCGACCGGACGCACCAGGGTCAGCAGCACCGGGGCCAGGGCGAGCAGCCCGCACAGCACCGCCGGTACGCCGGCGTCGGCACCCCCCACGCCGGTGGCCAGCGCCACGACTCCGCCGGCCGCCACCACCGCGTGCGGGGTCCAGACCGCGTAGGACCGCAGCCGGCCGAGGTGGCGGGTGAGGGGGCCGTCCACCGCCATGCGGGGCAACGGCCGGTAGGCGAAGGCCTGGTGGAACAGGTCCTGCCGCAGCCCGCGCAGTGCGTCCGCCGCCGCGCGGAACTCGGGGCTGCGCGGCTTGTACGGCTCGAACGCGCCGTCCGGCGTGTCCGGGGGCGTCGGGTGCGTCTGGGTGGTTTCGCTCACGTGGGAAACGGTAGGCGCCGACCGGGGGCGCGGTCGTCCCCTTGGAGAAGGGTCCTGGGACGTCCCTCTCAGGTACTACGGCTCGGCCGCGCAGGTCAGCGTCCTCCGGGGCGGACCACGCCCGACTCGTAGGCGAACACCGCCGCCTGGGTGCGGTCGCGCAGCCCCAGCTTCACCAGGATCCGGCCCACGTGGGTCTTCACGGTCTGCTCGGCCACGACCAGCCGCTCGGCGATCTCCGCGTTCGACAGGCCCTGCGCGATCAGCGCCAGCACCTCCGTCTCCCGCTCGGTGAGGCCGGCCACCCGCCGCTTGAGCGGGCCGCGGCCGCCGCCGTCCAGACGGGAGAACTCGGCGATGAGCCGGCGGGTGATGCCGGGGGCCAGCAGGGCGTCGCCCGCGGCCACCACCCGCACCGCCTCGGCCAGCTGGTCCGCGGAGGCGTCCTTGAGGAGGAAGCCGGAGGCCCCGGCCCGCAGCGCGTCGTACACGTACTCGTCCAGGTCGAACGTGGTCAGCACCAGCACCTTGACGGCGGGGTGGTCCCCGGTGATCCGGCCGGTCGCCTCGATGCCGCCCAGCTCGGGCATCCGGATGTCCATCAGCACGACGTCCGGGGCCAGTTCGGCGGTCCGGGCGATCGCGTCCCGGCCGTCCACCGCCTGCCCGACCACCTCGATGTCCGGCTGGGTGTCGAGCAGCACGGTGAAACCCTGCCGCACCATCTGCTGGTCGTCGGCGATGAGTACCCGGATGCTGCCGGAACCGCTCGTCATGGGCTCTGTTCTCCTGTCGGGGGCTGGTCGGACGGGTGCGGGGCGGTGTCCCCGGGGAGGTGGGCCGTGACGCTGAACCCGCCGCCCGGGGTGCGCTCCGCGCGGACACGGCCGCCGAGCATCGCCGCGCGCTCACGCATGCCGAGCAGCCCGTGTCCGGCGCCCGGGGAGGGCGGGACCGGGTGCTGCGGAGCCGAGTTGGTCACCACCAGGCGCAGGCCCTTCGGGAGGTGCCCGACCTCGACGTGCACCCGGGATCCCGGCGCGTGCCGCAGGGCGTTGCTCAACGCCTCCTGGATGATCCGGTACGCCGACAGCTCCACCCCCGGAGCGTACGGCCGGACCTCGCCGACGACCTCCGCGGTCACGTCCAGCCCGGCCGCGCGGGTGTTCTCGATCAGCCCGTCGAGCCGGGCGAGCGTGGGCTGGGGGGCGTCCGGGGCGGCGCCGGTGCCGGGAGCGCCGAGACCGTAGGGGTCCTCGGGGTTCTCGGAGCGCAGCACACCGAGCACCCGGCGCAGCTCGGTGAGCGCCTCCAGCGCGTTGCCGCGGATGCCGGCGAGGTTCTCCAGCAGCTCCTCGGAGGGGTCCTTGACGAGATGGGGGGCCACCTGGGCCTGGATGGAGATCACCGACATGTGGTGGGCGACCACGTCGTGCAGCTCGCGGGCGATCCGGTTGCGCTCCTCCAGCAGGGTGCGGCGGGCCCGCTCCTCCGCGGTGATCGTCGTCTGCTGGACCAGTTCGCTGCGGGCCTCCTGACGGCTGCGCAGGGTGCCGCCGACGGCGGTGGCGACGGCGAACAGGGCCACGGCGACCGCGCCGGTGCCGGAGTAGTGCCCCACGGCCGTACCGGCGCGCAGGACGAAGGTGACGGCCGTGGTCACGGCGAGCACGGTGAGGGTGCCGCGGAGGCGGACCCGCAGGGCGAGCAGCAGCAGCACGGCCGTGTGGCCCAGCAGTGTCGGTGTCGACCACGGCCAGTTGGGGCCGGGGGCCGGGACCGACTCCAGGTGCGGGCGGGCGAGGAGGGCGGTGACGGTGGCGGCGGCCAGCGACAGCGCCCAGGCCGGAACGGGACGCCGGACGGCCAGGACCATGGCGGCGGCCTGGAGCGAGGTGGCGAGGAGGGCGGTGGAGTACTCCAGGTCGTACGACTCGGAGACGTCGACGCCGCCGGCGAGGGCGATGGCGAGGGCCGTCCAGCCGATGAGGAGGTAGACGAGCAGGCGGGCCCAGCGGTACTTGGAGAAGGGCGGCGCGTGGCGGGCGGGGGCCTCGCCCAGCCACCTGCGCACGCGCCCCCGGCCGGAGGCGGCGCCGTCGGACGGGAGGTGACCGGTCCCGGCCGGAACGCGGTGGGGAGAAGGGGCGGGAGCGGGGGTGGGGGTGGAGGTGGGGCTCGGGTCCGCGGGTGTCACAGGGTGAACATTAGGCATGGTGAGGGGATTTCGTCGGCGGGAGGTGGCGGTGGACCACCGGGGAGGGGCGGTCGCGGGGTCGGCGCGGACCCTGCTCGTGGTGGCGGAAGGCCGCCCGGCACAGGGTCAGCGCCAGGGCGAACACCGGGAGCCAGGCCAGGCGGTACGCCACCCAGGCCGGTGAGTCGGGTGCGGTGTGCAGGCCGGGCAGGCGGCCGGCCGCGAGACCCGTGGCGGTGGTGGCCATCATGGCCGTCTGGTGCCAGAGGAAGATCGTCATCGCCGAGAGGTTGACGAGGGCGACCGCCGCCCAGGCGAGCGGGCGGGCCATCGCGCGCCGCAGCCGGTCGCGCAGCAGGAGCGCCAGTCCGCACTGGGCCAGACCGAACGTGACGGCCGCCAGGGTCGGGGGGTTCAGGTTGGAGACCGCGCTGCCGGGGACGCCGACCATGGACGCCGGGTAGCCCACCCACCCGACGAGGACCGCGGTGGCCGCCGTACCGCCGAGGAGGAGCGCCCACGCCGAGCGCCGGCTGCGCACCTCGCCCCGGGCCCAGGCCGCGCCCAGGGTGTAGGGGACCAGCCAGCCGGCGGCCACATTGGTCCAGCCGAGCCAGGACGGGCCGAGGTGCAGGCCGAAACGGAGCACGTCCACGTGCAGGACGACGGCGAGCGGCCAGAGCGGGCTGAGGCGGGCGACGAGCGGGGTGGCGGCCGTCAGCGCGGCGAGGACCAGCAGGAACCACAGGGGGGACAGCGCCAGTTTGCACAGGGTGTGGACGGTCGTCAGGGGTGTGCCGGTGAGCAGCAGGGCCGTGCCGGCCACCGCCCACAGGGCGAGGAGGGCGGCGACCGGACGGAACAGACGGGTGAGGCGGGCGCCCAGCCATCCGCCGTAGGACTCGCCCCGGCTCCGGGCCGTGGCCAGGCCGCGGGCCGCGACATGGCCGCCGACCAGGAAGAACACGGCCAGGGTCTGGAAGAGCCAGGAGACCGGGGCCAGCCGGGGCATGTGCTGCAACGGGCTCGCCGTGTGCAGTCCGCCGTCCTCCGCGACCAGGGCGGTGACCAGCCAGTGGCCGAGGACGACACCGAGGATCGCGACGGCCCGCAGGGCGTCGACGGCGCGGTCCCGGGAGGCGGGGGTGGCGGCGTCCACGCGGTGTACGGCGTGACGGAGCGCGAGCAGGGCGCGGTGCGGGGCGTGGGTGCCGGCGGCGGTGCGCGGGACACGGGCGGGGACGTGCGGGGCGCGCCGGCGGAGGGACGGCTCAGCCACGGGTTACCTCCCGGGAGCGGTCGAGGGTGATCCGGGCGAGGTTGGCCAAGGAGGCCGAGCCCGGGGCGAAGTAGCCGCTGTGGTCGGCGTCGGCCGCGTCGAAGACCCGGGCGCCGAAGGCGGTGGAGACGGGGTCGGTACCGAAGCCGACGGTGGTGCCGAAGAGGCCGGCACGGACGTGCGGGACGTCCGCCACCCAGTCGTCGCTCCCGCGGGCCGCCCAGACGCGGGCGCGGGTGCGCAGGGCGGCGACGGAGTCCGCGCCGGTGCCGGGACTGCCGACGAGGGCCATGTCGTCCGCGTCCAGACCAGGGGCGGCTCGGCCGCAGACCACCGAGCCGTAGGAGTGGCAGAGCACGGAGAGGTGCGTTCCGGCGGGGGCCAGGGTGCGCAGCCGGCGTACGAGGGCCCGCAGGCGGGGGGCGGCCTCGTCGGCGCGGGTCGTGGTGGTCACCGTGGTGCTCACCGTGGCCGGGGTCGCGTAGCCGAGCCAGGCGACGACGGCGACGCGCGGGGCGGGGCCGGGGCGGCGGGTGAGGTGCGTGTACAGGGCCGCGGCCGCCCGGTGGAAGCGGGCGTAGGTGTCGAGGGTGGTGTCCGAGCCGGGGACCAGGACCGCGACGTGCTCGGCGTGGGTCAGGTCGCCGAGGACCTCGGTGGCCTGGCCGATGCCCCGGCCGTCGAAGGCGAGGAGGTGGCGGGACGGGGCGGCGAGGGAGCGGTCCGCCGCCGCGCGGTGCGCGTCGCCGTGGACGGCGGCCATCCGGGCGGCCTCGGTGGCGTTCCTCCGGTTCGCCTCGTACGCGGAGGGGAGGGTGGACGGGGTGAGGGGGGCGGAGAGGAGCGCGGGGCGCGGGGCGGGGATCCGCGGGAGCGCCGCGCCGGCGAGGGGGACGACTATGGCGGCGGTGACGAGGGCGGAGAGGAGCGCCCGGCGCAGCCGGGCGGTCCGGGCGCGGGGGTGGGGCGGTCCGGGAGAGGGCGCCGGTGCTCGGCGCGCCGTCGTACCGGTGCGCGGGGGGAGCGACGCCGAGCGGTGTCGGGTCGTACCGGTTCGCTGGGCGTGCCCCATGGTCGGCTTCCTTTCCGTTGCCCGGCCATCGGGCGTGACGGAGAAGGAAGTTACGCAGCGGGGGCCCTCGTCGGCGTCCCGCCAGGGAGCTGTTCCGGCGGGTAGCTCTCAGGTATTACGGGTATCACCGGGCCGGCCCCGGAGGAGCCGCACGAGCCGGACGAACTGCAGCAGCCGGACCATCCCGCTCACCAGGCCAGTTGGGCGATCTCCTCCGCCACCACCGCACACGCGTCGGCGGCCGGATCGATCAGCGGGAAGTGGCCCACGTCCTCCAGCAGGGTCAGCCCGACCATCTCCCCCGCCTTCGCGGCCGCCTCCGCGTACGACTCGGCCACCTGCTGCGGCACCTCCAGGTCGGCGCGGCCCTGGACGAGGGTCGTCGCGATGCCCGTCGGCAGCAGCAGCGCCGGGTCCGCGTACGGGCGGCGCTCGGCGAAACGGTCCTGCCCGCCCAGCAGTTGCAGCGACGCGTGCCCGCAGACCTCGAGCTTCTCCGCCACCTCGAAGTCCGCGATCGGTGCGAGCGCGACGACCCCGCGCAGCGGCGCCGGTCCGTCCGTGCGCCAGGGGGCGTCCGCGGGGAGGACATGGCGGGCCGCCGCCCACAGGGCCAGGTGGCCGCCCGCCGAGTGGCCGGCCAGGACCGTACGACGGGGATCCGCCTGCGGCAGCACCTCGCCGGCCAGGGCCGGAAGGGCGTCCAGCGCCGCCGCGACGTCGTCGAGGGTGTCGGGCCAGCGACCGGCCGGCGGCGTGCCCCCGGACTCCCCCGCCGCCGTGGCACCTGCGGCACCCTCGGCACCACCCCGTCTGTACTCCACGTTCGCCACCGCGAACCCCCTGCGGGCCAGGTAGTCCGCGAAGGGCGTGATGTGACGGCGGTCGTAGCGGGCGCGCCAGGCGCCGCCGTGGAGGACCACCACCAGCGGGGCGGGCGACGTGGTCTGCGGGCCGGGGCGGGGGGCGTAGAAGTCGATCACCTGGTCGGGGTGGTCACCGTAGGCGGCCGTGACGTCGGGGTCGACCGGGGGGTGCGAGAAGGCCGACTCCTCTTCGGCGGCGGCGCGGGCTGCTGCGGCGTCGTCCGGCATGCTCCAACCTCTCAGGGAAGAAACGGGTTTGGCGGACCAGGTGGGAAATCGGCCGTTGGCCGGGACGGTATCAGGCCGGTGACGTGCGGGGACACGGGGATGTCACGCACGGTGAGGGCCGAACGGCTCTACGGGCCGGGACGCCCGGGGCCCCGCACCGCCCGGGCACGGGCCCCGCACCGCCCGGCACGGGGCCCCGCGTCCTCGGTGCTAGGCCAGCTCCTCCCCCAGCACCCGAGCCGCCCGCTCCACGTCCCCGAAGCCCACGTACAGCGGGGTGAAGCCGAAGCGGAGGACGTCGGGGTGGCGGAAGTCGCCCACCACGCCCCGGGCGATCAGGCGCTTCATCACCTCGCCCGCGTCCGCGCAGCGCAGCGCGATCTGGCTGCCCCGCTCCGCGTGCCGCTCCGGTGTCACGCACTCCACCCGGCCGGGCTCGGTGTACTCGGCCACGCACCGCAGGAAGAAGTCCGTCAGCGCGAGGGACTTGGCCCGTACGGCGGTGAGGGACACGCCGTCCCACACGTCGAGGGCGGCGTCCAGAGCCAGCAGGGAGAGGATGTCCGGCGTGCCGACCCGGCCGCGCACCGCGCCCGCCGCCGGGGTGTAGGCCGGGCTCATGCCGAAGGGCTCGGCGTGCGAGTTCCAGCCGGGCAGCGGGGAGTCGAAGCGGTCCTGCAGCTCACGGCGCACGTACAGGTACGCCGGTGAACCCGGGCCGCCGTTCAGGTACTTGTAGGTGCAGCCGACCGCGAGGTCCACGCCGTGCTCGTCCAGGCCGACCGGCAGGGCGCCCGCGCTGTGGCACAGGTCCCAGACCGCGAGGGCGCCGGCCGCGTGGACCGCCGCGGTGAGACCGGGGAGGTCGTGCAGCCGCCCGGTGCGGTAGTCGACGTGGTTGAGCAGTACGGCGGCCGTGCGGTCGCCCAGCGCCGCCGGCACCTCGGCCGGGGTCACCGGGCGCAGGGTGCGGCCGGTGAGCCGGGCCGCCGACTCGGCGATGTACCCGTCCGTGGGGAAGGTCGTCGCGTCCACCAGGAGTTCGTCGCGGCCGGCGTCCGCCATGCGGATCGCGGCCACCAGCGCCTTGAAGACGTTGACACTGGTGGAGTCGCCGACGACGACCTGGCCGGGCGCCGCGCCGACCAGCGGGGCGATCCGGTCGCCGATCCGCTCGGGCGCCGTCCACCAGCCGCTCTCCTCCCAGGAGCGGATCCGCAGTTCGCCCCACTGGCGACGGATGACGTCGGCCACCCGGTCGGGGACGTGCGCGGGGAGGGCGCCCAGGGAGTTGCCGTCCAGGTAGACGGCCGCGGTGCCGGCCGGGTCGTCCGACGCGGTGTCGAGGACGAAGCGGTCGCGCAGGGGGGCCAGTTCGTCGGACGCGTCCAGCTTCTGCGCGAGCAGGGGCAGCTCAGACATGGGACCTCGCCGTCCACAGCTCGGGGAACACGTTCTTGCGGGCGCGCTTTTCCAGCCAGGCCACGCCGGCGGAGCCGCCGGTGCCGGCCTTGGCGCCCATCGCGCGCCGGGTGGCGACCAGGTGGTCGTTGCGCCAGCGCCAGACCAGCTCGGCGACGTCGGTGAGGGCCTCGCCGAGCCGGGCGAGTTCGTCGCTCTCGTCACCCGCGTAGACCGCGGTCCAGGCGGCCTCCACGGCCTCCGACGGCTCGTAGCGCTGGGAGACGTCCCGGCGCAGCACGGTGCCGGGGACGGCGTGGCCGCGGCGCGCGAGGAGCCGCACGACCTCGTCGTACAGGCTCGGCTCGTGCAGCGCCTTCTCCAGTTCCGCGTGGACGCGCGGGGCGCCGCGGTGCGGTACGAGCATGGACGCGGACTTCTCGCCGAGCAGGAACTCAAGGCGCCGGTACATCGCCGACTGGAAGCCGGAGCCCTCGCCGAGCGCGCCGCGGTACGCGTTGAACTGCGCCGGGGTCAGCTGGCCGAGCGGCTTCCAGGAGGCGTTCAGGGCCTCCAGTTCCCGCACGGAGCGCTTCAGCGCGGCGATCGCGGTGGGCACGTCGTCCGAGCGGAGCGCCTGCGCGGCGGTCTCCCACTCGTGCACGATGACCGTGAACCACAGCTCCATGACCTGGGTGGTCACCAGGAAGACCATCTCTCCGGGATCGTCGGAGAGGGTGTGCTGGAGGTGGGTGAGGACGTCCGCCTTGACGTAGTCCTCGTACGGCGTCGTCCCCGCGAAATCGAGATTCGGGGTCTCGGGCTCAGCGGCCTCAGGAAGGGGGTGAGCCTGTTGGGACATCGCTGTCTCCTGTTGTTACTCCGGGTAGCGGTCCGCCCCTGCCGATGCCGGCACGGGGGCCCCGGTCCCCACCCCGCAATCCTCCGCAATGCCCCGGGGTACGGCAAGGCCCGCCTGCTGCCAGACGGGCCACACCGACGTCCCTCCGGATCAGCCCAGGGTCTGGGCCGCCTCCGGCGAGGAGTCCTTCAGGAACTGCGTGCAGCGCTCGTACTCGTCCTGCTCCCCGATCGCCTGCGCGGCGCGGGCGAGGGCGTGCAGGGCGCGCAGGAAGCCGCGGTTCGGCTCGTGCTCCCACGGGACCGGGCCGTGCCCCTTCCACCCGTTGCGACGCAGGGCGTCCAGGCCGCGGTGGTACCCCGTACGGGCGTACGCGTACGACTCCACGACCGCGCCCCGCTCGAACGCGTCGTCCGCCAGCTGCGCCCAGGCGAGGGAGGACGTGGGGTGCTTGGCGGCGACGTCCGCGGGCGCGGTGCCGTCCGCGAGCGCCTGCCGGGGCTCCGGGTCGTCGGGGAGGCGGGTGGGGGGCGGGCCGCCGAGGAGGTTCTCGTGAATCGTCATGGGTTCAGTCTCGCGCACCGGCGCCCCGGGGGCGTGCCCGGTGCGCCTCGCGGGGGCGGCGCAGGGGCGATGTGCGGCCGGCGGAGCCTCCGTCCCGCACCCGCGGCCACGGCGGCGCGGGAGCGGGACGGACCCGCGGCCACGGCGGCGCGGGGGCGGGACGGACCCGCGGCCACGGCGGCGCGGGAGCGGGACGGACCGCGGCCACGGTGCCGCCCGCTATGCCGGCCTGTCGGGCTCCAGCGGCGGAGCCGTCACGTTGCCGTGCGTCCGGCACTGCGGTCGGCAGCGGTCCGGGGACGGGCGGCGGACCAGGGTGAAGGCCAGGACCGAGCCCAGCAGCAGGATCCCCGCGCAGACCGGCATCGCCCGGTCGAACGCCGCGTCGAACGCCGGGGCCGACCGGTACGCCTCCGGACCCATGCCCGCCACGAGCGGGAGGGCGGCCACCGCGACCAGGCCCGCCGCACGGGCCGCCGCGTTGTTGATGCCGCTGGCCAGGCCCGCCCGGGCGGTGTCCACCGAGGCGAGGACGGTGGCCGTCAGGGGCGCCACCAGCGTGACCATGCCGGCGCCCATCACCAGCAGGGCGGGGAGGATGTCCGTCGCGTAGTCGGCTCCGGCCCCCACCCGCAGCATCAGCAGCATCGCCGCCGCGCACAGCAACGGCCCGGCCGTCAGCGGCAGCCGCGGACCCGTGCGGTCGGCGAGGGCACCGGAGCGGGAGGAGAACAGCAGCATCAGGGCCGTGGTGGGGAGCAGGGCCGTACCGGCGGCCAGGGGCGAGTAGCCCACCACCACCTGGAGCTGCAGGGCGGTGAGGAAGAAGAAGCCGCCGAAGGCCGCGTACACGCACAGGGTGACCAGGTTGACGGCCGTGAACCGGCGCGAGGCGAAGATGTCCGGCGGGAGCATCGGATCGGGGCGGTGCCGCTCCACCCGGACGAAGGCCAGCGCCGACGCCAGGCCCGCCGCCGCCGTCAGGGCCACCGCCGGGGAGCCGGTACGGGCCTCGATGAGCGCGTACGTCAGGAGGGCGAGGGCCAGGGCGCCGAGGACCGCGCCGAGGACGTCGAAGCGGCCGTGGGCGCGCTCGTCCGCCGACTCCGGTACGTGCCGCAGCGCGACCGGGACGCACAGCAGGGCCAGCGGCACGTTCAGCAGGAACACCCAGCGCCAGCCGGGACCGGCCACCAGCCAGCCGCCGAGGAAGGGGCCGACGGCGGCGCCGATCCCGCCGAAGCCGGACCACAGGCCGACCGCCCGGCCGCGGTCGTCGGGGTGGAAGGACGCCTGGATGAGCGCGAGCGAGCCGGGCGTGAGCAGGGCGCCGCCGACGCCCTGCAGCGCCCGGGCGGCGATCAGCATGACGTCGTTCACCGCGAGCCCGCACAGCAGGGAGGCGGTGGCGAACCACACCACCCCGACCAGGAAGATCCTGCGCCGGCCGTAGCGGTCGCCGAGCGAGCCGCCCAGCAGGATGAGGCCGGCCAGCGTGACCATGTACGCGTTGACCGTCCACTGGAGGGCGGCGAGGTCCGTGTCCAGGTCGCGGCCGATGCGCGGCAGGGCGACGTTGACGACGGTGGAGTCCAGCAGCGCCATGCCGGAGCCGAGGACCGTGGTGAACAGGATCCACCTGCCCTGGGGCGAGGCCAGCCGGACATCGGGCATGCCCCCAGGTATACAGCGGGCCCGGGGGCTTGGACAGCCGCCGGGCCCGGTGCGGCGCCGTGGCGCTTACTTGATCTTGTTGCCCGCCGAGCGGAGGTTCTGCGTGGCCTGGACGACGCGCGCGGCCATGCTCGCCTCGGCCAGCTTGCCCCAGGTGCGCGGGTCGTAGGCCTTCTTGTTGCCGACCTCGCCGTCGACCTTCAGGACGCCGTCGTAGTTCGCGAACATGTGACCGGCGACCGGCCGGGTGAACGCGTACTGCGTGTCGGTGTCCAGGTTCATCTTGACCACGCCGTTCTCCAGCGCGGTCTGGATCTCCTGCTCGGTGGAGCCGGAGCCGCCGTGGAAGACGAAGTCGAACGGCGACGCCTTGCCGAACTTGGCGGCGACGCCGTCGTTCAGCTCCTTCAGCAGCTCCGGGCGGAGGACGACGTTGCCCGGCTTGTACACGCCGTGCACGTTGCCGAAGGAGGCGGCCAGCAGGTAGCGGCCCTTCTCACCCAGGCCCAGGGCCTCGGCGGTGCGGATCGCGTCGTCGACGGTGGTGTACAGCTCGTCGTTGATCTCGTGGGTGACGCCGTCCTCCTCGCCGCCGGTGGGGGTGATCTCCACCTCGAGGATGATCTTGGCGGCGCGGGCCTGCTCCAGCAGCTCCTGCGCGATCGCCAGGTTGTCGGCGAGGGTCTCCGCCGAGCCGTCCCACATGTGGGACTGGAACAGCGGGGGGAGACCGGCCTCGACGCGCTTCTTGGACAGCGCCAGCAGCGGACGCACGTACCCGTCCAGCTTGTCCTTCGGGCAGTGGTCGGTGTGCAGCGCGATGTTGACCGGGTACTTCTCGGCGATGATGTGCGCGTACTCGGCGAGCGCGACCGCGCCGGTCACCATGTCCTTGCTGTACTGGCCGCCGAGGAACTCGGCACCGCCGGTCGAGATCTGGACGATGCCGTCGCTCTCCGCCTCCGCGAAGCCGCGCAGCGCCGCGTTCAGGGTCTGCGACGAGGTCACGTTGATGGCCGGGTAGGCGAACTTGCCTGCCTTCGCCCGGTCGAGCATCTCGTTGTAGACCTCGGGGGTTGCGATGGGCATCTGTCCGCTCCTTGTGTTGCGGGTAGGGGTTCTGCGTACGGCCCTGACCTAGACCTGCTGGGGATTCGACGTCGTCGTCGAGCACATCTTTCCAGACGAGACGGCACCCGTCGGTGCCCCGGTCAAGCCAAGGTCACACCGCGTCGTCAGTCCAGACCCAGTTCATCCTTCGAGAAGGCGAACCGGTACGGGACGCCCGCGCCGGCCTCGATCTTCTCGGCGGCGCCGGTCGCCCGGTCCACGATGGTCGCGACGGCGACGACCTCGGCACCGGCCTCGCGGACGGCCTCCACGGCGGTCAGCGGGGAGCCGCCGGTGGTGGAGGTGTCCTCGACGACCAGGACGCGGCGTCCGGCGATGTCGGGGCCCTCGACCCGGCGCTGGAGCCCATGCGCCTTGGCCGCCTTGCGGACGACGAACGCGTCCAGCCGGCGCCCGCGCGCGGCGGCGGCGTGCAGCATGGCGGCGGCGACCGGGTCGGCGCCCATGGTGAGCCCGCCGACCGCGTCGAACTCCAGGTCGGCGGTCAGGTCCAGCAGGACCTGGCCGACCAGCGGGGCGGCCTCGCCGTCGAGGGTGATGCGGCGCAGGTCGACGTAGTAGTCGGCCTCCAGACCGGAGGAGAGGGTCACCTTGCCGTGCACCACGGCCTTGTCCTTGATCTGCTGCAGCAGCGCGCCACGTACGTCCGTCATGCCGACCAGCTTAGAGCCGCCGCCAGCTCCAGGTGGTCGTCGCCTCCAGCGGCTCCAGCGGGGTGACCAGGCGCGGGAGGGTGTTCAGCCCGTTCGGCGGGCCGGTCTGCGGTTCGACGCAGACGGCCTCGGCCTGCTCGTCGTAGACCACCACCCACTCCTCGCGGCTGGTCACCCTCAGCTCCAGCTGCCCGGGCCAGGTGAGGGTGACGCCGACACCGCCGGGCATGCCGAAGCAGTCGTCCCAGGGACCGGGCCGCGGGTCGATCCGGTTGCCGGTGGGCAGGTGGTCGGCGCCGCGCTCCTCCTGCCAGGCGGGCTTGAAGTCCAGCCGGACGTCCTCGCCGCCGAGGTTGCGGTGGAACCAGGGGTGCCAGCCCACCTGGGCCGGGAAGGAGTCGTCGTACGTCTCGACGGACATCGTCAGCGTCAGGGCGTCCTCGGCGAGCGCGACGACCTGGGTGACGCGGCCGGGGTGCGGCCAGGGGTCGGTCAGCTCGTACGTGATCACCGCCTCGTTGTCCGTGACGCGCGCGGTGCGCCAGGCGCCGTCGCGCGCGGTGCCGTGGATGGCGTGCGGCGGGGAGTTGAGGGGCATCCGGCGGACGGTTCCGCCGTCCAGGAAGCGGCCCTCCCGGATCCGGCCGCACCAGGGGACCATCGGGAAACAGCCGTAGCGGGGCCCTTGCCGCAGCAGTTCCAGGGAGCCGGCCTTGAGGCTGCTGATACGGCCGCCGGCTGCCGGGCTGACGCGTACTTCCGCCTCGCCCGCGGTCAGCGTGATGTCTTCGTTACTCACGGGACGACAGTACTGGGGTCGGGGCCGGTCGGGGGCGGGTCCGGGGGACGCGGCTGCGGTCAGGGGGCCGTCAGCGGCGCTTGCGCAGGGCACGGCCCACGACGATCGCGGAGGCCAGCGCCAGCGCCGCCGCCGGTGCCGCCCAGCGCAGGGCCGTGCCGCCGGCGACCGTCTGCGGGGCCGGGACGGGGGCGTAGCGGCCGCGGGGCGGGGCGTGGTCGACCTCCTCGGCGCTGCGGCCGATCATCGTGCGGCGCGCGTGCGCGGCCTCGGCGGGGGGTTCGCCGGTGTCGGTGAAGTCCTGGTCCAGGGACGGCGGGGGGACCTCGGTGTCGAAGACGGAGGGGCGGGGGGTGCCGGCGTCGCTGCCGGCGTCGGCCTCGCTCCCGGCGGCCGTGTCGGGGCCGGCGTCGGTCTCGGCGTCGGCGTCGGCGGTAGGCGTCTGCTGCTCGTCGCCGTTCGTCACCAGGGCCTCCAGGAACCGGTTCAGCAGCCTCGTCGCGGCCGCGGTCACCGTCTCCTCCGGCAGTTCCGTGATGCGGCCGGTCGCGTCCGCCGTGCCCTCGGCCGTGACGGTGCAGCCGCCCTCGGTGTCCGCGAGGCGCAGGGTCAGGGCGAGCTTGACCGAGCCGGTGCCACGGGCCTCGGTGGCGTCGGCCTCGACGGCGTACCCGCCGTCCTCGCGGGGCGCGACGTGTGCCGTGCCCCGGTAGGTGACGGAGTGTCCGCCGACACGGAGCTTCAGCCGGCCGGTGACGGGTTCGGCACCGGCGTCCTGCTGCAGGCCGGGGACGGCGCGGGCCACGCGGGCCTGGTCGGCCAGAGCGGTCCGGAGCTGTTCGGCGGGGGCCGGGAGGAAGACCTGGTGCTCCATGGTGCGGGAGCCTACCCAGTCGCGGCCGGAACTCACCCGGTCGACTCGGTCGACCCGGTCGACCCGGTCGACTCGGCGAACCGTGAAGCGGGCGGGAACCCCCCGCACCGCTCGGCAGCCCTCGGCCCCCTCAGCGCCCCTCAGTACCGCGGGTGCACCAACGTCGACGCCGTCAGTCCCTCCACCCGCGTCCTCTGCGCCGCCCGCGCGTCCGCCGTCAGCCGGCCCTGCGTCAGCGTCCCGGAGTGGTCGCGGGGCACCCGCAGGTCCGGAGGCGTGGTCCCCGGAGCCGCCAGCAGGAACCCCCAGTCCCGGGGTGCCCGGGAGGCGTCCGTCGAGCGGTCGGGGCCGGCCGCGAAACCGGAGTCGTGGTCGAGGACGCGGTAGGGGGAGACGGCGAAGCCGGCGGTGCGGAGGGTCGCGGCGACGGTCCAGAAGGCGCGGGGGCGGGTGGTGACGGGCCCGGCGTGCACCACGAGACGGCCGTCCCGGGTGAGGACCCGGCGGGCCAGGCCGTAGAACTCCTGGGAGTACAGCTTGGTGCTGGCGGTGATGCCGGGATCGGGGAGGTCGGCGATCACGACGTCGTACGCCGGTCTCCGCGCCCCCCGCAGCCAGGCGAGCGCGTCCGCGACGGTGACGTGCACGCGCGGGTCGGCGAGGGCGTACCCGTTGGCGGCGGACAGGCCGGGGTCGCGGCGGGCCAGGTCCACCAGGCCGGGGTCGAGTTCGACGACGTCCACGCGGCGCACCCCCCGGTGGCGCAGTACCTCGTGGGCGGCGAGGCCGTCGCCGCCGCCGAGGACGAGGACGCGCGCGTGCGGGCCGGTCACGGCGGGCCCGACCAGGGCCTCGTGGTAGCGGTGCCCGTCGCGGCCGCCGACGCGGAGGCGGCCGTCGAGGAAGAGGTCGAGGGGGCGTGTGCCGGTCCCGCCGGAGAGGACCACCTCCTGGACGTCGGTCTGCACGGCCACCCGGACGTCCGTGCCGTACACGGCGTGCCGGGCCGCGCGTTCGAAGTCGCCGGCGAGGGCGGCGGCGGAGGCGAGGACACCGAGGACGGTGAGGCCGGCGAGGAGGAGGGTCCAGCGGGCGCGACGGGTGAGGTCGCGGCGGAAGAGGCCGAGGACCAGGGCGCCGCCCGCGACGACGTTGACCGTGCCGGTCAGCAGGGCGCCCGTCAACTGGCCGAGGAACGGCAGGAGGAGGAAGGGGAAGGCGAGGCCGCCGACGAGTGCGCCGACGTAGTCCGCGGCGAACAGGTCGGCCACCGCCCCGCCCGCGTCCTGCCGGCGGATGCGCTGGATCAGCTCCATGAGCAGCGGGACCTCGGCACCGATGAGCAGGCCGATGGCCAGGGAGAAGGCGACCAGCAGGCAGCGCGGTCCGTCGGCCCACATCCCGCCCCAGCCGGCGGTCCAGGCGAAGACGGCGTACAGGGCCATGGCGCTGCACCCGCCGACCAGGGCGAGGGCGGACTCGACCGCGCCGAAGCCGGCCGCCGCGTGCCAGCGCAGCCGTTTGGCACCGAGGGAGCCGATGCCCATCGCGAACACCATCACGGACAGCACCACGGAGGCCTGGGTGACCGAGTCGCCGATCAAGTAGGAGGCGAACGCGACGAGTTCGAGTTCGTACACGAGTCCGCAGGCGGCGCAGACGAAGACGCACACGAGGACCAGGAACCGCCCGGTGCCGGGTCGGACGGGCAGCCGTGCGGGGCCTGTCCGGGAGGGCGGGGCGCCCGGGGGCGCGGGGGCCTGCGGTTCGATCACGCTGCGACGTTACGTCACGCACGCGGCACGCTTCGTCACCCACACGTGTGGATCTGGAGGCGGTCGACGCATGGTGGGTTTATGTCGCCGCGGACTGCCGGGCCGCTCCCGTCCGCGCGCCGACCCGGGTCCGGGTGGCCACCAGCTGGCCGTCCTGCGGGTAGGCGTGCCAGGTGCGCCAGTGCACCTGGCCCTCGTGCCGCTGGGCCAGCATCGCGGTGAAGGCGTGCGGGCTGCCCGGGAAGACCCCGGCCAGGCCGTGCGGATGGTCGGAAACGAGGGCCAGCAGCTCCTGGGCACGGCCCGCGAAGGAGCCGGGGGTGAGGATCTCGACGCGGGCGGCGAACTCGTACTCCCAGTCACCGACCCGCTTGGCGACGCCCAGCGGCAGCGGGGTGCTGGATCCGGGGATGCACGCGACCGTCTCCGAACAGCGGCCTCGCTCCTCCTCCAGCAGCACCTGGTGGGAGGCGCCGAGCAGCCGCAACTGCAGTCGCGCGCCGGCGAGTTCCAGATCGAGGGTGGCCAGGGCGGGCAGCGGTTCGCGTCCCAGGGCCCAGGCCAGGTCGGCAGCGCGCGTATCGGTGTACGTGGTGTTCAGGGTCGTGAGCATGGATCGGCTCCGCTAACACGCAAATGAGGGGGAGATCGGCCATGTCAGCCCTGCCGGCCCGGCCGGGGTGGGCAGTCTGGGGACGTCCGAGGGGCTGCGTTGGCGATTTAGAGGGAATCATGAACAGTGGCGACGCCACAGCGTTTTTACCCAACTTCGTGGGGTTTCCATCCCTCAGAGGGCTCCACAGTTCAACTGTTCAACCATGGCGTACGCCGGGCGCGGGTTCACGACGCCGGGCGCCCGCCGGATGTCTGCCCGGCGGGCGCCCGGCGGGTGCGGCCCGGATGCGGTTCCCCCCTGTTCCGGAAAGCTCAGCCGCCCCGTGTCAGCTGCCTCCCCCGCATCCGCCCCCGCCGCCGCACGACGACCCCCCGCCGCACGAGGACCCCCCGCCGCACGACGAGCTGCTCCCGCACGACGAACCGCCGCCACAGGAGTGCCCCCCGTGGTGCCCGCCGTGGTGCCCCCCGCCCCCCGACGAGCCGGAGTCCCCGCCACCGACCCACCAGCTGCTCGCACTGCTGTCGGTGGACGACGACGCGGCCGACCCGGACGACGCGGACGCCGCGCGGTACGACCGGTTCCGCGCGCGGCCGGACTTGCCCCGCGAGAGCCGGGCCTTCCGGCTCCTGCGGGCCTCGCCCGCCAGGACGAACATCACCACGACCACCACCAGGATGATGCCCTCGATCGCACTGTCGCTCATGGCGCCACCCTCCTTCCGTTCCCCCGAAGCGGCCCCCCGTGGGCGCCTCGCGTGGTGCCGCGCCTCGCGCGGTGCCCGGGGGATGCCCGGCCGCCGTGTGCCGCAAAGCAGAGTTGAGGAACTCCAGAGCTTGAGCGCAGGATGACCGGCATGACCTCCAGCGCACGTCCTCACCTCAACCGCCGGCTCGCCGCGTTCGGGACGACGATCTTCGCCGAGATGTCGGCGCTGGCCGTGGCGACCGGGGCGATCAACCTGGGCCAGGGCTTCCCCGACACCGACGGCCCGGAGGAGATCCGGGAGGCCGCCGTGCGGGCGCTGCGCGACGGCCGCGGCAACCAGTACCCGCCCGGCCCCGGCGTCCCCGAGCTGCGTACCGCGATCGCCGCGCACCAGCAGCGCCGCTACGGCCTGTCCTACGACCCCGACACCGAGGTGCTGGTCACGGCGGGCGCCACCGAGGCGATCGCGGCCGCGCTGCTGGCGCTGGTCGAGCCGGGGGACGAGGTGGTGGCGCTGGAGCCGTACTACGACTCGTACGCGGCGAGCATCGCGATGGCGGGCGGCACCCGGGTGCCGGTGACCCTCAGGCCGCGGGACGGCAGCTTCCGGCTGGACCTGGACGAGCTGCGGGCCGCGGTCACCGGCCGCACCCGGCTGCTGCTCCTGAACACCCCGCACAACCCGACCGGAACGGTCCTCACGCGCGCGGAGCTGGCCGCGATCGCCGAGCTGGCGGTGGAGCGGGACCTGCTGGTGGTGACCGACGAGGTGTACGAGCACCTGGTCTTCGACGGCGCCCGGCACGTGCCGCTGGCGACGTTCCCCGGGATGCGCGAGCGCACGGTGAGCATCGGGTCGGCCGGCAAGACGTTCTCGTTCACCGGCTGGAAGGTCGGCTGGGTGACGGCGGCACCGGAGCTGGTGAGCGCGGTCCGCTCGGTGAAGCAGTTCCTGACGTACGTCGCCTCGGGGCCCTTCCAGTACGCGGTGGCGGAGGCGCTGGCGCTGCCCGACTCCTACTTCGAGGAGTTCCGCCGGAGCATGCTGGCCCGCCGGGACATCCTGGCGGAGGGGCTCACGGCGGCGGGTTTCGAGGTGTTCCGGCCGGCCGGCACCTACTTCGTCACCACCGACATCCGGCCCCTCGGAGAGAAGGACGGCTTCGCGTTCTGCCGGGCCCTGCCGGAGCGGGCGGGCGTGGTGGCCATCCCGAACGCGGTGTTCTACGACGACCGGGAGGCGGGGGCGCCGTTCGTGCGGTTCGCCTTCTGCAAGCGGGAGGAAGTGCTCCGCGAGGCGGCGGAGCGGCTGCGCGCGATGTGAGCGCGGTGGCCGTGGCGCGGGGGGACGCACCGGACCGGGTCCGGGAGCGGACGCCCCCGGACCGGCCGTCGCCGGTTACTCCCCGTCGTCCTCGGGCGTCTCGGAGTCGTTGACCTCCTGCTCCAGGCCGAGCTGCTCGACCAGCCACTTGTCGAACTCGATCGCGGCCCGCACCCAGCTGACCGTGGAGGAGACGAAGTGGTTGATGTCGACGCCCGTGCCGATCAGCATCTGGGCCTCGCCGATCAGACGGACGGTGCCGTCGTCGTGGGTGTGGGTGTACACCTTGGGCCACAGGGTGCGGCGGTTCCACTCGTCGATGGACTCCAGCAGCTGGAGCCGCTCGTCGATCTTGTGCGGGCGGTCGTAGAAGGTCCGCACCGAGAAGATCGCCTGCTCGTCCTCGCCACGGAACATGAAGTACGTGCGGAACTGCTCCCACGGCGCGGCGAGGTCACCCTCCTCGTCGACGACGTACTTCAGCTCCATCTGGTCGAGAAGCTGCTTCACCAGGTCCTGATCCGGGAGGACGGGGCCCGCCGGTCCTTGGGGCTGCGGTTCGGGCTGGCCCCCGAAATTCGGAATCGAGGACGGGTCGATGCTCACCGTGTTTTTCCCTTCATGCGGATGCCGCCATCCTCCCCCATGCGGGGAGGGGGGAGGCAAGCCCCGACGCCCGCCTGTCCGCCGTCGGCGGACATGATTCCGGCGTCCGGGCGGACGGGGAGGGGGTGGCGGGAGCGACGGGAGCGACCAGGGCCCGGGGGACGCCGCCGTACGAGGGCCCGGAGGACGCGTACGAGGGCCCGCGACGGGCCCTCGTACGGCTCTCGGGTGTCACGGCGCGGGCGTCACAGCGTCTTCCCCGTGGCCGGGCCCACCAGCAGGCCGTCGCCGAAGCGGTCGACGCGGACCGTGTCGCCGTCCTTGACCTCGCCGGCGAGGATCTCCTTGGCGAGCCGGTCGCCGATGGCGCTCTGCACCAGGCGGCGCAGCGGCCGGGCGCCGTAGGCCGGGTCCAGGCCCTCCTCCGCGAGCCAGGCCAGCGCCTCGGGGCTGACGTCCAGCCTGAGCTGCCGCTCGGCCAGCCGCTTGCCCAGCCGGTCGATCTGCAGCCGGGCGATCCGCTCCAGCTCCGGCTTGGTCAGTGCCGAGAAGACGACCAGGTCGTCCAGCCGGTTGAGGAACTCCGGCTTGAAGGAGGCCCGGACCACCTCCAGTACCTGCTCCTTCTTCTCCGCCTCGCTGGTGATCGGGTCGACCAGGTACTGGCTGCCCAGGTTGGAGGTGAGCACCAGGATGGTGTTGCGGAAGTCGACGGTACGGCCCTGACCGTCGGTCAGGCGGCCGTCGTCCAGCACCTGGAGCAGGATGTCGAAGACCTCCGGGTGGGCCTTCTCCACCTCGTCCAGCAGGATCACGCTGTACGGGCGCCGGCGCACCGCCTCGGTCAGCTGGCCGCCCTCCTCGTACCCGATGTAGCCGGGGGGCGCGCCGACCAGCCGGGCCACGCTGTGCTTCTCGCCGTACTCCGACATGTCGATGCGGACCATGGCCCGCTCGTCGTCGAAGAGGAAGTCCGCGAGCGCCTTGGCGAGTTCGGTCTTGCCGACACCGGTCGGACCGAGGAAGAGGAAGGTGCCGGTGGGCCGGTCGGGGTCGGCGATCCCGGCCCGCGACCGCCGTACGGCGTCACTGACCGCCCGTACGGCCCCGCTCTGCCCGATGAGCCGCCGGCCGATCTCCTCCTCCATCCGCAGCAGCTTCTGCGTCTCGCCCTCCATCAGCCGCCCGGCGGGGATGCCGGTCCAGGCGGCGACGACGTCGGCGATGTCGTCGGCGCCGACCTCCTCCTTGACCATGGTGTCCTTGGCGGCCTCCTCCTCGGCGGCCGAGGCGGCCTCCAGCTCCTTCTCCAGCTGCGGGATCTCGCCGTACAGCAGCTTGGCCGCGGTGTCGAAGTCGCCGTCCCGCTGGGCGCGTTCGGCCTGCCCGCGCAGGTCGTCCAGCCTCTCCTTCAGCTCACCGACCCGGTTGAGGGACTGCTTCTCCTTCTCCCAGCGGGCGGTGAGGCCCCGCAGCTCCTCCTCCTTGTCGGCGAGGTCGCGGCGCAGCTTCTCCAGGCGGGCGAGGGAGGCCGGGTCGGTCTCCTTGCCGATCGCCAGCTCCTCCATCTTCAGCCGGTCGACGGAGCGCTGGAGTTCGTCGATCTCCACGGGCGAGGAGTCGATCTCCATCCGCAGCCGGGAGGCGGACTCGTCCACGAGGTCGATGGCCTTGTCCGGCAGGAAGCGGGAGGTGATGTACCGGTCGGACAGGGTGGCGGCGGCCACCAGCGCGCTGTCCGCGATCTGCACCTTGTGGTGGGCCTCGTAGCGCCCCTTGAGCCCGCGCAGGATGGCGATGGTGTCCTCGACGGTCGGCTCGGCGACCAGCACCTGCTGGAAGCGCCGCTCCAGGGCCGGGTCCTTCTCGATCCGCTCCCGGTACTCGTCCAGCGTGGTGGCGCCCACCATGCGCAGCTCACCGCGGGCGAGCATGGGCTTGAGCATGTTGCCCGCGTCCATGGCCGAGTCCCCGCCGGCGCCGGCACCGACCACGGTGTGCAGCTCGTCGATGAAGGTGATGATCTGCCCGTCGGAGTCCTTGATCTCGGCGAGGACGGCCTTCAGCCGCTCCTCGAACTCGCCGCGGTACTTGGCGCCGGCCACCATCGCGCCGAGGTCGAGCGCGACGAGCCGCTTGTCCTTGAGCGACTCGGGCACGTCCCCCTTCACGATCCGCTGCGCGAGGCCCTCGACCACGGCGGTCTTGCCGACGCCCGGCTCACCGATGAGGACGGGGTTGTTCTTGGTGCGGCGGCTCAGCACCTGCACGACCCGCCGGATCTCCTGGTCCCGCCCGATGACCGGGTCGAGCCGGCCCTCGCGGGCGGCGGCGGTGAAGTCGGTGCCGAACTTCTCCAGGGCCTTGTACTGGCCCTCCGGATCGGCGGTGGTCACGCGGCGTCCTCCCCTGGCCTTCCTGAAGGCCTCCAGCAGCTTCTTGGCCTCGGCGCCCTGCCGGGTGAGCAGCTCACCGGCGGCACCGCCCTTGGCGGCGATGCCGATCAGCAGGTGCTCGGTCGACAGGTACTCGTCGCCCAGTTCCCTGGCGCGCTCGCCCGCGTCGGCGATCACGGCCAGCAGCTCGCGGTTGGGCTGCGGCGGTGCGACGGTCGACCCGGTCACGCTCGGCAGCGAGGCCAGGACCTTCTCGGCGCCCGCGCGTACGGCGGCCTGGTCGGCGTCGACGGCCGCGAGCAGGTCGGTGATGTTCTCGTTGTCCTGCCCCTGGAGCAGGGCCAGCAGCAGGTGGGCGGGGGTGAGGTCCGGGTGCCCCTCGGTCACGGCACGGTTACCGGCCGCATTGATCGCGTCCCGGCTCCTGTTGGTCAGCTCGGCGTCCACGGTGTCCGTTCTCCTCCTCGACCACTGTCCACTGCTGACTTAACCAGCATACGCAAACTTGAGTCTATTCAACTCAAGGTGATGGGGATGAGACTTCGGGTCTAGGTTGCGCCCATGGACGAGCCGTACCTCGCCTTCTGGCGCGAACGACACCTGTGCACCCTGACGACGCTCCGCCCCGACGGCAGCCCGCACGTCGTGCCGGTGGGGGTGACCTACGACGCCGAGGCGGGGCTGGCCCGGGTGATCACCAACGGGACGAGCGCGAAGGTGCGGCACGTACGCGCGGCCGGGCCCGAGGGCGCCCGGGTGGCGGTGTGCCAGGTGGACGGCCGGCGCTGGGCCACGCTGGAGGGGCGGGCGCGGGTGCGGACCGAGCCGGAGCGGGTCGCGGAGGCGGTGCGGCGGTACGCCGACCGGTACGAACGGACGCCGTCGCCGAACCCGGCCCGGGTGGTCATCGAGATCGAGGTGGAGCGGGCGCTGGGGCACGGCTGACCACCGGCGAATTCCAGCCACCGCGAAGGCCGGCGGAAGGACGCCCGGATCCTGAAATATCCCCGGAAACTGCAGCGGGGGGGACGGGGGGGGGGGGGGGGGGGGGGGAGGGGGGGGGGAGGGATTGAGGGATCCTTTGCGAACGGGGGGGCAAGGTAGGCAA
>NZ_JBVHWQ010000007.1:0-95866 GCF_055564315.1 Streptomyces sp. NPDC029151
CTGGCGTTGACTTTTGGCACGCTGTTGAGTTCTCAAGGAACGGTCGCTTCCTTTGTACTCACCCTCTCGGGCTTTCCTCCGGGCGCTTCCCTTCGATGTTTCAAACTCTATCAGGGTTTTTCCGCCTCCCTGACCACTCCCCTGCGAGCATGCAGAAGGAGATCCAGAGATAGGATCTGATGAGTTTGGGTGCTGCCAGAGCAAGGACGCTTTCGCACACCTCACTGCCCCCGGCAGGACTACGACTGTACAGCCAGCCGTGAAGGCGGTGCAAATCTGTCGAGCTGGTGGTCTAGACCACTACCTGGTAGCTTCCATCCGGAACCGCCACTTCACATGACATACGCTGCTGCTCAGTGCGTCGTCCGGGACAGCCAGTGACGGCCCCTGAACAGCTCCACTCCTTGGGAGGCTTCCCATGACCACCGTGACGTCCCCTGTTGCCGGGCGTGCCATCGGACTGGCCGCCGTGCCGGATCCGGTCTTCTCCGGGGCCATGGTCGGCCCGGGTACCGCCATCGACCCCGTGCGTGAGCCCTCCCAGGCCGTGGCGCCCGTGGACGGCGTCATCGTCTCCCTTCACCCGCACGCGTTCGTCGTCGTCGACGACAGTGGTCACGGTGTACTCACCCACCTCGGCATCGACACCGTTCAGCTCAACGGCGAGGGCTTCGAGCTGCTCGTCAACAAGGGCGACACCGTGACCCGGGGCCAGGCGGTCGTGCGCTGGGACCCCGCCGCCGTCGAGGCCGCCGGCAAGTCCCCGGTGTGCCCGATCGTCGCGCTGGAAGCCACGGCCGAGTCCCTCTCCGATCTCCGTGACAGCGGTGACGTGAAGACCGGCGACAGCCTCTTCTCCTGGAACTGACAGCAGGGCCGCCGTAGAGCGGCGGACAGGACAACCATCGCGGCGGCGGGACCCGCCGCACTATCGGAGACGGGTGAGATGGAGACAACGCTGCGAGGCGTCGGCGTGAGCCATGGTGTGGCGATCGGCGAGGTTCGGCACATGGGCACGGCGGTGCTGGAGCCGCCGGCGAAGCAGATCCCCGCGGAGGACGCGGAGCGGGAGCAGGGGCGCGCCCGCCAGGCGGTGGATGCGGTGGCCGCCGACCTGATGGCGCGCGGCAACCTGGCCGGGGGCGAGGCCCAGGCGGTGCTCGAGGCGCAGGCCATGATGGCCCAGGACCCCGAGCTGATGGCGGACGTGGACCGGCGGATCGCCGTCGGCAGCACGGCCGAGCGTGCCGTGTACGACGCCTTCGCGGCGTACCGGGAGCTGCTGGCCGGTGCCGGGGAGTACCTCGCCGGGCGCGTGGCCGACCTCGATGACGTGCGGAATCGTATCGTCGCCCGGCTGCTGGGCGTCCCGATGCCGGGTGTCCCGGACAGCGACGAGCCCTATGTACTGGTGGCCCGGGATCTGGCTCCCGCCGACACGGCTCTGCTGGACCCGTCTCTGGTGCTCGGTTTCGTGACCGAGGAAGGCGGCCCCACCAGCCACAGCGCCATCCTGGCGCGGGCGCTGGGGGTGCCGGCCGTGGTGGCTCTGCCGGGTGCCGGTGAGCTGGCCGAGGGCACGGTGATCGCTGTCGACGGCAGCACCGGTGATGTCTTCGTGAATCCCAGCGAGGAGAAGAAGGCGGAGCTGGAGGCCGCGGCCGCCGAGCGCAAGGCCGCGCTGGCCGCTTCGACGGGTCCCGGTGCGACCGCGGACGGGCACAAGGTGCCGCTGCTGGCCAACGTGGGCGGGCCCGCGGACGTCCCGGCGGCCGTGGAGGCCGGGGCCGAGGGCGTCGGTCTGTTCCGTACCGAGTTCCTGTTCCTGGACGACAGCAAGAACGCTCCTTCCGAGGAGAAGCAGGTGGAGGCCTACCGGCAGGTGCTGGAGGCGTTCCCCGAGGGTCGTGTGGTCGTGCGTGTGCTGGACGCGGGCGCGGACAAGCCGCTGGACTTCCTGACGCCGGCGGACGAGCCGAACCCGGCGCTGGGCGTGCGGGGGCTGCGGACGCTGCTCGACCACCCCGAGGTTCTGCGCACGCAGCTGACGGCGCTGGCGAGGGCTGCCGAGGGCCTGCCCGTCTACCTTGAGGTCATGGCGCCGATGGTGGCGGACCGCAGGGATGCGAAGGCCTTCGCCGATGCCTGCCGTGAGGCGGGTCTGCAGGCCAAGTTCGGCGCGATGGTGGAGATCCCCTCGGCCGCGCTGCGGGCGCGTTCGATCCTGCAGGAGGTGGAGTTCCTGTCGCTGGGGACCAACGACCTCGCGCAGTACACGTTCGCGGCGGACCGGCAGGTGGGTGCGGTGTCGCGCCTGCAGGACCCGTGGCAGCCGGCGCTGCTCGACCTGGTGGCGCTGTCCGCCGAGGCGGCCAAGGCCGAGGGCAAGAGCTGCGGGGTGTGCGGTGAGGCCGCGTCCGATCCGCTGCTGGCCTGTGTGCTGACCGGTCTGGGTGTCACCTCCTTGTCCATGGGTTCGGCGTCGATTCCGTACGTCCGTGCCACGCTGGCGAAGTACACGCTGGCGCAGTGCGAGCGGGCCGCGGCCGCGGCGCGTGCGGCGGACAGCGCCGAGGAGGCGCGCAGCGCGGCGCAGGCGGTGCTGTCCGGCGAGTAGGCCGTACCGGCGCCCGCGGAGCGCCGGGTTCCAGGGGCGTCCCGCCTTCGCGCGGGGCGCCCCTGCTGCTTTCCTGCCGTGCTCCTGCCGCTCAGTGGCGGTGGTGCGGTGCCGTGCTGTCCTCTCCCAGGGCGGGGGGTTCGCGGTAGTCGACGCCGGATTCCGGAGGGATGAGGTCGCCGGACTCGACATCGGTGCAGTAGGCGTCGAAGACCTCGGATGCCGTCAGTGGTTCCAGGGCGCCGCCGCGCAGCCGCCAGCCGTAGACGCGGTCGGCCGTGTCGGGGGCGCTGGTGCGCATGACGAGTCCGCCGGGGCTGCGGGTCGCGAGGCCCAGGGCGAGGACGCTGGTGAATTCCAGGACCTCGGCCTCGTCCAGGCGGGTCGCGCCCTGAGGGTCCTGGTCCGCGTGCAGGACGGAGACCAGGGTGTCCGGTGGTCCGGAGACGCTGCAGACGAGGTGCCGGTCGCCGGGTGGGGCGGTGTCGAGGATGCGCACCAGGATCTCGGAGGCGCGGGTGAAGGCCGCCCTGCCGATGTCCTCGCCGCAGGTCGGGCAGGGGCCGAGGCGGGTGAGGAGGGTGGTGGAGTACTCCCAGGTGGCCTGGCGGACGGCTTCGTCGACGAGCGCGGGCAGGAGGTCGGCGAGCGGGCGGCCGTCGTAGGGGACGGTGGGGCCGGTGGCCGCGAGTTCCGCGGTGTACCGCGTCCGGCTGGCCGGGGCTTCCGGGTCGAGGCCGGTGTCCGCGCAGTAGGCGGCGTAGTCCTCCGGGTCGAACAGGGCGAGTGTGGTGTGGGTGCCCTGTGCGGCGCGGGCCCTGAGGACGGCCTCCAGCTGCCGGAGGTAGGTGGTGTGGTCGTCGAAGGTGAAGCTCCGGTAGCGCCGCATGGCGCGGAAGTCGTGGTCGTCGGTGAGTACGCCGATGGTGCCGGCGATCTCGCGGCGCAGGATGCGTCGCATGGTCTGGTGGTCGGTGTGCGCCATGATTTCCCCCAATGCGCAGTCGATCAATGCTCACTCACCGTAACCGGCGGCACTGACAATGGCAGTGCCGCCGGCGCACGGGGGGTGGGTCGACGGGGAATCCACGCAGGTCACACAGGTGGTGACGGGAAAGTAAGGCGGATACGGAAGGTAGTGCTCCGGTGCGATCAGGCGCGCTTGCGGGCGAGTTCCTCGTAGAAGCCGAGCAGGGCCAGGTTGTCGATGGAGCCGGGGTTGACCGCCTTGTCCAGGGGGGTGCCCTGGAGCAGGCGTTTGACGGGGACCTCGATGCGCTTGCCGGTGAGGGTGTGCGGGATGCCGGGCACCTCGATGATCTCGTCGGGGACGTGGCGGGGTGAGAGCTGTTCCCTGATGGCCCGCTTGACGCGGTCGAGGAGTGCCTCGTCCAGTACGGCACCCGGTGCGAGGTGTACGAACAGGGGCATCCAGTAGCCGCCGTCGGGCTGTTCGATGCCGATGACGAGGGATTCCCTGATCTCGGGCAGGCGCTCGACGACCTCGTAGATGTCGGCCGAGCCCATACGCACCCCCTGCCGGTTGAGGGTGGAGTCGGAGCGGCCGTGGATGATCACGCTTCCGCGGGAGGTGACGGTGATCCAGTCGCCGTGGCGCCAGGCCCCGGGGTAGGTGTCGAAGTAGCTGTCGTGGTAGCGGCTGCCGTCGGGGTCGTTCCAGAAGTGGATCGGCATGGAGGGCATGGGCTGGGTGACGACGAGCTCGCCGACCTCGTCCACGAGGGGTTTGCCGCTCGGGTCCCAGGACTGGAGGTCGGTGCCGAGGCCGGGGGCCTGGAGCTCGCCGGTGTGGACCGGAAGGGTGGGTACGGCGCCGGCGAAGCAGGAGCAGACGTCCGTACCGCCGCTGACGGAGGCGATCCACAGGTCGGCCCCGGCCTCGGCGAACTCGTCGTGCAGCCAGCGGAAGCCGTCGGGCGGCAGCGGGGAGCCGGTGGTGGCGACGCACTTCACCAGGGACAGGTCGTGGTCGCGGGCGGGGTGGACGCCGGCCTTGCGGCAGGCCATGACGTAGGCGGCGGAGGTCCCGTAGAGGGTGGCTCCGGTCCGCTCGGCGACCCGCCACTGGGCTCCGGTGTCCGGGTAGCCGGGGCTGCCGTCGTAGAGGACGATCGTGGTGCCCGTGAGCAGGCCGGAGACGAGGAAGTTCCACATCATCCAGCCGGTCGAGGTGTACCAGAAGAAACGGTCCTCGGGGCCCAGGTCGCAGTGCAGGCCGAGTTGTTTGAGGTGCTCGACCAGGATGCCGCCCTGGGACTGGACGATGGCCTTGGGCAGGCCGGTCGTGCCGGAGGAGTACAGCACCCACAGCGGGTGGTCGAACGGGACCTGTTCGAAGACCGGCTCGGTGTCCCCCGCTGTCAGCGCCGACCACTCCAGGGCGCCCTCGGGGGCCTCGGTGCCCAGCAGGGGGACGTGGACGACGGCACGCAGGGTGGGCAGCTCGCGGCGCAGCTCGGCGACGGTCTCGCGTCGGTCGTGCTGTTTGCCGCCGTAGCGGTAGCCGTCGACGGTGAACAGGACGACGGGTTCCACCTGCTGGAAGCGGTCGAGGACGCTGCGGGCGCCGAAGTCGGGGGCGCACGAGGTCCAGACCGCGCCCACGGCGGCCGTGGCCAGGAGGGCGACGACGGCCTGGGGGATGTTGGGGAGGTAGCCGCTGACGCGGTCGCCGGGGCGTACACCGAGGTCGCGTAGTCCGGCGGCGAGGGAGGCCACCTGGCGGCGCAGCTCGGACCAGGTCACCGGGCGTGGTTGGTGCGTCTCGTCCACGGAGAGGAGGGCGGGTTCGTCGGCTCGGTCGGCCGCGGCGCGCAGGGCGTGTTCGGCGTAGTTGAGGGTGGCTCCCCGGAACCACTCGGCGCCGGGCATGGCGCGGTCGCCGAGCACGCGCGTGTAGGGGGTCGAGAACCGTACGTCGAACCACTCCGTGACGGCTTTCCAGAAGGTGTCCAGCTCGTCGATGGACCACTGGTGCAGGGCCGGGTACCCGCCCTCGGCCGGGGCGCCGTGGTGTTCGGCGGCCCATGCCTGGAACCGGGTGATGCGGGCCTGGGCGATCCGCTGGGGATCGGGCTGCCAGAGCGGCTGGGGGTTCGCGGTCGACATTGAAGCGGCTCCCGGGCTGTGCGCGTCGTGTGCGTCGGTCCGCGCACGGGCTGGGGTGTGCGCGTGACGCGGCTGACAGGGACGATGCCATGTGATCGACTTCTACACCAGGGTGTGCCCCACATAGTCCTCGCCGTGAAGATGTGGCCTGGGCACGGGTGAACGGCAGTTGAACGACACGCGCGCGTGGGGCGCTCAGTGGCAGGGTGAGCAGCATGGACGGTCGTGACCTGGTGCGTTCGGTGAGTGTGGTCGGTTCGGGGCGGGCGGCTCTGGGGTTGCGTACCGTGCGTGCCTCGTGGCGCAGGAGGCGTCTCGACGCCGCCGGGCTGCCGAGGCGGGGGCCCGAGCGGGCTCGGGTACCGGGGCAGGTGCAGGGGGTGGAGCCGGGTCCGGGAGGTGGTGTGATCCGGTTCAGCCGCTCGGAGCTGCGGATCGTCGTGGCGGTGAACGGGGCGGTCTTCTGGGGGTGGGACGGGGCGGGGGCGCAGCCGTCGTACGCGCTGGCGGGAAGTGGTCCCGAGCCGGATCCGCGGGCGGTGCTGGAACCGGACAAGGACGGCGGCTGGCGGGTGGTGGCCGAGCGGATGACGGTCGCCGTGTCGCGGCACGGCGCGGTGCAGGTGTGCACGCCGGGCGGGGTGGTGCTGCGGCGGGACCTGCCGCCGCGCTGGTGGGAGCCGGTCGACGGGGGCGCGGGCCGGTGGATGCAGCGGTCGGAGGTGGCGGCGGACGCCCGGTTCTTCGGTCTGGGCGGGCGCGCATCGGGGCCCCGGTTGCGCGACGGCAGGTACCGGTTGTGGAACACCGATCCCGGCCGTGCGTTCGGGCCGGGTGACGATCCGCTGTATCTGACGATGCCGGTGCAGCTGGTGGTGGCGGACGCCGGTACGCATGTGGTGTTCCATGACACCACCTGGGACGGCACGGTGGTCCTGCGGGAGGGCGAGGAAGGTGCCGGGTCCGGGCACGACCGGCCGGGTCACTGCGAGGTGCGGATGGACGGCGGTCCGCTGCGCTGCTGGGTGGCGGTGGGGACCCCCGCGCGCGTGTTGCACACGTGGGCCGCGCTGACCGGGGCGCCGGCGCTGCCGCCCGCGTGGGCGCTGGGCCATCACCACGCGCGCCGGGGCTTCGGCAGCGAGCAGGAGGTGCGCCGGATCGTGGCGGGCTACCAGGAACGCGGGCTGCCGCTCGACGCCGTGCACCTCGGCGTCGACCACTACGACGAGCACCGGGTGTTCACGGTCGACCAGGAGCGTTTCCCGAAGCTGCCGGTGCTGGCCGACGAGCTGCGCCGGGACGGTGTCCGGCTGGTGTCGGTCGTCGGTCCGGCGGTACGGGCGGAGTCGGGCAACGCCGTGTACGAGAGCGGTTCTGCGGTGGACGCGTTCGTGCGGGACGGGCAGGGCCGGGCGGTGCGGGGTGTCGGGTGGGCGGGCGAGTCGGTGTTCCCTGATTTCACGCACGCGCGCGTGCGTGCGTGGTGGGGCGGTCTCTACGAGGAGCGGCTGGGGCAGGGCTTCGCGGGGTTCTGGCACGACCTGAACGAACCGACGTCGTTCAGCGCCTTCGGCGAGCCGACCCTGCCGCGTTCGGCGCGGCACGCCCTGGAAGGGCGCGGCGGCGACCACCGGGAAGCGCACAACGTGTACGCGCTGTGCATGGCCCGGGCCGCCTACGAGGGGCTGCGCGAGATGGTGCCCGGGGAGCGGCCCTTCCTGTTCTCCCGTTCGGGATGGGCGGGGCTGCAGCGGTACGGCGGTACGTGGTCGGGGGACGTGGCGACGGGCTGGCCGGGGCTGCGGGCCTCGCTGTCGCTCGTGCTGGGACTGGGGCTGTGCGGGGTGCCGTACTCGGGTCCGGACGTGGGCGGTTTCGACGGCAGTCCGTCGCCGGAGCTGTATCTGCGGTGGTTCCAGCTGGGCGCCTACCTGCCGCTGTTCCGTACCCACGCGAGCCTGCGGGCCGGGCGCAGGGAGCCGTGGGAGTTCGGCGCCGAGGTGCTGGAGCACGCGCGCGCGGCGCTGCTGGAGCGCCGGAGGCTGCTGCCGTACTTCGTCACGCTCGCGCATCTGGCCCGGCGGACGGGCGCGCCCTACGTCCGGCCGCTGTGGTGGGGGGCGCCGGAGGACCGGGCGCTGCGCGACTGCGAGGACGCGTTCCTGCTGGGCGACGGCCTCCTGGTGGCTCCGGTGCTGGAACGCGGTGTCGGCCGGCGCGCGGTGCGGCTGCCGCGGGGCCGTTGGTACGACACGGTGACGGAGGAGGTCTACGAGGGCCCGGGGCAGGTCATGGTGGAGGCACCGCTGTCCCGGATACCGGTGCTCGCGCGCGCGGGGGCGGTCCTGCCCGTGCGCGGCGCCGACGGCGCGCTGGAGCTGGAGGTGTGGGCGCCCGCGCGGGGACGTACCGGGTCCGGGCTGGTGGTGGCGGACGCGGGCGACGGCTGGGACGAACCGGAGATCGAGCGTTACGTAGCCCGCCGGCAGGGCGGACGGGTGGTGGTCACCCGGGACCGGGAGGACGGCGTGGCCGGACCGCCCTACCCGGTGCGCCTGCGGGGGCTCGGCTGAACGGCCCGGCTCACACGTAACGGCCCTCGAACCACGCCCTGACGGCCACCGTGTGCAGCGGGAAGGCGAGTTCCTCGGGCCTGCGCAGCAGGTGCCAGCCCTCGGTCTCGTCCGTGGGTGCGGAGGGCGGCAGCCCGTCGGCCGGGCGTTCCGGCAGCAGTCCGAACAGCAGCAGGTGGCCGTCGGGTGAGCTCATGGCGTCCACGAGCCGCACGTCGCGGGCGGCCGCGTCGATGCCGGTCTCTTCCTTGAGTTCGCGTACGACGGCCTGTTTCCAGTCCTCGCGGTCGTCGACGTAACCACCGGGCAGGGCCGTGCCCCCGCGCGCGGGGGCGACGGTGCGGGTGATGACGACCAGGGCCGTTCCCCTGGTGTCGTACACGGGCTGAAGTGCGACCGCGACCGGCAGCGGGTTGCGGTAGGCGACGGTTCCGCAGGACGGGCAGGTGCGGGGCCAGCCGGAGACGCCTTCTCCAAAGGGCGCACCGCAGCTCGAACAGTGGGAGTCCGGCGCGGAATTGGCGGTTGGGTGCTGAGTTTCGGACACGCGCGGACTGTATCCGATCAGGGGAGGGACGTGTTCCGGCAGCGACGCGTCAGGAACGGGCGCAACGGGAAGGGGCGGCCGGAATCACCCCCGTCGGTCCCGGCCGCCCCTCGTGTACCACGACGCCGTGGGGTGCCGTTCGGTTCACAGAAACGGCCTGCCCATTTCCGGTCGCCCGTGACACACTCCTGACGCTCCGTCAGATAACGTCACCGGGAGGAACGTTGCCGCACACACACAAGCCCGCGGTCGTCGGCTGGTTCACCGGCGAGGGTGACGCCTTCCGGCTCCTGGGCACCCGCTGCACGGCCTGCACCTCGGTCTTCTTCCCGCGCGAGGACGTCCACTGCCGCAACCCGCACTGCGCGGGCGGCCGGCTGGAAGAGGTGCCGCTGTCACGGAAGGGACGCATCTGGTCGTACACCGACAGCCGGTACCGCCCGCCGTCACCCTATGTGAGCAATCCGGAACTTCCGTGGGAGCCGTACTCGTTGATCGCGGTGGAGCTGGACGCCGAGCGGATCGTGGTGCTGGGGCAGGCGGCTCCCGGCGTCACCGTCGCCGGTCTGACGGTGGGCATGGAGGTGGAGGTCGTCCCCGGTGTGCTCCGACAGGACGCGGAGACGACCTGGACGATCTGGCACTGGCGGCCGACGGGGGTGGCGGCATGACGGACGACGTGGCGGTGCTCGGTGCGGGTATGCACCCGTGGGGCAAGTGGGGCCGAGGCTTCGTGGAGTACGGGACGGCGGCGGCCCGCGCGGCACTCGTGGACGCCGGTCTGGACTGGCGGGACATCGGCTCCGTGGTGGGCGCGGACACGGTGCGCGGCGGATATCCGGGGTATGTCGCGGGGGCCACGTTCGCCCGGGCCCTCGGCTGGCAGGGCGCGAGGGTGACCAGCGTGTACGCGGCGTGCGCGTCCGGGGCCCAGGCCATCGCCGCCGCGCGGTCCCAGATCCTCGCCGGCCTCGCGGACGTCGTCCTCGTGGTGGGCGCGGACGCGGCGCCGAAGGGATTCTTCCGGCCCGCGGACGGGGACCGCCCCGACGACCCGGACTGGCTGCGCTTCCGTCTGCTGGGCGCGACGAACCCGGTGTACTTCGGGCTGTACGCGCGGCGGCGAATGGCGGTGCACGGGGACACCCCGGAGGACTTCGCCCTGGTCAAGGTGAAGAACGCCGCGCTCGGAGCGCTCAACCCGTACGCCCGGTACCGCAAGCGGGTCACCGCCGAGGAGGTGGCCGCCTCCGCGGTGGTCGCGGATCCGCTGCGGCTGCTGGACATCTGCGCCACGTCCGACGGCGGGGCCGCCCTGGTGCTCTCCAGCCTGGACTTCGCACAGCGGCACGGTGCCGTCCGGCCGGTGCGGATCCGGGCGGTGTCGACGGTGACGCCCCGCTACCCGAACACGGTGCTGGACCTGCCGGACATCGCCACGGACTCCGCTGTCGCGGTGGCACCCCCGGCGGAGGCGTTCCGCGCGTCCATCGCCGCGGCCGCCTACGAGGAGGCGGGCATCGGTCCGGAGGACCTGTCCCTGGCGGAGGTGTACGACCTGTCCACCGCGCTGGAGTTGCAGTGGTACGAGGACCTGGGCCTCTGCGGCGAGGGCGAGGGTGCGAAGCTGATCCGGGAGGGCGTGACCGCCCCGGGCGGTCCGATACCCGTGAACACCAGCGGCGGGCTGGCCTCCTTCGGCGAGGCGGTGCCGGCACAGGCCATCGCCCAGGTGTGCGAGCTGACCTGGCAGTTGAGGGGCACGGCGGGGGGCCGCCAGGTCGCCGGGGCACGGGTGGGCATCACCGCCAACCAGGGGTTGTTCGGGCACGGCTCCTCGGTGGTCGCCGTGCGGTGAGCGGGCCGGGCGGCGTCCCGTGCGCCGCTCGGGAGGACGGGAGGGAACGTCCACGCTCTGTGATCAGCCCGGAATCCTGCGTGAACGTCTCATGAACTGCGCCTGGGCGCGCGCGGGCAGCGCCATCATGCTCCCGTGCACTCCTGGACGGATAATCTCCGCTTCGCCTTCCAGCCGGTCGTGAACCTGAGGACGGGCGCGGTCGCCGCACTGGAGACACTCGCCCGCCCGGAGACCGGCGACGTCCTGGCCGAGGCCCGCCGGAATCCGGAACTGGACGGCAGGCTGACCGTGCTGGCCCTCCGCGCGGCGGCCCGCAAAGAGACGCTGCTGCCGCTGCACCTGAACGTCTTCGCGGCCACGCTCGCCGACCTCGGCGGCCTGACACCACTGCGCGACGCCGTGCGCGCGGCGGGGCGCATGACCTGGGAGGTGACGCTCGACATCGTCCCGCCCTACACGCACGTGCCTCAGCGGGCCCTGCTGGAGGCGGTGGCGGCGCTGCGCGAGCAGGGTTTCCGGATCAGCGCGGACGGCATCGGCGACGGCGACGTACCGCTCAGACTGCTCACCGACCTCTCCCCCGACCTGGTCAAACTCGACGCCTCGCTGCTCACCCGGCCGGCCGCGGTCCGGGCGATGCGGACGCTGTGCGAGGAACTGGGGGCTCTGGTGGCGGTGGAGGGCGTGGAGACCGAGCTCCAGTGCGCGGCTGCCCTGTCGTCCGGTGCCCAGTTGGCCCAGGGCGAGTTGTTCGCACCGCCGGCCCGGATCCCCGCGGCGGACGTATACGTCCCGCCGCTGCCCCCCGGCGCCGTGGACGCGCCCCGCTCCGGGCCGTCGGTGCGGGAGTTCGTGCGGCCCGCCGCCGTACTGCCGCTGACGGCCTCGGCGGGGCAGGTGCGGGCGCTTCTGACCGGCTCCCCGGACGTCTCGGGGGTGCTGCTGGTGGACCCGGCCGGCCGGCCCGTCCGCTCGGTCCACCGTTCACGCTTCCTGCTGTCGATGTCCGGCCGCTACGGACACGCCCTGTACGCCGACCGGCCGGCCTTCAAGCTGGGTGACGCGCCCCGCACCGTCGGCGTCGACGCGACGGCGTGGCAGGTGCTGGACGTGGTGGCGGTCGGCGGGCGGGACCGGACGTCCGACGACGTGGCGGTCGTCGACGCAGGGGGCCGGTGCGTGGGGGTCGTACGGCTTGCGGACCTGGTGCGGGCGCTGGCCGAGAGCCGGGTCGAGGAGGCCGCCGGGCTCAACCCGCTGACCCGGCTGCCCGGTTCGGACGCGATCGTCGGCGAGGTGGACCGGCGGATCTCCGACGGGCGGGCGTTCGCGCTCAGCTGGCTGGACATCGACGACTTCAAGCAGGTCAACGACGGTGCCGGGTTCGCCGCGGGCGACGAGCTGATCCGCGCGGTGGGCCGCGCCCTCCAGCAGGCGGTCACGGGGCACGCGCGCGTGGGGCACATCGGCGGAGACGACTTCCTGGTGCTGGCCGACGAGGAGGCGCTCGACCCGCTGGTGACGGCCGTGCTGGACGCCCCCTGGGCGGCGGGCGGACGGCCGGTCACCCTCTCCCTGGCGACCGTCGTCTGCGGCCCCGGCAGCGTCGGTGACCATCACCAGGCCGCCGCTCGTCTCGCCCCCCTGAAGAAGGCCGCCAAGGCGCTGGACGGCGCCAGCTGGGTGCTCGGGCGCGCCGGGCTGCCCGGCCACGAGGTCCGGCGCGGCGGCCCGGGGCCCGCCCCGACGCCGGCCGGATACGCGGCCGCCGAGCCGGGCTGGTGAGACGGCCTTCCGTACGTGTCCGCTGCCGTGAAGCGCTACGGCCGCCCCCTGGAGAAGGCCGGTGCCACCGCAGCTGCCGGCGACCTTGACGCCCTGATCCGGCCTCGCGTGTCGGAGACGAGCTGTCCGGGTGGCGCGTACGCGGAGTGGAGACCGGCGCAGGACGGGAGGCAGGCAGGCGCGCGGCAGCCTGCGCACGCGCGCGTGGGCGCTTGGCACAGGGCCACGGCCCGTCCCCCGGACGGCGGGTGCGGGCCGTGCCTGCCGGTCAGCCGGGTACGGCCTGGCGGTGGCCGGCCGCGTACTCCATCGCGTGCCGGACGAGTCCGATGAGCACCTCCTTGACCGACTCCCGGTCGCGCGCGTCGCACAGCAGGACGGGCACGTCGTCGTCCAGGTCGAGCGCCTGGCGCACGGACTCGGCGGGGTACCGGGCGGCTCCCTCGAAGCAGTTGACGGCGACGAGGAAGGGGATGGACCGGCGCTCGAAGTAGTCGACGGCGGCGAAGCAGTCCTCCAGGCGCCGCGTGTCGGCGAGGACGACGGCACCGAGCGCTCCCTCGGACAGTTCGTCCCACATGAACCAGAACCGCTCCTGCCCGGGCGTCCCGAAGAGGTAGAGCACCAGGTCCTCGCGGACGGTGATGCGGCCGAAGTCCATGGCCACCGTGGTGGTGTGCTTGCCCTCCACACCGCTGGTGTCGTCGACGGGCCGCCCGGCCTCGGTGAGCAGTTCCTCGGTGCGCAGCGGCCTGATCTCGCTGACCGCGCCGACGAGGGTGGTCTTGCCCACGCCGAAACCACCGGCCACGAGGATCTTGAGCGTGACGGGCTCGACCGGGGGCTTGCCGCGTTCAGAGCGCCCGAGGATCATCGGATTCTTCTCCTGCTTGACGGGGGTCGGGCGACGGTCGGCCGTAGCCGCCGCCACCAGGGGTTTCGATGACGAGTACGTCGCCGGGGCCGACGTCGGCCGAGCCGCTGCCGCCGAGGTCGGTGACCGTGCCGTCGGCCCGCTCCACCCGGTTGGCGCCGAGCGCTCCGGGGGCGCCGCCGGCCATGCCGTACGGGGGCACGCGGCGGTGCTGGGAGAGCGTGGAGACGGTCATCGGTTCGAGGAACCGGATGCGGCGGACGGCACCGTCGCCGCCGCGCCACCGTCCGGCACCGCCGCTGCCGCGGCGGACGGCGAACTCCTCCAGGCGGACCGGCAACCGCCACTCCAGGACCTCCGGGTCGGTGAGCCGGGAGTTGGTCATGTGGGTCTGGACCACGTCGGCGCCGGGGAAACCGTCTCCGGCGCCGGACCCGGAGGCGACGGTTTCGTAGTACTGGTGCCGGTCGTTGCCGAAGGTGACGTTGTTCATGGTGCCGGAGCCTTCGGCCTGGACGCCCAGGGCGGCGTAGAGGGCGCCGGTGATGGCCTGCGAGGTCTCCACGTTGCCCGCCACGACGGCGGCGGGCGGTTCGGGAGCGAGCAGGGAGCCGGGCGGCACGGTGATGTCCAGGGGGCGCAGGCATCCGTCGTTGAGCGGGATGTCGTCGGCGACCAGGGTGCGGAAGACGTACAGGACGGCCGCGTCGACGACCGCGAGGGGCGCGTTGAAGTTGGTGGCGAGCTGCGCGGAGGTGCCGGTGAAGTCGATGGTCGCCCGGCGTTCTGCGCGGTCGACGCGGACCCGGACCCGGATGACGGCACCGGAGTCGGTCTCGTAGGCGTACTCGCCGTCGTCGAGGGCGTCGATGACGCGGCGTACGGCCTCCTCGGCGTTGTCCTGGACGTGCCGCATGTAGGCCTGGACGACGTCGAGGCCGAACTCCCCGATCATGCGGCGGACCTCGTCCACGCCCTTCTGGTTGGCGGCGATCTGGGCGCGCAGGTCGGCCAGGTTGGTGCGCGGGTTGCGGGACGGGTACGGCGCCTCGGTGAGCAGGCGGTGGGTCTCCTCCTCACGGAAGCGGCCGTTCTCGGCGAGGAGCCAGTTGTCGAAGAGGACGCCCTCCTCCTCGATGGTGCGGCTGTGGGCCGGCATGGAGCCCGGGGCGATACCGCCGATCTCCGCGTGGTGGCCGCGTGAGGCGACGTGGAAGAGGATCCGCGGCTCACTCCGCGTGTCCGTGACCCGGTCGGTGTCGAAGACGGGGGTGATGACGGTGACGTCCGGCAGATGCGTGCCGCCGTGGTACGGGTCGTTGACGGCGTAGGTGTCGCCGGGGCGCATGGCGGAGCCGCGGCGACGGACGATCTCTTTGACGCTCGTGCCCATGGAGCCCAGGTGGACGGGGATGTGGGGGGCGTTGGCCACCAGGTTCCCGTCCGGGTCGAAGAGGGCGCAGGAGAAGTCCAGCCGCTCCTTGATGTTGACGGACTGGGCCGTGGACTCCAGCCGGGCGCCCATCTGCTCGGCGATCGACATGAAGAGGTTGTTGAAGACCTCAAGGAGAACCGGATCGGATTTTGTGTCCAGATCGGAACTCTCCGTGATCGCCGTGCGTTCCACGAGCAGATGCCCGGCCTCCGTCGCGGCGGCCCGCCAGCCGTCGTCGACGACGGTCGTGGCGCCGGCCTCCGCGATGATCGCGGGTCCGGTGACGGTCTCGCCGGGAGGGAGGGCCTCCCGGCGGTGGAGGGGTACGTCGCGCCAGGCGCCGCCGGTGTGGAGACGGACGGTGCCGGGCGCTCGGGAACGGCCCTCGTACGGGGCGAGGGCGGAGAGATCGGGGGGTGCGGTGAGGCCGGTGGTTTCGACGGAGAGGGCTTCCACGACGACCGGGCGGTCGAGGGAGAAGGAGTACGTGGCGCGATGACGTTCCTCGAAGGCGTGCCTCATGGCGTCGGGCCCGGCCAGCTCGACGGTGAGGGTGGTGTCGGTGCCGTCGTAGCGGAGCTGGGCGCGGCGGGTGACCCGGATGCGGTCCTCCGGGACGTCCTCGGTGACGAGTTCGGCGCGTGCGGCGGCCTCCAGGGCGTCGGCCGTCCGGCGGATGCCGGGCATGGCGGCGGCTTCCAGGCGCGCTTCGACGGACTGTTCGCGCATGGCCGTGGTGTCGGCGAGGCCGATACCGAGTGCGGAGAGCAGACCGGCCATGGGGGGTACGAGAACGGTGCGGATGCCGAGCGACTCGGCGACCCGGCACGCGTGCTGGCCGCCCGCGCCGCCGAACGTGGTGAGGGCGTAGCGGGTGACGTCGTGGCCCTTCTGGACGGAGATCCGCTTCACGGCGTTGGCGATGTTGGCGACGGCGATCCGCAGGTAGCCCTCGGCCACCTGCTCAGGGGTACGGTCGTCGCCGGTGCTTTCGTGGATCCGGCGCGCGAGGGCGGTGAACCGGTCACGGACGAGGGCGGCGTCCAGTGGCTGGTCGCCGTCGGGTCCGAACACGGCGGGGAAGTGGGCGGCCTGGATGCGGCCGAGCATCACGTTGGCGTCGGTGACGGTGAGCGGGCCGCCGGCGCGGTAGCAGGCGGGGCCGGGGTCGGCGCCGGCCGAGTCGGGGCCGACCCGGTAGCGGGAGCCGTCGAAGTGCAGGACGGAGCCTCCGCCCGCGGCGACGGTGTGGATGTCGAGCATGGGGGCGCGCAGCCGGACGCCCGCGATCTGTGTGGTGAAGACCCGCTCGTACTCGCCGGCGAAGTGGGAGACGTCGGTGGAGGTGCCGCCCATGTCGAAGCCGATGACGCGGTCGAAACCGGCCCGCTGCGACATGCGGGCCATGCCGACGATGCCGCCGGCCGGTCCGGAGAGGACAGCGTCCTTGCCGCGGAACTGCCCGGCCTCCGTCAGCCCGCCGTTGGACTGCATGAACATCAGCCGTACGCCCTGCAGTTCGTCGGCGATGTGCCGCACGTAGCGGCGCAGCACGGGCGAGAGGTAGGCGTCCACGACGGCGGTGTCCCCGCGCGGGACCAGCTTCATCAGCGGGCTGACCTCGCTGGACAGCGAGATCTGCGGGAAGCCGACGCGGGCGGCGAGTTCGCCGATGGCGCGTTCGTGGCCGGGGTGGAGGTGGCTGTGCAGGCAGACGACGGCGATGGCGCGGATCCCGTCGGCGTAGGCCTCGCCGAGCGGGCCGGCCAGTGCGTCCAGGTCGGGGGCGCGCAGGACGGTGCCGTCGGCGGCGACGCGCTCGTCCACCTCCACGACCCGTTCGTGGAGCAGCTCGGGCAGCTCGATGCGGCGGGCGAAGATGCGGGGGCGGTTCTGGTAGGCGATGCGCAGGGCGTCGCGGAAGCCTCGGGTGACGACGAGGAGGGTGCGTTCGCCCGTGCGTTCCAGCAGGGCGTTGGTGGCGACCGTGGTGCCCATGCGGACGGTTTCGACCGGCTCCGGGGAGTCGCCGAGGAGCGCCCGCACGCCGGCCACGGCCGCGTCGGCGTACCGGGCCGGGTTGTCGGACAGCAGTTTGTGCGTGAGCAGGCGGCCGTCCGGGCGACGCGCGACGATGTCGGTGAAGGTGCCGCCCCGGTCGACCCAGAACTGCCAGCCAGTCACGTCGCTACCCCGCTTCCGCGCTGGTCACAGCGCCCGGAGGCCGTTGATCACGTCGCGCAGAATACTCTCGTCCGGCAGCTCGGCCGGGGGGACCGGGCGGTTCACATGGACGAGTTCCGCGTGCACCAGGTCGCCGACGAGGACGCGGACGACACCGATGGGCAGATCGAGTCCCGCGGCGAGTTCGGCGACCGACTGCGGTGTCTCCCGGCAGAGTCCGACGATCTCCACGTGTTCGGGGGACAGCGTGGGGTCCGACTCCGGGTCGCCGGTGTCGGGCTCCGCGACCACCACCGCTATCAGGTCGAGGCGGTGCTGGGCCGCACTGGTGGTGCGGCCGCGCGTCATGGCGTACGGACGGACGACCGGCCCGGCCTCGTCGTCGAACCAGTGGCTTCTTCCCTGACCGTCTGCGCTCATGCCATCCCACTACCCGTCTGCGGGCAGATCGGTGCGCGGGGCCGTGCCCAGATGCACGCCGACCCGCTTGACCAGGAGCGTCATCTCGTAGGCGACCTGTCCGATGTCCGAGTCCGCGTCCGACAGGACGGCGAGGCAGCTGCCGTCGCCGGCAGCGGTGACGAAGAGAAAGGCGTCGTCCAGCTCGACCACCGTCTGCCGGACGCTGCCCGCGTCGAAGTGGCGGCCCACGCCCTTGGCGAGGCTGTGGAAGCCGGACGCCACAGCGGCCAGATGCTCGCTGTCCTCCCTGGTCAGGTCCCTGGAGACCCCGGTCGGCAGTCCGTCGCCGGACAGAATTACGGCCTTGCGGATGCTGGCGACCCGGTCGACCAGATCGTCCAGGAGCCAGTTCAGCTCCCCCTTGCCGGTTGCCGTGTGGCCGGTCGCCTTCGGTGCGGTCATCGACCGTCCCCCTTAGTCGTTCCTCGTGCTGTGCCGTTCCGGGCCCCGTCGCCCGTGGCGTTCTCCTCCCGGCCACGCTGCCAGCCCCGCTGGAGCGAGGCCATCCGGCTGCGGACCTCGTCGGCGTCGCGGTCGGCGGGCGGCGCCGCGTTCTCGGCGCGCCGCTCGGTGTCGTGCTTGAGCTGGGGGGCCAGGCTCGCCTGGCGTACGCGGCGGGGCAGTGCTCCCGCGCCGGGTTCGACGCCCGGTCCGGGGCCCGTGTCGCCGGCGGGTGCGGCCGAGCCGCCGCGGGGCGGTGCCGTGTCCACCGGGCCGCCGGTGCCGGGCGTCCCGGTCCGGGTGCGCCGGGGCAGTGCCGGGGCCTCGGACGTCGTACCCGTGCCCTCGGCCGGGGTCGCGGAGCTGTCCTCCGCCCGGTCGGCGGGTCTGGCGGGGCGCCGGGAGGCGGTACCGCGGCGGCGGGCGGGCAGTGGGGCCAGTCCGCCGGTGTCGGAGCGGCGCGGACCGGCGGAGGGCCCGGGGTCCGGTTCACCACGGCGGGGCCGCTGGTCGCCGACGGGCTTGCCGTGCGAGCTGACGAGCTTGGGGGTCTGCCGTCGGGGCAGGGGTACGGGCCCGGGGTCGCCGGTCCCGTCGTGGGAGGGCCGGTCGGTCTGCGGGGCGGCCTGCTGCTCGTCGCCGCCCGGGCGGGACCGCCGGGGGCGGAACAGGCCGCCGCGCTCGCTGTCCTCGTCCGGGAGGGCGCCGGGGAAGTCGTCCAGCGCGTCGAGATCGACGGGCGCCTCCAGCTCGACCGGTCCGTCCAGCAGGGAGGTCGGCAGGCCGGGCAGTGGCAACGGTGCCGGGGGCCGCCCGGCGGTACGGCCCAGCGCCTGCTCGGCACCCTTCGCCGGGCGGTCCCGGTCGAGCCGGAAGCCGATGCCGTTGGTGTCCGGGACGTCGTCGCTCAGCAGGGCGTCGGGGATGAACACCACCGCGGTGGTGCCGCCGTACGGCGACGGCTGGAGGGAGACCCGGACGTTCTGGCGCTGGGCGAGGCGGCTGACCACGAACAGGCCGAGCCGGTCGGTGTCGGAGAGTTCGAACTCGGGGGTCTCGGCGAGGCGCAGATTGGCGTCCAGGAGGGCCTCGGCCGTCATACCGAGGCCCCGGTCGTGGATCTCCAGGGTGAAGCCGTTGGCGACCCGCTCGCCGACGACCTGGACGGCGGTGTGCGGGGGTGAGAAGACGGTGGCGTTCTCCAGCAGTTCGGCCACGAGGTGGGTGAGGTCGGCGACGGCGGGGCCGGTGACGGCGACCCTCGGCAGGCGCCGGACCTCGATGCGCTCGTAGTCCTCGACCTCGGCGACCGCGGCGCGGACGACGTCCATCAGCTGCACGGGCCGGCGCCACTGACGGGAGGGCGCCGCACCGGAGAGGATCACCAGACCCTCGGCGTGCCGGCGCATCCGGGTGGTCAGGTGGTCCAGGCGGAAGAGATCGGCGAGTTCGTCGGTGTCCTCGGTGCGGCGCTCCATGCTGTCGAGGAGGGTCAGCTGCTTGTGCAGCAGCACCTGGCTGCGGCGGGCGAGATTGACGAAGACCTCCGAGACACCGGCCCGCAGCTCGGCCTGTTTCACGGCGGCCTCGACCGCCGCGCGCTGCAGGGTGTTGAGGGCCTGCCCGACCTCGCCGATCTCGGTCTTGTCGTACTCCAGGCGGGGCACCTCGGTCTCGACGTCGACCTGTTCCCCCACGGACAGCCGGCGCATGACGCCGGGCAGCCGGACACCGGACGCCTCGTGCGCCTCCAGGCGCAGTTGGCGCAGGTCGCGGACGAGGGTGCGGCCGACCCGTATCGACAGGAAGACGGAGAACAGGAGCGCGACGAGTCCGAGGACGCCCGCGATGGCCGCCTCCACGATGACCTTCACGGCGACGGGGCGCATACGCTCCTGGAAACGGTCGCCCACCCCGTCGTCCAGGGCGCCCAGTTCCTTCAGGACGGTTGCCGCGGTGGAGTCCCAGCTCTTCGCCGTGACACCGCCGGGGGGGCCGGAGTCCGTACCGACGACGGCCCGTTCGGCCACGCGCAGCGGGGCTGTGGTGGCGTTGCTCCAGAAGCGTTCGTAGCGTTCGCGCTCGGCGGCGGGCAGCAGCGGCAGGCTGATGTCGTACAGGAGGGTGCGCTGGGCGACGAGGTCGGAGATCTCACGGGACTCGTCGTGGGTGAGCCGGCCGACGACCAGGGAGGAGCCGAGCAGGGCGTCCTCGCGGGAGAGCAGCTCGCGGGCGCGGGTGATGTTGACCAGGGCGCGGGCCTGCTTGTCGACCTCGACGTCGTCGATGCCGTCGAGGGACGCGAGGAGCGCGTAGCAGGGATCGACGAGGCGGTTGTAGAGCGTGAGCGCCTGGGCGCGGGTGACGGTTCCGTCCTCGACGCCGCGGCGCAGCGAGCCGAGACCTTTGAGAGCGTCCAGGAGGGCGGTGAGCTGCTCGCCGTCGTCCGTGTCCAGGCCGTCCCTCAGCTCATGGTCCTTGGCGTTCTCGCGCAAGATGCCGATCGTCCGGTCGGTGGCCGCGCGGGTGCGGCGCAGTCCCGACAGCGCGTCGGAGGCACGGGGGTCGGCGAGGTAGACGAGGGTCTGACGACGCTCCTGCTGCAGGACGCGGGCGGTGTCCTCGGCGGGGTAGCCGATCTGCTCGACGACGTCGGTCACATGGAACAGCCGGGCGACTTCGCGCCCCGTGAGCACCGTGGCGAAGCCCCAGATGGCGGTCAGGGACACCAGCGGCACGAGAAGCAGCGCCACGATCTTCCGGCGGATCGACTTCCCGCGAAAGCGCATGGCCTCCCCCAGCTCGACCCCCGCCGGCCGGGGGTGCTCATGTCTGTCTACAAACGGCGCGAGCCTACTACCGCCTCACAGTTAACTCGAAGACATGTCCGGAGGACGAAGTTCCGTAACCGGTGCGGGAGATGACGAGTTGTCCGGGCATTGGGGGAGATTGTCACCGCGATCCCACACCCCTGTTCGGCCCGACGGCGGGCTCACGGACAGGTGGTTGGCCGGAATTCTTCGCCGATCGGGAATCTTCGCGGCGTCTTGTTCGTCCATCTCTATGGGAGATGGGGGCGGAATGGGTCACAGGAGGCGTATCCCGCACCCCGGCGGCGTAGAACAGCGCAAGCCGGGCAGCCACTGGAGAGTCGGGGTCTTCGGATGCCGGGGGCGAGCGGTCTGCTGGCGGTGGGGAGTGACACGGTGATGGGCACGGCGGAGCGGCGCAAGGCGCCCGAAGAGAGCGTGGCGGAGCGCTCGCAGGCGGGGCGGGGCCAGGGGGCTCCGGATCGCGGGACACCGGCGCGAGTGCGTGCCGCGGACTCCGTCGGCGGCGAACGATCTCAGGGGGACCGGACGTTGTGGGTGGAGGAGCCCGCACGCCGGCACCCGATGCCCGATCCGGTGCGCACGGCGGCGGTGCGGGCGGTCCTTGTCATAGCGGTGACGCTGGTCCAGGCGATGGTGGCGTTCCTGTGCACGCTGGCGGGATCCTGGCTGGCGTTCCCCATGGTGATCAGCAGCGTGGCGAGCACGGTGGCGGCCACCTGGGCCGTGGTCGACGTGTGGGTGACCCGCCAGGTGTGGAGCCAGCGGTACGGCGTCGTCTCCGAGCCGAGCAGCACGGCCAGGTCCCTCCGGCGTGAGCGCCGGGCCCACCGGCGCCAGGAGCGGGTGAGCCTGCGGGAGCAGGAGCGGATACGTCGCAGGGGCGGCGCCGGACAGCTGTCGCACCCCTGATCCTCTCGGCAGGGGCTCGTGTCCCCGACGGCCGGTACTCACATCACCGTGGGGCGGCGCTCGTGTCCCGCACAGCCGGCGCTGGTGCTCCCGACGGTCGCTGCTCGAATCACCGTCGGCCGGGCCCAGGGCGCGGCACAGCGCAGTCGGCGCGATCGGATCCGTGGACGCGCCGAAAACCGGCGACGCCACCGGATCCGCCGACACCACCGGATCCCCGACGAGACGAGGTCCGCCTGCACCACTGGGCCCTCCTGCGTCACCGCATCCCTCGGCACCGCTGTCCGCCCGTCGTCCCGCTGTCCGTCCGCCCGCGGGAGCTCACCAGGAGTACGGCACCGTGCGGGCGATGGCGCGGACAGGCCGATGCCGCACCGGGTGGGCGGTCGGTGCCGGCAGGGGCGGGACGGCTGTGCCCGGTGGTGGTCATGCGGCCGTGCCCTCCCCGGCGCCGAGGTGGACGTGCACGACACCGTCCTCCACGGTGACGCGGTGGGTGCGCACGGGGCGCCGGGCCGGCAGGCAGACCGGTTCGCCGGTGCGCAGGTCGAAGGAGGCCGCGTGCAGCGGGCACTCGACCAGGCAGCCCTCCAGCCAGCCCTCGGAGAGGGAGGCGTCCTGGTGGGTGCAGGTGTCGTCGATGGCGTAGAACTCGCCGTCCTCGATGTGGAACACGGCGATCGGCGGCGTGGTCGCGACGCGGACGGACTCGCCCTCGGGGAGGTCTTCGAGGCGGCAGACGGGAATCACAAGCCCCCCTCTCGGTCCGGGACACGCGGTCCGGGACCTGCTCGGTGCAGGCGTCAGGGATGCCGCCGGGAGCCCGGCCCACGTCGGGCCGGCGCGGGGAAGCGGCAAGGTGAGTGACGGACCGTCACTGGTCCGGGTGGTCCGGCACCCTTCCGGGATCAGGACCCTTCGATAACATGATGTTTCGCATGGCGCACGATCCAGCGCTATGCGCAACAGAATCCGTGCGGGACGACCGTCGCGTCAAGGGCTTCCCGCGGATGCGGCCCGAACCGGGCCGACAGGTGGTGGGAGTTGAGCCATGACCCGCACGCACAAGCAGGCTGACCGCGGCGAGGGGACCACGGCGGACCCGGCGGCCCCGGAGAGACAGGGCGGTCGCGGAACGGCCAGTGCGGTGCAGTCGGTGGACCGCGCCGTGAGCGTGCTGGAGATCCTCGCCCGGCACGGCGAGGCGGGCGTCACCGAGATCGCCGAGGAGCTGGACGTACACAAGTCCACGGCTTTCCGGCTCCTCGGCGTCCTGGAGAACCGCGGCCTGGTGGCACAGGCCAAGGACCGCGGGAAGTACTACCTGGGGGCCGGCGTGTTGCGCCTGGCGGGGGCGGCGGCAGTGCGTCTGGACATCTCCCAGGAGGGCGTCCCGGTCTGCCGGGAGGTCGCCGACGAGCTGGGTGAGACGGTCAACATCGCCGTGCTCGACGACGACGCGGCGGTCAACATCATGCAGGCCCGCGGCACCGCGTCCGTGACCGCGCAGAACTGGCTGGGCAGACGCACCCCGCTGCACGCCACCTCCAGCGGAAAGGTGCTCCTCGCGCACATGCCGCCGACCCTGCGCGAGGGTCTGCTGGCGCGGCCGTTGCCGCGGTTCACCGACCGTACGATCACCGGCGCGGCGATGCTGCGCGCCGAACTGGAGGCCGTGGTCGGGCAGGGTTACGGCGTCACGATGGAGGAACTGGAGCTGGGGCTCGCGGCCGTCGCCGCGCCGGTGCGCGCGCACGACGGCAAGGTGATCGCGGCGATCAGCGTCTCCGGACCGGTGTACCGGCTCAACGCGGACCGGCTTCCGGAGGTGGCCAAGCGCACGGTCGCGGCGGGCGCCGAGCTGTCCCGGCGGATGGGGTACGGCTTCTGACCGAGGCTCCGGCCGGAAGGATCAGGCCAGTCACGCGCGCCACCGCCGCCCACAGGAGATGCGAGCGCCCGAACGGCGCGGAACACGGCACGCAACGCCGTGCGCAACAGCGGTGGCACGCCGGGGAGTTCACGGTCTTGTATCGCCATGTGTCCGACACGTTTCGCCCCGCGGGTTCCTTTTGCCGAGGGTTGGCGCGCACCCCTTGACGGGCCCGTGACGCCGTTCTCAGTATGTTCCTCATCGCGCAACCGATCGTGCAATGCGCAACAGCAGAGGAGCCTGTGGTGCCACACGAGGTCCGTGCCGTAGTCGCTGCGAAGAAGGGCGCACCCGTGGAGGTGCGGACGATCGTCGTCCCCGACCCGGGCCCCGGTGAGGTGCTCGTCCAGGTGCAGGCCTGCGGGGTGTGCCACACGGATCTCCACTACCGCGAGGGCGCGATCACCGACGACTTCCCGTTCCTGCTGGGCCACGAGGCGGCCGGCACGGTGGAGGCGGTCGGTCCGGGAGTCACCGGTCTGAAGGCCGGCGACTACGTCGTACTGGCCTGGCGGGCGCCGTGCGGCAGCTGCCGTTCCTGCCGACGCGGCCGCCCCTGGTACTGCTTCGACTCCCGCAACGCCGCGCAGCCCATGACACTGCTGGACGGCACCCCGCTCACCAACGCCCTCGGCATCGGCGCCTTCGCCGAGAAGACGCTGGTCGCGGCCGGTCAGGCGGTGAAGGTCGACCCGGCCGCGCGACCCGAGGCGGCCGGTCTCATCGGCTGCGGGGTGATGGCCGGTTACGGAGCGGCGGTCAACACCGGCAACGTCGGCCGCGGCGACTCGGTCGCCGTGATCGGCTGCGGCGGCGTCGGCAGCGCGGCCATCGCGGGCGCCTGTCTGAACGGCGCCATGACGGTGATCGCCGTCGACATCGACGACAGGAAGCTGGACCAGGCGGAGAGGTTCGGCGCCACGCACACCGTCAACTCCCGGGGCACCGACCCCGTCGAGGCGGTCCGCGCGCTCACCGACGGTCACGGCGTGGACATCGCGATCGACGCGGTCGGCCGCCCAGAAACGTTCCTGCAAGCCTTCTACATGCGCGACCACGCCGGTCTGCTGGTCCAGGTGGGTGTCCCCGCGCCCGAGATGAAGGTGGAACTCCCGCTGATCGACGTCTTCTCGCGCGGCGGTGCCGTCAAGTCCTCCTGGTACGGCGACTGCCTGCCGAGCCGGGACTTCCCGTTCCTCATCGACCAGTACCTCTACGGCCTGCTCGACCTCAACGCGTTCGTGTCCGAGACCATCGCCCTGGACCGCGTGGAAGAGGCGTTCGCCAGGATGCACCGAGGTGAGGTACTGCGCTCGGTGGTGGTCATGTGAGCGTGAGCGGGGCCGTACGCGTGGGGCGGGTGGTCACCTCGGGCACGTTCAGCCTGGACGGTGAGACGTGCGACGTGGACGGCAACGTCTGGCCGGCCGACGACGAGGAGGTGCTGGTGGTCGGCGCCGCCCACGACGCCGAGGCGCTCCGCCGCGCCACCGACGGCCGCCGGCTCCCCGCCCTCCTCCGCGCCCACGCCCACGACGACCACATCGACGCGGCGCCCGTGCACCCCGCCCTGACCGGCGCCCCCGGACTCCTGCACCCCGACGACACCGAGCCGTGGTCGCTCACGCACCCCCGGCCGCGAACCGGACGGCGAGCTGATTGGCGGCCGTGTCCTCAGGGTGGCCGGCATCGAACTCCACGCGATCCACACCCCGGGGCGCACAGGGGGCAGCTACTCGCTCCGCGCGCCCCTCCTGAACACCGTCTTCACCGGCGCCACCGCCTCCACACCGAGCCCGCCGCAACCGGCCGCGACTCCTCCACCCCCCGGCCAACGCCGTCTCCACCCGGCGCCACCCTCCCCCACGACGGACCCACCGCCACCGGACGCCTTTCCTCCACCCCCGGCCAACGCCGCCTTCACCGGCACCACCTCCCTCCCCGCCGGACCCACCGCCACCAGCCACTCCTCCTCCACCCCCCTCCCCCCGTCCACCGGGCCCTTGCCCCACGCCCGGCCGCCGGCCCCGCAGGGTGTCACCGACGTCCACACCGGTCACGGTCCCCGCACGACGATCGACGCCGGGCGGCCGAACGTCCCCGCCTGAGCGCGCCGGGTCTCCCGCCCGACGCGGCTACCCCGCACCCGCTCTCCCCGCCACCACAAGCGCGCCCGCCGTTCCCCGCTTCCACAAGCGCACCCGGCCTCCGAGCCCCCACAAGCGCACCCGCCGTCCCCACCTCCACAAGCGCACCCGGCCTCCGAGCCACCACAAGCGCACCCGCCGTCCCCACCTCCACAAGCGCACCCGGCCTCCGAGCCTCCGCAAGCGCACCCGCCACCCCCGCCACCACAAGGAGGGGCATGTCCAGCACACCCGAAGGGCCGTCCCAGGGACCCCGTGTCGTCATCGTCGGCGCCGGCATCGTCGGCTGCTCCCTCGCCGACGAGCTGACCGCCCGGGGCTGGACGGACGTCACCGTCCTGGAGCAGGGCCCCCTGCCCGCCCCGGGCGGCTCCACCTCGCACGCTCCCGGGCTCGTCTTCCAGACCAACCCGTCCAGGACGCTCACCGTGTTCGCCCGGTACACCGTCGAGAAGTTCCGCGCCCTGGAGGTCGACGGCGTCTCCTGCTTCCTCCAGGTGGGCGGCCTCGAACTGGCCACGACCCCCGAACGGCTGGCGGACCTGCACCGCCGGGCCGGTTACGCCGCCTCCTGGGGCGTCCGCGGCGAGGTCGTGAGCACGGCCCGGTGCAAGGAGCTGTGGCCCCTGCTGGACGAGTCGGTGGTCCTCGGCGGCTTCCACACCCCGGACGACGGGCTGGCCCGGGCCCTCCTCGCGGCCCGCGCCCAGACGGACCGCGCCACCGCGCGCGGGGCCCGTTTCCTCGACCGGCACACGGTCACCGGTATCGAGCAGCGTGGCGGCCGGGTCACCGCTGTCGTCACCGACCGGGGTGCCTTCCCGGCCGACCACGTGGTCTCGGCGGCCGGTTTCTGGGGTCCGGTGATCGGCCGCATGGCGGGCGTCGACGTACCGCTGCAGCCCCTCGCGCACCAGTACGCGAAGACCGGGCCGCTGCCCGAGCTGAGCGGTGCCACGGCCGAGGCCACGCGGCCCGTCCTCCGTTTCCAGGACCGCGACCTGTACTTCCGCGAGCACGCCGACCGCATCGGGATCGGCTCGTACGCGCACCGGCCGATGCCGGTGGACCCGTTCGCGGTGCCGGCGTACGACGAGGCACGCGCCCGGGACATGGAGATGCCGTCCTCGTACCCCTTCACCGCCGAGGACTGGGGCCCGAGCTGGGAGGACTGCCGGCGGCTGCTGCCCGCGCTGCGGGCGTCCGGGATCGAGAGCGGGTTCAACGGGGTCTTCTCCTTCACGCCGGACGGTATGCCGGTGCTCGGGGAGGCACGGCGGCTGCGGGGGTTCTGGCTGGCGGAGGCGGTCTGGGTGACCCATTCCGCGGGTGTCGCCAGGGCGGTGGCCGAATGGATGGTGCACGGGCGGCCGTCCGTCGACGTGCACGAGTGCGACGTCACGCGGTTCGAGGAAGCACAGCGTTCACCGTCGTACGTCCGTGAACGGGGTGCACAGCAGTTCGTGGAGGTGTACGACGTCCTCCACCCGCTGCAGCCGATGGAGCGGCCCCGCCCGCTCCGCGTGAGCCCGTTCCATGCCCGCCAGCAGCAGCTCGGCGCCTTCTTCCTGGAGGGCGCCGGCTGGGAGCGCCCGCACTGGTACGAGGCGAACGCCCCGCTCGTGGACGCCCTCGGTGACCTCCCCGGACGCGACGCCTGGTCGGCCCGTTACTGGTCCCCCGTCGCCGCAGCCGAGGCCAGCGCCACCCGCGAGAAGGTCGCCCTGTACGACATGACCCCGCTGCGCCGCCTGGAGGTGACCGGCCCCGGCGCCCTCGCCTTCCTCGACCGCATGACCAGCAACAACCTCCGCAAGAAGCCCGGCGCGGTCACCTACACGCTGCTGCTGGACGAGACCGGAGGCATTCGTTCCGATCTCACCGTCGCCCGTCTCGCCCCCGACCGCTTCCAGGTCGGCGCCAACTCCCCCGCCGACCTCGATTGGCTCCTCCGCCACGCGCCCGGGGGCGTCCAGATCCGCGACACCACCTCCGGCACCTGCTGCATCGGCGTCTGGGGCCCCCTCGCCCGTGCCCTCGTCCAGCCCCTGACCGGCGACGACTTCTCCCACGAGGGCTTCGGCTACTTCCGGGCCAGGCAGACGTACCTCGGCCATGTGCCCGTGACGGCGCTGCGTCTGAGCTACGTCGGCGAACTGGGCTGGGAGCTGTACACCACGGCCGACCTGGGCCTCAGGCTCTGGGACACGCTGTGGGAGGCCGGGCGGGAACTGGGCGTGGTCGCCGCGGGCCGGTCCGCCTTCGACTCCCTGCGGCTGGAGAAGGGCTACCGGGCCTGGGGCACGGACATGACCGACGAGCACACCCCGTTCGAGGCGGGCCTCGGCTTCGCCGTCCGCATGGACAAGGAGGACTTCGTCGGCAAGGAGGCGCTCCGGCGGGCCGGGCAGCCCACGCGCCGGCTCACCCCGCTGCTCCTGGACGACCCCGCCGCCGTGGTCCTCGGCAAGGAGCCCGTGTACGTCGACGGCACGCCGGCCGGTTACGTGACCAGCGCGTCGTACGGCTACACGCTGGGCCGCTGTGTCGCCTACGCCTGGCTGCCGGCCGGCCTCGCCACCGGTACCGGCGTGCACATCGAGTACCTCGGCGAGAAGGTTCCGGCGACCGTCGCCGACGAGCCGCTGTTCGACCCGGAGATGACCCGTATCCGCCGCTAGGAGGCCCCCGTGTCACCGTCTTACGACGTCGTCGTCATCGGACTCGGCGGCATGGGCAGCGCCGCCGCCCACCACCTTTCCGCGCGCGGCGCCCGCGTCCTCGGCCTGGAGAGGTTCGGCCCGGTCCACAGCCGCGGCTCCAGCCACGGCGGTTCACGCGTCACCCGGCAGTCGTACTTCGAGGATCCGGCGTACGTACCGCTGCTGCTGCGCGCCTACGAACTGTACGAGGACCTGGAACGGGCCACCGGCCGGGACATCGCGATCCTGTCGGGCGGTGTGATGGTCGGCCCCCCGGAGTCGCGGACCGTCTCCGGCGCGCTGCGCTCGGCCACCGAGTGGGACCTGCCGCACGAGATGCTGGACGCGAAGGAGATCCGCCGCCGTTTCCCGACCCTCGACCCCCACGACGACGAGGTCGCCCTGTACGAGGCGAAGGCAGGCCTGGTCCGGCCCGAGAACATGGTCGCCGCGCACCTCCAGCTGGCCACCCGGCAGGGCGCCGACCTGCATTTCGAGGAGCCGATGCTGCGCTGGGAGCCGTACCGGGACGGGGTGCGCGTCCATACGGCGGAGAACACCTACACGGCCGGCCGGCTGGTGGTCTGCCCGGGCGCCTGGGCACCGCGGCTGCTCACCGACCTGGGGGTGCCGTTCACCATCGAGCGGCAGGTCATGTACTGGTTCCAGCCGAAGGGCGGCACCGGGCCGTTCCGGCCGGAGAACCATCCGGTCTACGTCTGGGAGGACGCGGCCGGCGTCCAGGTCTACGGTTTCCCGGCCATCGACGGGCCGGAGCGGGGCGCCAAGGTCGCCTTCTTCCGCAAGGGGCAGGTGACGACTCCGGAGACCATCGACCGGACGGTGCACGCCGACGAGATCCGGGCCATGGCCGACCACGTGTCCCGCTGTGTACCGGACCTGCCCGGCACCTTCCTCAAGGCCGCGACCTGCATGTACTCCAACACCCCGGACGAGCACTTCGTGATCGCCCGGCACCCCGCGCATCCCGAGTCGGTGACCGTGGCCTGCGGTTTCTCCGGGCACGGGTTCAAGTTCGTGCCGGTCGTCGGCGAGATCCTGGCCGACCTGGCGCTGACCGGTTCCACACCGCACCCGATCGGCCTGTTCGACCCCGCCCGCCTCACCGCCTCGCCCGCCCGAGGAGTCCGCCCGTGACGACGACCCCGGCCTCCCGGGCCCCTGGCTCCCGGACCCCGATCTCCCCGAGCCTCGTCGCGACCCTTCCGGGCCGCTACTACACCGACCCGGAGGTGTTCCGGCGGGAGCAGGAGAGGATCTTCGAGTCCTTGTGGTTCTGCGCCGTGCGCAGCGCCGACCTGGACGGGCCGGGTGCCTTCCGCACGGTCCAGGTGGGCCGCGAGAGCGTCGTCGTCACCCGGAACCGCGCCGGCGAGCCGCGCGCCTTCCTCAACGTGTGCCGGCACCGGGGAGCGCGGCTGTGCACCGAGCAGGCCGGCGAGGTGCGCCGCACGCTCCAGTGCCCGTACCACGCGTGGACGTACGACCTGGACGGCACATTGATCGCCGCGCCCAACTTGATCAAGATGCCCGACGTCGACCGCGTCCAGTACGGGTTGATCAAGGTGGCTCTGCGCGAGTGGCTCGGCTACGTCTGGGTGTGCCTCGCCGACGAACCGCCCTCCTTCGAGGACACGGTGGTGCACGCGGCCGTGGAACGGCTCGGGGACGCCGCCGCCATCGGGCACTACGGCACCGAGCGGCTGGCGCTCGGCAAGCGGGTCACCTACGAGGTGCGGGCCAACTGGAAGCTGATCGTCGAGAACTTCATGGAGTGCTACCACTGCGCGACGATCCACCCCGAGCTCACCGAGGTGCTCCCGGAGTTCGCGGACGGTTACGCGGCCCAGTACTACGTCGGCCACGGTGCGGAGTTCGGCGCGGACATCGAGGGCTTCACGGTGGACGGCAGCGCGGGCTTCGGCAGGCTCCCGGAGGTGACGGCCGACCAGGACCGCCGTTACTACGCCATCACGGTCAAGCCGACCGTGTTCGTCAGCCTCGTTCCCGATCACGTGATCCTGCACCGCATGTTCCCGCTGGCCGAGGACCGCACGGTGGTGGAGTGCGACTGGCTGTACGCGCCGGAGGTGGTGGCCTCGGGCGCGGACGTGTCGAAGTCGGTGGAGTTGTTCCACCGGGTCAACGTCCAGGACTTCGAGGCCTGCGAGCGCACCCAGCCGGCGATGTCCTCGCGCGCGTACCGCCGCGGCGGGGTACTGGTGCCGAACGAGCACCACATCGGCGTCTTCCACGACTGGCTGCTGGACCGGCTGGGGGACGCCCGTGCCTGACCTGTTCATCGACGGTGAGTGGCGGGGCGCCCTGGACGGGCGCACCCGGGAGATCCGCTGTCCCGCCGACGGCTCACTGGTCGGGATCGTGGACGAGGCCGGTGGGAAGGACACCGTGGAGGCCGTCGCGGCGGCCCGGCGCGCCTTCGACACCGGCCCCTGGCCGGGCGCGCCGGCCGCCGAGCGCGGTGACCTGCTGCTGCGGGTCGCCGTCCTCCTCGCCCGTGACAAGGACGCCCTGGCCCGCGCGGAGTCATTGGACACGGGCAAGCGGCTGGTGGAGAGCGCGTACGACATCGATGACGTCGTCAGCTGCTTCCGCTACTTCGGGCGGCTGGCCGCGAGCGAGTCCGGCCGGGTGATCGACACCGGGCGGGCGGACGTCGACAGCCGGGTGGTGTACGAGCCGGTCGGCGTCTGCGCGCTGATCACGCCCTGGAACTACCCGCTGCTGCAGGCCGCGTGGAAGGTCGCCCCGGCGCTCGCGGCCGGCAACACCTTCGTCCTGAAACCCAGCGAGCTGACCCCGCACACCGCGATCCACCTGGTCCGGCTGCTGGCCGAGGCGGGGCTGCCGCCGGGCGTGGCCAACCTGGTGCCGGGTGCCGGGCCGGAGGCGGGCGCCCCGCTCGCCGACCACCCGGACGTCGACCTGGTCTCCTTCACCGGCGGTCTGCGGACCGGCCGCCGGCTGATGGCCGCGGCGGCCGGCACGGTGAAGAGGGTCGCGCTGGAACTGGGCGGCAAGAATCCCAACATCGTCTTCGCGGACGCCGGCTTCGAGGCGGCCGTCGACATGGCGCTGACCGCCGTCTTCCTGCACTCCGGGCAGGTCTGCTCGGCCGGGGCCCGGCTGCTGGTCGAGGACGCGCTGCACGACCGGTTCGTGGACGAGGTCGTCCGGCGGGCCCGGCGGATCCGGCTCGGCGGGCCGTTCGACGAGCGGGCGCAGGCCGGGCCGCTGATCTCGGCGGCCCACCGGGCCGAGGTCGAGGCGTACGTGGCTCGGGGGCTCGCCGAGGGAGCGGTGCTGCGCTGCGGCGGCGCCCGGCCCTCGGGGCCCGGCCACGACGCGGGCTTCTACTACCTGCCGACCGTCCTGGACGAGTGTACGAACGGCATGTCCGTCGTCCGGGAGGAGTCCTTCGGGCCGGTGCTGACCGTCGAGCGGTTCACCACCGAGGAGGAGGCCGTCCGGCTCGCCAACGACACGGTCTACGGTCTCGCGGGCGCCGTCTGGACCGGCGACGAGGCGAGGGCCGCGCGGGTCGCCGCGGGACTGCGGCTCGGCACGGTCTGGATCAACGACTACCACCCGTACGTGCCGCAGGCCGAGTGGGGTGGTTACAAGCAGTCCGGTTCCGGGCGCGAACTCGGCCCGGCGGGGCTCGCCGAGTACCGCGAGACCAAGCACGTCTGGCGCAACACCGCGCCGGCACCGCAGGGCTGGTTCGACTGACCGCCAGAGGAGTCCGCTCATGACGTCCACCGAGCAACCGCCAGGCCCCCACCACGACGACGCCGAACTCGCCGAGTTCGGCTACCGGCCCGAACTCAGGCGCACCCTGGGCAACTTCCACACCTTCGCGGCCGGGATCAGCTACATCTCCATCCTGACCGGCACCTTCCAGCTCTTCTACTTCGGCTACGGCAGCGGCGGCCCTGCCTACTGGTGGTCGTGGCCGATGGTGTTCGCCGGCCAGTTCACGGTGGCCCTGTGCTTCGCCGAACTGGCCGCCCGCTACCCGGTGGCCGGCTCGGTCTACAACTGGTCGAAGAAGGTCGGCAATCCGCATGTCGGCTGGCTCACCGGGTGGCTGATGCTGATCGCGTCCGTCGTGTCCATCTCGGCTGTCGCGCTGGCCTACCAGCTGACGCTGCCGCAGATCTCGTCGGTGTTCCAGTTCGTGGGGGACGGCACGGGCACGTACGACGTGGCGAGCAACGCGGTCCTCCTGGCGACCGTGTTGATCCTCTTCACCACGTTGATCAATGCGTTCGGCGTCAAGGTGATAGCCATGATCAACACGGCGGGCGTCTTCATCGAGTTGATCGCGACCGTTGTATTGATCACCCTCTTCGCCGTCCACATCACCCGGGGCCCTCACGTCGTCATGCAGACGAACCACACGGGATCGGGGTACTCAACGGGTTATCTCGGCGCCTTCCTGGTGGCCTCGCTGGCGTCGGCGTACGTCATGTACGGCTTCGACACCGCCTCCTCCCTGGGCGAGGAGTGCCTGGACCCGTCCCGGAACGCCCCGCGGGCGATCATCCGCGCGATCGTCGCCTCGTTCGTCCTGGGCGGCCTGGTGCTGTTGCTGGCGCTCATGAGCGTCTCCACTCTCCAGGGCGACAGGCTGTCCACCGACGGCCTGCAGTACGTCGTGCTCGACGTGCTCGGTCCGACGGCCGGCAAGGCGATGCTGTGGTGCGTGCTGATCGCGGTCACGGTGTGCGCGCTCGCCGTGCACACGGCGGCGATCCGACTGGCTTTCGCGATGGCCCGGGACAACAACCTGCCCGCGTCCTCGCTGCTGGCCCGGGTCAGCCCCCGGTTCCGGACCCCGGTGCTGCCGGCCGTGATCATCGGCGTGCTGGCGCTGGCGATCCTCGTGGTCAACATCCGCCAGCCGCAGATCTTCACGGTCGTCACCAGCATCGGCGTCATCATGATCTACCTCGCCTACCTGGGTGTCACCGTGCCGATGCTGGTGGCCCGGCTGCGCGGGAGGTGGCGGTCCGCCGGCGAGGGCAGGTTCTCGCTGGGCCGCTTGGGGCTGCCCGTCAACCTCGTCGCGGTGGTGTGGGGCGCGGCGATGACGGTCAACCTGATCTGGCCGCGCCCCTCGGTCTACAACGCGTCCGCGCCGTACCACTGGTACCTGCGCTGGGGCGCGGTCCTCTTCGTCGCGGTCATCGCGGGCGGCGGCTTCGCGTACTACTGGTGCGTCCAGCGGCACCGCACCGGCGTGCTCGCCGAACACCGTCTGGACACCGCGGCCGCACCGGCCGCTCCCCTCGCCGCCCCGGCGGCGGAGTGACTCCGCAACCGGCCACGACCGCACCCGTCGAACCCGCCCGAAACCGACCGGACACGGCCGGCCCGCCCTGCTCATCTCGATGCATACCGATGGATCCGACCGGCCAGGAGGTCGCATGAGCTTCGATGAGTTCGACTACGTCGTGGTCGGCGGCGGCACCGCGGGCAACGTCGTGGCCGCACGGCTCTCCGAGGACCCCTCGGTGACGGTGTGCGTGCTGGAGGCGGGCCCCAGCGACGTCGGCGACGACGACGTCCTGAGACTGGAGCGCTGGATGGGGCTCCTGGAGTCCGGCTACGACTGGGACTACCCGGTCGAGCCGCAGGCGAGCGGCAACAGTTTCATGCGGCACGCGCGCGCGAAGGTGCTGGGCGGCTGTTCGTCGCACAACTCCTGTATCGCCTTCTGGGCGCCCGCGGAGGACCTGGACGACTGGGCGGCCCAGGGCTGCACGGGCTGGAGCGCGGCCGACCTGTTCCCGCTCTTCCGGCGGCTGGAGAACAACGACGCGCCCGGCGACCACCACGGCCGCACCGGCCCGGTGAGGCTGCGCACGCTGAAGGGCGGGGACCCGTGCGGCGCCGCCCTGCTGGAGGCGTGTGCGCAGGCCGGCATACCGACGGTCCCGTTCAACACCGGGAGGACGGTGGTGCGCGGGGCCAACTGGTTCCAGATCAACTCCGACGAGAACAACATCCGCCAGTCCTCCTCCGTGGCCTATCTCCACCCGGTCCTGGGCAGACGCCCGAATCTCGACGTCCGGACCGGGGTGCGGGCCAAGAAGCTGGTGCTGGAGGGGCGGCGGTGCGTGGGGGCCCGGTACCTGGACCCCGACCTGGTGCACACGCGCACGGTACGGGCCCGCCGCGAGGTGATCGTCTCGTGCGGCTCGATCGACTCCCCGAAGCTGCTGATGCTCTCCGGCATCGGCCCGGCCGGGCACCTGCGCGAGGTCGGCGTCGAGGTGGTCGTGGACTCGCCCGGCGTCGGCGAGAACCTCCAGGACCACCCCGAGGGCCTGATCATGTGGGAGGCCCGGCAGCCGATGACCACCACGTCCAGCCAGTGGTGGGAGGCGGGCGTCTTCTACGACACCGAGCCCGGACTGGACCGGCCCGACCTGATGTTCCACTACGGCTCGGTGCCGTTCGACATGAACACCGCGCGCTGGGGCTACCCGACCTCGGAGAACGCCTTCTGCCTGACCCCCAACGTGACGAAGGCGAAGTCGCGCGGCACGGTACGGCTGCGGACGCGGGACTACCGCGACAAGCCGAGGGTGGATCCGCGGTACTTCACGCACGAGCACGACGTGCGGGTGATGACGTACGGGCTGAGGCTGGCCCGGCGGATCGCCGCCCAGCCGGCGCTGAGCGGCTGGGCCGGGGCCGAGCTGGCGCCGGGCCCGGGCGTGCGGACGGACGACGAGTTGCTGGACTACGTCCACAAGACGCACAACACCGTCTACCACCCGTCCTGCACCGTGAAGATGGGCGCCGACGGCGACCGCTCGGCCCCGCTCGACGCGCGGCTGCGGGTCAAGGGGGTCGAGGGGCTGCGGGTCGCCGACGGGTCGGTGATGCCGGAGCTGATCGCGGTCAATCCGTGCATCACGACGATGGTGATCGGAGAGAAGTGCGCGGACCTCCTGAAGGAGGACGCCTAGACCGGCCCGGCGGCGCGGGGAACCGCGCGGCCGTCACGGACGGCCCGCACGTCCCCACGGTCCCGGCCCTACGAGGCGCTCGGCGCCGGCTTCCTGAACATCCGCGTCGCCGTGATCTCGCTGTGCACCGCCTCCCCGGCCTGGGGAGGCTGGGGCAGCCCCGGCCGGAGGTGCTCCTCCACGCTGATGTACTTCAGGCCCGCCCTGAGGTCGGCGTCGTTGCGCAGACGGATGACCAGCGGGAACTCGGCGAGGGCGGTGGTGTCGAACAGGCCGGTGGTGTACAGCAGCTGGACGCCCAGCGCGTCGGAGACGGCCCGCTGGAGCTCCAGCAGGTAGGTGGCGTTGGCGCGGCCGATCGGGTTGTCCAGGAACAGCGTGCCGGCGTGCCGGTGCTTGTCCCGCCCCCGGTCGTTGGAGCGCAGCGCGGCCATCGTGCAGTACAGGGCGATGGCCGCGGTGAGCAGCTGGCCGCCCGAGAACACGTCGCCCATCTGGCCGACCGGGACGCGCTCGGCGCGCAGGACAGCGTCGGGCTTGAGGATCTCGACGGCCACGCCCTTCGGCTGGAGGGCCGCCGCGACGCCCCGCAGCAGCAGCGACATGCCGTCGCGGCGCAGGTCGGAGTTCTTCTTGACGGCCGCGCGCGTGGCCTCGTCGACGACCTCGCCCAGGCGTTCGGTGAGCGTGGCCTGGTCGGGCTCCTCGAAGCGGATGCGCAGGAACTCCTGCCCGGACCACTCGCCGAGCCCCTCGGGCAGCCGGGACAGCCGCTGGGCGGACCGCAGGGTCGCGAGGGCCGACTCCACGAGACCGCGCAGCCGGTCCACGATCGAGTCGCGGTTGCGTTCCAGCTGGGCCAGCTCGTCGGTCAGGACGCGCAGCCGGGGCGCGAACGCGTCCGCCCACTTCTGGGCGTGCTCGGGCAGCGCGGAGGCGGGCAGTTCGCGGATCTGCTGCCGGGCCGGGGTGCGCACCTGCTCGTAGCGCGTGGAGTTGGCGTGCCGGACCAGGACGTCACTCGCCTCGCGGACGGCCGTCTCGGCGGCGGACAGGTCGGCGGCGCAGCCCCGCAGCGAGCGGCGGGCCTCGGCGGCGGAGTGCCGGGCCTCCTCCAGGGTGCCCGGGTACGGCTCCGGCTCCTCCTGCTCCTCCTCCACGGTGTGTTCGCGCAGCAGGTCGCGGAGCATCGCCGCGATCTCGTCGAAGCCGCCTGCCGCGTCCTCGGCGGCGCGGTGGGCGTCCAGCAGCTCCGCGTGCGCCTCGCGGGCCTCGGCCAGTGCCTCGGTGCGGGCGGCGAGTTCGGCCGTGGCGGTGCGCAGCAGCGACTGGGCGTGCTCGGCGTCGCGCGGGACGAGTTCCCCGGGCAGCTCGGTGTGCGCCTCGCCGTCCTCCGGCGCGAGCCGTTCGGCCTCGCCGCGCAGCCGGCCGAGCTGCTCGCTCGCCGTCGACATACGGGTCTCCAGCAGCTGTACCAGCTCCTCCGCGCGCGCGGCGGCGGCCTGGCGGGAGGGCCCGTCGGAGCCGTCGGGCGACTGGAGCAGCTGCTCGGCGCGGGTGCGGACCTTGTTGCTGAGCCGGTCCAGTTCGGCGCGGGCGGCGCTCTCGTCGCTCTCCGCGCGGGCCTGCTCGGCGCGCAGGTCGGCGCCGACGCCGACCTTCTCGTACACCTGGGAGGCGGCACGGTAGGCCTCGCGGAGCGCGGGCAGGGACGCCTTCGGTGCGTCCTCGTCGGCGACGGGTACGTCGTCGGGGGCGCCGGCGATCTCGGAGCGCTCGGCGCGCAGGGCGCGCGCGGTGCGGCGGGCGTCGTCGGCGGCGCGCTGGGCGGCACGGCGGTCCTCGTCGGCGGCGCGGGCGCGCTCCAGGCAGGTCTGGGCGCGGGCCTCGGACTCGGCGGCCTCGTCGGCGAGTTCGCGGAGTTTCGCCTGCCAGCCGGCGCGCTCGCGGAGCCGGAAGGCCAGTCCGGCGAGGGCGTCGGCGGCGCGCCGGGCCTTCTGCGCGGCCTCCTGCCGTTCGTCGCGCATCTGTACGGCCTCGGCGGCGGTCTCCTCGGCCTCCGCGCGCGCGGTGCGTGCCTCGGCGAGTTCGGCCTCGGCCTCCTCGGCGAAGGTGCGGGCCTCCTCGGCGGCCCGGGCCAGCTCGGTGAGGCGCCCGGCGGGGCAGCCGGTGCGCCAGGAGGCGAGCCGTGCGGCCAGTTCGCGGTCCTTGCCGAGGCGAGCGGCGAGGGCGCGGATCTCGTCGTCGCGCTCGGTGGCCCGGGCGCGCAGCGCCTGGCGTTCCTCGTCGGCCGCGTGCTCGTCGTGCATGGCCGGGTTCGGCGGCACGAGGAAGACGTCGCCCGGGGCGGCGTCGTCGGCGGGGGCCGGGGCGAGCAGGGCGGCCGCCGTACCGACGGCGACGGCGGAACGGGGCAGCAGGGCGGCGTCGCCGAGCACCTCGCGGGCACGCGCGTGCGTGTCGGGGTCGGTGATGATCACACCATCGACCAGTTCGGGGCGGGCGGCGAGCACGCGCGCGTGGTCGGCGGGGTCGACGGCCTGCGCCAGGTAGCGCCAGCCGGGCAGTGCCGGGATGCCCTGCTCGCCGAGGAACTCGACGGTGGCCAGCACGTCGGGGCCGGGCGGCAGCAGTCCGCCGTCGCCGAGGGCGCCGAGGATGCGGGCGTCGTCGGCGGCGGCCGTGCGCAGGTCGAACAGGTGCCGTTCGGCGGTCGAGACGGCGTCGTCGAGGAGTTCGCGCAACTCGTCGGCGAAGCGGTCGAGTTCCTCCGGGCTGAGCGTCCCCTCGCCGACGGCGCGGGAGGCCGGGACGGCGTCGTCCGCTCCGCTGCGGGGGGCGGGTACGGCCGCGCGTGCCGCCGTCGGCGCGCCCGGCAGGCTCAGCAGCTCCGCGAGCCGCTCCTCGGCGGCCAGCGACTCGGCGAGGCGGCGCTCGGCCTCGTGGGCCCGCGCGGCGGCGGTCGCAGCGTCCGAGGCACGGGCCGCGGTCAGTTCCGCGCGGGACTCGGCGGAGGCCGCCTCGCGCGCGTGCTCGGTGGCCTTGCGGGCGGCCTCGCGGGCCGCGTCCCAGGCTGCGACGGCCGTCTTCTCGGCGTCGCTGGCGGCGAGCGCGGCCCGCGCCGGGTCGGCGTCCGGGGCGCTGTCGTCCAGCCAGCCCGCGCGGACGGCCTCGGCGGTCTCCTGCTCGACCTCGGTGAGCCGCTGGCGCAGGTGCCCGGCCTCGCTGCGGGCGCGCTGGGCCTCGGTGGCGGCGGCGGTGGAGTCGCGGTAGGCGGAGTCGCCGGCCTCCTGGAGGGCGGCGGACCGCTCCTCCTCCTCGTTGGCCAGGGACTCGGCGCTCTCGGCGGCGGCGTGCAGGGCCCGTACGAGGTCGACGGCGGCCCTGGCGCGGGCGGCGAGGGCGGGGGCCGCGTCCCGTTCGGCCTCCTGGATGGCGGCGGACACGCGCGCGACGCGGTCGGCGGCGGCTCGGTGGCGCAGCACGGCCTCGGCGGCCTGCCAGGCGGAGTGCAGGGTGCGGGCGTCGGCCAGTTCGCGCTTCTGCGCGGCGGCGGACTTCTCGGCGGCGGCCAGCGCCAGGGAGGCGTGCCGGTAGGCGAGTTCGGCGGCGATCAGGGCGCTGCGTTCGCGGGCGCCCTCGGAGTGCGTGACGGCGTACGCGGCGGCGGTGACCCGCTGGGCGAGGTCGGCGGCCCGGACCCGCTCCCGCACGGCCCGCGCGGACAGCCGCCGGGCCAGCGTGCGGGTGCGGCGCTCGGCTCCCGTGTGGATGTCACGCGCGCGTGAGCGCGCCTCGGAGGCCTCCACGATGCGGCCGAGCAGGTCGACGGAGCCGGCGGTGAAGTCCCGTTCGGCGATCAGCTCGGAGCGCCGGCCGAGCTTGTTGCCGAAGCCGCTGACGAGGTCGGCGAGGCCGTCGGTGTCGCGGGTGTCGGTGACCGCGCGCAGCAGCAGGTCGGTGAAGTCGGAGTCCTTCTTGACCGCGAAGAGGCCGGCTGCCTCGCCTTCGTCGGCGTTCATCTCGCGCTGGTAGCGGAAGAGTTCGGGGTCGAGGCCGAGCTCGCCCAGGTGCTCGATCCAGCGGTCGTGGATCTCCTCCCAGTGCACCTCCAGGTGCGGGTAGGCCTTGCCGGCCTCCATGAGGGCGTCGCGGAAACCCTTCATGGTACGGCGCCGGCCCTGGGCTCCGGACGTGCCCTCGGCGGACGGCCGTACGGCGGTGGACTCGGCGACGGGCAGGTTGTCCAGGCTGAGGCCGGGGCCGGGCCGGAAGGAGTACCAGGCCTCGGCGAACTTGCGCGGGTCGTTGGAGACCTGCCGCCCGCGCCACTCGCTGACCTTGCCGACGACCACGCACTCGCCGGTCAGCACGTGCTGCCACTCCAGGGCCACGTGACCGCAGTCGTCGGCGAGCAGGAACTTGCGGAGCACGCCGGAGCTGGCGCCGCCCAGGGTGTTGCGGTGGCCCGGCAGCATCACCGAGAAGATCAGCTTGAGCAGGACGGACTTGCCGCCGCCGTTCTCCAGGAAGAGCACGCCCGCGGGCGCGGGCCGGCGCGGCGGGCCGGACGGCTCGTCCGCGAAGAACTCCGCCTGCGTGGGCGCCGGGTCGGGCACGGGCTCGCCGACGCCCCGCAGGTCCAGCACGGTGTCGGCGTAGCGCGCACCGGCGGGACCGATGGAGTAGAGGCGGACCCGGGACAGCTCGTACATGGCGGACTCTCGTAAGTCTGGTGACAGGTGCGGTGGTTCGGGGTTCCTGGAGCTGCGGGAGCTTCAGGGCGTCAGGAGTGGAACGGCAGTCCGGCGTCGGCCACCAGGTCCAGGTCGTCGCTGTCCTCGGCGGGCAGCAGCGTGGCCGTGCCGTCGGTGACCGGGACGACGCCCAGCTCCAGCAGTTCGCCCAGGGCGGCGGTGCCGGCCATGTCGCGGACCTGGAGCTGGTAGCGGGCGGTGGTGCGGTAGGTGCCGCCGTTGTCGTCGCCGGTGCGCTGCAGGAAACCCGAGTCGGTGAGGAAGGCCAGGGCCTTGGCCACGATGCCGGTGGTGGAGGCGGCCGGCCGGCGGGCGTCCTTGGTGGCGCCGGTGGCGCTTCGTCTGGCCCAGATCCGCCAGGCGGCCTCCAGGCCGGGTGCGCCGGTGGCCGGGTCGGTGTTCTCGCCCCGTTCCTCGGCGCGCTCCTCCAGGCGGCGGCAGGCCTGCCGTACGAAGGCGTCGACACCGTTGACGGTGACCCGGCCGATGTAGGAATCGTCGGACAGGTCCTCGGGCCGTGGGAACGCCAGTGCGGCGACCGCGAGATGGGCGAGTCCGTGCAGGAAGCGGTCGCCGGAGTCGGCGGCGGTGCGACGCGCGTAGTCGCCCATGCGGACGGCGAAGACGGAGTCCTCGGCGGCGGTCACGGCCATGCCCGCGCGCGGGGACACCTCCAGCACGACGAGGCCCAGGCCGGCGGCGACGGCGTCCGCGAGCCGGGCGAACGCCGGGTCCTCGCGGTAGCGGCGCAGCAGTTCGGTGTACTCCTGGTCGCGCGCGGGCGCCAGCTTGGGCTGGAGGCCGAAGGCGACGAGCCGCGCCGCGTCGGCGGCGTCGGCGGGGGTGACGGCGGAGCCCGCCGGCGCGGCGGCAGGCTCGGGTTCACTCCGGTCGACGTGCTCGGTCACGGGTTCGACTCCTTGTCGTGCTCTTGTTCACTCATGCCGCTCATGCCGCTTCCGTCCGGTCCGCGGCCATCCCGGCCGCGTCCAGCAGGGCGGTTCCCACGATCAGGTCCGCCCCGCCGAACTCGGGATCGTCCAGTTCCGTCCCGTCGTCCACGGCGAACAGCAGCTTCTCCTCGCCCTGCCGGTAGGCGGTGCCGACGGCCGGGCTGGCCGCGTGGACCGCCAGCAGCGCCACCAGGTACGCCAGGTCCGGGTCGCCGGTCCGGCGGGCCTCGGCGAGCAGTCCGGAGAGCCGGCGCGGCGCGTCGGCCGGCAGGTCCAGCAGCTCCGTCGCGGCGGCCAGCTGCTCCTCGCTGAACCGGCTGTCGTCCGGCGTCGCGATCAGGTCGGGTTCGGGCATCTCCGCGCCCAGGTGCTCCCGTTCCACCGGCGGGGTCAGCAGGATGTCGACGAGGTCGGCGACCCGGACGGACACCGGCGTGCGCAGTCCGGTGCCGCGGGCGAAGAACGCGTCCGTGACCCGGATCGCCCGCTCCAGGGGCAACGGCAGCACGGGGGCGACGAGATGGCCGTAGAGGTCTATCCCGGACGTGGTCGCCGGCGCGGCGAAGGCCTGCCGGTCCTGTTCGGCGCGGAACAGCGGCCCGGCCTCCAGCAGGCGCGACTGGAGCTGGGTGTGGCGCCGGATGCAGTCCTTGACGATGTCGACGAGTTCGGCGGCGCGGCGCTTCTGCTCGGGCTCCTCGGTCTCGTCGCGGGCCTTGCGGATGTTGGTGAGGATGGCGTTCTCGTGGCGGTAGCGCTCGGCCACGTGGTCCAGGGCCTCGGCGATCATGTCGGGCACGGTGTTGAGCCAGTCGACCGCGCGGACGTTGCGGCGGGTGGCCTCCAGGGCGCGGCGGAGCGACTCGGAGTACTGCACCGTGCGGTAGCGGGCCTGCTCGGCGGCGAGCTGGGCGTCGGCGAGGCGGCCGCGGTTGATCAGCACCTCCAGCTTGACCTCGGCGGCGATCTGGGCGCTGGTGACGTCGGTGTCGAGGGCGCCGACCAGGACGTTGACCGCCTCGTCCGTGGTGCGCAGGTAGACCGTGCCGCCGGGGCCCGGGACCTCCTCGATCAGCTTGAAGTCGTAGTCCCGGCGGACGTACGTGCCGTCCGGCGCGAAGGTGCCGTACACCGCGCGGAAGCCGCGGTCCACGCTTCCGACGTTGATCAGGTTCTCCAGGACCCAGCGGGCCACGCGCTCGTGTTCGGCGGCGGGCCGGTGCGGGGCCTGGGCGGCGATGCGCGGGATCATCCGGGCGACGATCTGCTCGTGGTCGGCGCCGGTGTCGAAGTCCATGTTCAGCGTGACCAGGTCGATGGCGGCCAGCGCCACCTCGGCCATCCCGTACAGCGAGTACTCGCCGGCCAGGTTGGCCTTGCGCGCGTCCAGGTCGTGCAGTGGCGCGGTGCAGGCGAGCGCGCGCAGCCGACGCGCCAGCCCCTCGTCGGCGGCCGGACCCGGAGCCGGGCGCGGCCCCGCGCTGAGCTGGGGCGGAACACGGTCCGTCGATGCAGGCGAAGTCACGGTGCACAGACTAGGTCCTGGGTCTGACATCGTCCCAAACGACCCAGAAGCGACGGCCGTCACAGACGCTCGAGAGACGGCCGTCACAGCAGTCGGAGGGGTGCCGCAGCGGGCCGCCACGGCAGCAGGAGGAGCGGCCGCAGGAGGGGCTCAGGCGGAGCCGGCCGGATCCTCGCCCACCCGCCGCCGGTAGACCTCGACCACCCGCGCCAGGGAGTCCGCGAGATACGTCTCCAGCATCCGTTCCGCGCCGCGCCGGTTCCCGCCTTGCAGTTCCCGCAGGATCTGGGCGTTGCGGGTGAGGTACGGCTCGTGCAGGCGGCGCGGGTCGTCCACGACGTGGAAGGCCAGGCGCAGCTCGGCGAAGACGCTGCGCATCAGTTCGTCGGTGCGCTCGCTGCCGGCGAGCGAGACCAGTTCCCGGTGGAAGTGGATGTTGGCCGTGCCCAGCCCTTTCCAGTCGTTCTCCGCGGCCGCCGTCCGCCCTTCCTCGACCGCCGCGACCAGTCCGCCCAGCCGGTACGGCGGTGCGCCCAGGCCGCGCACGACGGCGCACTCGACGAGGGAGCGCGTGCGGTAGATGTCCTCCACGTCCTCGACGGTCAGGACCCGCACGAACACACCGCGGTTGAGTTCGTGGACCAGCAGGCGCTCATGGGTGAGCAGCCGGAACGCCTCGCGCAGGGTGTTGCGGGAGACGCCGAGCGCCCCGCCGATGCCGTCCTCCGACAACCGGGTGCCGGGCGGGAAGTAGCCCTCGGCGATGCGGCTCCTGAGGATGTCCGACACCCGTTCCGCCGTGCTGGTACGCCCCAGGAGGGCCCGGTCGCCGGCCAGTCCCGTCAGCTGCTCTGCCATGCCCGGAATTCAATCGCAGACACCAGGACGAAACAACGCGGGTATTGAAGGATCGTTGAACGATCCTCTACGGTGCTCCGCACGGCTCACTTCCCAGCACCCTCCGTCCCCCTCCTGCGAGGTGCCCATGAGCACGACTCCACCGCCCCGCTCCGCCCCCTCCGCCGGCGTACGCCCGGCTCCGGCCGAACCCGGCGCCGAGGACGGCGCGTTCGGCTGGCTGCAGGCCCTCGGCCCGCGCGGCCGGCGCGCGTTCGCCGGTGCTTTCGGCGGATATGCCCTGGATTCCTACGACTACTTCACCCTGCCCCTGAGCATGGTGGCGCTCTCGGCGTACTTCGGCCTCGACAGCGGCCAGACCGGCCTGTTCACCACCGTCACGCTGGTGGTGTCGGCGGTCGGCGGCGCCGTGGCGGGCGTGGTCGCGGACCGGGTGGGCCGGGTCCGGGCCCTGATGATCACGGTGATCACCTACGCCGTCTTCACCGTGGCCTGCGGCTTCGCGCCCACCTACGAGACGCTTCTGGTCTTCCGCGCCCTCCAGGGCCTGGGCTTCGGCGGCGAGTGGGCGGTCGGCGCGATCCTGGTCGCCGAGTACGCGAGCGCGCGACACCGCGGCCGTACGCTCGGCGCGGTCCAGAGCTCCTGGGCGGTCGGCTGGGGACTGGCGGCGATCGTCTACACGCTGGTCTTCTCCTTCGCCGGCGACGACCTGGCCTGGCGGGTGATGTTCTGGACCGGTGCGCTGCCGGCGCTGCTCGTGGTGTGGCTGCGCCGCCGGGTGCACGACGCTCCCACGGCGACGGCGGCCCGCGAACAGGACCCGTCACGGGGCTCGTTCGCGGCGATCTTCCGGCCGGGCCGGGACGGCGCCCCGGGGCTGCTGCGCACGACGGTCTTCGCGGGCCTGCTGTCCACCGGCGTGCAGGGCGGCTACTACACGCTGGCGACCTGGGTGCCGACGTACCTGAAGTCCGAGCGCGGTCTGTCGGTCGTCGGCACCGGCGGCTATCTGGCCTTCCTGATCTCCGGCGCCTTCCTCGGCTACCTGACCGGTGGCCACCTGACCGACCGGCTCGGCCGGCGCAACAACATCTGGCTGTTCGCCCTGCTGTCGGCGCTGTGCATCCTGCTGTACGCGAACATCCCGCACGGAGCCGACACCCTGCTGCTGGTGCTCGGATTCCCGCTCGGCTTCTGCATGTCGGCCATCTTCAGCGGCTTCGGCTCCTACCTGAGCGAGCTGTACCCGACGGCGGTGCGCGGTACCGGCCAGGGCTTCACGTACAACACGGGCCGCGCGGTGGGCGCGGTGTTCCCGACCCTCGTGGGCTTCCTGGCGGACAGCTGGGGCGTCGGCGGCGCGCTGGTCTTCGGCGCGGTCGGCTACGGCCTCGCCGCGCTGGCGCTGCTGGGGCTGCCGGAGACGCGCGGGAAGGAGCTGGCATGACGCGGGTGCGCCGTACCGAGGACCGCCCCGTCACCGCGGTCGACCCGCACGCGCGTGCGTGGACCCCGGCCACCGCGCGGGCCCGCTTCCGCGAGGGGCTGGCCGGACCGACCGCCGGAGTCTCGGCGGGGCACACCCAGGCCAACCTGGTCGCGGTGCCCGCCGACTGGGCCTACGACATGCTGCTGTTCTGCCAGCGCAACCCCAGGCCCTGCCCCGTGCTGGACGTCACGGACGCGGGCTCCCCGGCGACCGTCCTCGCCGAGGGCGCCGATCTCCGGACCGACCTGCCCCGCTACCGGGTGTGGCAGGACGGTGAACTGGTGGACGAGCCCACGGACGCGCGCGCGTACTGGCGCGACGACCTGGTCGCGTTCCTCCTCGGGTGCAGCTTCACCTTCGAGTGGGCGCTGGCCCGGGCGGGGGTGCCGATCCGGCACGTCGAGGAGGGCCGGAACGTGCCGATGTACGTGACCGGCCGGGAGTGCCGGGCGGCGGGCCGGCTGCGCGGGCCGATGGTGGTGTCCATGCGGCCGGTGCCGCCGGAGCACCTGCGGGCGGCGATCCGGGAGAGCAGCCTGCTGCCGGCCGTGCACGGCGGCCCGGTGCACTGCGGCGACCCGGCGGCCCTCGGCGTCGAGGACCTCGCCCGGCCCGACTTCGGCGACGCGGTGACCGTCGCCGACGGCGAGATCCCGGTGTTCTGGGCCTGCGGGGTGACCCCGCAGGCGGCCGTGATGGCCTCCCGCCCGCCGTTCGCGATCACGCACGCGCCGGGCCAGATGTTCCTGACCGACGCCCGCGACGAGCAGTACCGGCTGGCCGGCGTCGACTGACGCCGACGCACCGGAACGCGGACGCGCCGTACCGGAACGCGCCGACCCCCGTACGCACCGGAACCCGCGTGCCCGCACCAGAACCCGCGTGCGCCGGTACCGGAGTGCGCGTACGAGGAAGCTCCACGAGAACGGAGACACGAGAACACCATGACCGCGATCGATCTGAACGCCGACCTCGGCGAGGGCTTCGGCCGCTGGCGGCTGACCGACGACGAACAGCTGCTGTCCGTCGTCACCAGTGCCAACGTGGCCTGCGGCTTCCACGCCGGGGACGCGGCCACCATGCGCCGGGTGTGCGAACGGGCGGCCGAGCGCGGGGTGACGATCGGCGCGCAGGTCTCCTACCGGGACCTGGCGGGTTTCGGGCGGCGCGCGATGGACGTGCCGCCCGCCGAGCTGGCGGCCGAGGTGGCCTACCAGATCGGCGCCCTGGAGGTGTTCGCCCGGGCCGCCGGGGCGCGCGTCGCCTACGTCAAACCGCACGGCGCGCTCTACAACCGGGTCGTGCGCGACGAGGAGCAGGCCCGCGCGGTGGTCGAGGGCGTACGGCTGGCGGACGCCTCCCTGCCCGTGCTGGGCCTGCCCGGCTCACGCCTGCTGGCGCTGGCCGCCGAGGCGGGCCTGCCGGCCGTCACCGAGGCCTTCGCCGACCGCGCGTACACCGACGAGGGGACACTGGTGCCGCGCGACCGGGACGGCGCCGTCGTCACCGACCCGGACGCCGTCGTGGAGCGTTCCGTGAGCCTCGCGCGCTCCGGTGAGGTGATCGCGCACTCCGGCGCGCGGATCCGGGTGCGCGCCAGGTCGTTGTGCCTGCACGGCGACACGCCGGGCGCGGTCGGCCTGGCCCGTCGGGTGCGCGAGCGGCTCGTGGCGGCCGGTGTGCGAGTGGAGGCGTTCGCGTGAGGGCGCTTCCCGTCGGTGACGACGCGCTGCTCGTCGAGGTGGCCACCGGGGAGGAGGCGCAGGCCCTGCACGCGGAGCTGCTCCGGCGCCGCGCGAAGGGGGACCTGACGGTCCGTGAGATCGTCCCGGCGGCCCGTACGGTCCTGCTCGACGGGCTGGCCGACCCGGCCCGCTGGGCGGCGAAGCTGACCACCGCGCGGGTGCCGGTGCCGCCCTCCCCCGCACGCGAGCTGATCGAACTGCCCGTACGGTACGACGGCCCGGACCTCGCGGCGGTCGCCGAGCGCTGGGGGGTGTCCGAGCGGGAGGCGGCCCGGATCCACGCCGGCACCGAGTTCACGGTGGCGTTCTGCGGTTTCGCGCCCGGCTTCGGCTATCTCACCGGGCTCCCGGACCGCTGCCACGTCCCGCGCCGCGCCACCCCGCGCACGTCCGTCCCCGCCGGTGCGGTGGCCCTGGCCGGGCCGTACACGGGCGTGTACCCGCGCTCCTCACCGGGCGGCTGGCAGCTGATCGGTACGACGGACGCGGTGCTGTGGGACCACACGCGCGTGCCGGCCGCGCTGCTGGCGCCGGGAACGCGCGTCCGGTTCGTCCCGCTGGAGGGCGCATGAGGGCCTCCTGCGCGCGCGTGGGCGCCGTACCGGCCGGGAGCGCGGTGGCCGGGGTGGGCGCATGACCGATCGTGCGCTCGTCGTGGTGCGCGCCGGGGCGCTGACCACCGTGCAGGACCGCGGGCGGCCGGGATACGCGCACCTCGGCGTGCCCCGGTCCGGCGCGCTGGACGCGCCCGCGGCCGCGCTGGTGAACCGGCTCGTCGGCAACCCTCCGGACGCCGCCGTGCTGGAGACCACGCTCGACGGCTGTGCGGTGCGCCCGCGTTCGACGGTGACCGTCGCGGTCGGAGGTGCGCCGTGCCCGGTGACGGTGGACGGCCGGCCGGTCGCGTGGGGTGCGCCGGTCCTGGTGCGGGCGGGCGAACTGCTGGAGGTGGGTGCGGCGACGGCCGGCGTACGCGGCTACCTGGCGGTCGGCGGCGGCGTCGCCGTCGAGCCGGTCCTCGGCAGCCGCGCCACCGACCTGCTGTCCGGCCTGGGCCCGGCCCCGCTGGCGAACGGCGTGGTGCTGCCGCTGGGCTCCCCGGCCGGTCCTCCCGCGCGCGTGGACGGCGCACCGCAGCCGCGTCCGCCGGCCGAGCTCGTGCTCCGGGTGGTCCCGGGCCCGCGCGACGACTGGTTCACGGCGCGGGCGGTGCGGGAGCTCGCCACGCGCGCGTACCGGGTGTCCACGGCGAGCAACCGCATCGGCCTGCGCACCGAGGGGCCCGCGCTGGAGCGGGCCCGGTCCGGTGAACTGCCCAGTGAGGGCATGGTCCTCGGCGCGGTGCAGGTCCCGCCGGACGGGCGCCCGGTGGTCTTCCTCGCGGACCATCCGACCACCGGCGGCTACCCGGTGATCGCGGTGGTCCGCGCCGCCGACCTGCCGGCCGCCGCACAGGCACTCCCGGGAACCCCCGTCCGTTTCGTACCGGTACGGCGACGCTGAGCCTCGCCGGCCGGGGTCACCCCGGCGGGGTTCACGGCCTCGCCGGGGACCCCGCCGGCCGTGCCGGCCCCGGCCGCACCCACTGCCTCGAAGGTCCGGAAGAGCCCGGGCACCGCCCACCGCCGTCCCAGCAGGAGCCACCGCTTCGATGGCCGGCAGTGCCCCGCCACGGCCCAACTGGGCTCCAGCAGAACCCGGCACCTCGATGACCGGTAGCGCCCCGCCACCGCCCACCAGACCCCAGAAGACCCCAGCACCTCGATGACCGGCACCGCCCCGCCACGGCCCACCAGACCCCAGCAGAACCCGGCACCTCGCAGAACCTAGAACCCAGAACCCAGCGCCCAGCAGCCAGCACCCAGCGCCCAGCAGCCAGCACCCAGCACCCAGCACCCAGCACCCAGCACCCAGCAGCTCAACGGTCGCCGGAGACGCCGGGGCCGAGGAGACCGCCGCCGACGCGCGCCGGCCCAGGCGGGCGCCGGCGCCGCGCGCGGTGGTGGGTGCGTCGGCGGCCGGGCGCAGCGGCTGCGGCAGCAGGTCGTCGCGGTGGCACGGCACCCGGCCGGTGCCGGCCGTCGCCGGCCACCGGAGGCTCGCCGTGCGGCGGCGCGGGGGACTCCGGCTCGGGCGAGGGCGGCCGGCCGGTGGCGTGGGCGGGAGCGTCGGCTGCCCACCCGAGCGGGTCGGACGGCCGTCATCGCCGCCTGACCCGCGGGTCATCCGGTGTTCACCCGGCGGGCGCTCGTCCACCGGGGGGCCGGGAAACGGGAGGGAGTGGGACGGTGCGGCTCAGCCGAGGGCGGCGTCGGGCCCGAAGCGGCTGCGGACCGCGGTCTGTACCTCGTCCTCCTCGGCCGGATCGGCGGCCAGGCGGCGCAGGCGCTCCACGACCCGGGCGTCACCGGTCTCGGCGTGCCGGGCGGCGAGTTCGCGGGTGGTCTCCTCGCAGTCCCACAGGCACTCGACGGCGAAGCCGGTGGCGAAGGAGGGGTCGGTCGCGGCCAGCGCACGGGCGGCACGGCCGCGGAGGTGGGAGGAGGCCGTCTCGCGGTAGACGTGGCGCAGCACGGGGGCCGCGCAGGCGATGCCGAGGCGTCCGGCGCCGTCGACGAGGGTCCAGAGGGTGGGGGCGTCCGGCCCCTCGCCGCGTACGGCCTCGCGGAGGGCGTCGAGGACGAGATCGCGGTCCTGTGCGCCGCCGCGGCAGGCGAGCATGCGGCCGGCCGCGGCACCGAGCGCGTCGGGACGCTGGGCCCAGCCGCGCGCGCGGTCGACGGCGGCGACGCTCCGCATCCGTTCGAAGGCGTCGACGGCGGCCTCCACGACGGGCGCCGTCCCGTCGGCGACCGCGGCCTCGATCAGGTCGAGTGCGTCCCGGTCGTTGCTGTCGGCGAGGTAGCGCAGGGCGGTGCAGCGGGCCCCGTCGGTGCCGGCCCGGGCGGCCCGGAGGATCTCGGGCCGGTCCTCGGCACCGGCCACGGCGGCCAGGCAGCGGGCGGCGGGCACGTGGAGGGCGGCACCGCGCTCCATGCCCTGCTGGGCCCACTCGAAGACGGCGCCCACACTCCACCCCGGCCGGGGGCCGGTCGGTCGCAGCTGCCGCTGCCACCGGTCGAAGCAGCCGGTCTCGTGGGCGGCACGCACACGCGTGGCGATCGATTCGCGCGGATCCTCGGCCCACAGCCGCCACGGCCGTGGCTCGAAGGCGTCGCGTACGGCGGCGGCCAGCTCGGCCTCGCCCTCGGGATCGGTGCCGAAGCGGGCCAGGACGGGGGCGGCGAGGGCGCGCAGGCCCGCGTCGTCGTCCCTGAGGGCCAGCTCGTCCAGGGCCCAGGCCCAGTTGGAGCCGTGCGCGGCGTACCTGCGCAGCAGTTCCAGGGCGTCCCGCCGGCCGTAGGAGGCGAGGTGGCCGAGGACGGCCAGGGCCAGCCCGGTGCGGGACTCGTCGGTGTCGAGGATGTCCTCGGGGTCGAAGAGGTGTGCCTCCACGGCGTCCAGCTCGCCGTTCAGGTCGAGGTAGAGCCGGGCGTAGTACAGGGAGCGGTTCTCCACCTGCCAGTCGTGGCGGGGGTCGTGCAGCACACAGTGGCCGAGGGCCGCGAGCGCTTCGGCGCGCGGGGCGGTGAGCGCGTGCAGCGTGCCGTCGCCGCGGCCCCTCTGCAGGAGGCCGAGCAGCGTACCGCTGGGCGCTATGACCGGATCGAACATGGGAAACAGCCTCACATCAAGCGTCGACGCAACCGGGGAACACGCATTACCTGGCCGCGTGACACAACGTCGGAGCGCCCGCCGTCTCTTGCTTGCTGTAGACCATCTCTCTCTGCCTCTCGTCGGTGGCCCATGCGGACCGCATCACGGCCCGCGCGGTGCGGCAACACCTGCCCAGCCATCGCGTCCGTGAATCACGACGTCATGATGACCCGCGGTGTGTGCTGCCGCGACCGTATTTCCGGCGGCCCCGTACCGCCTCCCCCGTTTTCCGTGTCGTACCTGGTCAGCGCGTCTACGTCAGTGGACGCCGAACAGTTCCAGAAGCTCCTTCTTGCCGAACATACGGGCCGTTTCGACGGCCGACGGCATGCCCGCGGAAGGGTCGGCTCCGCCCTCCAGGAGGGCCTTGATCACGTCCGTCTCACCCTTGAAGACGGCACCCGCGAGCGGGGTCTGACCCCGGTCGTTGACCTGGTCCGCCGCCGCGCCCCGGGCGAGCAGCGCGCGCACCGCGTCGGCGTGGCCGTGATAGGCGGCGAGCATCACCAGGGAGTCGCCGCGGTCGTTGGTGAGGTTGGCCGGAACACCCGCGTCGACATACGCCACGAGCGCCTCGGTCTGCCCCTGCCGGGCCAGATCGAAGATCTTGGTCGCCAGCTCCACGACCTCGGGGTCGGGGGCTTCGCTCATCGGCCGGACCGCCTCTCCATGCTGATTCGGGGACTGCTTCGTACGAGTGAATCGCCAGCGTACTGGCTCGCGTGGCACATGACCCGATGTGCCCGAGGTAAGGATCAGCAGCACCCCCAGCCCTGGACACCCCAGCCGGTCAACCGGGCCGTGACTCGCTCCTCCGTACGAGGGAAATCAGCCGGTTTCCACCCAGTTGCACCTTTAATCGTATGGATACATCCTGTGATCCTGGAAGAACTCATGGTGACTGTCCCCCACCTTCGACACCAGGAGGCCCGAAATGATCCTCTCCCTCTCAGGCGTGCTGTTTCTCGGCGTCGTCGTTTTCCTGTTCTTCCGCAAGGACGGGCTGAAGGGCTCGCACGCCACGGTGTCGGCCCTGTTCGGCTTCTACCTGTCGACCACAGGCATCGCCCCGAGCATCAAAGCCGGCGGGGAGAGTCTGGCCAGCCTCCTGGGCGGCATCAAGTTCTGACCGTCCCGCCCACACGCACCGACAGGAGTCAGCAGTGGCCCGGCGCCCTCTCCCCCGCATTCTGAGCAAGGACAGCGCCCAGATCGCCCGGATGCAGCTCGCCCGGAGCAGGGAACTGGCACGGACGGCGGCCGACAGCGCCACCGACGTCCTCCACCCGCTGATCACCGTCACGCGCGGGCTGCGCCTGCTGGCCTCGGCCGGCCGGCGCAGGTGGGCGGACACCCCCAAGGACAGGCGCGGGCCACTGCTGTTCTTCGTGGCCGCCCTGTTCCTGCTCGTGGCCCTGATGCCGTACGGGCCGCTGCTCGCCGTCGTCACCGTGATGGCGGCAGCGGCCTGGCAGGGCCGTGACCGCACCCCTCCGGCACCCGAAGGGCCCGACGAGTCCCAGACCGAACGGCTCCAGGCCCTGTACGAGGCCCTGGTGCCGTACTTCTCCGGCGCCGACGACCCGGCGCCGCTGTACGCGCACGGCGGCGCCTGGGAGAAGGCCTTCACCACGCACGAGTTCGACGACGCCGGGCGCATCGGGCATCTCGTGATCCGCTACCCCGCGTACTTCCCGGACGGCGAGGCCGAGGCCCGCCAGCGGATCGAGCAGCTGCTCACCGCGAAGGCCGGGCGCACCCGCGAGTACCACTTCGCGTGGGACGAGGCGGGCAACCAGCTGACCGTCACCGTCCTGCCCCCGCTGCCCGCCGACATCCCCGCACAGCGCTTCGTCACCGCGCCCGGTGAGACCGTGCTGGGCTTCACCGACCCCAGCGAGGTCCCGCGCACGCTCCCCCTCTCCTACGGCGAGGAACGGATCGACGTCCCGCCGGTCGTCTGGCGCACCGGCATCCGCTCCACCGAGCCGCACCTGCTGGTCATGGGCCACCCCGGCAGCGGCACGTCCACCCTGCTGCGGTCCATCGCCCTGCAGACCCTCCAGTACGGCGATGTGCTGATCGTCGACGGCGGCGGCACCGGCGAGTACGCCTGCCTGACCGGCCGGGCCGGCGTCCTGGGCGTGGAGTGCGCCCTGGCCGGGGCGCTGGCCAGCCTGGAGTGGGCCGCGCAGGAGACCGAGCGGCGGCTCATCGCGATCAACCTGGCGCGGCAGGCGGGCGACCCGCCGCCCGAGGACACCCGGCGCCCGCTGTGGATCCTGGTGGACCGCCCCGGCGTCTTCGCGCACCTCGCCGCGGCGGAAGGCCGCAAGGACCCGCAGGCGCTGCTCCAGGTGCCGCTGCGGCACGGGCGCGCGGCGAACGTGACCGTGGTCGTGGCCGAGCAGTTCGACGGCGCGGAGGTGTTGAGCGACGCGGTACGCCAGCACACGCGCGCGCGTGTCGTGCTCGGGACGGCGGCGCCGCAGCAGGTGGAGGCGGTGCTGGGCGTACCGCCGCACACGACACCGATGGCCCATGTGCCACCCGGGCGGGGGTACGCGCGGCTGGGTTCCGGTCAGGTGCACCGCTTGCAGGTGCCCCGCACGCCCGACCCCTACGACGACGCCACGAGCGACGCCGACCGGCAGGCGGTGCTGGAGCTGCTGCCGGCCCGCGCGGGCGCCGGGGCCGTGGAGCCGACGGACCTGACGAAGCCGGCGGCGGACATGACCCCGGTGGCCGCGGAGGCGATGGCGGCCGAGAGCTGACCGGGCCGCACCGTGGGCCGCGGCTGGGCCGGGCCCGTCGAGCCGGGGCCCCAACGCCCCGCACGCCCCCACCCTGACGGCACGACCACCCGCGGCCACCAGCGCGTCCCTGCAGGGACGCAAGGCACCGCGCGGCCGCCCACGACGCCCCCCACACCCACGAACGCGCCGAACCCGCACCCGCCCAAGCCACAAAGCCCCCGCCCAGGCCACGAACGCCCCCGCCCACACCTCAAGCCCCCGGGCCCCTACCCCGCCTGCCACACCTGGCAGCACGACCACCCGCGGCCACCAGCGCGCCCCCGAAGGGACGCAAGCCACCGCGCGACCGCCCACGACGCCCCCCACACCCCCGAACGCGCCGAACCCGCACCCGCCCAAGCCACAAAGCCCCCGCCCAGGCCACGAACGCCCCCGCCCACACCTCAAGCCCCCCGGGCCCCTACCCCGCCTACGCCACGAACGTCCGTGGTGCCTCGCCACCCCCCGTCGCACCGGACTCCACCAACCGGGCCGCGGCGGCCAGCCGTCCCGCGGCCTCCTCCGCCACCGCTCCCCCGACGGTGAACGGAAGGCGGACGTAGCCCTCGAAGGCGCCGTCGACGCCGAAGCGGGGGCCGGACGGGACGCGGACGCCGGTCCGCTCTCCCGCCTCCGCGAGGCGGGAGCCGGAGAGGCCGCCGGCCCGGACCCACAGGGTCAGGCCGCCCTGCGGCACCTCGAACTCCCAGTCCGGCAGCTCCCGCCGGATCGCGGTCACCAGCGCGTCCCGGTTCTCCCGCGCCTGCGCCCGGCGCAGCTCGACCGCCTGCTCCCAGCCCCCGGTGCTGAAGAGCCAGTTCACGGCCAGCTGCTCCAGCACCGGCGTGCCCAGGTCGGCGTAGGCCCGTGCGGCGACCAGGCTGCGGATGACGTCCGGTGCCGCCCGCACCCAGCCGATCCGCATCCCCGCCCAGAACGCCTTGCTGGCCGAGCCGACGGTGATCACCGTGGAGCCGGCCGGGTCGAAGGCGCACACCGGCCGGGGCATGCCACCGTCGCGGAACTCCTCGTCCAGCCACAGTTCGGTCATCGTCTCGTCGGCGACGAGCACCGTCCCGGCCGAGCGGGCCGCGTCCACCAGCCGGCGCCGCTGGTCCTCGCCGGCGAGCGCCCCGGTGGGGTTGTGGAAGTCGGCGACGACGTAGGCGATCCGTGGCGCGGCCTCGCGCAGCACCTGGCGCCAGCGCTCCATGTCCCAGCCGGACAGGCCCTCGGCCATCGCGACCGGGATCAGCCGGGCACCCGTCTCCCGCATCAGCTGGAGGATGTTGGCGTAGGACGGGGACTCCACGGCGATCCGCTCGCCGCGGCCCGCGAAGAGGTGGCAGATGGCGTCGATGGCGCCCATCGCCCCGGTCGTCACCATGATCTGCTCCGGCATGGTGGGGATCCCGCGCGCGGTGTAACGCTCGGCAATCATCGAGCGCAGGGCGGGCAGCCCGGCCGGGTAGTCCCCGTGGGTGTGGGCGTACGGCGGCAGTTCCTCCAGCGCGCCCTGCACGGCCCGGGTCAGCCACGGCTCGGGCGCCGGGAGTGAGGCGCAGCCCAGGTCGATCACCGAGCCGAGGGCCTCCGGGGGCAGGGGCTCCAGGCCCCGTGCCGGGATCGGGTTGCCGGCCGGTACGGCGGTCCAGCTGCCGGCTCCGCGCCGGGACTCCAGGAAGCCCTCGCCGCGCAGCGCCTCGTAGGCCGCCGCGACGGTGGTGCGGCTGACGGACAGCGCCAGGGCCAGTTCGCGTTCCGCGGGCAGACGCGCGGCCACCGGGACGCGGCCCTCCAGCACGAGCAGCCGGATGCCGTCGGCGAGGGCGCGGTAGGCGGGGGGACGGCGGGTGCCGGGGCCGGCCGGGCGGTCCTGCTGGGAGTTGAGGAGCCGGGCGAGCTGCGCGGCCCCCACGGCCGAGGTCCACTGCGCCATGAAGATCAGTCCACCTTCCCCGAATTGGCCATGGATGGCGATTCATTCCAAGCCACAGAGTGTCATGCGTCAGGCCACCGTCACCACCCAGGGGGGAATTCCCGTGTCCACTGCCGATCCCGCCACGCCCGGCGCCTCCCCTCCCGGCCGCCGTCTCCCCCGCCGGCTGGTCCAGCTGTACACCGGCCTCACCCTCTACGGCGCGAGTTCCGCGCTGCTCGTGGCGGCGGGGCTCGGTCTGGAGCCGTGGAACGTGCTGCACCAGGGGCTCGCGGAGCTGACCGGGCTGAGCATCGGGGTCGTGTCGATCATCGTGGGGGCGGCGGTGCTGCTGCTGTGGGTCCCGCTGCGCCAGCGGCCCGGGCTCGGCACGGTCTCCAACGTCTTCGTGGTCGGCCTCGCCATGGACGGCACGCTCGCGCTGCTCCCGGACGCCCGTTCCTTCGCCGTGCGGGTTCCGCTGCTGCTGGCGGGCATCGTGCTGAACGGGGCGGCGACGGGTCTGTACATCGCGGCTCGCTTCGGGCCGGGTCCGCGTGACGGGCTGATGACGGGGCTGCACCGGCGCACCGGCCGGTCGATCCGGCTGATGCGGACGGCGGTCGAGGTGGCGGTGGTCGTCACCGGGTTCCTCCTCGGCGGCACCATCGGGGTGGGCACCGTGCTGTACGCGCTGTCCATCGGCCCGCTCGCGCAGGCCTTCCTGCGGGTGTTCGCCGTCCCGGCGGCATCGACGGGCAGCACGGTCGTTGCCGGCGGGACACCGGAACGAGCCATACTGCGTCCGTGACCCTCACGACACCGCCCCCGCGCCACCCCTATCTGGACCACCCGGGGCCGATCGCCTTCGCCCACCGGGGCGGGGCGGCCGACGGCCTGGAGAACACCGTGGCGCAGTTCCGGCGCGCGGTGGAGCTGGGCTACCGGTACATCGAGACGGATGTGCACGCCTCGGCGGACGGTCGCCTGGTGGCCTTCCACGACGAGACCCTGGACCGGGTCACCGACGGCGCGGGCCGGATCGCGGACCTGCCGTGGGCGGAGATACGGCACGCGCGCGTGGGCGGCCGGGAACCGGTGCCGCTGTTCGAGGAGCTGCTGGAGACGTTCCCCGGCATCCGCTGGAACGTCGACGTCAAGGCGGAGCCCGCGCTGCGCCCCCTGCTGGAGCTGATCGAGCGCGCGAACGCCTGGGACCGGGTCTGCGTGGGCTCCTTCTCCGAGGCGCGGGTGCTGCGGGCGCAGCGGCTGGCCGGACCGCGGCTGGCCACCTCGTTCGGCACGCGCGGGGTCCTGAACCTGCGGCTGCGCTCCTGGGGGCTGCCGGCCGCGGTGCGCCGCTCGGCGGTGGCCGCGCAGGTGCCCGAGGCCCAGTCGGGCGTGCCCGTGGTCGACCACCGCTTCGTCCGCGCCGCCCACGCGCGCGGACTGCAGGTGCACGTGTGGACGATCAACGAACCGGCACGCATGCACCGGCTCCTCGACCTCGGCGTTGATGGCATCATGACCGATCACATCGACACGTTGCGCAAGGTCATGGAGGAGCGCGGCGTCTGGGTCTGACCGCCCGGCCGCCCGGCCGAGCCTTCGCAGGAGCAGGGGAAGCGAGGGCACGGGTGAGCACCGACACCGTGCGGACCGGAGCGGCGGACGAGGCCGCCGTCCTCCGGCGCGAGCAGCGCGGCTGGTACGCCTACGACTGGGCGTGCTCGGTCTACTCGACGAGCGTCCTCACGGTGTTCCTCGGCCCGTACCTCACCTCGGTCGCCGAGCGCGCGGCGGACGGCGACGGCTATGTGCACCCGCTGGGGATCCCGGTCCGTGCGGGCTCCTTCTTCGCCTACTCGGTGTCCCTGTCGGTGATCGTGGCGGTCGTCCTGATGCCGCTGGCGGGCAGCGCGGCCGACCGCACGGGCCGCAGGAAGCCGCTGCTCGCCGCGGCGGCCTACACCGGCGCGGCGGCGACCACCGGGATGTTCTTCCTGGACGGCGACCGGTATCTGCTCGGCGGGGTGCTGCTCGTCGTGGCCAACGCGGCGCAGTCGGTCGGGATGATGCTCTACAACTCCTACCTGCCGCAGATCGCCCCGCCCGAGCAGCGTGACGCCGTCTCCTCCCGGGGCTGGGCGTTCGGCTACGCGGCGGGCTCCCTGGTGCTCGTCGCCGACCTGGTGCTGTACTCGGGGCACGCCTCCTTCGGCCTCTCCGAGACGGCGGCGGTCCGCATCTGCCTGGCCTCGGCCGGACTGTGGTGGGGCGCCTTCACCCTCGTACCGCTGCGCAGGCTGCGCGATCGCCGCACGCGCGCGGCGCACGCGACGGCGCCGGGGCTGCGGCAGCTGGCGGCGACGGCCCGGGACATGCGCCGTCATCCGCTGACGCTGGCGTTCCTGCTGGCGTACCTCGTCTACAACGACGGCATCCAGACGGTGATCACCCAGGCCTCGGTCTACGGCTCCGAGGAGCTGGGACTCGGGCAGTCGACGCTCATCGGGGCCGTGCTGCTGGTGCAGGTGCTGGCCGTCGCGGGCGCGCTGGCGATGGGCCGGCTGGCGCGGACGTACGGGGCCCGGCGCACGATCCTCGGCTCGCTGGTGGCGTGGACGCTCACACTGGCGGCGGGCTGGTTCCTGCCGGCGCGGGCGCCGATGTGGTTCTTCGCGCTGGCCGCCGGGATCGGCCTGGTCCTCGGCGGCAGCCAGGCGCTGTCGAGATCGCTGTTCTCGCACCTCGTGCCGCCGGGCAAGGAGGCCGAGTACTTCGCCGCGTACGAGATGAGCGACCGCGGGATGAGCTGGCTCGGCCCGCTGCTGTTCGGCGTGACGTACCAGCTGACCGGGAGCTACCGGTCCGCGATCTTCTCCCTGGTGGCCTTCTTCGTCCTGGGGTTCGCGCTGCTGGCGCGGGTCCCGGTGCGGCGTGCGATCGCCGAGGCGGGGAACCCGGTTCCGGAAAGGATCTAGCGTCGATTTCGCACTCGGCGTGAAAGGGCGGTAGTGTACGCGTTTGGCCTGCCAGGCGTACCGTTACTGCGCGTCAAAGATGCCGAAACGCTGGGTGACATCTGCTAGCAGATGTGACAAACCGGGCGCCTGTGGGTAGAACAAGGGGCGGCTACGACGGCGACGCATGACCCGGAACGGGACTCGGAACGGGAATCTTTACCGCCGACCGGACGTTGACCGGATGACGACGACAGCGACACCTGTCCTGTGGGCGACAAGCCCGGGAGGCACGATTCATGAGTGAGCGAGCTCTTCGCGGTACGCGCCTCGTGGTGACCAGCTACGAGACGGACCGCGGTATCGACCTGGCCCCGCGCCAGGCCGTGGAGTACGCATGTGAGAAGGGGCACCGTTTTGAGATGCCCTTCTCTGTCGAGGCGGAGATCCCGCCGGAGTGGGAGTGCAAGGTCTGCGGTGCCCAGGCACTCCTGGTGGACGGCGACGGCCCTGAGGAGAAGAAGGCCAAGCCCGCGCGTACCCATTGGGACATGCTGATGGAGCGGCGTACCCGCGAGGAACTCGAAGAGGTCCTCGAGGAGCGTCTGGCGGTTCTGCGTTCGGGGGCGATGAACATCGCGGTCCATCCCCGGGACAGCCGCAAGAGCGCCTAGTCCCAGCGGGACTTCGGCCGGTCTTACAGCGCAACGCATCCGACTGCGGGCGCCGTACGTGGATTCCACGTACGGCGCCCGCAGTCTTTGTCTTCCTACTTCATCGGCTCCGCGCGCGTGGGCTGAGCGTCCGGGGCGGCTCGCGGGTCAGCGCGTCAGCGGCGGGCGGGGGGCCTGCGGGGCGCCGTGCGGCTGGTCGTCCCGGATGACCTCGCCCTGCACCACCCTGCCGTCGGGCCGGTGCATGCGGGCCTGCTGGAAGGCGTCGCCGAGGCTGCCGGGGGCGGCCTTGCGCAGGCTGCGCTCCAGGGCGTTCTCGGTGAAGCGGCCGACCGCCTTCTGGACGGGCGGGAGCAGCAGGAGCAGGCCGGCCGCGTCCGAGACGAGGCCGGGGATCATCAGCAGCAGACCGCCGAGCATCGTCAGGCCGTTGCCGCCGCCGCGCGCCGGCGAGCCGCCCTGCCGCAGTGCCTCGTTGAGGTTCCGGAAGGCGCGGCGGCCGGCCCGCTTGATGACCACGGAGCCGGCCACGACTCCCGCGACGAGCAGCAGGAACACGGTGGGGCCGCCCGCCGCGCCCGCGACCACGGTCAGCAGCCAGATCTCCAGCACCAGCCACACGGCGAGGCCCAGCGGCAGGTACCTGCGCAGCCGGGAGGGCCGACGGGGGGCGGTGTAGGGGGAGGTCGGAGCGCCAGTCGTCATGCTCCCAGTGTGCCTGGGCGCGCCTCAGCACGGGATAAGGGGTGCGATCAGCCGGCGCCGGATCCCGCGCGGCCGGACGGTCGGATCCCGCTCCGCCAGGCGTGGCTAGGCGTGCTTGTCCTTGCCGGTGATCTTGCCCAGGCGGTCCCCGACGCCCCAGGCGGTGACCCGCCACAGTGCCTCGACCACGATGTCCCGGCTCATCTTGGAGTCGCCCAGTTCGCGCTCCACGAAGGTGATGGGCACCTCGACCACGTGGTAGCCGGCCTTGACCGCGCGGCGGGCCAGGTCGACCTGGAAGCAGTAGCCCTGCGAGGCGACCTCGCCGAGGCCGAGTCCCTCCAGGGTCTCCCGGCGGAAGGCCCGGAAGCCTCCGGTCACGTCGCGGATCGGCACGTCGAGCATGAGGCGCGAGTAGGTGGAGCCGCCGCGCGAGAGGAACTCACGGGACTTGGGCCAGTTCACGACCCGGCCGCCGGGCACCCAGCGGGAGCCGAGGACCAGGTCTGCGCCCTTGAGCGCGGTGAGCAGCCGGGGCAACTCCTCCGGCTGGTGGGAGCCGTCGGCGTCCATCTCGATCAGCACGCCGTAGCCCTGTTCGAGGCCCCAGCGGAAGCCCGCGAGGTAGGCGGCGCCGAGGCCCTCCTTGCCCTTGCGGTGCAGCACCTTGACCTGGTCGTCCTCGGCGGCCAACTCGTCGGCGAGCTTGCCGGTGCCGTCGGGACTGTTGTCGTCCGCGATCAGTACGTGCGCCTCGGGGACGGCCTTGCGTACCCGGCCGACGATGGCCTTGATGTTCTCCGCCTCGTTGTAGGTCGGGATGATCACCAAGGCCGTGCCGAGCGGACCGAACTGCCTCCCCTGGGCCTTGGCCTCGAGGGTCCCGTCGCCGTCGTTCACTGCTGCCCCTTCATGTCGTACGCAGGGTCCACCATAGTGGCCGCCGCCTGGGAAGACGTGACAGTGCGCGCGTATCGTGGTGTCGATTCCCCAAGAGCGGGGTAAGAGCGTTGCTTTTCGGCACCTTCCGGCCGCGTCCGAGCTCTTTCCGGCCGCCTGCGGGATCGGCCCGGTCGCTTGCGGGATCGTTCCGGTCGCCTGCGGCCGCCTTCGTACCGCGGCGGATGGGGGCCCGGCGCCCTTCGGGCCGACCTGGGACCCGCTGGCTGCGGGTCGACCGAAAGCCGTTGTCTACTGAGCGCCCGGGCCCCACCCGGGTCACACCTGGCCGACCAGCCTGGACGTCCCCTCGTCGGCGCGGGCGCTGAGCCTGGCTCCCAGTGGCGGTGCCCCGGTGCGGCACACCGTCCCTGACCCAGCGGCGCCGCGACGAGTCGGCTGAACGTCCCCCGGTCGGACGTCCGGTGGTGGACTCGGACGAACCTACCGGCCCCTGGCCGGAGACTGTCAAACACCCCTCCGACCAGGGCTGACGGCACCTGTGTCCCGGTCGGCGCGGAGGATCCGCAGGTCGGGCGGCGGTGCCCCGGCGGCCGGCGGCCGGTGCGCCACCCCGGGAGATCACTCGCCCGGCCGTACGAACACCGTCCGTCCGCCCACCACGGTGCGCAGGCAGACCGGCAGGTCACGGCCGGGGGTGAGGTCGGGCAGGCCGGGGGTGCCGGAGCGCGGGTCGGTGGACCAGCGGGCGACCCGGTCGTCGGGGGCCTGGACGACCAGTTCGTCGGTCCGCCAGACGGCGTAGTCGGCGGGTGCGCCCGGGACCAGGACGCCCGCGTCGTCGCGGCCGACGGCCCGCCAGCCGCCGCGGGTGTGCGCGGTGAACGCGGCGCGGACGGAGACCCGGTGCTCGGCGGTCCGGTGGAAGGCGGCGGCGCGGACCGTGCCCCACGGGTCGAGCGGGGTGACCGGGCTGTCCGAGCCGAACGCGAGCGGGACGCCGGCGCGCAGCAGCGCGGCGTAGGGGTTGAGGGTGCGGGCCCGCGCGGCGCCCAGGCGCCGGGCGTACATGCCGTCCTCGCCGCCCCACAGCGCGTCGAAGGCGGGCTGGACGGAGGCGATCAGACCCAGCTCGGCGAAGCCGGCGATGGTCTCGGGGGTGAGCATCTCGGCGTGCTCGACGCGGTGCCGGGCGGCGCGGATCCGGGCGAGGCCCACCTTCTCGGCGGCGGTGCGCACGCCCTCGACCACGGCGGCGACGGCGGCGTCGCCGATGGCGTGGAAGCCGGCCTGCAGGCCCGCCTCGGTGCAGGCCACCACGTGGGCGGCGACGGCGTCGGCGTCCAGGTAGGCGGTGCCGGTGTGTCCGGCGTCGGCGTACGGCTCGTGCAGGCAGGCGGTGTGCGAGCCCAGGGCGCCGTCGGCGAACAGGTCGCCCGCCGCGCCGGCCGCGCCCAGCTCGCGGGCCCTGGCCACTCCTTCCTCGCCCCGCTCGGCCCAGTAGCCGACCACGCGGGGGCCCGGCAGTTCGGCGGCGAGCCGCAGCAGGCCGGTGAAATCGTCCTCGGCGGAGATCTGCGGGCCGCCGCACTCGTGCACGGTGCCGATGCCGAGGGAGGCGGCGTGGGCCAGCGCGGCACGCTGGGCCTCCTCGCGCTGGGCGGGGGTGACGGCGGCGAGGGCGGCCGCGCGGACGGCGTGGTGGGCGTCCTTGGTGAGCGGGGCATCCTCGCGGGGCACGTCGGCGGCGACCAGGTCCAGCAGGGCGGTGCTGACGACCGCCGAGTGCACGTCGATGCGGGACAGGTACAGGGGGCGTCCGCCGGTGGCCTCGTCCAGCTCCGCGCGGGCCGGCGGCCGGCCGCCGGGCCAGCGGGCGGCGTCCCAGCCGTGGCCCAGCAGCACCCGGTCGCCGGGGCGGGCGGCGGCGAACTCGCGGATCCGGGCGAGGGCCGCCTCCAGGGAGGGGGCGCCGGACAGGTCGAGGCCGGTCAGGGCGAGACCGGTGGCGGTGGTGTGCACATGGGCGTCGGTGAAGGCCGGGGTGACCAGGGCGCCGTCGAGGTCGACCACCTCGTCCACGCCGTCGGCGAAGGCATCGGCGGCCCCCTCGCTGCCGACCCAGGCGACGTGGCCGCGCTCCACCACCATCGCGGTGGCGAAGGGGTCGGCGGGGCTGTGCACCTCGCCGCGGCGGAGCAGGACGGTCTTGGGGGGCTCGGCGGTGCGGTTGCTCATAGCCGACAGTTTCCCGCCTCCGCCGTCCCGGGCCGCACCCGGGGCACCCGCACGGCGCCCGGGCGCCGTCAGATCCTCGGCGGCCGGGCCTCGTACGGGGTCGAGAGGACCACCGTGGTCCGCGTCGACACCCCGGCCAGCGAGCGCAGCCGGGCCAGGAGCTCCTCGAGTTCGTGCGGGGTGGAGACGCGTACCTTCAGGATGTAGTTCTCGTCGCCGGCCACGCTGTGGCAGGCCTCGATCTCGGGCACGCCGGCGAGGCGGTCCGCGATGTCGTCGGGGGCGCTGGGATCGAACGGTTTCACCGAGATGAACGCGGTGAGCGGCAGCCCGACGGCCTCGGGGTCGACCACCGCGGCGTAACCGCGGATGACGCCACGCTGTTCGAGCCGGCGCACCCGCTGGTGCACGGCCGACGTGGACAGGCCCGTGGCCTTGCCCAGGTCTGTGTAGCTCATCCGCCCGTCCTTGACGAGCAGCTGCACGATCTGACGGTCCAGCTCCTCCATGGCGCCTCAACCTACAGTGCGCTTGATCTCCACGGATACCTGAGAGGCGCAGGTCATTCCCTGTTCCGCGGAAAAAGCACCGGGACGGGCACCTGCGCACGGTGTGTGACGAACACCACACGCCTCCGGCGGGCTCCGTGATGTTCTCGTGATTACCGCCGAGACCGGACGGGAAGTGCTTGCTGTGGTCGAGGCCGCAGTGCCTTCACGGCCCAGCCTTAGGGGGAGAATCCCATGCAGAGTGTCCATCGCCCTGGTCGTTCCGCGTCCGCGCACCGGCAGCCGGTCGCCGAGCCCGAGCCGGAGGGCGTCGAACCCGACCCCTTCGACGAGGAACTGGACGCCTACGACACCTTCGAGATGTACCGGGTGATCTGCCCGGACTGCGCGCAGCCCATCGCGCTGCTGGCGGACGAGGAGTTCCTGCCGGAGCACGCGCTGTGCGCCTCGCCGTGGAACCCGTTCGGGCTCACGGTGTGCGCGGGTACGGGCCGTGCGGCGGCCGACGCCCGCCCGGCGGACGAGTCCGTCGAGCCGCAGGAGCAGGACACGGCCCTGCTGCTGACGCTCCCCCAGGGTCTTGACTGGCGGACGCAGCCCTTCTCGCACGTCGGCGGCCCGGGCTCGCGCCCGATGCGCGTGCCGGTGATGCGCCGCCAGGCCGCCTGAGCCGGCTCACCCCACCCCGTAGGTGCCCTGCACCATGGCGCGCAGGCTGTCGTGGTGCAGGATCAGCGTGTCCGGGTCCGCCGGGACGGCGGCCTCCCCGAAGTACACCCGCCGGTAGGCGACGCGCAGCATGACGATCGCGTGCCGCAGGGCGGCGTAGAGGGTGTGGAAGTCCATGTCCCGCGGGGTGTGTCCGGTCAGGCGCGCGTAGCGGGCCTCGACGCGGTCGCGGCGCAGGAAGTCCGGCAGGCCGCGCTGCCCGGAGCCGGTCGCGAGGTCCTGGAAGAACCGGTGCAGGTAGATCGTCCAGCCGAGGTCGACCTCGCGCGGGGCGAGCGCCGCCATCTCCCAGTCCAGTACGGCGACGGGCTCGAAGCCGTCGTGGACGACGTTCCCGATGCGTGCATCCCCCCAGGTCAGGACGGGTTCGCCGGGGTCGGGCGGCCACAGCTGCTCCAGCCGGTCGAACGCGGCCTCGATGAGGGGCGAGCGGGCCAGTCCGTCGATCACCCAGGCGTAGTAGGCGCGCTGGGCCGTCACGTGCCGGCGCAGCGCGTCCCCCGGGCCCGGCAGGGCGAGGAACCCGGCTTCCGTCGGGGGGACCTGGTCGTGCAGCCGGGCCAGCAGCCCGACCATGGCCGCTTCCAGGTGCTCGCGTTCGGCGTCCTTCGCCGCGTGCAGCCAGTTGCCCTCGTAGGTGTACGGCATGACGTCCGGGGGGACCCGCCCGGGCACCCGTGCCATGACGAGGAACGGCGCCCCGAGCGGGCCGGGGTCCTCCTCCAGCCACAGCACCCGGGGCACCGGCACGTCCGTACGCTCGGCGACGAGCTTCAGGGTGCGGTACTGGCGGGCCATGTCGTACTCCGGGAAGACGGTGTACGCCGACGGGTCGGCCGCCAGCCGCAGCACGCAGGAGCGGACCGGCGGCCGCGGATGGTCGATCTCGAACAGCAGGGTCTCGCTGGACATGCCGTTGGAGGCCGGGACGGTCACGCCGGCCGCCTTGGCGCCGGGCAGGCGGGCGCCCAGCCAGGCGGTGAGGCGGCGGGTCAGTTCCCCGGGGTCCCGGGTGGTGGTGCGGGGACGCGGTGCCGTGGCCATGACGACGAACAACCTCCTTACGGCGCGGTGGAGTGGAAGCCGGTGAAGCCGCTGGGGTCGTGCCGGCCGAAGCAGCCGTGCTCGAAGACGCCGTACCCGGTCCGGCCGTCCATGCGGAAGCGTGCGGAGTGGTCGGTGACGCCGTAGGCGGCGCGCGGGTGCGGCGCGGACAGGTCGTAGCTGCGGCGGTCCACCCAGCCCCTGCCCTGCCAGGTCCCGTGCTGCCAGTCGTCGGCCGGCGGGTAGCCCGCGCCGATCGCGAGCGGGGAGGAGGCCAGGATCTCCACCTCCAGTTCCTGCGGCGTGCGCGGGTCACCGAGGTGGATGACGGCGCGTTCGGGGTGCCGGGTGCCGGAGCGGTAGCCGATCTCGGCCCGCGGCCAGCCGAGTTGGCGGTCGCGGTGGCCGGGGCGGACGAGGGTGGCGTCGTTCAGGGAGCGGTAGCCGTCGGCGTCCTCCTGGGTGATGACCATCAGGAAGCGGTCCTCGAAGACGACCGGGCACCAGATCCAGTGGAAGCCCTCGGTGGGGTGGTCGGCGGCGAGCCGGCCGCCGTCCTCGCCGGGGACCGGGCGCACGCCCCAGCTGCGGTCCCGGGTACCGGTCCAGCCCTCCGCCGCGACGGCGAACTCCGTGCCGGCCGCCCGGATCACGCCCGTGACCCGCCCGGCCTGGACGAAGCGGCGGCCCTCCAGGGTCAGCCGGTCGCCCCGGCGCTGGAGGTGGTGCGGCTCCCACAGGGCCGGGAAGGCGGCGGTCCAGGTGAGGTCGTACGACAGCCGCGCGTCGGTGCAGACCAGGCGCAGGCGCTGGAGCGGTCGTAGCACCTCGATGCGCAGGGGGCCGACGGCGAGCCGCATCCGGTCCTCGCCGAGGGCGTCGGAGGCGCGCACGGCGTGCAGGGTGTCCCCGGTGCGCAGGGTGGCGTAGGCGTCGATCACGCCCAGGTTGGGGTAGACGCCGAGGCCGAGGATGAGCAGGGCGCGGCCGGTGTGGTCGAAGACGTGGAAGATGCAGCGGTCGTAGGCGTTCCGGTCGCCGGTGGCCAGGTGCTTCATGGAGAGCGGCACCTGGTGCACCGGGTACTCGTCGAGCGGTACGGGACGGTCGTCGGCCACGGGCACCCCCTGGACGATGGTCAGCTGACGGTACGTCAGCCGACCGGAGGTGGCCAGAGCGGTGACCGGACGGGGGTGGACTGACGCACGATTCCGCCAGGGGGTGACCTGTCCCCCGGTCTCCGCGTTGCCCGGGTATGACCCCCACGTACTCGGTGACCGGGCGTCAGCGCCGGATCTTCGTCCCGCGCCCGGCAGAATCGGTTCCGCCGGCCGCGCCGGCGCAGGACCCGCCCATCTACCGCGATCTGATGCGGACCTGGGCCGACCGGGGCCGCACCCTGCCGGGCCGCCACGACCCGGAGTGGGTCAGGCTGGCGGCCCCGACGGTCCGCACGGGCCAGTTCAGCGACCTTCTGGCCCCGCCAGGTGACGGGCGATGACCATCCGCTGGATCTGATTGGTGCCCTCGACGATCTGCAGGACCTTGGCCTCGCGCATGTAGCGCTCGGCCGGGAAGTCGGCGGTGTAGCCGTAGCCGCCGAGTATCTGCACCGCGTCTGTGGTGACCTTCATCGCCGCGTCGGTGCAGTGCAGCTTGGCCATGGCGGCCTGCTTGGCGAAGGGCCGGCCGGCGTCGCGCAGCCGGGCCGCGGCGAGGTAGAGCGCGCGGCCCGCCTCGATCTGGGTGGCCATGTCGGCGAGCATGAAGCGCAGGCCCTGGAAGTCGGCGATGGGCCGGCCGAACTGGCGGCGCTGGGTGGCGTAGCGGACCGCCTCGTCCAGGGCGGCCTGGGCGAGGCCGACGGCACAGGCGGCGATGCCGAGCCGGCCGGAGTCGAGCGCGGAGAGGGCGATGGAGAAGCCCTGGCCCTCCTCGCCGATGCGCCGGTCGTCCGGGACGCGGACGCCGTCGAAGTGCACCTGCGCGGTGGGCGAGCCCTTCATGCCCATCTTCTTCTCGGGCGCCGCGCCGCTCACACCGGGCGCGTCGCCGGGCACGAGGAAGGCGGTGATCCCGCGCGGCCCGTCCTCGCCGGTGCGGGCCATCACGGTGTAGAAGTCGGCGATCCCGCCGTGCGTGATCCAGGCCTTGGTGCCGTCGATCACCCAGCCGTCGCCTTCCCGCACCGCCTTGGTGCGCAGGGAGGCGGCGTCGGAGCCGGAGGACGGCTCGGACAGGCAGTACGCGCCGAGCAGGCCGCCGCCGAGCATGGCGGGCAGGTGCTCGACCTTCTGCTGCTTGGTGCCGTAGGAGGCGAGCGCGTAGGACGCGAGCGTGTGGACGCTGACGCCGAGGCCGACGGTGAGGCGGGCGGAGGCCAGCTCCTCCAGGACCTGGAGGTAGACCTCGTAGGGCTGCTCGCCGCCGCCGTAGTCCACGGAGTACGGCAGGCCCAGCAGGCCCGATTCGGAGAGCAGGGTGAAGATCTCGCGTGGGAAGCGTCCCGCGTCCTCCTCCTCCGCGGCCTTCGGCGCGATCTCGCGCTGGGCTATGTCCCGGACGAGGGCGAGCAGGTCTCTCGCCTCTTCCGTGGGCAGTTGACGCTCCACCGGCTGCGGGTCGCGGTCGGACATGGCGTCGGGCTCCTCCCTGTTCGGGCACCGGCGGTCCGGCCCGGGGTGGGGGCGGCTCCGCCTGGTCGTTGCGCTGGACCCCAGGCGCCCGCTCCCGGGTCTCGGAAGCTGCTGACCTGCGGCATGCGCAGTGAGTATGCCCGATCAGCGACCTCCCGTCACCAGTTAACGACCGCTTACTTCAGGAGTCCAGTCAGGGCCTCGCGCGCGGCTTCCCGCCGGGCGTCCCGCGGCTGCGCCGGGCTCGATATTGGTCCGAACCATTGACCTAGTGGTCTAGTCCTCCTACTGTGCATGACCCACGCTTTACCGCGTTCATGCCAATCGGCGCGCGATCCCCTCTCCCCCACGAGGAGACACCGATGCACGCTCCCCGCCCCTCCCGCGTCCGCGCACTCGTCTCGGCCGCCTGTACCGCCGCCCTCGGCGCCGGCCTGCTGGCCGGCACGGGCACGGCGACCGCCGCGGCGCCCGGCGCCCCGCGGCTGTCGGCCGGCTCCAAGGTCGTCGGCTACTTCACCGAATGGGGCACCTACGACCGCAAGTACTACGTCAAGAACATCGAGACCTCCGGCTCCGGGGCCAAGCTGACCCACATCAACTACGCCTTCGGCAACGTCACCGGCGGCAAGTGCGCCATGGGCGACTCCTACGCGGCCACCGACCGGGCCTACACCGCGGCCGAGTCCGTCGACGGCGTCGCCGACACCTGGGACCAGCCGCTGCGCGGCAACTTCAACCAGCTGCTGAAGCTGAAGAAGAAGCACCCGGGCCTCAAGATCCTGTGGTCCTTCGGCGGCTGGACCTGGTCCGGCGGCTTCGGCGAGGCCGCGAAGAACCCGGCCGCCTTCGCCCAGTCCTGCTACGACCTGGTGAAGAACTCGAAGTGGGCGGGTGTCTTCGACGGCATCGACATCGACTGGGAGTACCCGAACGCCTGCGGCAACACCTGCGACACCAGCGGGCGCGAGGCCTTCAAGAACCTGATGGGCGCCCTGCGCTCGAAGTTCGGCTCCGGGAACCTGGTGACCGCGGCGATCACCGCGGACGCCACCGGCGGCGGCAAGATCGACGCGGCGGACTACGCCGGGGCCGCCCAGTACGTCGACTGGTACAACCCGATGACGTACGACTACTTCGGCGCCTGGGACTCGACCGGCCCGACCGCCCCGCACTCCCCGCTGAACTCCTACGCGGGCATCCCCAAGGCGAACTACTACACCTCGGCCACCATCGCCAAGCTCAAGGGCCTCGGCGTCCCGGCCTCGAAGCTGCTGCTCGGCATCGGTTTCTACGGCCGCGGCTGGACCGGCGTCACCCAGACGGCCCCCGGCGGCACGGCCACCGGTCCGGCCGCCGGAACGTACGAGCAGGGCATCGAGGACTACAAGGTGCTCAAGACCAAGTGCCCGGCGAACGGCACCGTCGGCGGCACCGCCTACGCCAAGTGCGGCAGCGACTGGTGGAGTTACGACACCCCGGCCACCATCGCCACCAAGATGTCGTACAAGAACCAGCAGGGTCTCGGCGGCACCTTCTTCTGGGAGCTGAGCGGCGACACCGCGAACGGTGAGCTGATCAGGGCGATCAACTGACGGTTGCCCCCGGGTCAGCCGTCCCGGCGGGCGGGCGGCGGGGCGGGGTGGGCGGGGTCCAGCTCCTCGATGGCGCGCAGGGCCCCGCCGAGCGCCTTGACCAGCAGTTCGCGCATCGTGTCGCGGGACAGGCGGGGACGGTCGATCCAGTCCAGGGTGGCGCCCTCCACGCCGCACACCCAGGACAGCAGGCCCGTCCGGGCCAGCGGCGAGATGTCGGCGCGGCCGTAGGCGCCCTCGGCGATCGTGGCGACGATCGCCTCGCGCACGCCGTCCCGGATCGCGTGCACCTCGGCGTCGAATCCGACGCCGCCGCTGACGATGGTGCGGTAGGCGGCCTGGTGCTGTTCGGCGTAGCGCAGGTAGCCGTCGATCGTGCGGTGCACGCGGTCCACGGCGGGCAGCCGCAGGCCGCCCGCGGCGGAGGTGACCAGGTCGGAGACGGAGTCCTGGACGATCGCCAGGTAGTAGCCGCGCTTGGACCCGAAGTAGTAGTAGATCAGCCCCTTGGCGACCTGCGCCTGGCGGGCGATGTCGTCCATGGACAGCGCGTCGTAGGACGTGTCGGCGAACAACTTCCGCCCGATGGCGATGAGTTCGGCGCGCCGCGCCGCGGAGCGCTCGGTGCCGCGCACCGGGGTGGCGGCACGCTGCTGCGGCATGTTCAAGATCGACCCTGGTCTAGGCGCGACGGGACGCCCGCAGTATGTCAGAACAAGCCTCGCGCGCGAGGGGTCGGCTCGGAGCAGCGCGAGCGGCCGGTTCAGAGCAGTCCGAGCTGCGTCACGAGCATCGCCAGCACCGCGACGAGGACCCAGCCCATGATGTGCTCGACGATCTTCGGACCGTCTTCCTGGGGGCCGCCGGTGCGGACGCGGGGGGCGGTGGCGGGGTGTGCGGTCATGCTGTCACTCGCAGAGATCGGTCCGACAGGGACGGACTCCCCCGTCCGTCCCTCCACCTTGCCACCCCCGCGGGCGCGTGCGGCGATGAGCTTGGTCACAGGCGTCCGCCGACCCGCGCCGCACACCTCCGTCACACGCCCGCGGTGCGCACTCCCCGCGTGTGCCCTCAGTACACGCCCACCGCCGCGAGCGCCCTGCGCTGGTGCGGGGTCGGGTGGGCCGGGAAGTACAGGTAGCAGACCCCACCGGTGCCGGAGACGACCTTGCCGGAGGCGTTGTACCGCTTGGTCCTGAGCCAGATGTTCTCCCACTCGCGCCGCTTGTAGACGCGCCGCACCGCCTCGTCGCTCGGCGAGGCCGGGTCGTTGGCGATCACGTCCCCGTCCGCGGTGAAGCCGATGACCGTCATCAGGTGGCCGGAGGTGCCGTAACCGGCGCCCGTCAGCTCGTCCTTGAGGAACGACTGGGACGTTATGGCCGGGATGCCGGCCGCGATCAGCGTCTCCAGGTCGGCGAGGGAGGCGAGCCGGGTGACCACGCCCTGCAGACCCTCGAAAGTCGCCGCGTAGGCGGCGTTGAAGGGCCAGTTGCCGCACCCCTGGTACTGGTGGTCGTAGGTGGAGCGGGCCGCGTGGCACACCTGCGGGTCGGCGTAGGACGGGTCCACCCAGGACAGCTGCTCGGGGGTGAGCCGGCCGCCCCAGTACTCGATGATCATCTGCGAGGAGGTGGGGCTGCACCAGGCCTCGCCGCCGTTGTCGTACTCGGGGTACTGGCCCTTGTGGATCTCCTGGGAGTAGCGCGGTACGGCCAGTTCCTGGGCGAGGCCGGGAGCGGAGGCCGGGACGGTGAACCGGTCGGGGATGTCGGAGCCCATCGCGCCGAGCCGCCAGACGGTCGGGGTGAGCCGCGTACCGGGCCGGCGGTAGAGGGTGAGGCGCAGCCGGTACGAGGTCAGGCGCAGGCCGGTGGCCGGGTCGTCGACGGCGAAGGTGTCCGTCCAGATCGTGCTCCTGCCGTCGGTCTGGTCGTCCACCGAGGTCCGCTTGATGTCCTGGTCGCCGGCGGCCCAGCGGCCCATCACGTACCAGGGCGTGTCGGTGCCGTCGGAGTACGTGCCCCGCAGCTCGACCTGGAGCCAGGTGCCGTCGGGGGTGTGCGCGTTCCAGGAGGCGACGGCCTCGGTCGCGGGCACGGTGAGCCGGTGCACCGGGGAGGTCCAGGTGGCGTACTCCCACGTGGCGGTGGTGCCGGTGTGCGGGTCCGTGTAGTCGGTACGGCCGGCGGGGGCGCCGATCAGGAGGCCGGGGCGCCGTCCGGACACCGCCCGGGTGCCCTGGGCGGTGCCGCAGCGCCAGTCGCGGTACGTCGTCCAGGCGTGGTAGTCGATCGGGCGGGCCTGCGCCTGGCCGGGGCCGTCGGCGGCGGAGCGCGGCGCGGCGGCGGCCGCGGGGGCCGCGGTGCCGGTCACCGCCGCGGCGACGGCCACGGCCAGAACGGTTCTGCGGGACGGCTCTTGGGCTCTGCTCATGGGCGCGATGACCCCCAGGGTGTCCGAGGCGGGCTGGTCCGGTGCGGTAACTATGGAGCAGGCCGGATTCCGCTGCCAGCACTTCGGCGCATGCCGCGGCACGAATATTGGTCTCGGCCAATGGCGAGGGGTGGGGGTACGCGCCCGGACGCGGTCAGACGAGATCCATCGCGGCCACCTCGTCGGGGCGTCCGTAGCTCACCGGTCCCTGGAAGCGGCGGCGGGCCGTGGCCAACCACCACACCGTGGCCACCAGCAGGACGACGGCGAGGGCGATCGGCGCGTAGTTGAAGGAGTCGACGGTGATGGGCGAGGCCTGCGGCAGCATGAAGAGGACGCTGCTGAGGAGGATCCAGGTCACCGCCAGCCACCCGATCGGCCTGCCCCAGCGGCCCAGGTGCCAGGGGCCCGGCTGGAACGCGTCACCGAGCCGCAGCCGCAGAAAGATCGGCACGGCGTAGGCCAGGAAGAGCCCGACCACGTTGACGCTGACGATCGCGGTGAAGGCCGTGTGCGACCACCAGCCCGGCACGACCAGAGCCACTGAGCAGGCGACCGCGAGCCACACCGCCTTCACCGGCGTACGGGTGCGCAGCGAGACCGAGTGCCACCAGCGGGAGCCGGGCATGGCGCCGTCCCGGGAGAAGGCGAAGATCTGCCGGGTGTTGCTGGTGAGGTTGGCCAGACCGCAGAAGAGCATGGCGCCGATGACGATGAGGAGCATCACCTTGGCCACGCGCAGGCCGAGGCCGTCGATGAGGATCTGGACGGGCGGCGCCGCGGCACCGGCCACCTCGGCGTAGTTTCCGATGCTGTAGACCAGTGCCAGCATCAGCACCAGGCCGGCGACCGCCGAATAGCCGATGGCCCGGGTGATCCCCCTCGGTGCGCTGACCGTGGCGCGGACCGTTTCCTCGGACATGTGGAAGCTGCCGTCGAACCCGGTGAACGTCCAGCTGGTGACCAGCAGGCCGAGCATGCCGCCGTAAAGTCCGCTCCTGAAGCCGGTGTTGTTCTCGAAATGCGTCACGAAGGACGCGGACTGGTGATGATCGGGCATCACTACGAGTGCGCCCACGATCACGACGAGTCCGATCAGCAGCCACCACACGGAAATGCGGTTCAGTACGGCGACGAGCTGCACGGTGTAGGTGTTGGCGAGTCCCTGCAGGGCGATGACGAGCACCGTGATGAGGACCGTCTGGTGGGCGGTCGGCCGGTAGGACGGCCACTGCAACTGCACGAACACCTGGATGAAGGTGGCCGCGGCGTACCCGGTGGCGGCGGTCCCGCCGATCTGGCCCACGAAGTTGAGCCAGCCCGTGAACCAGGACCAGGCGCCCTTGTGCCGCTTGGCGAGTTTACCGGCGGAGAAATACAGGGCACCGCTCGTCGGATAGGCGGAGGCGACTTCCGCCATGGCCGCACCGATGAGCAGCACCATGAGCGAGACACCGATCCAGCCGAACACGAGAATGCGCGGGCCGCCCGCGTTCATACCGAATCCGAAGGACGAGAAAATACCCGAGAGGATATTGATGATGGTGAAGGAGATCGCGAAGTTGTCGAACGCCTGGAAGCGCCGGGTCAGTTTCCGCGGATAACCCATCGCGTGCAGGGTGGCGTCGTCGTCGAGCACGACGGAGTCCGCCGCGCGGGCGTGGGCCCGGGGGGTCGACATCCGTTCCGACACAGATCGGCCTTTCTCTCGATGGGGGGGCAGGGGACGAACGGGTCAGGCGGGTCCCGGGACGGGCAGTCCGCAGGCGCGCCGGGCCCGGGAGAGCTGGTCGGCGGGGTCGCCGAAGGCGCTCCAGGGCATGCGGGACGCGTACGGGCCCATCGCGGTGAAGACCGCCCGGGCCTCGAACTCGCGCCGGCCCATGACCAGCGCGTGTCCGAGGTAGGCCAGGTCGAGCACGGGGGTGAAGCGGTATCCGGCCACCGTGGGCAGCCAGTTCTGGTAGATCGCCAGCGCGGTGGAGCGCCACTGGGGCTGCTCCCAGACCCGGTCGGCGAGCAGCTGGGTGGGGTTGTAGCTCTCCACCAGGGCGACCAGGGGCAGCAGCCGCAGGGCGGAGTCGGCGGGCGCCCGCTGGCTGAGGAAGGCGGCGACGTCCCAGGCCGCGGTGACCGAGCCGCCGTGCCGCGTGAAGAAGCAGGACAGGAAGCGGTGGTGGGCCTCGCGGTGCCAGGGGTCCAGGGACAGGATGTGCGCGAACAGGCGCCAGGGGCCGGGCGGGGCGGTGAGCAGGCCCTGCGGGGCGGGGTCGCGCAGCCGGTGCAGCCGGGCCATGGCGAGCCGGGCGACCCAGGGGGTGGGGTCGGCGGGGGCCGCTTCGGCGGCCCGGTCACAGGCGGTCAGCGCGATCCGCTCCAGCGCCTCGGCGCGGTCGTCGCGGGCGTCGGCGGCCCGCAGGGCGCGCTGTACGGCGACCCGGGCCCACATCAGCGCGGCCTCCGGCGTGGGCTCCTCGGCGAGCCAGCGTTCCACCAGGTCGGTGCCGGCCGCCTCGGAGGCGAGCACCAGGGAGCGGTGGGCGCGCAGGGCGAAGTCGGAACGCGTCTCGGCGAGCGCCTCGTGGGCGTACCGATAACGCCCGGCCCGTACGTCGACGCATACGCTCGCCAGGACGCGGTCGTCGGCCGCCGGATGCCATACGTACTGCCCGTCGAATAACTCCGCGGCCATGTCCCCCTGCCCACTCCCCGTTCGACGCATCACGTTGCGCAGGAGGCACCTTACTCAGCGTGGGGCACACCTGGAACGCCGAATTCGACATATCGGTCAGGGGATTCGGAATGTTTATTCGGTATCATTGACTGGCCGCCAGCCGGTGGTTCAAAAGGCGACTACTGCAGGACTGTTTCACGGAAAAACCACACCGGACCACGACTCGCCCCGGCAGGACCCGCAGCACCCCACCCCCCAGCAGCACCCCAGCACCACACCCCGGGAAACACCATTCACGACCTCGCCGCCCGGCTGCACGGGCTCCCTCCCTCACTGGGACCGGTCCGGCTGATCGCCGTCGACGGGCACGCCGGCTCCGGGAAGTCGACCTTCGCCGGACGGCTGGCGCGCGCCCTGGGCGGGGCTCCGGTGCTCCACCTCGACGACATCGCCAGCCACGAGCGGCTCTTCGCCTGGACCGGCCGGCTCATGACCCAGGTGATCGAACCCCTGGCGCGCGGCGAGGACGCGCACTACACCCCGTACGACTGGCGGGCCCGCGCCTTCGGCGACCCGGTCCCGCTGCCGCCCGCGCCCGTCGTCCTGATCGAGGGCGTCGGCGCCGGCCGCCGGGCCCTGCGGCCGCATCTGGCCCGGCTGCTGTGGATGGAGCTGCCCCGGGAGGAGTCCTGGGCGCGCGGCCGGCGGCGGGACGGCGTGGAACAGCGCGCGTTCTGGGAGGGCTGGGTCGCGGCGGAGCGAGCGCACTTCGCCGCCGACCCCTCACGCCCCCATGCCGATCTGCTGGTGCTGCAGCGACAGGAGGGGTACGAGGTGCTGCCGGGACCCGGGGCGACGCCGGACTCCGAAGAGGACGTCACCCAGCGTGACGGACCGTCCCCGATGTGGTGAAGCCGTGAAGAGCCTTGTGGGGGAAGTTCCCCGAGTGCCCCAACTTCGCTTGACCCGGGGGGCGTACAGGTCTTACGTTCTCAATGTGCGGCTTTCGGAGCCGCCCACCCACGCGAAGCCCCCGGTTGTTCCCCCGTGACCGGGGGCTTCGTTCTGCCCCGGGGCCCGGTTTTCCGGGCGCTCCGCGCGCCGGCCTTCTCACCCTCGGTCACGAAACGCCATGCGCCCCGTCTGCTCCCACCTCGCCGAACGGCCCGTGCGGCACCCTACGGCGCGTGCGTTCACGCGGGTACGATGCCCTCGGTGCGACCTTCGAGCGGCTGCCTCGCGCACCTGCAACTCCGGTCCGCGGCACAGCGGTTCGACCGCGGCGACCGTCGGGCGACTGCCCGGCGGTGAACCACGGGGGCACGGTTCGTGGGGGGACGTGATGGACTTCGGCACGCAGGGCCCCGAGGCCCCGGCCGACCTCGCCTGGCTGCGGGGCGTGGACGCCTACACGGTGGGCGCCTACCCGCAGGCGGAGGAGGAGTTCCGCACCGCGGTGCGGATCGACCCGGGCATGGCCGACGGCTGGCTCGGGCTGCACGCACTGCGGGTCGACACGACCACCGCGCTGCTGCGGATGTTCCGCCACCGCGACCGCTTCGGCGAACAGCGCACCCGGCACCGCCGCGCCCTCAACTCCTGGTACTGGCTGGGCTGGTGGGTGCAACCGGTGCTGGAGAGCCCGCGCGACCTGCTGCTGGCGCACGCCTCCCACTGGCTGGACGGACGGCACGTCCCGGAGCTGGACCGCGCGCTCGCCGGGCTGCCCCCGGTCGACGCCGACCCGCAGGTCCGCTTCCTGCACGCCTGCCGCGCCTATCTGGTCAAGGACTGGGAGCAGTTGGTCCGGCACACCGACCCGCTGCTGGACGACGCCCTGCTCGGCATCGAGGCCGGACTGTTCGGCGGCATGGCCCGGGTCCGGCTGGAGATGTACGGCCAGGCCGAGCCGCTGCTGGCGGCGGCACTGATGCGGTGCCGCAGCGAACAGCCGCAGCGCAAGGAACTGCGGTACTGGCTGGCGAGGGCGCACGAGGGCACGGGCCGGTCGGCCGCCGCGCTCCCCCTGTACCGGGCGGTACACCGGGTCGACCCGGCCTTCATGGACACCTCCGCCCGGCTGGCCGCGATCGCCGAGGGCGACGGGTACGACGAGACGGCCGACCTCGCCTCGATCACGCTGACCGGCGCGGGACAGGACACGGTGGACGGGCCGGACGGGTTCGATCCGCTGTTCGGCACGGAGGGGCGGGACCTGCGGCTGCCGGAGCCCGATCTGCCGACCGGACCGCTGCCGTCGGTGACCGATCCCTCGGTACGCACGAAGACGGGTGTGCCGGGGGTGCCCGGGATGTCCTCCTCGCCGATCCCGACCGGGCCGACGGACCCCGCCTTACTCGAACAGGCGCTGGCGGAGCTGGAGCGCATGGTGGGGCTGGAACCGGTCAAACGCCAGGTCAAGGCGTTGTCCGCGCAGTTGAACATGGCGCGGCTGCGGGCCGGGCAGGGGCTGCCGGTGCAGCCGCCCAAACGGCACTTCGTCTTCTCCGGGCCGTCGGGGACGGGCAAGACCACGGTCGCGCGGATCCTCGGACGCGTCTTCTACGCGCTGGGGCTCCTGGGCGGTGACCACCTGGTGGAGGCCCAGCGGGCCGACCTGGTCGGCGAGTACCTGGGGCAGACGGCCGTGAAGGCCAACGAGCTGATCGACTCCGCGATCGGCGGGGTGCTCTTCGTGGACGAGGCGTACTCGCTGTCCAACTCCGGGTACGGCAAGGGGGACGCGTACGGCGACGAGGCGCTGCAGGTGCTGCTGAAGCGGGCCGAGGACAACCGGGACCACCTGGTGGTGATCCTCGCCGGCTACCCCGAGGGCATGGACCGCCTGCTCGCCGCCAACCCCGGACTGTCCTCGCGGTTCACCACCCGGGTGGACTTCCCCTCCTACCGGCCGCCGGAGCTGACCGAGATCGGCAAGGTGCTGGCGGCGGACAACGGCGACCTGTGGGACGCCGAGGCGCTGGAGGAACTGCGGTCCATCGCCGGGCACGTGGTCGACCAGGGGTGGATCGACGAGCTGGGCAACGGGCGGTTCCTGCGCACGCTGTACGAGAAGAGCTGTGCGTACCGGGACCTGCGGCTGTCGACGTATCCGGGGTCGCTGACCCGGCAGGACCTGGCGACCCTGCGGCTTCCCGACCTGATGCAGGCCTACGGGGAGGTGCTGTCGGGGCGGGGGCCGCAGGATCCGTCGTCCTACACCTAGGGCCTCTCTGCCGGATCCTGCCGGGGTCGCGGGGCGGGACAGCCCTAGGCCATCGCGCCGGCCTCCTCCGGCTCCCCGCTGGCCCTCGGTTCGGTCACCCTCATCCCGGGATCCTCACGGTGCGCGGGGTCCCGGACCTCGCCCACCAGCATCTCCAGGACGTCCTCCAGGGCCACCAGGCCCAGCACCCTGCCGGTCGCGTCGGCGACCTGGGCGAGATGCGTGGCCGCCCGGCGCATGACCGTCAGGGCGTCGTCCAGGGGCAGCTCGGCACGGAGGGTGGCCATGGGGCGCCACACCTGCTGGGGGACGGCCCGGTCGGAGTCCTCCAGGTCGAGGACGTCCTTGACGTGCACGTACCCCATGAAGGGGCCCTTCTCGGTGGCCGCGACCGGGAAGCGGGAGTAGCCGGTGCGGGCGGTCAGCTCCACGATCTGCCCCGGGGTGACCGAGGGCTCCACCGTGACCAGGGACTCCCGCCGCAGCAGGACGTCCGTCACCGGGCGGGAGCCCAGTTCCAGGGCGTCCTCCAGGCGCTCGCGCTCTTCCGGGTCCAGGAGCCCCGCCTGGCCGGAGTCCTCCAGCAGGCGGTTGAGCTGCTCGGTGGTGACGACCGCCTCCACCTCGTCCTTCGGCTCGACCCGGAACAGCCGCAGGATGCCCTGGGCGCAGGCGCCGAGGGACACCGTGATCGGCCTGCACAGGCGGGCGAACCAGACCAGGCCCGGGCTGAGCCACAGCGCGGCCTTCTCCGGAGCGGCCATGGCGAGGTTCTTCGGCACCATCTCGCCGATGACCAGGTGGAAGAAGACCACGGCGGCCAGGGCGATGACGTAGCCGAGGGGGTGGATCGCGCCGTGCGGCAGGTGGATCCACTCGAACACCGGCTCCAGCAGGTGCGCCACCGTCGGCTCGGCGACCGCGCCGAGCGTCAGGGAGCAGACGGTGATGCCGAACTGGGCGGCGGCCATCATCTGCGGCAGCCGTTCGAGGCCGTACAGCACCTGGCGGGCCCGGGCGGTGCCGAGCGGTTCGATCTGGCTGCGGCGGACGGAGACGAGCGCGAACTCGGCGCCGACGAAGAAACCGTTGGCGAGCACGAGCAGCGCGGCGAAGACCAGTTGCAGGACGCTCACCGGGCGGCCTCCATCGCGTTCGCCACCGGGGCCGTCCTGACCAGGCGGACCCGTTCGGCGCGGTAGTGGCCGACCTGGCGGACCGAGAGCCGCCAGCCGGGCAGCTCGGCCCGGTCGCCGGGGGCCGGGATCCGCCCCAGCAGGTCGGCGACCAGCCCGGCGACGGTCTCGTACGGCCCCTCGGGCACGTCGAGGCCTATCCGCTGGAGGATGTCGACGCGGCAGCTGCCGTCCGCGTCCCAGGCGGGCCTGCCGTCCTCGGGCGGGGCCGGGGCCAGCTCGGGCATGTCCTTGGCGTCGTGCTCGTCGCGGACCTCCCCGATCAGTTCCTCGACGATGTCCTCCAGGGTGACCACGCCGGCCGTGCCGCCGTACTCGTCGACGACGACCGCGATGGGCTGCTCGGAGCGGAGCCGGGTGAGCAGCGGCTGGACCGGCAGGGTCTCCGGGACCAGCAGTGCCTTGCGGGCGATGCGGGTCACCGGGGTGCGCAGACGGTCGTGCACGGGGACCGCCAGCGCGTCCTTCAGATGGGCCATGCCGACCACGTCGTCGATCTTCTCCCGGTAGACGGGGAAGCGGGACAGGCCGGTCGCGCGGGTGAGGTTGACGACGTCCTCGGCGGTGGCCGAGTCCTGCAGGGCGCTCACCTTCACGCGCGGGGTCATGACGTGCTGCGCGGTCAGCTCGCCCAGGGACAGGGTGCGGACGAACAGGTCGGCCGTGTCCTGCTCCAGGGCGCCGGCCTGGGCGGAGTGCCGGGCCAGGGAGACGAGCTCGCCGGGGGTGCGGGCGGAGGCCAGCTCCTCGGCGGGTTCGACGCCGAGGGCGCGGACCAGCCGGTTGGCGACCGTGTTCAGCGCGGAGATCACCGGGCGGAACAGGCGGGAGAAGTGGGCTTGCGGGCCGGCGACGAACCGCGCGACCTGCAGCGGCCGGGACACCGCCCAGTTCTTGGGTACGAGTTCGCCGATCACCATCTGGATCGCGGACGCGAGCAGCATGCCGACGACCACGGCGATGCCGGAGGCGGCACCCCGGGGGACGCCGAGAGCGGCGAACGGGCCGCGCAGCAGCCCGGCCAGGGCCGGTTCGGCGAGCATGCCGACGACCAGGGAGGTGATGGTGATGCCGAGCTGGGTGCCGGAGAGCTGGAAGGACAGCTCCTTCAGCGACTCCACGACCCGGTGGGCGCGGCCGTCGCCGTCGGCGGCGGCCTGCTCGGCCTCCGGTCGCTCGACCGTCACCAGGCCGAACTCCGCCGCCACGAAGAATCCGTTGGCGAGGATCAGCAGGAACGCCGCTCCGAGGAGCAGCAGGGGGATGGTCACGCTGCCACCGCCTTCCCGTGGTGCCGGGCAGGGGTGGCGCAGGTACTACAGGACGATCCGTCCATCGCTGGAGGGAGTCACTCCTCGGGTAGCAGGAGCCCCTGGGCACCGGGCGGCGCGCAGGGGCGGAGGCACAGCGAGAAGGCCTCCGCCCACCAGATTAATCAAGATCTGGGCTCGTGCGGCAGGGCGGACGACGCCGAGTGGGCCTCGGCGAGCGCGCGCAGGGCCTTGGCGTCGGCGATGGCCCGCTGTCTGGCGAGGCCCGGCTGGATGCCGAGCGCGGGCAGGCTGGTGCCGTCGCTGAGGTCGAGGAAGACCCACGGGTCGCCCGGCCGGAGGTTCACCCGGAGGATCTCCGCCCAGGCCAGACGCCGCTTGCCGGCGATGTTGACGACGGTGACGCCGGAGTCGTCGGCGACCACCCTCACCCGGGACAGCTGGGCCAGCGCCCAGAAGATCAGGGCCCCCGTGACGACGAAGGTCACCCGTGAGCCCGGGCCGATGTCGAGCAGCAGCGCGATCCCGGAGATCACCACGAAGATCGCGACTCCGGCGGTGAGCAGGATCACCCGGGTGTGACCGGGCCGGAAGGTGACGGGGAGAGCGGGAAGCGGGGTCGGGTCGGGCATCGGTGGGCGTACCCCTCTACAGGCGGCAGGCGTGGATGGCCGTGGTCAGGATGGCGCGGGCGCCGATGGCGTAGAGGTCGTCCATGATCCGCTGGGCCTCCTTGGCGGGGACCATGGCGCGGACCGCGACCCAGCCCTCGTTGTGCAGCGGGGAGACGGTCGGGGACTCCAGGCCGGGGGTGAGCGCGACGGCCTTCTCGAGCTGCTCGACCCGGCAGTCGTAGTCCATCATCACGTACGTCCGGGCGACCAGGACGCCCTGGAGGCGGCGCAGGAACTGCTGGACCTTCGGCTCGTCGGCGTCGGCGCCGGTGCGGCGGACGACGATCGCCTCGGACTTCATGATCGGCTCGCCGAAGACCTCCAGGCCCGCGTTGCGCAGGCTGGTGCCGGTCTCCACGACGTCGGCGATGACCTCGGCTACGCCCAGCTCGATCGCGGTCTCGACGGCGCCGTCGAGGTGGACGACGGAGGCGTCGACGCCGCTGTCGGCGAGGTGGCCCGCGACGATGCCCTCGTAGGAGGTGGCGACCGTCCTGCCCTTGAGGTCCTCGATGCCGTTCGCGGTGCCGGGCTTGGCGGCGAAGCGGAAGGTGGAGCGGGCGAAGCCGAGCGGCAGGATCTCCTCGGCGTCGGCGCCGGAGTCGATCAGCAGGTCACGGCCGGTGATGCCGATGTCGAGGCGGCCGGAGGAGACGTAGATCGCGATGTCGCGGGGGCGGAGGTAGAAGAACTCGACCTCGTTCTCCGGGTCGACGATCCGCAGCTCTTTGGACTCGCGCCGCTGCTGGTAGCCGGCCTCATGCAGCATCTCCGCCGCAGGGCCGGACAGTGAACCCTTGTTGGGGACGGCGATGCGCAGCATGAGGTCGGCTTCCTTTGCTCGTTCTCTACGGGATCGGGTGCGGGGGTGCGGCTTACAGGTGGGCGTAGACGTCGTCCAGGGAGATGCCGCGGGCGACCATCATCACCTGGACGTGGTACAGCAGCTGCGAGATCTCCTCGGCGGCCGCCTCCTTGCCCTCGTACTCGGCGGCCATCCAGACCTCGGCGGCCTCCTCGACGACCTTCTTGCCGATGGCATGGACGCCCTTGCCGACCAGCTCTGCGGTGCGGGAGGTGGCGGGATCGCCGTGGGCGGCCTTCTGCTGCAGCTCGGTGAAGAGCTGCTCGAACGTCTTCTTGGACATGGTGAGCCCCACCCTACGCGGTTCGGGCGACTCCCTAGTGCCAGGGTTCGGATACCGAGCGGAGCGTGGCCGCCGTCGACACGGCGGCGGTCACCGCCTCGTGGCCCTTGTCCTCGTTCGACCCCTCCAGGCCGGCCCGGTCCAGGGCCTGCTCCTCGGTGTCGCAGGTGAGCACGCCGAAGCCGACGGGGACGCCGGTCTCGACGGAGACCTGGGTGAGGCCCTGGGTGACGCCCTGGCACACGTAGTCGAAGTGGGGGGTGCCGCCCCGGATGACGACGCCGAGGGCGACCACGGCGTCGTAGCCGCGGCCCGCGAGGACCTTGGCGGCGACCGGCAGCTCGAAGCTGCCGGGGACCCGGATCAGGGTCGGCTCGTCGATGCCCAGGTCGTGCAGGGCGCGCAGGGCGCCGTTCACCAGACCGTCCATCACCTTCTCGTGCCACTGCGCCGCGATGACCGCGACCCGCAGGTCGCTCACGTTGCGTACGGACAGCTCCGGTGCACCCTTGCCGCTCACGTCTCTCCTCAGTGCTTTCTTGCCTACTGGTTGCCGCAGGTGGACGCGGCCGCCGGTACGGCGGGCGTGTCCAGCCAGGGCAGGTCGTGCCCCATCCGGTCCCGCTTGGTGCGCAGGTACCGGAGGTTGTGCTCGCCGGCCTGGACGGGCATCGGCTCCCGGCCGGTGACCTTCAGGCCGTGGCGCAGCAGCGCGTCGGTCTTGTCGGGGTTGTTGGTCATCAGCCGGACCCCGCGCACGCCGAGGTCGGCGAGGATCTGCGCGCCGGCGCCGTAGTCGCGGGCGTCGGCGGGCAGACCGAGTTCGAGGTTGGCGTCCAGGGTGTCGTGGCCCTGCTCCTGGAGCTCGTAGGCGCGCAGCTTGGACAGCAGGCCGATGCCGCGCCCCTCGTGTCCGCGCAGGTAGACGACGACGCCCCGGCCCTCGGCCTGGATGCGTTCCAGGGCGGCGTCCAGCTGGGGGCCGCAGTCGCAGCGCAGGGAGCCGAAGACGTCGCCGGTGAGGCATTCGGAGTGGACGCGGACCAGGACGTCCTCGCCTTCGCCGATCTCGCCGTGGACGAGGGCGACGTGTTCGACGCCGTCGACGGTGGACCGGTAGCCGTAGGCGGTGAAGGTGCCGTGCCGGGTGGGCAGCCGGGTCTCGGCCTCGCGGCGGATGGTGGGCTCGCTGCCGCGGCGGTAGGCGATCAGGTCCTCGATGGAGATGATCGTCAGGCCGTGCTTGCGGGCGAACGGGATCAGCTCGGGCAGCCGGAGCATCCGGCCGTCCTCGCCGGCGATCTCCACGATGGCGCCGGCCGGGCGGAGCCCCGCGAGCCGGGCGAGGTCGACGGCGGCCTCGGTGTGGCCGTTGCGGGTGAGGACGCCGCCGGAGCGGGCGCGCAGCGGGAAGACGTGGCCGGGGCGGACCAGGTCGGCCGGCTCGGCCGTGCCGCTCGCGAGCAGCCGCAGCGTGGTGGCGCGGTCGCCGGCCGAGATGCCCGTGCTCACACCGTGAGCGGCGGAGGCGTCCACGGAGACGGTGAACGCGGTCTTCATCGACTCGGTGTTGTCCTCGACCATCTGCGGCAGCCGCAGCCGGTCCAGTTCGTCGCCCTCCATGGGAGCGCAGATCAGCCCGCGGCACTCGCTCATCATGAAGGCCACGATCTCGGGGGTCGCCTTCTCGGCGGCGATGACGAGGTCGCCCTCGTTCTCCCGGTCCTCGTCGTCCACGACGACCACCGGGCGGCCCGCGGCGATGTCGGCGATGGCCTGCTCGACCGGGTCGAGCGCGAAGTCCTCGATGTCGGCGGGGTCGTACAGCAGCGGTGCCGAGGTCATGCCGGCGCTCCTTCCAGTGCGGGCTGCGAGCCCCGGCGGGAGCGCAGCCACCAGTCGCGCATGCCCCACAGGACGAGTGCGCCGTAGATGACGTAGACGAAGCCGGAGAAGGCGTAGCCGTTGGCGAAGTTGAGGGGGACGCCGACGAGGTCGACGAGCAGCCAGGCGAACCAGAACTCGACCATGCCCTTGGCCTGGGCGTACATCGCGACGATGGTGCCGACGAAGATGTAGGCGTCGGGCCAGGGGTCCCAGGACAGCTTCGGGTAGGCGGTGAACAGGAGGGCGACGGCGACCGTGCCGACGGCGGCCGCGGCGAGCATGAGGCCGCGCTCGCGCCAGCCGGCGAAGCGTACGGTGATCCGGCCGTCGTCGGCCGTGCCCTGGCCGCGCCGCCACTGCCACCAGCCGTACAGCGCGACGGCCATGACGACGGCCTGCTTGCCGGCGCTGCCGGTCAGATGGCCGTAGAAGGCGGCGAAGAGGACGAGGCCGGAGAGGAACTGGAGGGGCCAGGTCCACAGGGAGCGGCGCCAGCCGAGGGCGAGGGTGATGAGGCCCAGGATGTTGCCGATCATGTCCGACCAGATGATGTGCTGGCCGAAGAGGGTGAACGCCTCGGAGTTCATCCAGGTCACTTGCCGGCCCCCTGCCCGGCCGCGAGCAGCCGCTCCACGTACTTGGCGATGACGTCCACTTCGAGGTTGACCGGGTCGCCGGGCTGCTTCACGCCGAGCGTGGTGAGGGCGAGGGTGGTCGGGATCAGGCTGACGGTGAAGTGGTCGGGGCCGGCGTCCACGACGGTGAGGCTGATGCCGTCGACGGTGATGGAGCCCTTCTCCACGACGTACCGGGAGAGCTGCGCGGGGAGGGAGATCTTCACGATCTCCCAGTTCTCGGAGGGCGTGCGCGCCAGGATCTCGCCGGTGCCGTCCACGTGTCCCTGCACGATGTGTCCGCCGAGGCGGGCGCCGACGGCGGTGGGGCGTTCCAGGTTGACGCGGGAGCCCACGGCGAGTGCGCCGAGGCTGGAGCGGTTCAGGGTCTCGGCCATGACGTCGGCGGTGAACTCGTCACCCTCGTGCTCGACGACCGTGAGACAGACCCCGTTCACGGCGATGGAGTCGCCGTGCTGCGCGCCCTCGGTCACGACGGGGCCGCGGAGCCGGAAGCGGGAGGCGTCGCCGAGGTTCTCGACGGCGGTGACCTCGCCCAGCTCTTCGACGATTCCGGTGAACACTTCCCGGGTCCTCCTGCCTCTTGGGGCACGGACTCCGGGGCCTGTCGATGACGACAGAATCTACGGGTGAGCACACACCGGGGCGTCGCCGGAACGGACGCGTCCGCACACGGACACGTCCCGATACGGCGGCGCGCACACGGATACGCGTGCCCGCCCGCCGCGCACTGCCTCCCATCCGGACTTTAACCGTCGGTCCAGGAATTTCACCTGGTCAACCGGCCGCTGGAAGCGACCGGGTCGCGGACTGTAACCGCCGGTTCGGACTTTCACCGACCCCGGAGTGCGCTGCTTCTGGTACAGGGCCAGTGTGCCACGACCGCTACTCGTCCAGGCGGGTGACCGGTGTGGGCTCGCTCACAGCGCGTGCCGTCGAATGCGCGCCACGCGGTCGCGCCGCCCAACTGGGCCGCGCTCCAGAGGGGTTGGGCATGGTCCGGACCATTGACCGCACTGGTCTAGTCCTCTTAGGGTGCGGGCGGGCCCGGTGGCGGTGACGACGGCCCTTGCCCGCCGCCGGGCCGCCAAGGCGGCCTCCGGGAAGGAATCCGCCGCGGGATGTCACGTTTCCGGGGCTCCGTCCGGTCCCAGTGGACGAAGGGCGCTCCAGCGGGGAGCGCCCGGTGTCCGAAGGGACGGGGAACGGCATGACCACCATCCTGGTGACCGGCGGAACCGGCACGCTCGGCCGGCTCGTCGTGGAACGGCTGCGGGCGGACGGGCACGAGGTCCGGGTGCTCAGCCGGCGCACGCCGCCGTACGCCGTCGACCTGCGCACGGGCGGTGCCGGCCTGGACGCGGCGCTGGCCGGCGCGGAGACGGTCGTGCACTGCGCCAGCTCGCCCAGGGGCGGCGACGAGCAGGCGGCCCGGAACCTGCTCGCGGCGGCCCGGCGGGCCGGGGTGGGCCATCTGCTGTACATCTCGATCGTCGGAGTCGACCGGGTGCCCTTCCCCTACTACCGGTCCAAGCTCGCCGTGGAGCGGATGGTCGAGGAGTCCGGGCTCGGCTGGACCGTGCTGCGGGCGACGCAGTTCCACGACCTGGTGGTCACGCTCCTCGAGACACTGGCCAAGTCGCCGGTGCTGCCGGTCCCGGCGGGGGTGCCGGACCAGCCGGTCGAGGTCGCCGAGGTGGCCGAGCGGCTGGCGGAACTGGCGCTCGCGGCTCCGGCCGGGCGGGTGCCGGACCTGGCCGGCCCGGAGGTCCGTACGTTCGACTCGCTGGCCCGCGCCTATCTGCGGGCGACGGGCCGGCGCCGGCCGGTGGTGCGGGTGCCGCTGTTCGGGAAGGCGTACCGGGCCTTCCGCGCGGGCGGGCACACGGCGCCGGACCGGGCGGTGGGCAGGGGGACCTTCGAGGAGTACCTGGAGCGGAGGTTCGGGCAGGGGGCCCGATGAGGGGCGTGCCGACGCCGGTACAGTCACACCCATGACGGCACCGGTGATCCGCGCGATCGAGTGGGACGGGACGGCGTGGGACGACCCGTCCGCCGAGCGGATCCACGATCTGCTGGCGGACATGAGTCTGACCTGGCGGTTCGTCATCGTCGAGCGCCTGGACCGGGAACCGGCCGACCAGCACTACATCCAGGTGTACCTCAACGACGACCTGAGCTACCGGGTGGAGTACCGCGAGGGCGGCCCGGACCGGCACTTCCAGGCCCATGTGCCGCGCGAGAGCGAGGTTTTCGCCGTCGAGCCCGTGGCCGAGGTGGTGCAGGCCTGGGCCTTCGGGCTGCCGGGCTGGCGGGAGGCGCTCGCCTGGGTCCCCTGGCGGCCGGAGGAGCAGCTCCGCCCCTGACCTGCCGGCGGCTCATTCCCCGGATCGCCCCGGCGGCCCGAAGAGCTCGTCCTGCGCCCGGTCCCGGGCTGTCAGAAGCGCTCCGCGCAGGACGGCACTCCCGCCGAGACTGCTCGCGCGCACCTCGGTGACCAGCGGTGACATCCGGCGCAGCCGTTCCTCCACCAGCCCGGCGAGCACCGGACCCCCGGCCTGCCCGACCTCCCCGCCGAGCACCACACAGCCGGGGTCGAGCACGGCCACCACGGAGGCCACCCCGACGGCGACCCGGTCGGCGAGGGCCCGCAGGAAGCGGGCGGGGGCAGCACCGGCGTCGGCGGCCACGTCGGTCACCGCTCCGCCCACGGGGAGACCGGCCGCGGTCCCGTCCGCGGGGAGACCGGCCGCGGCTCCGCCCACGCGGACACCGGCCGCAGCCCCGTCCACCGGGACACCGGCCGCGGCTCCGTCCGCTGAGACGCCGGCCGCGGTCCCGTCCGCGGGGACACCGGCCGCAGCCCCGTCCACCGGGACACCGCCAGCGACTCCGCCCACGCGCACACCGCCCGCAGCCCCGTCCGCCGGGACACCGCCCGCGACTCCGCCCACGCGGACACCGCCCGCAGCCCCGTCCACCGGGACACCGCCTGCGGCTCCGCCCACGCGGACACCGGCCGCGGTCCCGCCCGCGGGGAGACCGGCCGCGGTCCCGTCCACGGGGACACCGGCCGCGGTCCCGTCCACCGCGACACCGCCCGCAGCTCCTCCCACGCGGACACCGGCCGCAGCTAGGTCCACCGGAAGAAGGCCGGCCACCGCTCCGCCCACGGGGGCACCGGCCGCCGTCCCGTCCGCGGGGACACCGGCCGCAGCCCCGTCCACCGGGACACCGCCCGCAGCTCCGTCCACCGGAACACCGCCTGCGGCTCCGCCCACGCGGACACCGCCCGCAGTCCCGCCCACGCGCACACCGCCCGCAGCCCCGTCCAAGGGGACACCGGCCGCGCCACCCGCGAGAAGGCCGGCCACCGCTCCGCCCACGGGAACGCCCGTCGCCCCTCCGCCCCCGGTGACGTCGGCCACGGCCGCCCGCACCACCTCGGCCGCCCCCGGTCCGTCCGCCGCCGCCGGGGCGGGCAGGCCGTGCTCCGCCGCCAGGGAGACGATCGCCGCGGCGCCGGTCAGGGAGTGGAAGCCGCCGCCGCAGTCGGCGGCCGAGGGCAGGGTGTCCGTGCCCGGGACCGGCAGGAAGCCGATCTCGCCGGTGCCGCCGGAGGCGCCGCGGCGCAGGGTGCCGTCCAGGACGACCGCGGCGCCGACGCCGTGGCCGAGCCAGAGCAGGACGAAGGTGTCCCGGTCCCGGGCGGCGCCCTCGCGCTGTTCGGCGAGGGCGGCCAGGTTGGTCTCGTTCTCCACGGTGACCCGGGCGCCGGGCAGCCGGTCCTGGAGGGTGGCGGCCAGGCTGCGGTGCCAGGCGGGCAGCCCGGCCGAGTCGCGGAGGTCTCCGGTGGCCGGGTCGATCAGGCCGGGCGCGCCGATGCCGACGGTGTGCAGCCGGTGGGCTCCGCCCTCCTTCACGGCGCTCTCCACCGCGGCCACGGCCTGCTCGACGGCGGGCCCGGTCCCGGTGTCACCGCCGATCGGCGCGGACGCCTCGGCGAGCACCCGTCCGAGCAGGTCGGAGACGAGGACGAGGACACCCTCGGTACGGACGTCGAGCGCGGCGAGGTGGGCGCGGTCGGCGACGAGGCCGTAGAGCCGGGCGTTCGGGCCACGGCGCTGCGCTCCGGATTCGCCGACCACGGTGATCAGTCCGGAGGCCGTGAGCCGGTCGACCAGGTCGGCGACGGTCGGCCGGGACAGTCCGGTCAGCTGCTTCAGCTGCCCTGCCGTGAGCGGGCCTTCCTGCTGCAACAGCCGCAGGGCCAGCCGGTCGTTGATGGCCCGGGCGGTGCTGGGTGATGCGGGCATGACGGGATCCTCCCAGATCGCCGACGCGATGGTCCCTATCTATCAGGCAGGGTTCCTGATAGTTTACGGCGCAGTCGCGAGGACCGGCGCCGGGCGCGCCCGGGGAGGGGACGGGACCATGAGAGACGTGACGCACGCGCCGGGCGGGGTCAGGCGCGCCCGGTACGCCGTGGCGGCCGTCTTCGCGGTGCACGGCGCCGTGACGGGTTCGTTCGCCACCCGGGTGCCGTGGATCCAGGACCATGCCTCGCTCGGCGCGGGCCAGTTGGGGTTCGCCCTGGCCTTCACGGCGTTCGGCGCCTCCTGCGCGATGCCGCTGGCGGGACGGATCAGCCACCGCTTCGGCAGCCGTGCGGCACTGCGCGGCCTGCTCGCGCTGTGGACGCTCTCCCTGGTGCTGCCGTCGGTCGCGCCGAACCTGGTCACCCTGTGCCTGGCGATGTTCGCCTACGGCGCGAGCGCGGGCATGGCCGACGTCGCGATGAACGCGCTCGGCGTGGAGGTGGAGCGGCTGCTCGGGAAGTCGATCATGTCGGGGCTGCACGGCATGTGGAGTGCGGGCGCGTTGGTCGGCTCGGCCGCCGGCACCCTGGCCGCGCATCTCGGCGCGGACGCGCGCCTGCACTTCGCGCTCGCGGCGGCCACGCTCACCGTGCTGGGGTTCGTGGCCTGCGCCTGGGTGCTGGACCTCCAGCCGGCCGAGGACGAGGAACCGCCGCCGCGGTTCGCGCTGCCGCCCCGCTCCGCCCTGCTGATCGGCGCGGTCGGGTTCTGCGCGGTGTTCGCGGAGGGCGCGAGCCTGGACTGGTCGGCGGTGTTCCTGCGGGACCGGCTGGAGAGTTCGGCCGGGCTGGCGGCGGCCTCCACGACCGGGTTCATGCTGACGATGGCGGTCGCCCGGATCGCCGGGGACGCGGTGGTGAACCGCTTCGGCGCGGTCCGCACCGTACGGGCCGGCGGTGTCCTCGCGGGACTGGGCGGGCTGCTGGTCGTGTGCGCCGGACACCCGGCGGTGGCGATGGCGGGGTTCGCGCTGATGGGACTCGGCATCGCGGTGGTCGTCCCGCTGTGCTTCGCGGCGGCCGGGCACGCCGGCCCCCACCCCAGCCAGGCCATCGCGGGCGTGGCGACCATCACCTACACGTCCGGGCTGGTCGCGCCGAGCCTGATCGGCGGGGTGGCCCAGGCCACCAGTCTGGTGGTGTCCTTCGGGGTGGTGACGGCGCTGGCGTGCGGGCTCGCGGTGTTCGCGGGCGTGCTGCGCACCGCCGAGCGGGGCCGCGGGGAGATCAGCCGGCGGGCCGCAGCAGTTCCCGACCCGCGGCCCTGAAGGTCTCGGTCCAGGGTGCGGGGCGCATGGTCGCCGGGTCCAGCCGGACCAGCACCCGGGTGCCCCGGGCGTAGGTCTCGGTGCCGTCGGCCGAGCAGAACCGGAAGCCGTAGGTGAGCCCGGTGGTGCCCAGCCGCTCCAGCCAGAGGTGGACGGCGTAGGTGCCGGGACGGGTGACGGGGGCCTCGTAGGTGATGCGGAGTTCCTTGACCGCGTTGCAGGCGTCGCCGGCCGCCGCCCAGTCGCCGTCGAAGCGGACGCCGTACTCGTTCCACAGCTCGGTCCAGGCGCGTTCGACCATGAGCGGGTAGCGGGCGTTGTGCAGCAGCCCGAGCGCGTCGAGGTCGTCGAAGTGGACGGTGACGGGCATCAGCCGGCCGTGGGAGACGGCGGGGGCGATCGGGGCTTCGGCGGTCACGGGAAGGGCTCCTGGGCGGTGCGGGAGGGGTGGTGACACCCCCGTACGCCACCATACTAAGCGACCGCTCAGGACCCGGGCCGGGAAGCCCCCCAGGTCAGCGGTGGGACCCGCGGTCGGGGACCGTGGCACGCGGAGCCGCCGGCCACCCCTGACAATGGTCCGGACCGTCTTCACGTACCTAGGAAAGCGAAACCCACCATGGACCTCGGCGTGCGCTGGAAACTGCACGGTGACGGGCGCACGCCCGCGCCCGGAGCGGTGGTACGCCCCGACGAACGGCTCTCCTGGCCCCGCACCGTGGGGCTGGGCGCCCAGCACGTGGTCGCCATGTTCGGCGCCTCCTTCGTGGCCCCCGTGCTCATGGGCCTGGACCCGAACCTGGCGATCATGATGTCGGGCGTGGCGACCATGATCTTCCTGCTCGCCACCCGCGGCCGGGTGCCGAGCTACCTCGGCTGCTCCCTGTCGTTCGTGGGTGTGGCCGCCGTGATCCGCGCCCAGGGCGGCACCAGCGCGACCGTGACCGGCGCGGTGCTGGTCGTCGGTGTGGTGCTCTTCCTGGTGGGCCTCGCCGTGCAGCGCTTCGGCGCGCGGATCATCCACGCCGCCATGCCGCCCGTCGTCACCGGCGCGGTCGTGATGCTGATCGGCTTCAACCTGGCCCCGGTCACCGCGTCCACGTACTGGCCGCAGGACCAGTGGACGGCCCTGCTCGTGATGCTGTTCACCGGTCTGGCCGTCGTCTGCCTGCGCGGCTTCTGGTCCCGGATCGCGATCTTCCTGGGGCTGGTCTTCGGGTACGGCATCTCCTGGGCCTTCGACCGGATCCTCGGCAGGATCCACTCGGCGGACCCGAGCGGCAAGCTCACCGACCACTGGCGCCTGGACCTCTCCGGCGTCTCCAAGGCCGACTGGATCGGTCTGCCCTCCTTCCACGGGCCGTCCTTCCAGTGGTCGGCGATCCTGGTCGCGCTGCCGGTGGTGATCGCCCTCGTCGCCGAGAACGCGGGCCACGTCAAGGCGGTCGGCGAGATGACCGGCGACCCGCTGGACGACCAGCTCGGTACGGCGATCTCCGCGGACGGCGTCGCCTCCGTGCTGTCGACGGCCGTCGGGGGACCGCCCAACACCACCTACTCCGAGAACATCGGCGTGATGGCGGCGACCCGCGTCTACTCCACCGCCGCCTACTGGGCCGCCGCCTGCTTCGCGCTGCTCTTCGGCGTGTGCCCGAAGTTCGGCGCGGTCGTGGCCGCGATCCCGGGCGGCGTCCTCGGCGGCATCACCGTCATCCTCTACGGCATGATCGGCCTGCTCGGCGCCCAGATCTGGCTGAACGCCAAGGTGGACCTGCGCAACCCGCTGAACCTGGTGCCGGCCGCCGCGGGCATCATCATCGGCGTCGGCAACGTCTCCATGAAGTTCACCGACACCTTCTCGCTCAGCGGCATCGCCCTCGGCACCCTGGTCGTCATCACCGGCTACCACGCGCTGCGCGCCTTCGCCCCGGCCCATCTCAAGCGGCAGGAGCCGCTGCTGGACGAGGGCACGTCCTCCTACGACGCGGAGGCGGACCCGGGCCCGACGGCGCCGCGCGCCGAGTCGTAGGCCGGCGTTCCCCCGTTCCGGCGAAGCAGCGGGCCGGTCGGCACTCCGGCCGGTCCCGGGCTGGGACCCTTCCCCCATGGTGCAGCCGGAACACCTCACCGCCCCCGTCGACGCCGTCGTGGCGCGGATGCGCGCGCTGGACGCGACGCTGCCCGCGCGGGACGGGGTCGCCGTGTTCAACCGCGTCTACCTGGCCGTCACCGAGGAGGTCGGCCGGCGCCTGGACGCCGGGGAGTTCCCGGACCCGCGTGCGGCGGCCGCGCTGGACGTGCGGTTCGCCGAGCGCTATCTCGCGGCGGTCGACGCGGCCGCCGCGGACCGCCGCCCGCCCGCCTGCTGGCGGCCGCTGTTCCAGCTCCGCCGCCATCCCGGGGTACGGCCGCTGCAGTTCGCGCTGGCCGGCGTCAACGCCCACATCGGGCACGACCTGGCGCTGGCCGTGGTCGACGCCTGTCGCACGCTCGGCTGCGAACCGGCCGACCTGGAGGACGAGTTCGACCGGGTCGGCGATCTCCTCGCGGCACTGGAGGAACGCGTCCGCGAGGAGCTCATGCCGGGTCCCGACCTGCTCCAGATCGCCGACCCGCTGACCCATCTGCTGGGCTGCTGGAGCCTGGAGCGGGCCCGCGACGCGACCTGGGCCGCGGCCCGGGCCCTGTGGGCGCTGCGGCACTGCGGCGAGGTCGCCGAGGAGTTCACCGAACGGCTGGACGCGGCGGTGGGGTTCGCGGGCCGGATGCTGCTGACGCCGTTCTCCGGCTGACGCCGCCGCTTCCCGGCCGGCACTCCGTCCCCTCGCGACCGGACGCGGGGTGGGAAAAGGCGCGGGCGGCCGGAGTCCGAGCCGGCCGCCCGCGCCTTCGTCCGTCTCCCGGGTCAGTCCTCGGGAAGCTCCACCGGTGCGATCTCGTCGTAGACGTCACCCGGGCCCGGGTTCGTCGCGTCGGTCTCGCCGCCGAAGTGGTGCATGACGCCCCAGACCGCGTTCAGCGCGGTCTGGATGGCTCCCTCGGCCCAGCCGGCCGTCCAGGAGATGTCGTCGCCGGCGAGGAAGATGCCCCGCTTGTCCTCGGGCAGCCGGTCCTGCATGAAGTGGGTGAACAGGCGCCGCTGGTAGCGGTAGTGCCCCGGCAGGTTGGCCTTGAACGCGCCCATGAAGTAGGGCTCGTTCTCCCAGGAGACCGTCACCGGGTTGCCGATGATGTGCTTCCTGATGTCGACCTTCGGGTAGATCTCGCCGAGCGACTTCAGCATGACCTCCATCCGCTCGTTCGCGGACAGCGGCAGCCACTTCAGGCTGTCGTCGCACCAGGTGTAGGAGAGGCAGATGACGGCGGGCTTGTCCGGGCCGTCGTCCAGCAGGTAGGTGCCGCGGGTCATGCGGTCGGTGAGCGTCATCGACATGACGTCCCGGCCGGTCTCCTCGTCCTTGTCCAGCCAGAAGGGCCGGTCCACGGGCACGAAGAGCTTGCTGGACTCCATGTAGTGGGTGCGCTCGATGGCGGTCCAGTGGTCGATCGGGAAGAGCGAGTCGTCGCAGGCGATCTTGGACAGCAGCATCCAGGACTGGGCGGTGAAGATCGCCGCCTGGTAGGTGCGGATGTCGCCGTTCGCGTCCGTCACGGTGATCCGGTTGCCGGCGGTACGGTGCAGGCGGGTCACGGCCGGGCGGGGCTCGCCGTTCTCGTGCAGCTTCGCCAGCGAGGTGCCGTGGGCCCAGTGGACGATCTTCTCCGGCTCGCGCTCCCACAGGCGCAGCGGCAGCTGCTGCGAGCCGCCGACGATGCCGCGGTGGTGGTCGTCGGCCTCGGTGTAGACGACGCGGAGGATCTCCAGGATGGAGTTCGGGAAGTCGGTGTCCCAGCCGCCGGTGCCGAAGCCGACCTGGCCGAAGATCTCGCGGTGCCGGAAGGACTTGAAGGCCTCGGAGTCGCAGAGGAAGCCGTAGAAGGTCTGGTTGTCGAGCTTCTCGACCAGCTTCGCCCAGATCTCGCGGATGCGCGGCACGTCCCGCTCGCGCATGGCGCGGTTCATGTCGGAGAAGTCGGCGCCCTCCTCCAGGCACTTGCCCCAGGCCTCGGCGACGTCCCGGTACACCTGGGGCAGGTCGTCGATCGTCTCGGCGTAGTGCGACTCGCCCTTGAGGTCGACCACGGTCGACGGGGTCGCCTCGGCGAGCGGGTTCGGGAACGGCCTGGTCTCCAGGCCGACCAGGTCGATGTAGTGCTGGAGCGCGGTGGAGGACGGCGGGAAGCGCATGGCGCCCATCTCGGCGGTCAGCGAGTCGTCGCAGCCCTCGAAGCCGACCGTGCGGAGCCGGCCGCCGATCTGGTCGGCCTCGTAGACGACGGGCTTGAGGCCCATCTTCATCAGCTCGTAGGCGGCCACGATGCCGGACAGACCGCCGCCGATGACCGCGACCTCGGTGCCGTGCTCGGTGGCCGGGATCTGGCCGAGGCCCGCCGGGTGGGCGAGGAAGTCGTCGTAGGCGTACGGGAAGTCCGGGCCGAACATGGTGATCGGCGGCTGCTGCTCGTCGGTGTGCTCGACGGCGTTGGGCACCGTGGACGTCATGGGGTACGGACTCCTTGCACGAGGTGGAACAGGGGGGAGGGCTGGGGGCGGCGGCTCAGACCAGGGAGCCGTACAGACCGGGGCGGCGGTCCTTCAGGTACGGGTTGTTCTCCCGGGAGGCGGCCAGGAAGGCGGGGTCGGCGTCGGCGAGCACCAGTTGTTCGGCGCGGCCGGCGCGGGTGCGGGCGACGCCGTCGGGACCGGCGAGGACGGAGAGGCCGACGAACTCGAACTCCCCTTCCTGGCCGACCCGGTTCACGTAGGCGACGTACATCTGGTTCTCGAAGGCGCGCACCGGGATCACCGACTCGGCGACGAACTGGAAGGGGTGCATCTGCGCGGTCGGGACGACGAGGAGGTCGGTGCCGGCCAGGGCGTGGGCGCGGACGTTCTCCGGGAACTCGACGTCGTAGCAGATCAGCAGGCCCACGGTGAGGCCGTTCAGCTCGGCCTGGACGACCTGCTGCTCGCCCGGCGTGAAGTGGTCGCGCTCGAAGCAGCCGAAGAGGTGGGTCTTGCGGTAGTTCGCGAGGCGGGTGCCGTCGGCGGAGATCAGCTGGGCGGAGTTGAAGACGGTCCCGCCCTCGCGCTCCGGGTACCCGTAGAGGACGGCCAGGCCGTGTCGGGTGGCGATCTCGGCGACCGCGTCGGCGGAGTCCCCGTCGGCGGCCTCGGCGAGGCGGGCGATGTCGTCGCCGATGGCGTACCCGGTGAGGAACATCTCCGGCGTGGCCAGCAGCCCGGCGCCCGCGGCGGCGGCCCGGCCCGCGGCCTCGTCGAGGACCTTGAGGTTCTCGGCGACGGAGCCGGGGCGGCCGGAGCTCTGGAGCAGGGCGGTGCGCATGCGTGATCCTCACCGGAACGGGGGGTTTAGGGGGGTCAGAAAGAAGGTACGGTCGGCGCGCGCGGCCGGACAAGAAGGAGCCGTTGCGCGCCGGTGCGCGGATCGTTGCGTGGAGCGGGGGGCGAACGGCGATTCGTTGCGCGGCCCGTGGGCGGACGGCCCCGGGACCCGGCTGGATCACGCTCCCGGCCTGCGGCGGACCACCTGGATGCGGTTCGCCGGCCCCGGGGCGGCCACCCCACGCGAACGGCGTCCGGGGGGGGGGGGGGGGGGGGGGGGGGAAGAAGGGAGGGAAGGGGGAAAAAGAAGAGGGGGGGGAGAAGGAGAGGGGGGAAAGGGAGAGAGTTCCCCAATTGATCACAGGGGGGAGGAA
>NZ_JBVHWQ010000007.1:95876-143607 GCF_055564315.1 Streptomyces sp. NPDC029151
GATGACCGCGCAGACCCCGCAGGCCCCCGGTGAACCGCACCGTCACCCCCCCCCCCCCCCCCCCCCCCCCCCCCCTCCCCCCCCCCCCCCCCCCCCCCCCCCCCCCCCCCGGACGCCGTCGGCCCCGGTGCGCGGAACGCGCCCGGCGGAGGGGAACCGGGCCGCCCTTACCCGGGCGCTCCGGAGGAGAACCGCCGCAGCAGGGGCGACAGCACCAGCACCGACTTGGTGCGCTCCACGAACGGCTCCCCGGCGATCCGCTCCAGCACGCGCTCGAAGTGGCGCATGTCGGACGCGAAGACCTGGACGATCGCGTCCGCGTCCCCGGTGACGGTGGACGCGGCCACGACCTCCTGGTAGCGCTCCAGTCCCCGCTGGATGGTCTCCGGCGAGGTGTTGCGCCGGCAGTGGATCTCGATGAACCCCTCGGTCTCCCAGCCGAGCGCGGCCGGGTCCACCCGCACGGTGAATCCGGTGATCGCTCCCGTGGCCCGCAGCCGGTCCACGCGCCGCTTCACCGCGGGCGCGGACAGGCCGACCATCTGCCCGATGTCCGCGTAGGAGCGACGGGCGTCCTCGGCGAGGGCGTGCACGATGCGTTCGTCGAGATCGTTCAGCACAGGGGGTTGTTCACTTCTTCGGTCCGGTCACTTCTCCACCGTCACCGCGAGACCCTCACCGGTCGCGAGACGGGCACGGCGATAGCCGTAGAGGAAGTAGAACACGAGCCCGGCCGCCATCCAGAATCCGAAGACCACCCAGGTGACGGTGTCGAGGCTGAACATGTTGTACGCGCAGAACAGGAAGCCCAGCACCGGCAGGACCGGCCCGAACGGCACCCGGAAGGTGCGCTCGAGCTCCGGGCGCTTGTACCGCAGGACGATCACCGCGATGTTGACCAGGCCGAAGGCGAACAGGGTGCCGATGCTGGTGGCGTCGACCAGCTTGCCGAGCGGGATGAAGGCGGCGAGTACACCGCAGAACAGCGACACGATCACCGTGTTGAGACGCGGCGCGCCGGTCTTGGGGTGGATCTTGCCGAGCGCCTTCGGCACCAGGCCGTCGCGGGACATCGCGAAGAGGATGCGGGTCTGGCCGTAGAGCACGGTGAGCACCACGCTCGCGATGGAGATGACCGCGCCGAGCGCCAGCAGGGTGCCCCAGAAGGTCTGGCCGCTGACGTCGTTCATGATCGCGGCCAGGGCGGCCTCGGAGCCGTCGAACTTCTTCCAGTTCCAGGCGCCGACGGCGACGCCCGCGACGAGGACGTACAGCGCGGTCACGATGATCAGCGACAGCATGATCGCCCGCGGCAGGTCCCGCTTCGGGTCCTTCGCCTCCTCGCCGGCGGTGGAGGCGGCGTCGAAACCGATGTACGAGAAGAACAGCGAGGCACCGGCGGCGCTGACCCCGGACATGCCGAGCGGCATGAAGTCCGCGTAGTTGCCGGACTTGAAGCCCATGAAGCCGATCGCGCAGAACAGCACGAGGGCGGCGATCTTCACACAGACCATGATCGTGTTGGCCCGGGCGGACTCCCGCGCGCCGCCGAGCAGGAACGCCATCGCCAGGAGGACGACGATCAGGGCGGGCAGGTTGACGATGCCGCCCTCACCCGGCGCCGAGGACAGCGAGGCCGGGATGGTCACCCCGATCGTGCCGTCGAGCAGCTCGTTGAGGTACTCGCCCCAGCCGACGGCGACGGCGGCCACCGACACGCCGTACTCCAGCACCAGGCACCAGCCGCAGACCCAGGCGACCAGCTCGCCCATCGTTGCGTACGCATACGAGTAGGAGGAGCCGGCGACGGGGATGCTGCCCGCCAGTTCGGCGTACGACAGGGCCGAGAACAGCGCCGTGAGGCCGGCCAGGACGAAGGCCAGGGTGACCGCGGGGCCGGCCTTGGGCACGGCTTCGCCGAGGACGACGAAGATGCCGGTGCCGAGGGTGGCACCGATGCTGATCATGGTCAGCTGCCACAGCCCGAGGGAGCGCTTGAGCTGCCCTCCCTCACCCTGGCCGCCCTCCGCGACCAGGAGTTCCACGGGCTTGCGACGCATCAGGCGCGCGGCGACGCCCTGGGACGCGGGGGCGGCCGGTATCTGGTTCTGCGCTGGTGCGCCTTGGTCGAGCACGCGCTGGCTCCTTATCGCTGCCGGTGGTTCGGGGGTACGGACCGGCGTGACGGCCGGCCCTCGTGGTGGGGACCGGTGGCCTGCGAGGGCAGGAACCCACCGAGCGGGGTCCCCGCCACGCACGTACTAGCGCAGCACCCTACGAGGCGGGCCTTCACGGGCGTAATGCAGCAACCTTGCGCATCCCCGCATGATCATTGCGTTCATCGGGGTGGAATGACAAATCGTTGCGCGGGACCTGTGGACTGTTGCGCAGGGGGCCTGGGAGTCCGTTTTCTCCTCGTCGCCGACGCGCCGCCGGACACGCTGACGGAGACGCCGTCGGACACGCCACCGGACGCGTCTCCGGACATGCCGACGGCCCCCGTCGTTCCCGGGGGCGGGAGCGACGGGGGCCGTCGGTCGGGGCGTGCGGGTCAGCTCCAGCTGGCGTGCAGCGGCTTGCCCTCGGCGTAGCCGGCCGCGCTCTGGATGCCGACGATGGCCTTCTCGGCGAACTCCTCCAGGGAGCCGGCGCCGGCGTAGGTGCAGGAGGAGCGGACGCCCGCGATGATCGAGTCGATCAGGTCCTCGACACCCGGGCGGGCCGGGTCGAGGAACATGCGGGAGGTGGAGATGCCCTCCTCGAACAGCGCCTTGCGGGCACGGTCGTACGCCGACTCCTCGGACGTGCGGTTGCGCACCGCGCGCGCGGAGGCCATGCCGAAGGACTCCTTGTAGGCGCGGCCCTGGGCGTCGTGCTGGAGGTCGCCGGGCGACTCGTAGGTGCCCGCGAACCAGGAGCCGACCATCACGTTGGACGCGCCGGCGGCGAGCGCCATGGCGACGTCGCGCGGGTGCCGGACACCGCCGTCGGCCCACACGTGCTTGCCGTACTTCTTCGCCTCGGCGGCGCACTCCAGGACGGCGGAGAACTGCGGGCGGCCCACGCCGGTCATCATGCGGGTGGTGCACATGGCGCCCGGGCCGACACCGACCTTGACGATGTCCGCGCCCGCCTCGATCAGGTCCTTGACGCCCTCGGCGGAGACGATGTTGCCCGCGGCGATCGGCACGTGCGGGTCGAGCGCGCGCACCACCTTGATCGCGTTGATCATCGACTCCTGGTGGCCGTGCGCGGTGTCGATGACGAGCGTGTCCACGCCCGCGTCGAGCAGCTGCTTGGCCTTGCCCGCCACATCGCCGTTGATGCCGACGGCGGCGGCGATCCGCAGCCTGCCGTTCGCGTCGACGGCCGGCGTGTAGAGGGTGGCCCGCAGGGCGCCCTTGCGGGTCAGGATGCCGACGAGCCTGCCGTCCTTGTCGACGGCCGGGGCGTAGCGGCGGTTGTGGTGGTCGAGGGTGTTGAAGGCCTCGCGCGGGTCGATGTCGGCGTCCAGCAGGAGCAGGTCCTTGGACATGACCACTTCGAGCTGGGTGAAGCGGTCGACGCCGGACAGGTCCGCGTCGGTGACGACACCGACGGGCCGCTGGTTCTCGTCCACGACCACACCGGCGTTGTGCGCCCGCTTGGGCAGCAGCGCCAGGGCGTCGGCGACGGTCTGGTGCGGGGCCAGCACGATCGGGGTGTCCAGCACCAGGTGGCGGCTCTTCACCCAGGAGACGACGTCGGTGACGACGTCGATCGGGATGTCCTGCGGGATGACCACCAGGCCGCCCCGGCGGGCCACCGTCTCGGCCATCCGGCGGCCGGCGATGGCGGTCATGTTGGCGACGACGAGCGGGATGGTGGTGCCCGTGCCGTCCGGCGAGGCGAGGTCCACGCCCTGACGCGAGCCCACCGCGGAGCGGCTCGGCACCATGAACACGTCGTCGTACGTCAGGTCGTACGCGGGCTGGATGTCATTGAGGAAACGCACGTGCTGCACATCCCAGTCGATCAGAGGTGACCCCCTGACAGGTGTGCCAGGGGGAAAGAGCACGTACTTCATTCTCCCATGTCGGGGGACGTGGCATGCCCTGACAGAACATCCAGGGTCCCCGCCGATCACCTAGGAGGTTCCTCCAAGGGCGAGCACTACGGTGAGGGCCTCCGTCCGGTCCGCGGCCTCGGTGAACACCTCCTCGGCGGTCCGCCACTCCTCCGGCGCGGCCTCGGCGTAGGGCCGCCAGCCCCGTACGACGATCAGCAGCCCCTGCTCGACGGCGCCCTCGGGCCAGACCGTGTGGTCGGAGAGGGAGTCGGCCAGCGCGTCCCAGTTGCGGCCGAACCAGTCGGGCAGCGCCAGGGCCCCGGCGACCCGGTCCATCAGGGCCGCCTTGCCCGTGACACCGTCCAGGTCAAGGGTGACCGTGTACCGGCCGCCCAGGTCTTCCGTCATCTCAGCACCGCCCGGAACGTCTCGTAGTGATCGTCGGTGTAGTAGATCTCCCCGCCCCGGCCGGTGACGAGGCGCCGGGCGCCGCGGTCGCGGGAGCCGGGGGTGGGCACGGTGTACTCGTGGTAGTAGCCGCGCGGGTGTCTCGGCAGACGGCCCTCGAAGTTCCCGAAGACGGTCCCGTCCTTGGCGTAGGGGAAGGGACCGCCCCGGTCGACGAGGGCCAGTGTCCTGCGGGCCTCGGCGGGCAGCCGGGACTCCAAGACGGTGGCCGTGCCCCGCGCCCAGGCCGGGGTGGATGCGGCCGGTGGGGCGGAGGGGGCGTGGGAGGCGGGGCCGGAGGCGCTGGAGCACCCCGTCAGGAGGACGGCGAGACAGACCAGCAGCCCGGCGAGAGCACGGGGGACGAACCGCGGCGGCATGCGGACGATGCTGCCACGGCCGTCCCGTCACGGGCCCGCCGCGACCCGCCGTCGGGCCCCGTCGTCGGGACCGCCGGCATCCGCTGTCAGGCCCCGTCGGGGTCCTGGCGGCTGAGCGCGGGCTTCGGCGTCGGGCCCGCCGTCATCAGGTAGTCGGCGGCCGAGGTGTCGGTGACCAGGCTGGTGACCAGTCCCGAGCGCAGCACCGCGTCGATCGCGGCGGCCTTGCGCTGCCCGCCCGCGATCGCCACGACCTCCGGGATACGGCGCAGCTGGTCGGCCTTGACCGTGATGCACCGCTCCCCCAGGTCCCGTCCGATCCGGCGTCCCTCCGCGTCGAAGAGGTGCGCCGACATCTCGGCGGCGACCCCGAGCGAGGCGTAGTGCGCGCGCTCCTCGTCGCTGAGCATGTCGTGGACGGTGGAGATGCCCGGCTCCCAGGAGCCGATGGAGACACAGGCGACCGTGACCTTGTCGAAGTACTCGAAGGCCCGGGCGATCCCGGTCTGGTGGCGCAGCGCCACCGCGGTGGCCGCGTCCGGGAGCAGCATCGGCGCGTAGATGGGGTGGGCGTCGCCGCCCGACACCTGGGCGGCCCGCCGGACCGCCTCCACCGAACCGCGCTCGGCGGTCCCGGCGTCGTACACGCCCGTGAGCTGCACCACCGTGCACGGCGGCAGCCGGTCGAGCGCCGCCGCCATGTGGATGGTGGACCGGCCCCAGGCCAGCCCGAGCACGTCCCCCTCGTTGACGAGTTCGCCGAGCAGGTCGGCGGCGACCTCCCCGAGGTTCTCGGGGTCGGGGGTCTCCTCCGACTCGGGCGGGGACTCGACCACGACGGCGTGCCTCAGGCCGTAGCGGGCGCGGAGCGCGTCGGAGCGCTCGGCGTCCAGCTCGGCCGGCACGCGGATCTCGATGCGTACGAGATCCCGTTCGAGGGCCGTCTCCAGGACCCGGGCCACCTTGAAGCGGCTGACGCCGAACTCCTCCGCGATCTGGATCTTGGACTTGCCCTCGAGGTAGAAGCGGCGGGCCATGGCCGCCGCCTGCACCAGCTCAGCGGGTCCCATCCGCATGGCTGACCGGCCCGCCGACATACCCGACACGGCGATCTCCTCACTGCTGTTCACACTCTGGATTCGCCGTTCATCCTTGCAGATTCGGCGCGACTGCTCCGCCCTGATGGGCGGCGTTCATTCAAGCGTTCACTTCGCCGTGGCTCAGTGGTCGCATGCCCAGGTCGCCCGGGCGGTGGCCGCCTCCGCCTGTGTGCGCAGGGCCCGTACGGCCTCCGCCGGGTCCTCCGCCCCGTAGACGGCGGAGCCGGCGACGAACACGTCCGCTCCCGCGTCCGCGCACCGCTCGATCGTCGAGGCCGAGACACCTCCGTCGACCTGCAGCCACAGCTGCAGACCGTGCTTGTCGATCAGCTCACGGGTGCGGCGGATCTTCGGCAGCATGATGTCGAGGAACGCCTGGCCGCCGAAGCCCGGCTCCACCGTCATGACGAGCAGCATGTCGAGTTCCGGCAGCAGGTCCTCGAACGGCTCGATCGGCGTCGCGGGCCTGAGCGCCATCGAGGCACGGGCCCCCTTGGCGCGGATCTCCCGGGCGAGCCGCACGGGCGCGGCCGCCGCCTCCACGTGGAAGGTGACGGACGAGGCCCCCGCCTCGACGTACTGGGGGGCCCACCGGTCGGGGTCCTCGATCATCAGGTGGCAGTCCAGCGGGGTGTCCGTCGCACGGGCCAGGGATTCCACGACCGGCACGCCGAGCGTGAGGTTCGGGACGAAGTGGTTGTCCATGACGTCGACGTGGAGCCAGTCGGCGCCTCGGACCGCCTCGGCCTCCTCCGCGAGGCGGGCGAAGTCGGCGGACAGGATGCTGGGGTTGATCTGCACGGCCATGACCCAAGCCTGCCATGCCGCTGCGCCCGGCTGTAGCGGCGGTCCACGGGTTGTTCTCCGGCCGCCGGCCCGGTGGGGCCGGTCGCGCGGTTCCCGCGCCCCTTCGGGACGCGCTGCTCCGCCCGGCGTCAGGCGGTTCTGCGGATCAGCGCCAAGTACATCGCGTCCGTGCCGTGCACGTGCGGCCACAGCTGGAGGTCCGGGCCCGCGCCGAGGTCGGGTACCCCGGGGAGGAGGGGGCGGGCGTCGATCAGTTCCGTGTCCGGGAACTGCTTGAGGACGTCCGAGACGACCGCGCGGGTCTCCGCCAGGTGCGGGGAGCAGGTGGCGTAGCCGACGACGCCGCCGACGCGGACGGAGTCCAGGGCGGAGCGGAGCAGGCCGCGCTGGAGCGGGGCGAAGTTGTCGAGGTCGTCGGGGCGGCGGCGCCAGCGGGCCTCCGGGCGGCGGCGGAGGGCACCGAGGCCGGTGCAGGGCACGTCGACCAGGACCCGGTCGAAGCTGCCGGGGCGCCACGGCGGGCGGGTGCCGTCGGCGGCGATGACCTGGTACGGCCCCGGGTTGCCGGCCAGGGCCCTGGCCACCAGTCCGGCGCGGTGCGGCTGCTTCTCCGAGGCGAGCAGCGCGGCCCCGCGCTCGGCGGCGAGCGCGGCCAGCAGCGCGGCCTTGCCGCCGGGGCCCGCGCAGCCGTCGAGCCACTTCGCGTCGGGCCCGTCGAGCGGGGCGTTCGCCAGCGCGAGGGCGACCAGCTGGCTGCCCTCGTCCTGGACCCCGGCCCGTCCCTCGCGCACGGCCTCGACCGCGCCGGGCTCACCGCCCTCGGCGAGCCGCACGGCGTACGGCGACCAGCGGCCGGGGACGGCGGCGTCCTCGCGGAGCAGCTCCTCGGTGGTGGCCCGGCCGGGACGGGCGACGAGCGTCACCTCCGGCCGCTCGTTGTCCGCCGCCAGCAGCCGCTCGATGCCGGCCCGGCCGCCGCCGAGGGAGTCCCACAGCGCGGAGACGACCCAGCGGGGGTGCGAGTGGACGATCGACAGGTGGTCCTCCGGGTCCTCCTCGTAGGGCGGCGCGACCTTCTCGATCCAGCCGTCGAGATCGTCCTGGGCCACCTTGCGCAGCACCGCGTTGACGAACTTGGCCCGCCCGTCCCCGAGCACGACCCGGGCCAGCTCCACGGAGGCGGAGACGGCGGCGTGGGTCGGGATCCGGGTGCCGAGCAACTGGTGCACGCCCAGGCTCAGCACGTCGAGCACCGGCGGGTCGACCTCGCGCAGCGGCCGGTCGACACAGGCGGCGATGACGGCGTCGTACGTGCCCTGCCGGCGCAGCGTGCCGTAGACCAGCTCGGTGGCGAGGGCGGCGTCCCGGGCGTCGAAGTCGCCCTTCTCGCGGGCCTTCCTGAGCAGCGGGGGCAGCACGAGGTTGGCGTACGCGTCCCGCTCGTCCACCGCGCGCAGCGCCTCGAAGGCCAGGATGCGGACGGGGTCCTTCTGGGGACGGCGGTAGGGCTTGGCGGGCTTGCGCGGCCGCCGGGACTGCTCGCTCACGAAAAAGGTGCTCCGGGTGTGAAGAGAGGAATGCGCCTCCAGCGTACGTCGCCGAACCCCCGCCACCACCGCCCGGGCTCCTCGGCGCCGTTGGTGTCCGTTCGGAAGCGTGGTTGCGGTGCCTTGGGCAGCACGGTCGCGGTTCGCCGGGCAGCCCCGGTTGCGGCGCCCTGGACAGCACGGTTGCGGTCCGCTGGGCAGCACGGTTGTGGTCCGCTGGGCAGCACCGCGCCGGTCCCCTCGCAAGCACCGGCCGGTCCGCTCGGAAGCACGGTTGCGGTCGCCTGGGGAGCACGGTTGCACGGTTGCGGTCCCCTGGGGAGCTCGGTTGCGGCGCCCTGGGCAGCACGGTTGTGGTCCGCTGGGCAGCACGGTTGCGGCGCCCTGGACAGCACGGTTGTGGTCCGCTGGGCAACACGATTGCGGCGCCCTGGACAGCACGGTTGCGGTCCGCTGGGCAGCGCCGCGCCGGCCCGCTCGCGCCGTTGCGGTCGCCTGGGAATCAGCGTTGCGGTCCCTGGACAGCAAGGTCGCGGCCCCCTGGGCAGCACCGTGCCGGTCCGCTCGCACGCATCGACCGGTCCCTCGGAAGCACCGTCGCGGTTTCCTCTCGAGCACCCTGCCGGTCCGCTCACGAACACCGGCCGGTCCCCTCGCGAACAGCGTGCCGGTCCCCCGCGGCAGCGTCCGCTCCTCGCGGGCACCACGCCAGAGCTCGTCGAACGCACCGCGCAGGCCGCGGCGACTGCCCTGCCGGCGGGCTGTTCTCCAGGGACGACATCCCGAGAACCCGCTCTCCCGCCGACGCGACCTGATCGGGCCGCCGTCAGCGCCGCGCCGGTCCCCTTGCAGGACCGCACCCGCGCCGACGCTCTCGGAGAACGGTCACCGCCGCCGGGGCGCCGCGTTACCGATGCCCGGGTCCGCCGGGCCGGCGTCAGCCGGGTCCGCCGCGCCGGCGTTCTCTGAGAACGGCCCCCGCCGTCCAGGTCCACCGCGCCGGCGTCGTCCGGGCGTCAGCCGAGGGTCTCGCCCTCCGCGATGCGTACCCCCCGGGCCCAGTCGGCCGCGCGCATCGGCTTCTTGCCCTGGGCCTGGACCCACAGCAGCTCGACGGCGTAGGAGCCGGTGCCCACGTGGACGCTGTTCTTGCCCACCGCGAGCCGGCCCGGGGCGAGGTCGGTCCGGTCGGGTACGGGCGTGGCCTGGATCAGCTTGAGCCGCTCGCCGCGGAAGACGGTCCAGGCGCCGGGCGCCGGGGTGCAGCCGCGCACGACCCGGTCGACGCGCAGCGCGGGCGCCGCCCAGTCGACCTGGGCGTCCTCGACGGTGATCTTCGGCGCGACGGTGATGCCGTCGGCGGGCTGCGGTACGGCCTTCAGGGTGCCGTCCTCGATGCCGTCCATGGTGGCGGCGAGCAGCCCGGCGCCCGCGAAGGCGAGCCGGGTGAGCAGGTCACCGCTGGTGTCGGTGGGACGGATCTCCTCGGTCACGGTGCCGTAGACCGGTCCGGAGTCCAGCCCCTCCTCGATGAGGAAGGTGGACGCGCCCGTGATCTCGTCGCCGGCCATGATGGCGTGCTGCACCGGCGCCGCTCCGCGCCAGGCGGGCAGCAGCGAGAAGTGCAGGTTGACCCAGCCGTGCGCGGGGATGTCCAGGGCCGCCCTCGGCAGCAGGGCGCCGTAGGCCACGACCGGGCAGCAGTCCGGCGCGATCTCCCTGAGCCGCTCCAGGAACTCCGGGTCCCGCGGCTTCAGCGGCTTCAGCACCTCGATCCCGGACTCCTCCGCCCGCTCGGCCACGGGCGACGCGACCAGTCGGCGCCCGCGCCCGGCCGGCGCGTCGGGCCGCGTGACGACGGCGGCCACCTCGTGCCGCCCTGAGGCGAGCAGAGCGTCCAGAGCGGGAACGGCGACCTCGGGGGTACCGGCGAAGACGAGCTTCATGGGCGGGATCGGGCCTCTCGGGCGGGGGTCGGCGGGCAGCGCACCAGTCTATGACCATGAACCCGGGCCGCACGGCGCACGGGTGGGCAGGCGGCGTACGCATATGCCCGTACGCCCCCACCCCGTGACCAGCGGACCGCAAGAGCGTTGGTCAAGAAAGAGTTGACCACATCGGGCCGCTTTCGCGGCCCAATTCCTTTCAACGCCGGTTCGAGAGGCTTGTTCATGGCCGACCACGCAACCCACGACGCCCAGGCCCGGGCCAGCCTGCACTTGCTGGTGCGGGACATCGAGCGGGTCCGCCGGCAGGTGGACGCGCTGCGCACGCTCACCGCCCAGCTGGGCAACGTCTACCGTCCGCGCCGCACCGGCCCGTCCACGGGCTTCGTCGTCTACGGACGCGCTCCCGCCCCGACGGTCCGCCTCGCCCAGGAACTCCGCGACAGTGTCGAAACCCTGGTCACGGCCGCCGTGGACTTCGACCGCTCGCTCGGCTTCTCCTGGGACGCGGTGGGCTCGGCGCTCGGGGTCACCAAGCAGGCGGTGCACCGCCGTTACGGCGCCCGCCGCGCCGCGGCCCAGGCGGCGGCCGAGGCGGAGCGGTCGCCGGAGCCGTCCGGCAGCCGCACGCTCAACGTGACCACGGGCCTGCCCACCGTCCCCGCGGCCCGCTCCATGCCGACCCAGCCGACCGCGGGCAGTCCGACGCTGCGCGACGACGTCCGCCCGACGGCCTTCCCCGGCCCGCGCAACGGCTGACTCGCCCGTCGCGCCTTTCCCGTCCCTCCCCATTGCCCCTTCCTGCCCTCCCGGTCCGTCTCCGGGAGGGCAGCCGCGTGCGCGGGCCGTTCCGCTCCCGCCCTGCCGGCCCTGCCCTCGCCGGCCTCCCCCCTCGTCAGCCGATGTCCGGTGGGTCGATCCGCACCCGTACCACCTCCGCGCCGCCCCGGGCCATGCGCGCGGCCTGGGCGGTCTTCAGGGCGGCGGCCAGCGCGGCCCCGCTGCCCGGGGGGACGCGGACCAGGGCCCGGTCCCAGTGCTCGCCGAGTGGCGGTGCGCCCGGTCTGCGCGGCCGGCCGGGCGGTGCGGGCGGCAGCGGTACCGGCCCGAGCACCTCGGCGTCCGGCGGCAGCTCGACCGCCGCGAGGAACTCGGCGAGGGCGTCGGGCGGCCCGGACACGGCCGCCATCCGGGACACCGGCGGGAAGCCCAGCTCGGCCCGCTCGGCGAGCTCCCGCACGGCATGCCCGACCGGGTCCCAGCGCACCAGCGCCTGCACGGGCCGCAGCGTCGGCTCCGCCACCACGACGACCGTGCCGCCCTCGCCCTGGGGCCGCACCAGCGCCCCGGCCGCGATCCACCGGCGCAGGGCGTCCTCACCGGCCCGCAGGTCGGGCCGCCCGAGCATGGCCCAGCCGTCCAGCAGCAGGGCCGCCGCGTAGCCGCCCTCGGCGACGGGTTCGGCGCCCGGGGTGCTGACGACCAGTGCGGGGGTGCCGGGCACGGTGTCCAGCACGTGCTCGCGCCCGGAGGTGCGTACCGGTACGGCGGGGAAGGCCCGCCCCAGTTCCTCGGCGGTGCGGCGGGCACCCACGATCTGTGCGCGGAGCCGGAAGCCGCCGCATTCCGGGCAGTGCCAGGCGCCCTCCTCGCGTCCGCACCAGCCGCACCGCAGCACCCCGGCGTCCTGGCCCTGGAGCGGGCCGGCACAGTGCCGGCAGCGGGCGGGCGCCCGGCACTGTGCGCAGGCCATGCGGGGCGCGTAACCCCGCCGGGGCACCTGCACCAGCACGGGCCCGTGCCGCAGCCCCTCGCGGGCCGCCTGCCAGGCGAGGGTGGGCAGCCGGGCGGCGCGGGCGGCCTCGTCGCGCGCGAGGTCCTCGTCCCCCACCGTCCGGACGAGGGGCGCGTGGAGCCGTACCTGTTCCCGCCCGGCGACCAGCGGACGGGCCCAGCCGCTCTCGACCAGCTGGGCGGCCTCCACGGTGCAGCTCCGACTGCCCAGCAGGAAGGCGCACCTGTCCAGCGCGGCACGCAGCAGGAGGACATCGCGGGCGTGCGGCTGCGGGGCGTGCTGCTCGCTGTGGCTGTCGTCGCCGTCGTCCCAGATCGCGACGAGCCCTAGCTCCTGCACGGGCGCGAACATCGCCGCCCGGGTCCCCACCACGGCGCGGACGGAACCGCGCCGGACCGCCAGCCACTGCGCGTACCGCTTCTCGGGCCCGGCGTCGGCCGTGAGCAGCGCGTGCCGGCCCGTGCCCAGCAGCTCGGTCAGCGCGGCGTCCACGCGCGCGGCGGCACGCCCGTCCGGTACGACGACGAGAGCGCCGCGCCCGGAGGCGAGGGCGGCGGCGACGGCACGCGCCAGCTCCTCGCTCCACAGCGGCCCCGGCAGCGCGTTCCACACGGCCCTGGGGGCCCCTCCGGAGGCCAGCGCGTCCAGGAAGGCGGCCCCGTGCTCGTACCGCGTCCAGGAGCCGGTGTCCGGTGCCTGCGGCGGGGGCAGCGGCGCCGGGGACGGGCGTTGCTCGGCGCGGGCGTTGCGCGGGGGGACGGCCAGTTGCAGCACGTCGGCGAGGCTGCCGGCGTACCGGTCGGCGACGGCCCGGGCGAGGCCGAGCAGTTCCTCGCTCAGCACCCGCTCCGGCGACACGACCTGCGCGAGGGCGGCCAGCGGTCCGGAGTAGTCGGACTCGGCGCGCCGCTCGACCAGGAACCCGTCGATGAGCCCGCCGCCCTCCCGTCGCCCCTCGCGCACCCGGTGCCGCCCGGCCCCGAACCGCACCCGGACGCGCACGCCGGGCTGCGCCTCGGCGTCCAGCTCCTCCGGCACGGCGTAGTCGAAGTACCGGTCGAGGTGCAGCACGCCCTTGTCGACCAGCACCCGCGCGACGGGCAGTTCCTTGGCGAGCGCGGCCCCCCGCCACGTCCGCGGTTTGGCCCGCGGCGCCCTGGCCTGGCGCACGCTCTCCCGGATGAGCGCGAGCTGCTCCGGCGGCGCCCCCTCGGCCCCGCCGCCCCCGTCCGCTCCGGGAACCCCGTTCTCGCTGCTCACGCTTGCATTCTTACCAAACGCCACTGACAACGCCGCCGCCCGCCCGAACCCGCCCCGGCTGCGCGCCCCCGGGCTCTCGGCCATGACCGAATCGGCGTCACACCCGCTGGAGGACCCGAAGGCGCCGAAGGGGAGAAGCCCGGTGACCGGGCCGGACACCACATCGCCCGCGCGTCCCTCCAGCCGGCCCCAGGGATCCCCCCGGAGGACCTTGAGCGACAGCGCGACCTGTCCGTGCGGGTGTCCGCCACCAGCACCACCGCGGTGATCCGCTGCCCCACCGCGCACAGCTCCGAGGGACGGCCGGCCCGGTGCCAGGACGGCTCGTACGCCGGCACGCGGCCGAGGGCGCCGTCCGGGACGCCGTCGAAGCGCTCGATCACGTCGTCCCCGTCCAGCCCCGTCACGACGGCGGACCTCGCCTCTCCCCGTCGCGCGGCCAGGCGTGCGCGCAGACCGTCGAAGACGGGCAGGACGCGCGGGTCGGGATCGTGGAGACCGACCGTCCCCGGCGCCGCATCCGGCCGGCGCCCGCCGGCCGACCCGGACGCGCCGAGGCCCGGCCTCCCCGTGAAGGGAGGCCGGGCCTCGGCGAACGGCCGGTCGTGACTACAGGCCCGCGGCCTTGCGCAGGGCGTCCACGCGGTCGGTGCGCTCCCAGGTGAAGTCGGGCAGCTCGCGGCCGAAGTGGCCGTACGCCGCCGTCTGGGAGTAGATCGGGCGGAGCAGGTCGAGGTCGCGGATGATCGCGGCCGGGCGGAGGTCGAAGACCTCGTCGATCGCCTTCTCGATCTTCTCGTGGTCGATCTTGGCGGTGCCGAAGGTCTCCACGAAGAGACCGACGGGCTCGGCCTTGCCGATCGCGTAGGCGACCTGGACCTCGCAGCGCGAGGCGAGACCGGCGGCGACGACGTTCTTGGCGACCCAGCGCATCGCGTACGCGGCCGAGCGGTCGACCTTGGACGGGTCCTTGCCGGAGAAGGCACCGCCGCCGTGGCGGGCCATGCCGCCGTAGGTGTCGATGATGATCTTGCGGCCGGTCAGGCCGGCGTCGCCCATCGGGCCGCCGATCTCGAAACGGCCGGTCGGGTTCACCAGCAGCCGGTAGCCCTCGGTCTCCAGCTTGATGCCCTCGTCCAGCAGCGCCTTCAGCTCCGGCTCCACGACGAACTCGCGGATGTCGGGGGCGAGCAGCGACTCCAGGTCGATGTCGGAGGCGTGCTGGGAGGAGACGACCACCGTGTCGAGGCGGACGGCCTTGTCGCCGTCGTACTCGATGGTGACCTGCGTCTTGCCGTCCGGGCGCAGGTAGGGGATGGTGCCGTTCTTGCGGACCTCGGAGAGGCGCTTGGACAGCCGGTGCGCCAGGAAGATCGGCAGCGGCATCAGGGTCGGCGTCTCGTCGGAGGCGTAGCCGAACATCAGGCCCTGGTCGCCCGCGCCCTGCTTGTCGAGTTCGTCCTCGTCGCCCTCGACCCGGGCCTCGTACGCCGCGTCGACACCCTGCGCGATGTCCGGGGACTGCGCGCCGATGGACACCGAGACACCGCAGGAGGCGCCGTCGAAGCCCTTCTTGGAGGAGTCGTAGCCGATCTCCAGGATCTTGCTGCGGACGAGGGTCGCGATGTCCGCGTAGGCCTTGGTCGTGACCTCGCCGGCCACGTGCACCAGGCCGGTGGTGATCAGCGTCTCCACGGCGACCCGGGAGGTCGGGTCCTCGCGCAGGAGCGCGTCGAGAATGGTGTCGCTGATCTGGTCAGCGATCTTGTCGGGGTGACCCTCGGTCACGGACTCCGAGGTGAACAGGCGACGGGACACAACGCTCCCTGTGGTTGCAGCGGCTGCTGGCTGATCATTTGCGGTCGACACGGGGCTGCGCCCGGCGTCGACCGTGACAGTTTATCGGTCGCACTCGGTCGGCGGGCCACTGTCTCCCTTCTTGGGAACGCTGTGACCTGCGGCACGGGCATTCTGCACAATGGCGAGCGGCCTTGGCCAGGGCCGCCACGCCCGATTCGAGCATGGCTCGAGCGTGTCGCGGGCCCGGCGCGGAGTTCCCCCGATCGCCTGGTGCCCCTTAGTCCAGTCGCCGCACGACCAGGTCCCAGACCGTGTCGGCGAGGGCTTCCTTGGGGCCGTGCGGCACCGGGGTCTCGCTGCCGTCGGCGCCCAGGACGACGGCCTCGTTCTCCTCGGCGCCGAAGGTCTTGCGCTCTCCCACCTCGTTGACCACGAGCAGGTCACAGCCCTTGCGGGCGAGTTTGGTACGGCCGTTGGCGAGGACGTCGTCGGTCTCGGCGGCGAAGCCGACGATCACCTGCCCGGCGCGGCCACGGTCGGCGGAGATCTCCGCGAGGATGTCCGGATTCCGCACCAGGACGATCGGGTCGGGCTCCTGGCCGTCCTTCTTCTTGATCTTCCCGGGGGCGTACGCGGCCGGGCGGAAGTCGGCGACGGCGGCGGCCATGACCACGGCGTCCGCGTCCGCGGCGGCCTTCAGGACGGCCTCGCGCAGCTGCACGGCGGTGCCGACCCGGACGACGTCCACGCCCGCCGGGTCGGGCAGGTCCGCGTTGGCCGAAACCAGCGTCACCCGGGCGCCGCGGGCGGCGGCGGTGCGGGCGAGGGCGTACCCCTGCTTGCCGGAGGAGCGGTTGCCGAGGAAGCGGACGGGGTCGAGGGGCTCGCGGGTGCCGCCGGCGGAGACGACGACGTGCCGGCCCGCGAGGTCGGGCTCGGTGACGCCCCGGGCCAGCACCCGGCGGCACACCTCGAAGATCTCCCCGGGCTCGGGCAGCCGGCCCTTGCCGGTGTCGACGCCGGTGAGGCGGCCGACGGCGGGTTCGATGACGACGGCACCGCGGCGGCGCAGCGTGGCCACGTTCTCCTGGGTGGCCGGGTGCTCCCACATCTCGGTGTGCATGGCCGGGGCGAAGACGACGGGACAGCGGGCGGTGAGGAGGGTGTTGGTGAGCAGGTCGTCGGCGAGGCCGTGGGCGGCCTTGGCGAGCATGTCGGCGGTGGCCGGGGCGACCACCACCAGGTCGGCGTGCTGGCCGATGCGGACGTGCGGGACCTGGTGGACGTCGTCCCAGACCCGGGTGGAGACGGGGTTGCCGGACAGGGCCGACCAGGTGGCCGCGCCGACGAAGTTCAGCGCCGAGGCGGTGGGCACCACGCGGACGTCGTGGCCCGACTCCGTGAACCTCCTCAGCAGCTCACAGGCCTTGTAGGCGGCGATGCCACCGCTGACCCCCAGCACGACCCTCGGCTTGTCCACCGTGTCTCCCCGGACTCGACTACGTACGACGCAAACGTACGACTCCATGACACACCACAGGCCCGGCAGCGTGACTGCCGGGCCTGTGGATAAGTCGATCTCTATCTGACAGCAGTACTGCGCGTACTACTGCGCCGGGCCCTCGACGGCCTCGGAGGTCAGCAGACCGGCGTTGATCTCGCGCAGCGCGATCGAGAGCGGCTTCTCGTGGACATGGGTGTCGACGAGCGGACCGACGTACTCGAGGAGGCCCTCACCGAGCTGCGAGTAGTACGCGTTGATCTGGCGCGCACGCTTGGCAGCGTAGATCACGAGGCTGTACTTCGAGTCGGTCGCCTCGAGAAGCTCGTCGATCGGCGGGTTGATGATGCCCTCGGGCGCGGTGATGGAAGAGGACACGCTCTACCTTCCGATGGATGGGAAAGAATCAGACATCGTGACCACAGTCACGATCACACAACGTCCATCAAGGCTAGCAGCTCGCGGGCCACGTCCTCGACGGAGGTGTTGACCAGGGTCTCGTCGAACTCCGGCTCGGCCGCCAGCTCGGTCTTCGCCGCCGCCAGGCGGCGTTCGATGACCTCCGGCGGCTCGGTCCCCCGGCCGGTCAGCCTGCGCACCAGCTCCTCCCAGGAGGGCGGAGCCAGGAACACCAGCTGGGCGTCGGACATGGACTCGCGGACCTGTCGGGCGCCCTGGAGGTCGATCTCCAGAAGGACGGGCTCGCCGTTCTCCAGCCGCTCCAGTACGGCCGCGCGGGGCGTGCCGTAACGGTTGCCGGCGAACTCGGCCCATTCCAGCAGCTCGCCGTTGGCGATCAGCTTGTCCATCTCCTCGTCGGTGACGAAGAAGTAGTGCACTCCGTGCTGCTCGCCGGGGCGCGGCTTGCGGGTCGTCGCCGACACCGAGAGCCAGACCTCGGGGTGTTCCTTGCGCATATGGGCGACGACCGTGCTCTTGCCGACCCCCGAGGGGCCGGAGAGCACGGTCAGCCGCGGACGTTCACTCATGCAGCGATTATTCCAGCAATCCCGGAGTGCCCGGGACTCCCGGGTCCGCCCGGAAGCGGACTCAGGAGCCGGTGCTGCCGAACTCACGCTCCAGGGAGGCGATCTGGTTGGAACCGAGACCGCGCACGCGGCGGCTCTCGGAGATGCCCAGACGCTCCATGATCTGCTTGGCGCGGACCTTGCCCACGCCCGGCAGGGACTCCAGCAGCGCGGAGACCTTCATCTTGCCGATGACGTCGTTTTCCTGGCCCTGCTTGATGACCTCGTGCAGGGAGGCGCCGGAGTGCTTGAGTCGATTCTTGACCTCGGCCCGCTCCCGGCGAGCCGCGGCGGCCTTTTCGAGCGCGGCTGCGCGCTGTTCAGGGGTAAGGGGCGGAAGAGCCACGCCTACGTCACCTCGGATGTCGAACTGTCGGATACGGACCGGTGAGGAACCTAGTCGCCCCACACCTGGGGAGCTACGAGCAACACGCTGCCCGTTCTCCCCACACTGTCTGAGGGGCGCGGGAGGTGCCCCCACTGCTCGGAGACTAGCGGGCAAGTCCGCCAGAGTCAGCGAGAACAGCGGAAAAGTCCTGGTCAGCCTCCGCCAGGCCAGACATTTGAGACAAATTGCCCTCGATTTGAGGATGTATTCACTCTCAAGTCGGCGAGATCCCGCCCGCCCCGGCACGCGGCGGGGCGCGCGCCGGGCACGCGGCCGGGGCTCAGGCGCCTGCGACGGCCGCCTGGATCTCCGTCGCGAACCGCTCGGCGGCGTCGCGCAGGGCGCTGACGTCGGGACCGTGACGCAGAACACCCCGGCTGACGTTCGGCACGACGTTGCGCACGGCCGCCCCGAAGACCCCGGGGAGGTCGGCCGGCGTCGCGCCCTGGGCGCCGATGCCGGGCGCGAGGAGCGGGCCGCCCATGTCCAGGTCGTAGGTCGACAGGTCGCCGAGCGTGGCCCCGACCACGGCGCCGAAGGAGCCCAGCGGCTCCTCCCCCGCGTTCTCGGCCGCCAGGCGGGCCAGCATGGTCGCCCCGACGGTCCGGCCGTCGGCGCGGATCGCGTGCTGCACCTCGCCGCCTTCGGGGTTCGAGGTCAGCGCCAGCACGAACAGGCCGGTGCCGCTCTCCCGGGCCAGCGCGACGGCCGGGCTCAGCGAGCCGTAGCCGAGGTACGGCGAGACGGTCAGGGCGTCGGAGAACAGCGGGGCGTCCGGGCGCAGGAACGCCTCGGCGTAGGCGGCCATGGTCGAGCCGATGTCGCCGCGCTTGGCGTCCATCACGACCAGCGCGCCGGCCGCCCGCGCCTCCTGCACGGACTTCTCCAGGACGGCCAGGCCGCGCGAGCCGAACCGCTCGAAGAAGGCGCTCTGCGGCTTCAGGACGGCCACCCGGTCGGCCACGGCCTCGACGACCGTGCGGCTGAAGCGCTCCAGGCCGGCCACGTCGTCGTCCAGGCCCCACTCGGCGAGCAGCGAGGCGTGCGGGTCGATGCCGATGCACAGCGGGCCGCGCTCGTCCATGGCGCGGCGCAGCCGGGCGCCGAAGGGCTCCAACGGGCTCATGCGGGCTTCCTCACGTCGGCGCCGACCGCGTCGGCGAGGGTGGCGTAGGGGCTGGTGCGCAGGCGGGCGGCGAGGCCCTTGTGGATCGACCGGCACCAGAAGGGGCCCTGGTAGATGAAGGCGCTGTACCCCTGGACCAGCGTGGCACCGGCCAGGATGCGCTGCCAGGCGTCCTCGGCGGTCTCGATGCCACCGACCCCCACCAGGGTGATCCGGTCGCCCACGCGCGCGTACAGGCGGCGCAGGACCTCCAGGGAGCGCTCCTTGAGCGGGGCACCGGAGAGCCCGCCGGTCTCCTGCACCAGCGCGGGCGCCGACCGCAGGCCGAGGCCCTCGCGCGCGATGGTGGTGTTGGTGGCGATGATGCCGTCCAGGCCCAGCTCCACGGCGAGGTCGGCGACGGCGTCGATGTCCTCGTCGGCGAGGTCCGGGGCGATCTTCACCAGCAGCGGGACGCGCCGGTTCGCCACCGTGCGGTCGGCGGCCTCGCGTACGGCGGTGAGCAGCGGACGCAGGTGGTCCACCGCCTGGAGGTCGCGCAGCCCGGGCGTGTTCGGCGAGGAGACGTTGACGACCAGGTAGTCCGCGTAGGCGGCGAGGCGCTCGGCGGACTTCACGTAGTCGGCGACGGCCTCCTCCTCCGGGACGACCTTCGTCTTGCCGATGTTGACGCCGACCACGGTCCTGAAGACCGGCTCGCGGGTGGCGAGGCGGGCGGCCACGGCGAGCGAGCCGTCGTTGTTGAAGCCCATACGGTTGATCAGCGCCCGGTCCGCGACCAGGCGGAACAGCCGCTTCTTCGGGTTACCGGGCTGCGGCTCCCCCGTCACCGTGCCGATCTCGACGTGGTCGAAGCCCAGCATCGACATCCCGTCGATCGCGACGGCGTTCTTGTCGAAGCCGGCGGCGAGCCCGAAGGGGCCGTGCATGCGCAGCCCGAAGGCCTCCGTGCGCAGGTCCTTGTAACGGGGCGCGAGGGCAGCCGCGAGGAACGTGCGCAGCACGGGGATGCGGGCGGCGAGGCGGATCCAGCGGAAGGCCAGGTAGTGGGCCTTCTCGGGGTCCATCCGGGTGAAAACCAGACGGAAGAAGAGTTCGTACATGTCCCTGTGTCCTCATGAAGAGGGGGACACCGTTTCCGGTGTCCCCCTCAAGGGCTGCTAGTCGCGGGCTGCGGTGAGGTGTTCCGCGTGTTCCTGGAGGGAGCGGACCCCGACGTCGCCGTGGTGGAGGGCGTCGATGCCCTGGACGGCGGCGGCGAGTGCCTGGACGGTGGTCAGGCAGGGCACGGAGCGGGCGACGGCGGCGGTGCGGATGTCGTAGCCGTCGAGGCGGCCGCCGGTGCCGTAGGGGGTGTTGACGATGAGGTCGACCTCGCCGTCGTGGATGAGCTGGACGATGGTCTTCTCACCGTTCGGGCCGGTGCCCTCGGACTGCTTGCGCACGACGGTGGCGTTGATGCCGTTGCGCTTGAGGACCTCGGCGGTGCCGGAGGTGGCGAGGAGCTCGAAGCCGTGCGCGACCAGTTCACGGGCCGGGAAGATCATCGAGCGCTTGTCCCGGTTGGCGACCGAGATGAACGCCCGTCCCTTGGTGGGCAGCGGCCCGTAGGCACCGGCCTGCGACTTGGCGTAGGCGGTGCCGAAGACGGAGTCGATGCCCATGACCTCACCGGTGGAGCGCATCTCCGGGCCCAGGACGGTGTCCACACCGCGGCCGTGGATGTCACGGAAACGCGACCACGGCATCACGGCCTCCTTCACCGAGATCGGCGCGTCCAGCGGCAGCTCACCGCCGTCACCCTGCCGGGGCAGCAGCCCTTCGGCACGCAGCTCGGCGATGGTCGCGCCCAGCGAGATCCGGGCGGCGGCCTTCGCCAGCGGCACCGCGGTCGCCTTGGAGGTGAAGGGCACGGTCCGCGAGGCACGCGGGTTGGCCTCCAGGACGTAGAGGATGTCACCGGCCATCGCGAACTGGATGTTGATCAGCCCGCGCACGCCGACCCCGCGCGCGATGGCCTCGGTGGACACCCGCAGCCGCTTGATGTCGAACCCGCCCAGCGTGATCGGGGGCAGCGCGCACGCGGAGTCACCGGAGTGGATGCCGGCCTCCTCGATGTGCTCCATCACACCGCCGAGGTAGAGCTCCTCGCCGTCGTAGAGGGCGTCGACGTCGATCTCGATCGCGTCGTCCAGGAACCGGTCCACCAGCACCGGCCGGGAGGCGCTGATCTCGGTCGACTCCGCGATGTAGGAGGCCAGCCGGGTCTCGTCGTAGACGATCTCCATACCGCGTCCGCCCAGCACGTAGGAGGGGCGGACCAGGACGGGGTAGCCGATCTCGTCCGCGATGGCCTTGGCCTCGGCGAACGTGGTGGCCGTGCCGTGCTTGGGCGCCGGCAGGCCCGCCTCCGCGAGGACCCGGCCGAAGGCGCCCCGGTCCTCGGCCGCGTGGATGGCCTCCGGAGACGTGCCCACGATCGGCACACCGTTGTCCTTCAGGGCCTGGGAAAGGCCCAGCGGGGTCTGGCCGCCCAGCTGCACGATCACGCCCGCGACCGGGCCGGCCTGCTGCTCGGCGTGGACGATCTCCAGCACGTCCTCCAGCGTCAGCGGCTCGAAGTACAGGCGGTCGGAGGTGTCGTAGTCGGTGGAGACGGTCTCGGGGTTGCAGTTGACCATCACCGTCTCATAGCCCGCATCCGACAGCGCGAAGGAGGCGTGGACACAGGAGTAGTCGAACTCGATGCCCTGCCCGATCCGGTTCGGCCCCGACCCCAGGATGATCACCGCGGGCTTCTCGCGCGGCGCGACCTCGTTCTCCTCGTCGTAGGAGGAGTAGAAGTACGGCGTCCTCGCCGCGAACTCCGCCGCGCAGGTGTCGACCGTCTTGTAGACGGGGCGGACACCGAGCGCGTGCCGGACCTCGCGGACGACGTCCTCGCGCAGCCCACGGATCTCCGCGACCTGCTGGTCGGAGAAACCGTGCCGCTTGGCCTCCGCGAGCAGCCCGGCCGTCAGCTCAGGCGCCCCGGCCAGCTCGTCCGCGATCTCCTTGATCAGGAACAGCTGGTCCACGAACCACGGATCGATCTTCGTGAACTCGAAGACCTCCTGCGGGGTGGCGCCCGCCCGGATGGCCTGCATCACCGTGTTGATCCGGCCGTCCGTGGGACGCACCGCCTCTTCGAGGAGGGCGGTCTTGTCGCCGGGGTCGCCCACGAAGGTGAACTGGCTGCCCTTCTTCTCCAGCGACCGCAGCGCCTTCTGGAACGCCTCCGGGAAGTTCCGGCCGATCGCCATCGCCTCACCCACCGACTTCATCGTCGTGGTCAGCGTGGAATCGGCCTGCGGGAACTTCTCGAACGCGAACCGCGGCGCCTTCACCACCACGTAGTCCAGGGTCGGCTCGAAGGAGGCCGGGGTCTCCTGCGTGATGTCGTTCGGGATCTCGTCCAGCGTGTAGCCGACGGCCAGCTTCGCGGCGATCTTCGCGATCGGGAAGCCGGTCGCCTTCGAGGCGAGCGCCGAGGACCGGGAGACGCGCGGGTTCATTTCGATGACGATGACCCGGCCGTCCTCCGGGTTCACCGCGAACTGGATGTTGCAGCCACCGGTGTCGACGCCGACCTCGCGGATGATCGCGATACCGACATCGCGCAGCACCTGGTACTCACGGTCGGTCAGCGTCATCGCCGGCGCCACCGTGATCGAGTCACCGGTGTGCACACCCATCGGGTCGAAGTTCTCGATGGAGCAGACGACCACGACGTTGTCGTGCTTGTCCCGCATCAGCTCCAGCTCGTACTCCTTCCACCCCAGGATCGACTCCTCCAGGAGCACCTCGGTGGTCGGGGACAGCGTCAGGCCCTGGCCGGCGATCCGGCGCAGCTCCTCCTCGTCGTGCGCGAAGCCGGAGCCGGCACCGCCCATGGTGAAGGAGGGGCGGACGACGACCGGGTAGCCGCCGAGGGTCTCGACGCCCTGGAGGACGTCGTCCATGGAGTGGCAGATGACCGAGCGGGCCGATTCGCCGTGCCCGATCTTCCTGCGGACCTCCTCCACGACGTCCTTGAACAGGTCGCGGTCCTCGCCCTTGTGGATCGCCTCCGGCTTCGCGCCGATCAGCTCCACACCGTACTTCTCCAGTACGCCGTTCTCGTGCAGCGAGATGGCGGTGTTGAGGGCCGTCTGGCCGCCCAGGGTGGGCAGGAGGGCGTCGGGGCGCTCCTTGGCGATGATCTTCTCGACGAACTCGGGGGTGATGGGCTCGACATACGTGGCGTCGGCGATCTCCGGGTCGGTCATGATCGTCGCCGGGTTGGAGTTGACGAGGACGACTCGCAGGCCCTCGGCCTTCAGGACCCGGCAGGCCTGGGTGCCGGAGTAGTCGAACTCGGCGGCCTGGCCGATGACGATCGGGCCGGAGCCGATGACCAGGACGGACTGGATATCGGTGCGCTTAGGCACGCTGGCCCTCCATCAGGGAAACGAAGCGGTCGAAGAGGTAGGCGGCGTCGTGCGGGCCGGCTGCCGCTTCGGGGTGGTACTGGACGGAGAAGGCCGGCTGGTCGAGCAGCTGCAGCCCCTCCACGACGTTGTCGTTGAGGCAGACGTGCGAGACCTCGGCGCGGCCGAACTTGGTCTCGCTGACCTTGTCGAGCGGCGCGTCCACGGCGAAGCCGTGGTTGTGCGCGGTGACCTCCACCTTGCCGGTCGTACGGTCCTGGACCGGCTGGTTGATGCCCCGGTGGCCGTACTTCAGCTTGTACGTGCCGAAGCCGAGGGCGCGGCCGAGGATCTGGTTGCCGAAGCAGATGCCGAACAACGGCGTCTTGCGTTCCAGGACGGCGGTCATCAGCGCGACCGGGCCGTGGGCGGTGGCCGGGTCGCCCGGGCCGTTGGAGAAGAACACACCGTCCGGGTCGACGGCGTAGACGTCGTCGGCCGTGGCGGTGGCGGGCAGGACGTGCACCTCGATGCCGCGCTCGGCCATGCGGTGCGGGGTCATCCCCTTGATGCCGAGGTCGATCGCCGCGACGGTGAACCGCTTCTCGCCGATCGCCGGGACGACGTACGCCTCCTTCGTCGCCACCTCCTCGTAGAGGCTCGCGCCCTTCATGTGCGGCTGGGCCTGCACGCGCTCCAGCAGCTCCGCCTCCGGGGCGATCGCCTCGCCGGAGAAGACGCCGGCGCGCATCGAGCCACGCTCACGCAGATGGCGGGTCAGCGCCCGGGTGTCGATGCCCGAGATCCCGACCACGCCCTGCCGCTCCAGCTCCTCGTCCAGCGAGCGCCTGGCCCGCCAGTTCGACGGCACGCGCGCGGGGTCGCGCACCACGTAGCCGGAGACCCAGATACGGCCCGACTCGTCGTCCTCGTCGTTCCAGCCGGTGTTGCCGATCTGCGGGGCCGTCGCCACCACGATCTGACGGTCGTACGACGGGTCGGTGAGCGTCTCCTGGTAGCCGGTCATCCCGGTGGAGAACACGGCCTCGCCGAAGGTCTCCCCCACGGCCCCGTAGGCACGCCCGCGGAAGATGCGGCCGTCCTCCAGGACGAGTACGGCGGGAACCCTTGCGGCTCCCCTGGTGGAGGTCGTCATCGTGCGCCTTCCGTGTCGTTGGTCATCTGGTTCAGGGTGTCGACCCACTCGGTGTGCTCGGCCGCGTGGTCGGAGCGGAAGCCGGAGTCGATCAGCTTGTCGCCGTGTGCCCAGGTCACCACCAGCAGTCCGCCCTCGGTGAGGACCTTGCCGGCGATGCCCTTGTCCAGGCGGGCGCCGCGCAGTGCGGCGGTCGGGACGAAGAAGTCGGTCGCTCCGGGGCGCTCGACCTCCAGACCCGCGTCGGTCAGGGTGAGCTGGGCCCGGCTGCGGGTGCCGAGGCCGTGGGCCACGATGCGGTCCAGCCACTGTCCGGCGGTGGTGGAGCCGTGGTAGCGGCCGCTCATGCTCAGTCTGGCCGGGCCGGTCTCCTCCGGCGCGCCGGGCAGCGCCGGCAGGTCGCTCTGGAGGGTGCCGCGCCACTTCCAGCCCTCGCGCATCAGCCAGTAGACGAGCGCGATGAAGAGGACCAGTCCGACGAGCCAGCCGATGCGGGCCGGCCAGTCGGTGACGTCGGCCGACCTCTTGGCCTCGGCCAGCAGGATTACAGGTGTCACGTGAGCTTCCCGTCGACGAGCGTGGCCTTGCCCCGCAGCCAGGTGTGCGTCACACGGCCCGGCAGCTCCCGCCCCTCGTAGGGGGTGTTGCGGCTGCGCGAGGCGAAGCCCGCGGGGTCCACCTGGCCACGGTATGCCGTGTCGACCAGGGTGAGGTTGGCGGGCTCACCAGCCGAGACGGGGCGGCCGTGGCCGGTGGCCTGTCCGATCTGCGCGGGCTTGAAGGACATGCGGTCGGCGACGCCGGCCCAGTCCAGCAGGCCCGTGTCGACCATGGTCTCCTGGACCACCGACAACGCGGTCTCCAGGCCGACCATGCCCATGGCGGCGGCGGCCCACTCGCAGTCCTTGTCCTCGTGCGGGTGCGGGGCGTGGTCGGTGGCGACGATGTCGATCGTGCCGTCGGCGAGCGCCTCGCGCAGGGCCAGCACGTCGCGTTCGGTGCGCAGCGGCGGGTTGACCTTGTAGACCGGGTTGTAGGTGCGCACCAGCTCGTCGGTGAGGAGCAGGTGGTGCGGGGTGACCTCGGCGGTGACCTGGATGCCGCGGGACTTGGCCCAGCGGACGATCTCGACGCTGCCGGCGGTCGAGAGGTGGCAGATGTGGACGCGGGAGCCGACGTGGTCGGCGAGCAGGACATCGCGGGCGATGACCGACTCCTCGGCGACGGCCGGCCAGCCGCCCAGGCCCAGCTCGGCGGAGACGACGCCCTCGTTCATCTGGGCGCCCTCGGTGAGGCGCGGCTCCTGGGCGTGCTGGGCGACGACTCCGCCGAAGGCCTTCACGTACTCCAGGGCGCGGCGCATGATCACGGCGTCGTCCACGCACTTGCCGTCGTCGGAGAAGACGGTGACGCCGGCGGCGGACTCGTGCATGGCGCCCAGCTCGGCGAGCTTCCGGCCCTCCAGGCCGACGGTGACGGCGCCGATGGGCTGCACGTCGCAGTAGCCGTGCTCGCGGCCGAGCCGCCAGACCTGCTCGACCACACCGGCGGTGTCGGCGACGGGGAAGGTGTTGGCCATGGCGAAGACGGCCGTGTAGCCGCCGCTCGCGGCCGCACGGGTGCCGGTGAGGACGGTCTCGGAGTCCTCACGGCCGGGCTCGCGCAGGTGGGTGTGCAGGTCGACCAGGCCCGGCAGCAGCACCTTGCCGCCGGCCTCGACGACCTCGGCGCCCTCGGCACTCAGACCGGCGCCCACCTCGGCGATGGTCTCGCCGTCGATCAGGACGTCCTGCGGCTCGCCGCCGAGCACCTTCGCACCACGGATCAGGATCTTGCTCATGGGGGTTACTTCTCCTCAGTGCGGGTCTGGGCGGGCTCGTTGCCGCCGAGCAGCAGGTACAGGACGGCCATCCGGATGGAGACGCCGTTGGCCACCTGCTCGACGGCGGTGCAGCGGTCGGAGTCGGCGACCTCGGCGGTGATCTCCATGCCGCGGACCATCGGGCCGGGGTGCATCACGATGGCGTGCTCGGGCAGCCTGGCCATGCGCTCGCCGTCGAGGCCGTAGCGGCGGGAGTACTCGCGCTCGGTCGGGAAGAAGGCCGCGTTCATGCGTTCGCGCTGGACGCGGAGCATCATCACCGCGTCGCACTTGGGCAGCGCGCTGTCGAGGTCGTAGGAGACCGTGCAGGGCCAGGTGTCGACGCCGACCGGGACCAGGGTGGGCGGGGCGACCAGGGTGACCTCGGCGCCGAGGGTGTGCAGCAGGTCGACGTTGGAGCGGGCGACCCGGCTGTGCAGGACGTCGCCGACGATGGTGATCCGCTTGCCGGACAGGTCCTGGCCGAGCCCGGCGTCGCGGCCGAGCAGCCGGCGGCGCATGGTGAAGGCGTCCAGGAGGGCCTGGGTGGGGTGCTGGTGGGTGCCGTCGCCGGCGTTGATGACGGCGGCGTCGACCCAGCCGGAGTTGGCGAGGCGGTACGGGGCCCCGGAGGCGCCGTGCCGGATGACGACGGCGTCGACGCCCATGGCCTCCAGCGTCTGGGCGGTGTCCTTCAGGGACTCGCCCTTGGACACCGACGATCCCTTGGCGGTGAAGTTGATGACGTCGGCGGAGAGCCGCTTCTCGGCGGCCTCGAAGGAGATACGCGTGCGCGTGGAGTCCTCGAAGAAGAGGTTGACGATCGTCCGGCCGCGCAGGGTCGGCAGCTTCTTGATCGGCCGGTCGGCGACCCGGGCCATCTCCTCGGCGGTGTCGAGGATCAGGACGGCGTCGTCGCGGGTGAGGTCGGCGGCCGAGATGAGATGACGCTGCATCTGTCAGGCTCCGTAAGGCAGTTCAAACGGGAGAATTGGGGCAAAGCAGTGCGCGTGGGGGCATGCCGGAGCGGCCCTGCGCCTGGATTGCTACTGGCCGGCCTTCGCACCGAGCAGCACGGTGTCGCGACCGTCCTCCTCGGCGAGCTGGACCTTGACCGTCTCCCGCAGCGACGTGGGGAGGTTCTTTCCGACGTAGTCGGCACGGATGGGCAGTTCCCGGTGACCGCGGTCGACCAGGACCGCGAGCTGCACCGCACGCGGGCGCCCGATGTCGTTCAGGGCGTCCAGGGCGGCGCGGATGGTGCGCCCGGAGAAGAGCACGTCGTCCACGAGGACGACCAGCCGGCCGTCGATGCCGTCACCGGGGATGTCGGTGCGGGCCAGCGCACGCGGGGGGTGCATGCGCAGGTCGTCGCGGTACATCGTGATGTCGAGGGAGCCGACCGGGATCGTGCGGTCGGTGATCTGCTCCAGCTTGGCGGCGAGCCGCTGGGCGAGGAAGACGCCCCGGGTCGGAATGCCGAGGAGCACCACGTCGTCGGCGCCCTTGGCGCGCTCGACGATCTCGTGGGCGATACGGGTCAGCACCCGTGCGATGTCGGGGCCCTCCAGAACGGGCCGGGCATCGGACGCCTGCGGACGCGCGGGCGTGTCGTTCTTGTCGTGCTTGTCTTGCTTGTCCATACGAAACGGACCTCCTTCTCCGCCTCACGGGACGGACCTTAAAGGACGTCGGAATTGCGCCATCCACCGTAGCAGGTCACCGGGCGGCCCCTCGCCACCCCCCTGTCACCCGCTTGGGTCAATCGGCCACCACTACCACGGAAGAGTCGGTGTGGACCATTCGGCTTGACGCAGGAGAATCACGCTGCGTAACCTCACAGTGAGTTACCAGCCGCGCGGCGGGAAGACAGCCGGCCGCGTCGACACAGTGTCCGGGGAGCTATATGTCCAGCGAATACGCCAAACAGCTCGGGGCCAAGCTCCGGGCCATCCGCACCCAGCAGGGCCTTTCCCTCCACGGTGTCGAGGAGAAGTCCCAGGGTCGCTGGAAGGCCGTGGTGGTCGGTTCGTACGAGCGCGGCGACCGCGCCGTGACCGTGCAGCGACTGGCCGAGCTGGCCGATTTCTATGGCGTTCCGGTGCAGGAGCTCCTGCCGGGCACCACGCCGGGCGGCGCCGCCGAGCCGCCGCCGAAGCTGGTCCTGGACCTGGAGCGGCTGGCCACCGTGCCGGCCGAGAAGGCGGGCCCCCTGCAGCGCTACGCGGCGACGATCCAGTCCCAGCGCGGTGACTACAACGGCAAGGTGCTCTCCATCCGCCAGGACGACCTGCGCACACTCGCCGTCATCTACGACCAGTCCCCCTCGGTCCTCACCGAGCAGCTGATCAGCTGGGGCGTGCTGGACGCGGACGCACGCCGTGCGGTCGCCACGCACGAAGAAGCGTAATCACGCTCCCCAGCAGAAACGTGCCGCCGGGGTGGCCGGAACCATACGGTTCGGGCCACCCCGGCGGCCTTTTCGCGTGCGCTGAGACCGCGCTGGAGACCGGCGGGGCCGGGACGGCCGGGAGACGCCGGAGGGCCCGCCGCACGAGTGTGCTGCGGGCCCTCCGACGAGGCGTGCCGGGCGGTTACGCCTCGTCCCGGCGCAGGGACGGCTTGAGTTCCTTCAGCCGGCCCAGCAGACCGTTGACGAACGAGGGCGACTCGTCGGTCGAGAACTCCTTCGCCAGCTGCACCATCTCGTCCAGGACGACGGCGTCCGGGGTCTCGTCGACCCAGATCAGCTCGTACGCGCCCAGCCGCAGGATGTTGCGGTCCACGACCGGCATACGGTCGAGCGTCCAGCCCACCGCGTACTGGGCGATCAGCTCGTCGATCCGCTTCGCGTGCACGGCGTAGCCCTCGACCAGCTGCATCGTGTACTCGCTGACCGGAGGCTGCCGGGTGTCGGACCGGGAGAGCCGGATCCAGTCCGCGAGGACCGTCAGGACGTCGGCGCCGCGCTGGTCGCCCTCGAAGAGGATCTGGAAGGCGCGCTTGCGGGCCGTGTTGCGGGCAGCCACGGTTAGCTGTTCACCCGGCCGAGGTAGTCGCTGCTGCGGGTGTCGACCTTGATCTTCTCACCGGTGGTGATGAAGAGCGGGACCTGGATCTGGTGGCCGGTCTCCAGGATGGCGGGCTTGGTGCCACCGGTGGAGCGGTCGCCCTGGACGCCCGGCTCGGTCTCGGCGATGGTCAGCTCCACGGCGGCGGGCAGCTCGACGAAGAGGACCTCGCCCTCGTGCTGCGCGACGGTGGCGGTGAAGCCCTCGATCAGGAAGTTCGCGGCGTCGCCGACGGCCTTCCGGTCGATGTGGAGCTGGTCGTAGGTCTCCATGTCCATGAAGACGAAGTACTCGCCGTCCATGTACGAGAACTGCATGTCGCGCTTGTCGACAGTGGCCGTCTCGACCTTGACGCCGGCGTTGAAGGTCTTGTCGACCACCTTGCCGGAGAGCACGTTCTTGAGCTTGGTGCGCACGAAGGCCGGGCCCTTGCCGGGCTTGACGTGCTGGAACTCGACGACGGACCAGAGCTGGCCGCCTTCGAGCTTGAGCACCATGCCGTTCTTGAGGTCGTTCGTGGAAGCCACGGTTGCGGAATCTCCTGGACTGACGTACGACCCCGGGTCACGCGCTACAGCGCGAGCAGCTCCTTGGTCGTGATGGTGAGTAGCTCGGGTCCGCCGTCCGCCTCGGGGCGTACGACGAGCGTGTCATCGATCCGGACACCGCCCCGGCCCGGGAGGTGGACCCCCGGTTCGACGGTGACCGGCACGCAAGCGTCCAGTTTACCCATGGCCGAGGGAGCCAACTGCGGGTCCTCGTCGATTTCGAGTCCGACACCGTGACCGGTCAGCGGTGGCAGCGCTTCCGCATAGCCCGCGGAGTCCAGTACCTGGCGCGCCGCGCGGTCCACGTCGCGGTAGGCGGCGCCGGGTGCCAGGAACTCGCGGCCGGCCCGCTGGGCGGCGAAGACCAGGTCGTACAGCTCGATCTGCCAGTCGGCGGGCGAGGTGCCGATGACGAAGGTGCGGCCGATCTCGCAGCGGTAGCCGCGATAGGTGGCGCCCAGGCAGACGGAGAGGAAGTCGCCCTCCTCCACGCGCCGGTCGGTGGGGCGGTGGCCGCGGCGGCCGGCGTGCGGTCCGGTGGCCACGGAGGTGGGGAAGGCCGGCCCGTCGGCGCCGTGGTCGACCAGCCGCCGCTCCAGCTCCAGGGCCAGGTGGCGTTCGGTGCGGCCGACCAGGATGGACTCCAGCAGCTCACCGAGGGCCTGGTCGGCGATCTCCGCGCCGATACGCAGGCAGGAGATCTCCTCCTCGTCCTTGACCACCCGGAGCTGTTCCACCGCGCCGGCGAGGTCGGTGAGGCGGAGTTTCGGGGCGACGGAGGCGAGGGCCCGGTGACGGGCCACGGTGAGGTGATGCTCCTCGACCGCCAGCGAGTCGGCGCCCTGGGCGGCGGCGGAGCCGGCGGCCACGACGGCGGTGTCGCCGCCGTTCGGCGGCAGCACGTGCAGGCGCACGCTCTCGTCCGGCCGGCCCTCGTAGGGACGGTCCTCCGGTGGGCTCGCGCACACCAGGAGGTCCTCGCTCCGGCCGAGCAGCAGGGCGGAGCCCTGCGGGGCTGCGGCGGCGAGGTAGCGGACGTTGGCCGGACGGGTGACGAGCGCTGCCGCGGTGCCGGCCGCGTTGAAGTGGTCCCTCAGCCGGGATCGGCGGTTCGCGTACACCTCTGACATGAGATGAGCGTAGGAGCTTTGCCCGGATTGTGCCGATCGGGAGGGGCCGACCGGGGTTGCGGGGGCCGTGGGGACCGCCGCGCCCCCCTTCTCACCAGCTCGGAGGGCTCGCGATCGCTCTCGACAGGACCTCGTCCAGGACCCGGGCGGTGCCGGGGACGTCCAGCTGGGAGTTGTCGATGATGGGCAGGCCCGAGCCGTACCAGCCGGCCATGCGGCCGTGGATGCGGGCCACCTCCTCGTCGGTGAGGCGGCGGTTGCCGGTGCGTTCGGCGTTGCGCTCCAGGACGATGTCGAGGCCCGGGAGGAGGACCACCGGAAGCAGGCCGGGGCCCACGTGCCGCTTCCAGCCGCCGAGGCCGACGACCGGGCGGTCCGGGAAGACGGCGTCGTCCAGGATGCAGGAGATGCCGTTGGCGAGGAAGTTGCGGGCGGCGAAGCCGCAGGTGCGGCGGGCCAGGCGGTACTGGGCCTCCGAGTTGTCGTTCCAGCCGGCCTGAGGGTCGGCGAAGCCCGCGCGGACCCACTCGCGGACGTCGTCCAGGCTGATGTGGGCCGTGGGGACGCGGCGGTGGTCGGCCCAGTACTTCGCGACGCTGGTCTTGCCCGCACCGGCCGGGCCGATGAGCAGGACGGCGAGCGTGGTGGCCGTCGGGTCGGGTCCCGCGGCCGCGGTGGGCGGCGCCGCGGGCGTGCCGACCGCACCTCCGGGTGGCAGCGGGACGTGCCCGGTGCTATCGGAGGCCGTGAGGCCGGAGGCGTGCTGCGGTGGCGGGGGCGGCGGCACCGGACCGGCGGGGGCGGTGGGCTGATGGGGAGCCGGGGGCTGGTGCGGCTGATGGGGAGCCCGGGGATGCTGCGGCTGGGGCGAAGCGGGGGGCTGGTGCGGGGCCGGCGGCACGGGGCCCGACGGGGCGGCCGGGAACCCGGGTGCCGGAGGCGGCGGGGGAACGGGGGCGGGCCCCGGCGCGGCTCCCGGGTGGTGTGCGGCCGACGCCCAGCCGGCGTGCGGCCCCTGCCCCGGCTGGTGGGGCGACGGCAGCGGAGACCCCACTGCGTGCTGCATCCGTTGCCACTCCGTCTCGTCCAGGCAATTCGTGCCGGCAGCGGGGGCGCCCCGCCGCCTACCGAACGGTACCGTCCCCGGCCGTCGTTTGGTGAAACGGCCGGGGACGGTCCGAAGTGCCCGGTGGGCGGGGGAAATCGGACGCGGGGAAGCAGTCCGGGACTTACTGGCCGACCTCGCCGTAGGCGGCGAGGAGGACGGCCGGGTCCGGGCTCTCCAGGACGGTCGGCCTGGCCAGGCCGTCCAGGACGATGAAGCGCAGGCGGTCACCGCGGGACTTCTTGTCGACCTTCATCGTCTCCAGCAGCTTGGGCCACTGGTCGTAGCGGTAGTGCAGCGGCAGGCCGACGGATTCGAGGATGGTGCGGTGCCGGTCCGCCGTGGCGTCGTCCAGACGGCCCGCCAGCCGGCCCAGTTCGGCGGCGAAGTGCATGCCGACCGCGACCGCCGCGCCGTGCCGCCACTTGTACCGCTCGTTCTTCTCGATCGCGTGGCCCAGCGTGTGGCCGTAGTTGAGGATCTCCCGCAGGCCGGACTCCTTCAGGTCCGAGGAGACGACGTCCGCCTTGACCCGGATCGACCGCTCGATCAGCTCGGCCGTGTGCGGGCCCGCCGGGGTGCGGGCACCCTCGGGGTCGGCCTCGATCAGGCCCAGGATCGCCGGGTCGGCGATGAACCCCGCCTTGATGACCTCGGCCAGGCCGGAGACGTAGTCGTGCACCTGGAGGGAGTCCAGCGCGGCCAGGTCGCACAGCACACCGGCCGGCGGGTGGAAGGAGCCGACCAGGTTCTTGCCCTCGGCGGTGTTGATGCCGGTCTTGCCGCCGACCGCCGCGTCCACCATGGCGAGCACGGTGGTCGGTACGGCGATCCAGCGCACCCCGCGCAGCCAGGTCGCGGCGACGAACCCGGCGAGGTCGGTGGTCGACCCGCCGCCGACGCCGACGATGACGTCGGTGCGGGTGAAACCGCACTGGCCCAGCGCCTTCCAGCAGTAGGCGGCGACCTCGGCGGTCTTGGCCTCCTCGGCGTTGGGCACCTGGATGGCGACGGCCTCGTACCCCTGCTCGGCCAGATCGGCGCGCAGCGCCTCTCCGGTGTCGGCCAGCGCCTCCGGGTGGATCACGGCGACGCGCTTGGCCTGGTTCCCGATCAGTCCGGCCAGCTCGCCCAGCAGCTGCCGGCCCACCAGCACCTCGTACGGGTCGGTGCCCGCGGTACCGGCGACCGGGATCCGGGTGACTGCCTCGCTCATACCTGCTTCAACTCCACTGCGTCCAGCGCTGCTTGGGTTACCTCTTCGGGGGTACGCCCGTCGGTGGCCACCACCGCGGTGGCGACCTCCTCGTACAGGTGCCGGCGCGCCTCCATCAACTCCCGCCACTGCTTGCGCGGGTTGACCGCCAGCAGCGGGCGGGCCACGTTCAGGCCGGTCCGCTTCACGGCCTCCTCGACGTCCATCGACAGGTAGACCACCCGGTGCCCGGCGAGCAGGGCGCGCGTGTCCGGGTCGAGGACCGCCCCGCCGCCGAGCGCGACGACACCGTCGTGCTCGGTGAGCGCGGCGCGTACGGCGGCCTTCTCGACGGCGCGGAAGGCCTCCTCGCCCTCGTCGACGAAGATCTCGGCGATGGTGCGGCCCTGGGCGGCGACGATGTCCTCGTCGGTGTCCCGGTAGCCCACGCCCAGACGCCCGGCGAGCAGCCGCCCGACGGTGGACTTGCCCACCCCCATCGGGCCGACGAGGACGACCGCGGGTCCGCCGCTCACCTGATCCCCAGGCTGTCGAGGTACGACTGCACGTTGCGGCGGGTCTCGGGGACGGAGTCGCCGCCGAACTTCTCCGCGACGGCGTCCGCGAGGACGAGCGCCACCATGGCCTCGGCGACGATGCCGGCGGCCGGGACGGCGGAGACGTCCGAGCGCTGGTGGTGGGCCTGGGCGGGCTCGCCGGTGCTGACGTCGACCGTCTTCAGGGCGCGCGGCACGGTCGCGATCGGCTTCATCGCCGCGCGCACCCGCAGCAGCTCACCGGTGCTGAGGCCGCCCTCGGTGCCGCCCGAGCGGCCGGAGACGCGCCGGATGCCCTCGGGGGTGTTGACGATCTCGTCGTGGGCCTGGGACCCGGGCACACGGGCCAGCTCGAAACCGTCGCCGATCTCGACGCCCTTGATGGCCTGGATGCCCATCAGGGCGGCGGCCAGGCGCGCGTCCAGCCTGCGGTCCCAGTGCACGTGCGAGCCGAGCCCGACCGGGACGCCGTAGGCCAGGACCTCGACCACACCGCCGAGGGTGTCGCCGTCCTTGTGGGCCTGGTCGATCTCCGCGACCATCGCCTTCGAGGCGTCCGCGTCGAGGCAGCGCAGCGGGTCGGCGTCCAGCTTCTCGACGTCGGCCGGGGTGGGGTAGACGCCCTGCGGGGCCTTCACGGAGCACAGTTCGACCACGTGGGAGACGATCTCGATACCGGCCGTCTCCTTCAGGTAGGAGCGGGCCACGGCACCCAGCGCGACGCGCGCGGCGGTCTCCCGGGCCGAGGCGCGTTCCAGGATGGGGCGGGCCTCGTCGAAGCCGTACTTCTGCATCCCCGCCAGGTCCGCGTGGCCGGGGCGCGGGCGGGTCAGCGGCGCGTTGCGGGCGAGGCCGGCCAGTACCTCGGGATCGACCGGGTCGGCGGCCATGACCTGCTCCCACTTCGGCCACTCGGTGTTGCCGACCATGACCGCAACCGGGGAGCCGAGGGTCAGGCCGTGCCGCACCCCGCCCAGGAACGTGACCTCGTCGCGCTCGAACTTCATCCGCGCACCGCGGCCGTAACCGAGCCGCCGCCGCGCCAGGTGATCCGCCACCATCTCCGTGGTGATCGGCACGCCGGCGGGAAGACCCTCCAGCGTCGCGACAAGTGCGGGACCGTGGGACTCCCCCGCGGTCAGCCAACGCAGCCTGCTCAACGGTGCTCCTCAGTGTTCGCGTCCGGTACTGCCCTGCGTACGCGCGTCCTCGCGCACGGCGACGGCGCCACCGGGTGCGCGACCCCGGTGCGCCACCTCCGATCCTCCCACGTCCGGGGACGGAAGCAGGCCGCCGGTCCAGGAAGCGGACGCGGCGGGGGCGTCAGCGGGCCGCGAGCGCCTTCTCCCCGGCGTGCCGCATGGCCTCCACCGGGCCGGGGACGTGCCCGGTCATCTGCTCGAACTGGAGCACGGCCTGGTGGACCAGCAGGTCGAGGCCGCTGACCACGGCACCGCCGAACATGGACCAGCGGGCCGCCAGCTCGGTGGGCCAGGGGTCGTAGAGCACGTCGAAGAGGGTGGCGGGGCGTTCGGGTACGGCGCCGGCGAGGGCGTCGGTCGTCCCCGCGGGCGTGGTGGCGATCACCAGGGGGGCGCGCAGCGCCTCGGCCGCGTCCGCCCAGTCCGCCGTACGGACCTCCACGTCGAGCCGTTCGCCCCACTGCCGCATCTCGGCGGCGCGGGCCTCGCTGCGGACGTAGGCCACGACCTCCCCGGTGCAGATCCGGGCCAGCGCGGCGAGCGCGGAGGAGGCGGTGGCGCCGGCCCCGAGGATCGCGGCGGACGCGACCTCTTCGATGCCGTGCTCGCGCAGGGCGGCGACCATGCCCGGGATGTCGGTGTTGTCGCCGAGCCGGCGGCCGTCCTCGGTGAGGACGAGGGTGTTGACCGCGTCGACCGAGGCGGCCGTGTCGCTGACCTCGTCCAGCAGCGGGATCACCGCCCGCTTCAGCGGCATGGTCAGCGACAGCCCGGCCCACTCCGGCCCGAGCCCGTCCAGGAAGCCGGGCAGGGCGGCCTCGTCGACGTCGAAGCTGTCGTACGACCAGCCGGTGAGGCCGGCCGCCTCGTACGCGGCGCGGTGCAGCACCGGGGAGAGGGAGTGGGCGATCGGCGATCCGAGCACGGCGGCACGGCGGCCGTCAGTTGCCCGCGTTGGCATTGAACTTGTCCTTGAGCTCTAGGAATTCTGCGTAGGTCTTGGCGAACTCGGTGTTGTTCGTGCCGTCGGTCGCCACGAAGTAGATCCAGCCGTCGTGCGTCGGGTTCAGGGACGCCTTCAGCGCGTCCTCGCCGGGGTTGCCGATCGGGCCGGGCGGAAGCCCCGGGTGCCGGTACGTGTTGTACGGGCTCGTGTTGCCGTTGATCTCCTTCTCGGAGATGTGGATGTTGCTCGTGCCCTTGAGGTAGTTGTAGGTCGAGTCGAACTGCAGCAGCCGGTTGGTCTCGGTGTTGGTGGGCTTCAGGCGGTTGTAGACCACCTCCGCCATCTTGCGGAAGTCGTCGTGGGTCTTGCCCTCGGCCTGGACCAGGCTGGCGACGGTGACGAGCTGGAAGGCGTTGTCCAGGCCGAGCGCCTTGGCCTTCTCGGTCAGGCCGTAGGCGGCGTACTTCTGCTTGGCCTGGGTGACCATCTGCTTCAGGACGGCCTCGGGCTTCATGCCCTTGGCGGCCGGATAGGTGCCCGGGAAGAGGAAGCCCTCCAGCCGGTCCTTGACCTCGCCGCTGTTCTGCGCCCAGGCCGGCAGGCCGAGGCTCTTGTACTGCTGGTCGGCGGCCTTCTTGGTCGCGCCCGCGGACAGCTCCAGCTTCTTGTCGATGGCCGCGTAGACGCCCGAGTTGCGCTCGCCCGGGGTGACCACCACGTTGTTCTGGCTGCGCGGGTCCAGCATCAGCCGGACGGCGCTGGCCGCGGACATCTCCTTCTCCAGGGTGTAGACACCGTCCTGCAGCGATTTGCCGTCAGGGTTGGCCTGCAGTGCGGAGACGAACGCGGCGGCGCTCTCGACGACACCCGCGTCCTTCAGCTTCTGGCCGATCTCCCAGCCCCCGGCGCCCTTGGGGATCTCGACGGTGACGTGCTCCCCGTTGCCGTCGCCCGCGTAGTCCGGGGCCGTGCCGAAACGATTTTGGTAGAACTGGTACCCGAAGTACCCGACGCCGCCGAGGCCGCCGCCGAAGACCAGGACGACCACCATGCAGGCGCAGCCGGTGCGCCTCTTCTTGCTCTTGACGGGCTTCTTGCCGCCCTTGCCGCGCCGCTCCCGCCGGCTCTGGAGCTGGTGCTCCTCGTCGTCCTCGCCGCCGCCCGCGAAGAAGGCGTGCTCCTCCTCGGCCGCCGGCTCGAGCTCGGGCTCGGGCTCCGGCTCGGGGCGCCTGCGGCCGGGCGGCTCCGGCGGCGGGTAGGCGTCCTCGGTGCCGTAGAAGTCGGGCTGCTCGCCGCCGTAGGCCACGGGCTGCTGGCCGTACGGGTCGCCGGGGTCGGCGGCGTACGGCACATGGCCGTGGGTGCCGGTCGCGTCCCAGCCGCCCTGGTGGGGCTGGTGCGGGGTGTGACCGTCGAACCGCTGGTCGAAGTGCCGGCCGGAACCGTCGTGGTACTGGTGCTGCTGCCCGTCGTACCCGGGCTGCTGTTGCTGGTTCCAGTCGCCGTACTGCGGAGCCTGGGGATGGTTCTGCTGCGGCCGGCCGTCGTGGGCGGACTGCCGGCCCGCCTGGGTCTGCTGTCCTCCCCATCCGCCGTCCCCGTACAACGGGTCCTCCGGATGCCACGGTTCGGAGCCTGGGCCCCGGCCATACTCAGTCATCGATCCCCTAGAGCCGCGAGGCCGGCGGTCACGCGGCCGGTGGGCCGGCTTCCGCTCCGCCTCTTGCTGTGCGCCGGCTGTTCGAACACCGGCGCATCGCGCGGAACGTTACCGTATCGCGATCAGATGACCACTTCGACGCCTTCGCCGGGTGGATCGCCTGACACCCGTTCGGATTCCAGGGCCTGCTGCAAAATGATGACGGCGGCGGCCTGGTCGATGACCGCGCGGCCCTTCTTCGACTTCACGCCCGAGGCGCGCAGCCCCTGACTGGCCGTCACCGTCGTCATCCGCTCGTCCACCAGCCGCACCGGCACCGGCCTGATGCCCTTGGCCAGCTCCTGGGCGAAGGCGCGGACCTTGACCGCGGCCGGGCCCTCGCCCCCCTTGAGGGAGCGAGGGAGGCCGACGACGACCTCGATCGGTTCGTACTCCTCCACCAGGCGGAGCAGCCGGCGGTGGGCGGCGGGGACGTCCCGTCCGGGGACGGTCTCCACCGGGGTGGCGAGGATCCCGTCGGGGTCGCACGAGGCGACCCCGATCCGGGCGTCCCCGACGTCGATCGCGAGTCGACGCCCTCGGCGCATCGTCACTTCGCCGTTTCCGTCACGAGCCGCTCGACGGCGTCGACGGCCTCGCCGATCGCGGCCGGGTTCTGGCCGCCGCCCTGGGCGACGTCCGGCTTGCCGCCACCGCCGCCGCCGAGCGTCTTGGCGGCCGTGCGGACCAGGTCACCGGCCTTGAGGCCGCGCTCGCGGGCGGCGTCGTTGGTGGCGATGACCGTGAGCGGCTTGCCGTTGTTCACCGTGAAGAGGGCGACCACCGCGGCGCGTCCGCCCTGGATCCGGCCGCGCACGTCCAGGACCAGCTTGCGCAGGTCGTCCGGGGTGGTGCCGTCCGGGACCCGGCCGGTCACCAGGGCGACGCCGCGCACGTCCTTGGCGGACTCGGCGAGGCCGGCGGCGGCCTGGAGCACCTTCTCGGCGCGGAACTTCTCGATCTCCTTCTCGGCGTCCTTGAGCTTGCCGAGCATGGCGGAGACCTTCTCCGGCAGTTCCTCCGGGCGGCCCTTGAGCAGCTCGGTCAGCTGGTTGACGACCGTGTGCTCACGGGCGAGGAAGTTGTAGGCGTCCACGCCGACGAGGGCCTCGATACGGCGCACACCCGAGCCGATGGAGGACTCGCCGAGCAGCTTCACCAGGCCCAGCTGGGCGGTGTTGTGCACGTGGGTGCCGCCGCACAGCTCCTTGGAGAAGTCGCCGATGGTGACGACGCGGACCCGCTCGCCGTACTTCTCGCCGAACTCGGCGATGGCGCCCTGCTTCTTGGCCTCGTCGATGCCCATGACCTCGGCGTGCACGTCGAGGTCGCGGGCCAGCACCTCGTTGATCTTCTGCTCGACGTCGGTCATCACGGCCGTGGGGACGGCGGACGGCGAGCCGAAGTCGAAGCGGAAGCGGCCCGGCTGGTTCTCGGAGCCGGCCTGGGCGGCCGTGGGGCCGAGGGCGTCGCGCAGGGCCTGGTGGGTCAGGTGGGTGGCCGAGTGGGCGCGGGCGATGGCCGTACGACGGCGGGCGTCGATGGAGGCGTGGGCCTTGGCGCCGACGGTCACCTCGCCGACCTGGACGACGCCCTTGTGGACGTACACGCCCGGGACCGGCTTCTGGCAGTCGCGGACCTCGATGACGGCACCGGAGTCGATCCTGATGCGGCCGGTGTCGCCGATCTGGCCACCGCCCTCGGCGTAGAAGGGGGTGCGGTCGAGGACGATCTCGACCTCGTCGCCCTCGGTGGCGGCCGGGGAGGAGACCCCGTCGACGAGGATGCCGACGATCGTGGACTCGCCCTCGGTGTCCGTGTAGCCGATGAAGTCGGTCTCGCCGGCGGCGTCGGCGATCTCGCGGTAGGCGCCCATGTCGGCGTGACCGGTCTTCTTGGCCTGGGCGTCGGCCTTGGCGCGCTCCCGCTGCTCCTTCATCAGGCGCCGGAAGCCGTCCTCGTCCACGGACAGGCCCTGCTCGGCGGCCATCTCCAGGGTGAGGTCGATCGGGAAGCCCCAGGTGTCGTGGAGCAGGAAGGCCTTGTCGCCGGAGAGGACCGTGCCGCCGGACTGCTTGGTCTCGGTGACGGCGGTGTCGAGGATGTTGGTGCCGGCCTTGAGCGTCTTGAGGAAGGCGTTCTCCTCGGCGAGGGCGACCTTCTCGATGCGCTCGCGGTCGGTGATCAGCTCGGGGTACTGCCGGCCCATCATGCCGATCACGGTGTCGACCAGGTCCTTGACGACCGGACCGGTGGCGCCGAGCAGGCGCATGTTGCGGATGGCGCGGCGCATGATACGGCGCAGGACGTAGCCGCGGCCCTCGTTGCCCGGGGTGACACCGTCGCCGATGAGCATGGTGGCCGTGCGCATGTGGTCCGTGACCACACGGAGCGACACGTCCGAGTCGTGGGCCTCGCCGTAGCGGACGCCGGTCAGCTCGGTGGCCTTGTCGATGACGGCCATGGAGGTGTCGATCTCGTACATGTTCTGCACGCCCTGCAGAATCATGGCGAGCCGCTCCAGGCCGAGGCCCGTGTCGATGTTCTTGCTCGGCAGGTCCCCGAGGATCTCGAAGTTGTCCTTGCCGATGCCCTCGCCCCGCTCGTACTGCATGAAGACGAGGTTCCAGATCTCCACGTACCGCTCGTCGTTGACGGCGGGGCCGCCCTCGACGCCGAACTCGGGGCCGCGGTCGTAGTTGATCTCGGAGCAGGGGCCGCAGGGGCCGGGGACGCCCATGGACCAGTAGTTGTCCTTCATGCCGAGGCGCTGGATGCGCTCCTTCGGCACGCCCACGACCTCGTGCCAGATGCGCTCGGCCTCGTCGTCGTCCTTGTAGACGGTGATCCACAGGCGCTCGGGGTCGAGGCCGTAGCCGCCCTCGTCCTGGGCGCTGGTGAGCAGCTCCCAGGCGAGCTTGATGGCGCCTTCCTTGAAGTAGTCGCCGAAGGAGAAGTTGCCGCACATCTGGAAGAACGTGCCGTGGCGCGTGGTCTTGCCGACCTCTTCGATGTCGGGCGTGCGCACGCACTTCTGCACGCTGGTGGCGCGCGGGAACGGCGGCTTGACCTCACCCAGGAAGTAGGGCTTGAAGGGCACCATGCCGGCGGGGACGAGGAGCAGAGTCGGGTCGTCCGCGATGAGCGACGCCGAAGGGACGACGGTGTGCCCGCGCTCCTCGAAGAAGCTCAGCCAGCGGCGGCGAATCTCGGCCGACTCCATCAGTGGTCCTCATTCCGGTTGTGCGAGTACGTCGGGTTCTCGACGTACTTCGGGTTGCTGCGGTTGTTCTCGATGGCGGCGAACCGCCGGGGTGCCGGGAGTTCGGGGCTGTCCTGGATGCCGAGGGCCTCCTCCAGCTCGGCCTCCCGCTGGGCCATGTTGTCGCGGACGTCGAGCGCGAAGCCGACCGCGCGGTCCTTCAGCCGCTGACCGGTCTCCAGGGCCTTGTGGGCGGCGGTGGCGGCCAGGCTCTCCGGGGTCAGCTGCCTGAGCTTGCGGTTGACCTTGGTGGTGGCCCACACTCCGGCGGCGACACCGGTGCTGAACCAGAACGTACGGCGGAACATCGCTCGGTCTCAGTCCTTACTTCCGCTTGCGTCGTGCGGCGGGGACCGTCCGGCCCACGATCACCGTACGCCGGGGCGACTTGGCGGGCACGTCCTCCTTGCGGCCGCCGAGGGCCCGGCGCACGCCGTAGCCGAAGGCCGCGACCTTGACCAGCGGACCGCCGAAGGTGGAGGCGACGGTGGTGGACAGCGCGGAGGCGTTGGACGTGACCTCCTGGACGTCGGAGGCGATCGCGTCGACGCGGTCGATCTGGGTCTGCGCCGAGCGCACCGCCTGGGAGGCGTCGGCGAGCAGCGGCACCGCCTGGTCGGTCACGTCCGCGACGAGCTTGGTGGTCGCCTTGAGCGTCTGGGCCAGCCTCGCCAGTGCGACCGCGAGGAAGGAGACCAGGATCGCCCAGAACACGGCCACCAGAATCCCGGCCACCTCTCCACCGGACACTGTGCGCACCCGCTCCCTGAAACGTGCTCTGAACATCTGAACCATGAAAAAGCAGTGCCCCGAGCCTATCGCGCCGGGGCCGCGGCTCCGTACCCGATTACCCCCGCGCAGCGGGCGGAGTTGCGGTAGGGGATTGTACGGAGTGAACACGGTTCAGTACGCTCCGTGTCCCATGCGAGGTCCTCAGAGCCCCGGCTCCCGGGCGGACGGCGATCCGTCCCTCGAACTCACCGCTTTCGTCGGGCGCTCGGCCGAGCTGGCCGAGCTGACGGCGGCGCTCGGCCAGGCACGGCTGGTGACCGTCACCGGGGTGGGCGGGGTCGGCAAGTCCCGGCTGGCCGCGCGGGCGGCGGCGCGGTGGGCGTCCGGTGCCCCGGGGGACGGTCCGCGGCGGGGGCGGGTTGAGCTGGCGACGGTGCGCGATCCGCAGTTCGTGGAGTACGCGGTGGTGGAGGCGCTGGGGCTGACCGACCACACCACCCGGATGCCCCGGGAGACGCTGCTGGAGCATCTGGCCGGCCGTCCGGCGCTGCTGGTGCTGGACGGGTTCGAGCACCTGGTGCCGGCCTGCGCGGATCTGACGGCGGAGCTGCTGCGCCGGCTGCCGGAGCTGCGGGTGCTGGCGGTGGGCCGGCGTCCGCTGGGCCTCGCCGGCGAGCGGCTGTTCCCGCTGGCGCCGCTCGGCGAGGACGAGGCGGTGGAGCTGTTCGCGGACCGGGCCCGGGCGCATGGTGTGCCGGTGTCCGACGGTGCCGAGGTGCGGGAGCTGTGCCGGCGGCTGGAGGGGGTTCCGCTGGCGCTCGAACTGGCGGCCGGGCGGCTGCGGGCCCTGTCCCCGGGGCAGGTCCTGCAGCGCCTGGACGACCGGTTCCGGCTGCTGACCGGCGGCGGCCGGGACGCCCTGCCCCGGCACCAGACGCTGCGCACGGCGATCGGCTGGAGCCACGAGCTGTGCACGCCGGCCGAGCGGCTGCTGTGGGCGCGGTTGTCGGTGTTCGCGCAGACCTTCGACCTGGAGGCGGCCGAGTACGTGTGCAGCGGCGACGGACTGGCCGCCGGGGACGTGCTGGACGTGCTCTCGGAGCTGCTCGCCCAGTCGGTGCTGGCCCGCGAGGACACCCCGGCGGGCCCCCGCTACCGGATGCTGGACACCGTCCGGGCCTACGGCGCCGAGTGGCTGGAGGCGACCGGGGACGCGGGCCGGCTGCGCAGACGGCACCGGGACTGGTACCTGGGCCTGGCGACCTGGTGCGAGCTGGAGTGGTTCTCGCCGCGGCAGCGGGAGGTCGCCGCGCGGGTCGAGGCCGAGCTGCCGAATCTGCGGACCGCGCTGGAGTTCTGTCTGACCGAGCCGGAGGAGGCCCATCTCGGTCAGCACCTGGCGGGTTCGCTGTGGTTCTGCTGGGTGGGCTGCGGCCGGCTCTCGGAGGGCCGGCGCTGGCTGGAGCGCAGCGTGGAGCTGGACTCGGAGTACGAACAGTCCCGGCTGAGGGCGCTGTGGGTGCTCGGCTACGTGGCGATCCTGCAGGGCGACACCGTGACGGCGTTGCAGGCGCTCCAGGTCTGCCGGGAGCAGGCGGAGCGGTCGGCCGATCCGACGGCGGTGGCGTACGCCGAGCACCGCACCGGGTGCCTGGCCCTGGTCTCGGACGACATGGCCCGCGCGGAGACGCTGCTGCGGTCGGCGCTGGAGCGCTACCAGGAGATCGGCGAGCTGAACAGCAACGTGCTGATGGGCCAGGTGGAGCTGGCGATGACGCGGGCGTTCCAGGGGGATCTGCCGGAGGCGGTACGGCTGTGCGAGGACGTGCGCCGGGTGTGCGAGGACCACGGGGAGCGGTGGGCGCGGTCGTACGCGCTGTACGTGCTGGCGTACGCGGCCTGGCAGGGCGGCGACGCGGTCCGGGCGCGGGAGCTGCTGACCGACTGCCTGGACAACGCGCACACGTTCCGCGATCTGCTGGGAACGGTGCTGTCGATCGAGCTGCTGGCCCTGGTGACGGTGACGCAGGGCGACGCGGTGGAGGCGGCGGTGCTGCAGGGGGCCGCCGGGCGGATGTGGCCCTCGGTCGGGCTGCCGCTGTTCGGCTCGGCGTACTACAACGCCCCGCACGAGCTGTGCGAGGCGACGGCCCGGAGGGCGCTGGGCGACGAGGGGTACGAGGAGTGGGCGCGCCGGGGGGCGCGGCTGGACCGGGAGACGGCGGTGGAACGGGCGCTGAGGCACGACGTACGGCCGCTGCCGGCGCTGCCGGCACCCCGGGGACCCCTCCCGCGCACCCGCGCCGGACAGCGCGAACCCGCCGCCTCGCCCACCCGGAAGGGCGGGGAGACGGCGGGCTGAGGTGCTGCGCCTGGGCTGGGGTCAGCGGGCGTAGTACTCGACGACGAGCTGCTCGTCGCAGATCACCGGGATCTCCTTGCGGTTCGGCTCGCGGTCCAGGCGGAACGCCAGGGCCTTGAGGTTCACCTGGAGGTAGCGCGGGGTCTCACCGTCGGGGGCGAAGCCACCCTCACGGGCGATCGTGAAGAGCGTCTTCTCCTTGGAGCGGTCGCGGACCTGCACGACGTCGTCCGGACGGACGCGGAAGGACGGCTTGTCGACCTTCTGACCGTTGACCTGGATGTGGCCGTGGACGACCATCTGGCGGGCCTGGTAGATCGTGCGGGCGATGCCCGAACGCAGGACCAGCGCGTCGAGGCGGCGCTCCAGCTCCACGATCAGGGCCTCGCCGGTCTTGCCCTGGACCTTGGACGCACGCTCGTAGGCGCGGACCAGCTGGCGCTCGGAGATGTCGTACTGAGCGCGCAGGCGCTGCTTCTCCAGCAGACGGACCTTGTAGTCCGAGTTCTGCTTGCGGCCGCGGCCGTGCTCACCCGGCGGGTAGGGGCGGGCCTCGAAGTACTTGACGGCCTTCGGGGTCAGCGCGATGCCGAGGGCACGCGACTTCTTGACCTTGGGGCGGGACTGGTTCGCCACTGTCTTTCGTCTCTTTCGTAGTGTCGGCTCGTCAGAGTTAGGGAGGTCGCATCCGCAGCCGGGAAAACCCGCCGGATCCCGTCAAGGGACCTGCCGGGCAGCCGCTTCCCTGGTCTGGGCACATACGTGCAGCACGCGAGTGGCCCACCGACCGTCCCGGTACTCCGGGTGGTGGTGGGCTGCCCGCGACACCGTTCGACGGTGCGCGACGCTCCTGGAACCCGCTGGGGGTTCCGGCTGTCCGTCCCGTTCTGACAGCACGGGACTCAGCACTTCGGAGCAGTCTACAGGGTGCTCAGGACCGCCTGCGACCGAGGTGGCCGCGGGTCCACTCGACGGCGTCCGCGTATCTGGCCTCGGCGCCGTGCCGGCTCGGCGTGTAGTACTCGCGGTCCTTCAGGGCGTCGGGGGCGTACTGCTGCTGGGCGATGCCCTCGGGCAGGTCGTGCGGGTAGACGTACCCCTGGGCGTGGCCGAGCTTCGCGGCGCCCTTGTAGTGCCCGTCGCGCAGGTGCGGCGGGACCGGTCCGGCCAGGCCCTTGCGTACGTCCTCCAGCGCGGCGCCGATCGCGGTGGTCGCCGAGTTGGACTTGGGGGCGAGGGCCAGGGCGATGGTGGCGTGGCTCAGGGTGAGGGCGGCCTCCGGGAAACCGATCATGGCGACGGCCTGGGCGGCGGCGACGGCGATCGGCAGGGCGTTCGGGTCGGCCAGGCCGATGTCCTCGCTGGCCGAGATCATCAGGCGGCGGGCGATGAACCGGGGGTCCTCGCCGGCCTCGATCATGCGGGCCAGGTAGTGCAGGGCCGCGTCGACGTCGGAGCCCCGGATGGACTTGATGAGGGCGCTGGCGACGTCGTAGTGCTGGTCGCCGTCGCGGTCGTACTTCACGGCGGCGCGGTCGACGGTCTGCTCCAGCGTCTGGAGGCTGATCGCGGTCTCGCCCTGGTCGAGGGCGGCCCCGGCGGCCGCCTCCAGGGCGGTGAGGGCGCGGCGGGCGTCGCCGCCGGCGATCCGCAGCAGGTGCTCCTCGGTGTCCTCCGGGAGGGCGACGGCGCCCTTCAGGCCGCGTTCGTCGCCGAGGGCGCGCCGGAGCAGGCCGCGGACGTCGTCGTCGGTGAGCGGTTCGAGGGTGAGCAGCAGGGAGCGGGAGAGCAGCGGGGAGATCACCGAGAAGTACGGGTTCTCCGTGGTGGCCGCGATGAGGGTCACCCAGCGGTTCTCCACGGCCGGGAGCAGGGAGTCCTGCTGGGCCTTGCTGAAGCGGTGGATCTCGTCCAGGAAGAGGACGGTCTCCTTGCCGAAGCCGCCGGTGGCGCGGCGGGCGCCGTCGATGACCGCGCGGACCTCCTTGACGCCCGCGGTGATCGCGGACAACTCCACGAACCGCTTGTTGGTGGCCTTCGAGACCACGTACGCCAGGGTGGTCTTGCCGGTGCCCGGCGGGCCCCACAGGATCACCGAGGAGGGTCCGGCGGGGCCGCCGTTGCCCTCGCCGACCAGCCGGCGCAGCGGGGAGCCGGGCCCCAGCAGGTGCTGCTGGCCCACGACCTCGTCGAGGGTGCGCGGTCGCATGCGCACCGCCAGGGGGCTGGCCGCCGGGTCCTTCTCCTGGCGTTCTTCTGCTGCTGCGGTGAAGAGGTCGGGTTCCACGCTGAAACCCTAGAACACCGCACTGACAATCGGGTCGGGGCCGTCGGCCGGCCCCGTCCGTCCGGTCAGCTGGTCCAGAAGTCCCACCAGCGGGTGAGGACCAGCATGCCGATGACGCCGACGTGCGCGACGGGCAGCACCCAGGTGAACTCGCCGAGGAAGGACTTCAGCCAGCGCGGGGCCGGCAGGAAGTCGTTGCGGACGTTGAACGAGGTGACGTACCAGAACATGGTGATCGTGGCGACCCAGGCCAGCGAGCACCACAGGCACAGCGCGTTGATCCGGTACAGGGACTGGAACTGCAGCCAGGTGCAGAAGGCCACACCGAAGAGCGTGCCGACGTTGAACGTCAGCCAGTACCAGCGCGGGAACCGGGCGCGGGTCAGCAGGCTCATGCCGACGCAGACGACGATCCCGTACGCGACCAGGCCGAGCATGGGGTTCGGGAAGCCGAAGACGGCGGCCTGCTTGCTCTGCATGACGCTGCCGCAGGACACCACCGGGTTGAGGCTGCACGAGGGGGTGAACGACTTTCCGGCGGCCTTGGCTTCCAGCAGCTTGAACTTGTCGATCGTGATGACCCAGGCGGCCAGCAGTCCGGCCGCGCCGGTGATCACCAGCAGGACGGCGAAGGCACGGCTGCCGCCGACCGCGCGGGGGACGCCGGCGCCGCGCTCCGGACCGGGCTCCGCGGAGATGTCTGTGACTGTCGTCTTGCTCATCACGCCGATTCCGTCACTTGAGAGTTGGACCACCTTCGGGCACGGGTCATTGTGCCGCACAGGCCTGTGTGCGCACCGTTCGCTGCGCATAAGGACGTACGGACACCGGCCACGGACCGTTCGGAAAACCCTCGGCGGGGGGAACCGGCGCGCACGGGGTTGACGCGGCACCGCGACACGAGCGGGGGGGGGGGGGGGGGGGGGGGGGGGGGGGGGGGGGGGGGGGGGGGGGGGGGGGGGAGGGGGAGGGGGGGGGGGGGGGGGGCTGCCTCTTC
>NZ_JBVHWQ010000007.1:143617-478460 GCF_055564315.1 Streptomyces sp. NPDC029151
GTTCGGACTCCGTACGGAATGACGCGTACCAACGGAGCGCCCCCCCCCCCCCCCCCCCCCCACCCCACCCCCCCCCCCCCCCCCCCCCCCCCCCCCCCCCCCCCCGCCGTCCTGGTCTCAGCCCAGCCGGGCTTCGAGCTCCGCCACGATCTCGTTGACGCCGACGGACGTCTGCTCGCCGGACTCCATGTCCTTGAGCTGGACGACGCCCTCGGCGAGGTCGCGCTCACCGGCGACGATCGCGTAGCGGGCGCCGGAGCGGTTGGCGTTCTTCATCGCGCCCTTGAGGCCCTTGCCGCCGTAGGCGAAGTCCGCCGCGATGCCGACCTTGCGCAGGTCGGTGACCTTGGCGAACAGCACCCGCCGGGCCTCCTCGCCGAGCGGGACGGCGTAGACCGACGTGGTGGACGGGATGTCCAGTTCCACACCCTCGGCCTCCAGGGCGAGGACCGTGCGGTCGACGCCCAGGGCCCAGCCGACGGACGGCAGCGCGGGGCCGCCGATCATCTCGGACAGGCCGTCGTACCGGCCGCCGCCGCCCACCGCGGACTGCGAGCCGAGACCCTCGTGCACGAACTCGAAGGTGGTGCGGGTGTAGTAGTCCAGGCCGCGCACCAGCTTCGGGTCGTCCTCGAAGGAGACGCCCGCGGCGGTGATCAGCTCGCGGACCTCCTCGTGGTACGCCTTGCACGCGTCGCACAGGTAGTCACGCAGCAGCGGCGCGCCGGTCAGCTGCTTCTGGACCGACTCGCGCTTGTCGTCGAGGACCCGCAGCGGGTTGATGTCGACGCGGCGGCGCGTGTCCTCGTCCAGGTCCAGGCCGTGCAGGAACTCCTGCAGTGCCGTCCGGTACACCGGGCGGCACTCCTTGTCGCCGAGGCTGTTCAGCAGGATCCGGAAGTTCCTGAGGCCCAGCGCGCGGTACGCCTGGTCGGCCAGGATGATCAGCTCGGCGTCCAGCGCCGGGTCCTCGGCACCGATCGCCTCGGCACCGACCTGGGAGAAGTGGCGGTAGCGGCCCTTCTGCGGGCGCTCGTAGCGGTAGTAGGAGCCGGAGTACCAGAGCTTGACCGGGAGGTTGCCCGACTTGTGCAGGCTGGCCTCCAGGGCCGCGCGCAGCACGGACGCGGTGCCCTCGGGGCGCAGCGCGAGCCTGTCGCCGCCCTTGGTCTCGAAGGCGTACATCTCCTTGGTCACGATGTCGGTGGACTCGCCGACGCCGCGCGCGAAGAGTTCGACGTTCTCGAAGCCGGGGGTCTCGATGTAGCCGTAGCCGGAGTTGCGCAGCGGTGCGGCGATCGCCTCGCGGACCGCCAGGTACTTCGCCGAATCCGGCGGGATCAGGTCGTAGGTGCCCTTGGGGGCCTTGAAGGTGCTCACGGAAGGTCTCTCGTCACATTCCTCGTCGGGGAGCCTCGGCGGCTCCCTGGCCGGCCGCCACCTGCCGCAGATAGGGGTTGGTGGCGCGCTCCTGGCCGATGGTCGTCTGGGGGCCGTGGCCGGACAGCACCACGGTGGAGTCGTCGAGCGGCAGGCACACACGGGCCAGTGACCGCATCATGTCCTCCATGGATCCGCCCGGCATGTCGGTGCGTCCGATGGAGCCGGCGAACAGCAGATCCCCGGAGAAGAACACCGACGGGACGTCGGCGGTCTCGGGCATCCGGAAGGTCACCGACCCCCTGGTATGGCCCGGTGCGTGCGCGACGGAGAGTTCCAGCCCGGCCAGCTCCAGCTTCGCGCCGTCGGCCAGCTCCTTGACGTCGTCGGGCTCCCCCACGGTCAGCTCGCCCATCAGCGGCATGCCGATGGACCGGCCGAGCGCCTTCTCCGGGTCGCTCATCATGTACCGGTCCTCGGGGTGGATCCAGGCGGGCACGTCGTGCGCCCCGCAGACGGGGACGACCGAGGCCACGTGGTCGATGTGGCCGTGGGTGAGGACGACGGCGACGGGCTTGAGCCGATGCTTCCTCAGCGCTTCCTCGACACCTGGGGCGGCCTGGTGGCCCGGGTCGATGATCACGCACTCCTCACCCGCGGCGGGGGCGACGAGATAACAGTTCGTCCCCCAGGCCCCGGCGGGGAACCCGGCAATGAGCACGATCGTCCTTCGTTGTGTCGGTTACAGGCGGCTTCAGCTGCTGTCGAAGCCTACCGGCGCTGCCGTTTCCTCAGCGAACCCATATACGGTACGGGGCTACACGCAGCGGTCGGATCACGAGGACGCACGCGTACCGCCCGACACACGACACCATGAGGAGAGAACCCGGTGGTCAGCCAGGAGCAGCGGCGGCGTCAGCTCGCCCGGGAGAAGTTCTTGCGGCAGCAGCAGCGGCGCACCGAGGCGCGGCGCAAGGCCCGCCTGCGCAACTCCGTGATCGCGTCGGTACTGGGCGTGGTCGTCATCGGCAGTGTCGCCCTGTACACGACCGGGGTGCTGAAGGACGACGGCGACAAGAAGGAGAACGCGAGCGCCCAGGTCACCCCGAGCGCGACGCCCACCAGCAAGGCCCCGGACCCGTGCCGGAAGCCGGCGGCCGGCTCGGTGGAGAAGCTCAGCTGGAAGAAGGAGCCGGCGATGTCGATCGACACGTCGGCGAAGTACACGCTGAAGCTCGCGACGACGTGCGGGGACATCGGCGTCGCGCTGAAGACGTCGGCGGCCCCGCACACGGTGAACTCGTTCGACTTCCTCGCGGGCAAGGGCTACTTCGACCACACCAAGTGCCACCGCCTGACCACCCGGGGCATCTACGTCCTGCAGTGCGGCGACCCGCAGGGCACCGGCATGGGCGGTCCGGGCTACACGCTCCCGGACGAGAACCTCAAGGACAAGAGCCTGAAGAACAACATCTACCCGGCGGGCACGGTGGCGATGGCCAACACCGGCCAGAAGCACACCGGCGGCAGCCAGTTCTTCCTCGTCTACAAGGACAGCCAGCTGCCGCCCAGCTACACCCCGTTCGGCACGATCGACGCGGCGGGCATGAAGGTGCTGAACAAGATCGCGGCGGCCGGCGAGAGCACGGGAGCCGGTGACGGAGCCCCGAACGCGACCGTTGTGATCGACAAGGCGACGGTCGCCAAATCCTGACGTCACCGGAGGCCCGGGAACGGCCGACTGCCGAATTTCGGTCGCGCTGGATGCGGACAGGCAACCCGCTGGTCGCCTATGTTGGCCGTGACGAAACTGTGGACGATGCCCGGGGGCGCTGAGGCCCCCGCGGGCATCATGTGGAGGAGGCGCTGTGAGCAGCGACCCGTGGGGCCGCGTCGACGAGACGGGGACCGTGTACGTGCGTACAGCCGACGGCGAGCAGGTCGTCGGTTCCTGGCAGGCGGGCTCCCCCGAGGAGGCGTTGGCCTACTTCGAGCGCAAGTACGAGGGCCTGGTTGTCGAGATCGGCCTCCTCGAGAAGCGGGTGCGGACCACCGACCTGTCGGCCAAGGACGCCCAGGCCGCCATCGACCACCTGCGCGAGCAGGTCGACGCACACCACGCGGTCGGTGACCTGGACGCGCTGCGGCAGCGGCTGGACAAGCTGGTGGAGACCGTCGAGGCGCGCCGCGAGGAGCGCAAGGCGCAGCGGGCCAAGCAGTCCGACGAGGCCCGCAAGGCCAAGGAGGCGCTGGTCACCGAGGCGGAGGAGCTGGCGCAGTCCGACCAGTGGCGGGCGGCCGGTGAGCGGCTGCGGTCGCTGGTGGACACCTGGAAGGGCCTGCCGCGGCTGGACCGCAAGTCGGACGACGAGCTGTGGCACCGCTTCTCGCACGCCCGGTCGGCGTTCTCCAAGCGCCGCAAGGCCCACTTCGCGCAGCTGGACGCGCAGCGCGAGGAGGCCCGCCGCATCAAGGAGCGGCTGGTCGCCGAGGCCGAGGCGTTGTCGGGGTCGACGGACTGGGGTCCGACGGCCGCCCGTTACCGCGAGCTGATGGCGGAGTGGAAGGCCGCGGGCCGCGCCCAGCGCGAGCACGAGGACGACCTGTGGAACCGCTTCCGCGGCGCCCAGGACGTCTTCTTCGCCGCCCGCAGCTCGGTGTTCGCCGAGCGGGACGCGGAGCAGTCGGAGAACCTCAAGCTGAAGGAGGAGCTGGCCGAGGAGGCCGAGAAGCTCCTGCCGATCGGCGACCTGAAGGCCGCCCGGGCCGCCTTCCGCTCGATCAACGAGCGCTGGGAGGCCATCGGTCACGTCCCGCGGGACGCCCGGCCGAAGGTCGAGGGCCGGATGCACGCCGTCGAGCGGGCGATCCAGGAGGCCGAGGAGGCCGAGTGGCGCCGGACGAACCCGGAGGCACGCGCGCGTGCCGCGGGTCTGACCGGCCAGCTGCAGGCCGCCGTGGACAAGCTGGAGGCGCAGATCGAGCAGGCGCGCGCCCAGGGCAACAACGCCAAGGCCGACAAGCTGGAGAAGGAGCTGGAGGGCCGCAAGGCGCTTCTGGACCAGGCTCTGAAGGGCCTGCAGGAGTTCGGCGGCTGACCGACGCCGAGCGGCTCCCGCCGTCCCGTCCGGGCGGCCCGGTGGTGTACCGCCCCGGGCCGCCCGGTCGTTTCGGCCCGGCCGGCCCGGGGCGGTGTCCCGGGTTGCCGGGACCCCGGCAGCAGTCCGGACGGGACGCCACGGCAGGGGCCCGGTTCTTGGCGCTCGGGCAGGCTCCGGACGGGACGCCACGGCAGGGGCCCGGTTCTTGGCGCTCGGGCAGGCTCCGGGACCCGGGCACCCTCGGCGTCGCGCACGACGCCGGTGCCGCGCCGTCCGGCGCGCGGGCACCGGTGACGGTCCGCGACCACACGGACCGGCCGTCCGGGACCGCGGCACACGGCCGGCCCGGCCGGCGCCCGCTCCTGCCGCTCCCCCGCCGCCGGCAGCCCTAGGACCGGCTGCGGCCCGAGGTCACACGGTAGACGTCGTACACGCCCTCCACGCCCCGGACGGCCTTCAGGACGTGACCGAGGTGCTTGGGGTCGCCCATCTCGAAGGTGAACCGGGAGGTGGCCACCCGCTCGCGGGAGGTCTGCACGGCCGCCGAGAGGATGTTGACGTGCTGGTCGGACAGGACCCGGGTGACGTCCGAGAGGAGACGGGACCGGTCCAGCGCCTCCACCTGGATGGCGACCAGGAAGACCGAGGACTGGGTGGGCGCCCACTCGACGTCGAGGATGCGCTCGGGCTCGCGGGACAGCGAGTCGACGTTGACGCAGTCGCTGCGGTGCACCGATACGCCGCTGCCGCGGGTGACGAAACCGATGATCGGGTCGCCGGGCACCGGCGTACAGCACCGGGCCAGCTTGACCCACACGTCCTCGACGCCCTTGACCACGACACCCGGGTCGGCGCTGGAACGGCGCTTGCGGCCGCGGGTGCGGGACGGCGGGACCGTCTCGTCGATCTCCTCGGTCGCGGCCTCCTCGCCGCCGAGGGCCTGGACCAGCTTCTGCACGATGTTCTGCGCGGAGACATGGCCCTCGCCGATCGCCGCGTACAGCGCGGAGATGTCCGAGTAGCGCATCTCGTGGGCGAGCGTGACGAGCGAGTCGCCGGTGAGGATCCGCTGGATCGGCAGGTTCTGCTTCCGCATGGCCCGCACGATGGCGTCCTTGCCCTGCTCGATCGCCTCGTCCCGGCGCTCCTTGGAGAACCAGGCGCGGATCTTGTTGCGGGCCCGCGGTGACTTGACGAAGCCGAGCCAGTCGCGGGACGGGCCGGCGCCCGCCGCCTTGGAGGTGAAGACCTCGACCAGGTCGCCGTTGTCCAGGGTGGATTCGAGCGGGACCAGACGGCCGTTGACCCGCGCTCCTATCGTGCGGTGGCCGACCTCCGTGTGGACGGCGTAGGCGAAGTCCACCGGGGTGGCACCGGCCGGCAGCGCGATGACATCGCCCTTGGGGGTGAAGACGAAGACCTCGTTGCGGGACAGGTCGAAGCGCAGGGACTCCAGGAACTCGCCCGGGTCCTCGGTCTCCTTCTGCCAGTCCAGCAGCTGGCGCAGCCACGCCATGTCGTTGAGGTGGTCGTCCTTCTTGCCGGCCTTGGGCACGTCGGTACGGACCTTGGAGGCGCCGGCGACGGCCTCCTGCTTGTACTTCCAGTGCGCGGCGATGCCGTACTCGGCGCGGCGGTGCATGTCGAAGGTGCGGATCTGCAGCTCGACCGGCTTGCCGTTGGGGCCGATGACCGTCGTGTGCAGCGACTGGTACATGTTGAACTTGGGCATCGCGATGTAGTCCTTGAACCGGCCGGGGACCGGGTTCCATCGCGCGTGCACGGTGCCGAGGGCGGCGTAGCAGTCGCGGACCGTGTCGACGAGGACACGGATGCCCACCAGGTCGTAGATCTCGGCGAAGTCCCGGCCTCGCACGATCATCTTCTGGTAGACGCTGTAGTAGTGCTTCGGGCGGCCGGTGACGGTCGCCTTGATCCGGGCGGCCCGGAGATCGGCCTGGACCTCGTCGGTCACTATGGCGAGGTACTCGTCCCGCTTGGGCGCGCGCTCGGCGACGAGCCGTACGATCTCGTCGTACATCTTGGGGTAGAGGATCGCGAAGGCGAGGTCCTCCAGCTCCCACTTGATGGTGTTCATGCCCAGGCGGTGGGCGAGCGGAGCGTAGATCTCCAGCGTCTCGCGCGCCTTCTTCTCCTGCTTCTCGCGCTTCAGGTAGCGCATCGTGCGCATGTTGTGCAGGCGGTCGGCGAGCTTGATGACCAGGACGCGCGGGTCCTTGGCCATGGCCACGACCATCTTGCGCACGGTCTCGGCCTGCGCGGCCTCGCCGAACTTCACCTTGTCCAGCTTGGTGACGCCGTCGACGAGGAGGGCGACGGTGTCGCCGAAGTCACGGCGGAGCTGGTCCAGGCCGTACTCGGTGTCCTCGACGGTGTCGTGCAGCAGGCCGGCCATCAGCGTGGCCGGGTCCATGCCGAGCTCGGCGAGGATCGTGGTGACGGCGAGGGGGTGCGTGATGTACGGGTCGCCGCTCTTGCGCTTCTGCCCGCGGTGCCAGCGCTCGGCGACCTGGTAGGCGCGCTCGATCTGCCGGAGCGTGGAGTTCTCGATCTTCGGGTCGTTGCTGCGCACTATCCGCAGCAGCGGCTCCAGGACCGGGTTGTACGGGTTCGCGCGCTGGACGCCGAGACGGGCGAGGCGGGCCCGGACGCGGTTGGAGGAGCCGGTGCGGGTGGGCGGGGTGGCCGGCTGGCGCACCACGGGGGGCTGGGCGGGGCGCTCGGGCGAGGGGGTGGGGGACGGCTTGGGGCGCGAGGACTCGGCGCTCTTCTCGACGGGCGCCGACTGGGCGTGCTCGACCGTCCCGCGGGGGTCGTTCTTCACGTGGGAAGCGTTCGGCGCGGGTTTCGCCGCGGGGGCCGAGGCGGGCTCGGGCTTGGCGGCGGTCAGTGGCTGGGCCTCGTCTGGCAAGAGGACTCCTCGTGCGCGATCCGGGTCCCCCGGTCAGGCTCCGGAAACCCCAATGGTAGCGATCCTGGGCCCGGTCATCGCCTGCAGGCGCCTGTGAGGACCGTCAAACCGTGAAACGCGGGGGGTGGCCGGGAGATTCCGGCGGGGCTCGGACCGCGGCCTCGGCCGTGCCTGCGCCGGTCCTCTTCGCCGTCGGCGGGTGCGGGTGGCCCCCCAAGGGGCGCGGGCCCCGGGAGCCTGGCGCGGGGGCGGAACGCCGAACGGCCGCCCCGGGCGGGGCGGCCGTTCGGGCGGGTGGGTCAGACCTGGAGGAGGGCTTTCAGGGGGGCTCCGTTCAAGGACGGTTCCAGGCGGGGGCGGCCGGCCAGGAAGGTCAGCTCCATCAGGACCGCGAGGCCGGCGACCTCGGCGCCCGCGCGGTGGATGAGCTGGATCGCGGCCTCGGCGGTGCCGCCCGTGGCCAGGACGTCGTCCACGATCAGGACGCGGTCGCCGTGGGCCAGGTCCTCGGCGTGCACCTCGATCTCCGCCGAGCCGTACTCCAGGTCGTAGGCCTGGCGCAGGGTGGCTCCGGGCAGCTTGCCCGCCTTGCGGACCGGGATGAAGCCCACGCCCGCGCGGACGGCGACCGGGGCGCCGAGGATGAAGCCCCGGGCCTCCAGGCCGACGACCTTGGTGGCGCCGGTGTTCTCGGCGATCCCGGCCAGCTCGTCGGTGAGGGCGGTGAAGGCGGCCGGGTCGGCCAGGAGCGGGGTGATGTCCTTGAACATCACGCCCGGCTCCGGGTAGTCGGCGACGTCACGGATGCGGCTGAGCAGCAGCTCCTGGATGTCGGTCATCGGCGCTTCCCCGAGGGACGGCCGCGGCCCCGGCCGCGGGACGCGGGCTGGTTGCGCGGGCCCACCACGGCGGGCGCGGCCTCGTCGGTGTCGTCGCCGGCGGCGCGGGTCTCCGCGACCTCCTCGTCCGCACCGGTCTGGGCACGCTTGGCCAGGACCCGCTTGCTGAGGGCCTTCATCGCCGGCTCGCGCTCCTTGAGGTCGGCGACGAGCGGCGTGGCGATGAAGATCGACGAGTAGGCACCGGCCGCGAGGCCGACGAACAGCGACAGGGAGATGTCGTTGAGCGTGCCCGCGCCGAGGAAGCCGCCGCCGATGAAGAGCAGACCGGCGACCGGCAGCAGGGCGACGACCGTGGTGTTGATGGAGCGGACCAGGGTGCCGTTGATGGAGCGGTTCGCGATGTCGCTGTACGTCCACCTGGTCTGCTTGGTGATGTCCTTCGTCTGCTCCTTCAGGCTGTCGAAGACGACGACCGTGTCGTAGAGCGAGTAACCGAGGATGGTCAGCAGACCGATGACCGTGCCGGGCGTGACCTCGAAGCCGACCAGCGCGTAGATACCGGTCGTGATGGTGATGTCGTGGATCAGCGCGACCAGCGCCGCGATGGCCATGCGCCACTCGAACGCGATCGCCAGGTAGATCACGACGAGGACCATGAAGATCGCCAGGCCTTCCCAGGCCTTGTTGGCGATCTGCTCGCCCCAGCTCGGTCCGACCAGGTCGGCGGCGAGCTTCTCGGGGTTGAGGTTCAGGTCCTTGGCCAGTTCCTGCTTGATCCGGTCGGACTGGCCGGTGTCGATGCCCGCGATCTGGATGCGCAGGCTGCCGTTGCCGAGCTTCTGCACGACCGCCTGGTGGCCGGAGGCGGCGTTGGCGTACTCCTCGGCCTGGGCGACCGAGGTGCTCATCTTGGTCGGCGTGGTGAAGACCGCGCCGCCCTGGAACTCGATGCCCATGTTCAGGCCGCGCACCGCCAGGCCGACGATGGCCGTGATGGTGATCAGGATCGAGATGCCGTACCAGATCTTGCGCTTGCCGACGAAGTCGTACGAGATCTCGCCGCGGTGCAGTCGAGCGCCGAGGTTGCCGAGTTTCGACATCGCTCAGGCCTCCTTCGGGTCGACAGAGCCGGCGGCAGGACCGGCGGGACGGCGGGTACGGCGCAGCGGCGGCTTGGCACCGAGGCTCTTGGGGTCGAGCCCGGACCACTTGTGGCCGTTCGCGAAGAACTTCCGGCGGGCCAGCAGCGTCATCAGCGGCTTGGTGAAGAAGAAGACCACGACGACGTCGAGCAGGGTGGTCAGGCCGAGCGTGAACGCGAAGCCCTGGACCTTGCCGACGGTCACGATGAACAGCACCGCGGCGGCGAGGAACGACACGAAGTCGGAGACCAGGATGGTGCGCCGGGCGCGCGGCCAGGCCCGCTCCACGGCGGGGCGCAGCGTGCGGCCCTCGCGGATCTCGTCCCGGATGCGTTCGAAGTACACGATGAACGAGTCCGCGGTGATACCGATCGCGACGATGGCACCGCAGACGGCCGGCAGGTTCAGCGCGAAGTGGATGGCCGGACCGAGCAGCGTCATGATCAGGTAGGTGAGCATGGCGGAGACCAGCAGGGACGCCATGGCCACGATGGACAGGCCGCGGTAGTAGACCACCAGGTAGATCACGACGAGGGCGAGGCCGATCGCGCCGGCCAGCAGACCCGCGTGCAGCTGCTCGCCACCGAGCGCGGCCGTCACGGTGGTGACGGACTGCTCCTGGAAGGACAGCGGCAGGGCGCCGTACGACAGCATGTTGGCGAGGCTCTGGGCCTCCTCCTGCTTGAAGCTGCCGGAGATCTCCGCCTGGCCGCCGGTGATGGCCTCGTGCACGACCGGGCTGGAGACGACGTCGCCGTCGAGGACGATGCCGAACTGGTTCTGCGGGTCCGGCTTCTGCGCCAGCTCGCCGGTGATGTCCGCGAACTTCTTGGCGCCGCTGCCGGTGAAGGTCATCTGGACCTGCCAGCCGGCGGCGCTCGTGGTGTTGAAGACGGCCTGGGCCTTCTTCACCTCGGTGCCGTCCACGGCGGCCGGGCCGAGCAGGTACTTGAACCAGGCGCCCTTGTTCTCGCCGCAGGCCACGGTGGTGTCACCGGGCTTGGCGTTCTTGCCGGCCTTGGCGCGGTCGGTGGTCTTGGTGCAGTCCAGGGCCGCGTACTGGGCCTGGAGCTTGGAGTTCCCGGTGGAGCCGCCGGAGGGCGAGGCCGACGGGGTGGACGACGGCTTGCCGCTGCCGGAGGCGGACGGCGAGGGGGTGGAGCCGGCCTTCAGCGCGTCGGTGACGGCGCGGCCCTGGGAGGTGGCCGTGGCCGTGGGGGACGCGGAGCCGGGCGAGGTCGCCTTCTGGCCGGAGGAGGCGGTCGAGGAGGGGCTGCCGCTCGGCTTCGGCGAGGAGCTGCCGCCGGAGGAGGCGCTCGGCGAGGGGCTCTGTGCGGCCGGCCCGCTGGGCTCGGCGGCCAGGACCGGCCGGAAGTACAGCTTCGCGGTGGTGCCGACCTGCTGCTGGGCCTCCTTGGAGTTGGTGCCCTTGGGGATGTTGACGATGATGTTGTCGTTCCCCTGGGTCTGCACCTCCGCCTCGGAGACGCCCAGGCCATTGACACGGCGGTTCATGATGTCGACCGCGGTGTCCATGTTGGCCTTGTTGATCGCGGACCCCTGGTCGGCCTTCGCCTTCAGCGTGATGCTCGTGCCGCCGGCGAGGTCGATGCCGAGACGCGGGGTCGTGTGCCCGGAGAGGAACATCCCTCCGGTGAGCGCCACGATGGCGATCAGGATGAGGGCCAGCGAGCGCCCTGGCTTGCTCTGGGCGCTCGCGCTTCGGCCCCTCTTAGGTGCTGCCACCTTCTCGTACTCCCTCTCGGGCCGCCCCGCGCCCGGTCGGCGCGGTCGGCCATGACATGGAATCGGGCTCCCGTGCGGGAAACGAACGCGCCCGGGATACGCGGGGCGCCATCATGCCGCCGCCGCGCCTCCCGGGGCGTCACTACTTCGCGTCGGAGTCGCCGTCGGTCTTCTTCGGCTCGTCCTGCGCCTTCGCCTCGGCGGCGTCGGCCTTGTCCTCGGCGGCCCGGATCGCGTCCTCGCCGCGCTCGGCGGCGTCCTTCTTACCGAGGTCGATCTTGTCGTCGGAGGCGGCGGCAGCGGCGGCGGATCCGTCGGTCTCGTCGGTCTCGGTGAGGGAGGAGGCGTCGTCGGGGACGAGGTCGCCGTCGGACTTCAGGTCGTGCTCGATGCCGTGGACGATGCGGTTGTACTCGTCGTCGGTGAGGACGGCGCCGATGGCGTTCTTGGCGAAGAGGAGCTCGACGCCCGGTCCGGCGTCGAGGAGGACCGTGTCCTCGTTGACCTCCTTGACCGTCGCGTACATACCCCCGATCGTGCGGACACCGGAGCCGGGCTGCATCTCGTTCCGCATCTGGGCGGCCTGCTGCTGCTTCTTCTTGGCCGAACGCGTCATCAGGAACATCGCCGCGATGAGCACGATGAACGGGAGAAGGGTATAGGCATTCACGGGACGGAATTTCCTTCGCGCGACCGCGCGGGTGAGCGGCCAGTTGGATGGGGGTGTGGTCGGCGCCGCCCGCAAGGGCGGCATCGGCGGAGTCTAAGCGAGTCCGCTCTCATGGAACAACGCTCAGCATGGCACCTGGGTTCCTGCCCGTGCCATTGCCCTCGCCGGGGGGCCGCCCTCACGCCCCGAACAAGTCCTGTTGTCCGTTTCCCGCGGTCTGCGAGCGCGGCGGGGTGAGGCCGAGATGCGCCCATGCGGCCGGCGTGGCGACCCGGCCGCGCGGGGTGCGGGCGAGCAGGCCCTCGCGGACCAGGAAGGGTTCGGCGACCTCCTCGACGGTCTCCCGTTCCTCCCCCACCGCGACGGCGAGGGTGGACAGGCCGACCGGTCCGCCGCCGAACAGCTTCAGCAGGGCCTGGAGCACCGCGCGGTCGAGCCGGTCGAGGCCGCGCGCGTCGACCTCGTACACCGCGAGGGCGGCGGCCGCGATGTCACGGGTGATCAGTCCGTCCGCCTTGACCTGCGCGTAGTCGCGGACCCGGCGCAGCAGGCGGTTGGCGATGCGGGGCGTGCCCCGGGAGCGCCCGGCGATCTCGGCGGCGCCGTCCGGCTCGATCCCGACGTCCAGCAGCTGCGCCGAACGGTGGACGACCCGCTCCAGCTCGTGCGGTTCGTAGAACTCCATGTGCGCGGTGAAGCCGAAGCGGTCCCGCAGCGGCGGCGGCAGCAGGCCCGCGCGCGTGGTGGCGCCGACCAGGGTGAACGGCGGCAGTTCCAGCGGGATCGCGGTGGCGCCGGGGCCCTTGCCGACGATGACGTCGACGCGGAAGTCCTCCATCGCCATGTACAGCATCTCCTCGGCGGGCCGGGACATGCGGTGGATCTCGTCGAGGAAGAGGACCTCGCCCTCCTGGAGGGAGGAGAGGATCGCGGCGAGGTCGCCGGCGTGCTGGATGGCGGGGCCCGAGGTGATGCGGATGGGGGCGCCCATCTCGGCGGCGATGATCATCGACAGCGTGGTCTTGCCGAGGCCGGGGGCGCCGGAGAGCAGCACGTGGTCGGCGGTGGCACCGCGCGCGCGGGCGGCGCGCAGGACGAGGTCGAGCTGCTCGCGGACCTTTTCCTGGCCGATGAACTCGCCGAGGTCCTTGGGGCGCAGAGCGGCCTCGACGGCCTGGTCCTCCCGGTCGGCGACGGAGTCCACCAGCCGCTCGGCGGCGGGGGCGTCGGTCGGGTCGTCCCAGTTCACGAAGATCTCCTAGCGGTGGCGCAGGTCAGCGGGCTCGGTTCAGGGTCTGCAGGGCGGCCTTCAGCAGCTGCCCGACCTGGGGTGCGCCGCCCGCCTGTTCGGCCTGGGGCGCGACGGCGGTCACCGCCTCGTCGGCCTCGCGGGTGGCGTAGCCGAGGCCGATCAGGGCGGCGTGCAGCTGGTCGCGCCAGCCCTGGCTCACGGGCGCGCCGACGGCGGGGGCTCCGACGGGCGCGCCGAGCCGGTCCTTCAGTTCCAGCAGCAGCTTCTGGGCGCCCTTCTTGCCGATGCCGGGGACGGCGGTGAGGGCCTTCTCGTCCGCGGTGGCCACCGCGCGGCGCAGCGCGTCCGGGGTGTGCACGGCGAGCATCGCCTGCGCCAGGCGCGGGCCGACGCCGCTGGCGGTCTGGAGCAGCTCGAAGACCTGGCGCTCGTCGTCGTCCGCGAAGCCGTACAGGGTGAGCGAGTCCTCGCGGACGACGAGGGAGGTGTGCAGCCTGGCCGGCCGGCCGACGCGGAGCGCGGACAGGGTGTTCGGCGTGCACTGGACGGCCATGCCGACGCCGCCGACCTCGACGACCGCCGCGTCGGGGGCGAGTGCGGCGACCGTGCCGCTGACGAAGGCGATCATGCCGTACGGCCTTTCGTTGCGTGGACAGCCTGCCGGGCGACGGCCTGCTGGAGTCGGTTCTGGGCGGGGGCCCGCCAGATGTGGCAGATGGCGAGCGCGAGGGCGTCGGCGGCGTCGGCCGGTTTGGGTGGGGCGGCGAGCCGGAGCAGCCGCGTCACCATGGCTCCGACCTGCGCCTTGTCGGCGCGGCCGCTGCCGGTGACGGCCGCCTTGACCTCGCTGGGAGTGTGCAGGGCGACGGGGATGCCGCGCCGGGCGGCGCACAGCATGGCGACGGCACTGGCCTGGGCGGTGCCCATGACCGTGCGCACGTTGTGCTGGCTGAAGACGCGCTCCACGGCGACGAACTCGGGACGGTGTTCGTCCAGCCACTGCTCGATGCCCTGCTCCACGGCGAGCAGCCGGCGGCTGAGGTCGGCGTCCGCCGGGGTCCGCACGACACCGACGCCGACCATGGTGAGCGGGCGGCCGGCCACTCCCTCGACCACGCCGACGCCGCACCGCGTCAGGCCGGGGTCCACCCCCAGTACGCGCACGCGTCCCTCCCTTCGACGGCCTGTTCGTGCAGGCTATCGGGTGCCACTGACAACGCGACGGGCCGACGGGGTGTGTGTCCCGTCGGCCCGCTCGGTCAGCCGTGCGCGTTACGCGTCGACCTTCTCCATGATCTCGTCGCTCACGTCGAAGTTGGCGAAGACGTTCTGCACGTCGTCGCTGTCCTCCAGCGCGTCGATGAGCTTGAAGATCTTCTTGGCGCCCTCTTCGTCCAGCTCGACCTGCATGGTCGGCACGAAGTTGGCCTCGGCCGACTCGTAGTCGATGCCGGCCTCCTGCAGGGCGGTGCGGACGGCGACGAGGTCGGTCGGCTCGCTGAGGACCTCGAAGTTCTCACCGAGGTCGTTGACTTCCTCGGCACCGGCGTCCAGGACCGCGCCGAGCACGTCGTCCTCGGTCAGCTCGCCCTTGGGGACGATCACCACGCCCTTGCGGTTGAACAGGTACGACACCGAGCCCGGGTCGGCCATGGAGCCGCCGTTGCGGGTCATGGCGACGCGGACCTCGGAGGCGGCGCGGTTGCGGTTGTCGGTGAGGCACTCGATGAGCACCGCGACACCGTTCGGACCGTAACCCTCGTACATGATCGTCTCGTAGTCGGCGCCACCGGCTTCGAGACCGCCGCCCCGCTTGATCGCGGAGTCGATGTTCTTGTTCGGGACCGACGACTTCTTCGCCTTCTGGACGGCGTCGTACAGCGTCGGGTTGCCGTCGAGGTCGACACCGCCCATGCGCGCCGCGACCTCGATGTTCTTGATCAGCTTCGCGAAGAGCTTGCCGCGCTTGGCGTCGATCACGGCCTTCTTGTGCTTCGTCGTGGCCCATTTAGAGTGGCCGGACATCTGCCTGTCTCCTTCGCGTAACCCATCCTGTACGAACGCCCCCTGGTCGAGAGGCCGGGGGGACCCCCGGAGATCCTACAAGGACTCCGGTGCCCGGGTGGCGCGCACCATGTCGACGAAGAGCGCGTGCACGCGGTGGTCGCCGGTCAGTTCCGGGTGGAACGAGGTGGCGAGCGCGTTGCCCTGGCGTACGGCGACGATGTGGCCGTCGTGCTCGGCGAGCACCTCGGCCCCGGCGCCCACGGACTCCACCCAGGGCGCGCGGATGAAGACGCCCTCCACAGGATCGCCCGGGACGCCCCGCACGTCGACCGTGGCCTCGAACGACTCGTTCTGCCGGCCGAAGGCGTTGCGGCGCACGATCATGTCGATGCCGCCGATGGTCTCCTGGCCCGAGCGCGGGTCGAGGATCTTGTCGGCGAGCATGATCATGCCGGCGCAGGTGCCGTAGACGGGCATGCCGTCCCGCACGCGCGCGCGGAGGGGCTCCATCAGGCCGAACAGGACGGCCAGCTTGGAGATGGTGGTGGACTCGCCGCCGGGCAGGACGAGACCGTCGACCTCGGCGAGTTCCTCGGGGCGCCGCACCGGCCTGGCCACGGCGTCGGCCGCGGCCAGGGCGATGAGGTGCTCCCGTACGTCGCCCTGGAGGGCCAGGACGCCTATGACAGGAGTGTTCATGGGGGTGTCGTTACCTGTGTGGGTCACCAGCCGCGGTTGGCGTACCGCTCGGTCTCGGGGAGGGTGTCGCAGTTGATGCCGACCATGGCCTCGCCGAGGTTGCGGGACGCGTCCGCGATGATCTTCGGGTCGTCGTAGAAGGTGGTGGCCTTCACGATGGCGGCGGCGCGCTTGGCGGGGTCGCCGGACTTGAAGATGCCGGAGCCCACGAAGACGCCCTCGGCACCGAGCTGACGCATCAGGGCGGCGTCGGCCGGGGTGGCCACGCCACCGGCGGAGAACAGCACGACGGGGAGCTTGCCCAGCTCGGCGACCTCCTTGACCAGCTCGTACGGGGCGCGCAGCTCCTTGGCGGCGGCGTACAGCTCGTGGTTGTCGAAGCCACGCAGGCGGGCGATCTCGTTCTTGATCTGGCGCAGGTGGCGGACGGCCTCGACGACGTTGCCGGTGCCGGCCTCGCCCTTGGAGCGGATCATCGCGGCGCCCTCGGCGATGCGGCGCAGGGCCTCGCCCAGGTTGGTCGCACCACAGACGAAGGGGGTGGTGAAGGCCCACTTGTCGGAGTGGTTGACCTCGTCGGCCGGGGTGAGCACCTCGGACTCGTCGATGTAGTCGACGCCGAGGGACTGCAGGACCTGGGCCTCGACGAAGTGGCCGATGCGGGACTTGGCCATGACCGGGATCGAGACGGCGTCGATGATGCCCTCGATCATGTCCGGGTCGGACATGCGGGCCACCCCGCCGTCCTTGCGGATGTCGGCCGGGACCCGCTCCAGGGCCATGACGGCGACGGCGCCCGCGTCCTCGGCGATCTTCGCCTGCTCCGGCGTGACGACGTCCATGATCACGCCGCCCTTGAGCTGCTCGGCCATGCCGCGCTTCACGCGGGCGGTACCGGTCTCGGGAGCCTGGTTCTCGATGGTGGACACGGGTGACCTCACTGACGGGAAAGAGGGTTTCTGCACCGATGAGGAAACGCGAATGGACCAGGCCACAGCAAGGGCCAATGGAAACCCTGTGGATCCTTTTGGTTCGGGCCGCGCCCGGTTGCCGCCCCACCGTGCGCGGTTCCCTCCCCCGCGCCGGGTCAGCGATGCGGGTCGTGGGGCACCGGCGGGATGGACATCAGGGTCTTGAAGTGGCCCTTGGGGTGGCCCTCTCCGACGAGCCGGCCCTCGGCCTCGACCCAGGCGTGGGCGGCGAAGGGGTGGGTGCGCACGCCGGTGCACCAGGTGGGCCAGGCTCCGCGCACCCGGCAGAGGAGGGCTGTGGCTATCGAGCGTTGCAGACAGCCCTGTCCGGCACAGCGCAGGCTGACGGACACGACCGCCTCGCGGGCCGAGAGCGCCTGGGCGACCGTCGCCGGCGCCGCACCGCGGCGGGCGAATTCCAGGACCGCGCGCAGCCGGGCGGGCTTGGCTTTGGCCAGCAGCCGGGCGACACCCACGACCAGCAGGGGGACCACACGGCGGTGAGGGGGGAGCCTGCGCCGTTCCTCCAGTACGACGGACATGCTCACGAGATCACCAGCTTCGCGCCGCTCAGCCGCTCGATCACGGCGGTCACGTCGCGCTCGGCCTGCCCGCGGCCGATGCCGTACCGGTCCGCGAGTTCGGCGGCGATACCGGCGGCCTCCTGCCCGTCCAGCAGTCCCTGGAGCACGCGGGCTCCGGTCTTGTTCAACTGCCAGTACCGGCCGGTGCGTTCGTTGAGCAGTACCGTGCCGTCGTCGGTGGCGGTGCTGATCACATCAGGATGAAGACGCACGGGCGTCGGACCTCCAAACAGGGGTGGGTCGGGTGGCGGCACGCAGCCAGGTCTCGCAGCCGATCAGGGGTTCCAACGCGATGCTCGTGGCGTTGTCCGCCTGCGGTGCCAGCAGCCGGGCGCGCAGTTCGCCGGTGTCGATCAGTCCGTGGGCGGCCAGGGCCGAGTCCTCGAACAGCTCCAGGATCCTGGCCATGTTGTGGCGAAGTCCCCGGTTGGCCTCGTCGCTGAACTCGCCCTTGGTGGAGCGGCCCAGCACGGCCTCCGGCACGAGGCCGCGCATCGCCTCTGCCAGCAGCGGCTTGTACCGCCAAGGCCCGGCGTGTTCGTGCACCCGGACCGACAGGACGGCCTCGACCACGCGGTCGTCGAGGAACGGCGAGTCGAGCTGCACGCCGGCGTCGGCGAACACACGGGCCAGCAACCGGTACCAGGGGGCGCTGGTGCGCATCGCGAGGAGCAGCTGGTGCTGGGCCAGGTCGCCGGAGAGCGGCCGCACGGTGCTCGCGGTGTGCCGCAGGGCCTCGCGGGTCGCCTCGATCGCCGCGTCGGTGGCCCACGCCGGTGCCCGCATCGGCCACACGCCCCACCCGAAGGCGGGCCGGCGCCGGGGCGGGGGCGGGGCGGTGAGCCCGTCGGCCTGGGCCCGCCACCAGTCGGCCTCGTCACCGGGGCGTGCCAGCGCGGCGAGGGTGGGCAGCACGGGCCAGCGTTTCAGGGCGGCGTGGCCCCGGACGTGCCTCAGGGCGGTCAGCGGGCGGCGCCGGAGCAGTCCGTGCAGGTATCCGGGGAACGGCGTGAACAGCTCGTCCCCGCCGTGTCCCGCGAGGTGCCGGCGCGAGCCTGTGCCGGCGAGCAACCGCGCCGTGTACCGGGTGCGGGCTACGGTACGGACGAAGGGGTAGGCCTCCTCGGTGTCCACCGGGCGGTCCGCGTCGGTGAACAGCTGCGGGAGTTCGCCGGGGGGTACGACGAGATGCTCGGCGCGGTCCAGAAGACCGATGGCGCGGGCGGCGAAGGCGGCGTCGTCGTTGCCCGCCTCGGCCTCACCCCACCGGAAGGTCACCAGGTCCGGCACGCTGCGCGCGGCGAGGAAACACAGCGACGTCGAGTCCATGCCGCCGGACAGGTCCGAGCTGAGCCGGCCGCGGTCGGGGGCGCGCTCGTCCAGGGCGGCGACGAGGGCCTTGCGGACGGCCGCGGCACCCTCCGCCAGGGACAGTTCCGGAGCCGGCGGCCGCCACCATCGCGCCTCACGCACCCGGTCCCGCTCCCACACCAGGCAGTGGTCCGGCGCCGGCGCGGAGATCCCGGACCACAACGGCCGGTCGGCCAGCGGGGGCGGCAGGAATCCTCCGGTGGCCACACGGAGGGCCAGCGCCGTCTCGTCGATCCCGGCGCCGGTCATCGCCGCGAGCACATCGGCCCGGTCGGCGGCCACGTCCACCTGGCGCAGCCGGGCGTGGAAGACCCGGCGCAGCCCGGTCACGCTGCCCTGGAGGCGGACCTGTCCGTCGACGGACACCGCCACATGGCAGGAACCGGGCAGGGCCGCCGCCACCGCGTCCACGTCGGACACCTGCCGGACCCGGGCGGCGAGTTCGGTGAGCCGGGAGGCGGTGACCGGGCAGACCCCGATCACCGCCAGGCGCACCGGGCCCGCGGTGACCACGGTGATGTCACCGGACGGCCACCGGCCCACCAGCCACGGCCGTCCCGAGGCATGCGAGAACTCCTGCGGCGACTGCCATGGAACGGCCGCGCGAGCCTCGCCCGCGGCCGCCGTGTCAGGCAGGACCACGAACCCGGTGCTACTCATCGCTCAGCTCTCCGAGAACCGACAACCGAGGATCAGAAGCCGCCCGAGTAGTGGCCGAAGATGTCCTTGCCCCAGCCGATGAAGCCCAGGGTGTCCTCGTTGAACTCCCCGACCTCCACCACGGTCGGCGGCTCGTACGGCTCGGAGTTCGAGATCTCGATGTTCTCGTTCATAACGCCCTCCTCAGTCACTTGAAGCAGCTGGTCAGCTACTCGGCAAAATCGTACGTATGACCGAAGGGGGTGATCAATCCGTTTTCCACTCACGTCGCAGGGGCCCCTGGAGACGACCACAGCCACCGGCTGGATCGCCGGTGGCCTGGGGAAATGATCATGGCGGGGTCAGGGGAAGCTTTCGCTCCGCTGTCTTACGGATGGCTTGAAATCGAGGCTCAGGCCCTCGAACGGTCCGTCAGCGCGGCCGGCGGCTCGTCGTCCATCTCGAAGGCCAGGGGGAAGGGGGCGTGGCCGGCCAGCCGGAACCAGCGGACCTTGCGGTGCTCGCGGAGCCTGCGGGCGGCGCCCACGGCGTCGTTGTGGAAGCGGCGGGCCATCGGCACCCTGCGGACCGCCTCGGCCAGCTCACCGGCCGCCTCCTCGCCACCCGGGGCCTCGCGTACGGCCTCCACCTGGGCCGGGTCCCCGAAGACCGCCCTCAGCGTCTGGCTCAGCTCGCTCTCGGCGACCTCCCGGTGCTCCTCCGCGGCCTGCCGGGCCGCGTGCGCGGCCTCGTACAGCACGATCGAGGCGGCCGGGTCCAGCACGCCCGAGGTCGCCAGTTCCTGCGCCACGGAGGCCCGCCGCAGCAGCTGCGCGTCGAGCGCGGCCCGGGCGGCGTCCATCCGCACGTGCAGCCGGTCCAGCCGCCCGGCCGTCCAGCTGAGGTACACGCCGATGGCGACGAGTGCGACGAGGATCCAGATGAGGGTTGCGGTCACGCCGGAAGGCTATCGGCTGCCACCCCACGCCCCCGCGCCGGTCAGCGCCTCGGCGCCGACGGGGGCGGCCGCGGGAGGCACACGCTGTCGGTACCGGGGAAACAGCTCCCCGCTGCCGGGGAAACAGCTCCCCGATGCGGGGGAAACAGCTATCGGCGCACACCCCGGGACCGACGAGACCCGCTGCCGCATGCCGGCCGCAGCCCGCCCGGAGCCCCCTGGTCGGTCCCCCGCCGGCCCCGTCAGTCCCGCGCCAGCCCGAACCGCGCCCGCAGACCCGTCGCCCGCTCGTCCGCGCCGACCGCCGCCGCGCCAGCCGTGACCGTCTCGTAGACGGACAGGATGTCCGCGCCGACGGTGGACCAGTCGAAGCGCCGTACGTGGGCGCTGCCGCGTTCGCGGAGCAGGGCCCGGCGGGCGGGGTCCGCGAGGAGCCGTACGGCCGCCTCGGCCAACGCGTCGGCGTTCTCGTTGGCGAAGACCTCGCCGGCCTCACCCTGGTCGAGGACCTGCACGAACGCGTCCAGGTCGGAGGCGAGCACGGGGGCGCCCGCCGACATCGCCTCGACCAGGATGATGCCGAAGCTCTCGCCGCCCGTGTTGGGCGCGACGTACAGGTCGACGCTGCGCAGGAGGCGCGCCTTGTCCTCGTCGCTGATCATGCCGAGGAACTCCACGCGCGAGCGCAGCTCCGCCGGCAGCTGCTCGAGGGCCGCCTCCTCGTCGCCACGGCCCGCGACCAGCAGACGGGTCTGCGGCCGGGCGGCGAGGATCTTCGGCAGGGCCTGCATCAGCACGGGCAGGCCCTTGCGGGGCTCGTCGATCCGGCCGATGAAGCCGATGGTGTCGCCCTGCCACCGCGGGTCGGGCTCGGCCCTGGCGAAGAAGTCGACGTCGACGCCGTTGGGGATGACCACCGCGTCCCCGCCGAGGTGCTCGACCAGCGTCCGCCGGGCGTACTCGCTGACCGCGATCCGCGCGCTGATCTTCTCCAGGGCGGCCTGCAGGATCGCGTACGCGGCGATCATCGCGCGCGAACGCGGGTTGGAGGTGTGGAACGTGGCCACGATCGGACCGGACGCCGCCCAGCAGGTCAGCAGGCCCAGCGACGGCGACGTCGGCTCGTGGATGTGCACCACGTCGAACTTGCCCTCGTGCAGCCAGCGCCGCACCCGCGCGGCCGACAGGAAGCCGAAGTTCAGGCGGGCCACCGAGCCGTTGTACGGCACCGGGACCGCGCGGCCGGCCGAGACGACGTACGGCGGCAGCGGGGTGTCGTCGTCGGCCGGGGCGAGGACGGAGGCCTCGTGGCCGAGGCGCAGGAAGTACTCGGCGAGGTCGCGGATGTGGAACTGGACGCCACCGGGCACGTCCCAGGAGTACGGGCAGACGATCCCGATTCTCACGCGGGTCCCTTCGCGGGGTCGAGGTCGGCGAGCCAGAGCCGCTGGAGCATGTGCCAGTCCTCCGGGTGCTCGGCGATCCCGGAGGCGAAGGCGTCGGCCAGGGCCTGTGTCATGACGGACGTCTTCTCGGCCCGCCCGCCCGACTCGGGGACGTCGACCGGCGGATGCACCCGGCCCTTCATGACCGGCGAGTCGTCGTACCAGAGGGTGACGGGCAGCAGCAGCGCGCCGGTGTGCTGGGCGAGCAGCGCGGGGCCGGCGGGCATCCGGGCCGTCTCCCCGAAGAAGTCGACCTCGACGCCGGAGGCCGACAGGTCGCGGTCGGCGACCAGGCAGACCAGGCCGCCGTCACGGAGCCTGCGGGCCAGGGTGCCGAAGGCGGAGCCGCCGCTGTGCGGCAGGACCTCCATGCCGAGGCCCTCGCGGTAGGCGACGAAGCGGTCGTAGAGCGTCTCCGGCTTCAGGCGCTCGGCGACCGTCGTGAACGGTGTCCGGAGCTCGGTGGTGACCCAGGCGCCGGCCAGGTCCCAGTTGGCCAGGTGCGGCAGCGCGAGGATCACACCCCGGCCGGAGGCGAGCCCGTCGGTCAGGTGGTGGACGTCCTTCGGGTCGAAGCCCGTCCGCACGCGCTCGGCGCTCCACGCCGGCAGCCGGAAGGACTCCATCCAGTAGCGCAGGTACGAGCGCATGCCCGCGCGGGACAGCTCGGCGAGCCGCTCGGGAGTGGCGTCGGGCACCACGCGCGCGTAGTTGGCCTCCAGGCGCCGCACGCCCTTGCCGCGCCGCTTCCAGGCGAGGTCGGCGATGGTCCGGCCGAGGCGCACCGCGGCCGGCTCGGGCAGCTTCTTGACGGTGCTCCAGCCGGCGCCGTACAGCGCGTCGGTGAATCGGTCGGCGGCGCTCACTGTGCCGCCTCGCTCGCGCCCGCCCGCGCCGCCGCCTCCGCCTCGGCGGACTCGCGGCGGACGGTGACGACCCGCTGGACGAGCGTGACCAGGCTGCCCACGGCGACGATCCACAGCGCGATCGGAAGCAGCCACTGGATGCCCGGCACACCGAACGTGTGCAGACCCGCGAAACCGGCCGCGACCAGCGAGATCACCAGTCGCTCGGCGCGCTCCACGAGCCCGTTGACGGCGACCGGGAGCCCGATCGACTCGCCGCGCGCCTTGGTGTACGACACCACCTGGCCGCTGGCCAGGCAGAAGATCGACACCGCGCACAGCACGTTGTCGTCGCCCCGGCCCGCGTACCAGAGCGCGAACCCGCCGAAGATCGCTCCGTCGGCGACCCGGTCCAGGGTGGAGTCCAGGAACGCGCCCCAGCGGCTGGAGCGGCCCAGCTGGCGGGCCATGTTGCCGTCGACCAGGTCGGAGAAGACGAACAGGGTGATCACGACCGTGCCCCAGAAGAACGCGCCCCGGGGGTAGAAGACCAGCGCGCCCGCGACCACACCGGCCGTGCCGAGGAGTGTGACCGTGTCGGGGCTCACGCCCCGGCGGATGAGAAACGCGGCGAACGGTGTGAGGACACGCGTGAAGAATGCACGCGCGTACTTGTTCAGCATGGCCTTCCCGACGGTCGGTGTCGCCGCGGCCCTGGTGGCCTCCGGCTGGCCCATCGTAGCCACGCGCGTGCGTGCGTGGCTGGCGGGCACCCACAGCCGCGTCGGGAAGCGGAGCGCGTCCCCGCGCGGGACCGCGTGACGCGGACGGTGTCCGGTGCGCACCCTTCGTAGTCCTTCGTATGGACGGCACGTGACGGGAGTGGAAAGCTCGAATAACCGCGGGCGTCGCCGGAGCCGCCTCAGCACGCGGATCCCGCGTGTCCGCGCCCACAGTGACCTCACCGTGCACGGGAGGCAGGATCATGGGCGACAAGGCACAGACACACCACCCCGGGGCCGCCGGCAGGGCTCTGGCGGCCGACCAACCCGCGTCCGTACGCAATGTGGTGCTGGTCGGCCACTCCGGATCGGGAAAGACCACCCTCGTGGAAGCCCTCGCGCTGACCGCGGGGGCCGTGAACCGCGCGGGCCGCGTCGAGGACGGCGCCACCGTCTCCGACTACGACGACATCGAGCACCGGCAGCAGCGCTCCGTGCAGCTCTCCCTCGTGCCGGTCGAGTGGGACGGCATCAAGATCAACCTCCTGGACACCCCCGGCTACGCCGACTTCGTCGGGGAGCTGCGGGCCGGTCTGCGCGCCGCCGACGCGGCCCTGTTCGTCGTCTCGGCCTCGGACGGGATCGACGGCTCCACCCGCATGGTGTGGGAGGAGTGCGCGGCCGTCGGCATGCCCCGCGCGATCGTCGTCACCCACCTGGAGGCCGCGCGCGCCGACTTCGAGGAGATGACCCGGACCTGCGCGGAGGCCTTCGGCGGCGACGACCCCGACGCCGTCCTGCCCCTCTACCTGCCGCTGCGCGGCCCCGAGGGCCCCGACGGGCACGCGCCCGTGACCGGGCTGGTCGGGCTGCTGTCGCAGAAGCTGTTCGACTACGCGACCGGTGAGCGCAAGGAGTCCGAACCCGGCGAGGACCAGCTGCCGGACATCGAGGAGGCCCGTAACCGGCTGATCGAGGGCATCATCGCCGAGAGCGAGGACGAGACCCTGATGGACCGCTACCTCGGCGGCGAGCAGGTCGAGGTCAAGACGCTGATCGAGGATCTGGAGCGGGCCGTGGCACGCGGGTCCTTCTTCCCCGTGCTGGCCGCCGCCCCCGCCGCCGAGGGCGCCCGGCAGGGCCTCGGCACGGTCGAACTGCTCGAACTGATCACGCGCGGTTTCCCCACCCCCTTCGAGCACCCGCTCCCCGGGGTCACCACCGTCGACGGCGCACCCCGCGAGCTGAAGCCGTGCGACACGGCCGGCCCGCTGGTCGCCGAGGTCGTCAAGACCTCCTCCGACCCCTACGTCGGCCGGCTCTCCCTGGTCCGCGTCTTCTCCGGCACCCTGCGCCCCGACCAGACCGTGCACGTCTCCGGGCACGGCCTCGCCGACCGCGGACACGAGGACCACGACGTCGACGAGAAGGTCGGCGCGCTGTCCATGCCCTTCGGCAAGCAGCAGCGCCCGGTCACCCACGCCGTCGCCGGCGACCTGGTCTGCGTGGCCAAACTCGGCCGCGCCGAGACCGGCGACACCCTCTCGGCCAAGGACGACCCGCTCCTGGTGGAGCCCTGGCAGATGCCCGACCCGCTGCTGCCGCTGGCCATCCGCGCGCACAGCAAGGCCGACGAGGACAAGCTCTCCCAGGGCCTGTCCCGGCTGGTCGCCGAGGACCCGACCATGCGCCTGGAGCAGAACCAGGACACCCACCAGGTCGTCCTGTGGTGCCTGGGCGAGGCGCACGCCGACGTCGCCCTGGAACGGCTGCGCAGCCGTTACGGCGTCCAGGTCGACGTCGTCCCGCACAAGGTCTCCCTGAGGGAGACGTTCGCGACCAGGGCCACCGGGCGGGGCCGGCACGTCAAGCAGTCCGGCGGCCACGGCCAGTACGCCATCTGCGAGATCGAGGTCGAACCGCTGCCGGGCGGCTCCGGCATCGAGTTCGTGGACAAGGTGGTCGGCGGCGCGGTGCCCCGCCAGTTCATCCCCTCCGTCGAGAAGGGCGTACGCGCCCAGGCCGCCAAGGGCGTCGCCGCCGGCCACCCCCTGGTCGACGTGCGGATCACGCTGCTGGACGGCAAGGCCCACTCGGTGGACTCCTCCGACGCCGCGTTCCAGACCGCGGGCGCCCTCGCCCTGCGCGAGGCCGCGGCGGACGCGAGGATCCATCTGCTGGAGCCGGTCGCCGAGGTGACCGTCCTGGTCGGCGACGAGTACGTGGGCGCCGTGATGAGCGACCTCTCCAGCCGCCGCGGCCGGCTGCTCGGCACCGAACAGGTCGGCACCGGACGGACCCTGATCCGCGCCGAGGTACCCGAGTTCGAGATCGGCCGGTACTCCGTCGACCTGCGCTCGCTCTCGCACGGCACCGCCCGCTTCGACCGGAGGTACGCCCGGCACGAGCCGATGCCGCCGCAGATCGCCGAACGCGTCCGCGAGCAGGCCGGGGACGACGTGTAGCGCGCAGGCGCGCGACCCGGCGCACAGGCGGGCGGCTTCGGCCGTCCGCCCACGCGTGTCAGTGCCGGCGGATACGCTGATCACCGGATCACGTCGTGCGGCGGCCGTCCGCCGGAACCGGCCGGTGCGGGCACGGCGACCGGTCCAACAGGTGTGCGCAGCAGGGAAGTCGGGAAGGCCGCAGGCACGGCACCGGCGGCGATGGGGGCGGGAATGTCGTTTGGAACGGAGTGGGACGGGCCCCAGGTACCCGTCTCGGGCGACGAGGGGCAGGCGGCGACCGCCGCGCTGGCCTCCGCGGCGTACCGGGACAGCCCGATCGAGGAGATCAAGAAGGCCGACAACGAGTGGCACCAGTCGACCGTGAAGGCCGGCCGGATGAAACTGTTCCGGCCCAATCTCGGCGAGGCGTTCTCCCGTGCCCTCGTGGACCGGATGCTCGCCCCCGGCCGCAAACCGCTCATCCAGTCCTTCGGTTCCGAACCGCAGTTCGTCGTCGAGCACGCCCTGGCCGCCAACAACATCCGCCGGGAGCGCGACAACCGGCTGACCGCCATCACCGTCGTCTGCGGCCTGCTCTTCCTGCCCGGGATGCTGGTGTGGCTGCTCGTCTTCCAGGTGCGCTCCCTCGTCGCCAGACGTGACGACAAACGGGCCGGCCCCCTCGCCACCATGCTCCTCCTGGGCGTCGGCCTGCTCGGCGCGCTGTTCCTGGTCAAGATGCCGTTCAGCGGTTTCTGGGCCTGGTACGCCCGGGCGGCCGTCGTCGTCCCCGTCCTCGGCTGGTACTGGGCCAAGCAGATCTGCGAGCGCACCGCCGGGGACCTCCGGGCCCGCTGGGAGGGCCTGCTCTCCGGCACCAGTGTCGGCGCCAAGGTCCCGGAGGCCGTCCCGCGCGGCCCCAACCAGACCGCCGCCGAGGCGCTGCGCCAGTCCCTGGCCCGGCTGAGCGCCGAGCAGCAGTCGAACTCCGTCTTCTACGCCGGTCCCAAGGGCATACTCGGCATGGGCACCCGCTGGGGCGCCTGGCAGCTCGCCGAGGACCTCGTCCCCGCCGACCCCACCCGGGAGATCCACCCCTTCCGCAGCTGGGACGTCATACGCGCGATCCACGACCAGCTCACCCTCCTGGAGCGCGGCCCGCTCAACACCGGCGGCTTCCCCAAGCCGTCGATACGGCACTGGATCGTCACCCCCATCGGCGAGAAGGCCACGGCGGTCTCCCGGCCCGAGGGCACCGACGTCGAGGCCTTCCAGGTCAAACCGCACGCCATACAGGAGATCTGCAACAAGCAGCAGTTCGGCAGCGGCGACCGGCACTACCTGGGCGTGCAGTGGACCCTCTGGGACGGACAGCTGGTCATCACCATGCTGATCACCGTCACCGTGCTCCACGAGACCCTGCGCATCGAGGTCACCGGACACGCGCTGGGCCCGGTGAACTCCCTGTTCACCAGCAAGCCGGAGGCGCCGACCAAGGAGGTCGCCAAGTCCCTCAAACCCTGGGAGAACCGCACGATCAAGCTGCCCCTGGTCCCCACCGACGAGGTCGTGCGCCTCGCCGTGCGGGCCCCGCTGACCTGGTACCCGCCGCTGCTGAACTGGCTCGGCGGCTCATTGGGCCTGCCCGAGCCGTTCGGTCTGCGCCACGCCTGGGCCGACCAGCCCTGGCGCCACCGCTTCATGGCCGACGACGCGCTCCGCGCGGCCACACCGGTGCTGCGCGTGGTCCACTCCGCCGCGATCAAGGTCCTGGAGGAGAACGGCGTGAACACGGAGAAGTTCGGCGCCCGCTCGGCGTTCCTCAGCGGCAACGTCCAGGACCCGACGCCGAGGAAGGCCGACCTCTACGACGCGTAGGCCGCCGGCGTACGGCCGGCCGGTGCGGGGTCCGGAGGCGCGACGCCCCAGGTCCCCGCACCAGCCGTGGACGGCCGCGTCCTCGCCCGCCGGACGGGGCTGTTCACTCCGCCGTCGGCCAGGCCTCCGCCAGCATCTTCCGGGTGTCCGCCAGCAGCTGCGGCAGTACCCGTGTGTGGCCCACCACCGGCATGAAGTTCGTGTCGCCGCCCCAGCGGGGCACGATGTGCTGGTGCAGGTGCGCCGCGATCCCGGCACCCGCGACCGCGCCCTGGTTCATGCCGATGTTGAAACCCTGCGCCCCGGACGCCGTCCGCAGCGCCGTCATCGCCTGCTTGGTCAGCTCCCCCAGCTCGGCGGTCTCCGGACCGGTCAGATCCGTGTAGTCGGCCACATGACGGTACGGCACGGTCATCAGATGCCCACCGTTGTACGGGTACAGGTTGAGCACCGCGTACACATGCTCACCGCGCCGGACGACCAGCCCGTCCTCGTCCGACTTGGCCGGGATCGAGCAGAACGGGCAGCCGTCGTCGGCCCCCGGGCCGGTCGGCTTGTTCTCGCCCTGGATGTACGCCATCCGGTGGGGCGTCCACAGGCGCTGGAACGCGTCCTGCGTCCCCACTCCGATCTGCTGCTCCGGCTCACTCGTCATGCTAGGCAGCATATGGCTTCACCCCTTCCCGGCGTGTCGCCGGGGCTGCCCGCCGGTACTCTCCGGCCAAGCTTGGCCGGTGGACGCCGACAGCCGCGCACGGCGCTGGGAACGCTGGCAGGGGCGCGCCGCGCTGCCCCTCGGCGTCGCGTCGCTGCTCTACCTCGCCGGCTACGCGACGCACGTGCTCGCGCCCGGCCTGCCCCCGTTCGTACACGACGTCCTGCGGGCCGTCACCGGCGCCGCCTGGGCGGTCTTCGTCATCGACTACGCGGTGCACTGGCGGCTCAGCGGCCGCGGACCCGGCTTCGTCGCCCGCCACTGGCTGGACACGCTCGTCATGCTGCTCCCCCTGCTGTGGCCGCTGCGCATCGTGCGGCTCTACGACGTGGTCCTGCGGCGGCGCGGCCGGCCCCGCCTCACCCTGCACGCGCGCGTGGTGCTCTACGCGGGCCTGTCCGCGCTGCTGCTCGGCTTCTCCGGCGCGCTCGCGGTGTACCAGCAGGAACGCGGGGCCCCGCACGCCACGATCCGCACCTTCGGGGACTCGGTGTGGTGGGCCGCCTCGACCCTGTCGACCGTCGGCTACGGCGACGTCACCCCCGTCACGCCCCGGGGACGCACGATCGCCGTCGGCCTCATGATCTGCGGCCTCGCCCTGCTCGGCGCGGTGACGGGGTCGGCCTCGTCGCTGTTCCTCCAGCGGTTCTCCCTGGAGGATGACGCGGACAGGGAAAAGCCCCCGGGACCGTGATCCCGGGGGCCGTCGGCGGTCAGGCCGTTCAGACCTGGGCCCGCTCCCCGACCACCTTCGCGATCTTCGCGATGGCCTCGTCGAACGGGATGCCGTTCTCCTGCGAGCCGTCGCGGTAGCGGAAGGACACCGAGCCGTTCGACATGTCCTCGTCGCCCGCGATGACCATGAAGGGGACCTTCTGCTTCTGGGCGTTGCGGATCTTCTTCTGCATGCGGTCGGAGGAGGAGTCCACCTCGACGCGCAGGCCCTGCTTCCTGGCCGCCGCCGCGAACTTCTCCAGGTACTCCACGTGCGCGTCGCCGATCGGGATGCCGATCGCCTGGACCGGGGCCAGCCACGCCGGGAAGGCGCCCGCGTAGTGCTCCAGCAGGACGGCGAAGAACCGCTCGATGGAACCGAACAGCGCGCGGTGGATCATGACCGGGCGCTGCTTGGAGCCGTCCGGGCCCGTGTACTCCAGGTTGAACCGCTCGGGCAGGTTGAAGTCGAGCTGGATGGTCGACATCTGCCAGGTCCGGCCGATCGCGTCCTTGGCCTGGACGGAGATCTTCGGGCCGTAGAAGGCGGCGCCGCCCGGGTCGGGCACGAGGGGCAGGCCCTGCTTCTCGGCGACCTGGCGCAGCGTCTCGGTCGCCTCCTCCCAGACCTCGTCGGAGCCGACGAACTTCTCCGGGTCCTTGGTGGACAGCTCCAGGTAGAAGTCGGTCAGACCGTAGTCGCGCAGCAGGCCGAGGACGAAGGTGAGCGTCCGGTCCAGCTCCTCGGACATCTGCTCACGGGTGCAGTAGATGTGCGCGTCGTCCTGCGTGAAGCCGCGGGCGCGGGTCAGGCCGTGCACGACGCCCGACTTCTCGTACCGGTACACGGTCCCGAACTCGAACAGGCGCAGCGGCAGTTCGCGGTAGGACCGGCCGCGCGCGTCGAAGATCAGGTTGTGCATCGGGCAGTTCATGGGCTTGAGGTAGTAGTCCACGCCCTCGTCGAGCTGCATGGGCGGGTACATGCCGTCGGCGTACCAGTCCAGGTGCCCGGACGTCTCGAAGAGCTTCCCCTTCGTCGCGTGCGGGGTGTAGACGAACTCGTAGCCCTCCTCCTCGTGGCGGCGGCGCGAGTAGTCCTCCATCACGCGGCGGACGATGCCGCCCTTGGGGTGGAAGACGGCCAGGCCGGAACCGATCTGCTCGGGGATGGAGAAGAGGTCCAGCTCGCTGCCGAGCTTGCGGTGGTCGCGCTTCTCGGCCTCGGCGAGGAAGTCCAGGTACGCCTTCAGCTCGTCCTTCGACGGCCAGGCGGTGCCGTAGATGCGCTGGAGCATCGGGTTCTTCTCGCTGCCGCGCCAGTAGGCGGCCGCGTTGCGCATCAGCTTGAACGCCGGGATGAGGCGGGTGGAGGGCAGGTGCGGACCGCGGCACAGGTCCTTCCAGCACAGCTCGCCGGTCTTGGCGTCCAGGTTGTCGTAGATCGTCAGCTCGCCGGCGCCGACCTCGACGTCCGCGCCGTCGTCGCTGGAGGCGGAGCCCTTGAGGCCGATCAGCTCCAGCTTGTACGGCTCGTCGGCCAGCTCCTCCCGGGCGGCCTCGTCGGTGACGACGCGGCGGGAGAACTTCTGCCCGCGCTTCTGGATCTCCTGCATCTTCTTCTCGATGGCCTTGAGATCCTCCGGCGTGAACGGCCTCTCGACGTCGAAGTCGTAGTAGAAGCCGTCCTTGACGGGCGGGCCGATGCCCAGCTTGGCCTCGGGGAAGAGCTCCTGCACGGCCTGCGCCATGACGTGCGCGGTGGAGTGGCGCAGGATGTTCAGGCCGTCCTCGGACGCGATCTCGACGCCCTCGACCTCGTCGCCGTCGGACAGCGCGTACGTGAGGTCCTTCAGCTCGCCGCCCACGCGCGCGGCGATGATCGAGCGCTCGCCCGCGAAGAGGTCGGCGGCCGTAGTGCCCGTCGTCACCACGCGTTCTTCCCGCTCGGAATCGCGTTGGATGATCACACGGACGTCTGACACCGGTCTCTCCTGACTGAAGGTGGGGTGCGGCGCCATACCAGGAGCGCGCGCACAGGCGATCGTACCGACCCGACGGCACCGACCGCGAAACGGTCACCCTCGGTCGCCCCTCCCTCACGCTTCCCCGGGCGCCTCCTCGAAGTAGTCGAGGTTCTCCTGCAGGGATTTCAGCAGCCGGTCCCGCTCCCCCTCGTCCACCTGCACGGGGACGACTCCGCAGGCGCCGGTGAGCCTGCGGAAGCCGCCCCGGCGCTCCAGCCGGCCGTTCAGGCGGACGGGGAGTCCGACGAGGTGGGCGTGGCCGGCGATGCGGTAGTCCTCCTCGTCCAGGGTGACGCGCAGGTGCGGGACGTCGGCGCCGGCGAGGACGCGCAGGCGTACGGTGCCCGCGCCGCCGGGTCCGGAGCGGCGCATGCGGACGACGGCGCCGGTGACGCGGACCGGGACCGAGGGTTCGGCGCGGAGGTAGCGGGCGGCGGCCTCGCGGAGGGCGGGCAGGTCACCGGGTGAGAACTCGACGGGTTCGGCGGAGGGGGCGCAGCCGTCGGGTGTGCCGGCGCCGGGTGCCCAGGCGACCGCGACGCGGGCGCCCTCGGTGCCGCGCACGAGGGCGGTGAGCGCCTCCGTCAGCTCGCGGCTGACGCCGGCCTCGACGGCACCGTCGAAGGCGTCCATGCCGCCGGTGGCGCGCCGGTAGTCGATGGCCTCGCGGGCGGCGTGCAGGGCCTGGTGGAGACGGACGGCGAGGGGACGGTGGGTGGGCACGGGTGCGAACGCGGTGAGGGTGCGGCCCTCGGCGGCGGGGCCGACCAGGACGTCGGCCAGGAGAGCGGCGGCGGGGCGGCGGTGGCGGGCGCCGTGGTAGCCGGCACGCGCGTACGTGGCGAGGGCGGCGGCGAGGAGCGTCTGACGTGCGGCGCCGCGCAGCTGGTCGTCGGCGCCCCAGGGGGCGGCGCCGGCGGGTCCGGCGGGGGTGTCGCGCCACCAGCGGATCTCGTCGCTGGGGACGGCGAGGGAGATCAGTACCTCGCGCGCCGAGGGGTCGGGGTCGCGGGTGAGGGCGTCGAGGACCTCGCCGAGCAGGTCGTCGCTGTCGGGGAAGGCGCGGCTCTCGGGGACGAGGAGGCTGGTTCCGGCGCCGCCGGGGCCGGGCGGGGTCCAGCGGCCGTAGCGCCCGGGGGCTCCGCCGCGCCGCTGCCAGCCGTGACGGTGCAGCAGGGCGCCGAGGACGGCGGGGTCGACGTCGGCCGGCCGCGGGGGCCGGTTCCAGGGGAGGTCGCCGGGGTACGGCCGGAGCTGCCGTACCGGCTCCTCGTGGGGACGGTTCCTCATGGTCTGCCTCCCGTCCCGACCCGCGTCATGATCTCGCAGAGCGCCCGGTCGTCGAAGATGCGCGAGGTCGGTATCCGCACGGTGGTCCGGTGCCGGCCGGTGACGGGGTGGCCGGCGAGGTTGGTCCAGTAGCAGCAGTGCCTGAGGTCGAGGCGGTCGTGGCCGGCGCGCAGCCAGTCGTCCTGGACGCGCGGCACGAGCATGACGACGAGGATCTTGTGGACCGAGACGGGGGTGCGGGCGAGCTTGCGCAGGTGGTCGTTGTCGAGGGTGAAGGAGAAGAAGCGCCCCGGTGGGTGGGGGGCGATCTGGTACGTGGCTTTGAGCTGCACCTTGATGGTCACCTCGTCGTCGACGGTGTGTCCGGGTGCGCTGTGGCTGACGTGCCAGTCGATGCCGTTGTCCGGGAAGGGCTGGGACAGCGAGCAGCCGGCCGCGGCGGCGACCGCGTGGAGGTAGCCGACCTGCAGTGTCTCCATGCAGGCGGTGGTGGCGAGCGTGCCGCGAAGGGTGCCCGGGCTTCCGGGCAGCAGCCCGCCCCGCTCGGGCTGCGCAATGGCCATGACCAACAGCCTTCCCAGACAAGGTTTTCCCCGCTGCGGGTCGCTGAACTGCAAAGACCCGTATTCCTGTTGTCTCCTCCCGGCGTACGGCGCAAACGGCCCGGGTATCACCAAACGGGCGGAAGACGGAACGTCATGTCCCGTCGGTGAACGAGGAGTTGGGTTGGAATGACGACCTGGTACGAGGGGCCGCTGGCCGCCTTCGACACGGAGACGACGGGCGTGGACGTCGAGACCGACCGGATCGTGTCGGCCGCCGTCGTCGTCCAGGACGCGCCGGGGACCCGGCCCCGGGTCTCCCGCTGGCTGGTGAATCCGGGGGTGCCGGTGCCGGAGGCGGCGACGGCGGTGCACGGGCTGACGGAGGAGCACCTGCAGCACAACGGGCGCTGGCCGGCTCCGGTGGTGTACGAGATAGCGGAGCAGTTGGCGGAGCACGCGGCGTTGGGGCGGCCGCTGGTGGTGATGAACGCGCCGTTCGATCTGACGCTGCTGGACCGGGAGTTGCGCCGGCACCGGGCGTCGGCACTGGACCGCTGGTTCCAGTCGGTGCCGTTGCGGGTGCTGGACCCGCGGGTGCTGGACAAGCATCTGGACCGCTACCGCAAGGGCCGGCGGACGCTGACGGACCTGTGCGCGCACTACGAGGTGCCGCTCCAGGGCGCGCATGACGCGGCGGCGGACGCGCTGGCGGCGCTGGAGGTCGTACGGGCCGTCGGCCGCCGTTTCGCGACCCGGCTGGAGCGGCTGTCCCCGGCCGAGCTGCACACGTTGCAGGTGAACTGGCACGCGGCGCAGGCGCGGGGGCTGCAGGCGTGGTTCGCGCGCAGTGGTTCGGAGGAGATCGTCAGCACGGAGTGGCCGCTCAGGCCGGAGCTGCCGGCGGCCGCGTGACGTCCCCGGCGGCATGAAGAAGGCCGGTCCGCTGCTGCGGACCGGCCTTTCCCGGTGGGCGATACTGGGTTCGAACCAGTGACCTCTTCGGTGTGAACGAAGCGCTCTCCCACTGAGCTAATCGCCCGGGAACGCACTGAACAATACAGGTCCCGAAGGGGTTCGTTCAAACCGCTTCCAGCCGGCGCAGCAGTCCGCGCCGGCCGGCCCGCATCATCAGCCGGTGGTTGAGGCGGAAGAGCGGCCGTCCGGGTACGGCGAGCCACCGGAGCAGGGGCTTGCGTACACGGACGTCCTGGTCGTACCGGGCGAGCGTGCCGGGGCCGCCGGGGACGACCGTCCAGCGGGCCCAGCCGTCGAGGTCACCGGACAGGACGACCTCCAGGACGCCGGCGGCCGGGTCCCTGCGGACCTCCCGCACGCCGGAGGTGAGGCTGTACGGCAGCGCGGACCGGACGGTGATCACGCCGGTGCCGTCGTCCCGGCGGACCGCCGCCCGCACCTGCGGCCACCAGTGGGGGTAGTCCTCGGCCCGTTCCAGCGCCGCGTAGACGGCGGCCGGCGGGGCGGGCACGGGCCACAGGCTGCGGAAGCGGTAGTGGTTCCAGTCCATGGGACGAGTGTGGCGCGAACCGGTGCATAAATCTGAGTACGCGTACTCATGCGGCGGATCGTGGCCGGCGTCACACTGGGGGCGCGAGCGCCGCCGCCCGTGCAGCGGCGCTCCCCAGTCCCCGTCGGACCGGCATCCGGTCGCCGAGGAGCTGCCGGCGACCAGGGTGGCCGGTCCGGTGAGCTTCTCGGTCTTCCAGGGGAGGACTCCGTGTAGCCGTCGGAGCCGTAGGACTTGGCCCAGAGGCGCTGGGCGGGGGCGGCGAGTTGCAGCCTGCACCTGCGACTTCGGACCGACGGAATTCCTCGCTTGTCGTACTTCCGCAGGAAAGTGACGGCGTATTGGAAAACGTCCGGGGGATTTCCGTCGGTGGCCTGGATCTGGGACTTCTCCCAGAACGACTGGTACGTCTGGAAGTGCGTTCTGACCCTGATCCCGGGGTGCTTCTCCTCGAAGAGCGCAATGGACTGGTTGATTTTCTCGACCCGCTCCCGGCAGCACACCACAAGTGACGGATCGCCACCACCCTGTTTCCGGAACCGCTTTCCCTCCACGGCCGACCGTCGCCGCGAGCCCGAGCGTGGCCGCCGAGACCCCGGCGCGGACCGCCGGCCAGGCAGGCTCAGCAGGGCAGGGACGCCAGCCAGGTGAGCAGGATCCGGTTCGTGTCGTCCGGGCGTTCCTGCTGGACGAAGTGTCCGCATCCGTCGAGGACGTGCGAGCCGCGGAGTCCGGGCAGGGTCTCCGGGTACGCCTCGACAGCGTCGGCCAGCCAGGAGAGGGAAGCGTCCTGGGCACCCCCGACGAAGAGTGACGGCTGCTCGATCGCGGCGCCCGCGAAGCCGGCCAGGTCCGCCCAGTCCCGGTCCATGTTCCGGTACCGGTTCAGGGCCCCGGTCAGCCCCGTCCGCTCGAACTCCCCGGCGAGGACGTCGAGGTCCCGCTCCCCCAGCCAGGACGGCAGCACACCGGCGGGGAAACGTTCGCGCATCGTGCCGCCGGCGCCGACGAAGTGCGGGTCGGGGGCGCCCGGCGCGGGCATGGTGTCGGCGGACAGGGCCGCGTAGAAGCCGGCGAGCCAGCCCCGCACATCCGGTTCCATCTCCGCCTCCGCGCGGCCCGGCCGCTGGAAGTACGACACGTAGAACTCCTCGCCGGTCCCCTCCCCGGCCATCCTCGCGAAGACCTCGCTGGGCCGCGGGCCCCCGGGCGGGGTGTAGGGCACGCCCAGCAGCCCCACCGCCCGGAACACGTCCGGCCTGGTCAGGGCCGATACGGCGGCGATCGTCGCCCCCCAGTCGTGCCCGACGACCACGGCCTGGCGCTCGCCCAGCGCCTCCACCACGGCGACGTTGTCCGCGACCAGGTCGAGCATCCGGTACGCGTCCACGGACCCCGGCCTCGACGAGCGGCCGTACCCCCTGACGTCGATCGCCACCGCCCGGTAACCGGCGGCCGCGAGCAACGGCAACTGGTGCCGCCAGGCGTACCAGGACTCCGGGAAACCGTGCAGGAGCAGCACGAGGGGGCCGTCGTCGGGGCCCTGCTGGACGAGGTGGGTGCGGCCTGCGGGGGTGGGGAGGAGGAGGTGGCGGACGGGGGTGTGCGGGCGGTCGGCGACGAGGGCCTGGTTGCGCTCCAGGGCTGGTGCGTGGTCCGGGGTGGGGATGGGTGCGCGGTCGGGGGCGGGGGCCTGCGTGCGGTCCGGGGTGTGGGGCGACAAGGGGCCTCCTGGGATGGTGGGGGCTGCTGGGTGGTCGCTGGGAGGGGGCCGGGCGGGTTCCGCAGGACGATCATCCCGTGAGCGGACGGGCGGGCACGAGGGTTGTTGCCGGTTCGGCAAAAAGGGGATGCGGTATGGCCCGTCCTGGTGGGGGAGCTTCGCCGGGTCGCCCGAGAGGTGGCCGACGAACCGCTGGGGAGCTGTCGCGGTGGGGCACCGCGGTGAGGCTGCTGCGGTGGCGGGTCGCGGTACGGCCGCCACGGGGGCGGGAGCTGCGTGGAGCCGCCGAGGGTTCCCCATGCGGCGGTACCGCGGTTCAGTCACCGCAGAGGCGCGGATACGCCGACGGCCCACCTGCTTCTCGCAGGTGGGCCGTCGGTCCGGGTGGGCGATACTGGGTTCGAACCAGTGACCTCTTCGGTGTGAACGAAGCGCTCTCCCACTGAGCTAATCGCCCGGGCGCAGGAAGAACATTACCCCATGTCAGGGGGTGCTTCCGACCAGGGGCCGGGCGGCGGACGGCACTCGCGCCCGGGCCGCGTCACTGGTCCTTGATCTTCCAGGGCATGACGAGGCCGAACTTCCACAGGTAGATCCCGGCGAGCACGCCGATGATCACCAGGCCGATCACGGTGAGGGTGATGTTGCGGCGGCGCACCTTGGGGTCGAGGGCCCGCTGGGCCGCCTCGGTGACCTTGCGTTTGGTCCAGCGGAGCACGAGCTGGGCCCAGACGAACTCGGTCGCCCAGATCGCCATGCCGCCGAAGATCACCACCCAGCCGGGACCGGGCAGGGGCAGCATGACGATGCCCGCGCCGACCACGGCGAGGCCGACCACGAAGACCCCGACCTGCCAGCTCAGGTGCAGGAGCCGGCGGGCCTTGACGAACTCCGGCGCGCGTGAGCCGAGCCCGCGCTCGTCGTCCTGCCCGGCCTCGGTCTCGGACCGAGGCGTTCCCGCCTTGTCTGCTGCCACGGCGACCTCGCCCGGCTCGTCACTCCCCGTATTCATACAGACAAACCCTACCCGAGTGAATCCGGTCACCGGAATGGCGGCACGACTGGTACGAGTTCTCGGCCGTAAGAGGTACCTAAAGACACGCAAAACCCTCAGAGGGGTTTACAACGGCACCGTAGGTGGCATGTCGATTTCGCCGACGTGCGAATCCCCGAGCGCACACTGAGCGAAAGGCCCTGGCGCTTATGAACACCACGGTCAGCTGCGAGCTGCACCTGCGCCTCGTTGTGTCGAGCGAGTCCTCCCTGCCTGTCCCCGCAGGCCTGCGGTACGACACGGCCGACCCCTACGCCGTGCACGCCACCTTCCACACCGGAGCCGAGGAGACCGTCGAGTGGGTGTTCGCCCGCGACCTCCTCGCCGAGGGGCTTCACCGGCCCACCGGCACCGGCGACGTCCGCGTCTGGCCATCGCGCAGTCATGGCCAGGGCGTCGTGTGCATCGCCCTCAGCTCCCCGGAGGGGGAGGCGCTGCTGGAGGCCCCGGCGCGGGCCCTGGAGTCCTTCCTGAAGCGAACCGACGCCGCCGTGCCGCCCGGCACGGAGCACCGCCACTTCGATCTGGATCAGGAGCTGTCGCACATCCTGGCGGAGAGCTAGGCCGCGGCCCTTGGAAGCAGCCCGGCGCCGTCCACTCGGGGAGACGGCTCGGGCCAAGACAACCGCATACGGCACAGGCCGTCGCCGTCACCGTGAGTGCTCACGGTGACGGCGTCGGCATGTGACCGAACGCTGCGGAGCGTGTGCGGCCGACTGCGCTCGGTGCGGACCGCGGGGGCGGGAACCCGGGAGGGTTCCGGAGCGTTCTCCCGGCAGGCCGGGCCGGGGGACCCAGGTCGGTCACGGACGGGTGCGGTGGGCGCGGTTGTCGCTACCATCGGCCAGCATCGGCGGGCGCCCGCGCCCGACCCTCAGGCCAGGGAGCGAAACGTGCTGATCACCCACGACACCCGGTGCGCCCTCGACACCGTGGTGGATCTGGTGAACACCGCGCCGGAGGACGACGCGGCGGCGGACGGACTGCCCGATGTCCCGGCCCTCGCGGATTTCGTGCGGAACCACAAGATGAGCGACGTCGGTGTGCTGTCGGAGTTCGACCTCTCGGCCGTCCGCAGGGTCCGGGGACGGTTCGCGTCGATCTTCGCGGCGCCGGACTCCCGGTCCGCGGCCATGATGATCAACGAGTTGGTCGCGGCGGCGGGCACGACGCCGCAGCTGACGGACCACGACGGCTACGACTGGCATGTGCACTACTTCGCGCCGGGCGCGTCCGTGGCCGACCACCTCGCCGCCGACTGCGGGATGGCGCTCGCCTTCTTCGTGGTGGCCGGGGAGCGGGAACGACTGCGGCGCTGTGAGGCACCGGACTGCCGGCGCGCCTTCGTGGACCTGTCCCGCAACCGCTCGCGCCGCTACTGCGACAGCCGCACCTGTGGAAACCGGCTGCATGTCGCCGCCTACCGGGCCCGGCGCAAGGAGGCGGCCGGCTGAGTCGCACGTGCATGCCCGGCCGGTGCGACGTCGGTCCCGGCGGGTGACGCCGGGACGGACGCGTACGGCTCATAGCAACAGCAGATCGTGCAGCGCAGCCATGAGCAGCAGACACCCGATCACCGCCAGGAAGATCATCAGCGGTGGCTGGGAAAGGGCGAAGAGGCACCCGCGCGGCTCGTCCTTCGGCGGCGTGGCCTCGCTCTGTGTCGTGTCCAGCATCTCGCGCAGATCATGACGCACGCCGCACCCCGGCCGCGATCAGCGCACGGGGATCTTGCGGGAGTTCGCCGATACGGCGAGGTCTCGTTCGGCTGGTGAACGATTCCGGACGCCGGGGGACACACTGTGTCGTTTCACCGAGTCATGTGACTGTCATATGCCGTGCTTCTTGAGGATCGCCTCGATGTCGCTGAAGTCCTCGGCGGAGTCGGCGGTCCGGGGAGCGGGAGAGGGCCGCGCGCCGGGGCGGGTGGCGCCGCGGGCGGTCCCGCCCAGGGACGGCGCCGAGGCCGTGGGCGCCACCGCGTCCCGCCCGGCCCGCTCCGCCCGCCCTGCCGCCTTGCGGTCGGCGCCGGCGCCTGCGCGCCGCCGCTCCACGGCGCGCGTGCCGGCGAACAGCAGCCATGCCGCGCCCAGGAGGCCGAAGCCCGCCCAGGCGGTGGGGCTGAGGGCGGTGTCGGCCAGCCAGCCGACGACTCCGGTCATCACCAGGCCGATCGGCACCAGTGAGTAGGCGGCGAGGCGGGCCGCCGCCAGGAAACGCTTGCGGTAGGCCGTGACCACCGCGATACCCAGGCCCGCCGCGGACACGGCGGAGCAGACTGTCTCGGCGATCATCCGGTCCTCCTGGCAGGTCGTCTCGTCGCTTCCATCGTGCACCGCCGGATCCCCTCGATGCCATGCTCCAGCGGGACATCAGGGACATCTCCGGGTCGCCTCCGGGTCGCGTCCACCCGGTGTGCCGACCGCCTCCCCCGCGTGACTGGCCGCGGGTGCTGATCCTCTCCCGAGGGCCGCTCCCCTCCGTAGGCCAGCCTCCTTCCGGCAGGCCGGCCCCCTCCGGCTGACCGGTCCTCCCGAGTGCCGGCCCCTCCGGAGCGCTGCCCCCTTCCAGGGCGCCGGCCCCCTCCGGCGTACCGGCCCTCCCGATTGCCCGCCCTCTTCGACGTACCGGCCCTCCAGACGGCCGGTCCCCTCCGACGTACCGGCTCTCCCGACGGCCGGTCCCCCCGACGTACCGGCCCTCCCGACGGCCGGTCCCCCCGACGTACCGGCCCTCCGACGGCCGGTCCCCCCGACGTACCGGCCCTCCGACGGCCAACCCCTCCGGAGCACATCCCCCTTCCCCCCGAGCACCGCTCACCGTTCGCCCGGAGCGCCGGGCCCCTCCCGGGTGCCGGCCCCGCCCCGCGTGCTGGTCCGGCCCGTCGATGCTGGTCGCGCCCCCGGCCGCCGACGTCTCGATTGGGTCGCCCGCGCCCGGCCTGGAAGACTGGTGGGCATGAGCGACTCCTCCCCCGCACGCACCGATGCCCTCGTCGTCGACGTCTGGTGCGAACTGCAGTGCCCCGACTGCCGCACCGCCCTGGACGACGTCCGCGCCCTGCGCGCCCGCTACGGCGACCGGCTGGAGCTGCGGCTGCGGCACTTCCCGCTGGAGAAGCACAAGCACGCCTTCGCCGCCGCCCAGGCCGCCGAGGAGGCACTGGAGCAGGGCAAGGGCTGGCCGTACGTGGAGGCCGTGCTGGAGCGGGTGGCGGAGCTGGACCGTCAGGGAGAACCCTTCCTGATCGAGGTGGCCCGGGAACTCGGGCTGGACGCCGAGGAGTTCGACACCGCGCTGATCGACGGCCGGCACATCCTGGCCGTGGACGCGGACCAGGCCGAGGGCAAGGCGATCGGTGTGACCGGTACTCCGACGTACGTCATCGACGGCGAACGCCTCGACGGCGGCAAGAGCCAGGAAGGGCTGCGCGCGCGCATCGAGGAGATCGCGGACCGCCTGCTGGCCGACCGCGACGGCCGTTGATCACCGCGAGCACCGAGGGGGCCGACGGGACCGGGAGAGCGGCGAAGGCGGACGACCGGGCCCGGCGCTACAGCAGGGTCTTGCTCAGGGAGCGGGTCACCGTCTCGTAGCCGAGTGACGCGTAGAGCCGCTCGGCCGGGGTGTTGTCCGCGAAGACGTTGAGGCCGAGGACCGGACGGCCGGCCTCGATCGCCTGGCGCTCCGCCAGGAGCATGAGCGTACGGCCGTGTCCCCTGCCGCGGTGGGCCTCGTCGGTCTGGACGTCGAAGACGTACGCCCTGGCCTCCTCCAGGGCCAGCCACAGGGTGCCGACCGGGCCGCCCGCGTGCTCCAGCACGCTGAAGAGCATGCCCTCGGTCGCGAGCCCCTGCGGCAGCAGCCGCGCGTGGTCGCCGCGGGCCTTGGCGCGGGCGACGGCTTCCGGCAGGCCCCGCCCGGTCCACGAGCGCGCGTACCGCTCGGTCTCCGCCTCCCGCCAGGCGTGGAACTCGGCGCCGGTCATGGGCCGCGCCGTACTGTCCGCCGGCAGCGGGGGCGGGGTGGCACCGAGGCGTTTCTCCATGACGCGGTTGCGCAGGGTGTAGCCGAGGGCGTCGAACAGGCGCAGCGCGGCCGCCGCGGAGGCCGGCACCACGGTCTCCAGCTGGGTGCAGCCCCAGCCGCGGGCCACCTCCTCCGCGGCCAGCGCGGCGACGGTGCCCCGGCCGCGCCGCCGGTCCGGCTCGGCGATCCGGAGGTCGATGAGGCGCGCCACCGAGTCGCCGAGCGACGGGGAGGTGCCGAGGTGGATCTCGCCGACGGGACGGCTGTTCACGCACACCGTGTAACGGCGGGAGCGGGTTCCGTCGGGGTGCTGCTGGAGCGGCTCGGCCGGCCGCAGGGTCGTGGTCATCACAGGTGTTCTACCCACGGCGACCGCCCGCGTCAGCCTGTTTTCCGGCTCAGGGGTCCAGGTCCCGGGCGGACCGCTCGGCGAAGATCCGCATGACCTCGGCGGTCACCGGGCCCGGGGTGCCGGGCAGTTCGCGGTCGTCCACCTGGTGCAGCGCCTGTACGTCCCGCAGGGTGGAGGTCAGGAAGACCTCGTCGGCGCGCCGCAGCACGTCCAGCGGCAGGTCGGTCTCCTTCGCGCCGGTCCACTCGACGACCAGGGCGCGGGTGATGCCGGGCAGACAGCCGGAGGTGACCGGCGGGGTGTGGATCTCGCCGTCCAGGACGACGAAGACGTTGGACCCGGTGCCCTCGCAGAGCTGTCCGACCGTGTTGGCGAACAGCGCCTCGGACGCTCCGTGTTGGTGGGCACGGGCCAGAGCGACGACGTTCTCGGCGTACGAGGTGGTCTTCACGCCGGCGAGGGCGCCTCGTTCGTTACGGGTCCACGGGACGGTGATCGCGGCGGTGGAGTCGGGGCGGTGGGCGGTCTCGCCGACGGCGACCACGAGGGTGGGGCCGTGCTCGCCGCGGCCGACGCCGAGGGGGCCGTGGCCGCCCGTGTAGGTGATCCGCAGCCGGCCCAGCGGCACCGGTTCGGCCTCCAGTACGGCCGTACAGGCGCGGCGGACCTCGTCGTGGTCGGGGTCGGGCAGGCCGAGGCCGCGGGCCGAGCGGGTCAGCCGGTCGAGGTGCCGGGTGAGCGCGAACGGTGTGCCGTCCACCGCCTTGACGGTCTCGAAGACGCCGTCGCCCACGGTCAGACCGTGGTCGAGGACGGAGACCCGGGCGGACTCCAGGTCCCGCAGGCCGCCGTCGAGCCAGATCCTCATATGAGCGCCCCCTCGGTCTCCTCGTACGTCCCCGACGCTACCGCGAGCAGCCGGGACGCCTTCAGCTCGGTCTCGTGCCACTCCCCCTCCGGGTCGGAGCCCCAGGTGATGCCGGCGCCGGTGCCGAAGCGCAGGACGCCCGCGGCGCGGTCGATCCAGAAGGTGCGGATGCCGACGGCCAGCTCGGCGGTGCCGCGGTCGGCGTCCACCCAGCCGATGCCGCCGCAGTACGGGCCGCGCGGGACCGTCTCCAGCGCCTCGATGATCCGCAGGGCGCTGGACTTGGGGGCCCCGGTGACCGAGCCGGGCGGGAAGGCCGCGGCCAGCAGCTCCGGCCAGCCGGCGCCCGCGCGCAGCTCGCCTCGGACGGTGGAGACGAGGTGGACGAGCCCGGGGTGCTTCTCCACGGCGCACAGGTCGGGGACGGTCACGCTGCCGGTCGTGCAGACGCGGCCGATGTCGTTGCGGACCAGGTCCACGATCATCACGTTCTCGGCGTAGTCCTTCTCCAGGAGGTCCGCCTCGGTGCGTCCGGTGCCCTTGATCGGTCCGGACTCGACGGTACGGCCGTCCCGGCGCAGGAACAGCTCGGGTGAGGCGGTGGCGATCTCCACGCCGTGCTCCGGCAGCCGAATCGTTCCTGCGTACGGCGCCGGGTTGCCGCGGGCCAGCAGGGCGGTCAGGGCGTCCACGTCCGCGCCGGGGGCGACGGGCGCGCTGAGCACCCGGCACAGGTTGGCCTGGTAGACCTCGCCGGCCGCGATGTGCTCGCGGATCCGGCGGACGGCCGCCGTGTAGGCGGCGCGGTCCAGGGAGGAGGCCCAGTCCCCCACCGCCGGGCCCCGCCAGCGCCCCGGCACCGGGGCGGGCACCGGCTCCTCCCGTACGTCCGCGAAGCGGGCGCAGGTCAGCCGGCCCTCGAAGTCCTGGCAGACGGCCCAGAAGCCGGTGGAGTCCAGGGCGGCCGGATCGCTGGTGACGTCGAGGAGACCGGTGGCGACACGGTCACCGAAACGGGCGAGAGGAGCGTGGTGGAGCACGTGGTCGAGTCTAGGACGGGGTGTCCTCCGGATGGCCCCGGGACGTCCCGGAGGGGGCCCTGACCACCGGGTCCGTCGGGTGCACCGCAGCACGCTGCGCAAACGCGTTTTTGTGCTGGCCCGGGAATCCGCTAGAGTTCAACACGTCGCCGGGACGCGGAAGCGGACCGAAACGACAGGCGGACGTAGCTCAGTTGGTAGAGCGCAACCTTGCCAAGGTTGAGGTCGCGAGTTCGAACCTCGTCGTCCGCTCGCAGGAAGAAGGGGTCATCCCGATCCCCTACACTCCTGGTGGAGTGGCCGAGAGGCGAGGCAACGGCCTGCAAAGCCGTCTACACGGGTTCAAATCCCGTCTCCACCTCCAAGGACGATTAGCTCAGCGGGAGAGCGCTTCCCTGACACGGAAGAGGTCACTGGTTCAATCCCAGTATCGTCCACTGGATCCTCGGATCCTGGATCTTCTCGAAGATCCCACCCGCGCGATTAGCTCAGCGGGAGAGCGCTTCCCTGACACGGAAGAGGTCACTGGTTCAATCCCAGTATCGCGCACTGCCTGTGACTCACGGGTCACGGTCCGCGGACGATTAGCTCAGCGGGAGAGCGCTTCCCTGACACGGAAGAGGTCACTGGTTCAATCCCAGTATCGTCCACACAGCAAGGAGCCCCCGGCCGTCTCGTACGGCCGGGGGCTTCTGCGTGTGCTCGGCGGCCCGGCGGCCCGGCTGGGTGCTCGGCCGCCGTCGGCTCAGCTGGAGAAGAGCATGTGGCCGAAGCTCTTGTGGCGGTGGTGGCCGTAGTGGCCGTGGCCGCCGTGTCCTCCGTGGCCGCCGTGCGGGGCGCCCCAGGCGGGCGCGGGCGGGGCGGCCGGGTAGGCCTGCGGCGCGGCGGGCGGGGGCGGCGGGGCCGGCTGCCACTGGGCCTCCAGGCGGGTCAGCGCCTCCAGCTCGCCGTAGTCGAGGAAGATGCCGCGGCAGCCGCTGCACTGCTCGATCTGGACGCCGTTGCGGTTGTAGGTGTGCATCGGCGCATGGCACTTCGGACACTGCATGGTCGGCTCAACTCCTCGCCGTTCGGTCCTGCTTCGTGTTTCCCCAGGACAGACTCCGTCCAGGCCCGGGCGGTTGCAGCCTAGCCCGGGAATCCCGACGCGGGCCGAGCGGGGCGGGGCACCTGCGGCGGCACGGACGGCATACGGGCACAGGCGTCGACCACGGCCTGCTCCACCTCGTCCAGCGGCCGGTCCGCGGCGAGCGCCTTGGTGACCGCCAGGGCGGCCGTCTGCACGGTGAGCGCGCGGGCCGGGACGTCCAGGGCCGGCCAGGGGTCGCCGTCCGCGGGCACGGCCGGGCCGCCGGCCCGCCGGTAGGCGGTCAGGAAGCGGGTCCACTCGTCGGGCGGGAGGAGTCCGCAGGCGTACCAGGCGGCCGGGCGGGCGAGGTCCCACGCCGGGACGCCGGCGCCGAGGTCGTCGACGTCGATCAGCTTCCACGGACCGTCCGGCGCCGGGTGCCGGACGAGCTGGCCGAGGTGCAGGTCGCCGTGGCACAGGGCCGACGGGCCCGGCATCGGGGCCTCGGCCCGGGCCCAGGCGGGCAGGGTGGCCCAGGCGTCCAGGACGGGGCGGGATGCGGGCCGGGCGGCGGGGCCGGGGGCCGCACGGGGCGGGGTGCGCAGCGCCGCCCGGAGCCGGTCGAGGGCGCGGGCGGCCTTCGCGGGGCCGCGCATCGGGGGGAGGCCGGTGGGGACGGGGGTGCGGTGGAGCCGGGCCAGGAGGGCGGCGGCGGCCTCCCAGGGGGCCGCGTCCGGATCGTCCGGGTCCACCGGGAGGCCGTACGGCCAGAGGGTCACCGGGCGGCCGTGCAGGGCGCCCGGGGTGGGCGTGAGGGGCGGCAGGAGTACGTCCGGGAGGCGGGCGGCCGTGGTGACACGGAGGGTCAGGGCGGCGGGGTCGGTGTCCGGGGCGTGCGCCTTGGCGACCGTGCCGGCGTGCCGGACGACGGTGGCGTCCTGGCGGTCGGCGAGGGTTGCGTGGCCGCACGCGCGGGTGCAGGAGGGAAGGGCGGTGGAGGTGTGGGCGGTGGAGGTGTGGGGGTGGGCAGCGGCCGCGGCCATGGCGGTCAGGGCGGGTACGAGGGCGGGGGGCTCTGCGGTGGGGTGGGGGCCGGTGCTGATGCCGGTGCCGGTGCCGGTGTTCACGTCTGCACCTGTGTCTGCGGTCAAGGCTGCCTCGGGCAAGGTTGGCTGTTCGGCTGAGGGTACTGGGGCGGGCCGGGGGCCGGGGCGCTCGCCCGCGCCGGCGGGGTGCCGCTGCGCCCACCCGTGCCGCCCCTGGCGGCACGACTGCCCGCAGCCAGGACGGCGCGACGCCCACTGTCGGGCGGGCCGCCCGACGGCACGCACGCCACCGGCCACGACGGCACGACAGACACCACCGGGTCGACCGCCCCTCAGCGACACGACTGCCCCCAGCCACGACGGCACGACAGCCATCACCAGGTCGACCGCCTCTCAGCGGCTGCCCCGGCCACGACGGCACGACAGCCACCGCCGGCTCGACCGCCACCCAGCGACACCACCGCCCACGGCCACGACGGCACGTCGCCCGCACGCAGCCGCGGCTCATGGTTGTCCACAGGTCTCGGCACCGCGCAGCCGACGGCGCCGCAGTGCCCCAGGGGCGGTGGGAACCGCGCGACCAGCCCCGAGCCGGCTCGCAGACGACGCACGGCCCACAGTCCGGCGGCGCTGAAACGACCGTCACAGCGGGATCGGACGGCCGAGCGGCCGAGCGGCCGAGGCAGCGCGAGCAGACGACCGGAGCAGTCCGGCCAAACCGCTGGAGCAGCACGACCAGACGACCGGAGCAGTCCGGCCGAACCGCTGAAGCAGCACGACCAGACGGCCGGAGCAGTCCGGCCAAACCGCTGAAGCAGCACGAGCGAACGGTTGAAGCGGCGCGGCCGAACCGCTTCAGCAGTGTGGGAAAACGGCCAATGCCGGCGCAGCTCCCCAGCTGCGCCGGCATTTGTGCCGTCCGCCGCACCCCCGTCCCCACGGGGTTTCATGGATGGATGTCCCCGCCCGGACCGCTCTTCCGGGCCTGGGGTCGCCGCTCAGCGCCCCAGCATCGCACCCACGGACGACGCCTGTGTGGCCACCGTCTCCCAGCCGTCGAAGACGAGCAGGAGCAGGGCCGCCAAGGGAAGGGCCATGAGCGTCGCCACCAAGGGGTGGCGACGGCCCGTCCGGCGCGGGACGAACGCGGTGCGTCGTGGTGCCGTGTGGGCCATGGTCCCTCTCCTGACCGTTCGGTTGTCATCTGCGGCGGCGGGTGCCTGACCTCGGGGGACGAGTGCCGCACCCGCCGCTCGACCTCAAATCTAGGCGCGCGGCGTGCACGGGGCGTCATGCCCTCGTACCGATTGCCGGGCCTCCCGGAGGATGAGCCGTGACCTGCGAAGTACTCCCCTGGGTGGAGACGCGGAGCCGGGTGTCGGGGTCTTCCCGGAGGGGGTGGTCCGCTCTGTCCGGTCATGCCCGAAGCATCCCGGAGCGCGGGAGGAGTGACTTCGATCACTCGGGGCGTGGTCCGGGCGGGTCCGGGGGGCGGGACGAGGTCCGGGGGCCGGCCGGGACTGCGGGTCGCCGCGGGGCGTCGCCGCGACGGGGTGCGGCACCGCGCACCGCTGTCCCGCGTGAGCCCAAATCGCCTGCCCGGATGGCTGGTTGGCATCCTTGGTGACCGGAAGTCGCCGTGGGGCGCGGCTTCCTGACCGGCTTTCACCTCCCCCGGTCGGCCCACACAATCCGTCCGGCCGAGAGGGCGCGGCCTCTGCGCGCAGGCGGCCGTGGAAACGTAAGCTGTGCCACGTCACAGGACCGGGCAGCGGGGATGAACATGGCGATGATGCGCCTGAGGCGCGAGGACCCGCGCGTCGTCGGCTCGTTCAGGCTTCACCGACGGCTCGGCGCGGGCGGGATGGGCGTGGTCTATCTCGGCTCCGACAAGAAGGGGCAGCGGGTCGCACTGAAGGTGATCCGGCCCGACCTGGCGGAGGACCAGGAGTTCCGGTCGCGGTTCGCGCGCGAGGTGTCGGCCGCCCGGCGCATCCGGGGCGGGTGCACGGCCCGGCTGGTCGCCGCGGACCTGGAGGCCGAGCGGCCCTGGTTCGCCACCCAGTACGTACCCGGGCCCTCCCTGCACGACAAGGTCGCCGACGAGGGCGCGCTCGGCGCGGCGGACACCGCGGCGGTCGGCGCCGCTCTGTCCGAGGGCCTGGTCGCCGTGCACGAGGCCGGTGTCGTCCACCGGGACCTGAAGCCCTCCAACATCCTGCTGTCCCCCAAGGGACCGCGGATCATCGACTTCGGCATCGCCTGGGCCACCGGTGCCTCCACGCTCACCCACGTGGGCACCGCGGTCGGCTCCCCCGGCTTCCTCGCCCCGGAGCAGGTGCGCGGCGCCGCGGTCACCCCGGCCACCGACGTGTTCTCCCTGGGCGCGACCCTGGCGTACGCCTCGACCGGCGACTCGCCCTTCGGGCACGGCAGTTCCGAGGTGATGCTGTACCGGGTGGTGCACGAGGAACCGCAGCTGCACGGCGTACCGGACGCGCTCGCCCCGCTGATCCGGGCCTGTCTGGCGAAGGACCCGGACGAACGGCCGAGCACCCTGCAGCTGTCGCTGCGGCTGAAGGAGATCGCCGCCCGGGAGGCGCAGGGCCTGGACGGCGTACGGCCGCCCGCGCCGCGTGCCGCCGAGGCGGACCGGCCCACCGGACGGCTCGTCGACACCTATCCCGAGCAGCAGCGCACCCCGCGGCGTACCTCCCCCGGTACGCCGCTGCCGCGCGGCGGCACCCCGGCTCGGGGCGGGGTGCCGGCGCGCGGCGGGCCGGTCTCGCGCGGTGAGGCGCCGGCCAGGGGCGGGACGTCCTCGCGGGGCGACGTGCCGTCACGGGGCGGGGCCCCCTCGCGCGGCGGCAGCGGTGCGCGCGGGGGCGCCACCGCCTCGTCCCGGCCGGGTACGGCGCGCCCCACCCCGGCACCGCGGGGCCGCGGGCCGCGCTCCGGCGGCGGCCGTCCCGCTCCGCGCGGCGGCTCGGTGCGGCCGGGGCAGCGCCCGGCGCGGACCGGACGGCGGCCCGCCAACCCCCGGCTGCTGCGGCAGCGGCTGTTCGTCTTCGTGGTGGTGACACTGCTGGTCGCCCTCGGCATCGCCGTGGCCCAGGGCTGCCAGGGTCCGGCGCGCGGCCTCGGCGAGGACGGCGGGGCCCAGCGGTTGCGGCACTCGCAGCCCGGCTACCCGCCGGTGATCGACGGGAAGACCATGTCCGACGACCAGCGGTCGAAGCTGAGCCACGACGCCGGGAACTGAGCACGGGCCGGAACGGCGCGGACGCCGGCGGCCGAGCGCTGCCGCAGCGGCGCTGCCGGAACGGTTCGGCCTGCCGGCGCGACCGGAGCAGCCCCGCCGGAACTCCGCGGCCTGAACAGCCGTGGCAGCCCCGCCGGACACCGCGACGTGAACAGCGCCGCCGAAGCAGCCCCGCCGGAACAGCGCGGCGGGAACCGCTCGGTCGGGAACGGCGCGGTCAGGCGGTCGCGTGGTCAGGCGGTCGGCCGGCCCGTCGCCACCGCGTAGAAGGCGACCGCGGCCGCCGCGCCCACGTTGAGCGAGTCGACGCCGTGGGACATCGGGATGCGGACCCATTCGTCGGCGGCGACCAGTGCCTGCGTGGACAGTCCGTCGCCCTCGGCACCGAGCATGAGGGCGACCCGGTCCATGGTGTGCGGGGCGGCCTCGTCCAGGGTGCGGGCCTTGTCGTCCGGGGTGAGCGCGAGCAGGGTGAAGCCGGCCTCGCGGACCGCGTCCAGGTCCCGGGGCCAGGTCTCCAGCCGGGCGTACGGCACGGAGAACACCGCGCCCATGGACACCTTGACGCTCCGCCGGTAGAGCGGGTCCGCGCAGTCGGGCGACAGCAGCACCGCGTCCATGCCGAGGGCCGCCGCCGAGCGGAAGATGGCGCCGATGTTGGTGTGGTCGTTCACCGACTCCATGATGACCACCCGGCGGGCGGAGCGGAGCAGTTCGCCGGCCGTGGGCAGCGGCTTGCGCTGCATGGAGGCGAGGGCGCCGCGGTGCACGTGGTAGCCGGTGACGCGTTCGGCGAGTTCGGGACTGACGGCGTACACCGGGGCCGGGAGCTCGTCGATGACGTCGCGCATGACGTCGATCCACTTGGCGGAGAGCAGCATCGACCGCATCTCGTAGCCGGCTTCCTTGGCCCGGCGGATGACCTTCTCGCCCTCGGCGATGAACAGGCCCTCGGCGGGCTCGCGCTTGCGGCGCAGCTCGACGTCGGTCAGGCCCGTGTAGTCGCTCAGGCGCGGGTCGTCGGGGTCCTCGACGGTGATGAGATCGGCCACAGGGTGATACTGCCTTGTCCTGGGTGTGGTGCCAACGGCTGGGAAGAGATGGGTTACCCCGGGTTACGCGTGATCAGGCCAAGGTCACGCCGGGAGGTGTTCGGGTCCGACGCGTACGACGTCGCCGATGACGATGACCGCCGGCGGCCTGACGTCCTCGGCCCGTACCGTCTCGGCGACCGTGGCCAGGGTGGCGTCCACGCGCCGCTGCGCGGCCGTGGTGCCCTCCTGCACCAGGGCCACCGGCGTCTCGGGGGACTTGCCGTGCGCGACGAGCGTCTCGGCGATCCTGCCGATCTTGTCGACGCCCATGAGGACCACGAGCGTGCCGGTGAGCCTGGCCAGCGACGGCCAGTCGACCAGGGAGCGCTCGTCGTCGGGCGCCACGTGCCCGCTGACCACGGTGAACTCGTGGGCGACGCCCCGGTGTGTGACCGGGATGCCGGCCGCGCCCGGCACCGAGACGGAACTGGAGATGCCCGGCACCACGGTGCACGGGATGCCGGCCTCGGCGAGCGCCTGGACCTCCTCCATGCCCCGGCCGAAGACGTAGGGGTCGCCGCCCTTGAGCCGGACCACCGCCTTGCCCTGCTTGGCGTGCTCGATGAGCGCGTTGTTGATGGCCTCCTGGGCCATGTAGCGGCCGTACGGGATCTTCGCCGCGTCGATGACCTCGACGTGCGGCGGGAGTTCGGCGAGCAGGTCGCGCGGGCCGAGCCGGTCGGCGATGACGACGTCCGCCTCGGCCAGCAGGCGCCGGCCGCGGACCGTGATCAGGTCGGGGTCGCCGGGGCCGCCGCCGACCAGGGCCACACCGGCGGTGCGGGTGCGGTGGTGCGGGGCGACGAGGGTGCCGTCGCGCAGTCCCTCGACCACCGCGTCCCGGATGGCGGCGGTGTGCCGGGGGTCGCGGCCACGCGCGTGCGTGGTGAGTACGGCGACGGTGACGCCCTCGCTGTGACCGGTCGCCGGGGTCCACGCGGTCGCCTGGTCGGCGTCGTCGGAGCGGACGCACCAGACGCGGTGCCGCTCCGCCTCCGCGGAGGCCCGCGTGTTGGCCTCCGGGTCGCTGGTCGCGATGAGGGCGTACCAGGCCTCGGCGAGGTCGCCGTCCTCGTACGCGCGCCTCACCCAGGTGATCTCGCCGGCGTCCGCCATGGCTTCGACCGAGGGGGTCGCCCCGGGGGACACGAGGACGATGTCCGCGCCCGCGGCGATCAGGGCCGGCAGGCGGCGCTGGGCGACCTGGCCGCCGCCGAGGACGACCACGCGGCGGCCGGAGAGGCGGAGGCCTACGGGGTAGGCGGGGTGTTCGGCCATGAGGTACGGCTCCTCGTGCAGCTGTGGCATGGGCACGCTGCACCTTCGGAGCGGCCCTGACGTGCGGATTTTATGCCGTGGACACGGCACACGGCACGGGTGGTCCGGCAGCTGAACACCGGACCGTCCCGTGCCGCGACGGCTACTTCTCCGTGACGCCCGCCGAGTCGAACGTCGCCACCTCGTGCATGGCCCTCGCCGCACTCTGGACCAGGGGCAGGGCCAGCAGGGCGCCCGTTCCCTCGCCGAGGCGGAGGTCGAGGTCGACCAGCGGGCGCAGGCCCAGCTTGTTGAGGGCCGCGACGTGGCCGGGCTCGGCGCTGCGGTGGCCGGCGATGCAGGCCGCGAGGACCTCCGGGGCGATGGCGCGGGCCACGAGGGCCGCGGCACCGGCGCTGACGCCGTCCAGGATCACCGGCGTGCGCAGCGAGGCGCCGCCGAGCAGCAGGCCCACCATGGCCGCGTGTTCGAAGCCGCCGATCGCCGAGAGGACGCCGATCGGGTCGGCCGGGTCCGGCTGGTGGAGCTCCAGGGCCCGGCGGACGACCTCGGTCTTGCGGGCGAGCGTCTCGTCGTTGATGCCGGTGCCCCGCCCGGTCACCTCGGCCGGGTCGGCGCCCGTGAAGACCGAGATGAGGGCGGCCGAGGCCGTGGTGTTGGCGATGCCCATCTCGCCCGTCAGCAGCGCCTTGTTGCCGGCCGCGACCAGGTCGCGGGCGGTCTCGATGCCGACCTCGATGGCCGCCTTGGCCTCCTCGTGGGTCATGGCAGGGCCGGTGGTCATGTCGGACGTGCCGCCGCGGATCTTGCGCGGCAGCAGGCCAGGGGTGGCGGGCAGGTCGGCGGCCACGCCCACGTCCACGACGCACACCTCGGCGCCGACCTGGCCGGCGAAGGCGTTGCAGACGGCTCCCCCCCCGAGGAAGTTGGCCACCATCTGGGCGGTGACCTCCTGCGGCCAGGGGGTGACGCCCTGGGCGTGCACGCCGTGGTCGCCGGCGAAGATGGCGACGGCGGCGGGCTCCGGGATCGGCGGCGGGCACTGCCGGGACAGCCCGGACAGCTGCGCGGAGATGATCTCCAGCATGCCGAGCGCGCCGGCCGGCTTGGTCATGCGCTTCTGGCGCTCCCAGGCCTCACCGAGGGCCTTGGCGTCGAGCGGGCGGATCTGTGCGACGGTCTCGGCGAGCAGGTCGTGGGGTTCCTCTCCGGGCAGGGCGCGGCGGCCGTACGTCTCCTCGTGCACCACCCAGGACAGGGGGCGTCGCTTGGACCAGCCGGCCTGCATCAGCTCCGGCTCGTCCGGGAACTCGTCGACGTACCCGACACACAGGTAGGCGACGACCTCCAGGTGCTCGGGCAGGCCGAGCGCGCGGACCATCTCCCGCTCGTCGAAGAAGCTGACCCAGCCGACGCCGAGGCCTTCGGCGCGGGCGGCGAGCCAGAGGTTCTCCACCGCGAGCGCCGAGGAGTAGGGCGCCATCTGCGGCTGGGTGTGACGGCCGAGCGTGTGCCGGCCGCCGCGGGTGGGGTCGGCGGTGACGACGATGTTGACCGGGGTGTCGAGGATGGCCTCGATCTTCAGTTCCTTGAACTGCTTGGCCCGGCCCTTGGGCAGCGACTTGGCGTAGGCGTCGCGCTGCCGCATCGCCAGTTCGTGCATCGTCCGCCGGGTCTCGGCGGAGCGGATGACGACGAAGTCCCAGGGCTGCGAGTGACCGACGGAGGGCGCGGTGTGCGCGGCCTCCAGGACCCTGAGCAGCACCTCGTGCGGGATGGGGTCGCTGCGGAAGCCGTTGCGGATGTCGCGGCGCTCACGCATGACCTTCAGGACGGCCTCGCGCTCGGCGTCGGCGTAGCCGGGCGCGGCCGGGCCGGTGGACTTCGGTGCATCCTCCACTGCGGCCGTGCTCTCTTCCTGGTCGGCGGCCCTGGTCTGCAGGTCCTCCGCGTGCTGGACGACGTCGGGGCCGGGCGCCGCGTCCGGTACGACGGCCGGCTCGCCCTCGCGCGGTGCGGGCACGACGAGCGGGTGCGGCGGGGTGGGCGCCAGGTGCGGGGTGGTGGGCACCTGGCCCTCCACCGGCACGAACTGCCCGAGCGGCTGCTGGTCCGGCTCCGCGGCAAGGCTGGAGGGAAGCGGCTGCTCCGGGTGCTGCGCACCCGCCGCGTCCGCCACGACGGTGTCCGGCGCCTGCGGCTGGAGCTGCGGACCGGCGACCGGCGCGGGGGCGGCGGTGTCCACGGCCTGCTGCTGCTCGGGTACGGCGGACACGGCCGGGGCGTCGGCGAGCTGCGGCCCCTGGACCTGGAGCACGGCCGGCTGCACCGGCGCGGTCACCTCGGCGGCCGGTGCGACCGGAGCGGCGGCGTCCGGCACGTCCGACGACTCCGGCGTCTCGGGGAGCGCGGATGCCGGAGCCTCGGCGGGGCCGACTGCGACCTGCGCGGGAGCGTGGGGAGCGGCGGGCTGCTGAGGCTCGGCGAGCGTCTGGGGCTGGGCGGTCGTCTGAGGCTCGGCGGGCACATGAGGCTGGGCGGTCGGCTGAGGCAGCTCGGTGGCCGGTCCGGGCTCGGCGGGCACCTGGGACTGCGCAGCGGCGACGGCGTGCGCCTCCTCGGCGGCCTGGAGCGCGGGGGCGGCCGGCTCGACGGGGGCGGCCTGCGGCACCTCGACGGGCTGCACGGGCTCGGCGGGCTGCACGGGCTCGGCGGGCTGCACGGCCTCGCCGGGCGGCGCGGGAGCTGCCGGCTCTGCGGCGACTGCCTCCGGCGCGGTGGCGGCTGCCTCCGGCGCGGGAGCGGCCTGCTCGACGGGGGCGGCCTGCGGCACGTCCACCGGCTCCACGGCGACGGGCTGAGCCGCGTCCACGGGCGGCGCGACCTCGGCGGGCTGCGCGACGACGACCGCCTCCGGCGCGACAGCGACCGGCTCGACGAGGGCGGCCTGCGGCACGTCCACCGGCTCCACGGCGACGGGCTGAGCCGCGTCCACGGGCTGCGCGACCTCGGCGGGCTGCGCGACGACGACCGCCTCCGGCGCGGCAGCGACCGGCTCGACGGGGGCGGCCTGCGGCACGTCCACCGGCTCCACGCCGGCGGGCTGAGCCGCGTCCACGGGCTGCGCGACCTCAGCGGGCTGCGCGGGAACTGCCGTCTGTGCGACGACCGCCTCCGGCGCGGTAGCCGCCGGCTCGACGGCGACCGCCTCCGGCGCTGCGACCGGCTGCGCACCGTCCGTCGCCTGTGCGGCCGCGTCGGCGTGCTCCTCGGCGACCGCCTGCGCGGCCTCGGCCGGCCCGGCGGGTGCCGTCGGCTGAGCCGCGTCCGCCGCCGTCGGGGCCGGTGCCTCGGTCGCCGGGCCGGTCTCCGCGGTGCCCTCGCCGACGGCCTCGACGGGCTCGGCCGGTACGGCCTGCTCCGGCGCGGACGGAACACCCTCGGCCGGAACGCTCTGTTCCGTCACAGGTTCCGCAGGTTCCGCAGGTTCCGGAAGTTCCGCGGGTTCCGCCGCAGGAGCCTCCGGCGTCGGCGCCTCGGAGACCTCCTGCGCCGGTACGGGTGCCTCGGCCACGGGTGCGGGCGGGGTGCCGTCGGCGGCCGGTACGGCCTGCTCCGCCGGCATCTCCCCGGCCACGGCAGTCTCCGCCCCGTCCGTGCCCGGTCCCGCCGGCGCCGTGTACACCCCGTCGTGGGCGTGCATCGGCTGCACCCCGTCGTGGCCGTGCACGACGGGCACCTGGCCGGTGAGGCGGGCCACCGCGGCCTGTGCCGCGTCGGCCGGCTCGGCCTGCGACGGTACGGACGAGGGCGGGCCAACCGTTTCGGCAGCCGGGGCCTCCACGCCGACCTGGGCCGGGGCGGGCGGGGCCGCACCCCAGGGGGCCGCGCTCTGCGGGGCCGTCTGCGGCTGGGCGTCGAGGTACTCGGGACCGGCGGCCGGTGTTCCGGGCTGCCGTACCGGCGTACCCGCGGGGCCGCGGTCGGCGAGGGAGCGGACCGGGCTCGCGGAGGTGTCGGGGATCGGCGGGCCGAGGTGCAGCGGGCGGCGCGGCGGCTGTGGCGCGGCCGCCGGGTCGTGCGGCGCCGAGAGGATGGGTGACGGCGTGACGGAGACGGGCCCCGAGTCGGGCAGCCGTACGCCGTTGAGGTCGACCGAGCCGCTGTCGCGGCCGGCCGTCTCGTGCGGGCCCGGCTCGTGGACGGCTTCCACCACCGGTTCCGGAGCGGGTGGCGGCACCTCGTTGCCCCACGCGCCCTGGGCACCCGGCAGCAGCAGGTCTTCGTCCTCGGCGGGCGCCTCGGAGAGGTAGGTGTACGCGCCGTGCGTGGGAACGCCCGGCTGTTCCACCATGCCTGCGCTCTCCGGCTGCCCCTCGCCCGGGACCTGGCCGGTGTCGGTCATGCGTACCCCTCGCCCATCGGTTAGTGCTCCTACGACCAGCTCACCCGGAACGGCGCACCGACCGCCCCGCAGTGAAGAACGAGCGTCCGTGCCCAGCGGCACGAACGACCCGCCGGAAAAGGCGACAAAGCCATTCAGTGGCATTGTCCCGGTCGTTCCACCGTCGCGACAGCATGATCCGCGACAGCCCGCTGTGGACTGCGCCACGTTGCGCGTCCTCCGGTTCCGCAGTACCACACCCGCCCCAAAACGGGCTTGCGATCCGGACATTGGCGAACGAAGTTCGGGCCACCGGTGCGGTACAACGATCGGCCAGCCTACCGCGCGCGGTACGACAACAGGATCACGGGGCGCGGTCGGGCAGTACCCCACTGAGCAGGAACGCTACGTTCCGCTCGGTCTCGGTCCAGGCCCGTGTGTCGAGTTCGACGGACTGCAGCAGGGCGCACTCGACCCGGTACCCGTGCTCGGTCAGGTCACGGCCGACGCGCTCGGCGGCGTCCCGGGTCGCGGCGTGGGTGACGATGCGCTGCGGGCGCCGGTCGGCGACCGCGGAGACGACCGCCGGTCCCCCGCCGCCCACCCGTACGACGTCCGGTTCGGGCAGGTATTCGAGGACGTGCGGGGCGCTGCCGCGGACGATCTGGAGCTGGACGCCGAAGCGGCGGGCGGCGGCGTCCGTGCGGGCGCAGGCGGCGGGGTCGTGGTCGACGGCGATGACGGCCGCGCCGGCGCGCGCGGCCTCGGTGGCGAACGCGCCGCTGCCGCAGCCGATGTCCCAGACGAGGTCGCCGATCCGGGGCCCGAGCCGGGCGAGTTGAGCGGCGCGCAGCAGCTGCGTCTCCCCCTCGCCGAGCCCTCCGTCCGGTCCGGCTCCCGGCCCGGCGCCGTAGCTCTCGTCGGGCTGGACCCAGCCGCGCGGGCCGGCGCCCGGGTCGCGCCCGGCGATCCAGCCGCCGCTGTCCCCGGCGCCGGCGGGTCCGCCGATGACGATGACGACGTTGGGGTCGCGCCAGGTGTGGTCGGCGGCCTTGTCGGAGGTGACGACGCTGACCTGCTCGCGTTCGGTGCCCAGTTCCTCGCAGATGACGAAGGTGCGGTGGACGCCCTCCAGCAGGAGGCCGAGTTCGGCGGGGCCGGCGCCCGGTGCGGTGAGGACGGCGACCTTGGTGTGGGCGCGGCAGACGTTCACGGCCCGGCGCAGGGTGCGCGGGTGGGCGACGACGACCTGGGCGTCGTCCCAGGGCATGCCCGCGCGGGCGAAGGCCGCGGCGACCGAGGAGACGGCGGGGACGACCTCGACCTCCAGGCCGAACTCCGGTGCGCGCAGGGTCCGTACGATGCCGAAGAAACCGGGGTCACCGTCGGCGAGCACGACCGCGGTGCCGCGGTGGGCGGCGATGCGGCGGGCGGCCAGGGCGAGGCTGCCGAGGCGGATGCGTTCGGCGGCGGGCGGGAGCTCGGGCAGCGCCAGGTGGTGGGCGGCGCCCGCCACGAGGGTGGCGGCGCCGAGCGCGGCCCGTGCCGCCTCGGTCAGCGGCGAGCCGTCCCAGCCGATCACCGTGACCCGGTCGGCCATCGTCGTCAGTCTCCAGGGGTTCTGCGCGGGTCTGCGGGTGGAGTGGGCCCGTAGCGGGCTCCGTGAGAGTACCTGGTGGGGCCCGGGGGCTCAGTTCCAGTCCGAGTACGAGGGGAAACCACCGGTGTCGGACAGGTGCTCGCCGGCTCCGGCGAGGTCCTCCGGCAGCAGGCTCCACACGATGACGTCCGTGCGTACGTCGGTCCAGGTACCGTCCTCGGTCCTGGTCCGCGCTATCCAGGCGTTGCGCAGGACGCCCTCGCTGATGCAGCCGATCTTCTGGGCGACCTGCTGGGCGGCGGTGTTGTCGGCGGCGGTGCGCAGTTCGAGCCGCTCGAACTTCTGGTCGTGGAACAGCCACTGGGCCATGGCGAGGGCGACTTCGGAGGCGTAGCCCTCACCGCGGGCCCAGGGGGCGACGACGTAGGCGATCTCGCTGGAGCGGACCCGCCAGTCGGTGTTCCTCAGGTGGACGATGCCGACGAGCCGCTGGGTGAGGAACTCGGTGACGGCGAGGACGATGCCGCGGCCCCCGGTGCGCTCGTCGGGGGCCAGCCGGCTGACCCACTCACGGGCCTCGGCCTCGCCGTAGGGGTGGGGGACGGTGGTCCAGGCGACGACCTGCTCGTCGTTCATCATCTCGGCCAGGGCGGGCGCGTCGTCCTCGTCGAGGGGGCGCAGCACCAACCGCTCCGTGCTGATGGAGATGTTGGGGAAGGTGCTCGTCATGCGCCGCTCCGTAACCTTCGGAAAATCCTCGGAAGACCGTCAGGGCCGTCAGGCCTGCTGAACTGCCCAGCATGCAGCATGAAACCACCGAACCGCACAACGGGGTCCACACCCGGTGAGGGAGTGGACCCCGTGCGTGGCGGAACGCCGTGTACGTGCCGTCAGCCGTCGGTCACCGGCAGGACGGACCCGTGGTACCTGTCCTTGATGAACGTCCGCACCTGGGGCGAGACGAGCAGCCTGGCGAGCTTCCGCACCCGCGGGTCGTCCTCGTCGCCGCGTCTGACGGCGAGGAGGTTGGCGTAGGGGTTGTGCTTCGCCGACTCCAGGAGGATCGCGTCCTTGGTGGGGCTGAGGCCCGCGTCCTGGGCGTAGTTGTTGTTGATGACCGCGGCGTCCACGTCGTCCAGCGAGCGGGGCAGCTGGGCGGCCTCCAGCTCCTTGAACCTCAGGTGCCGGGGGTTGGCCGTGATGTCCGCGGGGGACGCGTCGGGGCCGGCGCCGGGCTTCAGCCCGACGAGGCCGCCGGCCGCCAGCAGCCTGAGGGCGCGGCCCTCGTTGGTGGTGTCGTTCGGTACGGCGACGGTGGCTCCGTCGGCGAGCCGGGTGACGCGCCGGGCCTTGTGGGAGTAGACGCCCATGGGCGGCAGGTAGGGCTTGACGACCGGGACGAGGTCGGTGCCCCTGGACTTGTTGAAGTCGTCCAGGTAGGGCTGGTTCTGGTAGAGGTTGGCGTCCAGCTCGCCCTCCTGGAGGGCGGTGTTCGGCAGGACGTAGTCCGTGAACTCCTTGATCTCCAGCTTCAGGCCGGCCTTGGCGGCGAGGTGCTCCTTGACGTAGGCGAGCACCTCGCCGGCCGGGACGGCGGTGGCGCCGACGACGAGGGTGTCGTCCGTGCCACCGCCCTTGCCGGAGTCCGTTCCGGAGCCGCAGGCGGTGAGGCCGAGGGCGGCCACCACCGCCGCGGCGACGACGGACGCGCGCATGGTGCCGGTCCTCCTGACGGCTCAGAAGGACGGGATGACCGAGCCCTGGTACTTGTCCTCGATGAACTTCTTGACCTCGGGCGAGGTGAGGAGCTTCGCGAGCTTCTTCACGCGCGGGTCCTTCTCGTTGCCCTTCTTCACGGCGAGGAAGTTGCCGTAGGGGCTGTTCTTCGGGGACTCCAGGACCAGGGCCTCCTTGGCGGGCTTGATGCCGGCCGAGATGGCGTAGTTGCCGTTGACCACGGCCGCGTCCACGTCGTCCAGGGAGCGCACGGTCTGGGCCGCCTCGACCTCCTTGAACTTGAGGTTCTTGGGGTTCTTGGCGATGTCCTGCGGGGTGGCCTCGGAGCCGGCGCCGTCCTTGAGGGTGATGAGCCCCTTGGCGGCGAGCAGCTTCAGGGCGCGGGCCTCGTTGACGGCGTCGTTCGGGACGGCGATGGTCGCACCGCTCTTGAGGGCGTCGGCCTTCTTGACCTTGTGGGAGTACAGGCCGAGCGGCTCCAGGTGCACCGTGACGACGGGCACGATGTGGGTGCCGCGCTTCTTGTTGAAGTCGTCCAGGTACGGCTGGTTCTGGAAGTAGTTGGCGTCCACCGAGCCGTCCTCGGTCGCCGTGTTCGGCGTGATGTAGTCCGTGAACTCCTTGACCTCCAGGTCGAGGCCCGCCTTCTTCGCCAGCTTGTCCTTGACGAAGTTCAGGATCTCGGCGTGCGGGGTCGGGCTGGCGGCGACGACCAGGGCGCCGCTCGTGTCGGAGGAGCCGGAGTCCTTGCCGGAGCCGCAGGCGGTCAGCCCGAGGGTGAGGGCTCCGGTGGCGAGGACGGCGGTGGTGAGCTTGGCGGTGTTACGCACGAAAAGTGCCTTTCCTTCAGGGTGGTGCGACCCCGTGTACGGGTGAACGGGGAGTCCGGGGGGTGTGTCAGGCGACCTTGCTGACGTCGGCCGCCGCAGGCTCCTTGGCCTTGAGGAGGCGGAGCTTGGGGGCGGGGCCGGACCGGCCGCCCCTGCTGTGCAGGAGGCGGGCCGCGAAGTCGCCGGCGAACTGGATGACGGAGATGACGACGGCGAGGATGCCGACGGTGATCCACATCATCTGGGTCTCGAAGCGCTGGTAGCCGTAGCGGATGGCGATGTCGCCGAGGCCGCCGGCGCCGACCGTGCCGGCCATGGCCGAGTAGCCGATGAGGGCGACGATCGTGGTCGTGGCGCTGGCGATCAGGGAGGGCAGCGACTCGGGTACGAGCACCTTGCGGACGATGGTCCAGGTGGAGCCGCCCATCGACTGGACGGCCTCGACGAGCCCGCCGTCCACTTCGCGGACGGCCGTCTCGACCAGGCGCGCGAAGAACGGGATCGCGCCGATGGCGAGCGGCACGATGGCGGCCTCGCGGCCGATGGTCGTCCCGGTGATCGAGCGCGTGACGCCCATCAGCGCGACCATCAGGATGATGAACGGCATGGAGCGGGCGATGTTCACGACCTGCCCGATGACCTTGTTGGCGACCACGTTCTGCAGCAGGCCGCCCCGGTCGGTGAGGACCAGCAGGATGCCGAGCGGAAGGCCGCCGAGGACGGCGATCAGGGTGGACCAGCCGACCATGTAGAGGGTGTCCCAACACGCCTGGGACAGCAGCGGCTGCATCTCCGACCAGGTCACTTGGCACCTTCCTTCACCAGCAGGCCGTCCTGGCCCTCGACGTCGATCTGCAGGCCCTGTTCGCGCAGGAACCCGATCGGCACCACGTTGTCCTCGTAGCGGCCGGGCAGTTCGATGCGCATGCGGCCGATCTGGAGGCCTCCGACGGTGTCGATGGCGGCGCCGAGGATGGAGATGTCGATGTTGTAGGTGCGCGACAGCTGGGAGATGACCGGCTGGGTGGCGGCCTCGCCCTGGAAGGTGACGTCGAGGACGGTCCGGTCGGCGCCGGTGCGCTCGCCGCTGACCGGGAACAGCGCGGCGGCCAGCTCGGAGCCGGGCGTGGCGAGCAGCTCGCTGACCGTGCCGGACTCCACGATCCGGCCCTGCTCCATGAGGGCGGCGGAGTCGCAGACCGACTTCACGACGTCCATCTCGTGGGTGATCAGCAGGACGGTCAGGCCGAGCTGCCGGTTCAGGTCGCGCAGCAGCTGGAGGATGGAGCGGGTGGTCTCCGGGTCGAGGGCGCTGGTGGCCTCGTCGGAGAGCAGCACCTTGGGGTCGCCGGCGAGGGCGCGGGCGATGCCGACGCGCTGCTTCTGGCCGCCGGAGAGCTGGGCGGGGTAGGCCTTGGCCTTGTCGGCGAGGCCGACCAGGTCGAGCAGTTCGAGGGCCTTGCGCGAGCGGGCCCGGCCGGCCTGGCCGAGGATCTCCAGCGGCAGCTCGACGTTGTCCTGGACGGTCCGCGAGGACAGCAGGTTGAAGTGCTGGAAGACCATGCCGATCCGGCTGCGGGCACGGCGCAGCTCCCTGCCGGCGCGGGGGCCGCGGCCGGCCAGGGCGGTGAGGTCCTGCCCGTCGACGGTCACGGTGCCGGAGGTGGGGCGCTCCAGCAGGTTGACGCAGCGGATGAGGGAGGACTTCCCGGCGCCGGACTGGCCGATGACGCCGTAGACCTCGCCTTCGCGGACGTGGAGATCGACGCCGTCGAGGGCGGTGACCTCACGGCCGCGGGAGCGGTAGACCTTGGTCAGGCCCGAGGTGGTGATCACGTGGGTTTCCGTCACTGTCGAGTGCGCGGGCGTGGGTGTGCCCGGGCACGGGTGCATGCGGTTCCGGCATGGAAGGTGGTGCATCGTCGCGTACGGTCTGCGGCGCACGGACGGCCACGGCTCTCGCTTCGGGGCGCGAGGCTCAGCTGATGCGGGGGCCCTCTAGAAGGCGCACATTCGGCACATCAGGCGACACATACAACGAGCACCGGGCGTCATGGTCGCCTCGGTCGCAAGGGTGCGGCAGCTCGTCGTGGTCATGCGATCAGTAAACCAGACGGGCGGTCCTGACCGGACGCCGCTGTCCGCATACTGGACAGCGGCGGACAGGGGCGGACGGCGGTGGCCGGGGCTCAGTCGCGGACGGCGATCTCCACTCCCCCGTCGGTGACCAGTGCCGACAAGGCCGACAGGTCCCGCACCACCAGGTCGGCGTCCAGCTCGTGCGCCCGGTGGGTTGTGGCCAACGCCACGGTGGTCATGCCGGCCGCGCGGCCCGCCCGCAGTCCGGCGGGGGCGTCCTCGAAGACCACGCAGCGCGCGGGGTCCACGCCGAGCTGCCGGGCGGCGAGCAGGTAGGGCTCGGGGTCGGGCTTGCCGCGGGTGACGTCGTCGGCCGAGACCAGGGACTTCGGGCGGATGCCGACGGCGGCCAGGCGGGCCTCGGCCAGCCGCCGGGTGGCGGAGGTGACCACGGCCCAGCGGTCGGCCGGCAGCGCGTCCAGGAGCGCGCGGGTGCCGGGCAGCAGCCGCACCCCGCCGTTCGGCACGTCCTCGACCTCCAGCTGTTCGACCCGGGCCACCGCCTCCGGCACCAGGCGGGCGGGCAGCAGGTCGGCGACGATCTCGACCGCGGTCCGCCCGTGGAGCTCGACGCGTCCGAACTCCTCGGCGGTGATCCCGTACTCCCGGGCCCAGCGGGTCCAGCAGCGCTCGACGGAGTCGAGGGAGGAGACGAGGGTGCCGTCGTTGTCGAACAGGAGGGCGTGCGCGTGGATCGTCATGGTCTAGACCCTACGGTGTACGGCGGGGGCGGCGGCGACGGCCCGTTTCGGCCGTAATAGGGTCACGGCATGCTCAATGCCCTGACGCTGGTGACCGGGGTCGCCGCGCTGTTGCTCGCCGCGTGGTGCGGCTGGGCCGCCTACCGCGACCAGCCGACGAAGGACTGGCACTTCATCGGCATGGCCGTGGTGTCGCTGCTGGCCCTCGTGCAGCTGGTGATCGGGGTCGTGCAGCTGGCGCGGGGCGAGAAGCCGGAGCAGGGTACGACGATCTTCGTGGCGTATCTGCTGGGCGCGTTCGCGTGTGTGCCGGCGGCGGGTCTGATGTCGCTGGCCGAGCGGTCCCGCTGGGGCTCGGTGACAGTGACCGCCGGCGGTGTGGTGCTGGCCGTCCTGGAAGTACGGCTCTACGACATCTGGGGAGGCTGAGGTGACGGCGGTGGAGGAGAAGCCGACCCGGCTGATCAGCGGGCCGGGCATGCTGCTCGTCTGGTTCTACGGCGTGATGGTGGTCGGCGCGGTGTCGCGTTCCGCTTACCAGATCGGCACGGAGTTCGACCGGGCGCCGCTGGCCTATGTGCTGTCGGCGGTGGCCGGCGTGGTGTACGGCTTCATCACGTTCACGCTCGTCCGGGGCGGGGAGACGGCCCGCAGGGCGGCGCTGGTGTGCTGCGCCGCCGAGCTCGCGGGTGTGCTCCTCGTGGGCACCTGGACCCTGGTCGACCGCTCGGCGTTCCCGGACACCACCGTGTGGTCGTACTACGGAGCGGGCTACATCTTCATCCCGGTGCTGCTGCCGGTCTCCGCGATGTACTGGCTGCGGAAGGCACGGAACGCGGGGAAGGCCGGGAACGCCGTCAGGCCGTAGCCGCGTACTGTCCCGCCTGCTTCTCCAGGATGATCAGCTCCACTCCGTCGGCGCCCTTGGCGCGGCCCACCGTCTGGTAGCCCACGCGCCGGTACAGCCGGAGGTTGCCCTCGCTGCGGTGGCCGGTGAGGAGGCGGAATGTCCTGGCGCCGCGCTCCGACTCCAGGGCCGCCTCGGCCGTGCGCAGCAGCCGTGCGCCGATGCCGTGGCCCTGGAGGCGGGGGTGGACGCAGAGCTTGCCGATGGCCGCCGCGCTGTCCTCGGTGACCTTGCCGCGCACCGAGCCGACCACCTCGTCGCCGAGCCGGGCGACGAAGACGCAGTCGGACGCGACCTCCTGACGGACGGAGTCCAGGGTCTGCACGAGCGGGTCGATGCGGTAGTTGCCGTACAGCGCCGCCTCGCTCTGGAAGCACAGGTACTGGAGCCGGAAGATCTGCTCCGCGTCCTGTTCGGTCGCCACCGAGATGGTCACGCTCATGCCCATGTGCGCATGCCTCCCGCTCACCTGATCACCTGTCGTCCCCCACTCCTATCCCCGCGCTTCGCACGCCGCAACCTCCGGTGTGAGCAATCGGCGCAGACATCCGAGACATCTGGAGCGTTCCGGTCCAAGACTGCCCTGTGAGATACCCAACTCCCCCGCGATCTCCCGGTATGTCAGGTCCTCCGGTGAGAGCAGCGCCTCGATGAGGCGGGGACAGCGGCCGGGCAGCCGGCGCACCGCGTCGCGCAGGGCGCGGTACCGGGCGGCGGTGAGGACGTGCTGTTCGGGGCCGGGGCGGAGGTCGTCGGCCGGTTCGGCGTCGTAGGGGCGTTCCAGACGGGTGGTGCGGCGGCTGCGGCGGGCCTCGGCCCGCACGGCCCTGCGCAGCCAGCCCTGCGGGTCCAGCGGTGGTCCCTCGCTCTCCAGCCGTTCCAGGAGGCGGAGCCAGACGGCCTGCTCCAGGTCGCCGGACTCGCCTCCCGTTGCATATGCCTCGGCCGAGGCTTCGGCGGTGAGCAGCGGGTGCAGGGCGGCAACCAGGTCGTGCGTCATATGCGGAACGACGAGCCGCCCCGGCGAGGGGTTGCCGGGGCGGCGCACAGTCACTCCGAACGGGTGCGGACCGGCAGCCGCGGTTGACGCGGCCGGCCCTTCCGGAAGGACCGTCGGCCCTGCGGAGCGGGAGGCCGTCGACCCCGCGGAAAGGCCGTCAGCCCCGTCTGGCGGAAGGCAGCCGGCCCTGCGGACAGGCCGTCAGGCCCCGCCGGGCGGCAGGCCGTCAGTTCTTCAGGAAGTCGGCGCGGGCGAGCAGTCCGGTGTCGGCGTTGTCGGTGAAGACGCCGTCGATACCGGTCGCGAAGTACGCCTTGTAGGCGCCGAAGACATCGCCGTAGGCGTCGGCCGCGCCGCCCTTGCGGTACTCGGCCGGCAGGAAGGGGTTCTCGTTCCGCATGGTGTAGGGGTGCAGGACCAGGCCGACCCGGTGGGCGTCGGAGACGAGCGTGGTCGGCTCGCCCAGGGTGCCGTCCGCCTTCTTCGGGACGACCAGGTCCAGGGTCGGGCCGATGCCCTGGGCGTAGCCGGCGATCTCCCGCAGGCCCCGGGGGGTGACGAGGTCGGCGACCGTGCGCGGGTCGTTCGCCTCGACGAAGTCGTACGGGCGGCTGTTCGCCGAGGAGAGCAGGACGACGAGCGGGTTGTCGACGAGCCGGTTCAGCCGCTGGATGCTGGTGGGCTCGAAGGACTGCAGGATGACCGGCGCGTCGCGGCCGTCCTTGCCGTACTTGCGCAGCAGCTTCGCCACCCGCTCCTCCAGGCCGAGGCCCAGCTTGCGGAAGTAGGTCGGGTGCTTGGTCTCCGGGTAGATCCAGACCTGCCTGCCGCGCCGGCGGGTCTGCTCGTCCTGCCACTTCAGGACCTCTTCGAAGGTGGGGATCTCCCAGCGGCCGTCGTAGAGGGTGTTGTGCGGCCGGTTGGCCGGGATGCGCTCCACGGCGCGCAGCGTCTTCAGCTCGGCGAGCGTGAAGTCCTCGGTGAACCATCCGGTGGTGGGGACCCCGTCGAGCACCTTGGTGGTCCTGCGGTCGGCGAACTCCGGACGGGAGGCGACGTCCGTCGTGCCGCCGATCTCCGGCTCGTGCCGACAGACCAGGTGGCCGTCCCTGGTGGGCACGAGGTCGCCCGCCTCGACCACGTCGGCACCCAGGTCCAGGGCCAGGTCGTACGAGCCGAAGGTGTGCTCGGGGCGGTAGCCGCTGGCACCCCGGTGGCCGATGATCGTCGGCACCGGCAGGCTCTTCAGCCCGCGTCCGCCGTGCCCGGCCGTGCGGCTCCCGGCGGCCCGGGCGGTGCCGGACAGCCCGATGGCCGCCCCGCCCGCGCCGAGCACGGCGGCGCCGAGGAGCGCCCGCCGTCCCGTTCCCTGCGTCCGCCCGTTCCCCTGGTCGCCGTCCATGAGCGCCCTCCTGCCGCGTTCGTTCACCGGTGCGGGCCGATCGTAGGGTCGTACACGTGACCAGGGGGAGGCGCCCGTTCGAACACCCGGGTGATGTCGGGTGTCCTGCGAACGGCGGAAGGTGACGGTCCGTCGGGCCCGGGGCCCCGGCCCGGCGCGATGTCCGTCACACCACGACAAGGCTGTTACCCGCCGTCCTCGGCACGGCACCGCAGGTAAACCCGCGTCAACACTTAGTAAGGCCTCGGTGAACCCGCCGTCCCCGATGTGCGCGCGGACCGGTGCCACGAGTAATGTCCTCACCTGCACAGACTCATATCGCCCCCCTTGACATCGGAGGAAGCGTTGTCCCGCTTCGCGCTCATCAAGGCAGTGCTCGGACCGATCATGCGCCTGATGTTCCGCCCACAGGTGGAAGGCGCGGAGAACATCCCGGGGGACGGCCCGGTGATTCTGGCCGGTAATCACCTGACGTTCATCGACTCCATCGTGCTGCCGGTGGTCACCAAGCGGCAGGTGTGCTTCATCGGCAAGGACGAGTACGTCACCGGCAAGGGGCTCAAGGGCCGGCTGATGGCCTGGTTCTTCACCGGCGTCGGCATGATCCCGGTGGACCGTGACGGGGCGAGCGGCGGTGTGGCCGCGCTGATGACGGGCCGGCGGATCCTGGAGGAGGGCCGGATCTTCGGGATCTACCCGGAGGGCACCCGGTCGCCCGACGGGCGCCTGTACCGGGGCCGCACCGGTATCGCCCGCCTGACCCTGATGACCGGCGCGCCCGTGGTGCCGTTCGCGATGATCGGCACGGACAAGCTGCAGCCGGGCGGCCGGGGCATCCCGCGGCCGGGCCGGGTCACCGTCCGGTTCGGCGAGGCGATGGAGTTCTCCCGCTACGAGGGCATGGACCGCGACCGCTATGTGCTGCGGGCGGTGACGGACTCCGTCATGGCCGAGGTGATGCGCCTGTCGGGCCAGGAGTACGTCGACATGTACGCCACCAAGGCCAAGGCCGCCTGAGCGGGTTGGATCCGCCTGCCGGTGGAATCTGCCACCGACACATCGGGCATTCGGCCGTATGAAAGCGGCCGTATCACCACACAACATGTCTGATTCAGGACATGTACAAACCTTCTCGGCGTACTCTGCTCCGTACCCCGATCGCCGCCGCCGGCGCGGGTCTCCTGGCGTCCTGCACCGGTTCCGGATCCGCGCCCCGTTCCGGTCCCGAACACCCGGGCGACGAGGAGAAGTTCGTCCCACGCGGGCCCCGGGGGTACGTCAACCCGTCGGACCCGGAGGTTCTGGCAACCGAGCGGAAACGGGGGGCCGGCCGCGTGCGCACCTTCCGGTTCACCGCCGCCGAGGCACACGTGGACCTGGGTGGGCGGGCGGTGCACACCTGGGCGTACAACGAGGAGGTGCCGGGCCCGCTGGTGCGGATCACGGCTGGTGACGTACTCGACCTGACCCTGGCCAACCGGCTGCCCGCCACGACCACCCTGCACTCCCACGGGGTGCGGCTGCGCTGCGACATGGACGGCGTGCCGGACCTGACGCAGCGGGCCATCCATTCCGGTTCGGACTTCCGCTACCACTTCGCGGTCGACCATCCGGGCACCTACCTCCTCCACTCGCACGTGGGGATGCAGCCGGACCGGGCGCTGTACGCGCCGCTCGTCGTGGACGACCCCAGGGAGCCCCTCTCCTACGACAAGGAGTGGGTCGTGGTCCTGGACGACTGGCTCGACGGCGTACAGGGGTCCACCCCCGACGGGGTGCTGAGCCAGCTCAAGCCGGGCGGGGCCATGGAGATGGGGTCGATGGCCATGGGTCCCGGACACGACGGATCGGGGCACGACCGGAAGGCGAGCGGCCACCCTTCGCCCTCGCGGAAGTCCTCGGGCCCCGACCGGGTGCTGCACAAGTCCTACAGCCGCATGCTGCACGGGGAGGGCGGCAGCGTCGACTACCCGCACTACCTGGTCAACGGGCGCCTGCCCGACAACCCGTCGGTGTTCCGCTGCCGTCCCGGCGACCGGGTGCGGCTGCGCATCATCAACGCCGGGTCCGAGACCGCCTTCCGGGTCGCGCTGGGCGGGCACGCGATGACCGTCACCCACACCGACGGCTATCCCGTGAAGCACAAGAAGACCGACGCCCTGCTGATCGGCATGGCGGAACGGTACGACGTGCTGATCACCGCGAAGGACGGGGTCTTCCCGCTGGTCGCCTTGGCGGAGGGCAAGAAGGGCAGGGCCCTCGCCGTGCTGCGCACCGCCAAGGGGAGCGGGAAGCTCCCCCCGGCCGACGTCCGCCTGGACGAGCTCGACGGCAACACCGTGCCCGCGCGCCGCCTCCTCCCCGACGACTCCGTGGCCCTGGGCGACCGGCACCCCGACCGCGAGATGCGCATCAGGATCACCGGCTCCATGGCGAAATTCGACTGGGGGTTCGACCACGAGCCGTACTCCCCGCAGCAGCGTCACCCGGTCCGCGCGGGCGAACGGGTGCGGCTGACGCTCATCAACGCCACGAGCATGTGGCACCCGATGCATCTGCACGGGCACACCTTCGCGGTGGTGGGGCTGGACTCGGTGGGAGCCCGCAAGGACACCGCGATCGTGCTGCCGCACCGGAAGCTGGTGATCGACTTCGATGCCGACAATCCGGGGTTGTGGATGCTGCACTGCCACAACCAGTACCACTCGGAGAGCGGGATGATGACGGTGCTGGGATACAAGAAGTGATCCCGGCGTGGTCCGCTCAGCCGGTGCCTTCCAGTTCCTGGTCCTTCAGCAGGAACCACGCCACCGCCGACGCCGCCAGGAGGACCGCCGCTCCTGCCCCGGAGGCCAGGTGGAGGCCGTGGACGAAGGCCTCGCGGGCCGCGGCGAGCAGGGCGTCCGCCTGGTGCGGGGGCAGGTGCGCCGCCGCCTCCGCCGCCGCGCCCAGGGACTCGTGGGCCCCGGAGGGGGTGCCGGCCGGGGCCGGGAAGCCGCGGTAGACGCCGGTCACGATCGAGCCCAGCAGGGCGATGCCCAGGGCCGCGCCCAGCTCGTACGCCGTCTCGGAGACCGCCGAGGCGGCGCCCGCCTGGTCCTTCGGGACGCTGGAGAGGATGACGTCGGCGGTCACCGTGAAGGAGAAGCCCGCGCCGACACCCACCACCAGCAGGGCGGCGCCGAGGACCGGGTAGCCGGTGGACCGGTCGAGCGCGGTCAGGGCGGCCAGGGCGATGCCGACCCCGGCCAGACCGCCGGAGACGACGGCACGGACCGAGAATCGCCGGGCGGCCCGGCCCGCGACCAGACCGGCCGCCACCGCGCCGACGGCGGCGGGCAGTTCGGCCAGGCCCGCCTCGAAGGGGCGCCGGCCCTGGACGAGTTGCAGGTACTGGGAGAGGAAGAACACCAGGCCGGACATGCCGAGGACGGTCAGCAGGTCGGCGAGGACCGCTCCGCTGAAGCCGCGGCGGCGGAACAGCCGCATGTCCAGCAGCGGGACCGGCATGGTCAGCTGGCGGTGGACGAAGCCGTACAGCGCCGCCGCGCCCAGCAGGCCGGTGCCCAGGGTCGTCCCGGTGAGGCCGTGGGTGGCGGCCTCCTTGACGGCGTAGACGAGGGCGATCATGCCGACCAGGGACAGCAGGACGCTGCCGAGGTCCCACGGGCCCGGGTGGGGGTTGCGGGACTCGGGCAGGGTGCGGATGCCGACCAGGACCAGGACGGCCATCACCGGCAGGTTGATCAGGAAGACCGAGCCCCACCAGAAGTGTTCGAGGAGGAATCCGCCGGCGATCGGACCGACGGCCGTGCCGGCGGAGGCGGTGGCGCCCCAGACGCCGACGGCGAGGCTGCGCTCGCGCGGGTCGTGGAAGATGTTCCGGATCAGGGCCAGGGTGGCGGGCATCAGGGTCGCGCCGGCGACGCCGAGCAGCGCCCGGGCGAGGATCAACAGTTCCGGTGTCGTCGCGTAGGCGCCCAGCACGGACAGCGCGCCGAACGCCGTGGCGCCGCCCAGCAGGATCCGCTTGCGGCCGATGCGGTCGCCGAGGCTGCCCATGGAGACGAGCAGACCGGCGATGACGAAGGAGTAGACGTCGCCGATCCACAGCAGCTGGGTGCCGGTGGGGTGGAGGTCTTCGCTGATGTAGGGGGTCGCCAGGCCGAGGACGGTGGCGTCGACGGCCACCAGCAGCACGGCCAGGACGAGGACGGAGAGCGCGAGCCAGCGGCCCGGGCGCTTCACCGCCTCGGTCGCCTGTGCCGGCTGCAGGGTGCTGGTCATGGTTCCTCTCTTCGCAGAGCGCCGCCGAGCAACAGCTCGGCGATCATGGTGGGGAAGTCCCGGGAGGCCACGCGGCCGTCCAGGGTGGCCCAGGCGCAGGAGGCGATCAGGCCGTAGAGGGCCTCGGTGAGCCAGACCGGGCTGAGGTCGATGCGGAACTCGCCGCCGCGCTGTCCCCGCTGGAACAGGCCGCCGATCCGGGCGTCCAGGCGCTGCCAGCCCTCGTTCTGCCGGTCGCCCTCCCAGAGCTGGTTCTCGCCGTAGAGGAACGCGAGGAGTCCGGCGGCCGGCTGGATCTCGCGGACCAGCCGGCGTACGGCCTCGGCGGCGGAGCCCTCCTCCGGCCGGGCCCGGTCCAGTGCGCCCTCGCACTCCGCGATGCCGAGCTGTTCCAGCGCGCGGACGAGCGCGTCCCGGCCGGCGAAGTGCCGGTGCAGCGTGGCCCGGCTGATCCCGGCGGCCTTGGCGACCTCGTCCATGGTCGCGGTGGATCTACGGGTCAGCAGGGCGGCTGCGCTGCGCAGCACGTGGTCACGGTCGAGGGCCATGAGACAAGAGTAGCCCCGATGAGACATTGTTGTCTCATCCAAGCCGTACGTGACTCATTTTCGCTGGTGGTGCGGGGTGCCCGTCGCGCTGGTACGGCCCTGTCGCGGGTCAGTGCCAGGGCAGCTGGCCGCGCCGTTCCCAGTAGGCGCGCGGGTCCTCGGCCAGCGTGGCGAGGCGGGTCGACTGGTCCGGGTCGAGGTCGACGGCGGGGGCGTGGAGGTTGGAGGCGAGCTGGGTGAGGGTGGCGGCGCCGGAGAGGACGACGCCGGCCCAGGGCTGCCGCAGGATCCAGGCGAGGGCGACCGCGTCGCAGCCGAGTCCCGTCTCGGCGGCCACCGTCCGCAGCGCCTCCGGGGCGTGCGGTTCGGCCAGCCGGCCGTTGGCCATGCCCTCCTTGACGATCACGGTGAGCCCGGCGTCGTGCGCCTCGGCGAGGGCGGGGCCGGCGGAGTGCTCCAGGATGTTGTACGTCGACTGGACGGTACGGAAGAGGGGCTCGCCGTCGACCGTGACGGCGAGGGCGGCGCGGATGGCGTCGGCCTGCGCGGGGCCGCTGGTGGAGAAGCCGACGGTGAGGCCCTGGGCGGCGGCTTCCGCGAGCCTCGCGTGGAGGTCCTTGTCGGTGAGGGCCGGGCTGTCCGGGGTCACCGAGTGGATCTGGTAGAGGTCGAGCCGGTCCCCGAGCAGGGCGTCGGTCTCGGCGCGCTGGCGTTCGTAGGCGGCGAGGCTGTGGTCCTTGACCTCGTGCGTCTCGGCGTCCACCGACCAGCCGGCGGTGTAGGTGTAGCCCCATTTGCTGCCGATCACCACGTCGTCGGCGTCGGGGTGGGCGCTCAGCCAGCCGGCGAGGAACTCCTCGGAGCGGCCGTAGGAGCGGGCGGCGTCGAAGTAGCGGACGCCCTGGGCGTAGGCGGCGTCGAGGAGTTCGTGGGTGCGGGTGCGCAGCGCGTCCTCGCCGCGGTCGTCGCCGAGGTCTTCGTCGCGGCCGAGGTTGATGTAGCCGGGGCGGCCCACCGCGGCCAGGCCGAGGCCGATGTGGCAGGTGGGGGTGGTCGCTGCGGCCAGTCGCGCGAAGGGCATCGCGGGCTCCGTTCGGTCGGCTCCTACGGCTCGTGACCAACGTAACCCGCGATGACCTGGTGATCGCGCTACAGCTCGGGACGTGCGCCCGATTCGGCGGGCGCGGGTGCCGGCCGGCTGCTCGCGCCCCCGCGGCCGAGCCGTCCGCCGCGTACGGCCCGCGCCCCTGCCGGTTCGCTCTCCTACCGCTTCTTCCTGGCCGTCGCCCACTGGTGCTGGGCCGCCACGTCCGTCTTCAGCTCCGCCAGCTGGACCGCGACCGCGCTCGGGGCGGTACCGCCCCGGCCGTTGCGGGAGGCGAGGGCGCCGGGGACGTTGAGGACGCCGCGGACCTCCGGGGTGAGGTGGGCGGAGATCTTCGCGAACTGCTCGTCCGTGAGGTCGTCCAGCTCCTTGCCCTCGGCCTCGGCGGCCTTGACGCACTCCCCCGCGACCTCGTGCGCCACGCGGAACGGCACGCCCCGCTTGACCAGCCACTCGGCGATGTCGGTGGCGAGCGAGAAGCCGGCCGGTGCCAGCTCCTCCATGCGCTCGCGGTGGACGGTGAGGGTGGCGATCATGCCGGTGAAGGCGGGGAGCAGGATCTCCAGCTGGTCGCAGGAGTCGAAGACCGGCTCCTTGTCCTCCTGGAGATCGCGGTTGTAGGCGAGGGGCAGGGCCTTGAGGGTGGCCAGGAGCCCGGTCAGGTTGCCGATCAGGCGGCCGCTCTTGCCCCGGGCCAGTTCGGCGATGTCCGGGTTCTTCTTCTGCGGCATGATCGAGGAACCGGTGGAGAAGGCGTCGTGCAGGGTGACGAAGGAGAACTCCTTCGTGTTCCAGATGATGATCTCCTCGGCGATCCGGGAGAGGTTCACGCCGATCATCGCGGTGATGAAGGCGAACTCGGCGACGAAGTCCCGGGAGGCCGTGCCGTCGATGGAGTTGCCGGCGCTGCCGCGTTCGAACCCGAGGTCCTCGGCCACCGCCTCCGGGTCCAGGCCCAGGGAGGAGCCCGCGAGGGCGCCGGAGCCGTAGGGGGAGACCGCCGTACGGTCGTCCCACTGGCGCAGGCGCTCCGCGTCCCGGGACAGGGACTGGACGTGCGCCAGGACGTGGTGGGCGAAGAGCACCGGCTGGGCGTGCTGGAGGTGGGTGCGGCCGGGCATCGCCACGTCCGGGTGGGCCTCGGCCAGGGAGATCAGGGCGTCCTGGAGGTCGGCGATCAGACCGCCGATGATCCGGGCGTGGTCGCGCAGGTACATCCGGAAGAGGGTGGCGACCTGGTCGTTGCGGGAGCGGCCGGCGCGGAGCTTGCCGCCGAGGTCGGGGCCGAGCCGCTCCAGCAGGCCGCGCTCCAGGGCGGTGTGCACGTCCTCGTCGGCGATCGTGCCCGTGAAGGTGCCGGCGGCGACGTCGGCTTCGAGCCGGTCGAGCCCGGCGGTCATGCGCTGCAGCTCGTCCTCGGTGAGCAGCCCCGCCTTGTGCAGCACGCGCGCGTGGGCACGCGAGCCGGCGATGTCGTAGGGGGCGAGCCGCCAGTCGAAGTGGACGGACGCGGACAGCTTCGCCAGGGCCTCGGCCGGACCGTCGGCGAAACGGCCGCCCCAGAGCCGTACGTCACCGGTGTTGCTGCTCACTTGCGTGCTCCTCGAAGCTGTCGATTACAGGCACTGGTACAGGCGCTGATGTGCCACCGCCTCCCCACCCTTCCAGGCGGGGAGGCGGCTGTCAGGCTGATGCGCGTGAGGGGACCCTGCCGGGTTACGCGAGGTCCCGCTTGGCGGCGATCTTCGACGACAGGCTGTAGATGTCGATGAAGCCCTTGGCCGCGGACTGGTCGAAGGTGTCGCCGGTGTCGTAGGTGGCGAGGTTGAAGTCGTACAGCGACTCCTGCGAGCGCCGGCCGGTGACGACGGCACGGCCGCCGTGCAGGGTCATCCGGACGTCGCCGGAGACGTGCTGGTTGGCCTCGTCGATGAAGCCGTCCAGGGCCCGCTTGAGCGGGGAGAACCACTGGCCGTCGTAGACCAGCTCGCCCCAGCGCTGCTCGACCTGCCGCTTGTAGCGGGCGAGTTCACGCTCGACGGTGACGTTCTCCAGCTCCTGGTGGGCGGTGATCAGGGCGATCGCGCCGGGGGCCTCGTAGACCTCGCGGGACTTGATGCCGACCAGGCGGTCCTCGACCATGTCGATCCGGCCGATGCCCTGGGCGCCGGCGCGCTCGTTGAGCTGCTGGATGGCCTGCAGGACCGTGACGGGCTTGCCGTCGATGGCGACGGGGACGCCCTCCTTGAAGGTGATGACCACCTCGTCGGCCTCGCGCGGGAGGGCCGGGTTGGAGGTGTACTCGTAGATGTCCTCGATCGGGGCGTTCCAGATGTCCTCCAGGAAGCCCGTCTCGACGGCGCGCCCGAAGACGTTCTGGTCGATGGAGTACGGGGACTTCTTGGTGGTGGCGATCGGGAGCTGCTTCTCCTCGCAGAAGGCGATCGCCTTGTCGCGGGTCATCGCGTAGTCGCGGACCGGGGCGATGCACTTCAGGTCGGGGGCGAGGGCGACGATGCCGGCCTCGAAGCGGACCTGGTCGTTGCCCTTGCCGGTGCAGCCGTGGGCGACCGTGGTGGCGCCGTGCTTCTTGGCGGCGGCGACGAGGTGCTTGACGATCGTCGGCCGGGAGAGGGCGGAGACCAGGGGGTAGCGGTCCATGTAGAGGGCGTTGGCCTTGATCGCCGGGAGGCAGTACTCGTCGGCGAACTCGTCCTTGGCGTCCGCGACCTCGGCCTCGACGGCGCCGCACGCGAGGGCGCGCTTGCGGATGACGTCCAGGTCCTCGCCGCCCTGGCCGACGTCGACCGCAACGGCGATGACCTCGGCGCCCGTCTCCTCGGCGATCCAGCCGATGGCGACGGAGGTGTCCAGACCGCCTGAGTAGGCGAGTACGACGCGCTCGGTCACGGGTTTCTCCTCACAGTGCATTCGCTGACATGCATGAGTATGCAGAACTCTGCATGATTCGTCAATCTCCCCTGCGGTTGAACGTCCGCAACCGCTTTCCCGTACTCCTGGCCGGACGCAGGCGCCGCGTTCGTCCGACGACGACACCCCCGACCCGAGTGAGGCATTCGCATGTCCAGGGCTCTTCCGAAGTACAACCAGCGCCGCGTGGCGGTCATCGGCGGCGCCGCCGCCGTCGTGCTGTCCGGCGCGGTGATCGCCGGCTCCGCCCTCGCCGGCACCCCGGCCGGGAGCGACGGCGCGACCGGCGCCCGCACCCTGGCCGCCACCGGCACGATCAGCTGCCCGGACGTCGCCTCACGGCTGCCCGCCGTCCCCGCCTCCGCGAAGGCCGAGGTCGACCGCAACCTCGCTCTGCTCCAGACCCAGATCCAGGAGGCGAACAAGCGGCTCAAGGACACGGTCGGCCAGGGCGGCCCCAACTTCGTCGACAACGCGATCCTGGGCCCCCTCAAGGACAAGCGCGTGTCCACCGTCAACCGCATCGCCACGGCGATCGGCCGTACGGCGGCCAAGCCGACCGGTCTGGAGGCGCTGGCGCCCTGCACGCTGAGCGGGGGCGGCAACGCGAACGGGGGAGGCAACGCGGGCACCGGCTCGGCGGCGGGCGGGAACGCGGGCGCGGGTACGGGTACGGGTGCGGGTGCGGGGGCGGGTGCGGGCGGGAAGGCGAACGCGGGCGGCAACGCCAACGGCGGCGGCAAGGGGAACGCGGGCGCCGGCTCGGCGGCGGGCGGGAACAGCGGGGCCGGCACGATCAGCTGCCCGGACGTCGCCTCACGGCTGCCCGCCGTCCCCGCCTCCGCGAAGGCCGAGGTCGACCGCAACCTCGCTCTGCTCCAGACCCAGATCCAGGAGGCGAACAAGCGGCTCAAGGACACGGTCGGCCAGGGCGGCCCGAACTTCGTCAACAACGCGATCCTCGGCCCCCTCAAGGACAAGCGGGCCTCGACCATCGACCGCATCGCCCTCTCCATCGGCCGCACCTCGGCCAGGCCGACGGGCCTCGGCTCGCTGGCCGCCTGCACGCTCACCAAGTGAGGTGACGGCCGGCCGCGTCCGGTGAGGTGACGGACGGCGCAGCCGCCGGATCCGGTGTCGGCCGGATCCGGTGTCGGCCGGATCCGGCAATTACTTAGACAGGCGAAACAGTTGCCGCGATAATCCCTGGACATGGGAAAGACCTATGACCGCATAGACGGCAGGCTGCGCACGTTCATCGAGGAACAGCCCCTCTTCTTCACCGCTACCGCTCCGCTCTCGGGCGACGGCACGGTCAACCTCTCCCCCAAGGGCCTGCGGGGCTCGTTCGCCGTGCTGGACGAACTCACCGTGGCGTATTTGGACTTCGCCGGTTCCAACGCCGAGACCATCGCCCACCTCAGGGAGAACGGCCGGATCACGCTGATGTGGTGCGCCTTCCAGGGCCCGCCCTCCATCGTGCGCGTCCACGGCCGGGGGGAGCCGGTTTTCCGCGACGACCCGCGCTTCCCGGAACTGCTCACCCGCTTCCCGGACATCGACACGAGCCGGCACGGACTGCGCGCGGTCATCCTCGTCCACGCCGAGCTGGTCCGGGACACCTGCGGGTACGCCGTCCCCTACATGGCGTACGAGACGGAGCGCGATCTGCACGCCAGGCGCTTCGCCCGCGAGGACGACGCCTCGCTGGACGCCTACTTCACCAAGAAGGAGCACATCGCGACCAGCCTGGACGGACTGCCCGGGCTGCCGTTGCCGCTGCCGCCCTCTACCGTCTGAGCCATGCGCCCCGGTGTGGTCCTCGCCCTCGTCTCCGCCTGCTCCCTCGCCCTGCTCGGTGCCGCACCCGGCGCCGGACCGGAGCCGCTGCCCGCGAGCCTGGCGGACACGGGCGGCGGCAGCCAGCTGATCATCGCCCGGGCCCCGGACACCGAGGCCACGGCGGGCACGGTCAGCTGGTGGGACCTGCGAGACGGGGAGTGGGTCCAGGCCGGGTCCGCGCCGGCCCGGTTCGGGGCGGGCGGGCTGGTGGACGGCGACACCCGCGTGCAGGGCACGAACACGACGCCGACCGGCCTGTACGACCTGCCCTTCGGCTTCGGGATCGCACCGGCGCCGGCCGGCACGGCGGTCGAGTACCGGGCCGTCAAGGACAGTTCCTGGTGGTGCCAGGACAACGACTCCCGCTCGTACAACCGCTGGACCGACCCGCTGCCCGCCGACTGCCGCGCCGCCGAGTCCGAGCATCTCGTGGACTTCCAGGGGCAGTACGCGTACGCCCTGGTCATCGGCTTCAACTACGACCGGCCCGTGCGGGGACGCGGCGCCGGGATCTTCCTGCACGTCAACGGGCAGGGGGCGACGGCCGGTTGCGTGTCGGTGCCGGCGGACGACATGCGCCGGATCCTCGCCTGGGCGCGCCCGTCCCGGAAGCCGCACATCGCCATCGGCACGGAGCGCGGGGCGACGGCGGTCAGCCGCTACTGACAGCCGGCCGGCGCCTGCCCCGGCGCCCTCCCGGCCCGAACTCCCCCTCATGGTTCTGCCGAGGCAGCGGGGGCAGTCGCCCTCGACGACGCCGTCACCGTAGGCCCGTTAGCCGCGGTTCAGCGAGGGCCGGGTGCGGGAGCGGCCGGCGTCGTACACCGGGCTCTTCCGGCTGGAGCTGTGGCAGGGCCCGTCAGAACGCCAGGGGCAGGCTCACCGTGAACGTCGTGGCCCCTGGCCGGCTCTCCAGCCCCACGCTCCCCCCGTGCGCCTCCGCCACCGCCGCCACGATCGACAGGCCCAGGCCCGCTCCACCCCCGGCGGCGTCCGCGGGGCGGCGGTGTTCGGCTCGGGTGAAGCGTTCGAAGACGGTGGACCGGACGTCGGCGGGGACGCCGGGGCCGTCGTCGCGGACCGAGAGGCGGGCGCCGTCGGCGGCGGTCTGCAGGGTCACCGTGACCTCTGTGCCCACGGGTGTGTGCAAACGCGCGTTGGCCAACAGGTTGGCCACCACCTGGTGGAGGCGGTGCGCGTCGCCCGGGACCGTCACCGGCTCCTCCGGCAGGTCCAGGGTCCAGCGGTGGCCGGGGCCCGCGGCGCGGGCGTCCGTCACCGCGTCCAGGACCAGGTGGGTCAGGTCGACCGGGCGGCGCTCCAGGGGACGGCCCGCGTCGAGGCGGGCGAGGAGGAGCAGGTCGTCGACCATCTCGCCCATCCGGGCGGACTCGGCCGTGATGCGTTCCAGCGCGCGGGTCACCTTCGGCGGCACCGGGCCCGGGTGCAGGAGGGCCAGTTCGGCGTGGCCGCGGACCGAGGCGACCGGGGTGCGCAGTTCGTGGCCGGCGTCGGCGGTGAAGCGGCGCGGCCGCTCCTCGCTCGCGTCGCGCTCGGTCAGGACACCGGTGACGGGTACCGGCAGTCGCTCCAGTCCGCGCTGGACTCGGCCGGTCTCTGAACACTCGGCGCACCCGGCGCGTATCTGTGGGCCAAGGGTCAAGTCCCCACGGAGGAACCGTGACCACCACGCTCGCAGGCGGACGCGCCGCCCGCCGACAGACGATGCGCCGCATCCGTCCGCGCCGCTCCCCGGCCGTCCCGCTGCTGCTCGCCGTCTGGGCGGGCGCGGCGGCCGTGCTGTGGCTCTGGTGGCAGAACACGCCCTCCATCGCCGACGACACCGGCCGGATCCTGGGCGCGGGCCGGATCACCGGTCTGCTCGCCGGCTATCTGATGGCGCTGGTCGTGCTCCAGATGGCGCGCGTGCCGGCACTGGAGCGGCGGGTCGGCTCCGACCGGGTGGCCCGCTGGCACGCCATGAGCGGCCGGTACACGCTCTGCCTGGTCGTCGCGCACGTCTTCCTCACCATGTGGGGTTACGCGCGCCAGGCCGGCAGGTCGCTCGGCGACATCGTCCAGCAGACCGTCGACTCCGTCGGCCAGCTCCCGGACATGGGCAAGGCCGCGCTCGGCACGGGCCTGTTCGTGGTCATCGGGCTGACGTCGGCCGGCCCGGTCCGCCGCCGGCTCCCGTACGACGCCTGGTACCACGTCCACCTGCTGACGTACGCGGCGGTGTTCCTGACGTTCTGGCACCAGATCACCACGGGCAACGACTTCGCGGTGGAGCCGACCGCCCAGACCTTCTGGTACGGCCTGTACGGCGCGGTCACCGCACTGGTGGTCTGGTACCGGATCCTCACCCCGATCCGGCTGAACCTGCGGCACCGCATGTACGTGGAGGCGGTGATCGAGGAGGCGCCGGGCATCGTGTCGGTGCTGATCGGCGGGCGGCGGCTGCACCGGATGGGCGCGGAGGCGGGCCAGTTCTTCCGCTGGCGGTTCCTCGCCCCGGGGATGCGGTTCAGCTCGCACCCGTACTCCCTGTCGGCGGCCCCGCGCCCCGGCATGCTGCGGATCACGGTGAAGGCGATCGGCGACCACAGCGCCCGGCTGCGCGAGCTGGAGCCCGGAACCAAGGTGTGGGCGGAGGGCCCGTACGGCGCGCTCACCGCGCAGCGCCGCAGCCGGGGCAAGGTGCTGCTGGTCGCGGGCGGGGTCGGGATCACGCCGATGCGGGCGCTGTTCGAGACGCTGCCCGGGGGCGCCGGGGACATCACCCTCCTCTACCGGGCCAACACCACCCAGGACCTCGCGCTGTGGGACGAGCTGGCGGCGATCGCCGAGGAGCGGGACGCCCGGCTGATGTACGCGGTGAACAGCCCGGAGGGCGAGCGTCCGGACATCTCGGCGGAGAACCTCCGGGCGAAGATCCCGGACATCGAGACGCACGACGTCTTCATGTGCGGGCCGCCCGGGTTCGCCCAGTCGGTGTTCGAGGCACTGCGGGAGGCGGGGGTGCCCGCCCGCCGTATCCACCACGAGTCGTTCGAGATGTGAGCGGAGCTGCGAAGCGATGAGGAAGAGCCACCCCGTGCGGCGGGTCGTGCTGGCCACCGCCGCGACCGTGTCCGGTGTCGTGCTGCTGCTGTCGCTGAAGCCGGCGTCGGATCCGGCGGCCGCGTCGGCGGCGGGCGCGGTCCCGCAGCAGACGGCGGCCGGGCAGGCGCCGCAGGGCGCCGCGCAGGCCGGCTCCGCCACGCTGACCGGTGACGCGGCGCAGACGCAGTACGGGGCCGTGCAGGTACGGCTGACCGTCAGCGGCGGGAAGATCACCGCGGCGGAGGCGGTGCAGGCGCCCAAGGGCGGCCTCAGCGACCAGAAGACCCAGCTCGCCGTCCCGAAGCTCAACCAGGAAGCCGTGGCCGCGGGGAGCGCGGACATCGACGCCGTCTCCGGGGCGACGTACACGAGCGAGGGCTACAGGAAGTCGCTGCAGTCGGCGCTGGACAAGATGAAGACCTCCGCGCCCCCGGCGTCGTCCTCCGGTTCCTCGTCCTCCGGTTCCTCGTCCTCCGGCTCGGCGCAGGCGCGTACCGTCACCGGGAAGGCCGCGCAGACCTCGTACGGGCCGGTCCAGGTGCGGATCACGGTCAGCGGCGGGAAGATCACCAAGGCCGAGGCGGTGCAGGCGCCCAAGGGCGGCCTCAGCGACCAGAAGACCCAGCTCGCCGTCCCGAAGCTCAACCAGGAAGCCGTGGCCGCGGGGAGCGCGGACATCGACGCCGTCTCCGGCGCCACCTACACCAGCACCGGCTACCGGCAGTCCCTCCAGTCCGCCCTGGACCAGGCCGGTGGCTGACACGGTGGTCGAACCGGCGAGGACTCCGGCCGCGGTGCGTCACGCGGAGGAGGTCATGGGAACGGTCTTCTCCTTCGACGTCCGCGGCGGGGAACCGGCCGCGGTCCGGGCCGCGCTCGCCGAGGCGGTCGCCGGGCTGCACCGGGCGGACGCCCTGTTCAGCACCTACCGCGACGACAGCGAGGTGTCCCGGCTGGCCCGCGGCGAGCTGGACCTGCCGGCGTGCGCCGCCGAGGTCACCGAGGTGCTGGAGCTGGCGGCCGAGGCGGAGCGGATCAGCGAGGGCTGGTTCAGCACCCGGTACCAGGGCTCGCTGGACCCCACCGGCATCGTCAAGGGCTGGGCGGCCGAGCGGGCGGCACGGGCGCTGGCGGCGGTGGCCGGGGTGCACGGGGTGAGCGTGAACGGGGGCGGCGACGTACAGCTGCTCGGCGCGCCGGAGCCGCGGCGGCCCTGGCGGGTGGGGGTGGCCGATCCCCTCCGGCCCGGCGGACTCGCGGCGGTGATCTCGGCCGCCGGCACGGAGGAGTCGGCGGTGGCGACCTCCGGTACGGCGGAGCGGGGCGCGCACATCGTGGACCCGCGGACCGGTCGGCCGGCGGTGACGGACCTGGTGGCCGTGACGGTGGTGGGCCCGCGTCTGACGTTCGTCGACTGCTGGGCCACGGCCGCGTTCGCGATGGGTTCCCGGCAGGGGCTGGCGTGGCTGGAGTCGCTGCCGGACGTCGAGGCCCTGCTGATCACCGCGGGCGACGAGGTGCGGTGCACCGGGGGGCTGGCGGCACGGCTGGGTTGACGCGCCCGGGCGGCGGCCCCGCCTTTTTTCGCCCGGACGCGAAGTTTTTCCTCCGGAACGCCATCCGACACCGGCCCTGGGACGTATCACCGGTGAGGCAAGTTGAAGGAGGAACGACATGGCCATCTTCAGTAGCCTGATGCCGGCGAGTCGGGACCGCGACGACGACTGGTCCGGACACGGCCATGGTGACCACGGCGACCACAGCGGCCACGGTGACCGTCACGGCCACGGCGACCGCCACGGTCACGGCGACCACGGCGATCACGGCGGACACGGCGACCGTCACGGTCACGGTCGCTACTGATCGCACGCGCGGCGGAGCGGACCGGAGGCCGAAAGGACCCCGGTCCGCTCCGCCGGCCCGCGAGGAACGCACGCCATGGCGCATGTCCTGCGGCGTCTGCTCTCGCTCGGCGAGGCCTCCGACGCCGTGGTCGCGGCGGCGCCCCCGGTGCCCCCGCGCGAGGTGTTCCGGCGGTTCTGGCCGTACACCCGCGGCGGCCGGCGCTGGCTCGTGCCCGTCGTCCTGTTCAGCCTGGCCGGTCCCGCCGTCGACGCCGCCGAGCTGTGGCTGTTCAAGATCGTGGTGGACGAGGTGCTCGTCCCCCGGGACCTGCACCCCTTCCTGTGGATCGCACCGGCCTACCTGGGCCTGGTCCTCTGCTCCGGCGTCCTCGGCTTCGCCGACGACGTGACGTCCACCTGGGTCGGCGAGCGCTTCCTGCTCGCCCTGCGCTCCGACGTGTTCCGGCACGTCCAGGGGCTGTCGCTCGGCTTCTTCGAGCGCCGCAGGCTCGGGGACGTGCTGTCCCGGGTCACCGGCGACGTCGACGCGGTGGAGACGTTCCTGCTCTCGGGCGTCGCGGACGCCCTGTACTACGTGGTCCGCCTCGCCGTCTTCCTCGGCCTGCTGCTCTACCTGCGCTGGGACCTGACCCTGCTCGCCCTGGTCATCGTGCCCCTGTTCTGGGGTGCGGCCCGGCACTTCTCGCGGCTGGTCAAGGAGGCGTCGCGGGAGCGCCGTCGCCGCACCGGCTCGCTCAGCGCGATCGCCGAGGAGTCGCTGGGCAACGTCGTGCTGGTGCAGGCGTACAACCGGCAGGGCTGGGAGGCGGGCCGCTTCGAGCGGGAGAACCTGGGGCGGTTCCGGGCGGCGATGGCCTCGGCACGGATCCGCGCCGTGTACGGGCCGGTCGTCGAGTTCATCGAGGTGGCCGGCGGTCTCGCGGTGATGGGCCTGGGCACCTGGAAGCTGACGCAGGGGCAGCTCACGCTGGGCGGACTGCTGGTCTTCCTCGCGCTGATCGGCAAGCTCTACGGCCCGGTCCGGGGCCTGTCCCACCTCGGCACCTCCTTCTACGCGGCCGCCGCCTCGGCGGAACGGATCATCGAGCTGCTGGACCAGCGGCCCCAGGTCACCGAGGCCCCCGACGCCCGGCGCCCCGGACGCGCCCGGGGGGACGTGGAGTTCGACGGGGTGTGGTTCCGCTATCCGGGCGGCCCGTCCTGGGCGCTGTCCGACGTGTCCTTCCACGCGGCGCCCGGGGAGACGCTGGCGCTGGTCGGGGCCAGCGGGGCGGGCAAGTCGACGATCGCCAAGCTCCAGCTGCGCTTCTACGACCCCGACCGGGGCGCGGTCCGCCTCGACGGGAGGGACCTGCGCCGGCTCCGGCTGTCCGACGTGCGGGACAGCGTCGCGGTGGTGCTGCAGGAGACGCTCGTCTTCCACGGCACCGTGCGGGACAACATCGCCTACGGGCGGCCGGGGGCCACGGACGCGGACATCGTCGCGGCGGCGCGGGCGGCGGACGCGCACGAGTTCATCGAGCTGCTCCCGGAGGGCTACGACACGTTCGTCGGCCAGCGCGGCCGGACCCTCTCCGGCGGACAGCGCCAGCGCCTGGCGATCGCCCGGGCGATGATCCGGGACGCGCCCGTACTGCTCCTGGACGAGCCGACGGCGGGGCTGGACGCCCGGTCCGGCCGGCGGATCATGGACCCGCTGCGCCGGCTGATGGCCGGGCGCACCACCGTGGTCATCTCCCACAACCTGCTGACCGTCCGCGACGCGACCCGCATCCTGGTGCTCGACCACGGCCGGATCATTGAGGACGGCACCCACGACGACCTGCTCCGGCACGACGGCGCCTACGCCCGGCTGCACCGGCTGCACACGGGAGCGGTGCCGTCGTGAGCGCCACCGCCGCGCCGGGCACCCCGCCGCTGGCCCCGGGCACGGAACCGGTGCCGGGCTACCGGATCCTGGCGGGGCTCACCCGCACCGGCTGGCTCGACGTCTACGACGCCTGGAGCGAGGAGCGCGACTGCCGGTGCGTGCTCAAGACCGTGCGCACGGACCGGCGGGGCGAACCGCGGCTGGGCGAGCGGCTGCTGAGGGAGGGGCGGTGGCTGCGTGCCTTCACCCATCCCCACCTGGTCCGTGCCTACGACGTCTGCGCCGCGCCCGAGCCGGTCGTCGTCCTGGAGACGCTGACCGGTGAGACGCTGTCCCACCTGCTGCACCGGCTGCGGCGCCGGGCGTCCGCGGCCGATGTCGCGCTGCTCGGGGTGCAGTTGTGCTCCGCCGTCCACTACCTGCACGGCCGGGGCCTGCTCCACCTGGACCTCAAGCCGTCGAACGTGGTGGTGGACCGGGGCCTGGCGAAGGTGCTGGACCTGAGCGTCGCCCGGCCTCCCGGGCCGGCCCCGGCCGGGCTGGGCACCTGCTGCTACCTCGCCCCGGAGCAGGCCCGCGGCGGGCGGCTCACGGCCGCCGCCGACGTGTGGGGCATCGGGGTCACCCTGTACGAGCTCGCGTGCGGTGACCCGCCCTTCGCGTGCCGCACGACCGGCCGGACGGCCGGCGGGAGGGCGCACCGGCCGTACGCCGGGTGCGCCGGTGACGAGCCGGACCTCGTGACCGGCGCGGGTGCCCCGGGCGACTGGTGTCCGCGGCCGGAGCGGGAGGCGCCGCCGATCGGCTCCCGGCGGCGCCTGCCGCCGGCCCTCGCGGCGGCCGTCGACGGCTGTCTGCGCGCCGACCCCTCGGCCCGGCCCGGCGTCGCCGCGCTGGCCGCCGCGCTGAGGACGGCGCTGCCCGTCCCGTGCCGCGGCGGGTGAGCGGCACGGTTCACGTCTCCGGGGTCACCACCTGCCCCTTCCGCAGCTGCGCGGTGGCGAGGACGGTGCCGTCGGACGCGGTCAGACGGGCGCCGGAGTAGCGGTCGAGGCCGACGGGGGCCGCGACTCCCCAGTTGCCGTGCCCGTCGCGCACGGTGAAGTCGCCGATCCGGACGCTCGTGCCGTCGGCGCGCACCAGGAGACAGGTGACCGTTCCGGTGTACCGGGTGCCCGGCCGGGTGAGGGCGACGGACACGAAGATCCAGCCGGGGGTGCCGGGGTGGGCGTAGACCTCGCCGACGGGCGGTCCGTCCTGCCCGGCCGGGGTCATGTCGCCGACCAGCACGGGCTCGGACTCGACGGCGGCCGGCGGCCCGGCGGTGACCTGCTCGACGGCGGTGCCGACGGCCCAGCCGGCGAAGCCGGCGGCGACGGCGAGCGCGGCACCGACCGCGGCGACCCGGACCCGGGCCCGCCGGGCGCCCTGCCGCAGGCCGCGGCGGGCGCGGCCGGGGGCGCGGGCCGGCCGCTGCCCCTCGGGCGTCGCGGTCCGCCGGGCGAGGGCGAGGGCGCGCGCCACCCGGGGCTCGAAACCGGGCGGCGGTTCGCGGTCGGGCAGCAGGCCGACCAGCCGGTCGCCGACTCCGGTCAGTTGCCGGACGTACTCCCGGCAGTCCGCGCACCGGTCCAGATGGGCGACCGCCTCGGCCCGTTCCCGGCCGGGCAGTACGCCCAGCGCCAGCTCGGCGCCGACCTCCCGCAGCCGCTCGCAGTTCGCGTCACTCGACATGGTCGCCTCGTTTCGCCGACGCGACGACGGTGCGCAGTCGTGCCATCGCCGTCCTGATCCGCGTCTTGGCGGTACCCAGCGGTATCCGTTCCGCGTCGGCGACCTGCCGGGCCGTCATGCCGTAGATGCCGGCCATCATCAGCGCCCTGGCCTGCTCCCGTGGCAGCCGGGCCAGGGCGGCCCGGACCTGGGCGGAGGCCTCGTCGGCCAGGGCCCACTCCTCGGGGGTCGCGGTGACGGCGTCCAGCAGATCCTCGAGGTCCTCGGGGGCCATCGGCTCCGTACGCCGGGCACGCACGGCGTCGACGGCCAGGTTGTGCGCGATGGTCGTCAGCCAGGTCATGACCGAGCCGCGGCGCGAGTCGTAGATCTGGGCGTGACGCCATGCGCGCTCGAACGTCTGCTGGGCGACGTCCTCGGCGAGCTGCCGGTCCCTGGTGACGGCCATCGCCACGCCGTAGACCCGGTGCTGGAACCTCCGTACGAAGATCGCGGCCAGCTCCGGATCTCCGGCGGCCAGCCCGGAGAGCAGAGCCTCGTCCGGGAGGCGGCCGACGGGGAACCGGTATCCCGACACACCTCTGTATACGTCCGACGGCCGCCAGGGGATTGCCCGTCCCCCTGCCCGCCCGCCGCGGAAGATCACATGCCCATTCTGCGTCGGGCCGCCGGGCCCCGCACGCGGTCAGTGCCCGTTCTGTGCCAGCCGCAGCAGATGGTCCGCGAGGGCCTGCCCGCCGGTGGGGTTCCGGCTGATGAGCAGCAGCGTGTCGTCGCCGGCGATGGTGCCGAGGATGTCGTGCAGCTCCGCCTGGTCGATGGCGGAGGCGAGGAACTGGGCGGCCCCGGGCGGGGTCCGCAGGACCACCAGGTTCGCCGAGGCCTCCGCGGAGATCAGCAGCTCCTGGGAGAGCCGCCGCATCCGCTCCTCCTTCGCCGACTCCCCCAGCGGCGCGCGCGGCGTGCGGAAGCCGCCCTCGCTCGGCACCGCGTAGATCAGGTCGCCGTCGGTGTTGCGGATCTTCACGGCGTTCAGCTCGTCGAGATCCCGGCTGAGTGTCGCCTGCGTGACGCTCAGCCCGTCGTCGGCGAGCAGCTTCGCCAGCTGGCTCTGCGACCGCACCGGCTGCCGGTTGAGGATGTCCACGATCCGGCGGTGCCGTGCGGTGCGGGTCTGGGGTACGGCCGGCCCGGCACCCGCCGCCGACTCGTGGTCCTGCGCCTGGCTCATCGTCGTCTCATTCTCCGGATCGTCCGTCCCCGTCCACAGGGTTCGCCGTGTCGAGGATGCCGGGCAGCGCCCGGAGCAGCGCACCCGCCTCGTCGTCGTGGAGGTTCAGCGGCGGCATGAGCCGTACGACGTCGGGGGCGGGCGCGTTCACCAGGAACCCGGCCTCCTGGGCCGCCTGCTGCACCTGCGGTGCGCGCGGCCCGGTGAGCACGATACCCAGGAGCAGGCCCGCGCCCCGGACATGGTCGATCAACGGGTGGTCCAGAGCCTCGATCCCGTGCCGCAGCCGCTCGCTCTGCCGCTTGGTGTTGTCGAGCAGGCCCTCGCCCTCGATGGTGTCGAGCACGGCGAGTCCGGCGGCGCAGGCGACCGGGTTGCCGCCGAAGGTGGTTCCGTGCAGGCCGGGCTTGAGCAGGTCGGCGGCCCGGCCGAAGGCGACGGTCGCGCCGAGCGGCAGCCCGCCGCCGAGCTGCTTGGCGAGGGTGACGACGTCGGGCAGCACGCCCTCGTGGGCCTGGTAGGCGAACCAGGTGCCGGTCCGGCCGACGCCGGTCTGCACCTCGTCCAGGACCAGCAGCGCCCCGGTGGCGGCGGTGATCGCGCGGGCCGCCTTGAGGTAGCCGGCCGGGGGCACGACCACGCCGTTCTCGCCCTGGATGGGCTCGATGAACACCGCCGCGGTCTCCTCGGTGACCGCGGCGGCCAGCGCCTGCGCGTCGCCGTAGGGGACGTGGGTGACCTCGCCGGGCAACGGCCGGAAGGGGTCCTGCTTGCCGGGCTGGCCGGTGAGCGCGAGGGCGCCCATCGTACGGCCGTGGAAGCCGCCGTGGGTGGCGACCATGTGGGTGCGCCCGGTGAGCCGGCCGATCTTGAAGGCGGCCTCGTTGGCCTCGGCGCCGGAGTTGCAGAAGAAGACGCGGCCCTCGCGGCCGAACAGCGTCAGCAGCCGCTCGGCGAGCGCGATGGTGGGCTCGGCCATGAAGAGGTTGGAGACGTGGCCGAGGGAGCCGATCTGCCGGGTGACGGCCTCCACGATCGCCGGGTGGGCGTGGCCGAGGGCGTTGGTGGCGATACCGCCGACGAAGTCGAGGTACTCCTTGCCGTCGGCGTCCCACAGCCGAACGCCTTCGCCGCGCACCAGGGGCAGGCGCGGGGTGCCGTAGTTGTTCATGAGCGCCCCCTGCCACCGCTGGGTCAGCTCCTGGTTGCTCATGACTCCCCCTGTCCGTGCGCGGTCCCGTCGGGCACGATCATGGTGCCGATGCCTTCGTCCGTGAAGATCTCCAGCAGGATCGAGTGCTGGACCCGGCCGTCGATGACGCGGGCGGTGGTCACGCCGTTGCGTACGGCGTGCAGGCAGCCCTCCATCTTCGGCACCATGCCGGAACTCAGCTCCGGCAGCAGCTTCTCCAGCTGCGAGGCGGTGAGGCGGCTGATCACCTCGTCGGAGTTCGGCCAGTCCTCGTAGAGGCCCTCGACGTCGGTGAGGACCATGAGGGTCTCGGCGCCCAGTGCCGCAGCGAGTGCCGCAGCCGCCGTATCAGCATTGATGTTGTAGACATGTGCGTCGTCCTGACTGCGGGCGATCGAGGAGACGACCGGGATGCGGCCGTCGGCCAGCAGCGCCTCGATGGCACCCGTGTCGATCGCGGTGATCTCGCCGACCCGCCCGATGTCGACCGGTTCCCCGTCGATCTCGGGCATGCGCTTGGTGGCGGCCATGGTGTGCGCGTCCTCGCCGGTGAGGCCGACGGCGAGCGGGCCGTGCCGGTTGAGCAGGCCGACCAGCTCGCGCTGCACCTGTCCGGCGAGCACCATGCGGACGACGTCCATGGCGTCCTCGGTGGTGACGCGCAGGCCCGCCTTGAACTCGGAGACGATGCCGTGCCGGTCGAGGGCGGCGCTGATCTGCGGGCCGCCGCCGTGCACGACGACCGGTTTGAGGCCGGCGTGGTGCAGGAAGACGACGTCCTGGGCGAAGGCGGCCTTCAGCTCCTCGTTCACCATGGCGTTGCCGCCGAACTTGATGACGACGGTCTTGCCGCGGTGGCGGGTGATCCAGGGCAGCGCCTCGACGAGGATCTGGGCCTTGGGCAGCGCGGTGTGCTTGCGAGTGCTCATGAGGAGTAGGCGCTGTTCTCGTGGACGTAGTCGGCGGTCAGGTCGTTGGTCCAGATGGTCGCGGTCTCGGTGCCCGCGGCGAGGTCGGCGACGATGTGGACCTCGCGGTAGCGCATGTCGACCAGCTCCCGGTCCTCGCCGACGGACCCGTTCTTGCACACCCAGACGCCGTTGATGGCGACGTTGAGCCGGTCCGGCTCGAAGGCGGCGCCGGTGGTGCCGATCGCGGAGAGGACCCGGCCCCAGTTGGGGTCCTCTCCGTGGATCGCGCACTTCAGGAGGGTGTTGCGGGCGATGGAGCGGCCCACCTCGACGGCGTCCTCCTCACTGGCCGCGTTGATCACCTCGACCTTGATGTCCTTGCTGGCGCCCTCGGCGTCGCCGATGAGCTGCCGGCCGAGGTCGTCGCAGACCTGCCGTACGGCCTCGGCGAACTCGGCGTGGTCCGGGCGGATGCCGGAGGCGCCGGAGGCGAGCAGCAGCACGGTGTCGTTGGTGGACATGCAGCCGTCGGAGTCGACGCGGTCGAAGGTGACCCTGGTGGCCGCGCGCAGCGCCTTGTCGAGGTCCTCGTCGCCGAGGTCGGCGTCGGTGGTGAGGACGACGAGCATGGTGGCGAGGCCCGGGGCGAGCATGCCGGCGCCCTTGGCCATCCCGCCGACCGTCCAGCCGTCCCGGGTGACGACGGAGGTCTTGTGGACGGTGTCGGTGGTCTTGATGGCGATGGCGGCCTTCTCGCCGCCGTGCTCGCTCAGGGAGGCGGCGGCCGTCTCCACGCCCTTGAGGACCTTGTCCATGGGGAGCAGGACGCCGATGAGACCGGTGGAGCAGACGGCGACCTCGATGGCGCCGCGGCCGAGCACCTCGGCCGCCTTCTCGGCGGTGGCGTGGGTGTCCTGGAAGCCCTGGGGTCCGGTGCAGGCGTTGGCGCCGCCGGAGTTGAGGACGACGGCCGAGACCTGGCCGCTCCTGAGCACCTGCTCGGACCACAGCACCGGCGCGGCCTTCACGCGGTTGGAGGTGAAGACGCCCGCGGCGGCACGGCGGGGCCCGTTGTTGACCACGAGGGCCAGGTCGGGGTTGCCGTTCTCCTTGATTCCGGCGGCGATGCCCGCCGCCGTGAATCCCTTGGCTGCCGTGACGCTCACTGCATCTCCTCGTTCGCTTCTCCGCCCGCGCAGCGCGCCGGTGCGGCTCTCATCGTCGTCTGCAGCCCGGTGGCTGCGCGCGCTCCCCCAGCTACCGCTGGGCGGTGCCCCCAGCTCACGGTGCGACTCCGATCGTGGAAAGCCCGGTGGTCTCGGGAAGACCCAGGGCGAGGTTCATGCTCTGGACGGCACCGCCCGCCGTGCCCTTGGTCAGGTTGTCGATGGCGCTGATCGCGATGATGCGGTCCACGGCGGCGTCGTACGCGACCTGCACGTGAACGGCGTTGGAACCGTGGACGGACGCCGTCGCGGGCCAGCTGCCCTCGGGGAGCAGGTGGACGAAGGGCTCGTCGGCGTAGGCCTTCTCGTAGGCGGCCCGCAGGGACTCCGCGGTCACCCCCTCGGCGGCGGGCGCGCTGCACGTCGCCAGGATCCCGCGGGGCATCGGCGCGAGGGTCGGCGTGAAGGAGACGGCGACCCGTTCCCCCGCGGCCCCGCTGAGGTTCTGGATCATCTCGGGGGTGTGCCGGTGACCGCCGCCGACGCCGTAGGGCGACATGGAGCCCATGACCTCGCTGCCGAGCAGGTGCGGCTTGGGGGCCTTGCCCGCGCCGGAGGTGCCCGACGCGGCGACGATCACCGCCTCGGGCCCGGCGAGCCGGGCCGCGTAGGCCGGGAACAGGGCGAGGGAGACGGCGGTGGGGTAGCAACCGGGCACCGCGATGCGCCGGGAGCCCGTCAGGGCGGCTCGGGCGCCCGGCAGCTCGGGCAGGCCGTAGGGCCAGGTGCCGGCGTGCGGGGAGCCGTAGAAGGCCTCCCAGTCGGCCGGGTCCTTCAGCCGGAAGTCGGCGCCCATGTCGATCACGAGGACGTCGGTGCCGAGCCGCTCGGCGACGGCGGCGGACTGCCCGTGCGGCAGCGCGAGGAAGACGACGTCGTGCCCGGCGAGCGCCTCGGGCGTGGTCTCGGCCAGCACCCGGTCGGCCAGCGGCAGCAGGTGCGGCTGGAGCGCACCGAGCCGCTGCCCGGCGTTGGAGTTGCCGGTCAGGGCACCGATCTCGACCTCGGGGTGCGCGAGGAGCAGGCGCAGGACCTCTCCGCCCGCGTATCCGCTCGCTCCGGCCACCGCCGCACGTATCGCCATGTCCACCCTCCTCTGGATGGCATGACTATACGTATCGCTGCACTTTTATGCAATGACCTTCGGGAGCATCACCCGGCGCGAGACGACGAAGGTGACCGGGATCGCCGCCGCCGAGGCGAGCAGCGGGGCGAAGCGGCTGCCGGCGTGCAGCAGGTCCACGATCACGTAGACACCCGCCGTCGTGACGAGGAAATTGGTCACGTTCGTCAGCGGGAACAGCAGGAATTTCCGCCAGGTGGGACGCGTCCGGTAGGTGAACCGCGCGTTCAGGAAAAAGGACCCGATCATACTGAGCAGAAAGGCCAGGACGTGCGCGGCGAGATAGGGAAGCCGGGTCAGGAACAACAGGTAAAGACAGTAGTAGGCGGCCGTGTTCACGGCGCCGACCACCGCGAAGGTCAGGATCTGCCTCGGCAGTTGTCTCGACATCAGGGGATGAGATCTTTCGTCCGTTCCACATTGGTCGCCTTCACCAGGAAGTGCGGGCGCCCCTTCACCTCGTAGTAGATGCGGCCGGTGTACTCCCCGATGACTCCCAGCATGACCATCTGGACGCCCGCGAGGGCGGTCACGGCGGTGATGATGGTCACATAGCCGGGAGTCTGGACGCCGTTGACGAGCGCGGCCCCCACGATCCAGCCGGTGTACAGGCCCGCGCACACCAGCAGGCCCACACCGAGCCAGAGCGCGGCGCGCAGCGGGCGGTTGTTGAAGGAGAGCAGCCCGTCGAGGCCGTAGTTGAGCAGTCCGCGCAGGTTCCAGGAGCTGCGGCCGGCCTCGCGCGCGGCGTTGCGGTACGCGAAGGTGGTGCTCGGGAAACCCACCCAGGCGAACAGGCCCTTCGAGAAGCGGTTGTACTCGGTGAGGCCCAGCACCGCGTCCACGACCCGCCGCGACAGCAGCCGGAAGTCCCCGACGCCGTCGACCAGTTCGACGTCGACCAGACGGTTGACGAGCCGGTAGTACAGCCGCGCGGTGAGGGTGCGGGTGAGCCGGTCGCCCGTGCGGGAGCGCTGGGCGATGACCTGGTCGTACCCCTGCTCGTGCAGCTCGACCATGCGCCTGATCAGCGCGGGCGGGTGCTGGAGGTCGGCGTCCATGACGATCACGGAGTCGCCCGAGGCGTGCCGGAGGCCGGCGAGCAGGGCCGCCTCCTTGCCGAAGTTGCGGCTGAAGGAGACGTAGCGCACCCGCGAGTCGAGGTCCGCGAGGTCCTTCAGGACGGCGAGCGTGCGGTCGCGGCTGCCGTCGTCGACGTAGACGAACTCCATGTCGTGGCCGAGGGGCAGCAGTTCCTCGGCGACCTTCTGGACCTCCTCGTGGAAGCGGGCGAGGACGTCCTCCTCGTCGTAGCAGGGCGCGACGATCGATATCAGCATGCGGGGTCCCCCCTGGGCGCGGTCAGGAAGCGGTGGTCGCGCGCTCGCGCGGTGATGTGGTCGTGGGCGGCACCGGGGCGCGCCGGCGGCGGACGGCACCGACGGCGGTGAGCAGGGCGAGGGTGAGCAGCGAGACGGCTGCGACTGCCGTGCCCAGCCGCAGGCCGGGTGGGTGGAAGGTGCAGGTCAGGCTGGTGGCGCCGGCGCCGAGGGGTACGGCGATCAGGCCGTGGAAGTCACCGGCGGGCCGCTCGGGTCCGTCGCCGGCGGCGCACCGCCAGCCGGCGATGCGGGGCGCCGCGACGACCGCCGTGCCCGTGCTGCCGGCGGGCAGTTCGGCCCGTACGGTGCCGTCGGAGACGGTCACCTTGGTGGCACCGGCCGCCTTCAGCCGTGCGGCGGCGCTGTCCAGCCGGCCGGTGTCCAGGCAGCCGACCGCGCCGGGCGGGACGCGGCCGGGCCGGTCCGGGGTCAGCGCGATGCGCAGCCGCCCGGAGGCGGGAGCGGTGCCGAGCGGCTCCATGGCGGCCCGGTTGCGCGGGAAGGCGAACCGGAACCGGGCGGGTGTGCCGCCGCCGAGCCGTGCGGTGCCGGAGAAGTGCGGGGCCCACAGGTATACCTGGGTGCCGGCCGGGCACCGGGCGGTGATCGTGGGCCGGGCCAGGGCGTTCGCGGTGCCGACGCGGCGGCTCGGGAGGGGGTGCCCGCCGTCGTCCTGAACGGTGACGCGAGGGACGGTGTAGACGCGGCTGCCGAGCAGCAGCTCCTGGTTGCGGTACGGCGACGGGCCGAAGGGCCGCCGGTCGGGGCCGGGCCGCACGGTGACCAGGGGCGGCACGTCGCGCCGGCTGACGTGCACCGGCGGCCCGCCGCCCGCGACCTGGTGCTTCTGGTGCGGGTCGGGCGGTGAGTGCACTCGTGCGCCGACGGAGAAGACGACGTCCGTGACGGCGTTGTCCAGGCTCTGGACGCTCCGGCCGCGCGAGGTCCAGCCGTCGCCCAGCGCGGTGAGGGTGCGGCTGAGGACGTCCGGGGTCAGGCTGCTGTAGTACTGGGCGCCCTCGCCGCCCACCAGCAGCGGGTCGTTGCCGACGGTCTGCTCGCGGCCGGGGTCGGTGCGGTAGCGGGGCCAGCCGTCGGCCCCGGCGATCGCCGCCGCCTGCGTCCGCTGCCGCTCGCCCCAGGGCGCGTAGTCGTCCAGGTGCCCCAGGCGCAGCCGGGCCGCCACGGCCGAGGTGGCGGCGGTCTCGCCCACCTGGGCGCCGAGCAGGAGGACGACGGCCAGTCCGGCCAGCCGCCGGCGCGGCCCGGCGCGGCCCAGCAGGACCAGTCCGCCGAGGGCGCCCGCGAGGGCGAGCGGCAGCACGGCCCAGGTGTACGGCCGGACCAGCGTGCTGCGGCTCGCCACGGCGACGGTCAGGAGGAGCAGCGCGGTCGCGGCGCCGAGGGCGCGCCGGTCGGGGAGTCCGTACGCCACGGCGTGCCAGGCGGCGATCACCAGCAGCCCGCACAGCACGAACGCCTGCCGGTAGGGGCTGCCCTGCGGGGTGGCGAAGGCGTGCCAGGCCAGATGGGTGGGGCCCCACTGGAGGGACAGGGCCACCGCGAGCACCAGTGCCGTCCAGCCGGTGCGGACCGGGACCGGGACCGCCCGGTGGAAGGGCAGCGCGAGGGCGAGGAGCAGGGCGGTGAGGCCGACGTACAGGGCCGGGGAGCCGAAGCCGTAGGTGGCGGGCAGCAGCCGGGCGGCGACGTCCTCGGCGGGTACGGGGGCGAACCGGCGTACCCGGCCGGGGTAGGCGTGCCGGGTTCCGGAGTAGACGACGGTCACGAGCGGGGCGGCGAGGCCCACGCCGAGGGCGGTGGTGAGGGCGGCGCGGCCGGCCGCGGTGAACGCCCGCCGGCGGGGCGGCCGGGTGAGCAGCAGGCGCAGCAGCAGCACCAGGGCGGCGCCGAGGGTCGCCATGTAGGCCGTGTAGAAGTTGGCGGTCCAGGCGAGGGCGACGACGAGGACACCGGGCAGCAGCCGGCGCCCGGTGAGCGCCCGTTCGCCGACCAGGCACAGCAGGGGCAGCGCGATCAGGCCGTCGAGCCACATCGGGTTGTAGGAGGCGTCGGCCATGCTCCAGCCGCACAGCGCGTAGGAGACGCCGAGCAGGGCCGCCGCCCAGCGGCGGCCGGGGCGCAGGGTGAGCAGCAGCCAGGCCATGGCCGCGGCGGCGGAGGCGGTCTTCAGCAGGGTGACGGTGTAGACGGCGAGGTCGATCCCGTCGCGCGGGAAGAGGGCGACGAGCAGGGCGAAGGGGCTGCCGAGGTAGGTGCCGAGGTCGGGCAGGAAGCTCGTGCCGTACCCGGACTGCCAGTTGACGAGGAGGCTGCCGTGGGCCCTGCCGTGCAGCAGGTCCCACAGGTGGGCGTGGAAGGGCACGTACTGGTTGCCGAGGTCGTTGACGCTGCGGGTGCGGGGGCCGAAGGGGTAGCTGCGCGCGAGGAGGTCACCGGCGCAGCAGGCGGTGACCGTGACGGCCGCGGCGAGCAGGGCGGCGGCCCGGTGCGGCGCGTCGGGCGCGTTCGAGCGGTTCATTTATCGGCAGGCCCCCATGAATTCACTGCGTTGATTTCGCCGTCTTAGACGGGACGCCTTTCCTGTTGGTTGTGCGCTCACCGAAAAGTGAGGCGGCATCTTCCGAATACGGGAAACGACGCGTGAATTTCATGTCCTGTCGGACAACTTTGTCTTTCGGAAAGGTGTTCTCAAGGTGAACCGGCCTTGCGGGCGGCGTAGGCCCGGGCCGCCCGGACCCGGTTGCCGCACTGGGTGGTGCACCAGCGTCGGGCGCCGTGGGAGCGCAGGAACCAGCGGGCGCAGCCCTGGGCGGCGCACTCGGTCAGCTGGGCCGCGTCGGCGCCGGTGAGCAGGTCGGCGGCGTCCTCGGCGAGCTGGGAGAGCGCGGCGGCGGCCGGATTGCCCGAGTCGGGGAGGTCGTCGCGCCGGGGGCCGTCGGCGCTCCAGGCCAGCCGGGGGGTGGCGGGGGCGGCGGCGAGGGCGGCGTTGAGGGTGTCGAGGGCTTCGGCGGGCGGCCGGGTCCCGCCGGTCCGGGCGGCGAAGAGGGCCCGCAGCGCCTCGCGGAGGACACGGAGCCGGCCGGACTGCCTGCCGTTCAGGGAGACCCGGTCGGGCAGCAGCCCGTGTCGGACCAGCCACAGGTGCGCGGCCTCGGTGTCGTCCAGCAGGTCGACCTGGCCGTGACTGACCGTGAACCGGGTGTTGACCAGCGTCAGCGAGGCGTACCGGTCCTCGCCGGGGACCGGGGGCCGGTGCAGGTAGACGGGTGACTCTTGATCCACGGTTCTCATGGTAATCCTTGCTGTTCTCCGTGAGGAGGGCTTAGCGTTCCTCACGGAGAACCAGGTATGAAACCGTGAGAGGTGAACCGTCGTGGGCTTCGACGTGCACGCGCTGCGCAAGGACTTCCCGATCCTGGAGCGGACGGTGGCGAGCGGCGCCCCGCTCGTCTACCTGGACTCCGGGGCGACCACTCAGAAGCCGCTCCAGGTCCTGGACGCCGAGCGGGACTTCTACCTCACGCGCAACGCGGCCGTGCACCGCGGGGCCCATCAGCTGGCGGGCGAGGCGACGGAGGCGTACGAGCGGGCCCGGCACACGGTCGCCCGTTTCATCGGCGCGGCCGACGACGAGGTGGTCTTCACGAAGAACACCACCGAGGGCGTCAACCTGGTCGCCTACGCCCTGGGCAACGCCGGCCGGCTCGGCCCCGGCGACCGCATCGTGGTCACCGAGATGGAGCACCACGCGAACCTGGTGCCCTGGCAGCAGCTCGCCGAGCGGACCGGCGCGACGCTGGACTGGTTCGGCCTCACCGACGAGGGCCGCCTCGACCTGTCCCGCGCGGAGGAGCTGCTGGACGAGCGCACCAAGGTGCTCGCCCTCACCCATCAGTCCAACGTCCTCGGCACGCTCAACCCGGTCCGCGCGCTCGCCGACCGCGCCCACGCCCACGGCGCCGTCGTCGTCGTGGACGGTGCCCAGTCCGTTCCGCACCGCCCGGTCGACGTGCGCGAGCTCGGCGCGGACTTCCTCGCCTTCTCCGGGCACAAGATGCTCGGCCCGAACGGCATCGGTGTGCTGTGGGGCCGCGCCGAGCTGCTCGCCGGCCTGCCGCCGTTCCTCACCGGCGGCTCGGTGATCGAGATCGTGGAGATGGACCGCACCACCTTCCTGCCGCCGCCGCAGCGCTTCGAGGCGGGCGTGCCGATGGCCGCGCAGGCGGTGGGGCTCGCCGCGGCGGTGGAGTACCTGGAGCGGCTCGGCATGGCGGAGGTGGCGGCGCACGAGGAGAGGCTCACCGCCCGTGCCCTGCGGCTGCTCGCCGAGGTGCCCGGGGTCCGGGTGGTGGGCCCCGCCGGCCATGCCGACCGCGGTTCGGCCGTCTCCTTCACCGTCGACGGCATCCACCCGCACGACGTCGGCCAGGTGCTGGACGAGCGGGGCGTCGCCGTCCGCGTCGGCCATCACTGCGCCCGCCCGATCGTCCGGCGCTACGGCATCCCGGCGACGACCCGGGCGAGCTTCTACGTCTACAACACGCCGGAGGAGGTCGACGCGCTGGTGGAGGGGGTGCGGGCGGCCCAGCGGTACTTCGGCGGCTGACCGGTGCCGCGTGCGGCCCTCCGGAGCGCGCTCCGGCCCGGGCTCTCCGCGCGCGACCGTCGGCCGGCCATCCTGGGCGTGCTCACCGCGCTCGGCGGCTGCGAGGCCCGGCGGGACGTGCACGTGACCGCGGCCCCGGACGCGGGTCTCACGCCCGTGGAGATCACGGAGGCGCTGCCGCACTCCGCCGTCTCCTGCGGGATGCCGACGGCGTTGAACGCCGCCTTCGCCGCGACGGAGGTGTGCGCCGGGCGCGGGCTGCTGCCGGCGGGGCGGCAGCCCGCGCCCTCGGCTACCTCTGCCTGATCCGCAGGAAGGTGACGGAGTGCGCCGGGAAGGTGTACGTGAACTTCCCTGCGACCCCGGTGAACGTGGACGTCCGCGGGGCGACCGCCGTGGACGTCCCGGTGTTCACCGCGTCGGGCGCGGCGGCGAGCGTGGTGACCCGGGCCCTGGACGCCACCTCGGCCCGGCCGAGGTCGACGGCCGTCCGGGCGGCGGCGGACTGGGCGTTGACGACCTTGACGATCAGCTCGCCGGTCCTCGCGTCCCGGGTGACGACCTGGCGGAACGGTTCGGCCGGCTTGTCGTCGGTGAAGCCGCCCCACTCCTCGCCGTCGAGGTACAGGGTCACGTGCCGCCCGCGCACCTTGACGTCGATGTCGTAGGCGCGGCCGGTCTCGACCGACCCGGCCTTGGAGAGCAGGGTGGACTTGCCGCCGTCCACGGCCTGCTCGACCGCCGACCGGGTGTTGTTCCAGCCGCCCAGGTTCCACCAGTAGTAGCTGCCGGTGTCCTTGACGCCGAAGGCGACGAGGAAGCCCTCCTGGCCGGACTGCTTGGTGGCCTTCACGTGCAGGTCGTAGTCGTGCCAGGACGGGTCGCCGGCCTGGACCATGGTGTTCTGGGCGGTGTCGTCCGTCTGGACGTACCGGCCGTCCCGCACGGTCCAGCTGCCGGTGCCGGTGTGGGTCCACTGCGCGGCGTCGCCGGAGAAGTCGTCGCTCAGCAGGGTGCCGCCGCCGGCCGCGGTGACCTTCACGTCGTCGTAGGCGGCGCTGGTGTTCCAGGTGGACAGGCCGACCGCGCCCGTGACGGGCCCGCTCAGGCCCGGGGTGCCGGTGGCGGTGCTCGGGACGACCCGGTCGCCGACGTTGGTCATGAACAGCTTCTGGACCTCGTAGTTCGCCGAGCCCCAGGAGGCGTGGTTGTCGAACCACACCATGTCCGGGCTCCACTGGACGTAGTCCTCGTTGGCGAGGAGCGGGGCGTAGGAGGCGAGTTCGACGACGTCCGCGTTGCGCTCCAGGCCGGTCATGTACGCCGCCTCGGCGAGGGCGTTCTTGAAGGCGTTGCCCTGGGAGGCGTACTCGCCGAGGAAGACCTTCGGACCGGAGCGGTCGTAGGAGTCGTAGCGGTCGTTGTTCTGCAGGAACCACTGGGGGCTGTTGTAGTAGTGCTCGTCGACCATGTCGACCTTGGCGTCCCGGTTGAGTTTCCAGGCCGTGTCGAAGGTCGGGCCGGCGTCGTCGGGGCCGGAGTTGGAGACGACCTGGATGTCCGGGTACTTCGCCTGGACGGCCGCGCGGAACCGCTGGAAGCGGGTGAAGAACTCGTCCGGCAGGTTCTCCTCGTTGCCGACCTCGATGTGGGTGAGGTGGAAGGGCTTGGGGTGGCCCATCCGGGCGCGCACCCTGCCCCACGTCGAGGAGGCGGGCCCGTTGGCGAACTCGACGAGGTCGAGGGTGTCCTGGATGTGCCGCTTCAGCAGGGCGTCGTCGGCGACGGCCTTGTTCTGGCCGCAGCCGGTGACCAGGGCCGGCACGACGGGCAGCGGCATGGCGCCGATGTCCTCGGCGAACCGGAAGTACTCGAAGTAGCCGAGGCCGTAGGACTGGTTGTAGCCCCAGAAGTTGGAGTTGACGGCGCGCTGCTCGACCGGGCCTATGGTGTCCTTCCACTGGTAGGAGCGCTTGCGCTGCCAGCCGGAGGCCTCGCTGTAGTCCTCCATGGAGCCGGTGTTGACCAGGCAGCCGCCGGGGAAGCGGACGAAGCCGGGGTGCAGGGCGGCGATCTTCTCGGCGAGGTCCTCGCGCAGGCCGTTGGGCTCGTGCCTGTAGGTGTCGCGGGGGAAGAGGGACACCATGTCGAGGGCCGTCGCGGCGTCGGCGGCGACGGTGAGGCGGCCGGTGGTGCTGGTACGGGTGGCGGTGAAGGAGGCCTCGTAACGGGCCCAGCCGTTCTTCCTCACGGCGGTCCGCCGGGCGGGAGCGAGCGCGCCGCCGGTGTCCTGGAGGGTGACGGTGAGCGTGCTGCCGGCCTCGGCCCGGGCCCAGACCGAGAAGTCGTAGGTCTTGCCGTCCCGTACGGCGATGCCGGTGTTGTAGCCGGCGTTGGTGACGGACGAGCCGGCGGCCAGGGAGAGGTAGGCGCGGTTGCGGTCGTTCAGCCGGCCGGAGTCGTTCACGACCCGGGCGGTGCCGGAGACCGTCCACGCGGTCAGCGGGGTGTACGCCGTGTTGTCGTCGGCGGAGTACTCGAAGGACCGGTTCTGGACGAGTTCGGCGTACAGGCCGCCGTCGGCGGCACGGTTGATGTCCTCGAAGAAGACGCCGTACATCGTCTTGTCGATCCTGGGCCCGGTGGCGGAGGGGTCGACGGTGATCGCGTAGTCGGTGACGTCCTCGGCGTGGGCGGGGGCGGGGAGGGCGGCCGTGGCGAGCAGGACGGCGCCCGACGCCAGGCCGAGTCTCCAGCGGGCGGTGCGTGACATGGATACTCCGCGGCTCGATGTTCGAAATATCAGACATTGGTCAGCACTTCGAACGCACGATAGGGAAGGGGTAGGGACACGTCAATGGGGCGGACGGAGCGCCCCGTAAGCTCCGGGGTAGGGACGGGTGGGTGCCGTACGTGGCCCTTTTCGCCTTCTCCGCCGCCGTGACGGGCCTTCTCACCCGGCTCGCGCGCCTGATCCGGCGCCGGGGCGCGGCGGGCGGGGGCGTCGGGGCCGCCCCGGCAGCCGCGTACGAGGAGGCGTTTTGCACCACGGAACACGCCGTGTACCGGGAGATCCGGGCCCAGGCGGAGCGGAGGACCCCCGCCGACCCGCCCGACGGCCCGCACCGGCACCCCCGGAGGGCGCGGTGACGGGCGGGGTGTGGCCGGTGCCGGACGTGCTGGCCCATCTGGCCGGGCGCTGGCGGGTCGAGCGGGACGTGCGGGATCTGGCGAGCGGGGCCGAGGGGCACTTCAGCGGGGTCACCGTCTTCAGCGCGCTGGACGGCGGCGGGCTGCTGCACGAGGAGTCCGGGACCTTCACCTGGCAGGGAGTGGCGCGGCCGGCCACGCGGACGCTGAGGTTCCTGCCGCATCCGGTGCCGGGCCGGGCCGACGTGCGGTTCGCGGACGGGCGGCCCTTCCACGAGCTGGACCTGACCACCGGGCGGTACGTCGCCGGTCATCCCTGCGCGGCCGACCTCTACCGGGGCGAGTTCACCGTCCGCGACGCCGACCACTGGCGCACGGTGTGGCGGGTCGCGGGCCCGGCGAAGGACCTCCTGCTGACCACCGACTACGTGCGTGAGCGCTGAGCCGGTATGCCGTCCAGGCGCAGGTTCCAGCGGCCGCCGCGGCCCGTGACCGTGGTCGTGGACAGCGGGCGGACGTCGATGTACCAGTACGTCGAGGGCGGCGCCTTCAGCGCGTAGACCAGGGCCGCCCGGATCACCGACGGCTCGGCCACGGCGACGATCCGGCCGCCGTCCTCCACCGGCCGGGTGTCCAGCCAGCCGCCGACCCGCGAGATGAACGCCAGCAGCGACTCGCCGCCGTGCGGTGTGGAGCGCGGATCGGCGAGCCAGGCGTCCACCGCCTCCGGCTCCCGGGCCATCGCCTCCCCCAGCGTCAGCCCGCGCCAGCGCCCCATGTCGCAGTCGCGCAGCGCGAGCTGGACCAGCGGGGCGTACCCCAGGGCGTCGCCGGTGGCCCGGCTGCGCGGGGTCGGCGAGCAGTAGCGCAGCTCGGCGGCGGCCAGCGGCAGCAGGTCCCCGGCGACGCGCTGCACCTCCTCCCAGCCGCCCTGGTCCAGCGGCCGGTCGTCCTCGAAGCGCTCCGCGAGCGGCGGAGCACCGCGTGCGGCGGCGACGAACGTCACCCTCAGTGGCATGCGGTGATGGTGAGCCGTGCGGGGGTGCGGGTCAAGGGTCGTGACCCGGGACTTGCCCGGAGATGGGCGGATGCTTACCCGAAGCTGTGCGCCATCCACTGGTCCGGGCGGTCCAGGGGCCGGAATCCGAGCCTCTCGTAGACCCCGTGCGCGTCGTCCGTCGCGAGCAGGACGCGGCGCAGCCCGAAGGGCACCAGGTGGTCGCGGACGCGGGCGACGAACGCCGTGCCGATGCCCTTGCCGCGCACCGACGGGTCGACGTACACGTCCGCGAGCCAGGCGAACAGCGCCTGGTCGGTGACCACGCGCGCGTACGCCACCTGCTCGCCCGAGACCGTGTCGTACACCCCGAAGTTCAGCGAGCACGCCATCGCCCGCTCGTGCTTCTCCCGCGAGCGGCCGATCGCCCAGTACGCGTCGGACGACAGCCAGCCGTGCACACGGTCGACGTCGACCCGGGCGGAGTCGGCGGAGAACTCGTACCCCTGCGGGAGGTCAGGTGTGTCGCTCATACGGTGATCCTCACAGGCCGGCCCGGTCGGTGGCGAACGGGTTGCGCACCACCTCGTCGTACGCCGCCCGCAGCCGCCGCACGCCCTCCGTGATCTCCCCGGTGCCGGCGACGGCCGCGAAGCTCAGCCGGACGTGGGCGGCGGGGGGTTCGGCGCTGAAGTAGGGGCGGCCCGGGGCGAGGGCGACGCCCGCGCGGAGGGCCGCCGCGGTCAGGGCCGACTCGTCCGTGCCCTCCGGCAGGCGCAGCCACAGGTGGTAGCCGCCGGACGGGATGTGCGGCAGGGCCGGCTCGGGCAGGTGCCGGGCGAGCGCGCCGGTCATGGCGTCCCGGCGGGACTTCAGCTCGGCCGAGAGCGCCCTCAGGTGGCGGGACCAGGCCGCGGAGCCGACGAGTTCCAGGGCGGCCTCCTGCAGCGGCCGGGGGACGAAGAAGCTGTCCACGACCTGGATGGCGCGCAGCCGTTCCAGCACCGGTCCGCGCGCGGCCAGGGCGCACACCCGGAAGCTGGGCGAGGTGGCCTTGGTCAGGGAGCCGACGTGGACGACGACACCGTCCGGGTCGTCGGCGGCCAGCGGGCGGGGCAGCGGGCCCGCGTCGGCGTGGACGAGCCGGCGGACGAAGTCGTCCTCGACGACGAACGCGCCGGCCTCGCGGGCGATGCGCAGCACCTCCGGGCGCCGGGCGGGGGCCAGCACGGCACCGGTCGGGTTCTGGAACAGCGGCTGGCAGACGAACACCCGGGCGCCGGTGGCGTGGAAGGCGTCCGCGAGCAGGTCCGGGCGGACCCCGTCGGGGTCGACGGGCACCGGGACGGGCCTCAGTCCGGCCGCCCGGGCGAGGGCCAGCATGCCCGGGTAGGTGGGCGACTCCACGAGCACCGGGGCGCCGGGCGGGGCGAGCGCGCGCAGGGCGGTGGCCAGCGCGGCCTGTCCGCCCGCCGCGATCTGCACGTCCGCCGCGGTGACGCCGCCGCCGATACCGCGCGCGAACCACTCCCGCAGCTCCGGCAGCCCCTCCAGCGGAGGCCTCCCCCAGGCACCGGGCCGCCGTCCGGCGCGGGCGAGGGCCGCGGCCATGGCGCGCTCCGGCTGGAGGGAGGGGTGCAGATAGCCGCCGTTGAACTCCAGCACCCCGGGCGGCGGGACGGCGAGCGACACCGTGACACCGCGGGCGTCCACCGTGCGCGGTACGAGGTCGGCGGTGCCGTCGGCGCTCAGCGCGACCTCCTGCCAGGAGGTGTCCCCGGCCGGGGACTCCTTCGGGCGCGGGCGGGCCCGGAAGGCGCCGGCACCCGGGCGGGTCACGACCAGGCCCTCGGCGGCGAGCTGGGCGAGCGCCCGGGAGACGGTCACCGGACTCACCCGGAAGCGCTCGACCAGCGCCCGGCTCGACGGCAGCTTTCCACCTGGAGAGTAGCGCTCCAGCTCGTTCCGCAGCTGTTCCGCCAGTTCACCCACACTGCTACGCTGTTGCATGAGACCACAGAGTAGCGCTACTGCCGCCAGGCCGATAGCAGTCACCGCTCCCCGGGAGGCCCGGGGACTCGGCACCGCCCAGGCCGCACTGGGCGTGGTCGCCTTCTCCCTGACCTTCCCCTCGACCGCCTGGGGCCTGGAGAGCTTCGGCCCCTGGTCCCTGGTGGCACTGCGCGGGGTGCTCGCCGCCCTCGTCGCCGGCTGCTGTCTGCTGGCCGCGGGGGTACGGCCCCCGGCGCGCCGGCACCTGGCCGGGCTGGCCGTGGTCGCCCTCGGCGTGGTGGTGGGATTCCCGATGCTCACCACCCTCGCCCTGCGGACGTCCACCACCGCCCACGCGGCCGTCGTGGTGGGCCTGCTGCCGCTGACCACCGCCGTGTTCTCGGCCCTGCGCACCGGAGCCCGGCCCTCCCGCCGGTTCTGGCTGGCGGCCGTGGCGGGCGCGGCGGCCGTGATCGGCTTCACCGTCGTCCAGAGCGGCGGCGCGCTCACCGCGGCCGACGGCTATCTGTTCGGGGCGCTGCTGGTGTGCGCCGCCGGCTACACCGAGGGCGGCCGGCTGGCCCGGGTGATGCCGGGCTGGCAGGTCATCGGCTGGGCGCTGGTGCTGTGCCTGCCACTGGCCGTGCCGGCCGCGGCGCTGGCGCTCGCCCACGAGCCGGCGCACCCGAGCTTCCACGGGGTGGCGGGCCTGGTGTGGGTGGCGATCGGGTCCACGTTCCTCGGACTGCTCGTCTGGTACCGGGGCATGGCGGCCATCGGCATCCCCCGGGCGAGCCAGTTGCAGTTGGCTCAGCCCCTGCTCACACTGGTGTGGTCGGCGCTGCTGCTGGGCGAGCACTTCACGGTCGCCGCTCCCCTGACCGCCGTGGCCGTGCTCGTGTGCATCGCCGTCACCCAGCGGGCGTGATCGTGAGGAGGGCCGGCAGATGCGCGCATCCAAGGGCGACCAGCTTGTGCAGCACGGCAGGGTGGTGGGCCAGCACGACCAGGTCTCCGAAGTCGTCGAAGTGATGGGCGAGAACGGCAATCCGCCCTACCGCGTCCGCTTCGACGACGGCCACGAGGCGATCATGTCTCCCGGCCCCGACTGCCAGGTCAGGCACCGGGAGCAGCAGCAACGGCAGTAGTCACCGCGGTGGTGTCGCCGGCTCCCGGTAGTGGTCGGCGACCACCCGCGCCATCGCCCCGGCCGGATCCGCGGCCAGGTCCTTGGCGGCGAAGAACACGTGCCCGCGCACCCGCGGGTACCGGGCGGCCAGGGTCAGGTGCCGGGAGAGTTCGGCCGGGTCCTGCCATGCCGCCGGCTGCCCCGCGGCGCCCGCCCGGTACAGCGCCTCGCCGACGTACAGGTGCGTCCTGGTGCCCTCGGCGACCTCCGCCCACCAGGCCACGAGCCGGGCGTAGTCGGCGGCCGCGTAGCCGATGTGCCAGTAGAGCTGCGGCACGATGTAGTCGATCCAGTGGTTGCGCACCCACGTGCGGGTGTCCGCGTACAGGTCGTCGTACGTCTCGACGCCCGCCCGGGTGTCGGAGCCGCGCGGGTCGGTGGCGGCGTTGCGCCACACGCCGAAGGGGCTGATCCCGAACCGGGTGCCGGACCGGGCCCGCTCGATCCCGGCGGCCATCTCCCGCACCAGCTGGTCGGTGTTGTCCCGCCGCCAGGCGGCCCGGCTGGAGAAGGCGCCGCCGTAGCGGTCGTAGGCCTCGTCGTCGTCGAAGGTCTGCCCGGCGACCGGGTAGGGGTAGAAGTAGTCGTCGAAGTGGACCGCGTCGACCGGGTACCGGGCGACCGCGTCGAGCATCGCCCGCTGCACGAAGGCGCGGACCGTGGGCAGGCCCGGGTTGTAGTAGAGCCGGCCGCCGTACGGCACCACCCAGTCGGGGTGTCGGCGCGCGGGGTGCGAGGCGGCGAGCCGGGTGGGGTCGGTGTGGTTCGCGATCCGGTACGGGTTGCACCAGGCGTGCAGTTCCAGACCGCGGGCGTGGGCCTCCTTCACGGCCGTGCCCAGCGGGTCCCAGCCGGGGTCGCGGCCCTGGGTGCCGGTGAGGTACTCCGACCAGGGCTCGTACGGTGACGGCCACAGCGCGTCGGCCGTGGGCCGGACCTGGAGGATCACCGTGTTGAGCCGGTCGCGCACCGCCCGGTCGAGATGGGCGAGCAGCTCCTTGCGCTGCGTGCTCGCCGGGAGCCCGGGCCGCGAGGGCCAGTCGCGGTTGACGACGGTGGCGATCCAGACGCCCCGCATCTCGGCGCTCGCGCGGGGCAGCCTGCCGGGGCCGTGCGCGGTGGGCCGGGCGGGGACGGGAACCGGGTCCAGGACGGACGGAGCAGGCCGCGGACCCGGGGCGGACGCGCCCGGGCCCGGGCCCGCCGCGGAAGGTCCGGCCCCCGCTGCCGTGGCGGCCGCCCCCGGCCCCGGGTGGGGCGCGCTCGCGGCCGTCGCGACGGTCGGAGCCGAGGCCAGCGTGGACAGGGCGGCCCGGGTGAAGGTCCGCCGAGACATGCGCCCCATCGGCACACCCCCATACGCTGTGGATCCGCTCCGTCACGGATCGTTCCGCGCTTCAGGATGCCCCCACCCGGACGATCGATCATCGATACTTGACGGTAACGTGCACGATCGGAGCAGGCGCCGAACCCGGAGGTCTGCCAGCGAGCCGGAGAACCAGCGAAGGGGACGATGTGACCGACATCGAGCGCGTCGGAATCGTGGGCTGCGGCCAGATGGGTGCGGGCATTGCCGAGGTGTGCGCCCGCGCCGGACTGGACGTGAAGGTCGCCGAGACCACCGGCGAGGCCCTGGAGATCGGCCGTACCCGGCTGCTCAACTCCCTGGCCAAGGCCGCCGAGCGCGGCAAGATCACCGAGGAGGAACGGGACGCCACCCAGGCGCGGCTGAGCTTCACCACCGACCTCGGCGAGTTCGCCGACCGGGACCTCGTGATCGAGGCCGTGGTCGAGAACGAGCAGGTGAAGACCGAGATCTTCCAGGTGCTCGACCAGGTGGTCAGCCGCCCGGACGCGATCCTGGCCTCCAACACCTCCTCCATCCCGCTGGTGAAGCTGGCGGTCGCCACCTCCCGCCCCGACCACGTTGTCGGCATTCACTTCTTCAACCCGGCCCCGGTGCAGAAGCTGGTCGAGCTGATCCCGGCGCTCACCACCTCCGAGGGCACCCTGAGCCGCGCCCAGGTCTTCGCCGAGAAGACGCTCGGCAAGCACGCCATCCGCGCCCAGGACCGCTCCGGGTTCGTGGTGAACGCGCTGCTCGTGCCCTACCTGCTGTCCGCGATCCGGATGTTCGAGTCGGGCATCGCGAGCCGCGAGGACATCGACAACGGCATGGAGATGGGCTGCGCCCACCCGATGGGCCCGCTGAAGCTGTCCGACCTGATCGGTCTGGACACCATCGTCTCCATCGCCCAGTCGATGTACGCCGAGTACAAGGAGCCGCTGTACGCCGCTCCCCCGCTGCTCCAGCGCATGGTCGAGGCAGGCCGGCTGGGCCGGAAGACCGGCTCGGGCTTCTACACCTACGGCTGATTACGAAGAGCGACGCCTGCGGGCCCGGCACTCCTGCGAGTGCCGGGCCCGTCCGTTTCACACACCGTGTGCGCGCCGGGCACGCATATGCCCGCCACACACGCTCCCCACGCGCCCACCAGGCGAGTTGACTCATCATGCGCATGCAAGGGATGCGGAACCACCCATTTCGACTACCGAAAGGAGCGGACCCGTGACCGCCGAACCGGAGCATCCCGTGGTCCATGGAGAACTCGCAGAGTTACGCCGCCGCCTCGACGTGGCCTACGCCCGTGTCGAGGGAGGGCTGGCGCTGCTGCGCCACCGTACCGAGGAGACCGCCAAGGAGCTGGACGAGCTGGACACCCGCCTGAACTCGCTGGAACACGCACGCTGGCCGCTGCCCTCGCTCGCCGCGCTCACCTCGCTGGGCGCGCTCCTGGTGACGATCTGGCAGGCGCTGGCCCACTAGCCGTCGGCGAGCCTGAGGTGGTGCAGGAGGAGTAACGCGGCCGCCATGTTGGCGGCCGGGACCTCCCCACGGGCGATCAGGTCGGGGACGAGTTTGAGGGGGACCCATTCCCGCCGGTCCGACTCGAAGTCGTCCACGGGGTGCCCGACGTACTCGCCCCGGTCCGACCAGTAGATGTGGTGCCGGGCGTCGGTGAGGCCGTTGGACGGCTCCACGCTCATGAGGTGGTGCAGGGGTCCCGGCCGCCAGCCGGTCTCCTCCTCCAGTTCCCTGGCCGCCGCGCTCGCGATGTCCTCGCCGTCCTCGACGACGCCCGCGGCCAGCTCCCAGCCCCAGCTGTCGGTGATGAAGCGGTGGCGCCACAGCAGCAGCACCTCGTTCGCCTCGTTCACCACCGTGGCCACCGCCACGGGACGCAGCCGGATCAGGAAGTGGTCCAGGTGCCGGCCGTCCGGCAGCTCGACATCTGCGAGATTGACGCTGAACCAGCGGTTCTCATACACCGTTTGTTCGTTCTGTTTCGTCCACTGCACGGTTCTGCCACCTTCCGCCGAGTAAGTGGCAATATCGCAGCAGGGACGGTGCGCCCACAGTGGGCCTACAGCGGTACGCGCAGTGCTCCGTCGATGAGTTCGGCGGCCTCGGCGGTGCCGGCCGAGCCGCAGCGCACCAGATGCTCGCGTACCGCGCGGAGTCTGTCACGCAGCCGCTGGGACTCCATGCCCCGCGCCTGCTCCGCCATCCGCACGGCGGTGACCACCGCCTTCTCGGCGTTTCCCTGGCGCAGCTCGATGGTGCTCAGCATGGCCAGCCGGTGCACCCGCCCCCGGTCGTGGGCGGGGTTTCCGACGGCCGCCGCCGCGTGCTCCCCGGCGGCGGCGAGTTCACCCAGACTGAGCAGCGCCTCGGCCACCTGGACGTTGACCAGCCCGGGCTGGACGTAGCCGGTCTCGTCCGGCTCGTACCCCCGCCGGATCCGTTCGGCCGCCGTCTCCGCCCGCCGGATGCAGGACAGCGCGCTGCCGCCGTCGCCGAGATGGGCGTACGCCTTGGCCTGCATCGCGTACAGGTCGGAGGCGAGCGCCGGGGTGATGTGCCGGCCGGCGGCGCGCAGCGCGGCCTCCGCGAAGGCGACCGCCTGCCGGAACTCCCGCATGAACAGCGACTGGTTGACCAGCAGTGCGATCACATAGGCGCCGAGTCCCCGGTCCCCGCTGGCCTTCGCGAGCCGCAGCGCCTGGTGGAAGTAGCGCTGGGCGAGTCCGTGGGCGTCGGAGTCGTACGCGCAGATGCCCGCGATCGCCACCAAGCCGCCGGTGGCCCGGTGCAGTTGGCGGCCGGTGGCGTCGGTGTAGCTGCCGCGCAGCAGCGGCGCGGCCTCGGTGTTGAGGAAGCCGACGATCCGCGTCCGGGTCGCGATCCCGCCGGCCTTGCGGTACATCTGCTCGTAGTGCGCCCGGGCGGCCCGCAGCATCTCGATGTCCGCCGCGGTGACCGGGCTCCGGCCGCCGCGGGAGACGTCCACGTCCTCGGGCGGGTTCTCCCACTCCCACACCGGCATCACGGCCGGGGTCCCGGTGACGGCCGGCGCGCCCAGCACATGGGGCCGCTGCTGTTCGTCGGAGCGCCACAGGGCGGTGGCCCGCTCCACGAAACCGCCCAGCGAACCGGCGTGCGGGGTGCTGGGCTCGCCGGGCACGCCCAGGCCGATGTCGTCCAGGGTGACGGGCCGCTGGAGCCGGGCCGCGAGCACCTCGCAGATCAGGTCGGGGACCTGGCCGCGGGGCCGCTGGCCCTTCAACCACCGTGCCACGGCGGTGTGTTCGTACCGCAGGGCGAGACCGCGGGCGCGGCCCGCCTGGTTGACATGGGCGGCGAGGCCGGCATGGGAGATCCCCGCCTCGTCCAGGATGGCGTCGAGCAGAGTGTTGGGCTGCATGGGATGCCCCCCGAGTGGCCTGGTGCGCTCAGCGTAGTGGTTCCGCCTTCACACGGGGTGTGAACGGAGTGCCCGTATCCGCCCGGTACGCGCGCTGTCGCGGAGCGTGCCGGCCCGGTTGACTGCGGTCTCTCGCAAGAGACCGGCCGGGCCGCCGGCTCCCCCTCCGACGACGGCGGCCCGGCCGCGGCCGCGGGGACGGCCGGAGGTTTCGCGGGGACCCGGGCCGGCCCGGACGTGCCCCCCTAGCGTCCGGTGGTGGCCGGTCGCGGGGTACCCGGGCGGGACCGCTCGCCCCTGGTCCGGCCGTTCCGCAGCACCAGGACGGCCACGTCGTCGGTCGGTCTGCCGGCCGTGTGGTGCAGGAGGGCCCGGAAGAGAGTGCGCAGTACCGTCTGCGGTGGCACCGGCTGGTCGCCCACGGCCTCGCGCAGCGCCGCGGACAGCGGGAAGAACCGGCCACGCGGGTCCCGGGCGTCCTCCGCCCCGTCCGTGAAGAGGACCAGCGACTCCCCCGGGTGCAGCCTGCCGCAGGACAGGACCTCCAGCTGCGCCGGAAGCGGAAACGGTCCGAGCGGCGGAAGGGGATCCCCGGTCAGCGGTTCGACCGTCGTTCCGCTGACCAGATACGGCCACGGATGACCGCAGTTGAGGGCGCGCAGCTCGCCTGTCCGGCCGATCTCCAGGAGCAGGACGGTGACGAACTCCTCGGCGACCGGGTTGCCCGGATCGGCGGCGCCGTTCGCGGGATGCTCGGCGCGGGCGCGTTCGCGGAGGTGACGGGCGAGGGCGCGGTCGAGTCTGCGGAGCACCCGGCCCAGTTCCGGCTCGTCGTGGGCGGCCTCGCGGAAACTGCCGAGGAGGGCGGCGACGGTGCCGAGGGCGGCCAGGCCGTGCCCGCGTACGTCTCCCATCACCACCCGGACGCCGTGCTCGGTGGCGATGGCCTCGTACAGGTCACCGCCGACGCTCGCACCCCGGTCGGCCGACAGCTGGGCGGCGGCGACGTCGATCCCGTCGAGTCTGGGCGGCAGCGGGCGCAGTACGACGTTCTGCGCGGCCCGCGCCGCCCGCCGGGCGAGCCGCAGCTCCCGCAGCAGGGTGCGGCGGACGTGGAATATGAGGCCGGTGCCCACGGCGAAGAAGACGGCGCTGGTGGCGATGCGCGCCCCGAGCCCGTCCTGCTGGGAGAGCGGGCAGCCGAACTTGTAGCCGACCGCGACGGCTCCCCAGACCGTGGGCAGTACGACTGCCCGCCCGGTGGGCGCCCGTGCCTTGATGCGGATCATGCCTCTGGTCCCCCATGTGGGCCCTGACAGAGCAGACGGACCGACCCCGAAAGGCCGGTCCGATTCTGTCGACGGCATGACCCGGCTGGGTCAGATCACCCTTACTTCCCACCCGAACGAGTGAGACGACCCGAGCCGACTCGCATTTATGCAGCTGACGGCGGGCCCGGGAACCGGGGGGGGGGGGGGGGGGGGGGGGGGAGGAGGAGGGGAAGGGGGGGGGGGGGGGGCCCCCCCGGCCTGGCCGAACCCCCACAACCAAATCGGCCCAGCCCGCACCAACACCACCCCTGACCCACCCCCCCCCCCCCCCCCTCTCCCTCCCCCCCCCCCCCCCCCCCCCCCCCCCCCCCCCCCCCCCCCCCCCCCCCCCCCCCCCCCCCCCCCGACGCCAACCCCGGCGGCGACTAGCCCCGCAGGACCGCACCGGTCCGCTCGCCCGCGAGGGCGATCGCCGCGTCCCGCGCGGCCGAGGCCTCGTCCACGGTCAGCGTCCGGTCCCCGGCGCGGAAGCGCAGCGCGTACGCCAGCGACTTCCTCCCGTCGCCCAGCTGCTCGGCGTTCTCGTACACGTCGAACAGCCGGATGGACTCCAGGAGTTCCCCCGCGCCCTCACGCAGCGCGGCCTCCACGTCGGCGTGCGGCACGAACTGGTCGACCACGAGGGCGACGTCCTGCGTGGCGACCGGGAACGCGGAGATCCGCGGCGCCCGCGGGACGCCGTCGCCCACCGCCTCCAGGGCGTCCAGGTCCAGCTCCGCCGCGCAGGTGCGCTCCGGCAGGCCCAGGGCCTTGAGGACCCGCGGGTGCAGTTCGCCCGCGTGACCCACGACCTGCTCCGTGCCGTCGGTGACGACGACCAGTTCGGCGCAGCGGCCGGGGTGCCAGGGACCGTACTGCCCCTTGCGCACGACCAGTTCGGCGCCGGCCTCGCGGGCCACGGTGCGCGCCGCCTCGACGGCGTCGGCCCAGTCCGAGGGACGGCCCTTGCCCCACCAGCCGGCCTGCTCGCGAGCGCCGGCGAGGACGACGGCGACGTGCCGCGGCTGCTCGGGCAGCGCGGCGTCCAGCGCGGCGATCTCCTCGTCGCTGGGACGCCGGTCGGCGGGCAGGTGCGCGGCGACGCGCTGCTCCTCGCGCGGGTGGAACACCAGCCCCGTCTCGAACAGCGCCAGGTCGTGCGAGCCCCGGCCGGCGTTGCGCCGCAGCGCGCCGAGCAGGCCCGGCAGCAGCGTGGTGCGCAGCGCGGGCTCCTCGTCGCTGAGCGGGTTGACCAGCTTGACGACCCGGCGGGCCGGGTCGTCGGCCTCCAGGCCGAGCTGGTCGAAGACCTGCTCGCTGACGAAGGGGTAGCTCGGCGCCTCGACGTAGCCCGCGCCGGCCAGTGCGCGGCCGGTCCTGCGGTGCAGCCGCTGGCGGTGGGTGAGACCGCGGCCCGAGGGGGGCTTGGGCAGCGTGGAGGGCAGGTTCTCGTAGCCTTCGAGCCGGATGACCTCTTCGGCGAGGTCGTTCGGGTCGGTCAGGTCGGGCCGCCAGGACGGGACCGTGACGATGAGCTCGTCCTGCCCGTAGACGTCGCAGCCGACCTGCTGGAGGCGGCGGACGACCGTCTCCCGGCCGTACTCGACGCCCGCCACCCGGTCCGGGTGGTCGGCGGGGATGGTGATGGTGTGCGGGGCCGAGGGCGCGATGACCTCGGTGACACCGGCCTCGGCCGTACCGCCGGCGAGCAGGACCAGCAGGTCCACCGTGCGCTGCGCGGCGGCCGCGGCGGCCTGCGGGTCGACGCCGCGCTCGAAGCGGCGGGACGCCTCGGACAGCAGCTTGTGGCGGCGGCCGGTACGGGCGACGGAGACGGGGTCGAAGTGGGCCGCCTCGATCACCACGTCGGTGGTGCCGTTCACGCCGTCCTCGTGGTCGGCGATCTCCGTGTGGGCGCCGCCCATGACACCGGCGAGGCCGATCGGGCCGCGCTCGTCGGTGATGACCAGGTCCTCGGCGTGCAGCGTGCGCTCGACGCCGTCGAGGGTGACGAGCTTCTCGCCCTCCTCGGCCCGGCGCACGCCGATGGTGCCCTGGACCAGCTTGCGGTCGTAGGCGTGCAGGGGCTGGCCCAGCTCCATCATCACGTAGTTCGTGACGTCGACGGCGAGCGAGATCGGGCGCATGCCGACCTTCTGCAGCCGGCGCTGGAGCCAGATCGGGGAGCGGGCCTCGGGGCTCAGGCCGGTGACGGTGCGGGCGGTGAAGCGGTCGCAGCCGAACGGATCGGAGACCTGCACCGGGTAGCCGAAGGCGTTCGGGGCCGGTACGTCGATCAGGGCAGGGTCGCGCAGCGGCAGGCCGTAGGCGATGGCGGTCTCGCGGGCGACGCCGCGGATGGACAGGCAGTCGCCGCGGTTGGCGGTGACGGCGATGTCCAGGACCTCGTCGACCAGTTCGAGCAGCTCGATGGCGTCCTTGCCGACCTCGGTCTCCGGCGGCAGCACGATGATGCCGTGGGTGCCGTCGTCGCCCATGCCCAGCTCGTCGCTGGAGCAGATCATGCCGTGGGACGTCTTGCCGTAGGTCTTGCGGGCGGCGATGGAGAAGCCGCCGGGGAGCGTCGCGCCGGGGAGGACCACGACGACCTTGTCGCCGACCGCGAAGTTGCGGGCGCCGCAGACGATCTCCTGGGGCTCACCGGTGCCGTTGGCCCGGCCGACGTCGACCGTGCAGAAGCGGATCGGCTTCTTGAAGCCCTCCAGCTCCTCGATGGTCAGCACCTGGCCGACGACCAGCGGGCCCTTGAGGTCGGCGCCGAGCTGCTCGACGGTCTCGACCTCCAGGCCGGCCGAAATGAGCTTGGCCTGGACGTCGCGGCCGGTCTCCGTCGCCGGCAGGTCGACGTACTCCCGCAGCCAAGAAAGCGGGACCCGCATCAGATCTCCATCCCGAACGGCCGGGTGAACCGGACGTCACCCTCGACCATGTCTCGCATGTCTTCGACGTTGTGGCGGAACATCAGCATCCGCTCGATGCCGAACCCGAAGGCGAAGCCGCTGTACTTCTCCGGGTCGATGCCGCAGGCCGTGAGGACCCGCGGGTTGACCATGCCGCAGCCGCCCAGCTCGATCCAGCCCTCGCTGGAGCAGGTGCGGCAGGGCCGGTCGGGGTTGCCCACGGACTCGCCCTTGCACACGTAGCAGAGCATGTCCATCTCGGCGCTCGGCTCGGTGAAGGGGAAGAAGTTGGGCCGCAGCCGGGTCTTCATGCCCTCGCCGAACAGCGACTGGACCATGTGGTCCAGGGTGCCCTTGAGGTCGGCCATGGTCAGGCCCTCGTCCACGGCGAGCAGCTCGACCTGGCGGAACACCGGGGTGTGGGTGGCGTCCAGCTCGTCGGTGCGGTAGACGACACCCGGGCAGATCACGTAGACCGGCAGCTCGCGGTCGAGCATCGAGCGGATCTGCACGGGCGAGGTGTGGGTGCGCAGCACCATGCCGGACTCGGTGCCGCCGTCGGGGCCCTGCACGAAGAACGTGTCGGCCTCGCCGCGGGCCGGGTGGTCCGGGCCGATGTTGAGCGCGTCGAAGTTGAACCACTCCGCCTCGACCTGCGGACCCTCGGCCACCTCGTAGCCCATGGCCACGAAGATGTCCTCGATGCGCTCGGAGAGCGTGGTCAGCGGGTGCCGGGCGCCGGCCGGGACGCGGTCGTAGGGCAGCGTGACGTCCACCGCCTCCTCGACCAGCACCCGGGCGTCACGCTCGGCCTCCAGCTCGGCCTGGCGGGCGGCGAGCGCCTTGTTCACGGCGCCGCGGGCCATGCCGACGCGCTTGCCGGCCTCGGCCTTGGCGTGCGGGGGCAGGGCGCCGATCTCGCGGTTGGCGAGGGCCAGCGGGGAGGCCGGGCCGGTGTGGGCGACCTTGGCCTCGTGGAGCGCGTCGAGGGAGTCCGCGGCGGCGAAGGCGGCGAGCGCCTCGTCCCGCATGCGCTCGATCTCTTCCGGTTTCAACGCCTCGACCTCGACAGGGTCGTACGACTTATTGGGTGCCGACATCTCTTCCCGTGCTTCCGATTGGCTGGCGGATGGTCCCCGTCACCGACTCGCGAGGGCCGCGTGAAGGACACAAAGGTGCCAAAGGCCGAGTCTAACGGGGTGGAGGTATGCGAATGCGCCCGTGGGCCGTCAGGCGAGATACGCCGGGGCCGCCACGGGCAAAGTAAATCGGAACTCGGCGCCGCCGCTCGCGGCGCGGCCGACCGTGATGCAGCCGCCGTGGGCCTCCACGATGCCCTTGACGATGTACAGCCCGAGGCCCGTGCCGCCGCGCTTGCTGCCCCGCCAGAAGCGGGTGAAGACGCGGTTCATGGACTCCTCCGGGATGCCGGGCCCCTCGTCGCTCACCGTGACCGACGTGCCTGTTTCCTCGCCCTCGCGCGGGGACGGTGCGGGCGTGACGTCAATGGTGACGGTTCCCTCTCCGTGCCGCACGGCATTTTCGATGAGGTTGCTGAGCACCTGGTCGATCTTGTCGGGGTCGGCCCACAGCGCGGGCAGGGGCTGTTCGATGCGGAGCAGGAAGCGGTCGGCGCGCTGGCCGGCGGCGACGTAGGCCTGGATGTGCCGGGAGACGGCGGCCCCGATGTCGACGGGCTGGCGGCGCACCTCCAGCCGGCCGGAGTCGATCCGGGAGATGTCCAGCAGCTCGGCGATGAGCCGGGTGACCCGGTCGGCGTCGGCGTCGACGGTCTCCAGCATCAGCCGCTTCTGGTCGTCGGTGAAGCGTTCCCACTTGGCGAGCAGGGTGGCGGTGAAGCCCTTCACGGAGGTGAGCGGGGAGCGCAGCTCGTGGGCGACGGTGGCGATCAGCTCGGCGTGGCTGCGCTCGGTACGCCGGCGGGCCTCGGTGTCACGGAGGCAGACGACCACGGACCGGACCGGCCCCAGCGGCTCGTCCCGTACGTAGCGGGCGGTGACGAGCACCTCCCGGCCGCCGGGCAGCAGCAGGTTGCGCTCGGGCTGCCGGACCCGGATCGGCAGCCCGCCGTAGGGGTCGGTGAGCTGCCACCAGCGCCGTCCCTCCAGGTCCTCCAGGGGCAGCACCTTCTCCAGGGGCTGTCCGAGGGCGTCGGCGGGCCGGACCGCGGTGATCCGCGCGGCGGCGGCGTTGAAGCAGGTCACGCGGCCCTTGTCGTCGGCGACGACGAGGCCGTCGGGCAGCTGGTCGGGATCGACGCCCGGGCAGCCGTCGGCGGGCCCGGACGCGGGTGCGCGCCGCGCGTCCCGCCCTTCCGGCGCGGTGCTCGTGCCGGCCACAGTCATCCCCGTACCCCACCTCTCAGACGGCGCAGGGCCCCGCGCTGGTCACCCTACTGGCTCTCGGTGACGGAACGGCACCCTCCGGAGGCGCGCTGTGCGCGGGCCGACGCGTAGAGACATACGGCGGCGGCGGTGGCCAGGTTCAGGCTCTCGGCCTTCCCGTGGATGGGGACGCGGACGACGGCGTCGGTGAGGGCGCGGGTCTCCTCCGGGAGCCCCCACGCCTCGTTGCCGAACACCCAGGCGGTCGGGCCGCCCATCGTCCCCTTGTCCAGCTCCTCGTCCAGGTCGCGGTCGCCGGCACCGTCGGCCGCGAGGATGCGCACCCCGGCCTCCTTCAGCCCGGCCACGGCCCGCTCGACGGGGACGCCCACGGCGACGGGCAGATGGAAGTGGGAGCCGACGGAGGCCCGTACGGCCTTGGGGTTGTACAGGTCCACGGAGGCGTCGGTGAGGATGACGGCCTCGGCGCCGGCGGCGTCGGCGCAGCGCAGCACGGTCCCGGCGTTCCCGGGGTCGCGTACGTGCGCGAGGACGGCGACCAGCCGGGGCCGGCTCCTGAGGATCTCCTCGAAGGGGGTGTCGAGGAACCGGCAGACTCCGACCAGCCCCTGTGGGGTGACGGTGGTGGAGATCTCGGCGATGACCTCTTCGGAGGCCAGGTGCACCCGGGCGCCGGCGTCCCGGGCCTCTCCGACGATGTCGGCGTACCGCTCCGCGGCCTCGACCGTCGCGAACAGCTCGACCAGCGTCGCCTGTCCCCCGGTCCGGTGCCCGGCAGCCTCCCGCACGGCCTGCGGCCCCTCGGCGAGAAACAGCCGGTCCTTGCCCCGGAAGTTCCGCTTGGCGAGCCGTCGGGCGGCGGAGACACGGGCGGAACGGGGGGAGATCAGCTCGGGGCTGACGGGGGCCATCCTCTTCGTCACTTTCAGGAGAGTCTTCTTCTCGGCGGGTCTTCTTGTCCGGCACCGGCGGGAAGCCCACAACAGCAGGACCCGCAAGCCGTGAAGCCTGCGGGTCCTCGAGTGAACGTCGGCTCAGAGCCAGCGCGGCGTCACGCGGCCTTCGGGGCGTTGACGTCCGACGGCAGCGCCTTCTGCGCGACCTCGACGAGCGCCGCGAAGGCGTTCGCGTCGTTCACGGCCAGCTCGGCCAGGATCTTGCGGTCGACCTCGATGTTCGCGGCCTTCAGACCCTGGATGAAGCGGTTGTAGGTGATGCCGTTGGCGCGGGCAGCGGCGTTGATGCGCTGGATCCACAGCTGACGGAAGTCGCCCTTGCGCTTCTTGCGGTCGTTGTAGTTGTAGACCAGCGAGTGGGTGACCTGCTCCTTGGCCTTGCGGTACAGGCGCGAACGCTGACCGCGGTAGCCGGAGGCCTGCTCGAGGATCGCCCGGCGCTTCTTGTGGGCGTTGACTGCCCGCTTGACGCGTGCCACTTGTTAACTCCTTGTAGCGGGGTCGTGGGGGTCTTCACACGACCCGGAAACGATTCGGTCCCGGTCCCGACGCACGGCGCTCAGAGGGCGCCGCGGCGTCACTTGCCGAGAAGCTTCTTGATCTTCGCGGCGTCGCCCGGGGCCATCTCGGCGTTGCCGGTGAGGCGACGCGTGACGCGGGACGACTTGTGCTCGAGCAGGTGGCGCTTGCCGGCGCGCTCACGGAGCACCTTGCCGGAGCCGGTGACCTTGAAGCGCTTGCTGGCACCGCTGTGCGACTTGTTCTTCGGCATAGCGCCGTTATCTCCTCGTCGGTGGCGCTCCGGTGCCCGGTCGTGGAGAACCGGGCACGGTGGAGCGTCGCTCTTCTTTCGGTTACATCCTCGGGGACGTACGTCCCCCGGGATCACGCCTCGGCGGAAGCCTCGGCAGGGGCCTCGTCGCGGCCTTCGGCGTTCACGGCGTCCGGGTCCGCGGCGTTCTGCGACTTGCCGGGGTTCGCCTTCGCCTCGGCCTTGCGGGCCTCCTGCGCCTGGCGGGCCTCGGCCATCGCCTCGGTCTTCTTCTTGTGCGGACCGAGGACCATGATCATGTTTCGGCCGTCCTGCTTCGGGTTCGACTCGACGAAACCGAGGTCCTGGACGTCCTCCGCGAGACGCTGCAGCAGTCGGTAGCCCAGCTCGGGGCGGGACTGCTCGCGGCCACGGAACATGATCGTGATCTTGACCTTGTCGCCCTGCTTGAGGAACCGGACGACGTGACCCTTCTTGGTGTCATAGTCGTGCGGGTCGATCTTCGGCCGGAGCTTCATCTCCTTGATGACCGTGTGCGCCTGGTTCTTGCGCGCCTCACGGGCCTTCATGGCCGACTCGTACTTGAACTTCCCGTAGTCCATGAGCTTGCACACGGGCGGACGGGCGTTCGCCGCGACCTCGACCAGGTCCAGGTCGTACTCCTGCGCAAGCTCCAGTGCCTTCGCGAGCGGGACGATGCCCACCTGCTCGCCACTGGGACCGACAAGTCGCACCTCGGGAACGCGAATCCGGTCGTTGATGCGGGGCTCGGCGCTGATGGATCCTCCTCGGTAGCACCACACGGCGGTCTGGCGGACAGCCGCGTAACGTCTCTTTTCGTTAGACCTAACCGCGCCGAAGCACAAAAAATGCCCCGGACGATCACAGGCGGGGCTCCAAGCACTACCGGAGCACCGCCGCGATGCCGCGGGGCGCGCTTTCGGGCGACTCCATCGTCCGTACGGAACGATGGGGGCCGCCTGACCGGGTGACCCGCCGTCCCGGGGGACGGTCGGGTGGGAGATCGGAGCCTCCACTTGTGGGCCGGACACAGTCATGTCCAGCCGGTCGTCCTCCAGACTAGCAGGCTCCCTTGACAAGGGCTAATTGAGGGGCACCGGGGCCGACCACCTATGGTGTGGGACATGAGTGACACCCCTGCCGAGTCCGCTGAGTCTTCAGAGGTCCCCGACTTCGACGCGATGACCCGGGACATCGCCGAGGTCCCCGCCGTCGAGGTGATCGTGACGGTCGCCGTCAACCTGATGAGCGCCGCCGCCGTGAAGCTCGGGCTGAGCGAGGAGGGCGAGAAGTACAAGGACCTGGACGAGGCCCGCAAGCTGATCACCGCGCTCGCCGGTCTGCTGGACGCGGGCGCGACCGAGATCAGCTCCTTCCACGCGGCCCCGCTGCGCGACGGCCTGAAGTCGCTGCAGCTGGCGTTCCGCGAGGCGTCGATCGTCCCGGACGAGCCGGGCCAGGGGCCGGGCGAGAAGTACACCGGCCCCGTCTACAGCTGATCTACTCCTTCACGTACAAGGGCTCGCCCGGAGGCGTGGTCCCGGCCGGCAGCAGTGCCAGGTCGAGGCCGCGCACCAGGCGGGCCCGCAGTGTCTCGTCGGCGGCCAGCCGCTCGGCGACCGCGCGGGCGGCCTCGGCGGGCGGCGCCGCCGGGTCGAGGACGAGCGCGAGGGTGCCGTCGGCCCGCCCGGGGCCGAGGTGGGCGCGCAGCACGGCGGGCTCGGCCGCCACCGCCGTACGGACGGCCTCCACCACGGCGGGGTCGGCGAGCGGGTCGGTGCTGGTGCGGCCCTCGGCGAGGGCCAGCAGCGCCGGGCCGGTCAGCTCGAACGGCACCGGTCCGGCGAGGTCGAGGACGACCGTGTCGGCCTTCTCGTGCGCGGCGGCCTGGAGCGCCTGGTGCAGGGGCACGGCGACCGGGCGGGCCGCGGGGTCCCAGCGGGCGAGGGATTCGGTGGAGGTGAAGGCGGGCAGCGCGGTGCGGTCGCCGGCCTTCAGGGTGGGGACGGCCATGTCGCTGGTCTTCTCGCGGCGCAGCCCGTTCTCGTCCTCCTCGACCTCGCCGAGCACGGCGACGACGGGGACCAGCAGACGGGCGCCCTTGAGGGCCTCCAGGACGGGCCCCAGGGCGCTGCGGTCCTCGGCCCAGGCGGCGAGCGCGGCGCTCAGCCGGGGGTCGGCGGAGCCGTCGTCGTCGGAGAAGCCGGGGTCGGGAATGTTCTTGTTCGCCACGGTCACCGACCCTATCGGCACGTCTCGGGGCCGCCACAGGCACGTCCCCGGCCCGCGGCCCGCGCGCCCTCAGGGGAATCGCAGGGATGCCCCGGGAAGGCATCAGGTGGGGGGAGGCGGCGGCGAAGGCGGCCGGCGGCGAATGATCCCCGACCCGCCGGTGGCCCGGGAGCCGTCGCGGCCGTCGCCGTTCCCCTGCCGGCTTCCGGATGCGCCCGCTCCCTGCCCACGCACCCCGTAGCCGAGGTCCGTCGGTGGGGCGTCGGCCACTGGGCGTCGCTGTCCGCCGAGCGGCGGGCCTCCCCGGCCGCTCCGGCCGGCCTCGTCGCCGTCGGTCCGGCCGGGTCGCGCCGTCGGGCGCCGTGGAACGCACCTGGTCGGCCGGTCGCGGACCGGCCCCGGGCGCCCGCTGCGCGGTGCTCCGCCGCGCAGCCCGCAGACCGGGTACACCGCCGGACGGCGGCTCAGGCCGGCCGTCTGCGGCTCCGCCACAGGATCACGCCGGCCACCAGCAGGACCCCGCCCAGGCTGCCCGCGAGGGGTGCCGCCCAGTCGGAGGCGCCGCTCGTGGCCGTGGCGTGGTCCGGGCCGGCGCCGAAGTACTCGTCGCCGTACGACGCCGGGCGCAGGCCCCTGGGTTCGAGGCGGGCGGCTGCCTTCAGCGCGGCCGCCGGGTCGATCATGCCGAACCCCCGGGAGTCGTCCCGGCCGCCCACCGGGGCGTCCCGCGCGGTGTCCTCCAGGAGCTTCTTGACCTGGGCCGGGGCCAGGCCGGGATGGGCGGACCTGATCAGGGCGGCGGCGCCGGAGACGAAGGCGGAGGCCGCGCTCGTGCCCCAGCCCGCGTAGTACTTGTGGTCGGGGTCGGCGATGACGACGTCGACTCCCGGTGCGCTGACGGCGGCGTACCAGCGGCGGGTCGAGAAGGCGGCGCGGGTGCCGTACTTGTCGACGGCGGCGGCGGCGATGACGCCCGGGTAGGCGGCCGGGTAGGAGACGTGGTCGCCCTTGTCGCCGCCGTTGCCCGCGGAGGCGACGACGACCACTCCCTTCTTCAGGGCGTACTGCACCGCCTCGTCCTCGCTCGGCTCGGGGTGCGCGGAGTCGGAGTCGTCGCCGAGGGAGAGGTTGATGACGTCGGCGCCGTGGTCGGCGGCCCAGCGGATGCCGTCGGCGAGCGCGTTGCCGCGGGTGGTACGGGCCTTGGCGCGGGCGGGGTCGCCGTCCTCCAGGATCACCCGGACGGGCAGGACGCGGGCCTGGGGGGCGACGCCCATGACGCCCTCGGAGTTCCCGGCTCCGTGGCCGTGCCCGGCGATGATGCCGGCCATGGCGGTGCCGTGCCGGCCCCAGGTGCGGTCGCCGGGTTCGGCACCGAAGCCGATCATGTCCTTGGCGGGCAGGACGTTGCCGGCGAGGTCCGGGTGGTCGGTCTGCACACCGGTGTCCAGGACGGCGACGGTGACGCCGCGGCCCTTCGTGGTCCGCCAGGCCTCGTCCAGGTGGAGCGCGGACAGGCCCCACTGCTGGGCGCGGATGCCGTCGGCGTGGGCGGTGGCGGACGGCAGCAGGGCGAGGGAGCCGGCGAGCAGCAGGCTCACCGCCGCCTTGGCGGCATGCTTCATGAAGGCTTCTCCGTGGCCGTGCCGACGGTTTTCCGCAGGCGCCGCTGGACGCGGTCGGCCAGGCCCTGCGCCTCGTTGCCGAGGCCGGCCTGGGCCGGGTCGGTGGTGGCGCCGGAGCGGACGGCGTCCGCGGCGGGCTGGGGGGCGTCGACGGTACGGCCGTCGGCCCAGCCGGAGACGGCGTAGGCGACGACGGGGGCGTCGGTGAGGACGGAGAGGGTCCAGGAGGCCCGCTGCCGGTCGCCGAACGCGGCGGCGGCCGTGCCGGCGGCGGCGTACGGCCGGGGCATCAAGTCGGCACGGCTGTCGAGGTGTTCGTCGCGGAAGCGGGCGGCGAGCGCGGTCATGGCGGCCGGGTCCGCCTTGGTGAACAGCAGGCCGACGGTGGTGACGTAGCTCTGGGTGGCGTCGGTGTAGGTGGCGCGCAGCAGCCGCTGGCAGCCGACCGGGGCGAGCGCCTTGTACAGCAGCGGGTCGAAGGCGTGGGCGCAGCCGCTGTCGGGGGCCACGGCGATCCGGGTCCAGGTGCGGTCGGCGCCGCCGGGGCCGGCGCCGGTGCCCTGGACGGTGGGCGGGAACAGTTCGTCCACGGGCACGCTGTGCCAGAGCGTCCGGGCGGTGCCGAACGGGTTGCGGGTGCCGTCGGCCCCGTCGTCCCCGGTGAGCCAGCTCCCGGTCGCGGCGCCGCCGATGAGGCCGAGTCCCAGCACGAGGCAGGCGGCGGCAGCGACGGTGCGCGCGCCCACCCGGCGGCGCGTGCGCCCGCCGAACACGTCGGGCTCCGCGAAGGACACCACGGGCCGCCCGCCCGACGCGGCACCCCAGGAGTGCGCCGGATCCGGGCCGGGGCTCGCGGGATGCGCGGGCGCCATCGGGCTCCAGGCGGCACCACGGCCTCCTGCCGGTCCCGCGGGCCGTCCCGCGGGAGCGGGGCGAGGGGGTGCCGAGGGGGTGGGGTGCGTGGGCGCGGGGTGCCGGGGACCGGGTGCCGAGGCGCGCGGGGAGGCGGACGCGGGCCCGGACGCCGGGGACGCCGGACGGATCGGGCGCAACCGGGCCGTGGTCTCCGACCGCGTCTCGGCCGGTGCGCTCTGCCTGCCGGCCCGGAGCCGCGCCGTCGTCGTGTCCCCGGTGCCCTCCCCCGGAACCTGCGCCCCGCCGGGAGCCGTGCCCCTGCCCGGCCCCGCCGCGACCACGCGTGCCGCCGCGCCGGCGGCGGATGCGGGAGATGCCGAAGGTGCCTCAGGTGCCGGAGTGGTCGGCGAGGTGGGAGGTGCGGGACGGGGAGAAGTCGGGGAACTCCCGGCCCGTGCGGGACCGCTGGGGGCGGCGGGGCCCGCCGAGGCCGCGCCACCGCCCGAGCCCACCGGACCCCCCTGGGGCGCCGGTCCGGCCGGACCCGGTCGGCCCACGGGACCCGGTCGGCCCACCGGGCGCGCCGGGTACGCCCCCGTCGCCGAAGCCGCCCCGCTCTCCGCGGTCGCCGCGGCGCCCGGGCCCGCGGGCGTCGCGGGGCCCTGGGCCGGCCGGCCGAGCGGGCCGGTGTCGCCCTGGCGCTCCGCTTCCGTGCCGGCCGGCGGGGCGTCGGGGAAGCGGGCCGAGGCGGGAGGCGGGGGCGGGCTGGTCGGGGCGGGCGGTCCGGGGACGGTCGACGGGCGGGGCCGGTGGGGACGCGTGGGCGGGACGGCCGGCGGGCGGGGGCCGCGCGGGGTGAAGACGGACGGCTCCTCGTCGGGGTCGTCGGCCGGAACCGGGGGCGCGGAGGGCATCGGGGGGTGGGCCGGGGGCGCGGTGTCGGTGTGCCACGCGGGGCCCGCGCTGTCACCGGCCGGGGCGTGTCGCGCTTCCGTGCTCATGCACCCCCCGTTTCCTCATGCCCGGGCCGTTGCCGTACGCGGGCCGTCCTGCTGCTCGGCCGCGCCCGGTGCGACAGGTCCTTCCGGGCACGCATACCCGTACGGCCGGAGCGGCATCCCGGTTCACGTGGGTGCCGGGCGCTTCCGCCGTACGTGCGCGTCACTCTACGGGCTGCCGGGGGTGGGGACGGAACCGGTCCACGACGCCGGGGCATCTGCCCGGAACGTCCCCCTACCCTGCGGTAATCCTGTCTGGCAGGCTTCCGTCATGACTGCGCCTGCCGCCGCCCGGGCCCGTTACGACCGGGCCACCGCCCATCTCGACGCCCCTCTCGCGATCGTGGACCTGGACGCCTTCGACGCCAACGCGGACGACCTGGTCCGGCGCGCCGCGGGCAAGCCCGTGCGGGTCGCCAGCAAGTCGGTCCGCTGCCGGGCCCTGCTGGAGAGGGTCCTGGCCAGGGAGGGCTTCCAGGGCATCATGTCGTTCACCCTGGCGGAGTCCCTGTGGCTCGCGCGCTCGGGGTTCGAGGACGTCCTGCTGGCCTATCCGTCGGCCGACCGGGCCGGGTTCGCGGAGCTGACCGCCGACCCCAAACTGGCCCGTGCCGTCGCGGTGATGGTGGACGATCCGGCGCAGCTCGACCTCATCGACGCCTCCCGCGACGGCGGGCGTGAAGTGGTCCGGGTGTGCCTGGAGCTGGACACCTCGCTGCGGCTGCTCGGCGGCCGGGTGCGGGTCGGCGCGCGGCGCTCCCCGCTGCGCTCGCCGGCGCAACTCGCCGAGCGGGCCCGGTCGGTGGGCCGGCGGCCGGGTTTCCGGCTGGTGGGGATCATGGCGTACGAGGGACACGTCGCCGGAGTCGGGGACGCGGTCGCCGGCCGGCCCCTGCGCTCGCGGGCGATCCGGCTGATGCAGGCCGCCGCCCGGCGGGAGCTGGCAGAGCGGCGGGCCGCCGTGGTGCGGGCGGTGCGGGCGGTCGCGCCGGACCTGGAGTTCGTCAACGGCGGCGGCACCGGCAGTGTGCAGCACACCGCCGCCGAGGAGGCGGTGACCGAGATCGCGGCCGGCTCGGGGCTGTACGTGCCGCGGCTGTTCGACAACTACTCGTCCTTCACCGGCCGTCCGGCGGCCCTCTTCGCCCAGCCGGTCGTCCGGCGGCCCGGGGTGGGTGTCGTCACCGTGCTGGGCGGCGGCTACCCGGCCTCCGGCGTCGCCGGGCCCGACCGGCTGCCGGTGCCGTACCTGCCGGAGGGGCTGGCCTACGACCCGCAGGAGGGGCCCGGCGAGGTGCAGACCCCGCTGCTCGGCTCGCCCGCCGACGACCTGCTCATCGGCGACAAGGTGTGGTTCCGCCACGCCAAGGCGGGCGAGCTGTGCGAGCGGTTCGACGCCCTCCACCTGATCGAGGGGGACACGGTCACCGCGACCGTGCCCACCTACCGGGGTGAGGGGCACACGTTCCTCTGAGGCCCCCCTACAGCGGAGTGACGTACGCACCGGCGATCCCGCCGTCCACCAGGAAGTCGGTGGCGTTGACGAAGGAGGAGTCGTCGCTGGCCAGGAAGGCGACGGCGGCGGCGATCTCCTCGGCCTCGGCGAACCGGCCGAGCGGGATGTGGACGAGCCGGCGGGCCGCCCGCTCCGGGTCCTTGGCGAACAGCTCCTGCAGCAGGGGGGTGTTGACCGGGCCGGGGCACAGTGCGTTGACCCGGATGCCCTCCCGGGCGAACTGCACGCCCAGCTCCCGGGACATGGCGAGGACGCCGCCCTTGGAGGCCGTGTAGGAGATCTGGGAGGTGGCCGCTCCCATCCGCGCCACGAAGGAGGCCGTGTTGATGACGGAGCCCTTTCCCTGCCGGCGCATGTAGGGGATGGCGGCCTTGCAGCACAGGTAGACGGAGGTGAGGTTGACCTCCTGGACCCGCTTCCAGGCCTCCAGGCCGGTGTCGAGGATGGAGTCGTCGTCGGGTGGGGAGATGCCCGCGTTGTTGAAGGCGACGTCGACGCTGCCGTAGGTGTCGTACGCCGCCTTGAACAGCGCCTCCACCTGCTCGGGGTCGGTCACGTCGGTCTTCACGAAGAGTCCGCCGGTCTCCTCCGCGGCGGCCTTGCCGCGGGCCTCGTCGACGTCCGCGCAGACGACGTGGGCGCCCTCGGAGGCGAGCCGGCGGGCGGAGGCGAGTCCGATGCCGCTGCCGGCTCCGGTCACGACGGCGGTACGGCCGACCAGGCGGCGGCAAACACTGTTGTCGGTCACTGTGCGGGGCCCTCCGTGCTGATGAAGACGTTCTTGGTCTCGGTGAAGGCGGTCAGGGCGTCGGGGCCGAGTTCGCGGCCGAGGCCGGACTGCTTGAAGCCGCCGAACGGGGTCCAGTAGCGGACGCTGGAGTGGGAGTTGACGGACAGGTTGCCCGCGCGGACGGCCTGCGACACGCGCAGGGCGCGGCCCACGTCCCGGGTCCAGACGGAGCCGGAGAGGCCGTAGGGGGTGTCGTTGGCGAGGCGGATCGCGTCCTGCTCGTCGGTGAAGGGCAGGAGGACGGCCACGGGCCCGAAGATCTCCTCGCGGGCGGCCGGGCTGTCGGGCCGTTCCCCGGTGAGCACGGTCGGCGGGAACCAGAAGCCGGGCCCGTCGGGTGCGCTGCCGCGCAGGGCCGGGGCGTCCGCGGGGGCGTACGACCGTACGCGCTCCCGCTGCCGGCCGGAGATCAGCGGGCCCATCCGGGTCTTCTCGTCGGCCGGGTCGCCCACGACCACGGCGGCCAGCGCGTCGGCGAGGAAGGCGCGGGCCTCGTCCAGCACCGTCTCCTGGACGAGGATGCGGGTGCGGGCGCAGCAGTCCTGGCCGGCGTTGTCCAGGAAGGAGAAGGGGTCGAGGGCGGATCTCAGGTCGGCGTCGGCGAAGACGATGTTGGGGCTCTTGCCGCCGAGTTCGAGGGTGACCGGTTTGACCAGGCGGGCGCAGCGCTCCATGACCTCGCGGCCGGTGCGGGTGGAGCCGGTGAACACGATCTTGGCGACGTCCGGGTGGTCCACCAGGGCGCGGCCGGCGGTGTGGCCGTAGCCGGGCAGCACCTGGAAGACGTGCTCGGGCAGGCCTGCCTCCAGGGCGAGTTCCGCGAGCCGGAGGGCGGTGAGCGGGGTGGTCTCGGCGGGTTTGAGGAGCACGGCGTTGCCGGCGGCGAGGGCCGGGAAGGAGCCCCAGGCGGCGATCGGCATGGGGAAGTTCCACGGGGCGATCACACCGATCACGCCCAGGGGTTCCTGGAAGGTGACGTTCCAGCCGCCGGGCACCGGGATCTGGTGGCCGAGCAGGCGTTCGGCGCCACCGGCCGCGTAGAGGAGCAGGTCACGGGCGTTGCCCGCCTCCCAGCGGGCGTTCGCGAGCGTGTGGCCGGCCTCGCGGACCTCCAGCAGGGCGAGTTCCTCGGTGTGGGCGTCGACGGTGTCGGCGAAGCGGCGCAGCAGGCGGGCGCGGTCGGCGGGGGCGAGGGCGGCCCACCCGGTCCGGGCGCGGGTGGCCCGTACGACGGCGGCGGCGACGTCCTCCTCGCTCGCGGCGGGGACGGTGGCGAGGGTCTCCTCGGTCGCGGGATTGAGGACGGTCAGCTCGTTCGGGTCGGACACGTGGTGACCTTTCACAGGCGTTCGAAGGAGCGGCGCAGCTCCCAGTCGGTGACCGCGGCGTCGAAGGCCTCCAGCTCGACGCGCGCCATGTTGCGGTAGTGGGCGACGACCTCGTCCCCGAAGGCGGCCCTGGCGATCGCGCTGTTCTCCCACAGCTCGGCGGCCTCGCGCAGGGTGGTCGGGACGTGCTCGAAGCCGGCGGTGTAGGCGTTGCCGGAGCAGGGCTCGGGCAGTTCGAGCTTCTGCTCGACCCCGTACAGGCCGGCCGCGACGAGGCCGGCGACGGCGAGGTGGGGGTTGACGTCTCCGCCGGGGAGGCGGTTCTCGAAGCGCAGGGAGCGGCCGTGGCCGACGACCCGCAGCGCACACGTGCGGTTGTCGTGGCCCCAGGCGACGGCGGTGGGGGCGAAGGAGCCCGGCTGGAACCGCTTGTAGGAGTTGATGTTGGGGGCGTAGAGGAGGGTGAAGTCGCGCAGGGCGGCGAGCTGTCCGGCGAGGAAGTGGCGCATGACGTCGGACATCCCGTCGCCGTCGGCCATGACGTTGCGGCCGTCGGCGTCGGCGAGCGAGAGGTGGATGTGGCAGGAGTTGCCCTCGCGCTCGTTGTACTTGGCCATGAAGGTGAGCGAGACGCCCTCCTGCGCGGCGATCTCCTTGGCACCGGTCTTGTAGAGGGCGTGCTGGTCGCAGGTCCGCAGTGCCTCGTCGTAGCGGAAGGCGATCTCGTGCTGGCCGGGGTTGCACTCGCCCTTGGCGGACTCGACGGTGAGGCCCGCGCCGGCCATGTCGTTGCGCAGGCGGCGCAGCAGGGGCTCGATGCGGCCGGTGCCGAGGATGGAGTAGTCGATGTTGTACTGGTTGACGGGGGTGAGGCCGCGGTAGCCGGTGTCCCAGGCCTGCTCGTAGGTGTCCTTGAAGACGATGAACTCCAGCTCGGTGCCGACCTGGGCGGTGTGGCCCAGTGCGGCGAGCCGGTCGAGCTGGCGGCGCAGGATCTGGCGGGGCGCGGCGGTGACCGGGGAGCCGTCGTTCCAGGCGAGGTCGGCGATGAGCAGGGCGGTGCCGGGGTGCCAGGGGATCCGGCGCAGGGTGGTGAGGTCGGGGCGCATGGCGAAGTCGCCGTAACCGCGCTCCCAGGAGGACATCGCGTAGCCGTCGACGGTGTTCATCTCGGTGTCGACGGCGAGCAGGTAGTTGCAGCCCTCGGTGCCGTGGTGCAGGACCTCGTCGAGGAAGAAGCGGGCGGCGAACCGCTTGCCCTGGAGCCGCCCTTGCATGTCGGGGAAGGCCAGGACGACAGTGTCGATCTCACCGCTCGCGACGAGGGCGTGCAGTTCCTCGACGCTGAGCGGGGGTGTGCGGTCTGCCACGGGAGAGCCTCCTTCGGCGCCATCGCGCTTTTTCGGCCGGGCCGGGAGCCATAAGGTATTGCGGAGAACCATTGCTTGGGAAGGGGGTACGGCGGATGTCGCACGACACGGGTACGAGCGGCCTTCAGGACCGGCTCGCCCCGGTGCTGCGGCCGGTGCGGGCCGGCAACGGTTTCGAGGAGGCGCTGGAACAGATCCTGCAGGTCGTCCGGCTGGGCCTGGTGCCGGGCGGCGAGCGGCTGCCGGCCGAGCGGGAGCTGGCGGAGCGGCTCGGGATCAGCCGGGTGACGCTGCGCGAGGTGCTGAAGGTGCTCCAGGACCAGGGCCTGGTGGAGGCACGGCGCGGGCGGTACGGCGGAACGTTCGTGCTGCCGCGCCCGGACGCGGGCGGCGAGGACGAGCTGCGGCGGCGGATCGCCGAGGTCGACATCGAGGACGTGCTCCGCTTCCGCGAGGTGCTGGAGGTGGGCGCGGCCGGGCTGTGCGCGGCGCACGGGCTGACCGAGGAGCAGGGGCAGCGGCTGCGCGAGGCGCTCGACCGCACCCACGAGGCACCGCTCGCGGAGTACCGGCGGGCGGACACGCTGCTGCACCTGACGCTGGCCGAGCTGTGCGGTTCGCCGTCGCTGACCGCGCAGTACGCGGCGGTCCGGGCCACCGTCAACGACCTGCTGGACTGCATCCCGCTGCTGGTGCGCAACCTGGAGCACTCCCAGCGGCAGCACACCGCGCTGGTCGGGGCGGTGCTGGACGGGGACGCGGACGGGGCGCGGGAGATGATGCGCGAGCACTGCGCGGGGACCGCGGCGCTGCTGCGGGGCTTCCTGGCGTGAGCCGGTTCTGCGAGAGTGGGGGCGACAAAGGTACCGCTGGCTACCTTTACGGTGGGCAGCGTGAGCGCGGGCGTTGACGGAGCCGGGCACCGGTGGAGCCGGGCGCTGACGGAGCCGGCGCTCGGGAAACCGGGCACGCACAGGCCGGGCACGGACGAGGCCGGGCCCGAGCAGGCCGGGCACTGACGAAGCGGGGCGCTTTTTCCAGGGAGGGCAGCATGACCGCACGGCCGCTGATCGGTGTGAGCACGTATCTGGAGTCCGGGGTGCGCTGGGGGGTGTGGGAGCTGGACGCGGTGCTGCTGGCGGCCGGCTACCCGCGGCTGGTCCAGCGGGCGGGCGCGCTCGCGGCGCTGCTGCCGCCGGACGCGCCGGAGCACGCCGAGGCCGCGGTGGCCCGGCTCGACGGGCTGGTCGTCGCGGGTGGCCCGGACGTCGACCCGGCCCGCTACGGCGCCGAGCGCTCACCGCGCACCGGGCCGCCCGCGCCGGAGCGGGACGCCTGGGAGCTGGCGCTGATCGAGGCGGCGCTCGCGGCGGGGGTGCCGTTGCTCGGCGTCTGCCGGGGCATGCAGCTGCTGAACGTCGCCCTCGGCGGCACCCTCGTCCAGCACCTGGACGGGCACGCGGAGGTGGTCGGCGCGTTCGGCGGGCACCCGGTGAAGCCGGTGCCGGGCACGCTGTACGCCGGGATCGTCCCGGAGGAGATGACCGTGCCCACGTACCACCACCAGGCGGTGGAACGGCTCGGCGAGGGCCTCGTGCCGTCGGCCTACGCGGCGGACGGCACCGTGGAGGCCGTGGAACTGCCGGCGGAGCGGGGCTGGGCGCTGGGCGTGCAGTGGCATCCCGAGATGGGCGAGGACCTGCGGGTGATGCGCGCCCTGGTCACCGCCGCCTCCTGAGCCGGGCCGGAGCGGTCCCGCCCGGCGCACGCGGTAAGGGCACGGCCGACGGCCCCGGCCGCAGCCGGACCCGTCACCACCGCCCCCTCAGCCACGCCAGAGCGGCCACCCCCTGCGCGCGCTGGAAGGGGCGCAGGGTGGGCAGGCCCGGCGGGGCCGGCTGGAGGGAGCCGTGCAGGAAGTAGCCCGTGAGGGCGGCCAGCGCCGCGGTCACGGCCTCCGGGTCCGCCGCCCGGCCGAGGGGGTGCGCGGTGAACACCTCCTCGGGGTCGGGGCCGCCCTGGGCCCGCACGCACGGCAGCATGACCAGCAGGTCGAACCAGGGCGCCGCGCGCAGGGCGTGCGGCCAGTCCACGAAGACGACGCCGTCGGCCGTGAGCAGGACGTTGTCCGCCCGGAGGTCGCCGTGGGCCAGGGTGTCCCCGGACGCGCCCTCGGCCCATCCGTCCGCCAGCGCCGCGAGTTCCGGGAGGCGGCCGGCGACCCACGCGCCGAGCCGGCCGCGCACGTCCCCGGCCTCGCCCGCGAGGAGCCGGCGCCAGCCCGAGAAGGCCTCGGCGAGGGCCTCGGCGACGGGCGGGGCGTCGACCGGGGACGGGGTGCCGGTGCGGGCGAGCTCGGTCACGGCGTCGAGCACGCGGTCCAGTTCGGCCCGCTGCCAGGGCACCCGGGGCTGGTGGCCCGCCACCTCCTCGAAGACCAGCGCCACCCAGGTGCCGTCGTCGTACGACCCGAGCAGCCGGGGCGCGGGTACGGCGGCCGGGAGCGCGGCGGCGTTGCGGGCCTCCCTGCGGTGCAGGCCGGGGCTGTGCGGGTTGGTGTCGGCGCTCACCGCCTTGACGAACCCGGTGCGGCCGGCGACCGTGCGCACGCGGGCGGCGACGCCCGGCGAGAAGCCGCCGCTCTGGGTGACGGCCCGCACGACGGGCGCCCCGAGCACCTCCGCGACGGCGTCGCGGACGACGGCCGGGAGGTCGTCCCAGGGGGTGCGGACGCCGGTGGCGGGCGGGGCGGTGAGAGTCATACCGCATGATGACGAGCCGGGCCGCGCCGCAGCCAGGCATTTTCCGCCCCTGGTGGCGACCCGTCACCCCCGTGTGAGCGACAGCAGTTCCCGGGCCGGGCCCGTCGGGCGGTGGCCGGTCGGCCAGACCGCGCGCAGGTCCCGGTGGAGCGATACGCCCTCCACGGGGATGCTGACCAGCCGCCGCATCGACAGCTCCTCCCCCACCGCCAGCTCGCTGAGGACGGAGGGCCCGGCCCCGCTGACCGCGGAGGCCTTCACCGCCGTCGTGGAGGACAGTTCGATCAGCGGGCGGGCCAGGCCGCCGAGCGCCACGTCCAGGACCTGCCGGGTGCCGGAGCCGCGCTCGCGCAGGATGAGCGGGGTCGCGGCCAGCTCCGCCGCCGTCAGGGGCCGCCGGCGGCGGGCCCACGGATGGCCCGGCGCGGTGACGACGATCAGCCGGTCGTGGGCGATGACCGTGGAGTCCAGGCCCGGCGGGACCGACAGGCCCTCCACGAAGCCCAGGTCGGCGTCGCCCGCCAGCAGCAGTTCGGCGACCTTCGCGGAGTTGCCCGCGAGCAGCGACACGGCCGTGTCGGGCCGTTCGGCGTGCAGCGCCAGGAGCCAGCCGGGCAGCAGGTACTCGGCGATGGTCATGCTCGCCGCGACCCTGAGCCGCGAGTCCCGCCGGTCCCGCAGCGCCCGCGCCCCGGCGTCGAAGGCCGCCGCGGCCTCCACCACCCGCCGGGCCCAGTCGGTGACCAGGGCGCCCGCGTCGGTGAGCCGGGAGCCGCGCGGCGAGCGGTCGACGAGGGCGACCCCCAGCTGCCGCTCCATGGAGCGGATCCGGCTGCTCGCGGCCGGCTGTGTGATGCCCACCTCCCGGGCCGCCGCACCGAGACTGCCCAGCCGTGCCACGGCCAGCAGCAGCTCCAGCGCGGCGAGGTCCGGCACCCGGTGCGCCAGGGACGCCGTCCGCTCGTCCTCCGCCTTGGTCATAAGACCAGCTTATGCCCTCATAGGCGGGAACTCCCTGGTCAGGGGTGATCGGTCACGGGATCGTAGGGGCATGGTCACCGCAGTCGAGCCCCTCCGTCTCCCCCGCGCCACCCGGATCCGGCACCTCGGTCCGAACTGGTACGCCGCCGTCATGGGCACCGCTGTCGTCGGCTCGGCCGGCGTGGCGCTGCCGGGGCCGGTGCACGGGCCGCGCGGTGTCTGCGCGGCCTTCTGGGCGCTGTCACTGCTCCTGCTGCTGAGTCTGCTGGCCGCCCGGGCCTGGCACTGGGGCCGCCACCGGGACCAGGCCCGCGCCCACCTCCTCGACCCGGCCATGGCCCCCTTCTACGGCTGCCTGGCGATGGCGCTGCTCTCGGTGGGCGGCGGCGCCGTGACGGCAGGCCGGGAACTGATCGGCACGCGGGCGGCCGTGGCCCTGGACACCGTGCTGTTCCCCGCGGGTACGGTGATCGGGCTCGCGGCCGCGGTGGCCGTGCCCTACCTGATGGCCGTACGGCACCGCGTCGACGCCGCCCAGGCCACCCCGGTGTGGCTGCTGCCGCTCGTCGCGCCCATGGTGTCGGCCTCCGCCGGCCCCCTGCTCGTGCCGCACCTGCCGCCCGGGCAGCCCCGGGAGACCCTGCTGCTGGCCTGCTTCGCGCTGTTCGGGCTGAGCCTGCTGGCCGTGCTGGTGACGCTGCCGCTGATCTTCGCCCGGCTGCTCACCGGCGGGCCGCTGCCGCTCGCGCTGACCCCGACCCTGTTCCTGGTCCTCGGCCCGCTCGGGCAGTCCACCACCGCGGTCGCCCTCGTCGCGGACGCCGCCCCCGGGGTCGTGCCGGCCCCCTACGACCGCGGCCTCGACGTCTTCGCCGTGCTCTACGGGGTGCCGGTCATGGGGTTCGCGCTGCTCTGGCTGGGGCTGGCCACCGCGCACGTGGTGCGGGCCCGGCGCCGGGGCATGGGCTTCGCGCTGACCTGGTGGTCGTTCACCTTCCCGGTGGGCACCTGTGTCACCGGCGCCGCCGCCCTCGCCCGGCACACCGGACTGGTGATGTACGACGCCACGGCCGGCGGTCTGTACGGTGTCCTCGTGGCCGCCTGGCTCGCGGCGGCCTGGGGCACCGTGCGCGGCCTGGTCAGCGGTGAGCTGCCCGCAGCGCCTCGGTCAGCGCTCGTGGCGCCTCCGCCAGTGACGGCCCGTACCAGGTCAGGTGCCGCCCGCTGACCAGGGCACAGGGCAGCCCGGGGAACGCCTCCGGGCCGTCGTCGGCGGTGAACCGGTACGGCTCGTCGGGGAGCACCACCAGCTCCGCTCCCGCCGCCCGCAGCTCCTCCAGCGGGACGCGGGGATAGCGCTCGGGGTGGCCGGCGTACACGTGGTCCACGCCGAGACGGGCCAGGACGTCACCCGCGAAGGTGTCCCGCCCGAGCACCATCCAGGGCCGGCGCCAGACCGGTACGACCGCCCGCGTGCGCTCCGCCGGGCCGGGCAGACCGGCCCAGGCCGCCTCCGCCGCGTCCAGCCACGCGGGCCGCGCCGGCGCACCGCACGCGGTGAGCACCCGGTCCAGTTCCGTGAAGGCCCGCGGCACGCTCCGCACCTCGGTGACCAGCACGTGAACGCCCGCGTCGCGCAGCACGCCGAGGTCCGGGGCGCGGTTCTCCTCCTCGTTGGCGATCACCAGGTCGGGGGCGAGGGCGATGATGCGGTCGACGTCCGGGTTCTTCGTCCCGCCGATCCGGGTGACGTCCAGGTCCGCCGGACGGTCGCACCAGTCGGTGGCGCCGACGAGGACGCCGGGCAGGGTGACGGCCACCGCCTCGGTGAGGGACGGGACCAGGGAGACGACCCGCACCTCTCAGCGGGCCCTGTCCTGCACGGCCTCGATGTGCTCGGCCACCGCCACCACGATGATCCGGGTGTCCGGGACCGTGGCCCGCCACCGGTGCCGTACCCCACCCGTCAGGTACAGCGTGTCCCCGCGCCCGAGGCGGTACGCGCGTCCCTCGGCCTCGATCTCCACCGCGCCGTCGGCGACGTACATCAGCTCGTCGTTGCGGTGCTGGAACTCGCGGCCGGCGTCGTGGTCGCCGGTGAACTCGGAGGCGTGCAGCTGGTGGTGACCGCGCACCAGGGAGCGGGTCCGCGGGTCGAAGTCGCCCTCGGGGAGGGTCTCGGCGCGCACGACGTCCACGCTGGCGGCCGGGTCGGCGGCGGCGAGGAGCTCGACGGCCGTGGTGCGCAGGGCGTCGGCCAGCTTCTCCAGGGACGTACGGCTGGGGCGGGCCTTGTCGTTCTCGACCTGGCTGAGGAACGGCACCGACAGTCCGCTGCGCTCGGCGACGGCGGCGAGGGTCAGTTCCAGCACACGGCGGCGCCGCCGGACGGCCGCGCCCACCCGCACGGGCTGCTGCTCTTTGTGGTCGCCCATCGCTCCGGCTCCCTCCCTCGCTCGTCGTGCCGACGTCCGGGTGCCCGCTGCGGGGCGCATCCCTTCCGATGACTTCTCTGCACCCTACGCATGTTCGGCAAACCGTTTCACGTGCCTGTCGCATCCCCGACATGCCCGTGAGCCCCCACCCCCTCGGTTCGCGCCAGCGCTCGGGGGCCGGTGACCGGTCCGTGACCCGGTCACCCCGGGGGATGAAGATGCCGACCAGCTGGGCGCGACCCCCCGGCGCGGGCCGACGCTCCGCACCGACGGTGATTGGCCGGATCCTTGCCGTAAGGGAAACGACGGGGGGCGGGCAGCGCCGGACGCGTGAGGGCGTCCGGCGGCGCCCGCCCCCCGGGGAGGCGGCCGCGCCGGTCAGGTCACCCGGCCGCCTGGCTGGTGGCGCCGTCCCGGGCGGTGACGGGCGCCCACGCGTCCACCAGGCCGGGGTGCTGCCGCAGCCAGCCGCGCACGGCGTCCTGCTCGCCGCCCTTGCCGGCCTTCTGGATCCGCGCCTCCAGGTCCGTCAGCTGCTCCTCCGTCATCGAGAAGTCCTTGAGCCACCGGCCGACCTGCGGGTTGTCGGCGGCGAAGCCCTTGCGGGCGAGGGTGTGCACGCCGTCGCCCCGGCCCCAGGCGCCCTTGGGGTCCTTGAGCTTCTTCAGGTCGTAGTCGCTGTACGCCCAGTGCGGCGACCACAGGGTGACGACGACCGGCTCCTTGCGGGCGTAGGCGCGCTTCAGCTCGGCGAGCATGGCCGGTGTGGAGCCGTCCACCACGTCGTAGGCGCCGTCGAGCCCGTACTCCTTCAGCACCTTGCTCTTCAGCAGCCCCATCATGCCCGCGCTGGGCTCGATGCCGGTGATCTTCCCGTGGAACTCGGAGGCGTGGTCCTGGAGGTCCGTCAAAGAGTTCACGTCCTCGACATAGGACGGGACGGCCAGCTCCAGGGAGGTGGGGCCGTACCAGGTGCCGAGGTCGTCCAGCTGCCCGCCGTACTTCGTCCAGTACTCGGCGTGGGTGGTGGGCAGCCAGGAGTCGGTCTGGAAGTCGAGCTGGCCGGTGGCGAGGCCGGTGTAGAGGGGGCCGGCCGCGTACTGGGTCGTGGTGACCTTGAAGCCGCGCTCCTCCAGGAGTTCCTTCCACAGGAAGGTGGAGGCGATGCCCTCGTCCCAGGGGATGTAGCCGATCCGGATCTCCTTGCCCTTGCCGACGTCCGTACCGGAGGCCTCGGGGGTGCCGGTGGAGGAGCCGAAGATCCCGAGTCCGCCGGCGACGAGGGCGAGGACGACGGCCCCGGCGACCGCGACGGCCGGGCGCGGCCGGTACGACCACGCGCGCGTGGGGGTCTTCGCGGCGGCCCTGCGGCCCAGCGGGGAGAGCTGGGTGCCGAGTGCGCCGGTGACGCGGTCGAGGTAGATGGCGAGGACGACGATGCCGACGCCGGCCTCGAAGCCGTACCCGATGTCGAGCCGGCCGATGGCCTCGTTGACGGCGCCGCCGAGACCGCCGGTGCCGACCATGCCGGCGATGACGACCATGGACAGGCCGAGCATGATCACCTGGTTGACGCCGGCCATGACGGTCGGCAGGGCGAGCGGCAGCTGGACCCGCCACAGGATGTCGCGCGGGCTGGTGCCGAACGCCTCGGCGGCCTCGACCAGCTCGGCGTCGACCTGGCGGATGCCCAGCTCGGTCATGCGGACGCCCGGGGCGAGCGCGAAGACCAGGGTGGCCACGACACCGGCGGCGGTGCCCAGGCCGAAGAAGAGCATCGCCGGGATCAGCAGCACCATCGAGGGCATGGTCTGGAGCAGGTCCAGGACCGGCCGCACGGCGGCGCTGACCGCTTTGGAGCGGGCGGCCCAGATGCCCAGCGGGATCGAGATCACCAGGGCGATCACGGTCGCCACGAGGACCAGGGCGAGGGTGGACATGGCCCGGTCCCACAGGTCGAGCGAGTCGACGAGGGCGAATCCGGCGAAGGCGAGGACACCGGCGAGCAGCCCGCGCAGCCACCAGGCGAGCACGGCGAGGATGCCGGCCGTCAGCAGCGGCTGGGGGGCGGCGAGTACGGCGTCGATGCCGTCGTACATGCCCTCCATGACCGCCTTGACGGCGTCGAAGAGCCAGGAGAGGTGGCCGACCAGCCAGGAGACGCCGGAGTCGACCCAGTCGCCGAGGTGGATCCTAGGCACGGCTGATCACCGTGCCCTCCGGGTTGTCGCAGGGAGCGGGGCCGGCCGTCTCCTCGCCGAGGAAGCCGACCAGCCGCTGCCGGGGGACGACTCCGACGACGCGGTTCGCCTCGTCCACGACCGAGACGCGGTGGGACAACCGGGCGCTGATCGCGCACAGCTGGGTGAAGGGAGTCTCGCGGGTCGCGGTCTCGCAGCCGCACAGCGGGGCGTCGGCCGTGACCGAGGTGTCCATGAGGGCGCCCGCCGTCAGCACCCGGGAGCGGTCGACGTCCTGGACGAAGGAGGCCACGTAGTCGTTCTCGGGGCGCAGCAGGATGTCCTGCGCGGTGCCGGTCCGGACGATCCGGCCGTCGCGCATGACGGCGATGCGGTCGCCGAGCCGCATGGCCTCGTTGAGGTCGTGGGTGATGAAGACGATGGTCTTCCTCAGGGTCTTCTGCAGTTCCAGCAGCTGGTCCTGCATGTCGCGGCGGATCAGCGGGTCCAGGGCGCTGAAGGACTCGTCCATCAGCAGGACGTCGGCGTCGGTGGCGAGCGCGCGGGCGAGGCCGACACGCTGCTGCATGCCGCCGGACAGCTCGTCGGGCCAGGACGTCTCCCAGCCGGCCAGGCCGCACAGGGCGAGCGCCTCGTCGGCGCGGCGCTCGCGCTCGGCGCGGGGCACGCCCTGCACTTCCAGGCCGTAGGCGGCGTTGTCGCGGACGCTGCGGTGCGGGAACAGCGCGAAGTGCTGGAAGACCATGCTGATCTTGTGGGCGCGCAGCTCGCGCAGCTCCCGGCCGGACAGCACGGTCAGGTCCTGCCCGTCGAAGCGGACGCTGCCCGCGGTCGGCTCCAGCAGCCCGTTGAGCATGCGCAGCAGGGTGGACTTCCCGGAGCCGGACAGCCCCATCACCACGAAGATCTCGCCGGCCGCCACGCGGAAGGACGCGTCGATCACGGCGGCGGTCGTGCCGTCGGCGCGCAGCTCCGCCCGGTCGGCGCCCCCGCACAGGCGTTCCACTGCTTGCTCCGGTCGTCTGCCGAACACCTTGAACAGGTGATCCGCCTCAAGCCTGGCTGATGACACGCGAACCTCTCGTCTGACGGGGACAGGACAGAGGCGGCGCCTCCCCAGGTCAAGCCCGGGCAAACCCGCGAGTGGCCCGGTTCACGGCGGTGCGCGTCACGCAACGCGTTCCGGGAGCCGGGGCCGCTGTCGGTGGCGTGCGGCATGATGCGTGCGTGACCGGACGACTCATGCTTCTCGACACCGCCTCGCTGTACTTCCGCGCCTATTTCGGCGTCCCGGACTCCGTGAAGGCGCCGGACGGCACGCCCGTCAACGCGGTCCGGGGGCTGCTGGACTTCATCGACCGGCTGGTCAAGGACCACCGGCCGGAGCACCTGGTGGCCTGCATGGACGCGGACTGGCGCCCGCAGTGGCGGGTGGACCTCATCCCCACCTACAAGGCGCACCGGGTCGCCGAGGAGCACGAGGGCGCGCCGGACGCGGAGGAGGTGCCGGACACCCTGGCCCCGCAGGTGCCGGTGATCGAGGAGGTGCTGGACGCGGTCGGCATCGCGCGCGTCGGCGTCGCGGGGTACGAGGCGGACGACGTGATCGGCACGTTCACCGCGCGCGCGGAGGGCCCGGTGGACATCGTCACCGGCGACCGCGACCTGTACCAGCTGGTGGACGACGCGCGCGGGGTGCGGGTGCTGTATCCGCTGAAGGGCGTGGGCACGCTGCAGCTGACCGACGAGGCGGTGCTGCGCGAGAAGTATGGCGTCGACGGGCGCGGGTACGCGGATCTGGCGCTGCTGCGCGGCGACCCGAGCGACGGCCTGCCGGGCGTGGCCGGGATCGGCGAGAAGACGGCCGCCAAGCTGCTCGCCGAGTTCGGCGACCTGGCCGGGATCATGGCGGCGGTCGACGACCCGGGGGCGAAGCTCACGCCGTCGCAGCGCAGGCGGCTCACCGAGGCCCGGCCGTACGTCGCGGTCGCGCCGAAGGTGGTGCGGGTGGCCGAGGACGTGCCGCTGCCGGACGTCGGTACGGCCCTGCCGCACGCCCCGCACGACCCGGCGGCGCTGGAGGAGCTGACGCGCAGGTGGGGCCTGGGCGGCTCCCTGCAGCGGCTGCTGACGACGCTGGCGCGGTGAGCCCGACCGGAATATTCAGGTAAAGCGATCACGGAGGGGGCCCGGGAAGAGGTGGCACACCGAAGCGGGATGCTAACTTAGGTAATCCTAACCAACCTCGCAGGAGGCCGTGATGGCAGAACGTCCGGGACGAAAGCCGCGCAAGCCCCAGACCGCCCAGGTGGTGCGCACCGAGCGTCTGACCCCGCACATGCAGCGCGTGGTGCTCGGCGGCGAGGGCCTGGCCGGATTCGCCGCGGACACCTGCACCGACCACTACGTGAAGCTGCTCTTCGGCGCCGACGGGGTCACCTACCCGGAACCCTTCGACCTGGAGCGGATCCGCGCCGAGTTCCCCCGTGAGCAGTGGCCGGTGACCCGGACGTACACCGTGCGCGCCTGGGACCCGGTCCGGCGCGAGCTGACCCTGGACTTCGTCGTCCACGGCGACGAGGGCCTGGCCGGCCCCTGGGCCCTGCGCGCACAGCCCGGCGAAACGGTCCGCTTCATGGGCCCCGGCGGCGCGTACACGCCCGACCCCGCCGCCGACTGGCATCTGCTCGCCGGCGACGAGAGCGCGCTGCCCGCGATCGCCCGCGCCCTGGAGACCCTGCCCGCCGGCGCCCGCGCCCACGCCTTCGTCGAGGTGTCCGGCCCCGAGGAGGAGCAGAAGATCGACACCGGCGTGGAGGTCGTGTGGCTGCACCGCGGGGACCGTCCGGTCGGCGCGGCCCTCCTGGAGGCCGTGCGCGGCCTGGACTTCCCCGAGGGCCGGGTGCACGCGTTCGTCCACGGCGAGGCGGGCTTCGTGAAGGAACTGCGCCGCCTGCTCCGGGTCGAACGGCAGATCCCGCGCGAGGACCTGTCCATCTCCGGCTACTGGCGCCTCGGCCACAACGAGGACGGCTGGCAGGCCTCGAAGCGGGACTGGAACGCCCGCATCGAGGCCGAGCAGGAGGGCGTGGCGGCAGCGGCGGCCTGAGCGCCGCCGGCCCTCAGGGGGCCGTCTGGTTGATCCTGCCGAACGGGATGTGCACGCTGGGCGTGGTCCGGGCCGTGCTCTCCAGGTGGGTCAGCTGGTCGTCGAAGAAGATGTGCGGGTCCAGCACGCTCATCACCGCCCCCTTGTCGACGCCGCCGAGGAAGAAGGCGTCGTTGACCCGCAGGCCCCACTGCTTGAGGCTGTTCACGGCGCGCTCGTGGGCGGGGGCGTTGCGCGCGGTCACGATGGAGACGCGGACCCGGACCGCGTAGTCCGGATCGCTCGCCCGCCGCTCCTCCTCGCGGCGCTGTATGCGGTTCACCCCGGCGAGGAAGTCCCGCAGCGGCCCGGGATCGTGCGGGGTCGTCGCGTTGCGGGCCTCGTGCGCGCGGAACTCCTCCAGCCCGCCGGCCTGGTACACCTGCTCGGCGGCGTCGCCGGCGAGCACCCCGTCGAAGTCGAACGCGACCCGCAGCTCCCGGTCGTCGGGGTCGTCCGCGTACGCCCCGCCGCGGACGTGTCCCGCGGGCAGCCCGGCGGCCACGGCCTCGCGCACGTCGTCGCCGTTCGCCGACAGGAACAGGGACATGTTCAGCGCGGGCATGAACGGGTACGGGGAGCGGCCCTCCATGAAGACGGCGCGCGTGATGGGCAGTCGGCGGTCCTGGATCGACCCCATCACCCGCAGACCGGTGTCCGGGTCGTTGCGGGAGAGGATGATGACCTCGACGAGCGGATCCCCCGGCTCGGCGAGGTCGTTCAGCGACAGCAGCCTGCGGATGAACCCGAAGGCGACACCCGGCTGGAGCGTGTTGTCCCGGTTCTCCTCCTGGTAGGCCCGGTAGGCGTCCTCACCCTGCTCGCGGAAGACGGCGTCCGACTCCCGCAGGTCGAACAGGGCGCTGGAGGCGACACCGACGACGAGTCGGTTCGCGAGGTCATAGGCCGGCATGCCGTCCATCGTCACACCGGCCGGCCCCTACGGTGTCACACCGACCGCTGGTACGAGCGGAAGGTGCGGACGGACAGCCACACCGCCGCGATCGCGAGGACGAGCAGCGCGCCGCCGTGACCGAGCACGTCACCCCGGTCGGGATGCCCGGACAGCGCCGAACGGCCCGCCACCATCGCCCAGTCCAGCGGGTTGAAGTCGGCGATGTGCCGCATCCAGCCGGGCATCTGCGACGGGGCCATGAAGGCGCTGGAGAGGAAGGTCAGCGGCAGCAGCAGGAAGGTGTTGATCCCGATGATCGACTCCCGTTCCCGCACCAGCATGCCGAGTGCGTTGGACAGCGCCCCGAAGACCGTGCCGAGCAGGACCGCGGAGAGCACGAGGACCGCGATCCCGCCGGCACCGCCGGGGTACTCCGCACCGCCGAGCAGCCCGAGCAGCACGATGACCACCGACTGGAGGGCGGTGACCAGGCCGTTGTTGACGACGTTGCCGTTCATCAGCGCGGCCCGGCTGACCGGGGTGGACAGGAAGCGGTCGAGGGTGCCGCGCTGGATCTCCTCCAGGGTGCCCATGCCGGCCCACATGTTGGAGCCGAGGGCGCTCATCACCACCACGCCCGGCACCAGGTAGTCCAGGTAGGAGGTGGTGCCGAAGCCGCCCAGCTCGACGACCTTCCTGAAGAGGCCGCCGAACAGGAACAGCCAGATCACCGGCTGGACCAGGGTGACGGCCGCGTAGGCGGGCTGCCGGGCGAACACCTTCAGCTGGCGTTGCGTCATGTACCAGGTCTGGGTGAGGGCCGGGCTCATCGCACACCCCCGGCGAGCACGCTCGCGGTCCCGTCCCCGGCCTCCGCGTACCGGCGGCCCGCGTGACGGAGGTAGACGTCGTCCAGCGAGGGCCGGGCGACGGTGGCCGAGGCCACGGTGACCCCGGCCCGGTCCAGCGCCGTGAGCAGCGCGGGCACCGTGGCGGCTCCGTCGTCGGCGCGGACGCTGATCCGGCGCCCCTCGCACCACGCCTCGTGCACCCCGGGCAGCGCGGTCAGGGCACCGGTGAGCAGCGTGCGGCCGGCCTCGTCGACCGGCTCACCGAGCTCCAGGTGGACGGCGTCGCCGCGCAGTTCCCCCTTGAGGGCGTCCGGGGTGCCTTCCACCACGGTCCGGCCGCGGTCGACGATCGCGATGCGCTCGGCGAGCCGGTCGGCCTCCTCCAGATGGTGCGTGGTGAGCAGGATCGTCAGTCCCTCCTCGCCGGCCAGCCTGCCGATCTCCTCCCACATCACGGTGCGCGCCTCCGGGTCGAGGCCGGTGGTCGGCTCGTCGAGGAAGAGCACTTCGGGCCGGTGCACCAGCCCGAGCGCCACGTCCAGGCGGCGCCGCATGCCGCCCGAGTAGCCCTTGACCTGCCGGCGGGCGGCCTCGGTGAGCGTGAACCGCTCCAGCAGTTCGTCCACCCGCCGGTTCAGCGCGGCGCCCCCCAGGCCGTAGAGGCGGCCCTGGAGTTGCAGGTTCTCCCGGCCGGTCGCGACCGGATCGGCGCCGGAGTGCTGGGCGACCACGCCGATCGCGCGGCGCACCCGGTCGGGGTGGCGCAGCACGTCGTGCCCGGCGACGGTGGCGGTGCCGGAGTCGGGGAGGGCCAGGGTGGTGAGGATCTTGACGGTGGTGGACTTGCCGGCGCCGTTGGGGCCGAGGAGTCCGAAGACGGTGCCGGGTGTCACGGTGACGTCCAGCCCGTCGAGGGCGGTGACGCCGCCGCGATAGGTCTTGACGAGCCGGCGCGCCTGTACGGCGGGTGCACGGGTGTTCATGCTGGCTGCTCTCCTGAAGGAGCCGACGACGGATCGTCCGTCGGCCCGGGTGGGCGGACGGCGGAGGATCCGCGTGCGGACGGTGGAAGATCCGCGTGAAGAGCGCCGGGCTATCCTGGGTGTGCCGCACCTCGATCGCCCGGAGCCGCCGCACGGCGGATCCGTTTCGGGGTTCGAGACCCCGGTGGGGCTGCTGCAACAGCCGCGCCGGGGTCGTTCTCGTCACAGGGGTTCGGTGAATTCCTCCGGCAGTTCTCCGGTGTCGTGGTAGCGCCGCCAGAGGTCGACCCCGGGCAGCGTGCCCTCCCTGATCTCCTCGAGGAAGCCGCTGACCCATGCGGCCTGCGCCTGGAGCATGTGCAGCTGGTACTCCGTCTCCACGAGGAAGAGCCGCGGCAGGGTCTCGGAGAGCTTCTCCAGCGCGCCGCGCCCGCTGGCCAGCTGCACCCTGAGGGTGCTCAGCCGCTCCTCCAGCAGCCGGACGGCGTCGTCCGGGTGCAGGACCCCCATGACGGACAGGGCGGTCTCGAAGATCGGGTACTCCTTGACCGGGACGGCCATCAGGTCCGACAGCCACTCGGTCAGCTCCTCGCGTCCGGCGCCGGTGAGTCCGTACACCGTGCGCTCGGGGCGGTTGCCCTGCTGCTCCACGCCGGTCACCTCGACGAAACCGTGCTTCTCGAGGTTCTGCACGACCGTGTAGAGCGAACCGTAGTTGATCTTCGTACTGGTGTCCTTGCCCTGGCGGCGCAGGGTCTGGGCGATCTCGTACGGGTGCATCGGCTTCTGCCAGAGGGTCGCCATCACCGCGAGCGCCAGGGGAGCGCCGAGCTTGCGGCGCTTCACGGCCACGACGGTCACCTCGCTTCCGAATATCCGTAGCCGAACATATCGCGTTACGGCTCACCGGCACAAGACCCGCTCACGATGTATCGCGTTTCCGGCGGGGTGTGACGCGGGAACGCGGCCACGCCGGCGCGTGCCGGCGCGGTGGCCGCGTCGTGGGCTCAGTCGCCCCGCACCCTCGCGTGCAGGTGCATGTCGTGCCAGCCGTCCTGGTGGTTGAGGGCGCTGCGCTTGGTGCCCTCCAGGGCGAAACCGGCCTTGCCGGCGACCCGGCAGGAGGCCTCGTTGGCGGTGGCGTGCGTGAGCTCCAGGCGGTGGAAGCCGACCTCCTCGAAGGCCCAGTGGGCCAGGGCCGCCGTGGCGCGCGCGGCGACACCGCGGCCGCGGGCCCGCGCCACCGTCCAGTACGCCACCTCCGCGACACCGTCCCCGAGCAGGATCTGGCGCAGCGCGACCCGGCCCAGCAGCTCGTCCGAGGCACTGTCCACGACGGCCCACTGCGCGTCGCGCTCCTCGGCCCAGCCCCGCTCCCACTGCGCGATCCAGCCGGCGGCCTCCTCGGCGGAGTCACAGGACCTTATGTGCCACTGCCGCAGCACCGGGTCCTGGAAGGCGGCGTGCACGGCGGGCGCGTCCCCGGGCCGCCACGGGCGCAGGACCAGGTCGTCGTCGGCGGGAACGGTGGGCTGGGGGGTACGGGCGAGGGTGCCGGGCGTCATGACCGGTCTGGTGAGGTACGGCATGGTCGCCATCCTGCCGAGTACGGTGACCGGCGGCCCACCCGTTTTCGTCCGCCCCACGGGTGACCGTGCCCCCGTACCCTTGACCCCGATGAGACGCCGTACGCCGCCCCCGCCCGCCCCGCTCCCCCAGCGCCAGGGGGTCGACCCCGTACGGGTACGACTGCCGGTCGACGGGGCCTGGGCCACCGTGCGGGAGCACCTCGTGGAACGGCTCACGGGGGCCGGGCCCGGGACGGTGGACTCCATGTTCGCCGCGGGGCTGGTGGTGGGGGCCGACGGGCGGGCCGTGGCACCGGACGCGCCGTACCGGCCGGGGATGTTCGTGTGGTTCCACCGGGAGCTGCCCGCCGAGGTGCCGGTGCCGTTCCCGGTGGAGGTGGTGTACCGGGACGAGCACATCGTGGTGGCCGACAAGCCGCACTTCCTGGCCACGACCCCGCGCGGCATGCATGTCGCCGAGACCGCGCTGGCCCGGCTCCGGCGCGAGCTGGACATCCCGACGCTCACGGCGGCCCACCGGCTGGACCGGCTCACCGCCGGACTGGTGCTGTTCACGGTACGGCCCGAGGAACGCGGCGCCTACCAGCGGCTGTTCCGGGACCGGCGGGTGCGCAAGGAGTACGAGGCCGTGGCGCCGTACGATCCCGCGCTCGCCCTTCCCCGGACCGTGCGCAGCAGGATCGTGAAGGAGCGCGGGGTGCAGGCCGCCCGGGAGGTCGAGGGCGAACCGAACGCCGAGACCCGGGTGGAACCGGCCGGGCACCGGGCCGGCCTGGCCCGCTACCGCCTCCTCCCGGCGACCGGCCAGACCCACCAGCTCCGAGTCCACCTGAACACCCTGGGCGTCCCCATCCTCGGCGACCCGCTGTACCCGGAGGTCACTCCCCCGGTACCGCCCGGCGACTTCCGGCGCCCCCTGCAACTCCTCGCCCGAAGGCTGGAGTTCACCGACCCGGTCACCGGTACGGCCCACACGTTCACCAGCCGCCGCAGCCTGCGGGCGTGGACGTCGTACGAGGCCTGGGCCACGGACGCCGGACGACCGGACCCACGGACGGCTTGCCCGGGCTCCACGGACGGTTAGCCGGGGTCCGGAGGTGGCTTGCCAGGGTTCCACGGACGGCTGGCAGGGTCCGGCAGTGGCTTGCCCGGACTCCACCGACGGCTGGCAGGGTCCGGGAGTGGCTTGCCCGGACTCCACCGACGGCTAGCAGGGTCCGGGAGTGCCTTGCCCGGACTCCACCGACGGCTAGCAGGGTCCGGGAGTGCCTTGCCCGGACTCCACCGACGGCTGGCAGGGTCCGGGAGTGGCTTGCCCGGACTCCACCGACGGCTGGCAGGGCGAGGGCCGCTTGCCCGGGCTCGCGGGTGGCTAGCCGGAGTCGGGGGGCGCTAGCCGGACGGCGGGCAACCGAGCCGGCGGCCGGGCCAGGTCTGCGGGCCACTGGCCCGGCCCGCAGATGGCTTGCCCCGGCCGCACGGACGGCTGGCCAGGGTGGGGGCCGCTTGCCCGGGCTCGCGGGTGGCTAGCCGGAGTCGGGGGACGGCTAGCCACCCACGAGCGATCGAGCCAGGTCCGCGGGCCACTGGCCCAGCCCACAGATGGCTTGCCCCGGCTCGGGAGCCGCTGGCGGCCCCGCGGGAGCGCGCCCGGCCCACGAGCGGCCGATCCTAACCCGCAGGCCGCTTGTCCGGACCCGCGACCGGCTAGCGGGACCCGCGAGCGACTGCTCCAGGCCCGCCGGCGGTCGGCTCGGTCTCCCGGATGGCGACGGACCGCTGGCGGCCCGTCACCTGACCGAAGGAGTCCGGCTGTTCGCGTACGCGATCCCGGGCTGCTGCTCGACGAGTTCGGCGTGCACGCGGGCTACCGCCTCGTCATCGTCATGCCGTGCTCACCGCGATCACCGTCCCCTACACCTGTCTGGGCGGTATCCAGGCGGTCATCTGGACCGACGCGGCCCGGGTCCGCGAGCGACCACCCCGGACCAGCAGGCGGCTACTCCGGTCCCGCGAGCGTCCGGCGGGACCCGCGAGCCGCCAAGCCGGACCCGCGAGCGATTGCCTCGCGCCCGCCTGCGACCGCCTCGATCCCGCGAGCGGCCGGCCCGCGCTCCCAACTCGTCGGCCCGGACCCGGACGGACGGCCCGGAGCAACCGGACGGCCGGCCCGGGCTCAGGCAGCCGGCCCGGGCTCAGGCAGCCGGCGGACTGCTCAGGCGGCCCGGTCTGCCCTCACTCCCCGCGCCACCACGCCAGCAGGCGGCGCCACGGGCCGCGGGGGCGGAGGGGCTCCGGTGTCGCGGGGGGCGGGGTCGGAGCCGGGGTGGGACGGGGGGCGGGCCGGGGGTCGGCGGGGGGTGTGGGGTCGGTGCTGAGGGTGCCGACCTGCCAGTGGGAGCGCTGCTGTGGCAGGGGCATCGCCTGCGGTGGCAGGTCGACGTCCTGCTGCGGCTTGGGTTCGAAGCGGACCGGCAGGGCCACCAGGTGCCGGGAGGCGATGGACGACCGCCACTGCAGCTCCTCCTCGGCGCAGTCGAGCTGGATGTCGGACAGCCGCGTGAGCAGCGCGTCGACGCCGACGTCCGCGATGGCGCGGCCGATGTCCTGGCCGGGGCACTCGTGCGGGCCGCCGCCGAAGGCGAGGTGCGCGCGGTTGCCCTGCATGCTCGCGGACAGGTCGGGCCGTACCCGCGGGTCGACGTTGCCCGGCGCGGGCGCGAAGAGCAGCCCGTCGCCCTTGCGGATCCGCTGTCCGCCCAGCTCGGTGTCCTGCTTGGCGTAGTACCCGAAGACGGTGCTGAAGGGGGGCTCGTCCCACAGGGACTGCTCGATCGCCTCCGGCACCGTCATCTGCCCGCCGTTGAGCTGGGCGCGGAAGCCCGGCTCGGTGAGGACCATGCGCAGGGCGTTGGCGAGGAGGTTGGCGGTGGCCTCGTAGGCCGCGAAGAGGACGACCCGCAGGTGTTCGCGGACCTCGTCGTCGGTGAGCCGTGCCGGGTGGGTGATCAGGTGGCTGGTGAAGTCGTCCTCGGGCCGGGCGCGCCGCCGGGTGGTGAGCCGGCTCAGCGCGTCCATGACGTAGGTGTGGCTCTGGATGGCGGTCTCGGTGCCCTTGAGGGCGTCCCGGGCGGCGTGCACCATCCGGTCGTTGTACTCCTCGGACATGCCGAGGATCTCGCACATCACGGCCATCGGCAGGTGCTCGGCGAACTGGGAGACCAGGTCGGCCCGGCCGCGCTCGCAGAAGCTGTTGACCAGGATCTGGGTGTAGCGCCCGATGTGGCGGCGCACACTGCGGTGGTCGATGGTCCCCATGGCCGCGGTGACGGCGCCACGCAGCCGCTTGTGCTCCTCGCCCTCGGCGTGGGAGCAGATGGGCTGCCAGGCGATGTGCGGCATGAGCGGGTGGTCGGGCTTGACCCTGCCGTCGAGCAGCGGGGTCCAGATCCGGCTGTCGCGGGTGAACTGGGAGGCCTGGCGCACCATCTGGAGGTTCTCGGCGTGGCCGAGGACCACCCACATCGGTACGTCGTCGTGGAGCAGCACGGGTGCGACGGGGCCGTGCTCCTCGCGCAGGCGCTCGTACAGGTCGCCGAGGTCCTCCGCGTCGGGGCCGTAGAGCCGGCGCGGTCCGGCGGCGCCGGCTCCGTGCGCGGGGCAGCCCGGCGGCGGGCCGGAGAGGGTGTCGTGTGTGCCGGACGGTGAGGGGGATTCAGGCGTCACAGTGGTCGCTCCGGGACGGGAGTACGGGAAAGCGGGAATACGGGAAAGCGGGAATACGGGAATACGGGAATACGGGAATTCTGGGATTCGGGGGAACACGGGGAATGCGGGAGAGCGGGGGAAGGGGCCGGGTCTCGGTCGGGCTGCCGGTCAGGTGAGGGCGCGGGACATGGCGATCGCGTGCAGGAAGCGCATCAGGGTCATCAGCACGTCCTTGCTGGAGGCCCGGCGGCGCACGTCGCACTCGATGATCGGGATCTCCGGGCCCAGGTCGAGCGCGGTACGCAGTTCCTCGACGGGGTAATGGGGGGCGTCGGGGAAGGTGTTGACGGCTACGACGAAGGGCACGCCGCCCTCCTCCAGCCGGCCCATGACGTCGAAGCTGACTTCCAGGCGCCGGGTGTCGACCAGGACGACCGCGCCCAGCGCGCCTTCGAACAGGCCGTTCCACAGGAACCAGAAGCGTTCCTGGCCGGGGGTGCCGAACAGGTAGAGCACCAGTTTCTCGGTGATGCTGATGCGGCCGAAGTCCATGGCCACGGTGGTGGCCGTCTTGGAGTCGGAGCCGTAGTCGTCGTCGACGCCGATGCCGGCCTGGGTCATGGTCTCCTCGGTGGTCAGCGGTCTGATCTCGCTGACCGAACCGACCATGGTGGTCTTGCCGACGCCGAAGCCGCCCACGATCACGATCTTCACCGCGGCCTGCGCCGTGTGCGGCAGGTGGTCCTCGGTACGTGGTCCGGGGAGGGTGTCAGAGCCGTTGAAGTCCATGCATCACCGCTTCGAGGAGGGAACGGTCGGGGAGCGCCTGGCGGACGACGGGGGCGTGCGCCTGCACCAGTTCGGCCGTGATCAGCTCGGTGAGCAGGACGGTCATCGTGCTGAACGGCAGTCGGAGGTAGGCCGACAGCTCCGCCACGGAGAGCGGGGCCTGGCAGAGCCGGAGCACCGCCGCCTGCTCCGGGGTGGCGGAGACCGGTGGCGCGCAGCGCGCCATGATCAGGGTCACCAGGTCGAGTTCGGCGCGGCCGCCCTCGCCGGATCCGGTGACGGAGTACAGCCGTTCCGGGATGGTGCCCGGTCCGCGGCCGGCCGCCGCCGCGGTCTGCGCCGCCTCGGCCGACGGGGGCTGCGGCAGCTCGTACGGCGGTGGGGGCTGGTGCGGTGCCGGAGGCTCCGGGGCCGGCGGAGGCTGCGGCCGGCGCCGCGTGCGTCGTGGAGGGGTCATACGGACTGCCCGTTCCGCCGGGGCGGACTGGTGAGATGGCCGCCGATCCGGACGACGAGGTCGCGCATCATGCCGCTCATCCGCCCCGGCTCGCACGTCACGTCCGAGAGCACGGCGAGGAAGGCGCCGGGGCCGGCGTTCATCAGGTAGAAGTAGCCGCCCTCGATCTCGAAGACGACGGTCTTCATGTCGCCGGCGCCGGGCAGCTCCTGGATGATGGCGCCGGCCAGGCTCTGTACGCCGGCGCAGGCGGCGGCCACCCGGTCGGCGGCGTCGGGGTCGCCGCCGTAGCGGGCGATGCGCAGTCCGTCGGCGGAGAGCACCACGATCATCTCGATGCCCGGCACGCCGTCGTTCAGCTGCTTGAGCATCCAGTCCAGGTTGCCTCGCTGCTGGATCACTTGAGGTCCCCCTCGTCGTCGGCCTCGGTGGCGCCTCCGGCGGAGTCGGCCGAATCGTTGAGCAGATGCAGGTACTTGGTGGGGTGGAGCGTGAAGTCGGTCAGTTCGTGGGTGGGGGTGTCCGGCGGCATGCCCTTGCGCAGGCCGTTCCAGAAGTCCTCCATCCACATGCCCGGCGGCCGTTCCCGGAGCTTCTTGATCTCGGGGTCCATCTCGGGCTCGGGTTCCGGTTCCGGCTTCCGCTGGGTCCAGACGGAGGGCCGGCCCTCGCGTTCGGCGCGTTCGATGGCGGCCTTCTCGGCGTACCGCTGGCTGAGCGGGGTCTTCATCCGGCTGCGGCGCTGCGGCAGGCCGCCCGCGGTCCATTCGGTGACCTCGGGGACGTCGTCCTCCAGCGAGAGGCCGGCGGGGATCTTGGGGCTGGTGGGGCGGCGCTTCTTGGCCGGGCGCTTGGGACCCTCGACGGCGTCCGCCGTGGGGATCTGGGCGGCGGCGGCGCCGATGCCATGGGCCTGCACGGCGCCGACACCGGGCTCGGTGGTCGTCATGACGCGCGGGACGACGAGGATGGCGCGGACGCCGCCGTACGCGGAGGCGCGCAGCGAGACCTCCATGTCGAAGCGCTTGCACAGGCGGCCGACGACGGCGAGGCCGAGGCGCGGGTTCTCGCCGAGGTTGTGCGCGTCCTCGCCGTTCTTGGCGTCCTCGATCATCCGCTCGATGCGGGCGCGGGACTCCTCGCTGAGGCTGACCCCGCAGTCCTCGATCTCGATGACGACGCCCGACTGCACCTCGACGGCGGTGACGTGCACCTTGGTCGTGGGCGGCGAGTAGCGGGTGGCGTTGTCGAGGAGTTCGGCGGCGGCGTGGATGATCGGCTCGACCGAGGTGCCCTTGATGTTGATGTTGACGATCGAGGCGAGGTTGATGCGGCGGTACTCCAGGATGCGCGACATCGCGCCGCGCAGCACGCTGTAGAGGGAGACCGGCTGGGGCCACTGGCGGCCGGGCCGCCCGCCGCCGAGGACGGAGATGGTGTCGGCGAGCCGGCCGATCAGCGAGGTGCCGTGGTCGATGCGCAGCAGGTCGTCGAAGACCTCCGGGTTGCGGCCGTGGTCCTCCTCCATCTCGCGGAGTTCCTGGGCCTGCTGGTGGACGATGGCCTGGACGCGGCGGGCGACGCTCACGAAGGAGCGCTCGGTGGCGTCGCGCATCGAGATCTCCTGGTCGGCGCCGCGCAGCGCGACGCGCACCAGTTCGCGGTAGCTCTCGGGCAGGCCGCGCAGGGAGGGGTCGGCGTCGAAGACGTCGCGTACGGCGTTGCGGAGCACCTGGCCGCGGCGCAGCCGGTAGAAGCCGTTGGGCAGGATCTCGGTGGCGAAGCGCTCCATCAGCGCGTCGTGCGCGGCGAGCCGCTGCTCCAGATACGCCGCGTGACGGGTGTGTTCGGCCTGTGCCTCGCGGAGCAGACGGCCGCGGCGGACGGCCTCCCCGGCCGTACCGAGGACCAGCAGCACCGCCAGCGCTCCGCACACGCCGACGGCGAGCCGGGCCGGGGGCGGTACCAGGGCGACGGCGGTCCCGGCTGCCGCGGCCATCACTATGGCCGGCGGCAACAGCACACGCGCATAGGGCCGTTCACGGCGACCGGGAGGCTTCTGAACACTCACCATGGATGCCTTCTGAGACGAATCGGCTGGGTGTCGGGGGAGCTTTCGGGGGGAAGGTTCAGGTAACTGTCGGGATCTACTGCACTTTTGGGAACAGGCGCGCGAATTGCCTCAACTCGGTGCGCCGCGGGCGAGCTTAGTCCGACCGGATCATCGCCGTGTCATATTCGGCAAGCACCTGAAATCGCCCCACAGGAGGAGTAGCCTCGACTCCTTTTGCACAGCACGCTTCCGTTCGCACACCGTGCGTGACGGGAAACGGGCGTACGAATGTCACTCACCGTGAAGAGTGAAACGGCGGCCGAGGGCGCATCCCCGCGCCCTCGGCCGCCGTTCCCTTCGCCGTGACCGCCATCGCGGTCACGCGCCGGACGTCAGGTCATCCCACCGACGAGTAGGCGACGACACCCCGCAGCAACTGGTCGACCGCCTTGCGCGCGGCCTTGGCGACGGTCGAGCCCTCAGCGGGGGCCGCCGCCGAGATCTGCCCCAGCACGTCGATGACCTGCTTGCACCAGCGCACGAAGTCACCGGCCGGCATCTCCGCCTCGCGCAGCACCTCGTCGAGCGCCGTGCCGGACGCCCACATGTACGCGGCCCAGGCGAACCCGAGATCCGGCTCCCGCTGCCCGACACCCTCGGTCTGGTTGATCCGGAAATCCTCCTCCAGTCCGTCGAGCCGGCCCCAGATCCGGACCATCTCGCCGAGCGCCGCCTTGGCCTTGCCGGAGGGCAGCTTGGGCGCCATGGCGTCGTCGCCGACCCGTGCCTCGTACACCAGGGCCGAGACACAGGCCGCCAGTTCGGCCGGGGAGAGTCCCTCCCAGACCCGCTCGCGCAGGCACTCGCTGGCCAGCAGGTCCAGTTCGCCGTACAGCCGCGCGAGCCGCTTGCCGTGCTCGGTGACCTCGTCCCCGCGCAGGTAGTCCAGCTCGGTCAGCAGTGCCACGATCCGGTCGAAGGTCCGCGCGATCGTGTTGGTACGGCCCTCGATGCGCCGCTCCAGCTGCGAGGTGTCACGCAGCAGCCGGTGGTAGCGCTCGGCCCAGCGGGCGTGGTCCTCGCGGTCGTTGCAGCCGTGGCACGGGTGGGCCCGGATCGCGGTGCGCAGCCGGGCGATCTCGCGGTCGTCGGCGGCCTGGGACCGCTTCTTGCGCGCCCGCTCCGGCGGGATGTGCCCGGCCTTGGTGCGCAGCGCGGACGCGAGGTCCCGGCGGGACTGCGGCGAGCGCGGGTTGAAGGACTTCGGGATCCGCATCCGGTCCAGTGGCTCGACCGGCACCGGGAAGTCCATCGACGCCAGCCGCTTGACCTGCCGTTCGGCGGTCAGCACCAGCGGGCGCGGCCCGTCGTGGTGGTCGAAGCCGCGGTGCCCGTTGGACCGGCCGGCGGGCAGCCCCGGGTCCAGCACCAGGGCGAGGCCCGCGTACTTGCCGGTGGGCACGTGGATGACGTCGCCGGGCTTGAGCTTCTCCAGGGCGACGGCGGCCTCGGCACGGCGCTCGTTGGCGCCCTGCCGGGCCAGCTCGGTCTCCCGGTCCTTCAGCTCCCGGCGCAGCCGCGCGTACTCCTCGAAGTCGCCGAGGTGGCAGGTCATCGAGGCCTGGTAGCCGGCCAGCCCCTCCTCGTTGCGCTGCACCTGGCGGGAGATGCCGACGACCGACTTGTCGGCCTGGAACTGCGCGAAGGAGGTCTCCAGCAGCTCGCGCGAGCGGTGCCGGCCGAACTGCTCGACCAGGTTGACGGCCATGTTGTACGACGGCTTGAAGCTGGAGCGCAGCGGGTAGGTGCGGGTGCCCGCCAGGCCGGCGAGGTGCTCGGGGCTCATGCCGCGCTGCCACAGCACGACCGCGTGGCCCTCGACGTCGATGCCGCGGCGGCCGGCGCGACCGGTCAGCTGGGTGTACTCGCCGGGCGTGATGTCGGCGTGCTGCTCGCCGTTCCACTTGACGAGCTTCTCCAGCACCACCGAGCGGGCGGGCATGTTGATGCCGAGCGCGAGGGTCTCGGTGGCGAACACGGCCTTGACCAGGCCGCGGACGAACAGCTCCTCCACGACCTCCTTGAAGGTCGGCAGCATGCCCGCGTGGTGGGCGGCGATGCCCCGCTCCAGGCCCTCCAGCCATTCGTAGTACCCCAGGACGTGCAGGTCCTCGGGGGCGATGTGGGCGGTGCGCTCCTCGACCAGGGCACGGACCCGGTCCCGCGCCTCCTCGTCGTTGAGCCTGAGACCCGCGTACAGGCACTGCTGGACGGCGGCCTCGCAGGCGGCGCGGCTGAAGATGAAGGTGATGGCCGGGAGCAGGCCCTCGGCGTCGAGACGCTCGATGACCTCCGGCCGGCCCGGGGTCCACACGCGCGAGCGCTGTCGGCGCTCGCGCTCCCGGTCGGCCTCGCGCATGGCCCGGCCGCGCCTGCGGTCCTGGTACGACGGTCTCGTCGCCTCCATGCGGGCGAGGCGGACCAGGTCGGGGTTGACGGCCTTCTTGTGGCCCTCGCCCTCCTCGAACAGGTCGTACATCCGGCGTCCGGCGAGCACGTGCTGGAACAGCGGGACGGGCCGGTGCTCGGAGACGATCACCTCGGTGTCGCCGCGGACGGTGTCCAGCCAGTCACCGAACTCCTCGGCGTTGGAGACGGTGGCGGAGAGCGAGACCAGGGTCACCGACTCCGGCAGGTGGATGATCACCTCCTCCCAGACGGCGCCGCGGAACCGGTCGGAGAGGTAGTGCACCTCGTCCATGACCACGTAGCCGAGGCCGAGGAGGGTCTGCGAGCCGGCGTAGAGCATGTTCCGCAGCACCTCGGTGGTCATCACGACCACCGGGGCGTCGGAGTTCACGCTGTTGTCGCCGGTGAGCAGGCCGACCTTCGCCGTGCCGTAGCGGCGGCACAGGTCGGCGTACTTCTGGTTCGACAGCGCCTTGATGGGTGTCGTGTAGAAGCACTTCTTGCCCTGCTGCAGGGCGAGGTGGACGGCGAACTCGCCGACGATCGTCTTGCCCGAGCCGGTGGGGGCGGCCACCAGAACGCCCTTTCCCGCTTCGAGCGCCTGGCAGGCCTCGATCTGGAAGGGGTCGAGGCCGAAGTCGTACATCTCGCGGAAGGAGGCGAGTGCGGTGGCCTGCTCGGCTGCCCGCCTGCGGGCTGCCGCGTACCGCTCGGCCGGTGAGAGGTCCTCTGTCATCGTACTTTCGAGCGTACCGGGCCCCACTGACAACAGGACGATCATTATCCGGATCGTCGACCGTGCGCGGGGCCGCGCCACGGGCTCGGAAGGACGGACGCCCCCGCACCTGTCGGGTGCGGGGGCATCGCGTACGGCGGTTCGGTGACAGGTCAGGTCACGTCGTCGTAGCCGTTGACCCGGTCGGTGCCCGCCTGCTCGGGCAGGGCCCGGGCGGCCGGGACGGGCTCGATGTCGCCGATGTCCTCGGGGGTGAGGTCCAGCTCGGAGGCCTCGTCGTCGCCGGGACCGCCGGCGTCGCGGCGGGCTCGGCGCCGGTCGTTGAGCAGCGCGATGGCCACGGCCACGAAGTAGAGTCCCCAGATCGGTGCCGCGAGCGCCAGCATCGTCATCGGGTCCGGGCTGGGCGTGGCCACGGCCGCGAAGACGGTGATGCCGATGACCATGCCGCGCCACCAGCCCAGCATGCGCCGCCCGGACAGGACGCCGGTGAGGTTGAGCATGACCAGCAGCAACGGCATCTCGAAGGCGAGACCGAAGACGACGATCATGCGGGTGACCAGGTCCAGCAGGTCGTCCAGCGGCAGCAGGTTCTCGGCACCGGACGGCGTGAGGTCGATCATCACCCGCGCCGTCGTGGGCAACACGTTGAACGCGAGGTAGCCGCCGCCGAGGAAGAGGGGGAAACCGAAACCGACGAACGCGTAGGCGTACTTCTTCTCGTTGCGGTGCAGGCCCGGCGCGACGAACGCCCACAGCTGGTACAGCCAGACCGGCGACGCCAGCACGACACCGGCCATCAGGGCGACCTTCAGGGCCAGGGTGAACGGCGCCAGCAGGCCACTGACGGTGATGTGCGCGCAGTGGGCGTTCTTGGCCTGGGCCAGTTCCCCGAAGGACTGGTGGCAGCCGATCTCGTCGAGCATCGGCCGCGTGATGACATCGATGATGTCCCTGTAGAAGAAGGCCGCGACGATCGTGACGGCAAGGATCGCCAGGACACCCTTCGCGAGCCGGTTGCGCAGCTCACGCAAGTGATCCGCGAGCGGCATCCGCCCCTCGGGATCCCTCTCCTTCTTGCGGGCAGACTTGAGCAACCCACATCCTCATCTCGTACAGCGGACCGGACGCTCCCGGTCCTCGCGTCAGCGCTGGGTCGTGTCCGTCGGCTCGTTGACCGGGCGGGAGCTGGTCACGTCGCCGGGCGCGGCCTGGATCGTACGCTGAGCGGAAGTGGGCTCCTCGGCGGACGGGGCGGTGCCGGTGGGCTGCTTGCCGTCCTCCTTCATCGCCTTCGCCTCGCTCTTCAGAATGCGGGCGGACTTGCCGAGCGAGCGCGCCATGTCCGGCAACTTCTTGGAGCCGAACACGAGGAGGATCACCACAACGAGGATCAGCAGGTGCCACGGCTCGAGTCCGTTGCGGAACATAAATCTTCACCTTCTCATCGAGGCGGGTATGTCCGACAGGTCGGACAGTCATCCGAAACGTCAACCTGGCTGCGATCGTAACGCCTGGGGGTGAACGCCGAACCACCCCGGGACGTACTCCCGCTCCGCGGACCGCGCCTCGTCACCGGGCCGCGACCAGCAGCGTACCTGGCCGCACGGGCAAGGTGACAGGGCGAAGTGACGCAAAGCGCTTGTCCCGTCGGACCCACGGGCCCCGCTCGGCGTGGCTCACAGGGCGTCCACGGCGCGGGCCGCGCCCACGGCCGCCCGCTCCAGGTCCTCGGCGGCCCGGTTGATACGGCGCGCGGAGTCCTCCACCTGCTGCCCCAAGCGCCGCGCCTCCAGGAACACCCGCACGGCGAGCACCCCCAGGACGGCGAGACCCAGGAAACCCACGGCTACCGCGAACATCGGCCAGAACATGACGTCGAGACTAGACCGTCCGCCGCCGCGGGACGCAGCCGGCTACACCGCGGAGTGCAGCCTGAGGGTCCGCACGCCGCCGCCGGTGAGCAGCTCGACGATCCGCTCCCCGGCGGGTTTGCGGACCGCGGCGCCGCAGTCGGGGCAGGTGAAGGAGTAGAACGTGGTCCGGCTGCTGCCGCCGATGGCGAGGCGCAGGGCGCTCGCGGCCAGCTCGAAGCGGCCCCGGCAGTCGGGGCAGCCGGCCCGGAACACCACCGGGACCGCTCCGCGCATCCCGGCGAAGGCGGTCGCCACCGTCATCTCCTGCGGACGCTCGCTCACAGGCCTCGCTCCTCTTCTCTGGTCCGCCGGGCGCGCTGCCGAGAGCGCCGTGTGGTGCCGTCGCGCGTCCGCGGTGCCGTGGCCGCCGGTCGCGCCCGCGCGGCGGAGCCACCACGGCACCGCACCCGCTCGGGCACGCTCACCGCCCGGAGCGCGCCGGTTCCGCCGTGTCGTACGCCGCCAGTGCCTCCGCCGCCGCCCTGCGGGCGCTGTCGGCCAGCTCCGGCGGCGAGACGATCCGGCCGTCGCGGCCGAGCCGCAGGGCGAGCCGGCGCAGGGAGGCCGGGTCGGGGGTGCGCAGAGTGATACGCAGCCCGCCGTCGGGGAGCTCGTCGGCGCTGTCGTGGGGGTAGTACTCGGCGACCCAGCGGCCGCCGGGGCCGACCTCGACCACGACCTCCGGATCCTCGGCGGCCGGCTGCACCAGCCCCTCGGAGAGGTCGCGCAGTTCTATCTCCGGCGGGGCCGAGGGCTCGTCGAGGATGCGGATCTCGGCGACCCGGTCGAGCCGGAAGGTGCGCCGGGCCTCGGAGCGGCGGCACCAGGCCTCCACATAGGTGTGGCCGACGCTGACCAGCCGGATGGGGTCGATCTCCCGCTCGGTGACCTCGTCCCGGGCCGGGGAGTAGTAGCGGATCCACAGCCGTCGGCGCTCGGAGATCGCCCGGTCGACGTCGGCGAAGACACCGCCCTCCGACTCGAAGGTCACCGACAGGCGGGAGCTGGCCCCCGCGGCCTCGCCGGCCGCGGCCTCCACCTTGGCGGTGGCCCGCAGCAGCGCCTGCCGGTCGCCCTCCCGCAGGCCGGGCAGGGTCGAGACCGCGCGGGCGGCGACCAGCAGCGCGGTGGCCTCGTCGGCGGCGAGCCGGAGCGGTTCGGCCGCCTCCTCGCCGAGCGCGGCCGGGTTGTGCCACCAGATGCGCTCGCCGTCGGTGTCGATGTCCAGCAGGTCGCCGCCGCGGAAGCTGGTGCCGCACATGGGCAGCAGGTCGAGGTCGGCGACCAGCTCGTCCTCGGTGATGCCGAAGGCGCGCGCGACGTCGGCGATCCGGGCGCCGGGGCGCTCCCTGAGATAGGTCACCAGGGAGAGCATCCGCCGGGTCTGGTCGATGGCGTTGACGGTTCTGGCCGGTTTGCCTGCCACGGTTCCGCTCCCCCTTCAGCCCTTGGCCACGGCACGCAGCCGGTCCACCACGTCGGCCCGCAGCTCGGCCGGCTCCAGGACCACCACGTCCGGCCCGAACTCCACCAGCCAGGCATCCAGGCCGTGCCCGTACGGAATCTCCAACTCGTCCCAGCCGTCCCCGAGTTCCCGGACCTCGACGGCTTTCGCCCGAAGGGGGTAACCGGCGCCGGAACGCAGCCGGATCAGCGCCGAGCGGTCGGCTATCTCGCCGGCCCAGCTCGCGACGGTCTCCCGCACGGTGACGACGTCGGGCACGGGCGCGGTGAAGCCCGTACCCCGGGAGCGGACCTTGCCGGTGATCCGGGAGAGCCGGAAGACGCGCTCGGCGCCCCGGTCGCGGTCGAAGCCGGCCAGGTACCAGTGGCCGCGCCAGCACTCCAGCGCCCACGGCTCGACGTGCCGGGGCTCGGGGTGGGCGGCGGAGGCCTTGCGGTACTCGAAGACGACGGGGCGGCGGTCGCGGCAGGCCAGCATCAGCGGCTCGAAAGCGGCCTCGTGCACCGGGATGCGCGGCTCCAGCGCGCCGTGCGCCTCGTACGGGTCGACGTCCTCCGGGAGCCCCGCGGCGCGCAGCTTCTGCAGGGCCCCGCTGGCGGCCCCGGCCAGCCGGGCCTGCTGCCAGACCTTGGCGGCCAGGCCCAGGGCGGCGGCCTCCTCGGCGTCCAGGGTGATGGGGGGAAGGCGGTTGCTGTCGCGGCGGGCGAGGTAGCCGACCTCGCCCTCGATGTTCTCGACGGTGGCGATGACCAGGCCCAGCTCGCGCAGGTCGTCCTTGTCCCGCTCGAACATGCGGTTGAAGGAGTCGTCGCTGCCCGCTTCCAGATAGGCCTCGATCGACTCCCGCAGCTCGCGCTTGCTGAGCGGCCGGCGGGTGCCGAGCAGACACAGCGCGAGGTTCATCAGCCGCTCGGCCTTGGCAATGGCCATCGACGCCCTTCGCCTTCCCTATGGTGCTTCTGACCGATGACCGTACCGCTCCGCGGCGCCGTGACAAAAGCCGAGGGCCCATGCCCGAACAGGCATGGGCCCCAGGTGATCGGATCCGGTCGCATCCGGCCGGTCGATCAGGCGTGGATCACACGCCGAGCAGGTCCACCACGAAGATGAGCGTCTCGCCCGGCTTGATCGCCGGGGTCGGGCTCTGGTTGCCGTAGGCGAGGTGGGCGGGGATGGTCAGCTGGCGGCGGCCGCCGACCTTCATGCCCTGCACGCCCTGGTCCCAGCCCTTGATGACCCGGCCCCCGCCCAGCGGGAAGCGGAACGGCGTGCCGCGGTTCCAGCTGGCGTCGAACTCCTCACCAGTGCTGAAGGCGACACCCACGTAGTGGACGGTGACGTTCTGACCGGCCTGCGCGACCGGGCCGTCGCCCTCCCAGATGTCCTTGATCTCAAGGTCCGCCGGAGGCTCGCCGCCCGGGAAGTCGATCTCGGGCTTCTCGATGCTCACGTCAAAAGCTCCTTGTGTACGACACGAAACGCCGACAGTCTTTCATCCCCGCCGCCCTCCCGCCCGCCCGGGCGGCCCCGGAGCGCTACATCGCCGCGAGGATGTCCACCGTGAACACCAGGGTGGAGCCCTTCTTGATCACCCCGCCGGCCGGCGGCTTGTCCCCGTACCCCAGCTCCGGCGGGACCACGATCAGCACCCGGCTGCCCACCTTCTTGCCGGTCAGCCCCTGGGCGAGCCCCTTGACCGCCTGCTGCATCTGCTCCAGCCCGAACTGGCTCAGCCGGCCCGAGCCGTACGTCCGCTGGAAGGTCTTGCCACCGTCCCAGACGAGGCCCTGGAACTGGCACAGCACCGCCTGGTCGCCCTTCAGCTCCGGGCCGTCACCCTCCAGCACGTACTGCGACACGAGCTTCTTCGGCGGGTCCGTCCTCGGCACGGTGACCTTCGGCACCTGCCCGTCGGTGTTGGTGCCCACCTTCGGCAGCGCGGCGTCGTCCTGCGCGACCGCCTTGCCCTTGGCGGAGCTCCTGGAGTTGAACGACTCGATCAGGTCGATGACGAAGACCAGCGTGTCGGTGCCCTTGATGCCCGCCTGCGCGTTGCCCTCCTTGCCGTAGCCCAGCTGCGGCGGGACGGCGATCTCGACACGGCTGCCGGTCTTCTTGCCCGCGAGCGCGTACCGCCAGCCGTCGATGACGCTGCCCTGCGCCAGCTGGATCACGATCGGGCGCTTGCGGTCGTAGGAGTTGTCGAAGACCTTCCCCGTGCTCCAGATCGCACCGAGGTAGTCGGCCTTCACGAAGTCGTTCTCCGCGACCGCACGGCCACCGCCCGCGATCAGCGTCTTCACCGCGAGATCCTTCGACGGCTCCCCCGACCCCTTGGCCAGGGTGGGCTTCTCGCCGAACCTGGTCCCCGCCGTGACCGCCGGCAGCGGCCCGTCCACGATCTTCGGCGGCGGCGCGGAGGACGCCGAGGCCGACGGCGAGGCGCCGGTCCTGCTGGAGTCGGACGTGTCGTCACCGCACCCGGCGACTGTGACCAGTCCTGCGGGTACGGCGGCCAGGAGGAGTGAGCGTCGGCGCACGGAAGAGCCTCGTAATCGGTCGGTCTTTCGGATGGCGTGCGCGCAACTCTACGACCTGAGAAGGGCGCCGTACGGGAAACGTACGGCGCCCGTGTGGCGTTCCGGCACCTGCGCGGCCCCGGCGCCCGGCTCCCGGCCGGCGGCTCTACATTCCGGCGATCAGCTTCTCCACCCGGTCGTCCACCGAACGGAACGGGTCCTTGCACAACACGGTGCGCTGCGCCTGGTCGTTGAGCTTGAGGTGCACCCAGTCGACCGTGAAGTCCCTGCGCTGCTCCTGCGCCCGCCGGATGAAGTCGCCGCGCAGCCGGGCCCGAGTGGTCTGCGGCGGGACCGACTTGCCCTCGAAGATCTTCAAGTCGTTGCAGATCCGGGCCGCCTGGCCCTTCCTCTCCAGCAGGTAGTACAGGCCGCGACGGCGGTGGATGTCGTGGTAGGCGAGGTCTATCTGGGCGACCCGCGGATGCGACATCGTCATGTTGTGCTTGGCCCGGTACCGCTCGATGAGCTTGTACTTCATGACCCAGTCGATCTCGGTCTCGATGCGGTCGAGTTCCTCGTTCTCGATCGCCTCCAGCGTGCGGCCCCACAGGTCCAGCACCTTCGCGACCGTACCGGTGCGGATGCCCCGGCGGTCGCAGAAGTCCAGCGCCTTGTCGAAGTACTCGCGCTGCACCTCCAGCGCCGAGGCCTCCCGGCCGCTGGCGAGGCGCACCTTGCGCCGGCCCGTGATGTCGTGGCTGACCTCGCGGATCGCCCGGATCGGGTTCTCCAGCGTCAGGTCACGCATCACCGTGCCCGCCTCGATCATGCGCAGCACCAGGTCGGTGGCACCGACCTTGAGCAGCATCGTCGTCTCCGACATGTTCGAGTCACCGACGATCACGTGCAGCCGGCGGTACCGCTCCGCGTCCGCGTGCGGCTCGTCACGCGTGTTGATGATCGGACGGGATCGCGTCGTCGCCGAGGAGACGCCCTCCCAGATGTGCTCCGCGCGCTGGCTCACGCAGTACACGGCACCGCGCGGAGTCTGCAGCACCTTCCCGGCACCGCACAGCAGCTGCCGGGTGACCAGGAAGGGGATGAGAATGTCCGCGAGCCGGGAGAACTCCCCGTGCCGCGCCACCAGGTAGTTCTCGTGGCAACCGTACGAGTTGCCCGCCGAGTCGGTGTTGTTCTTGAAGAGGTAGACGTCGCCCGCGATTCCCTCCTCGTGCAGGCGTCGTTCCGCGTCCACCAGGAGACCTTCGAGAATGCGCTCGCCGGCCTTGTCGTGGGTGACCAGTTCGGTCACGTTGTCACACTCGGGTGTCGCGTATTCCGGATGTGAGCCCACGTCGAGATACAGCCGGGCGCCGTTCCGCAGAAAGACATTGCTGCTGCGGCCCCATGACACGACACGGCGGAAGAGGTACCGCGCCACCTCGTCAGGAGACAGGCGCCGCTGTCCCCTGAACGTGCACGTGACGCCGTACTCGTTCTCCAGCCCGAAAATGCGGCGGTCCATGAGGGAACATTACGCCCGATCCCCCGACCTGAAACGGGGTTCGGCGGCACGATTTGGATCATTTTCCGATGAAGCCGCAACAACCCCGCCCCTCGCGGGAGCTGCGAGGACCCGTCCGGTGGCCAGCAGGACCAGCAGCGACACCGCCCCCGCCGCACCCGGCAGCGCGAAACCCCACAGCGCGCCACCGGCCTGGACCACCGGCCCGGCCAGGCCCGTTCCCACCGACGCGCCGACCGTGAACGTCGTCACCAGCCAGGAGAACGCCTCGGTGACCGTCCCGCTCGGCGCGTGCCGGTCCACGATGATGAACGCACAGGCGATGCACGGCGCCAGGAACACACCCGAGACCACGCTCAGCAACACCATGGCCACAGCACCCGGCATCAGCATCAGCGGCAGATAACACACCGCCAGAAGAGCCGTCAGCACCCTCAGTCGCCGCTCCGGAGCACCCGCCCACTCCCGCGCACCGTAGACCGTGCCACCGGCCAGCGCCCCGAGCCCCAGCCCCGCCATCAGCCACCCGTACACCGCGTCACCACCGTGCCCGTCCGCGTACGACACCGACGCCACCGTGATGGAACCCAGCGCGATCCCCACGAACAGGAACGCCGCCAGCAGCGCCAGCAGCCCCGGCGACCGCAGCGCGCCCAGCCAGTGCGCCTCCCGCGGAGCCGACCGCCACGCACGCGACGGCGGCGACACCACCACCGACAACGCGCCCAGCACACCCAGCAGGTTCAGCACCAGCAGGGCCGCGCGCTCGTCCCACACCGACACGCACAGCGTCACCAGCAGGGGGCCGACGGTGAACATCACCTCCTGCGCGATCGCGTCCATGGCGTACGCCGTGTGCACCTGCTCCTCCCGGGCCAGCACCGACGGCCACAGCGCCCGCAGACCGCCCTCCAGCGGCGGCGTGGCCAGCCCGGCCACCGCCACCGCGGCACAGGCCGGGGGCAGCGGATCGGTGCCGCCGAACGCGAACAGCGTCATCGCCAGCGCCGCGACCACCGCGGCGGGCAGCTGCACCCGCGGCTGGCCGTACAGGTCCACCAGCCGGCCCAGCACCGGCTGGCCCACCGCGTTCGCCACCCCGTACACGGCGGCGAGAGCGCCCGCCAGGCCGTACGTACCGCCCTGGGCCCGCACGAACAGCACCAGGGCGATCGCGGCCGTCGCGTTGGGCAGCCGGCCCACCAGGGTCCCCGTCAGCAGCCGCAGGGCGTGCCTCGCCCGCAGGATCTCCAGGTACCCCGTCGCCATGTCCGGCCTCCCGTGTCTCGCCCGGGACGCCGCGACGGCCCGAAGTGTTACGTATAACGTCCCTCTTCATACGTACCATGTGCGCTGTCACACGTCCAGACGACCGGGAGAGAGTCGTGGCCCGCAGCAGCACCCGCCCGACCAGCCGGGACGTCGCCCACGCGGCCGGCGTCTCCCAGGCCGCCGTCTCCCTCGTCCTCGGCGACAAGTGGCGCGGCCGGGTCTCCGAGACCACCGCCGAACGCGTCCGCGAGGCCGCCCGCGAACTCGGCTACCGGCCCAACCTCGCCGCCCGCAACCTCCGCCTCGGCCACACCCGCACCGTCCTCCTCGTCGTCCCCGCCCTCACCACCGAATTCTTCGCCGGCGTCTACACCGGCGCCGCCCGCGTCGCCGCCCGGCACGGCTTCGGCGTCGTCCTCTACCCCTCCCCCGAGGGCATCGGCCCCGCCCGCGACCCCTTCGCCTCCGCACAGGCCGCCCTCGACGGCGTCATCGCCTCCTCCATGGCCGCCGACGCCCTCACCGCCATCCGCGGCGACCAGCTCCCCCTCGTCATGCTCGACAGCGACCCCACCGGCAGCCTCGGCGCCGCCACCGTCAACCTCGACATCGCCGACGGCGTCCGCCAGGTCGCCGACCACCTCCTCGGCCTCGGCCACCGCCGCCTCCTCCACCTCGCCGCCGACGTCCCCTCCTGGACCTTCGACATCCGCGCCAGAGAACTCGCCGCCCGCACCGCCACCGTCCCCGGCACCGAGATCCGCACCGCCCGCGCCCCCATCTCCATAGACGGCGCCCGCACCGCCACCGAGACCGCGCTCACCGCCCCCGGCCCCCGCCCGACCGCCATCGTCTGCGACGACGACAAACTCGCCGCCGGCGCCTACAAGGCCCTCCGCCGCCTCGGCCTCCGCGTCCCCGACGACATGTCGGTCACCGGCCTCGACGACCTCGCCCTCGCCACCGCCATCGACCCCGAACTGACGACCGTACGACTCGACGCCGAAGCCTTCGGGGAACGCGGCATGCAGGCCCTCCTCGCCGTCCTGGACGGCGGCGAACCCGAGAGCGGCGACATCCCCGTCGAACTCGTCGTACGAGGCTCCACGGCGCCACCGCACCCCGCCGGATAAGCCGAGTGCCCCGACCGGATCACCGGCCGGGGCACTCGCACACGTGGGCGAGCAGGATCACTCCTCCTCGGAACCGCCCTCCTCCGAGGTCTCCGCCTCCGTGCTCGCACCGTCCGCCGCCAGCAGACGGGCCAGCTGACGCCCCACGATCCGCTTGAACTTCCGCTTCTGCGGACGCGTACGGTCCAGCACCGCCACCTCCAGGCGCTCCGCCGGAATCTCCCGCTCACTGCCGTTGGTGTCCCGCGACAGCGCCTGGACCGCCAGCTTCAGGGCCTCCGCCAGCGACATCCCGTCACGGTGACGCTGATCGAGGAAACCGCTGATCTGCTCGGCGTTGCCGCCCACCGCGACCGAACCGTGCTCGTCCACGATCGACCCGTCATGCGGCAGCCGATAGATCTGGTCACCCTCCGGGGTCTCCCCCACCTCGGCGACCACCAGCTCCACCTCGTACGGCTTCTCGGCCGCCGACGAGAAGATCGTGCCCAGCGTCTGCGCGTACACGTTCGCCAGACCCCGGGCCGTCACATCATCCCGGTCATAGGTGTAACCCCGCAGGTCGGCGTAGCGCACACCGCCGATCCGCAGGTTCTCGTACTCGTTGTACTTGCCGGCCGCCGCGAAACCGATCCGGTCGTAGATCTCGCTGAACTTGTGCAGCGCGCGGGACGGGTTCTCGCCGACGAACACGATGCCGTCGGCATACTGCAGCACGACCAGGCTGCGGCCACGGGCGATGCCCTTGCGGGCATACTCCGCCCGGTCGGCCATCGCCTGCTGGGGTGAGACATAGAACGGCGTCGACACCGGTTATCCGTCCCTTTCTGTCATGGTCACTGGATCACCTTGAAAAGAACCGGGCCCGCACTCAGAGCAGCGCGGCCTTCGGACCGTCCGGCTCCTCCAGACGCTTCTGGAGCACCGCACGGGACAACTCCGACGCCTCGTCCTCCGTGAGCCGGCGGAAACCGTCCTCGGTGATCACCGTGATGATCGGGTAGATCCGGCGGGCGACATCGGGACCACCGGTCGCCGAGTCGTCGTCAGCCGCGTCGTACAGAGCCTGCACCACCAGCGTGGTCGCCTGCTCCTCGCTCAGGTCGTCACGGAACAGCTTCTTCATCGCACCCCGCGCGAAGATCGAGCCCGAACCCGTCGCCGCGTAGTTGTGCTCCTCCGAACGGCCACCCGTCACGTCGTACGAGAAGATGCGTCCCCGCTCACGGTCCACGTCGTACCCCGCGAACAGGGGCACCACGGCCAGGCCCTGCATGGCCATGCCGAGATTGGAACGGATCATCGTCGACAGCCGGTTCGCCTTGCCCTCCAGCGACAGCTGCGCACCCTCGACCTTCTCGAAGTGCTCCAGCTCCAGCTGGAAGAGCTTCACCATCTCCACGGCGAGACCGGCCGTGCCGGCGATACCCACCGCCGAGTACTCGTCCGCCGGGAACACCTTCTCGATGTCCCGCTGGGCGATGACGTTGCCCATCGTCGCCCTGCGGTCACCGGCGAGCACCACGCCCCCCGGGAACGTCACGGCGACGATCGTGGTCCCGTGCGGCGCCTCGATCACCCCCTGCGTGGGCGGCAGCTGCCGCTTGCCGGGCAGCAGCTCCGGCTGGTGCTCGGCGAGGAAGTCCATGAAGGAGGAGGACCCTGGCGTCAGGAAGGCAGCTGGTAGACGCCCGGTGCCACGAGAGTTGGCTTCCACGAGATTCCTTCCACGTAAGCAGCAGCCCGCCTGATGACGTCGGGCTGATCCCTGAACTGCCCCAGTGCGGCGTTGCAGCTGAAGCACAGTACGCCACGGACCCTACCCGTCTCATGGCAGTGATCCACATGCGCCGGCAGAGCGCTCAGACAGATACAGCAGACGCCCCCTTGGGAGGCGATCAACTCGTCACGCCCGGCTCTGGTGAGGCCGTAGGTGCGCCTCAGGTGGTCCTCCCGCCCGAGCGCCGCCCGGCACGCCTTGCAACGCGTCGACAGCCCGTCGGAAGCCGACGCGTTGCGATGCCATTCGCCGTGCGGCTTGACCTCGCCGCACGTCCGGCAGAGCTTGTACCCGGCCGGGACGTCCACCTTCTCCCGGACCGGCTTCCCCATGGCCTCCCGGCGGCGCCGGTAGTGCGCGGCGCTGTACTCCGCCACGCACTCCCGGCAGTGCACCTGGAGGCCGTCACGCCGATTCCTGTCCTTGGCGAAGGAGGCGAGGGGCAGCTCGCGCCCGCACTTCCTGCATTCCTTCGCGTTCGGCTCCTCAGCCACCCGGTTCCCCCGCGTCCTTCACTTCGAAGGCGAGGCGACCATGTCGCCTTTACTGTCCGCCTTTTTGCACGAAGGACCGAACGAAATCCTCGGCGTTCTCCTCGAGTACGTCGTCGATCTCGTCCAGCACCGAGTCCACGTCGTCGCTCAGCTTCTCGTGCCGTTCCTTGAGGTCCTCCGAGGCCTGCGCGTCCTGCGCCTGCTCCTCGACCTCTTCGGTGGACCGGGTGGCCTTCTGCTGACCGCCGCCGGTGTCCTTGGTTGCCATAACCCTCACCCCGCTCAGTTCGCCTGCCGATCGGTGATGATCAGACCCTATAGGCCGGGTCCGACATCGGCCCCGCAGTTTCCACAACGTGCGGGGGCCACCTCGATGATTCCCGGGCGGTGGGGTTTCCACCCTGTCCGCCCGGGGCGGTACGAGTACCCGCTGATCGTGCTCAGCCGCCGGACAGGACCCTGACCAGGTCTTCCGCCGTTCGGCAGCGGTCCAGCAGCTCCTTGACGTGATTTCGCGTTCCGCGTAGCGGTTCCAGGGTTGGAACACGCTGCAGCGAATCCCGGCCCGGGAGGTCGAAGATCACCGAGTCCCAGCTCGCGGCCGCGACGTCGTCGGCGTACTGCTCCAGGCAGCGGCCGCGGAAGTAGGCACGCGTGTCCTCCGGCGGCTTCGTACGGGCCTCGTCGACCTCGGACTCGTCCAGGAGGCGCTTCATGCGTCCACGGGCCGCCAGGCGGTTGTAGAGGCCCTTCTCGGCGCGTACGTCGGCGTACTGGAGGTCGACCAGGTGGAGCCGGGCGGCGTCCCAGTCGAGGTCGTCGCGGCGGCGGTAGCCCTCCATGAGTTCTCGTTTGGCGACCCAGTCGAGTTCGCCGGCGAGGCTCATGGGGTCGTTCTCCAGCCGGGTGAGGGTGTCCTCCCAGCGGCTGAGGACGTCCTTGGTCTGGTCGTCGGCGTCGGCGCCGAAGCGTTCCTCGACGTACTTGCGGGACAGCTCGTAGTACTCCATCTGGAGCTGGACGGCGGTGAGCGTGCGGCCGCTGCGGAGGGTGACCAGGCGCTTGAGCGAGGGGTCGTGGGAGACCTGGTGGAGGGTGCGTACGGGCTGGTCGACGGCGAGGTCCACGGCGATGAAGCCGTCCTCGATCATGGAGAGGACCAGGGCGGTCGTGCCGAGCTTGAGGTACGTGGAGATCTCGGAGAGGTTGGCGTCGCCGATGATCACGTGGAGGCGGCGGTACTTCTCCGCGTCGGCGTGGGGTTCGTCGCGGGTGTTGATGATGGGGCGCTTGAGGGTGGTTTCGAGGCCTACCTCGACTTCGAAGTAGTCGGCGCGCTGGCTGAGCTGGAAGCCGTGTTCGTGTCCGTCCTGGCCGATGCCGACGCGGCCGGCTCCGGCGAAGACCTGGCGGGAGACGAAGAACGGGGTCAGGTGGCGCACGATGTCGGAGAAGGGGGTTTCCCGCTTCATGAGGTAGTTCTCGTGGGTGCCGTAGCTGGCGCCCTTGTTGTCGGTGTTGTTCTTGTAGAGGTGGATGGGCTGGGCGCCGGGGAGCTGTGCGGCTCGTTCGGCGGCTTCGGCCATGATGCGTTCGCCGGCCTTGTCCCAGAGGACGGCGTCGCGGGGGTTGGTGACCTCCGGGGCGCTGTATTCGGGGTGGGCGTGGTCGACGTAGAGGCGTGCGCCGTTGGTGAGGATCACGTTGGCGAGGCCGATGTCCTCGTCGGTGAGCTGGCTGGAGTCGGCGGCTTCCCGGGCGAGGTCGAAGCCTCGTGCGTCCCGTAGGGGGTTTTCCTCCTCGAAGTCCCAGCGGGCCCGGCGGGCCCGGTGCATCGCCGCCGCGTAGGCGTTGACGATCTGGGATGAGGTGAGCATCGCGTTGGCGTTGGGGTGGCCGGGGACGGAGATCCCGTACTCCGTCTCGATGCCCATTACTCGCCGTACGGTCATGCGGCCCTCCTTGCCCGGCGGCACCCTCGGTGATGGGCGCCGCTCGCGTCCCGCTGGCGCTCCGGTGGGTGTGCGGTGCCCGTGCCCGCACTGCGCGACTCGGCGGTAGGAACGAGCCTAGAACGCCTTTGCGCTGGTGGGGAGATCATTTGCGTCATTGGCTGCTCCGGTCGTGGCCTGGAAAGCACGCGGCTGCGGGTACCCGTGGTGGGCACCCGCAGCCGCCCTGCTTTTACAGGTACTGACCGGTGTTCGCCACCGTGTCGATGGAGCGTCCGGTGTCTGCGCCCTGCTTTCCGGTGATGAGGGTGCGGATGTAGACGATCCGCTCGCCCTTCTTTCCGGAGATCCGGGCCCAGTCGTCCGGGTTGGTGGTGTTGGGGAGGTCCTCGTTCTCCTTGAACTCGTCCACGCAGGCCTGGAGGAGGTGGGAGACGCGGAGGCCCTTCTGGCTCTTTTCGAGGAAGTCCTTGATCGCCATCTTCTTGGCGCGGCCGACGATGTTCTCGATCATGGCGCCGGAGTTGAAGTCCTTGAAGTAGAGGACTTCCTTGTCTCCGTTGGCGTAGGTGACTTCCAGGAAGCGGTTCTCCTCGGATTCGGCGTACATGTGCTCGACCGCCGTCTGGATCATGCTCTGGACGGTGGTGGCCTTGTCGCCGCCGTGTTCGGTGAGGTCGTCGGCGTGGAGCGGGAGGCGCTCGGTGAGGTACTTGCCGAAGATGTCCTTGGCGGCTTCGGCGTCGGGGCGCTCGATCTTGATCTTCACGTCGAGGCGGCCGGGGCGCAGGATGGCCGGGTCGATCATGTCCTCGCGGTTGGAGGCGCCGATGACGACCACGTTCTGCAGGCCTTCGACGCCGTCGATCTCGGCGAGGAGCTGCGGGACGATGGTGTTCTCGACGTCGGAGCTGACGCCGGAGCCGCGGGTGCGGAAGAGGGACTCCATCTCGTCGAAGAAGACGATGACGGGGGTGCCCTCGCTGGCCTTCTCGCGGGCACGCTGGAAGACGAGGCGGATCTGCCGCTCGGTCTCGCCGACGTACTTGTTGAGCAGCTCGGGGCCCTTGATGTTGAGGAAGAAGCTCTTGCCGGCGGCCTGGCCGGTGACCTCGGCGACCTTCTTGGCGAGTGAGTTCGCGACGGCCTTGGCGATGAGGGTCTTGCCGCAGCCGGGGGGGCCGTAGAGCAGGACGCCCTTGGGCGGGCGCAGCTCGTGCTCCTTGAAGAGGTCGGGGTAGAGGTAGGGCAGCTCGACGGCGTCGCGGATGGCTTCGATCTGGTTGCCGAGGCCGCCGATCTGCTCGTAGCCGATGTCGGGGACTTCTTCGAGGACGAGTTCCTCGACCTCGCTCTTGGGGACGACCTCGTAGACGTAGCCGGAGCGGGGTTCGAGGAGGAGGGCGTCGCCGGCGCGGATGGTGGTGCCGAGCAGCGGCTCGGCGAGGCGGACGACGCGTTCCTCGTCGGTGTGGCCCAGCACGAGGGCGCGCTCGCCGTCCTCGAGGATCTCCTTGAGGGTGACGATGTCGCCGACGCTCTCGAACTCCATGGCTTCGACCACGTTGAGCGCTTCGTTGAGCATGACTTCCTGGCCGCGCCGCAGGTCGTCGAGGTCGACGCTGGGGCTGACGTTCACGCGGAGTTTGCGGCCTCCGGTGAAGATGTCCGCGGTGCCGTCCTCGTTGGCCTGCAGGAAGACACCGAAGCCGGCCGGCGGCTGAGCGAGTCGGTCGACCTCCTCCTTGAGGGCCACGATCTGGTCGCGGGCCTCGCGGAGGGTGTTGGCCAGTCGTTCGTTCTGGGCGGACACGCCGGCCAGGTTGGTCTGCAGCTCGACGATCCGCTCTTCGAGAATCCTCGTGTGGCGCGGAGAGTCGGCGAGCTTGCGGCGCAGGACGGCGATCTCCTGCTCAAGGTAGGCAATCTGCCCGGCCGGGTCGTCGGACCCTCGTCCCGGGCGGATGCCGCGGTTCATGTCGTCGTCGTGGGCTGCCACGGTCCTCACCTCCTCCAAGGGGAGCTGGACGTTTCCAGACCCTACCTGGGTGGGTGTCGATTGAAACCCCTAGATCACAAAGACTGTCAAGGTGTGTCGTCGGTCACCCGGTGCGCACTCCCTCGCACGGAGGGGATACCCACTCAACGTGATGGGAAAGCAGGTTGTTCCATGCATGGCGCGGTCGAATCCCTCCGTGGCTGGCCGGAGTTGTCCACGGTGGCCGGTGGGCCGGTGCGCGGGCAGCACTCAGGCCGCTCGTACGATCATCACGCAGAGCGACGGTACCGGCGGGCGGGGTCACCACAGGGGTGGCCTGAAGTGTTCGGTGCGGCCGCCGGGGGGCCGGTGTCCCGGTCCGGCGCTGGTACCCGAGCGGGCGGGGCCGGAAACCCCGGGCCGGTGCGGCGGGGCCGTTGGGCGGGCGGAGGTAGGGTCGGGGGTGTTCAACAGCCGCTGGAGCGGACCCGGCTGGCCCTCGGGGTGCCGGGTCGGTCCGGCGAACCGAGGGCAGGAGAGATGACCGTGCAGCAGGAGGCCGCGGGCGGCGAGGCGCTGGAGGTCTGGATCGACCAGGATCTGTGTACCGGCGACGGGATCTGCGCCCAGTACGCGCCGGAGGTGTTCGAGCTGGACATCGACGGACTGGCCTATGTGAAGGGTGCGGACGAGGAGCTGCTGCAGGCTCCGGGGGCGTCGGTGCCGGTGCCGCTGCCGCTGCTGGCGGACGTGGTGGACTCGGCGAGGGAGTGTCCCGGCGAGTGCATCCATGTGCGCCGGGTTCTGGACAGGGTCGAGGTGTACGGGCCCGACGCGGAGTGAGTCCGGTTCAGACGCTGTGGGCCCCGGCCGGGGTGGTGCGCAGGAAGGCCTTGCCGTTCCAGCGCCACTTGGCCGGGGTTTTCACGTCGGGGCAGCAACTGGGCACGGTGTCCGAGGAGTAACCGAGCAGGGTGGCGGAGACGGCCCGTGCGCGGAGGGTGAAGTCGGTGACCGTGAGCCGTTCCCCGGGTGCGACGAGGGTGGCGACGACGCGGGGGGTGGCGTCGTCCGCGGCGCGGGTGAGGACGTAGACGCCGTCGGGTGGGGTGCCCATGGGGGCGTCGCAGTGGACGACGGCGACGGTTTCCGGCCTGCCGTCGCCGTCCAGGTCTCCGCCGGCCTTCTTGACGACGACGGCTTTGACGGGTCCGCAGTCCAGGGGGAACTTCACGCCCGTCGTGCTGGGCGGGGCGGCGGCCGCGGCGGCGGTCCTGCCGGTGCCGGGGGCGGGCTGGGCGGCGGTGGCCGATCCGGGCTGGACGACGGAGGAGAGGGCGACGACGCCCGCGACGGCTGTGGCGGTGGCGACCCAGTGGATGGGCCGGGTCCGGGTGTGGGCCAGTTCCGGGACGGCGGGTTGCTGCACGAGGAGTGTCTCCTGTGAGGGCTGTGCCGGTGGGATGGGCTGCATGGTGCCACACGTCACAGTGCGGGGGAACGGCGGGGTCCGGGATTCCCGCAGGCGAGAGGCCCGCGCGCGTGGGGGCGGGGCGGCGGCGGGCGGCGCCTACACGGGCGGCGGTGCCGGGTGTCGGAGCTGGTGCTGGTGCCGTGTCAACGGAGCGGCGCCGTGGCGGGGTTCCCGTGGGTGGGTGGGAACTCGGCCACGGCGCCCTTGCGTTGTCCGTGCGGGGGGCCGGTCAGCGGCCGGTGCCGCCGTCGGCGTTGGGTCCGGCGTAGTCCTCGCCGTAGGCGCCCTTGGCGGGGCGGCGGCGGCGCATGGGCGGCTCGACGCCGTCCGCGAGGCGGCGGGCGGTGAGCAGGAAGCCGGTGTGGCCGATCATCCGGTGGTCGGGGCGGACGGCCAGGCCCTCGATGTGCCAGTTGCGGATCATGGTCTCCCAGGCGGTCGGCTCGTTGAAGCAGCCGATCTCCCGGATGGATTCCACGGTCCGGGCGAGCTGGGTGGTGGTGGCGACGTAGCAGCACAGGATGCCGCCGGGGACGAGCGCCTTGGAGACGGCCTCCAGGCATTCCCAGGGGGCGAGCATGTCGAGGATGACGCGGTCGACGTCGGCGTCGGACAGGTTGTCCTGGAGGTCGCCGACGGTGAGCTGCCAGGCGGGGTGCGGGCCGCCGAAGTAGCGCTCGACGTTCTGCCGGGCGATCTCGGCGAAGTCCTCGCGGCGCTCGTAGGAGTGCAGCATGCCCTGGTCGCCGATGGCCCGCAGCAGGAAGCTGCTGAGCGAGCCGGAGCCGACGCCGGCCTCCACGACGCGGGCGCCGGGGAAGATGTCGGCGAAGGCGAGGATCTGCCCCGCGTCCTTCGGGTAGACGACGGCTGCCCCGCGGGGCATGGACAGGACGTAGTCGGGGAGCAGGGGGCGCAGCGCGAGGTAGGCGACGTTGCCGGTGGTGCGGACAACGCTGCCCTCGGGAGCGCCGATCAGTTCGTCGTGCGGGAAGGAACCCTTGTGGGTGTGGAAGTTCTTCCCTGCTTCGAGCGTGAACGTGTAGTGGCGGCCCTTGGGGTCGGTCAGCTGTACCTGGTCCCCGACCTTGAAGGGCCCGCGACGGCGGGCGGCACCGGTCGGTTCGGACATGTGACCAGCCTACCGGTTCCCTGCCGGGGGCTTGACCGACGGCCGGGGCGCCGGGGTCAGGACGGCCGTGCCATCGCCTTGACGAAGGCCCGCTCCACGTCCGCGGCGGACAGGACGCCGTAGATCTCGCCGGTCTCCTCGACCACGAGGTATTCGGTGGCCGGGGTGGCGCGCAGGACGTCCAGGAGTTCCTCTCCGGCCAGCTCGGCGGAGACGCGCATGCCGTCGGTCAGGTCCTGGGCGAGGCCGCTGACGGCCACCCAGGGGCGGCGGTGCTCGGGTACGCCGACGATGGCGGCCTCGCGGACGAGGGAGAGCGGGTGGCCGTCGGCGTCGACGACGACGAGGGCGCGGGCCCCGGCGGCGTTGGCGCGGCGCAGGGCCTCGGAGAGGGGGGTGTCGTTCTCGACCGGTACGGCGCGCCGGGTGAGGGTGCGGGCGCGGAGTTCGGGGAGGTGTTCGCGCAGGCGTGCCATGCGCAGGCTGTTGCCGGCGCCGGTCCAGATGATCGCGGCGAGGATGGCGGCGAGCAGGGCGTCGGTGACGGTGTCCATGCCGCCGGTGTCCTCGCCGCCGCCGCCGAGGGCGCCGGACTGGTTGAGCAGGGGCAGGCCGACGAGGACGGCGACGGCGAGGGCGCGGCCGACCCAGGCGGCGGCGACGGTGCCGGTCATCGGTTTGCCGCTGAGCTTCCAGACGACGGCGCGGAGCATGCGGCCGCCGTCGAGGGGGAGCCCGGGGAGGAGGTTGAAGATCGCCACGATGAGGTTGGAGACCATCAGGCCGGCCAGCAGGACGCCGGGTACGGTGCCGGGTTCCACGGGTTTCATGGCGAGGTAGAAGAGGCCGGCGAGGACGAGGGAGAGCAGGGGGCCGACGAAGGCCAGCACGAACTCGCGGCCGGGGGTCTCGGCCTCCTTCTCGATCTCGGAGACGCCGCCGAAGAACTGGAGCTGGATGCGGCGGACCGGGAGCCTGAAGCGGATCGCGGCGAGGGTGTGGGCGAGCTCGTGGACCAGGACGGAGGCGTAGAAGGCGACCGCGAAGAAGAGGGAGACCAGGTAGCGGGCGGCGCCGAGTTCGGGCAGGACGCGGTCGAGCTGGCCGCCGAAGACCCAGGTGATCAGGGCGGCGACGAGGAACCAGCTCGGTGCGACGTAGACGGGCACGCCGAAGGGGCGGCCCATGAGGATGCCGCCGCCGGGTTCCTTGGGGCGCGGCTCGGGGGGTTCGCCTTTGGCGATGCCGGAGTGGGCGAGGGTGCGGTGGTCGGGGGCGCTGTCCGTGCCGGTTCCGGCGGGGCCGGTTGCGGTGGGGCCGGTTCCGGCCGGGTCGGTTCCGGTGGGGCCGGGGGACGGTTTCGCCGCCGGTGGTCCGGTCTCGTCGCCGGGTGCGTGCTCGGGCCGGGGGCCGGGGTGGCCGGTGGGTCCGTTCGCCGGGGCCGTAGGGTCAGCGTCGTGCTCGGCCGGCTCGTCGTTGCCGGACCGCGGCTGCCCGCTCCCGCCGCTCACGTCCACGGTGTCCCCTCGTTCGAAGCGTCCTCCGCACCTGCCGGGCGGAAGGGTCTCTGGTCGATGGTATGCGGCCTTGGTGGCACGTTCCGCCCCGGCACCCCTTGTGTTTGCCCCGAGGTCGGGTGGTCGACGCGGGCCGTGGGCTGGGTCACTGTCAGTGGCGGGCCGTAAGGTCTGTGGACATGGACAGCAGCATCGAAGAGGCGGCGGCCCGGCCGGGCGGCGCCGACCAGCCGCCCCCGGCCGCCCCGCCCCGGCCGCCGGGCCCCGCGATGCCCGCGCCCACGGAACAGGCCGGGGAGGCGGAGCCGCCCGCGCTCCCGGCACAGTCCACGGGGCCGGCCCCGGACGCCGCCGGACCCTCGGTGACCTCGGTACCCGCGCTACCCGTGCTACCCGCCGACGCGGACGCCTCGGCGACCGGTGTGACGGCCGGCGCCACCGGTGACGGCGGCCCGGGCACGCTCGGCCCGGCGGCCGGCGACGCCGGCCCGCATGGTGACCGGGCAGCCGGCGGCGGTGCCGGGAGCGGCGCCCCCGGCACCGCCGCCCCGGCCTGTGCCGCTGGGGCGGCCCCCGCCGCCGGCGGAGGCGGCGGGTCGCCCGGGGCCGAGGGGGCCGGGGCGGCCGCTTCCGTCGGGCGGAGCGTCAGCGCGCCGACCTCGCTGTCGCCCTCCCGGGCCAGTGACTTCATGCAGTGTCCGTTGCTGTACCGGTTCCGGGTGATCGACCGGCTGCCGGAGAAGCCGAGTCCGGCGGCGACGCGGGGCACGCTGGTGCACGCCGTGCTGGAGCGGCTGTTCGACGCGCCGGCCGGGGAGCGGACCGCGCCGCGGGCGAAGGCGCTGATCCCGGGACAGTGGGACCGGCTCAGGGAGAGCAGGCCGGAGGTGACCGAGCTGTTCGCGGACGATCCGGACGGCGAGCGGCTGGCCGGGTGGCTCGCGGAGGCGGAGCGGCTCGTGGAGCGCTGGTTCACGCTGGAGGATCCGACGCGGCTGGAGCCGGCCGAGCGTGAGCTGTTCGTGGAGGCGGAGCTGGAGTCGGGGCTGCGGCTGCGCGGGATCATCGACCGGGTGGACGTGGCGCCGACCGGCGAGGTGCGGATCGTCGACTACAAGACGGGCAAGGCACCCCGCCCGGAGTACGCCGAGGGCGCGTTGTTCCAGATGAAGTTCTACGCCCTGGTGGTGTGGCGGCTGAAGCGGGTGGTTCCGCGCCGGCTGCAGCTGGTCTACCTGGGCAGCGGGGACGTGCTGACCTACGACCCGGTGCCGGCGGACCTGGAGCGGGTGGAGCGGAAGCTGCACGCGTTGTGGGAGGCCATCAGGCAGGCCACGGAGACGGGGAACTGGCGGCCCCGGCCGACGAAGTTGTGCGGCTGGTGCGACCACCGGGCGCACTGCCCGGAGTTCGGCGGCACTCCCCCGCCCTACCCGCTGCCCGTGACGGCCGCGGAGTCCGGGACCGGGTGAACCGGGAATCCGGGGCAGGGCAGAATGGGCCCGGACTAGCGAAGGAGTGTCACGTGGCCATCCGCGTCCTACTGGTCGACGACCAGCCGCTGCTGCGTACGGGTTTCCGGATGATCCTGGAGGCCGAGCAGGACCTCGCGGTCGTCGGCGAGGCCGGTGACGGCCTCCAGGCCCTGGACCAGGTGCGAGCGCTGCAGCCGGACGTCGTGCTGATGGACATCCGGATGCCGCGGATGGACGGTGTGGAGGCCACCCGGCAGATCACCGGGCCCGGCCGGGACGGCCCGGCCAAGGTGCTGGTGCTGACGACGTTCGACCTGGACGAGTACGTGGTGGAGGCGCTGCGTGCCGGGGCCAGTGGTTTCCTGTTGAAGGACGCGCCCGCCAACGAGCTGGTGCAGGCGATCCGGGTGGTGGCGGCGGGCGAGGCCATGCTGGCACCGAGCATCACGCGGCGGCTGCTGGACAAGTACGCCACGCACCTGCCGTCGGGTGAGGAGGCGGTGCCGGACACCCTGCACACCCTCACCGACCGGGAGGTGGAGGTGCTGAAGCTGGTGGCGCGCGGGCTGTCCAACGCGGAGATCGCGGCGGACCTGTTCGTCAGCGAGACGACGGTGAAGACGCACGTGGGGCACGTGCTCACGAAGCTGGGGCTGAGGGACCGGGTGCAGGCCGCGGTTTACGCGTACGAGAGCGGTCTGGTGCGTCCCGGCGCGCAGTAGGCGGTACGGCGCGTGGGACGCGGCAGGCCGTGAACGGCCGAGGGCGCCCCTCCCCCCGCGGGGGGAGGGGCGCCCTCTCGTGTGTCCGGGGTCAGCTCTTGCTGATCTCCCAGAAGCGGAACACGGTGGAGGCGTCCAGGCAGTACTCCAGGCCGTAGACGCCGTCGCGGACGACGGCGTACTGCTTGGCCTGCCAGACCGGCAGGACGGGCAGTTCGTCGGCGACGATGTCCTGGAGCCTGCCGAAGTCCTTGTCGGTCGCCGTGCGGTCGCTCTGCGCGGCGGTGTGCGGTATCAGGGACTTGGTGATGGTGGTGTTGCCGTAGTTGTTGTTCAGGACGTTGCCCTTGCCGAAGAAGGGCGCGGTGAAGTTGTCGGCGTCCGGGTAGTCCGGCACCCAGCCCTTCACGTAGACGCCGTACTTGCCGGCGGCGATGTCCTTCTCGTACTGGTCGTAGGCGACGGACTGGACGTCGGCCTCGAACAGGCCGCTGGCGTTGAGCTGGCCGGCGATGGCCTTCAGTTCCTGGTCGGTGGCGGGGCCGTAGCGGGACGGCGTGGACCACAGGGTGAGCTTGACCTTGCCGGTGATGCCGTCGGCGCGGAGTGCGGCGGCGGCCTTGTCCCGGGAGGGGCGGGCGCCGTAGGTGTCGAAGAACGCGGTGTTGTGGCCCGCGATGCCCGCCGGGATGATCGAGTACAGCGGGGTGGCGGTGCCCTGGTAGACGTCGTGGATGAGGGCGTCGCGGTCGATGAGGTAGGCCATGGCCTTGCGGACGCCGCTCTTGCCGGCCACCGGGTCCTTCATGTTGAAGACGAGGTGCTGGACTTCGGCGCTGCTGCCGTCGATGACCTCGACGCCCTTGTTGTCGGCCTGCCGGTCGAGGGCGGCGATGTCGGCGGCGGACAGGCCTCGGTAGGCGATGTCGACGTCGCCGTCGAGGAGTGCCTTGCGCAGGGCGGTGCGGTCGCCGTGGAAGAACTTGAGGGTGACGCCGGAGTTCTTCGGCTTGGCCTCGCCCCGGTAGTTGTCGTTGACCGAGAAGACGGCCTGGTCCTTGTCGAAGGAGTCCAGCTTGTAGGGGCCGGAGCCGACGGCCTGGTGGTCGGTGCGCAGGCCGTTCGCGTCGTACTGGCGGTGGTCCACGATGGCGCCGGCGCCGGAGGCGATCTTGCTGGGGAAGGTGGCGTCGGGCACCTTCAGGTGGAAGACCGCGGTCTTGGCGTCCGGTGTCTCGACGCTGTCGAGCATCGGGAAGATGATGGCGGGGCCGGCGGGGTCGTCGATCTTCAGCATGCGGTCGAAGGAGAACTTCACGTCCGCGGAGGTGAGGGCGTCACCGTTGCTGAACTTCAGGCCGTCCTTCAGCTCGCACTTGTAGACCATCGCCCGGGTGTCGGTGAAGAGGCACTGCTTGGCGAGGTCGGGTTGGGGTTCGGTCGCGCCCTTGGGGAAGCTGAGCAGCGACTGGAAGACGTTGTTGAACAACAGCCAGGAGCCGGGGTCATAGCCGGATGCCGGGTCCGTGGCGAGGACGTCGTCGGACATCCCCATCACCACGGAGGAGCCGGTGCCCCCGGAGCCACCGGTCTCGGTGCCGCAGCCGGTCAACAGGCCGGAGGCCAGTCCCGCCACGATGGGCAGAACTGGCCACTGGTTGCGCATGTTCACTTGAATATGTGCCTTGTCGTCGGTTCGTCAGCCCGGGGCCGCCGTCCCTGGTCCCGGGCACCGGGGCCGCATCGTGCTCGGCCCCGGGTGCAAGGAGCCGTCAGCCGCTCACACCGCGGCCCAGCTCCCACAGCTGGAGCGTCGAGGAGGAGTTCAGGGCGTAGGCCACGCCCGTGATGTCGTCCCGTGCGGCGACGTACTGCTTGCCCTGCCACAGCGGCAGGACCGGGACGTCCTCGGCGACGATGTCCTGGATCTCCGTCAGGCTCTTGGAGGCGCCGATCCGGTCGGCCTCGCGACGGGACTGCGGGATCAGGGTGCGCTGGATGGTGCCGTTGTTGTACGGCGATCCGAGGAAGTTGTTCTTGTCGAGGAACGGCGCGAGGAAGTTGTCCGCGTCCGGGAAGTCGGGGAACCAGCCCATGCCGTAGACGTCGTACTCGCCCTTGCGCTCGGCGGGCCGGAAGGTGGACCAGGGGTGGCCCTCGATGGAGACGTCGAACAGGCCGCTGTCGTTGAGCTGCTTCTGCAGGATCTGGAACTCCTGCTTGGTGGCCGAGCCGTAGTGGTCGGTGGTGTAGTGCAGGGTCAGCTTCACCGGGGTGGTGATGCCGGCCTTGCCGAGCAGGCTCTTGGCCTTGTCGACGCTGGGGTTGCCGTACTTGTTGAAGAACGAGTTGGAGTGGCCGGTGACGGTGGCCGGGACCATCGAGTACAGCGGCTCGGCCTGGGTGCCGTAGACCTTGGAGACCAGTTCGCCGCGGTTGATGAGCTGGGCCATGGCCTGGCGTACGGCCTTGGACTTGACGCTGGTGGCGTCGGTGTTGAAGGCGAGGTAGCGGATCTCCAGGCCCGGCATGTCGACCAGGTCGGCGTTCTCGTCGCTGCCGGCGTCGAGCTTCTGGATCTGCGCGGGCGCCATGGTGCGGGTCATCACGTCGATGTCGCCCTTGTCGATGGCGGCGCCCATGGCGTCGGCGTCGGTGAAGGAGCGCAGCACGACCTTGTCGTTGTTCACCTTCATGCTGCCCTCGTAGGAGGAGTTCTTGGTGAAGGTGGCGCTGACGATCGCGTCGTTCTTGACGTCGGCCTTGAAGGTGTACGGGCCGGAGCCGTCGATCTCGAAGCCGTCGCGGAGCTTGTCCTTCTCGTAGTCCTTCGGGTTGACGATGCCCGCGACCGGAGTGGACAGCTTGTACGGGAAGGTGGCGTCGGCGGTCTTCAGGTGGAAGACGACCTCGCGGTCGCCCTGCGTCTCGATGGTGTCGATGGTGTTCAGCAGGGCGGAGACACCGCTGTCGGAGTTGATGCGGAGCGCACGCTCGATGGAGTACTTGACGTCCTTGGCGGTCACCGGGTCGCCGCTGGCGAACTTCAGGCCGTCGCGCAGCTTGCAGGCGTAGCGCTCACTGCCGCTGTCGGTGAAGGAGCAGCTCTCGGCGGCCTCGGGGACGGGCTCGCCCTCACCCCTGGGCTGGGCCATCAGGGTCTGCACGGACTGGCGCAGGATGTTCCAGGTGCCGACGTCGTAGGCGTAGGCCGGGTCGAGGGGCGCGGGGGCGTCCTTGGTGGCCGTGAACTGGTCCGTGGTACCGACGACGATGGCGTCACCGCTCTTGCTCCCGCTGTCGGATCCGCCGCACGCGGCGAGAACCGGGGTGAGCAGGCCGGCCACCGCCGGCAGCACCAAAGTCTTGCGGTTCATGCGGGGGTTTCTCCAGAGCTGTTCGGGTCCGTGTATCCGGCATGCAGGGGTGGTGCGGCGGATCACAGGGGTTCGCGGCGATGTTCTCGCGACGAGATTAGTCCGCGCCCGCAGCCCGCCTCGCAGCCGCGTGAGTTGACCTCTCATCACGCAGGGGAACCAGCTGTGGACGCACCGAAAACCCGACAGCGGCATGTTTAGTGCAGCGTCCCCCCAATCGGGACACAACGTGCCGCCGTTTCCGCCCATCCAGGGCGGCTCAGCACACTTGGCCAACGTTGTCGAGCCGCTCCGGCGTGGGGAACGTCACACTCCCAACTGTGCCGCCGGTCAGCAGAATTCGGCCGGGCGGTCCACTCTGAATTCTCCTCGGGGGTGGTTCCCCGGAAATGCGTCCGGCGCGGTCATCGGGCTTCGCACGCTGGGTGAACGGTCAGCGCATTTCCGTCATCAGGCTCCGGAGAAATGCCAGGTCGACCTCTTCCAGAGAGGTGACGACGGTGCGCCCGGCGGCGGGGCCGATGGGCGCGACGGAGGGGACGGCGACGACCCGGCAGCCGGCGGCCTCGGCGGCGGCGACACCGGTCGCGGTGTCCTCCACGACGGCGCATCTGGCCGGATCCGCACCGAGGCCCGCGGCGGCGAGCAGGTACGGGTCGGGGAAGGGCTTGGTGCGGGAGACCTCGTCACCGGCAATGGAGAGGGTGAAGTGGTGCGGGCCCAGCACGGACAGCACCCGGTCGATGATGCGCCGGTGGGAGGCGGAGACCAGGGCGGTCGGGGTCTCGGACTCGTACAGCTCGGCGAGGAGCCGGGCGGCGCCCGGCATCAGGGGCAGGGCCCGGCCGATGCGCTCCTCGAAACCCTCGTTGAGGAGCACGGTGAGTTCGGCGAGGGTGATGTCGGCGCCGGTCGCCTCGATGAGGAAGCCGGCGCTGCGGGTCATGGGACCGCCGACGACGACGTGCCGCCAGGTGTCGTCCAGGGTGTGCCCGAGGGAGGCGAAGACCTCCACCTCGACGTCCCACCAGAACCCCTCGGTGTCGACGAGGGTGCCGTCCATGTCGAGGAGCACCGCCTGCAGGGCGGAGCCTTCGACCGTTCTGGTTCCGAGCGCGGGGACCGTGCTGGTCATCCGGGCGCACCTCCTTGAGGGACGGCCAGGCCGGCTCCCCGGCGGGGAACCGGCCTGCGGTGGACCGACCAGTGTACGACTTATCCGATCAGGATGCCGGGTGGGACACGCCTCACCGCGCGTTGAAGTACTTGGCCTCCGGGTGGTGGATCACGATGGCGTCCGTGGACTGCTCGGGGTGCAGCTGGAACTCCTCGGACAGGTGGACGCCGATCCGCTCGGGCCGCAGCAGCTCGGCGATCTTGGCGCGGTCCTCCAGGTCGGGGCAGGCGCCGTAGCCGAGGGAGAAGCGGGCGCCGCGGTACTTCAGGTCGAACATGTCCGTGATGTCGGCGGGGTCCTCGCCGGCGAAGCCGAGTTCGGCGCGGACGCGCGCGTGCCAGTACTCGGCCAGGGCCTCGGCCAACTGGACGGACAGGCCGTGCAGTTCGAGGTAGTCGCGGTAGGCGTTGGCCTCGAAGAGCTTGGCGGTCTCCTCGCCGATGCGGGAGCCGACGGTGACGACCTGCAAGCCGACGACGTCGGTCTCGCCGGACTCCTCCGGGCGGAAGAAGTCGGCCAGGCACAGGCGCCGGCCGCGGCGCTGGCGGGGGAAGGTGAAGCGGGTGCGCTCGTTGCCCTGCTCGTCCAGGATGATCAGGTCGTCGTCCTTGGAGACGCAGGGGAAGTAGCCGTAGACGACGGCCGCTTCCAGGAGGTTGTCGGTCTGGAGCCGGTCGAGCAGGCCGCGCAGCCGGGGCCGGCCCTCGGTCTCGACCAGTTCCTCGTACGTCGGTCCCTCGCCGGTGCGGGCCTGCTTCAGTCCCCACTGGCCCTTGAACAGGGCGCCCTCGTCGAGCCAGCTCGCGTACTCCTTGAGCTGGATACCCTTGACGACGCGGGTGTCCCAGAAGGGCGGGGTGGGCACGGGGTTGTCGGTGGCGACGTCGGAGCGGACGTGCCCCTCCTCGGGCCGCTCCTCGACCTGGACGGCGGCGGTCGCGCGGACCCGGCGCTGGCGCAGCTCGGGCAGCTTCGCCCCGGGCACGCCCCGCTTGACGCCGATCAGGGCGTCCATGAGGTGCAGGCCCTCGAAGGCGTCGCGGGCGTAGCGGACCTCGCCCTGGTAGATCTCGTGCAGGTCCTGCTCGACGTAGGCGCGGGTGAGGGCCGCGCCGCCGAGGATGACCGGGAAGCGGGCGGCGAGGCCGCGCTGGTTCAGCTCCTCCAGGTTCTCCTTCATGATCACCGTGGACTTCACCAGCAGTCCGGACATGCCGATCACGTCGGCCCGGTGCTCCTCGGCGGCCTCCAGGATGGCGGAGACCGGCTGCTTGATGCCCAGGTTGACGACGTTGTAGCCGTTGTTGGACAGGATGATGTCGACGAGGTTCTTGCCGATGTCGTGGACGTCGCCGCGCACGGTGGCGAGCACGATCGTGCCCTTGCCGTCGGCGTCCGACTTCTCCATGTGCGGTTCGAGGTAGGCGACGGCGGCCTTCATGACCTCGGCGGACTGCAGGACGAACGGCAGCTGCATCTGGCCGGAGCCGAACAGCTCGCCGACGACCTTCATGCCGTCGAGCAGGGTCTCGTTGACGATGTCCAGGGCGGGCCGCTCGGCCAGCGCGAGGTCCAGGTCGGCTTCCAGCCCGTTGCGCTCGCCGTCGATGATCCGGCGCTTGAGCCGCTCCTCCAGGGGCAGCGCGGCCAGCTCCTCGGCCTTGCCGGCCTTGAGGGACTTCGCCGTGGCGCCCTCGAAGAGCTGCATGAGCTTCTGCAGGGGGTCGTAGCCCTCGGCTCGGCGGTCGTGGATCAGGTCGAGGGCGGTCCGCACCTCTTCCTCGCTGAACCGGGCGATGGGGAGGATCTTGGAGGCGTGGACGATCGCGGAGTCCAGGCCTGCCTTGACGCACTCGTCCAGGAAGACGGAGTTGAGCAGGATGCGGGCGGCCGGGTTGAGGCCGAAGGAGATGTTCGACAGGCCCAGCGTGGTCTGCACGGCCGGGTGGCGCTTCTTCAGCTCGCGGATGGCCTCGATGGTGGCGACGCCGTCCTTGCGGGACTCCTCCTGACCGGTGCAGATGGTGAAGGTCAGGGTGTCGATGAGGATGTCCTCCTCGCGGATGCCCCAGTTCCCGGTCAGGTCGTCGATCAGGCGTTCGGCGATCTCGACCTTCTTCTCCGGGGTGCGGGCCTGGCCCTCCTCGTCGATGGTCAGCGCGATCAGGGCGGCGCCGTGCTCGCGCGCCAGCTGGGCGACCTTCGCGAACCGGGAGTCGGGGCCGTCGCCGTCCTCGTAGTTCACGGAGTTGATCACCGCGCGGCCGCCGAGCTTCTCCAGGCCGGCCCGGATGACGTCGACCTCGGTGGAGTCCAGCACGATCGGCAGGGTGGAGGCGGTGGCGAAGCGGCCGGCCAGTTCCTCCATGTCGGCGACGCCGTCCCGGCCGACGTAGTCCACGCACAGGTCGAGCATGTGCGCGCCCTCGCGGATCTGCTCCCGGGCCATCTCCACGCAGTCGTCCCAGCGGGCCTCCAGCATGGCCTCGCGGAACTTCTTGGAGCCGTTGGCGTTGGTGCGCTCGCCGATGGCCAGGTAGGAGGTGTCCTGCCGGAACGGGACCGACTGGTAGAGGGAGGCGGCGCCCGGCTCGGGGCGCGGGGCGCGCTCGGCCGGGGTGAGGTCGTGGACGCGCTCCACGACCTGGCGCAGGTGCTCGGGGGTGGTGCCGCAGCAGCCGCCGATGAGGGAGAGGCCGTAGTCCCGTACGAAGTTCTCCTGGGCGTCGGCCAGGCCCTCGGGGCCGAGGGGGAAGTGGGCGCCGTCCTTGGTGAGGACGGGCAGGCCGGCGTTGGGCATGCACAGCAGCGGGATGCGGGAGTGCCGGGTGAGGTAGCGCAGGTGCTCGCTCATCTCGGCGGGGCCGGTGGAGCAGTTCAGGCCGATCATGTCGATGCCGAGCGGCTCCAGCGCGGTCAGCGCGGCGCCGATCTCGGAGCCGAGCAGCATGGTGCCGGTGGTCTCGAAGGCCATCGACACCAGCAGGGGGACCTCGCTGCCGAGGCGTTCCATGGCGCGCCGGGCGCCCAGGACGGAGGCCTTGGTCTGCAGCAGGTCCTGGGTGGTCTCGACGATCAGGGCGTCGGCGCCGCCGGTGAGCAGGCCCTCGGCGTTGGCCTGGAAGCCGTCGCGGAGGGTGGTGAACCCGATGTGGCCGAGGGTGGGCAGCTTGGTGCCGGGGCCGATCGAGCCGAGGACCCAGCGGGGGCGGCCGTCCCGGGCGGAGTAGGCGTCGGCGGTCTCGCGGGCGATGCGGGCGCCCGCCTCGGACAGCTCGTACACGCGGTCGGCGATGTCGTACTCCGCCATGGCCGCGTGGTTGGCCCCGAAGGTGTTGGTCTCGACGCAGTCGACGCCCACGGAGAGGTACGCCTCGTGGACGGAGCGGACGATGTCGGGGCGGGTGAGGTTGAGGATCTCGTTGCACCCTTCGAGGTTCTGGAAGTCCTCGAGGGTGGGCTCCTGCGCCTGGAGCATCGTGCCCATGGCTCCGTCGGCGACCACCACGCGGGTGGCAAGCGCCTCTCGGAGCGCGGACACGCGGGTCCGGCTGTCGGCGGAAGGGGACGTCGGCGACGAGGCCATGTAGGGGCTCCCTGTGGTGCGACGGCTGTCGGCTATGCGGCTCCCCGGGCGCGCCGGAGGTGCCGCACGGCGCCAGAGTAACCGGGAGTCGGCTTGGATGGGCACATCCGTCCACGGGGCGGACGCGGGTGACCCCGATGCGACGCTCGGGTCACCGGTGATGTAACAGGTGCCGTCCGACCATTAGCGGGACGTCGGCATGGACCGGTAGTGTTCGACATTGCCGAACGGTGGTTTCCGCACCGGGGCAGGTCGAGGGACGGAGGCAGAACGGCGATGGCACGGAACATCCAGTCGCTCGAACGGGCGGCGGCGATGCTGCGGCTGCTCGCGGGCGGCGAGCGGCGACTCGGCCTCTCGGACATCGCCTCGTCACTGGGCCTCGCCAAGGGCACCGCCCACGGGATCCTGCGCACCCTCCAGCAGGAGGGCTTCGTCGAGCAGGACGACGCCTCCGGCCGCTACCAGCTCGGCGCGGAACTGCTCCGGCTCGGGACCACCTATCTCGACGTGCACGAGCTGCGGGCGCGGGCCCTGGTGTGGGCCGACGACCTGGCCCGGTCCAGCGGGGAGAGCGTGTACCTGGGGGTCCTGCACCAGCAGGGCGTGCTCATCGTGCACCACGTGTTCCGGCCCGACGACAGCCGGCAGGTGCTGGAGATCGGGGCCATGCAGCCGCTGCACTCGACGGCCCTGGGCAAGGTGCTCTCGGCGTACGACCCGGTGGCGCACAGCGAGGCGCTGGAGACGGACCGGAAGGCCTTCACCGACCGCACGGTGTGCGATCCCGGCGACTTCGAGCACCTCCTCGACATCACGCGCGCGCGTGGGTACGCGGCGGACGTGGAGGAGACCTGGGAGGGCGTGGCGTCGATCGCGGCGCCCATCCACGACCGGCGCCGGATGCCGGTGGGCGCGGTCGGCATCACGGGGGCGGTGGAGCGGCTGTGCCGGGACGGCGAGCTGCGCCCCGAGCTGATCGCGGCGGTACGGGACTGTGCCCGCGCGGTCTCCCGGGACCTGGGCGCGGGACGGTTCTGACCGGCGGGCCGGAGCGGGAGGCGACCGGCGGTCGGGAGCGGCTGACCACGGCGCCGTTGACGCCAAGGGGCCGACGAACGGCGGGCCGGAACCGCTGACCACCGGCTCGGCCGGAGCGGGTAACGGCCCGCAGCCCGGGACCGCTGACCACCGGCAGCCACAGCTCGGCTGATGAGCGGCGGGCCGGAACGACTGACCACCGGCCGCCAAGGGGTTGGCGACCGGCGGGCCCGACCGGCGATCTGGGACCGCTGACCACCGGCTGCCGCACCTCGGTCGATGACCGGCGGGCTGGAGCGGCTGACAAGCGGTGGGCCGGAGCGGGTAACGGCCCACAGCCCGGAACGACTGACGACCGGCTGCCGAAGCGGCCGATGACCGGTGGGCCGGAGCGACTGAAGACCAGCAGCCCAAGCCGCCGACCACCAGCAGCCCGGAACAGATGACCGCCCACACCCCGGAGCGACTGTAGACCGGCGGCCCAAGCCGCCAGCCACCAGCAGCCCGGAACAAGTGACCACCCACGCTCGGAAGCGGCCGGCGACCGGTGGCCCGGAACAGGTGACCGCCCACGCCCCGGAGCGGCCGACGGCCGGCGAGTCCGCGGCAGGAATCGACCGGCCCGTAGCAGGGGATCGACCGGGGACCGATGGCACGGAACGACCCGGGACGCCAGGCGGCGTTCCGGTCCTCGCCCTACCCTGAAAGCGACAAACAGGGTGATAAGGACTAGAACGCACGGCCGTACACGAAGGTCGATGACCAGCGACGATGATCGATAGCCCGCAGCGATCAATAACGATCCTGCTTTCGATAACAGAACTCTTGACGCACGCGTAACGCCGAACAAGACTCCCGTCCATCGGTCGGCATTGTCGAACACCTACCGGCAATACGCGCTAGAGTGTGACAACGCCAAGGGCCGGCATCGCTCTCACCCCCGAGGGCGCCAGAACCCCCGGTGGGACCCGGGGTTCGGCTATCCCTGGACGAAGGACAAAGGAGTCGCGGGTGTCCAGCTCCGACATCTTCATCGGCGAGACCATCGGTACCGCCATACTCATCCTGCTCGGCGGCGGCGTCTGTGCCGCCGTCACGCTGAAGGCCTCCAAGGCCCGTAACGCCGGTTGGCTCGCCATCGCCTTCGGGTGGGGCTTCGCCGTCATGACGGCCGTGTACATCTCCGGACCGCTGTCCGGCGCCCACCTCAACCCGGCCGTCACCGTCGCCCTGGCCATCAAGGACAGCGACTGGAGCAACGTTCCGACCTACTTCGCCGGCCAGCTGCTCGGCGCGATGATCGGCGCGGCCCTGGTCTGGGTCGCCTACTACGGCCAGTTCCAGGCGCACCTGACCGACCACGAGATCGTGGGCGGCCCCGGTGCGCAGGCCACCTCGGCCAAGGCGGTGGAGGCCCAGGAGAAGGGGGCCGGTCCGGTCCTCGGCGTCTTCTCCACCGGCCCGGAGATCCGGAACGCGGTGCAGAACCTCGCCACGGAGATCATCGGCACCGTGGTGCTGATCCTCGCGGTCCTCACCCAGGGCCTGAACGACAAGGGCAACGGTCTCGGTGTCCTCGGCGGTCTGATCACCGCGTTCGTGGTGGTGTCGATCGGTCTCTCGCTCGGCGGCCCGACGGGCTACGCGATCAACCCGGCCCGCGACCTGGGCCCGCGCATCGTGCACGCCCTGCTGCCGCTGCCCAACAAGGGTGGCTCCGACTGGGCCTACGCCTGGATCCCGGTGGTCGGTCCGCTGGTCGGCGGTGCCATCGCGGCAGGCATCTACAACGTCGCCTTCGCCTAGAAAGCTCGCCGACCGCACCGAGTCTTCGAGCACGCGCCGTACGTACGCCCCCTCACCACGGACCTTTCAGGAGCACACAGTGACCGACGCTCACACCGCAGGCCCCTTCATCGCGGCGATCGACCAGGGCACGACCTCCTCGCGCTGCATCGTCTTCGACCGGGACGGCCGCATCGTCTCCGTCGACCAGAAGGAGCACGAGCAGATCTTCCCGAAGCCGGGCTGGGTCGAGCACGACGCCAACGAGATCTGGACCAACGTCCAGGAAGTCGTCGCCGGAGCCATCGAGAAGGCCGGCATCACCCGTGACGACATCAAGGCCATCGGCATCACCAACCAGCGCGAGACCACCGTGCTGTGGGACAAGAACACCGGTGAGCCCGTCCACAACGCCATCGTCTGGCAGGACACCCGTACCGACGCTCTCTGCCGGGAGCTGGGCCGCAACGTCGGCCAGGACCGCTTCCGCCGGGAGACCGGCCTGCCGCTCGCGTCCTACTTCGCCGGGCCCAAGGCCCGCTGGCTGCTCGACAACGTCGAGGGCCTGAAGGAGCGCGCCGAGGCCGGCGACATCCTCTTCGGCACCATGGACACCTGGGTCATCTGGAACCTGACCGGCGGTGCCGAGGGCGGCAGGCACGTCACCGACGTGACCAACGCCTCCCGGACCCTCCTCATGAACCTGCACACCATGCAGTGGGACGAGAAGATCGCCGAATCCATCGGCGTGCCGCTGCAGATCCTCCCCGAGATCCGGTCCTCCGCCGAGGTCTACGGCGAGGTCACCGGCGGCAGGCTGGGCGACCTGCTGGGCGGCATCCCGGTCGCCTCCGCGCTCGGCGACCAGCAGGCGGCCCTGTTCGGCCAGACCTGCTTCTCCGAGGGCGAGACCAAGTCGACCTACGGCACCGGCACCTTCATGGTGATGAACACCGGCGAGAAGATCATCAACTCCTACGCCGGTCTGCTCACCACCGTCGGCTACAAGATCGGCGACCAGCCGACCGTGTACGCCCTGGAGGGGTCCATCGCCGTCACCGGCTCGCTGGTGCAGTGGATGCGCGACCAGATGGGCCTGATCTCCACCGCCGCCGAGATCGAGACGCTCGCGCTCTCGGTCGAGGACAACGGCGGAGCCTACTTCGTGCCGGCCTTCTCCGGCCTGTTCGCCCCGCACTGGCGCTCCGACGCCCGCGGTGTGATCGCCGGTCTGACCCGGTACGTCACCAAGGCGCACCTCGCGCGCGCCGTCCTTGAGGCCACCGCCTGGCAGACGCGGGAGATCGCCGACGCCATGGTCAAGGACTCCGGCGACGAGCTGGTGACCCTCAAGGTCGACGGCGGCATGACCGCCAACAACCTGCTGATGCAGACCCTCGCCGACGTCCTGGACGCACCCGTGGTGCGCCCGATGGTCGCCGAGACCACCTGCCTCGGCGCCGCCTACGCCGCCGGTCTCGCCGTCGGCTTCTGGTCCAGCACCGACGAACTGCGCGCCAACTGGCGCCGGGCCGCCGAGTGGACCCCCCGCATGGACGCGGAGACCCGCGACCGTGAGTACAAGAACTGGCTCAAGGCCGTCGACCGGACCATGGGCTGGATCGAGGACGAGAGCTGAGCGGCCGTAGCCGTCTCGGACAGTCTGACGAGGAGTAAGTACCCGACATGACCAGTCAGTCCACCCTGCAGTCCGTACCTGCCCTGGGGACGCACCCGGCCTCCGGCTCCAACCCGAGCCGCGCCGAGACCAGGGAGCAGCTCGCCAAGGCGTCGTACGACCTTCTTGTGATCGGCGGCGGCATCCTGGGCATCTCCACCGCCTGGCACGCCGCGCAGTCCGGGCTCAGGGTGGCGCTGGTCGACGCCGGCGACTTCGCCGGCGCCACCTCCTCCGCCTCCTCCAAGCTCCTCCACGGCGGCCTGCGCTACCTGCAGACCGGCGCGGTGAAGCTGGTGGCGGAGAACCACTTCGAGCGCCGTGCGGTCTCCCGTCAGGTGGCCCCCCACCTGGCGAACCCGCTCACCTTCTACCTCCCCGTGTACAAGGGCGGGCCGCACGGCGCGGCGAAGCTCGGCGCGGGCGTCTTCGCCTACTCCGCGCTCTCCGCGTTCGGCGACGGCGTCGGCCACCTGCTGTCGCCCGCCAAGGCGGCGCAGGACGTGCCCGAGCTGCGCACCGAGAACCTCAAGGCCGTGGCCGTGTACGGCGACGACCAGATGAACGACGCGCGCATGGCGCTGATGACGGTCCGCGCGGCCGTCGAGGCGGGCGCGGTCGTCCTCAACCACGCCGAGGTGACGGGCCTGCGCTTCACCAAGGGCCGGGTCACCGGCGCCGACCTCAAGGACCGGACCACCGGTGACGAGTTCGGGGTCAACGCCCGCCTGGTGCTGAACGCGACCGGCCCCTGGGTCGACCACCTGCGCCGGATGGAGGACCCGAACGCGGCGCCGTCCATCCGCCTGTCCAAGGGCGCGCACCTGGTCCTGAAGCGGACCTCCCCGTGGAAGGCCGCGCTCGCGACCCCCATCGACAAGTACCGCATCACCTTCGCCCTCCCCTGGGAGGACATGCTGCTGCTCGGCACCACCGACGAGGAGTACGAGGGCGACCCGGCGGACGTGTCCGTCAACGACAAGGACATAGCCCAGATCCTGGACGAGGCCGCGTTCTCCGTCCGGGACCAGCAGCTGAAGCGGGACCTCATCACCTACGCGTTCGCCGGTCTGCGGGTGCTGCCGGGCGGCCCCGGCGACACCGCCAAGGCCAAGCGCGAGACCGTGGTGACCGAGGGCCGGGGCGGCATGCTGTCCGTGGCGGGCGGCAAGTGGACGACGTTCCGCCACATCGGCCGGACGATCATGAAGAAGCTGGAGGCGCTGCCGGGTCACCCGCTCGGCGACGACTTCGAGCCGATCTCCTCGCTGCCGAAGAAGCTGCCGCTGCCGGGTGTCGCCAACCCGCGCGCGGTCGCCCACCGGCTGCTGGTCGACGGTCCGGCGCCGGGCCCGCGCATGGCCGCCGACACCGCGAAGCACCTGGCCACCCACTACGGCTCCCTGGCCTTCGACATCGCCCGCCTGGCGAACGACAACCCGGAGCTGGCCGAGCGCGTCCACCCCGACGCCCCGGAGATCTGGGCGCAGGTCGTGTGGGCCCGCGACCACGAGTGGGCCGAGACGCCGGACGACGTGCTGCGCCGCCGCACCACCCTGACCATCCGCGGCCTGGCCACGGACGAGGTCAGGGCCAGGGTCCAGGACCTGCTGGACAAGAAGTAGACCCGCGCGGCGGCCGGTCCTCCCCCGACCCGAGCCCGACCGCCGCCGGCACTCCGGCCCCCGCCGCACCGGGTCCGGAACACCGAGGGGCGGCTCCCGTCGAGGGAGCCGCCCCTTCGGCCCGTCCGGCTCGCGCCCGCCGCGGTGGCCCTCCCGGTCCCGGCGAGACCGGTCCCCTGGGACCGGCGGGTGCCGGCGCCCCGCGGGGTGTCGTCCCGCGGGACCCGAGATCCCGGTGGGGTGGCTGGTGGAGCCGGAGCCTGTGGGGAGGCGGGCCCGGACCGTCCCCGCGTACTGTGCGGAGGCATCCGATGTCTGGGCGACAGGAGACCGGCCGTGGCAGTCACCGACGAGGCGATCGAGAAGATCAAGGGCATGATCGTCTCCGGTGCGCTGCGGCCGGGCGACCGGCTGCCCAAGGAGAGCGAACTCGCCGCCGGACTGGGTCTGTCCCGCAACTCCCTGCGGGAGGCCGTACGGGCGCTGTCGCTGATCCGGATCCTCGACGTCCGGCAGGGCGACGGCACGTACGTCACCAGCCTCGACCCGCAGCTGCTGCTGGAGGCGATGAGCTTCGTCGTGGACTACCACCGCGACGACACCGTGCTGGAGTTCCTGGCGGTGCGCCGGATCCTGGAGCCGGCCGCGACCGCGCTGGCGGCCTCCCGGATCGGCGAGGACCAACTGGACGCGCTGGCGGCGCGGTTGGACGCGCTGGGCCCGCGGCCCTCGGTGGAGCAACTGGTCTTGGCCGACCTGGAGTTCCACCGGAGCATCGTGCGGAGCGCCGGGAACTCGGTGCTGTGCTCACTGCTGGACGGGCTGTCCGGGCCCGCCACGCGGGCGCGGATCTGGCGGGGCCTCACCCAGGAGGACGCGGTCGGCCGCACGCTGCGCGAGCACCGGGCGATCCTGGACGCGCTGCGCGACCGGGACGCGGAGGCGGCGCGTTCCTGGGCGACGGTGCACGTCGCGAGCGTGGAACGGTGGCTGCGCGGCACCCTGTGAGCGCGGGCCGGGGAGGCGGGGCCTCGCCGCTGACCGGGGGTGTTCGGGGCCCGGGAACGGGGCAGTGATCCGTTCACTCCCCCGTGCAAGGGGGCTGCGGGCGCCCCCGCCGGACGCCGTAAGGTTGGTGAGTCAAGCGAGGGCACGTCGGAAGGAGGCACTGGGTGATCGAGCTGGAGGGGGTTCCCGAGCTGATCGACCCAGTCATGGTGGCCGCGTTCGAGGGCTGGAACGATGCCGGCGACGCCGCCTCCACGGCGGTCGCGCATCTGGAACGCGAGTGGAAGGGCGAGGTGTTCGCGGCGCTGGACGCCGAGGACTACTACGACTTCCAGGTGAACCGCCCCACGGTGTTCATGGACGGCGGTGTGCGCAAGATCACGTGGCCGACGACGAGGCTGTCGGTGGTCCGTGTCGGCGGGGAGAAGCCCCGCGATCTGGTGCTGGTCCGCGGTATCGAACCGTCCATGCGCTGGCGTTCGTTCTGCAACGAGCTGCTCGGCTTCGCGCACGAGCTGGGCGTGGAGCTGGTGGTCGTCCTGGGCGCCCTGCTCGGAGACACCCCGCACACGCGTCCGGTGCCGGTCAGCGGGGTCACGTCCGACCCGGACCTGGCCCGCCGGATGGACCTGGAGGAGACCAAGTACGAGGGGCCGACGGGCATCGTCGGCGTCCTGCAGGAGGCGTGCACGCACGCGGGCGTCCCGGCGGTGTCGCTGTGGGCGGCCGTACCGCACTACGTCTCCCAGCCGCCCAACCCGAAGGCGACGCTGGCGCTGCTCAACCGGCTGGAGGACCTGCTGGACCTGCGGATCCCGCAGGGTGAGCTGCCGGAGGACGCGCGGGCCTGGCAGGTGGGCGTGGACCAGCTGGCCGCGGAGGACAGCGAGGTCGCCGAGTACGTCCAGACGCTGGAGGAGGCGCGGGACACCGCGGAGCTGCCGGAGGCGTCCGGCGAGGCGATCGCGCGGGAGTTCGAGCGGTATCTGCGGCGCCGGGACGTGGGCCCTCCGGGCGGGAAGCAGAGGCCTCCGGCCGGTGGCGGCGGCGGCCCCAGGGAGGATGACGAGGACGGCCCGGAGGACTGAGGCCGTACACGCCTGAGGGTACGGAGAAGGGGCGCTTCCCGGTGGGAAGCGCCCCTTGTCCGTGTCGCCGTCGGTTCCCGGCGCCCCGGACGGGGCGCCGCCGCTCCTCGCGGTGCCTAGAGGGCCACTCCCAGCAACGCGTCCACGGCACGCGTGACCAGGCCCGGCGCGCCCGTGTCCGTGCCGCCCTCCTGCTCCTGGCGGGCCGCCCAGCGGTCCACCGCCGCGAGCGCGGCGGGGGCGTCGAGGTCGTGGGACAGGGCCTCGCGGACCTCCTCGACCAGGGCGTCCGCCGTCGGGCCGTCGGGGCGGGAGACGGCCGCGCGCCACCGGGCCAGGCGGGCCTCGGCGTCCTGGAGGACCTGGTCGGTCCACTCCCAGTCGGCGCGGTAGTGGTGGGCCAGCAGGGCCAGGCGGACGGCGGCGGGGTCGACGCCGTCGCGGCGCAGCGCGGAGACGAAGACGAGGTTGCCCTTGGACTTGGACATCTTCTCGCCGTGCAGGGCGACCATGCCGGCGTGCACGTACGCCTTGGCCATGGGGAACTCGCCGGTGAGCACCTGGGCGTGCGAGGCGCCCATCTCGTGGTGCGGGAAGGCGAGGTCGGAGCCGCCGCCCTGGACGTCGAAGCCCATGCCGAGGTGGTCGAGGGCGATGGCCACGCACTCGATGTGCCAGCCGGGCCGGCCCCGGCCGAGGGTGCCGCCGTCCCAGCTGGGCTCGCCGGGCCGCGCCGCCATCCACAGCATCGGGTCGAGCGGGTTCTTCTTGCCCGGGCGGTCCGGGTCGCCGCCCCGCTCGGCGGACAGCAGCCGCATCGCGGCGGCGTCCAGGCGCGAGACCTTGCCGAAGTTCGGGTCGGACTCGACGGAGAAGTAGACGTCGCCTTCCAGCTCGTAGGCCGCGCCGAGTTCACGCAGCCGCTCCACGAGCGGGACGATGCCGGGTATCGCCTCGACGGCGCCTATGTAGTGCTGCGGCGGGAGCATCCGCAGGGCGGTCATGTCCTCGCGGAAGAGGGCGGTCTCCTTCTCGGCGAGGGCGACCCAGTCGACGCCGTCCCGGTCCGCCCGCTGCAGCAGGGGATCGTCGACGTCGGTGACGTTCTGGACGTAGTGGACCTGCCGCTTGGTGTCGAGCCACACGCGCTGGACGAGGTCGAACGCGTTGTAGGTCGCCGCGTGACCGATGTGGGTCGCGTCGTACGGCGTGATGCCGCAGACGTAGATGCGGGCGACGGGACCGGGGTCGAGGGTGACCAGACCGCCGGTCGCGGTGTCGTGGATCCTCAGGTCGCGGCCCTGACCAGGCAGGGCGGGGACCTCGGAAGCGGGCCAGGCATGCATGTACATGAGCCTAACCGGCGCCGAGCTGCGGGTACGAACGGGATCGGGCCGGATGGCCGGATTCGCGTTCTTGTACCTCGGCGCCGGATGTGCTTACACGGGCGGCCAGGGGATGGCGGGCCACTCCCCGCTCGGTTCCGGGTGCAGGCCGGAGGTGAGCAGCGCGTCGACACGCGCGCGCGTGGCGTCGATCTCGGCCGCCGTGATCAGTGCGGCCAACCGCTCGCCCAGCGCCCCGCGCAGGCCGTCCCGCAGCCTCTTGAGGACGTCCACGGCGTCCGGGGCGAGGGGTTCCCCGGCCCAGCCCCACAGCAGCGTGCGCAGCTTGTTCTCGACGTTGAAGGTGACGCCGTGGTCGATGCCGTAGAGCCGGCCGTCGGCGGTCGGCAGCAGATGGCCGCCCTTGCGGTCGGCGTTGTTGATCACGGCGTCCAGGACGGCGAGCCGGCGCAGCCGCTCGTCGTCGGCGTGCACGAGGAGCGCGGTGCGCCCCTCGCCGACCTCCGCGAACCCGATGGCCTTCCAGCCGGGCTCCGGTTCCTCGCCGTCGACCAGGGCGAGCAGCTCGGCCTCGGCGTGGACGTCGATCCACAGCTGGCACATGCCCTCGCCGTAGGGCCCGTCGCGCAGCACGGTGGGCGGCACGAGCCCCCAGCCGGTGGCCTCGGAGACCTCGTAGGCGGCCACCTCGCGGCCGGCGAGGGTGCCGTCGGGGAAGTCCCACAGGGGGCGCTCGCCGGCCACGGGCTTGTAGACGCAGGAGGCTTCCCGGCCGTCCAGGGCGACCGTGCAGAACAGGGCCGCGTTGGACGCCTCGCGGATCCGGCCGCGTACGGTCAGCTCACCTCGCGCGAGCAGCTCGGCGGGGGGCGGGCCGGCCGCGGCGGGGGCGGCCGTCACGCCCCGCGGCGGTATCCGTTCTGGCGCGGACATACGTGTCCTTCCGGATCGAGCGGGAGGCTGCACAGCGGGCACGGCGGCCGCCCGGCGTTGACGACGTCGAGGGCGCGCTTGGCGAAGGCCCGGGCCTGCGCGCCGGTCAGCCGGACCCGCAGCATCGGGGGTCCGTTCTCCTCGTCCTGGAGCAGCCGCTCCTCGGCCTCCGCGAGGTCCTCCTCGGTGTCGGCGTCCAGCTCCACCAGGGCCTGGGCCTCGACGATCATGCGTTCGTCCTCGCCGTCCCAGGCCAGCGCCATGGTGCCGACGCGGAACTCCTCCTCGACGGGGGTCTGGAGGGGCTCTGTGTCGGCGATCTCCGAGGGGGCCACGGCGGGAACCGCGGCGCTGCCGCCACTACGGCGTACGACCTCGTCCAGCAGTTCGTCCATGCGCTCGGCGAGCGCGGCGACCTGGGTCTTCTCCAGGACCACACTGGTCACCCGGGGGCCTGCGGTGGCCTGGAGGAAGAACGTACGGCGCCCGGGCAGTCCGACCGTGCCGGCCACGAAGCGGTCCGGCTGGTCGTAGAGGAACACCTGACGGGACACGTCCTGTCTCCATTGATTTCGTGGTTTCGAGCGGTTCGGCGGTGCGGATGCGCGACGGGGTGGGTCGCTTCACCCTACTGCGGCCGACGATCACGGTGCGCCCGCACCGCCCCCGACCGGTGCGTCGCCGTCACCGGGTTCCTCGCGCGGGGCGAGCGAAGCGAAGTCCCCGGTGTCCCCGAGGCGGACGAGGAACGGCCGCAGGCGGGTGTGGCGGATGACGGTGACGGAGCAGGGCTCGACGGAGATCCGCTGGAAGAGGTCGAGGTGGAGACCGAGGGCGTCGGCGACGAGCGCCTTGATGATGTCGCCGTGGGAACACATCAGGTAGACGGCGTCGGCACCGTGCTCCCGCTCCACGCGCGCGTTCCACTCGCGTACGGCCTCGGCGGCGCGGGTCTGCATGGCCCGCATGGACTCCCCGCCGGGGAAGGCGGCGGCGGACGGGTGGGCCTGGACGACCTCCATCAGCGGCTCGTCCTTCAGCTCGGCGAGCTTGCGGCCGGACCAGTCGCCGTAGTCGCACTCCCCGATCCGCTCGTCGGTGTGGGAGCGCAGGCCGGGGCGGGCCTGGAGCAGCGGCTGTACGGTCTCCTGGCAGCGCTGGAGGGGGCTGGTGACGACCTCGGAGATCGGCAGGGCGGCGAGCCGTGCGGGCAGGGCGGCGGCCTGCCGGGCGCCGCGCTCGTCCAGGGCGACGCCGGGCGTCCGCCCGGCGAGCACTCCGGAGGTGTTGGCGGTGGACCGTCCGTGCCTGACGAGGATCAGCGTGGGCATGCGGACCAGGGTAGGCGCACCGTCCGGTGCGCCGGTGGTCGGGCGAAGGGAGAATGCGCAGCGTGATCATGGACTGCGCCGTCTACCGGCATGGACACCGCACCGAGGGGCCGGAGGACCTGTCGGACGCGCTCGCCGAGGCACGAGCGGCGGGCGGCTTCGTGTGGATCGGGCTGTACGAACCGTCGGAGCGGGAGTTCGACCTGGTCACCGACGAGTTCGGGCTGCATCCGCTGGCCGTGGAGGACGCCCTGAAGGCGCATCAGCGGCCGAAGCTGGAGGTGTACGACGACTCCCTGTTCATGGTGCTGAAACCGGTCGTGTACGAGCCCGACAGCGACACCGTCTCGGCAGGCGAGGTGATGGTCTTCGTCGGTGACTCCTTCGTGGTGACCGTCCGGCACGGCGAGGGTTCGCCCCTGGCGGACGTGCGGCGCCGGCTGGAGGAGGAGCCGGAGATGCTCGACAAGGGGCCCACCGCCGTGCTGTACGCGATCGCCGACGCCACCGTGGACCACTACCTGGAGGTGGCGACGGAGCTGCAGACCGACCTGGACGAGCTGGAGGCGGAGGTGTTCCAGCCGGAGACCGGCGCCTCCCGCAACATCGCGTCCCGGATCTACACCTTCAAGCGGCAGGTCCTGGAGTTCCGCCGGGCCACCGGGCCGCTGACGGTGCCGCTGACCCGGCTGGCCGGCAACGGCCCGCTCGGCGGCGCGGTGCCCTACGTGCACGACGAGGCGCGGCCCTTCTTCCGGGACGTGGGCGACCACCTCACGCGCGTGAACGAGTCCGTGGAGGGCCTGGACCGGCTGGTGTCGGACATCCTGTCGGCGCACCTGGCGCAGATGAGCGTGCGGCAGAACGACGACATGCGGAAGATCTCGGCGTGGGCGGCGATGGCCGCGGTGCCCACGATGATCGCGGGGATCTACGGCATGAACTTCGACCACATGCCGGAGCTGCACTGGGTGGCGTCGTACCCGGCGGTGATCGTGCTGATGGCGGTGCTGGAGGTGCTGCTGTACCGGCTGTTCAAGCGGCGCGGCTGGCTGTGAGGGGCCCTGTGCGCGGCCGGGACCCTGCGCGCCACCCGGAGCCGGGGTCGCCGGTCCGCCGAGGGCGTCCGCGGTGCCCGGGCATGCGCAGGCCGGCCGTGCGGTGCCGGCCGGCGAGGCGGTTCGCGGGCGTGGACGGCGCGGATGCCGGCCGCGAGCGGCACCGGCCCTGCCCGGCCCCGCCCGGGTCCGGCCGGGGACGCGGCCCGTGCGGGCCGTGACGGCGAGGCTGATGTCCCGGTGGACGCGGATCCCGGCGAGCGCGCAGGCACGCAGGGTGCGCTGGATCAGCCGGCCGTGCGCGAGGCGGGCGACGGCGTCCCGCTCGGTGAGCGGCTCGTCCCGCCCGAGCCTGTCGTGGGCGATACCGATGCCGTCGCGTTCCGGGAGCATGTCCTCCGCCGGCGACGGAGCGGCGGAGCCGGAGGGACTCGTCGTGGGCGAGGATCAGCTGGAAAGGGCCCTTGACCGGCAGCATGGCCGCCGCCTCTTCGCTCAGATTCCGCGGGTTTCCGCAAGGAAGGCGTCGATTGCGGACGGCCGTGAGCCCCAACGGGGGTGCGGGGCGGCTCGGCCGGAAGAAGGACGGCGGGGGGTCGTAACCGCGCGGCTCCGGGCGCGTTGTTCCCTGTGACGGCCGTGGCGGGGAAGACCCCCGAGCCCCCACCACGGCCGTGGAAACCCCCCTTTACGCGAGCCCGGCGCGCTCCAGGGCCTCGCTGCCCGCGCGCAGGGAGGCGAGCCGCTCCTCCAGCGTGAAGCCGGCCGGGGACAGGCTGAGGGTGGTGACGCCGGCGTCGGCGTAGGCCTTCATCCGGTCGGCGATCCGGTCCACGGAACCCAGCAGGGTGGTGCGGTCGATGAGGTCGTGCGGGATCGCGGCGGCGGCTCCCTCCTTGTCCCCGGACAGGTACTTCCGCTGGATGTCGGCGGCCTCCTTCTCGTACCCCATGCGCTGCGCGAGCTGGTTGTAGAAGTTCTGCTTGGCGCTGCCCATGCCGCCGACGTACAGCGCGGTGTAGGGGCGGAAGGTGTCGGCGAGCCGGGAGACGTCCTTGTCGTCGCCGAGGGCGATCGGCAGGGTCGGGCACACGTCGAAGCCGTCGAGCGTCAGGCCGGCCTTCTCACGGCCCGCGCGCAGGTGCTTCATGGTGGTCTCCTCCAGGTGCTCGGCGGAGGGGAAGATGAGCAGGGCGCCGTCGGCGACCTCGCCGGTCTGCTCCAGGTTCTTCGGGCCGATCGCGGCGATGTACAGCGGGATGTGCTCGCGCTGCGGGTGCACGGTCAGCTTGATCGGCTTGCCCGGGCCGCCGGGCAGCGGCAGCGTCCAGTGCTCGCCCTCGTACGACAGCCGCTCCCGGGTCATCGCCCGGCGGACGATCTCCACGTACTCGCGGGTGCGGGACAGCGGCTTGTCGAACTTGACGCCGTACCAGCCCTCGGAGACCTGCGGGCCCGAGACGCCGAGGCCGAGCCGGAAGCGGCCGCCGGAGAGCGAGTCGAGCGTGGCCGCGGTCATCGCGGTCATGGCGGGCTGGCGGGCCGGGATCTGGAAGATCGCCGAGCCGACGTCGATGCGCTCGGTCTGGGCCGCGACCCAGCTGAGCACGGTGGCCGCGTCGGAGCCGTAGGCCTCGGCGGCCCAGCACACCGCGTAGCCCAGCCGGTCGGCCTCCTGCGCCACGGCCAGGTTGTCGCCGTCCATTCCGGCACCCCAGTAGCCGAGGTTGATCCCGAGCTGCATGGCCGAATCCCCTTACCCATGAGTAACGTGCCTGTGGGGCCGACCTTAGCGCGGGGGCGGGCGCGTGGGCACCCACCCGGCGTGGCCGCGTCACCCCGCCCCCACCAGCCGGTCCGGTTGTCCACAGGCAACCCACCGCACCGGTTCTGGCCAGTAATCTCGCGCACATGGAGCAGAGGCATCTCGGCCGGACCGGCCTGCGCGTGTCCCGGATCGGACTCGGCACCCTCACCTGGGGGCGGGACACCGACGAGCACGACGCGGCGGACATGCTGAAGGCGTTCTGGGAGGCCGGCGGCACCCTGGTCGACACGGCCGACGTGTACGGCCACGGGGAGGCGGAGTACCTGCTCGGGCGGCTCATGGACGGTCTGGTACCGCGCCGTGACCTGGTCGTCTCCACGAAGGCGGGCAGCATCCCCGACCCGGACCGCCGCTTCGACGGCTCCCGCGGCCATCTGCTCGCCGCGCTCGACGCCTCCCTGGCCCGCCTGGGCACGGACTACGTCGACGTGTGGCACATCCACGCCTACGACCCCGACACCCCGCTGGAGGAGACGCTGCACGCCCTCGACCTCGCGGTGAGCAGCGGCCGGGCCCGGTACGCGGGCGTCTCCAACTTCTGCGGCTGGCAGCTGGCCAAGGCGGCCACCTGGCAGCTCGCCGCGCCGGGCGCCCGCACCCGGCTGGCCAGCACGCAGATGGAGTACTCGCTGCTGCAGCGGGGCGTGGAGCGGGAGGTGCTGCCGGCCGCGCTCGACCTCGGTGTGGGCCTGCTGCCCTCCTCCCCGCTCGGCCGGGGCGTGCTGACCGGGAAGTACCGGCACGCCACTCCCCCGGACTCGCGCGGCGCGTCCGAGCACCTGGCGCCGTTCGTGGAGCCGTACCTGGACGACACGGCGACCCGGATCGTGGACGCGGTGACCACGGCCGCCGACGGGCTCGCCGTGACCCCGCTGCAGGTGGCCCTCGCCTGGGTCCGGGACCGGCCCGGAGTGGCCGCGCCGATCGTCGGCGCGCGCAACGCGCGGCAGCTCACGGCGGCGTTGTCAGTGGAGGCCCTTAGTCTTCCTGACGAGATCTGCCGGGCGCTGGACGATGTGTCGGCGCCCGTGCACCGCTATCCCGATCACGACTGGAGCACGCTGTGAGCACGGAGCCGGAGACCACGGAGAAAGCCGGGCCGGGGACGCCGGACACCCGTGAGCCCCACGGGGCCCCGGGCGGGGGGCCCGAAGGGGGCGCCGCGGCCGAGGGTGCGGGGGCCGCCGGGGGCGCGGAGGCCTCCGGGGCCGCTGTCGAGGGCAGGGCTGCTGCCGAAGGCGCGGGGGCCACCAAGGCCGGGGGAACTGCCGAGAGCGCCGGGACGGCTGAGGGCGCGGGCGCTGCCGACGGGGCCGCAGTGGTCGGCGCCGAGGGCGTGGAAACCCCCGGCGCCGCCGGGGACGCCGATACCGCGGCCACCACGGACGCCACCGGCGACGCGGCGGACGCCGACGGCCCGGGCACCGCCGAGGGCGCGGAGAGCCCGGGGGGTGCGGACGCCGCCGAAGGCGCGGCGGGTGCCGGCGGGGGCGAAGGGGGTGGCTCCGACGGTGCGGCCGGGGAGCTGTCCGAGGCGGAGGCCGAGTTGGCTGCGCAGCGGCTGGAGCGGGAGCGGATCGAGCGGCGCAAGGCGGAGAAGCAGGGCCCGATCGACGCCGGCGGGAAGCTGAGCGGCAAGGCCGCCGACCTGCTCGCGGCGATCCGGGCCGTGGAGAGCGGCGAGAAGCCGGTGGCCGCGGTGTTCACGGAGCCCGCGCCCGCCCCGCGCCGCGCCGCCCCGGAACCGGCGCCCAAGCCCCGGCCCGCCCCCGCGCCGGCCGTGCCCAGCGGCCCCGCACCGCGGACCGTCGACGCCGTACGCCGTGTGCTGGCCGAGGGCGGCGCCCCCGAAGCCCTGGCCGCCCAGGTCGCCGCGGTCCTCGGCGAGGGCGCCGACACCGCGCTCCGGGAGGACCCCTGGCAGTTGCTCCGGGTCGGCGGCGTACGGCCGGAGCAGGCCGACGGCTTCGCGCGGGCGCTGCTCGGCGCCGCCTGCGGCCCGGACGACGAGCGGCGGGGCCGCGCGATGACCGTCTGGCTGCTGGAGCAGGCGGCCGTGGCCGGGCACACCGCACTGGACCTGCCCGCGCTCACCGCGGCGCTGGGCCGGCAGGGCGTGCCGGACCCGGACGCGGCCGTGCAGGGCGCGCTCGCCGAGGGCGAGGCACTCGTCTTCCAGGACGCCCTGGAGGAGCCCGGCGCCCCCGCGGCCCAGGACACCGACGAGGAGGAACAGGAACGGCCGGTCCGGGTCCTCGTCGGCCTGGAGCGGTACGCACTGGCCGAGGAGAGCCTCGCCGACGGCCTGGCCCGCCTGGTCAACTCCCCGGTCGGGGAGGCCGGGCAGGCCTGGGAGACGGTCGCCGCCGGCCTGTCCGGCGGCGCGGCCGAGCTGGCGCGCGCGGTCGCCGGGCACGCCCTGGTGCTGCACACCGGCGGGGAGGCGGCCCGCACCGAACCGGCCGCGCTGCTCGGGGCCGCCCGCGCCGCGGGCCTGCGGGCCTTCGCCGCCTGCCACGCGCCGGACGGGAGCCGGCGCCTGGCCGAGCGGCTGGGCGGCGAACCGGCGGAGCAGGGCGTGGGCACGGTCGCCGGGCTGCTGTCCGGCGCCGAGGGGCCGGGCCGGGACGCGGACGGCGCCCTGGAACTCGACCTGCTGATCGTGCTGGACGCGCCCCAGCTGGACGTGGAGAGCGCCGCGATGGTGGTGGAGTCGCTGCCCGACGGGGCCCGGCTGGTGCTCAGCGGCGACCCCGGCGTGCTGTGGTCGGCCGGTCCGGGCCGGGTCTTCGCCGACCTGCTCGCGGCCCGGGTCTGCCCGCAGACCGCCTCCCGCGTCCCGGACCCCGGTCCGCTGGGCGAGCTGGTCTCCGGCATCGGCATCGGCGAGCTGACCCAGGTCGACGCCCCCGGCAAGGAGCTCGTCATCGTGCCGGTGCGGGACGCGGCCGAGGCCGTGCACCGCACGGTGCAGCTGGTCGCGGACTCGGTGCCGCGGGCGCTGGGCGTCCCGGCCGACCAGACCGTGGTGATCACCCCGGGCCACGGCGGTGCCGCGGGCACCCGCGCCCTCAACTCCGCCCTGAAGGAGCGCCTCAACCCCGGCCCCGGCCGGTTCGGCGGCTTCGACCCCGGCGACCGGGTCGCCCACTCCCCCGCGCCGGGGCGCACGGTCCCCGGTGTGGTGGTGAAGGCCGACGCCGACGGGCTGCACCTGTCGTGCGCCGGCGCCCCCGTCGTCGTCCCCCGGGAGCGGGTGGAGGGCAGCGTCCGGCACGGGTGGGCGCTGACCGCGCACCAGGCGGTGGGCGCCCGCTGGCCCGCGGCGGTCGTGGTCCTGCCCGGCGACGCGGCGCAGGTGCTCAGCCGGCCCTGGGTGTACACGGCGTTCGGCCGGGCGGAGCGGCACCTGTCCGTGGTGCACGGCGTGGAACAGGCCCTGCCGAAGGCGGTCGCGGAGATCCCGGCCAAGCCCCGCACGACCCGTCTGCAGACGCTTCTGCACGCGCAGGGCGCCTGACCCTTTCCGCTTCCGCCACCGCGCGGCCGCGTCCGGCGGTGCCGTAACGGCCCCAGGGCCCCTACGGCACCGCCGTCGCCCTCACTTCTCGGCTACTTCCGGGCGTCGAGGGGCTCCCCGTCCTCGTCCTCGACGTCCTCCGACTCCGCTTCCTCGCCGTCCTCGCCGTCTTCGTCGTCCTCGCCGTCTTCGTCGTCCTCGACGAACTCCAGGTCGTCGTCCCCGTCCTCACCGTCGGAGACGTCGTCGTCGAAGACCGCGCTCACGTCGAACCGGCACACCACCTGCTGCGCATCGACGTGCTCGAACGGTGCCTCCAGCCACTCCCCGGCCTCGGGCGGTTCCTCCGCCGCGGTGACCCAGAGCGTGGAGTCGCCCTCCTCCAGGCCGAACTCCTTGTGCCGGGAGGCGATCTCGTCCGGTTCGAACTCGCCGAAGAGGATGCCGAGCGCCCCGGGGACGGTCCCGGCGACAGCGTCCTCGTCCGGGCCGTCGTCGTACTCCGCCGCCTCCACGCGCTGGGCCTGCGCCAGCAGGCGCTGGGGTTCGGTGACGGTGTAGTCCCGGCGGATCAACACACTGATCGCGTGGGGTTCCTCCGGGCCCGCGTACGGCGGCAGGGTGTCCTCCGCACCGGGGATCTCGAAGGGGGTGACCTCGTCGTAACGGTCGTAGAGCAGCTCGTCGTACGCCTCGGCGGCAGCGGCCAGCTGGTTGAACGCCTCGGAGACGGCCGGGTCGTCCTCCCCCGACCTGCGTTCGACCGCGGCCAGATGACGGTCGAGCGCGGTCTTGACGGCCTCGGCGGCGGCGCGTACCTCGGCAGCGGTGGGCTGCGCAGCATCAGACATAGTGCAGACGCTATCCGTACCGGGCACCAGCCCGCACAATAGATGCGATGCCGGAATACGAATTTGTCGACGTGTACGTGCCTCGCGGGGTCTCCCGCAAGGAGGCCACACGTCTGCTGACGGACCATGCCGAGTACGGACACTGGGAGTTGGACCGACTGAGCCTGTTGCGCGACGGCAGCCGCAGGGTGCGGTTGCGCCGGCGGATCATCCGCCAGGTGCGTGCCACGTGGTGAGTCCGGGCAGTGACCGGACGTGACGGAGCGGGCCCCGCCGGCATGGCAGGGCCCGCTCCGTCGTCCGGTCAGGCCGCGGCCCGGGCCTTGCGGTAGATCACCGCGCCCGCGAGCAGCGCGCCCGCGCCGGCCGGCAGCGCGAGGCCGAGCGGCACCTCACTGCCCGTGTGGGCGAGCTGGGCGGAGCTGCCCGTCCGCGCCGTGACGTGGGACGACGCGTGGCCGGCGGAGCCGGTGCCGGCGTGGGTGCCGGTGCCGGGGTGAGTACCAGGGTGGCCCGGGTGGCCGGGCGTGCCGGAGTCGCCCGGGTGACCGGGATTGCCCGGCTTGCCGGGGTGGCCCGGGGTTCCGGGAGTGCCCGGCTTGCCAGGCTGACCGGGGTGACCCGGGTGCCCGGGCTCGCCCGGGTGGCCAGGGTGTCCGGGGTGTCCGGGGTGGCCGGGGTGGCCGGGGTGGCCCGGCTTCCCCGGATGGTTGCCGTACCCGCCCTCGTCGGCGCAGTCGTTCCCCGTCGTGGCGTTGCCCGCGCCGACGACGTCGACGCTGTTGCCGCACACGTTCACCGGGACGTCGATCGGCACCTGGACGGTGTTGCCGGAGCCGACGCCGGGCGAACCGCCGGTGTGGCCGCCCGCGTGGGCGCCGCCGGAGCCGCTGTGGCCGCCCCCCGTGGAGGCTCCCGAAGTGCCGCCGTGGTGGGCGCACGTGTTGCCCACCGACGGGTTGAGCAGCCCGACCACGTTCACGGTGTTGCCGCAGATGTTCACGGGTGCGTGCACCGGCGCCTGCACCGTGTTGCCGGACAGTACGCCGGGCGAACCCCCGGCGCTGCCCGCCGCGCCGGAGTCGGCGTGGGCGTAACCGCCCGCCGCGGCGATCACACCGGTCGCCGCCGCCATGGTCATCAGGCTCTTGCGCGTTCCCTGTCGCATGCTGAAATCCCCCCTGCCTTCCATCTCTTCGCTCGTGAAAGACCGGTCGGCCTCGGAGCGCATGGCGCGCGCTCCGAGGCCGACGGCTCGTAAAAAAGACGCCCCTCAGGGAGCCTGCGTCACTTGTTGACGCAGGCGTTGCCGAAGGCGGGGTTCAGGAGCCCGATCACGTTGATCGTGTTGCCGCACACGTTCACCGGGACGTGCACGGGCACCTGGATGACGTTGCCGGACACCACGCCCGGGGAGCCCACGGCGGCACCCTGGGCACCGGAGTCGGCGACGGCAAGGCCCGCACCCGCGAGAACCAGCCCACCGGTGGCAGCCGCGGCAGCGACGATCTTCTTGATCATTCTTCCTCCTAGTTGGCAATGCGACCCCAAGGCGCGGGATCACATCAGCTGTAACGAGGAGGGACTGATGAAGCTACGAACCGATCGTCGCATTCACCCTTCTCAGGAGGTGTCGTACGACTGCCCGAATGGCCGGAACGGAACGTCACGACGCGTCGATGAACCGGTCGAGCACCCGCACGCCGAACTGCAGCCCGTCCACCGGGACGCGCTCGTCCACACCGTGGAACATGCCGGCGAAGTCCAGCTCCGGGGGCAGCTTCAGCGGGGCGAAGCCGAAGCCGCGGATGCCGAGGTCGTCGAAGGACTTGGCGTCGGTGCCGCCGGAGAGCATGTACGGGATGGCCTTGGCGGTCGGGTCCTCGGCGAGCAGCGCGGACTGCATGGCCTCGACCAGGGCGCCGTCGAAGCTGGTCTCCAGGGCCTTGTCGGCGTGCACGTCCTCGCGGCGCACGTGCGGGCCGAGCAGCCGGTCGAGGTCGGCGAGGAACTCCTCCTCGTGGCCGGGCAGGAAGCGGCCGTCGATGTGGGCGGTGGCCTCGCCCGGGATGACGTTGACCTTGTAGCCGGCGTTCAGCTGGGTGGGGTTGGCGGTGTTGCTCAGGGTGGCGCCGATGAGCTTGGCGATACCGCCGAGCTTGGCGATGGTGGCCTCCATGTCCTCCGGGTCCAGCTCGGTGCCGAGCGCGTCGCCCAGTTCGTCGAGGAAGGCGCGGGTGGTCTTGGTGACCCGCACCGGGAACCGGTGACGGCCGACCCGGGCGACGGCCTCGGACAGCTCGGTGATGGCGTTGTCCCGGTGGATCATCGAGCCGTGCCCGGCGGTGCCGGCCACGGTCAGCTTCATCCAGTGCATGCCCTTCTCGGCCGTCTGGATGAGGTAGAGCCGCCGCTGGTCGTTCACGGTGAAGGAGAAGCCGCCGACCTCGCTGATCGCCTCGGTGACGCCCTCGAACAGCTCGGGGTGGCGGTCGACCAGGTAGCGGGCGCCGTAGGTGCCGCCGGCCTCCTCGTCGGCGAGGAAGGCGACCACGATGTCCCGCGGGGGCCGGCGCCCGCTGCGCAGCCGGTCCCGGACGACCGCCAGCGTCATGGCGTCCATGTCCTTCATGTCGACGGCCCCGCGTCCCCACACGCAGCCGTCCGCGATCTCCCCGGAGAAGGGGTCGTGGGTCCAGTCGACCGCGTTGGCCGGTACGACGTCCAGGTGGCCGTGGATGAGCAGCGCGGGCCGGGACGGGTCCTCGCCCTCGATGCGGGCCACCGTGGAGGCGCGGCCGGGGTGCGACTCGTAGATCTTCGGCTCCAGGCCGACCTCGGCGAGCTTCTCGGCGACCCACTCGGCGGCCCCCCGCTCGCCGGGGCCGGAGTGGTCGCCGTAGTTGCTGGTGTCGAACCGGATCAGCTCGCGGCAGAGGTCCACGACCTCGTCCTCGCCGGTGACGCTCCTGGCCGTGTCCGTCTCGCTCACGTGCTTCCTCCCGCTGTCACTGCCGATGGTCCCGCCACTGCTGGGGGGTCCTTCTCATCCTCTCTCCGGCCCCGCCCCGGGCCCAAGACCGGGCCCGGCCTGTGACACGCCGTTCACGCGCGTCCGGCTCCGGGGACGGGGGGTGATCAGCCACCCCGGAAAGCCTGGTAATGTTTCCTTCGTCGCCGCGAGGGAAACCCCGCCGAAAAGGGAAACCTCGCACGACAGACACCTTGTCCGGGTGGCGGAATGGCAGACGCGCTAGCTTGAGGTGCTAGTGCCCTTTATCGGGCGTGGGGGTTCAAGTCCCCCCTCGGACACCAGCAAGGCCCCTGCTTCGGCAGGGGCCTTTCGCGTGCCCGGGTCCGGCTTCCTAGACTTGTGGGGTGGCCCGGGCCAACGACGAGGTCGAGGCGATCCTGCGGGAGTACGCCGACCTCATCGCGATCACCGGAGGCGATGCCTTCAAGGCACGCGCCTACGAGAAGGCGGCGCGGGCGATCGGGGGGTATCCGGCGGACGTCTCGACGCTGGACGCCGAGGGGCTGCGGGAGATCCCGCACGTGGGCCGGTCGATCGCCGACAAGGTGGCCGAGTACCTGCGCACCGGGAAGATGGCGGCGGTCGAGGAGCGCCGGGCGAGGATCCCCGCCGGGGTGCGGGAGCTGATCACGATCCCGACCCTGGGGCCGAAGAAGGCGCTGCGGATCTACGAGGACCTGCACATCTCGTCGGTGGGCGAGCTGGCCGCGGCCGTCGAGGCGGACGCGCTGGCCGATCTGAAGGGCTTCGGCGAGAAGACGCAGGACAACATCCGGCACGGCATCGAGCTGCTGCGGCGGGCGGGCGCGCGGCTGCCGCTGGCGCCGGCGCTGGACACCGCCGAGGAGATCGTCGCGCAGCTGTCCGGGGTGTCGGGCTGCGAGCGCTGCGCGTACGCGGGTTCGCTGCGCCGGATGCGGGAGACCGTGGGCGATCTGGACGTGCTGGTCGCGGCGCGGCGGTCGGCGCCGTTCATGGACGCGCTGTGCGGGCTGCCGGTCACCGCGGAGGTGATCGCGCGGGGCACGAAGAAGACGTCGGTGCGCACCGGCACGGGGCTCCAGGTCGATCTGCGGGTGGTGCCGCCGGAGTCGTGGGGCGCGGCGATGCAGTACTTCACCGGGTCGAAGGCGCACAACATCCGCACCCGGGCCCTCGCGGTCCGTCAGGGGCTGAAACTGTCCGAGTACGGCGTGTTCGACAGCGGGAGCGGGGAGACGGTCGCGTCCCGCGGGGAGGAGGAGGTGTACGCGCGGCTCGGACTGCCGTGGATCCCGCCGACCCTGCGGGAGGACCGCGGGGAGATCGAGGCGGCGCTGCACGGCGGGCTGCCGGAGGTGGTGCGCGAGCGGGACATCCGGGGCGACCTGCACACGCACACCGATCTCACGGACGGTCTGGCCTCGCTGGAGGCGATGGTGGAGGCGGCCGCCGAGCGTGGTCACGCGTACTACGCGGTCACCGACCACGCGCCCCGCCTGTACATGCAGCGCATGACGGACGAGAAGATCCTCGCCCAGCGGGAGCGGCTGCGGGAGCTGGACGGCACCCGGCGCCGGATGCGGCTGCTGCACGGCACGGAGCTGAACATCGGCCCGGACGGGGAGGTGGACTGGCCGGAGGAGTTCCTGGCGGGGTTCGACCTGTGCGTGGCCTCGCTGCACTCGCACTTCGACCTGGGCCGCGAGGCGATGACGCGGCGGCTGGTGCGGGCCTGCGAGAACCCGTACGTCAACATCCTCGGCCACCCCACGACCCGGCTGATCGGGAGGCGGCCGGGGGTCGACGCGGACTGGGACGAGGTGTTCGCGGCGTGCGCGCGCACCGGTACCGCGCTGGAGGTCAACGCCCAGCCGGACCGGCTGGACCTGTGCGACGAGGACATCCTGCGGGCCCGGCGGCACGGGGCGAGGTTCGCGGTGAACACCGACGCGCACTCCGTCCCGCACCTCGCGCAGCTGCGCTACGGGGTGGGGACGGCGCAGCGCGGCTGGCTCACCGCGGAGGACGTGATCAACACCTGGCCGCTGACCCGGCTGCGCCGGTTCCTGCGCAAGGGCGGACGGGCCTGAGGGGCCGGGTTCACGGTGCGGGCCGTACCGTCAGCGTGCCGTCGTCGGCGGGTACGACCCGGGTGCCGAGGGGGCGGGCGTGTCCGTCGAGGACGGTGCACAGCCAGGCGGTGTCCTCGGCCGGTGCGTGTTCCAGGCGCAGCCGGCGGGCCCGGAGCGGCACCATCCGCAGGCCGGTCAGCCGGCCGGTGCCGGGTTCGACGGACGCCAGGTACAGCAGGCGCAGGTCGTCGCGGTAGCGCTCGTGGCCGCCGATGCCCTCGTAGTCGTCGACGAGGTCGCCGCAGCCGTACAGGACGAGCCGGTCCCGGTAGATCTCGGGCGGGCGCGGATGGTGGGAGGAGTGCCCGTGGACGAGGTCGGCGCCCGCGTCGACGAGCGCGTGGGCGAAGCGGACCTCGGCGCGGGAGGGGGTGTGACCCCAGTTGGGGCCCCAGTGGACGGAGGCGACGACGAGGTCGCCGGGCTGCCGTTCGGTCCGCCGCAGGCGGTCGGCGAAGTCGGTGGCGGCGGCCGTGGTGGGCGCGGTGACGAGGGCGACACCGGGCCGTCCGGCGGTGGCGGCCCAGTCGTGCGGGATGCCGCTGGAGGGCATCCCGAAGGCGAGGACGAGGACGCGTCCGTCCGGCCGCAGCGGGACGGCCGCCGGGCGCCACGCCTCCTGTGCGTCCCGGCCGGCGCCGGCGGTGCGCAGCCCGGCAGCGGCGAGGGAGTCCAGCGTCTCCCGCAGGCCGGTGGGGCCGAAGTCGAGGACGTGGTTGTTGGCGAGGACGCACACGTCGGGGCGGGCCGCGGCGAGGCAGGGCAGGTTGTCGGGGTGCATCCGGTAGTGGACGGCCTTGCCCGGGGCGAAGGTGCCGTCGCGGGTGACGGCGGTCTCCAGGTTGATCACCCGTACGTCCGGTGCGGCCCGCTCCAGGACGGTGAGTGCCTCGCCCCAGGGCCAGGCGGGGTCCGCGGGCCGGGGGACGGGTCCGTTCGCGGCCTCGGCCAGGGCGACGTAGTCCCGGGCGTCGCGGACGTGGTCCTCCCGCAGGCCCGGGTCGCCGGGGTGCGGGAGGATCTGGTCGACGCCCCGGCCGAGCATGACGTCGCCGGCGAGGAACACGGTGACGGTCTTCCGGCGCATGGCCGCGGGACTACACGTGCGCGGGTGCCATGTGGTCCGTGAACCAGTCACGTGCCAGGTCGGTCACCCGCTCCAGCGCGCCGGGCTCCTCGAAGAGGTGGCCGGCGCGAGGGACGATCTCCAGCCGGTTCTCGCACGGCAGCCGGGTCTGTGCCTCCCGGTTGAGTTCGAGGACCAGCGGGTCGGCGCCGCCGACGACGAGCAGGGTGGGTGCCCTCACCTCGGCGAGCCGGGGTCCGGCGAGGTCGGGCCGGCCGCCGCGGGAGACGACGGCGGCGGGTCGCGCGTCGGGCTCGGCGGCGGCCCAGAGCGCGGCGGCGGCGCCGGTGCTGGCGCCGAAGTAGCCGAGGGCGAGCCCCTCGGCGTCGGGTTCCTCGCGCAGCAGGCGGGTGGCGGCGAGCAGGCGGCCGGCCAGCAGGGCGATGTCGAAGACGTTGCCCCGGTCGGCCTCCTCGGCGTCGGTGAGCAGGTCGAACAGCAGGGTGCCGAGCCCGGCCCGGTGCAGTCCCCCGGCGACGAACCGGTTGCGTGGGCTGTGCCGGCTGCTGCCGCTGCCGTGGGCGAACACGACGACGCCGGTGGCGCCGTCGGGCAGGGTGAGCCGTCCGCCCAGCCGGGTGCCGCCGGCGGTCACGGTCACCTCGCGGTCGGTGGAGCGGGCGCCGGCGGTGTGCCGGTGGCGGCTCGCGGCCCGGCGCAGGCAGGCGGTGACCTCCTCGTCCTCGACCTGGGTGAAGTCGCCGTAGAACTGGCCGACGGCGGCGAAGTCCCACGGGTTCTCCAGGCTGACCAGGTCGTCGGCGTCCCCGCCGAGGCGCCGGGCGAGGTCGCGGGGGGCCACGGGGACGGCCAGGACGATGCGGGCCGCGCCGCGGGCGCGGGCGATCCGGCAGGCGGCCCGTGCGGTGGAGCCGGTGGCGACGCCGTCGTCCACGACCACGGCGGTCCGGCCGGCGACGGAGACCGGGGGTGTCGCGCCGCGGTAGCGCGCGGCCCGGTCGTGCAGCACCCGGCGCTCGCGTTCCTCGACCAGGTGGAGGTCGTCCGGTGAGACGCCGGTCCCGCGCAGCACCTGCTGGTTGATGACGCGGACGCCGTCCTCGCCGATCGCCCCCATGCCGAGTTCGGGCTGGTAGGGCACGCCGAGTTTCCGTACCAGGCAGACGTCCAGGGGGGCGTCGAGCGCCGCGGCGACCTCGGCGGCGACGGGCACGCCTCCCCGGGGCAGTCCGAGCACCACCACGTCCTGGCCCCTGAGGTACTCCAGGCGTTCGCCCAACCGCCGTCCTGCTTCGAGGCGGTTCGTGAACACGGCGGCCTCCCTCACTCCCGGGGCAGCCAGAGCGGTGCCGGGCCGTCCGTGTCGGCGGCTCCCGTCGCCTTCATGTCGCCGTCGGCGGCGCGCAGCAGCATGCGCCCCATGGCGATGAGGGCGCGTCCGGCGGCGAGTTCGTCGCCGATCTCCGGGATCGCCTGGTCGTAGGGGTTGCGGCGGGCCTCCGCGTGGCTCTCCATGACGTTGTCCCCGGTGTCGAGGATGATCCGGGCGGTGGTGTCCGGATCGTGCTCGGACAGGTACAGGTTCAGCCGCCACTCCTTGACGGCGGGAGGACGGCCGCTCATCGGTCCGGTCATCGTCCGTCTCACCTCCCGGGCTGCGCCGCGCTGCTCTTCCACTGTGCACCCGGCCCGGGACGGACGCCTCCCCTGCTCCGGGCAGAATGGGGGGATGACCTCGCGCACCTGCCCCTGCGGGCTCCCCCTGACCTACGACGCCTGCTGCGGGCGTCTCCATGCGGGGACCGCCGCCGCGCCGACCGCGGAGCTGCTGATGCGGTCGCGGTACAGCGCGTTCGTGCGGGGGGACGCGGGGTATCTGCTGCGCACCTGGCATCCGCGGACCCGGCCGGAGCGGCTGGACCTGGACCCGCGGATGCGGTGGACGGGGCTGGAGATCCTGGACACCCGCGACGGGTCCGCCTTCCACGGCACGGGCACGGTGACGTTCCGCGCCTCCTACCGGGGCGGCTCGCTGCACGAGCGCAGCCGGTTCGAGCGGGTGGACGGGGCGTGGGTGTACGTGGACGGGGAGTTCCTCGACTAGTTCCGGGCGCGGTCAGATGGCGTACGGCCAGACGGTGAGCATGTAGGCGCCGTACCAGCAGCCGAAGAGCGCGCCGCCGCCGAGGGCGATGACGGCGGTGCGGGTGCGCGCGCGGGCGAGGGCGCGGGCGGCGGGGACCAGGAAGAGCAGGGCGGGCAGGACCAGACGCAGCTTGGAGTGGTAGAAGCTGCTCTGCCCGAGGGCCAAGACCAGGATGCCGGCGCCGTAGACGAGCAGGGGCGGCCAGGTGCTGCGGTGGCAGGTGACGAGGGTGGCGTCGACGACGGCGAGCAGCAGGACCGCCGTGCTCACGGCGACCCAGCCGTCACCGCTGGTCAGTGTCTGGACGAGGAAGCGCAGGAAGGACCTGCCACCGTCCCAATGGGTGTCCCAGCCGGCTCGCTGGATGGCGAACCAGGCGTCGGGCCGGCCGGTCCTGCGGGCCACCCACCACAGATAGCCGGGTGTCCCCGTGCAGGCGAGCGCGACGGCCGCGAGGGGGCGCGGGGCGAGACGGCGGGTCCGGACCAGGCGGAGGGCGGCGGCGACGGCGAGGGCGGCCGCGGTCGCCACTCCGGCCGGCCGTGTCAGTCCGGCCAGCATGGCGAGGGCGCCCGCGGTGAGCCAGGATCCCCGGCGGACGGCCAGCAGGGTGCCCGCGGACAGGGCGAGGAACAGCGACTCGCTGTAGGCCATGACGAAGACGAGGGACATGGGCTGCACCGCGGCCAGCAGCAGGACGGTGACGAGGGCCGTACGGCGGCCGTACAGCCGGGTCATCAGGAGGTGGACGACGACCAGCGCGGCGGCGAAGGCCAGGTTCGCGGTGACGATCGCGGCGGTGCCGGGGTCGAGGCGGGTGACGGTGTGGACGGCGCGGACGAGCAGCGGGAACAGGGGGAAGAAGGCGAGGTTGTTGCCGGCGGGCCGGGCCGGGAGCGTCTCGGTGAAGCCGGTGGGATAGCCGTGCGCGGCGATCTCCGTGTACAGGCGGCCGTCCCAGGCGAGCAGCCGGTCCCGCAGGCCGGGCCCGCCCGGCGGGATCATGACCGCGAGGACGGCGAGGTGCAGCAGCGTGGTGGCGCCGTAGACCATGAGTGCCGGGCGTACCGCCCGCAGGGTCCGGGGGCCGGGCAGGCGGATGGGCTTCTTCGGCAGCGCCTCCTGGAACCGGCGCGGGACGCTCCGGGGCAGGCGATGTCTCACCTCGTTCCTCACCGCCTCGGGTCGTGGGCGGCCGTGTTTCGATACTGCGCCCGGCCCGCGCCCGCGGCGACTTCTCCACCGTGGGTCCGGTGGACGAGCGGGTGGGGCCTTGCCCGCGCCGCCCCGCGCGGGCCCGGCGGCCGCCGCGGGCGGTGGCTTTGAGTGGTAGCCGGGGCGCGGCGGTAGGACCCTGTGGGAATGGGCCTCGTCGGAGAGGCGGCCCGGCGATGAGCTGGCTGTCCCAGCTCAATCCCGAGGTCGCGCACGTGATCGGGGGGTTCGTCGGCGTCGCGCTGCCGTGCGTGTACGCGGGGCTGGTGATGCTGGTCCGCAAGCTCCGCGGGAGGCCGGTCGGCGGCCTGCCGCGGAAGGACGGCTAGGGCGCCAGGATGTCCAGTTCCTGCAGGGCGCCCACGGTGATCTGCCGGGTCAGTTCCTCGGCGCGGGCGGCGTCGCCGGCGCGGACCGCCTCGGCGACCCGGACGTGCAGGGTGACGGCCGCGGGGTCGGGTTCCTCGAACATGACCTCGTGGTGGGTGCGGCCGGCCAGTACCTCGGCGACGACGTCGCCGAGCCGGGCGAACATCTCGTTGCCCGACGCGGTGAGGACGACCCGGTGGAAGGCGATGTCGTGGACCAGGTACTGCTGCAGCCTGTGGCCGCGTGAGTTGGCCACCATGCCGAGCGCGCACTCGGTGAGTTCGGCGCACTGCTCGGCGGTGGCGTGCTGCGCGGCGAGGCCGGCCGCGACGGGTTCGACGGCGGAGCGCAGCACGGTGAGCGAGCGCAGCTGGTGCGGTCGGTCGGCGCCGGCCAGGCGCCAGCGGATGACCTGCGGGTCGTAGACGTTCCACTCGGCCTTGGGGCGCACGGTGACGCCCACGCGGCGGCGGGACTCGACCAGGTGCATGGATTCCAGGACGCGGACCGCCTCGCGCATCACGGAGCGGGACACCTCGAAGTGCTGTGCCAGCTCGTCGGTGCGCAGGACGCTGCCCGGCGGGTACTCGCCCGCCGTGATCGCGGGGCCGAGGGTGTCCAGTACATGGCCGTGCAGCCCCCGGCCCGGTGTGCTCATGCACTCAGAGTACGGCGTGGATCACAGGCGCAAAAAGTCAGACTTATATGTCACAGACTCTTGAATTAGTCGTACCTAATGGGTTTCAGTGTGGCGACGCCGCAGTGGCGTCGGATGTCGAGGAAGACAGCGAGGCAGTGATGCGAACCCCCCAGGTCGTCGTCGTGATGGGCGTCGCGGGGACGGGCAAGACCACGATCGGTCCCCTGCTCGCCGCGCGGCTGGGCGTCCCGTACGCCGAGGGCGACGACTTCCACCCGCAGGCCAACATCGACAAGATGTCGGCCGGGATCCCGCTCGACGACGCCGACCGGTGGCCGTGGCTCGACGCCATCGGGCACTGGGCGCACGGCCGGGCCGGACTGGGCGGGGTGGTCAGCAGCTCGGCGCTGAAGCGGTCGTACCGCGACCGGCTTCGGGCCGTGGCCCCCGGAATCGTGTTCGTGCACCTCACGGGCGACCGGCAGCTGATCGAGGACCGGATGCGGCAGCGGCAGGGCCACTTCATGCCCACCGCGCTGCTGGACTCGCAGTTCGCCACGCTCCAGCCGCTCCAGCCGGACGAGGCGGGCGTCGCCGTGGACGTCAGCGGCAGCCCGCAGGAGATCGCCGAGCGTGCCGTCCGGGCCCTCGCCCCGCTTCCCGACACCGCGGGCAGCGCTCAGTAGCGCCCGTCAGTACACCCCCGTCACCGCAAGGGAACCCCCGTGACCAGACTCAGCGTCGAGATGCTGGCAGCGGACGCACCTGCGCCGATCACCTCCGCCGGACACGCCCAGCTGGGCATCGCCGTGCTGGTGGGCATCGCCGTCATCGTCCTGCTCATCACCAAGTTCAAGCTCCATGCCTTCCTGGCACTGACCATCGGCTCGCTGACCCTCGGTGCGGTCGCCGGGGCACCGCTGGACAAGGCCATCACCAGCTTCACCACCGGGCTCGGCTCCACCGTGGCCGGCGTCGGCGTCCTGATCGCGCTCGGGGCGATCCTGGGCAAGCTGCTCGCCGACTCCGGCGGCGCCGACCAGATCGTGGACACGATCCTCGCCAGGGCCGGTGGCCGGGCGATGCCCTGGGCGATGGTGCTGATCGCCTCCGTGATCGGCCTGCCGCTGTTCTTCGAGGTCGGCATCGTGCTGCTGATCCCGGTGGTGCTGATGGTCGCCAAGCGCGGCAACTACTCCCTGATGCGCATCGGCATCCCGGCGCTGGCCGGGCTGTCCGTGATGCACGGCCTGATCCCGCCGCACCCCGGCCCGCTGGTCGCCATCGACGCGGTCAAGGCCAACCTGGGCGTCACCCTGGCGCTCGGCATCCTCGTCGCCGTTCCGACGGTGATCATCGCCGGCCCGCTGTTCTCGAAGGTCGCGGCCCGCTGGGTCGACGTGCCGGCACCCGACCGGATGCTGCCGCAGCGCGCCTCGGAGGAGCTCGAGCGCCGTCCGGGCTTCGGCGCGACGCTCGCCACCGTGCTGCTGCCGGTGGTGCTGATGCTGGCCAAGGCACTGGTGGACATCGTCGTCGACGACCCCGCGCACACGACCCAGCGGGTCTTCGACGTCGTCGGCTCCCCGCTGATCGCGCTGCTCGCCGCCGTGATCGTCGGCTTCTTCACGCTGGGCCGGCCCGCCGGGTTCACCAGGGACCGGCTCCAGCAGACCGTCGAGAAGGGCCTGATGCCCATCGCCGGCATCCTGCTGATCGTGGGCGCGGGCGGCGGCTTCAAGCAGACGCTGATCGACTCCGGCGTGGGCCAGATGATCCTGGACGTCTCCCGGGACTGGTCGATCCCGGCGCTGCTGCTGGCCTGGCTGATCGCGGTGGCGATCCGGCTGGCGACCGGCTCGGCGACGGTGGCGACGGTCTCGGCGGCCGGTCTGGTCGCGCCGCTCGCGGCCGACATGTCGACCACGCACGCGGCGCTCCTCGTCCTGGCCATCGGCGCGGGCTCCCTCTTCTTCAGCCATGTCAACGACGCCGGCTTCTGGCTGGTGAAGGAGTACTTCGGACTGAGCGTCGGGCAGACCGTGAAGACCTGGTCGCTGATGGAGACGATCATCTCGGTGGTCGCCGGCGGTCTGGTCCTGCTCCTCTCCCTGATCATCTAGGGGTACGGCGGAGACGGCTCACCCCCTCTGCGGCGTCAGCGGCCGTCCGGCCCCGGTCGCCACAAGGGGTGGTGCCGCTCCGCCCACTCCGTCGTCACCGACCCCGTGCGCAGACCCCTTCTCGCCTCGGGGTCCCCCAGGGCCATGCCGACGTGGCCCGCGAGAACCACGCCGATGGTCAGGGCCAGCCAGTCGTGGACGAAGGTCGCCGAGGTGCGCCACATCAGCGGGGTGAGGTGGGTGAACCACATCATCAGGCCGGTGCCGAGCATGACCAGGGTCGCGCCGGCGATCCAGGCGGCGTAGATCTTCTGGCCGGCGTTGAACTTGCCGGCGGGCCGCGACGCCCGGCGCCGGTCGCGGCGCAGGGCGGCGCGCAGCCAGACCCGGTCGTGCGGGCCGAAGCGGTTGAGGAACCGCAGGTCGGCGCGGAAGGCACGGGAGGCCAGGCCCAGCAGGACCGGCACCGGCAGGGCGAGGCCCGCGTACTGGTGGATCCGTACGACCAGTTCGCGGCGGCCGACCAGGACCGCCAGCTGCGGGATGTACAGGGCGGCGGCGGTCAGGACGCACACGCCCATCAGCGCGGCCGTGGTCCGGTGCACCCACCGTTCGGCGCGGCTGAAGCGGGGGACGCGGGTGTTCGGCGGGGCCGGGGTCTCAGCTCGTAGGGTCATCGGTCCGTCCGTTCGAGCGGCCGACCCAGGCGTCGACGTCGTAGCCGAGGTCCTCCCAGTAGCCGGGCCGGACCCGGTCGGTGACGGTGATCCCGGAGAGCCACTTGGCGGACTTGTAGAAGTACATGGGGGCGACGTAGAGGCGGACCGGGCCGCCGTGGTCGTGGCCGATGTCCTTGTCCTGCATGCGCAGGGCGACCAGGACGTCCGGGCGGCGGGCCTGGTCGAGGGTGAGGCTCTCGGTGTAGGTGCCGTCGAAGCAGGTGAAGCGGAGGGCCTTGGCGGAGGGGCGGACGCCGGCCGCGTCGAGCAGGTGGGAGAGCCGTACGCCCTCGAAGGGGGTGCCGGGGACCCGCCAGCCGGTGACGCACTGGACGTCCCTGACCAGCCGGGTCCGCGGCAGGGCGCGCAGCTCGGCGAGGGTGTAGCCGCGTGGCCGGTCGACGAGGCCGTCGATGGTGAGGCGGTAGTCGGCGGCGGTCCGGTGCGGGACGGAGGCCGCGACGGAGTAGTAGCGGAAGCCGCCGCCGTTGGGCAGCAGACCGGTCAGGCCGGTCGGGTCCCGGCCGGCGACGCCACCGAGGAGGCCTTCCAGGCCGCGTTGCAGCCCGGGCGCCGTGACCACGCCGAGGGCGCCCAGGCCGAGGGTGCCGAGGAAGACGCGGCGGCCGATGGGCCGGCCGTCCTGCTCGCGGTCCGGCTCCTCGGCGTGTCCAGGGTTCACGTCCCCCGGTCGTTCAGGGGTCATGTCCCCGGATTGTTCAGGGTTCACGTAGTCATTCGAGCACTCGGGGCCGCGCGGGGCCAGATGGTCGGGTCACCGGTCAGAATTCCGTAATCACTCGCTCCCCCCTTGGTACGTCCCGCGGGGCCCCGTGTCTCACTGCCCGAGCGCGCGGGTGCGGGCCGCGTGGAAGGCGGCCGCCGGGTCGGGGTACGCGTACGCCCAGGGTTCCCGGGTGGCGTGGTCGCCGATGCGCTGGAACAGGGCCGCCGCCTCGGCCGGTCGGCCCGCGCAGGTGAGGGCGAAGGCGAGGTGGTTGAGGTCGATGTGGCGGCGGGGGTGTTCGTCGTGCTCCCACTCCAGCCACCAGTCGAAACAGGCACGCAGGACGTGCCGGGCGCGCGGGCCGGACCAGTGGCCAAAGGCGGCGGGGCCGGCCGGGGCCAGGCCGGTGGCGGCGAGCACCCGGTAGCGCTCGGCATGGGCGACCACGGGCAGGACGGCCAGCGGGGAGTCGGCGGGGGCGTCGGCGGCGGCGCGTTCGGCGAGGTCGTACACCTCGTGGGCCTCGCCGCGGCCGGCCGCCGGCCGTTCGGCGAGGCGGGCGATCAGCAGGTGGTGGGCGTGGTGGTGCTCGGGGTGGCGGTGGCGCAGTTCGGTGAAGGCGCCGAGCACCTCCCGCTCGGGGCCGAGGGCGCGGGCGAGCAGCAGCCGGCCGAGCCAGGGGGTCGGGTCGGCGGGGGCGAGTGCGGCGGCCGTGTCACAGGCCTCGCGGGCCCGGCCGGGCTCCTCCTTGCCGCGCAGGGCCCGGTGGACCAGGGCCAGGGCGAGGAGCGCGGTGGCGTCGGCCGAGCCGGGCTCGGCGGCCAGCCAGTCGGACGCCCAGGCGGCGGCGTAGGGGGCCTGGGCGAGCACGGTGAGGCGGTGGCCGCGACGGTCCCAGTCGTCACCGGTGTGCACGAGCAGGGAGCGGGCGGCCTGCCGTCGGCCCTGGGCCAGGGCGGCCCGGGCGGTGCGCAGTTCGGCGTCGTCGAGGGCGGCGTCGAAGGCGCCGGAGTCGTCCTGGGCGGTGTCGCCGGACGGATCCGTGAGGGCCCGGCGCGCGCCGAGCAGAGGCGGGAGAGAAGGCACCGCGGGACTTCCTGTTTCTCGGGCTGCCATCGACCGATCACGCACAGCAAACCCGCAGCCAAGGGTGGCGTCAAGCGGAACGGAGGTCTTACCAGCTTCAACCTCCGCGCCGGCAGCGGCACTTGGGGGACACGGCGCAGGTGGGCGAGGCCGTGGGGCGACCGGGGCCGGGAATTTCCCCCTGGCCTATGCCACCGCTTTCCGGGCCGACCGCCCCGACTTCCGGAACGTACGGCAGGACTCCGCCCGGGCCGGTGCGGCAGGACTCCCGCCGGGCCCGTGCGGCGGCCACGGGCCGCTGTGGCGTGCGGCGGACACGGGCCGCTGTGGCGTGCGCCATGCCCGCGCCGTCTGTGGCGTACACCATGGCGCCGCGCGTCCCGGCACCACACCATGGCGAGTCAACCGCCCGGTTCCGGGTACTTTCGGGGCGATACCGTGCCCGGGGCGCTACAGTCGGCCACTACCCGCCCGTGGTCCGGCCGGATGATCGAGGTACACATTGTCCGTACTGGTTCTCCTGCTCGCCGTGAGCGCGGCCTGCTGCCTGGGCTTCGGCTTCGTCCTCCAGCAGAACGCGGCGCAGCGGGCACCGCTCGGGGACTTCCTCTCCTTCCGGCTGCTGCTCGACCTGATGCGGATGCCGCGCTGGCTGGGCGGGCTCGGGCTGATGGTGGCGGGCATGGTGCTCGGCGCGGTCGCCCTCGGCAAGGGCGAGATCTCCCTGGTCGAGCCGCTGCTCGCGACCAACCTGCTGTTCGCCCTGGCCCTGTCCCGGCTCCAGACCAAGCAGGCCCTCGGCCGCCAGGGCTGGACCGGTCTGCTGCTGCTCGCGGGCGGGGTGAGCGCGTTCATCATGGCGGGCGAGCCGCGCGGCGGCTCGGCCGTCGCCGATCCGCTGCGGCACTGGCTGATCATCGGGGCGGTGGTGGGCGCGGCCCTGCTGCTCACGACGTACGCCAAGCGCTCCCGGCTGAGCTGGGGCCCGGTGCTGCTGGCCCTGGCGGCCGGGTTGCTGTACGGCGTCCAGGACGCGCTGACCCGGGTGAGCGGCACTCTCTTCTCCGACGGCGGCCTCACCGAGCTGCTCACCGGCTGGCAGCCGTACGGCGTGGTGGCGTGCGGGGTGACCGGTCTCGTCCTGGTGCAGAGCGCGTTCGAGACGGCCCCGCTGCGCATGTCGCTGCCCGCGCTCACGGCGGCCGAGCCGCTCGCCGGGATCCTGTGCGGGGTGGGCTTCATGGGCGACCGGCTGCGCACCGACACCGGGGCGCTGGCCTGGGAGGCGGCCGGGCTCGCGGCTGTGGTGGCGGGCATCGTGCTGCTCGGGCTGCATCCCGCGATGCCCTGCGGCACGGCGGAGGCGGAGCGTGCGCAGACCCTCCAGCGCCGCTGAGTCGGCCGCCCTGCTTGGATACCCGCATGAACCCTGCTGACGAGATCCTCGACATCGTCGACGAGCACGACCGGGTCGTCGGCCAGTGCCCGCGCGGCGAGGCCTACGCGCGCGGGCTGCGCCACCGCTGCGTGTTCGTCCAGGCCCGGGACGCGGCCGGCCGGCTCTTCGTGCACCGGCGCACCGCCACCAAGCTCGTCTTCCCCTCCCTGTACGACGTGTTCGTCGGCGGGGTGGTCGGCGCGGGCGAGTCGTACGACGAGGCGGCGCTGCGGGAGGCCGAGGAGGAGCTGGGCGTGACCGGGCTGCCCCGGCCGACGCACCTGTTCACGTTCCTGTATGACGACGGCGCCGGGAACAGCTGGTGGTCGGCGGTGTACGAGGTGCGCTGCGAGCTGCCCGTGCGCCCGCAGCCGGAGGAGGTCCAGTGGCACGCCTTCCTGCCGGAGGAGGAGGTCGAGCGGCGGCTCCGCGAGTGGGAGTGGGTGCCGGACGGGCTGGCGGCGTACGAGCGGCTGCGGGCGTTCCGGGCGGCCCGGTGACCGCCCGGTAGGGTCGGCCGCGTGAGCGAATTCGTACGGAACATCCGGCTGTGGTTCGCGCCGGAGCGGGTGCGGGACGAGGGCGGTACACCCGACTACCGCTTCTCGCTGGCCAACGAGCGCACCTTCCTCGCCTGGCTGCGCACCGCGCTGGCGCTGATCGGCGGCGGATTCGCGGTGGACCAGTTCCTGCCGGACCTGCGCTGGGCGTGGCGGGTGGGCCTCGCCCTCGCCCTGCTCGCGGCCGGCGTGCTCTGCTCCCTGCGCGCGGTGAACCACTGGGTGCGCTGCGAGCGGGCCATGCGACGCGGCGAGGACCTGCCCGCGTCCCGCTTCCCGGCCCTGCTGAGCCTGGTCGTGGCGGTGGTGGCCGTCGCGATGGTCGTGGTGGTGCTGGTCGGGTGGGCGGGGTGAGCCACCGTGAGGCGGCCGCCGAGCGGGACCCGGGACTCCAGCCGGAGCGCACCCGGCTGGCCTGGCGGCGTACGACCCTCTCGGCGACCGTGGCCGCGGTGCTCGCCGTGAAGACCGCGCTGCACGGGCGGGTGCCGGCCGCCGGGATCGTCGCGTGCGCGGTGTGCGGCGCGCTGTGGCTCGGCTTCCTGTGGGTGGCCCAGCACCGCGTCCGCGCCCTGACGGCCGGCCCCCGCCCGCCCGCGCTGGCGCCCCGGCACGCGACGGCGACGGCGCTGTGCGCGGTGGCGCTGGCGGTGTGCGCGGCGGTGCTCGTCGTCTAGGGCCTCTCGCGTCGACGCGATGGGGGTGCCCGCGCGAGCGACGTCGAGCGTGGGGAGTCGACAACCGACGACAACGCGCGGAGGTGCGTGCCAGACCCCGCGACCCCGGCAAGATCCGGAAGGGAGGCCCTGGGGCCGCCCCTCCTCCGGCTCCCCGCCCACCGTGACGACGATCTTGCCGCGGGTGCGGCCCTCCTGGTTCGGCCGGTACGCGCCCGCCGCGCGCTCCAGCGGGAACGTCTGCTCGACGTGGACGGAGAGGGCTCCCTGGTCGGCCAGTTCCGACAGGTGGCGCAGGTCCTCGGCGTCCGGGCGGACGAAGCAGTACCGGCCGCCGTGGCCGAGCACCGCGGGGTCGGCGATCGACGCCGGCCGGCCCCCCGGGGCGAGCAGGCCGGCCGAGGTCTTCAGGGTGTCGCCGCCGATGGTGTCGAAGACGGCCGCCACGCCCCCGGGCGCGATCCCGCGGACCCGTTCGGCCAGGCCCTCGCCGTACGCCACGGGCTCGCCGCCGAGCGTGCGGACGTAGTCGTGGTTGCGTTCGCCGGCCGTGCCGATCACGCGGGCGCCGAGGTGGGCGGCGATCTGGACGGCGAGCGAGCCGACCCCGCCGGCCGCCGCGTGCACCAGGACGGTCTCGCCCCGCCTCACCTGCAGGGCCTTCACCAGCACCTGGTAGGCGGTGAGCCCGGCCGGCGGGAGCCCGGCGGCCTCCTCGAAGGACAGGGTGCGCGGCTCGCGGGCCAGGGTGCGCACGGGCGCGGCGACGTACTCGGCGAAGGTGCCCCGGGAGAGGAAGTCCTCGCGGACGTAGCCGATGACCTCGTCGCCGGCGGCGAACTTGGTGACGGCGGGGCCGGGCTGGACGACCACCCCGCTGACGTCCCAGCCGGGGATCACGGGGAAGACGGCGTCGAGGACGGGGTCCAGGTGGCCCTCGCGGCACTTCCAGTCGACGGGGTTGACGGCCGCCGCGCGCACCCTGACCAGGACCTGGTCGGGGCCGACCTTGGGGTCGCGCAGCTCGCCGTACTCCGGCACCTCCGGCCCGCCGTAGCGGCGGTAGCTGATGCCCTTCATGCCCTCGACCCTCCGGGGTACTCGCGCGCCACACGATCGGGATGCCCTGGTACGCGGCTTTCGCGTGGCAGTCTTCCGACGTCAGGGACCCCGCACCCCCCGAAGGTGAGCACCATGACCACCCCTCACCAGGAACACGCCGAGCACGGGACGCACCGCCACGGGCCGGACTGCGGGCACAGCGCCGTACCGCACGGCGACCACGTGGACTACGCGCACGACGGCCATCTGCACCGGGAGCACGCGGGCCACTGGGACGAGTGCGAACCGGCCGGGCACGCCGTGCACGAGGCCCATGAGCACGTGCACCACGACGAGTGCGGGCACGCGCAGGTGCCGCACGGCGACCACGTGGACTACCTGCACGGCGGGCACCGGCACGCCGAGCACGGGGACCACTGGGACGACCACTGACCCCGCGGAGACGGGACGACCACCAAGACGGCCACCGGCCCGGCGGAGGCGAGGGCCGACGGCTCCCCGGCAGCGCGCCGGGGGGCCGTCGGCCTATCGTGGCTCCGGTCACGTTCGGCCGGATCTTCGCCGCGCGCACTGGACGACATACCGACCGGTCGGCATCATGAGTCGGGTCCTGTTCACCCTGTCGTAGGAGTGATGTATGAGCGCCGACCACCCGCCCGGACTCGACCTGGACCGGCTGCGCGCCCTGCTCGACCGCGAGCGTCCCGGTCTGGTGAACGGCCCCCTGACCGGACGGCTGATCGAGGGCGGACGGTCGAACCTCACCTACGCGCTCTCCGACGGCACGTCGAAGTGGGTCGTCCGCCGGCCCCCGCTCGGCCACGTCCTGGCCACCGCGCACGACATGAAGCGCGAGCACCGGGTCATCGACGCGCTGTACCCGACCCGGGTGCCGGTTCCCCGCCCGCTGCTGCTCTGCGAGGACGAGGAGGTGCTCGGGGCGCCCTTCTACGTCATGGAGTTCGTCGAGGGCACGCCGTACCGCACCGCCGGCCAGCTCGCGCCGCTCGGCGCCGAGCGCACCCGGAACGCGGTGCTGTCCCTCGTGGACACGCTGGTCGAGCTGCACGCGGTGGACCCCGCCGAGGTGGGCCTCGCCGACTTCGGCCGCCCGGAGGGCTTCCTCGACCGGCAGCTGCGCCGCTGGGGCAAGCAGCTGGACGCCTCCCGCAACCGCGACCTGGCCGGCATCGACGAGCTGCACGCGGCCCTCGGCCGTGCCCTGCCCGCCTCCCCCGCCCCCACCGTCGTGCACGGCGACTACCGGCTCGACAACGTCCTCATCGGGGACGACGACCGGATCAAGGCGATCCTCGACTGGGAGATGTCGACGCTCGGCGACCCGCTCACCGACCTCGGTCTGCTGGTGATGTACAGCCGGCCGCTGGACATGGCCGACTCCCCCGTCTCCACCACCGCCGAGGCCCCGGGGCACCCGTCCCCCCGGGAGCTGGTCGAGCGGTACGCCGAGCGCTCGGGGCGCGACGTCTCGGCCGTCTCCTGGTACACGGCGTTCGCCTGGTTCAAGCTCGCCGTGATCCTGGAGGGCATCCACTACCGGTACACGCTCGGCCAGACGGTCGGCCGCGGCTTCGACCGCATCGGCGACCTCGTACCCGTCTTCATCCACCACGGACTGACCACGCTTCAGGAAGGCTGACGGCACATGGACTTCGCGTTCGACGCGCGCACCGAGGAACTGCGCGCCAGGCTCCTCGCCTTCATGGACGAGCACGTCTACCCGGCCGAGGCGGTCGCGGAGGAGCAGCGGGCCGCCCTCGCCTCCCCCTGGGACACCCCGGCCGTGGTGGAGGAGCTGAAGGCCGAGGCCCGCCGGCAGGGCCTGTGGAACCTCTTCCTCCCGGACGCCGAGTACGGCGCGGGGCTGACCAACCTCCAGTACGCGCCGCTCGCGGAGATCACCGGCCGCTCCCCGCACCTCGCGCCCACCGCGACCAACTGCGCCGCGCCCGACACCGGGAACATGGAGGTGCTGGCGCAGTTCGGCACCGAGGAGCAGAAGAAGCAGTGGCTTCAGCCGCTGCTGGCCGGCGAGATCCGGTCGGCGTTCGCGATGACCGAGCCGGAGGTGGCCTCCTCGGACGCCACCAACATCACGACACTCATCGAACGGGACGGCGACGAGTACGTCGTCACCGGGCGCAAGTGGTACATCTCCGGGGCGATGAACCCGGACTGCGGGATCTTCATCGTGATGGGCAAGACGGACCCGGACGGGGCGGACATCCGCCGCCAGCAGTCCATGGTCCTCGTCCCGCGCGACACCCCCGGCGTCACGGTCGAGCGGGCCATGCGGGTCTTCGGTTACGAGGACCACTCCCACGGCGGCCACGCCGAGGTCGTCTTCGACCACGTGCGCGTGCCGGTGGCGAACCTCGTCGGCGAGGAGGGCGGCGGCTTCGCGATCGCCCAGGCCCGGCTCGGCCCCGGCCGGATCCACCACTGCATGCGGCTGATCGGCATGGCCGAGCGGGCGATCGAGCTGATGTGCCGGCGGGCCGTGGGCCGTACCGCGTTCGGCAAGGCGCTGGCCCAGCAGGGAGTCGTGCAGAACTGGATCGCCGACGCCCGGGTCACCGTGGAGCAGCTGCGGCTGCTGGTGCTGAAGACGGCCTGGCTGATGGACACCGTCGGCAACAAGGGCGCCCACACGGAGATCCAGGCCATCAAGATCGCCACCCCGCGCGCGGTGGTCGGCATCCTGGACCGGGCGATCCAGCTGCACGGCGCGGGCGGGGTGAGCCAGGACTTCCCGCTGGCGGAGCTGTACGCGAGCGCCCGGACCCTGATGCTCGCCGACGGCCCCGACGAGGTGCACCAGCGGTCGCTGGCCCGCCGGGAGCTGAAGAAGTACCTCTGAGGCGTCGGGCACCTCGCAGGCCGGCCGGCCTCCGAGGTGCCCCGGCCTGTGAGGCCGGCCGGCCTCCGGGTCCGCTACGGCCGCAGGGCGCGCAGGAGCAGGTCGGCCAGGTGGTCGGCCACCTCCTGCGGGCCCATCGGGCCGTCGGGCCGGTACCAGGTCGACAGGTGGTGGACCGAGCCGAAGTGGTAGTCCACGATCAGGTCGGCCGGGGTCGCCGTGGAGAAGACGCCCGCCTTCTGCCCCTCCTCCACCAGCGCCCGGAAGCGCTCGTGGTAGCGCCGGCGCTCGGCCCGGACCTGCTTGTTCTTCTCCGGGCTCAGGTGGTGCATCGACCGGAAGAAGATCATCGCGTCGTCGAGGTTCTCGATCGTCGTGACGACGACGTCCGCCGCCGCGTCCCTGAGCCGCTTCTCCACGGGCTCGTCGGCGTTCGCGAAGGTGTCCAGCCGCTCCTGCTGGAGGCGCAGCACGCGCGCGTACACCTCGTGCAGCAGGTCGTCCTTGGAGCCGAAGTAGTGGTACAGCGCCCCCTTGGTGACGCCGGCCGCCTCCACGATCTCCTGCACGGAGGTCCGGTCGTAGCCCTGCTCGGCGAAGAGCCGGGTGGCGGCGGCCAGCAGCCGCTGCGGGACGGGCGTACCGTCTCCGTCCGTCGTCCTGGGCACTGCCGCCACCTGCCTTTCCGTGATGTTCACTCGGTGTTCCGGGAACGCAGTTCCCGACGGAGGATCTTCCCACTCGCCGTCTTGGGCAAGTCGGGCAGGACCTCGACCTGCCGGGGGTACTTGTAGGCGGCCAGTCTCTCCTTGCAGTACCCGGCGAGTTCGTCCGGGTCCGCCTCCGCGCCCGGACGGAGGCTGATATAGGCCTTGACGGTCTCGCCACGGTACCCGTCGGGCACGCCCACGACGGCCGCCTCGCGCACCGCCGGGTGCGTGTAGAGGACGTCCTCGACCTCGCGCGGCCACACCTTGAAGCCGGACGCGTTGATCATGTCCTTCTTGCGGTCCACGACGTACAGCCAGCCCTGCTCGTCCATGAACCCGATGTCGCCGGTGCGCAGCTCGCCGTCCGGGAAAGTCTCCACGGTGGCGTCCGGGCGCCGCCAGTAGCCGGGCACCACCTGCGGTCCGCGGACGGCGATCTCGCCCTGCTCGCCCAGGGGCACCTCCGCGCCCTGTTCGTCCAGGATCCGCACGAGCGTGTCGGCGCCGGGCAGGCCGACGGAGAGGGTCCCGGAGCCCGGGTCGACGGGGGCCTCCAGGTGGGGCGGGACGGCGGCGCAGGGGGCGGTGCACTCGGTGAGGCCGTAGCCGACCCGGATGTACGGCCCGAAGCGCTCCCGGAACCTCCGCACCAGGGCCGGCGGCACGGGCGCGCCGCCCGAGGCGAGGTCCACGAAGGAGGCGAAGTGCTCGGGGGCGGCGTCCGGGTGGGCGGCGAGCGCCATGTAGGCGGTGGAGGGGCCGACGGTGTAGTGCGGGCGGTGCTCGGCGAAGGCCTCCAGCACGACGCCGGGGTCGAAGCGGTAGGTGAGCACCAGGGTGCCCGCGCTGCTCAGACAGGCGCCGAACTGGCAGACCATGCCGGTGATGTGGAAGAGCGGGGCGAGCGCGTGGAAGACGGGCGCCTCGGGCAGGCCGAGCCCGGTGGCCAGCCGCTCGGCGTTGTGCATGATGTTGGCGTGTGTGTTGGTGGCGCCCTTGGGCGTGCCGCTGGTGCCGGAGGTGTAGCTGATCAGCGCGATGTCGTCCGGGCGCGGCAGGAGGCCGTCGGGGGCCCGGCCGCCCTGCCGGGCGACGGCCACCAGGTCCTCGGTGTCCGGGGGCTGGGGCAGCCGCTCGAAGCCCAGCACGCGCGCATCGTTACGGTTCTGGAAGTCCCGCTCGCACGCGGTGAGCACGATCCGTACCGGCGAGCCAGCGACCGTCTCCCTCAGGTACGACTCCCAGGCCCGGTCGGAGCAGATCAGCGCGGCCACCTCGCCGTCCCGCAGGACGTGCGCCACCTCGGCCGACTTGTACATGGGGTTGACCGGGACGACGGTCGCGCCCGCCTTCCAGGCGCCGAGCACGGCCAGGACGAAGTGCGGGGAGTTCTGCAGCAGGACGGCCACCCGGTCGCCGCGTTCCAGGCCGCGCGCGACGAGGCGGGCGGCGACGGAGTCGCTCAGCTCGTCGACCTCGCGGTAGTCGAGCCGGGCGTCGAAGTAGGCGAGGCAGGGCCGGTCGGGGGCCTCGGCGACGGCGTCGCGCAGGGCGTGCACGAGGGAGTCGGCGGGGTCGAGCGGGGCCCGCTGGGCCTCCGTCAGCAGGGCGAGCCAGGGGCGGGCGGCGTAGGGGGAGGCGGTCACCGGGCGGCCTCCCACTTCTGCTGGATGTGGTTCATGGTGGCGAGCCAGCGGTCGGGTTCGCCGGCCCGCGCCTGGTAGAAGCCGGCGACCTCCGGGTGCGGCAGGATCAGGAAGCGGTCCTCGGCGATGCCCTCGAACAGGGCGTCGGCGACCTCCTCCGGCGCGATCGCGGTCGGCTGGAGCACCAGGTCGCCGGCGCTGCCGGTGGCGGCCAGCATGTCGGTGCGCACGCCCTGCGGGCAGATCGCGTGGACCCTGACCCCGCGGTGCCGGTACGTCAGCGACAGCCACTCGGCGAAGGCGTAGGCGCCGTGCTTGGTCACGCTGTAGGAGGGGGCGCCGATCATCGTCAGCAGCCCGGCGGCGGAGACGGTGGAGACGAACCGTCCGCGGCCCCGCTCCAGCCAGTCGGGCAGCAGTGCGTGGGCCGCGCGGACGTGGGCCATCAGGTTGACGTCCCAGGAGGTCGCCCAGGTCCTCTCGTCCAGGGTGCCGTCGAGGCCGCCGTCCTCGAAGGCGACGCCCGCGTTGGCGCAGTAGACGTCCACCGTGCCGCCGAGCGCGTCCCGGGCCTCGGCGACGATCGCGGAGGCGTCCCCGGGGACGGCGGTCCCGCCGATCTCCTCGGCCACCGCCTTCGCCTTCGCGGCGTCCAGGTCGTTGACCACGACCCGGGCCCCCTCGGCGGCGAACCGCCGGGCCAGCGCGGCCCCGATCCCACCGCCCGCTCCGGTGACGACCACTCCGGCATCCTGCACGGCTTCCACCATCGGTCTCCTTCGACACGACTTTCGCGCGGCGCGCGTCGGCTCTGGTCGGCCCAGACTAACCGGTCGGTATGTGTGAAGGAAGGGGAACTGCCTCAACCTGAGGGCGCGGGGAACCGCGCGACCAGCCGCACACGGCCCGCACGTGCCCACCCACCGGAGGACCCCATGCACCTGTCCCGACGGACCCTTCTCGCATCGACGACGACAGCGGCCCTCCCGGCCGCCCCCCGGCACCGCGGCCGTCTCCGCACCGGCTTCGAGAGACTCGCGGCCGACGGTTACGCGGTACTGCGCGGCCAGCGCGTCGGCGTCGTCACCAACCCGACCGGCATCACCCGGGCGACCGAGCACATCGTCGACGTGATGCACCACGACGGCCGGGTCGAGCTGACGGCGGTCTTCGGCCCCGAGCACGGCTTCCGGGGCACCGCGCAGGCGGGCGGCTCCGAGGGCCGCTACGACGACCCCGCGACCGGCCTGCCGGTGTACGACACGTACCTGAAGAGCGGTCGGCCGCTCGCCGACGTCTTCACCGCCTCCGGTGTCGACACCGTCGTCTTCGACATCCAGGACGTCGGCGCCCGCTTCTACACGTACATCTGGACCCTGTACGACTGCATGGAGGCGGCCCAGCTCGCCGGGAAGCGCTTCGTCGTGCTGGACCGGCCGAACCCGGTGACCGGACGCGAGGCCCAGGGACCGGTGCTGCACAAGGAGTTCGCCACCTTCGTGGGCCGGCAGCCGGTCGCACAGGCGCACGGGATGACCGTCGCGGAGCTGGCCCGCCTGTTCAACGGGGAGTTCCTGACCACGCCGGTCCCCCTGGAGACCGTGACCATGACCGGCTGGAGCCGCTCCGCGTTCTACGACGCCTCGGGCCTGCCCTGGGTGCCGCCGAGCCCGAACATGCCCACCGCGGACACCGCGCTGGTGTACTCCGGCACCTGCATGTTCGAGGGCACCAACCTCTCCGAGGGGCGCGGCACGACCCGGCCGTTCGAACTCCTCGGTGCCGAGGGGCTGGACGGCCGCTGGGCCGCCGCCGCGAACGGTCTGGGGCTGCCCGGGGTGCGGTTCCGGGAGGCGTACTTCACACCCACGTTCTCCAAGTTCCAGGGCAGGACCGTCGGCGGGGTCCAGATCCACGTGACCGACCGGGCCGCCTACGACCCCGTGCGCACCGGTGTCGCGCTGCTGGTGACCGCCCGGAAGGTGTGGAGCGGCTTCGCCTGGCGGTCCGACCACTGGATCGACAAGCTCACCGGTTCCGACCGGGTGCGCACGATGATCGACGCGGGCGCCGGCACCGACGAGGTGACGGGGGCCTGGCAGGAGGAGCTGGCCGCGTTCCGGCGGGTGCGGAAGGGGTATCTCCTGTACACGTAGCGCACCTCCTCCGGGACTTGGAGGCCTGGCATGGCGGATCCTGGGACGAGTGTGGCTCCTTACTGGGAGCTGACCTTCGACGCGGACGGGGACGTGGACGGCCCCGAACGCGACCGGCTGCTGGCGCGGGTCGCGGACCACGGCGTCCGTGACCTGATCGTCTTCTCGCACGGCTGGAACAACGACCGCTCGGGCGCGACCGCGCTCTACCGCCGTTTCCTCGCCCCGGTCCCGAAGCTGGCGCCGCAGGCCCGGCTCGGGTACGTCGGGGTGGTCTGGCCGTCGATGCGGTTCAGCGACGAGCCGATCCCGGACTTCCCGAGGTCCGTGGCGGCCGTGGAGGCGGGGGCGGAGCCGCGTCCGGTGCTGGACAAGGACACCCGGCGCGCCCTGCTGGAGGCCTTCCCGGGCCGGACGACGGTGCTGGACCGGCTGGCCCGGATGCTGGACGAGCGGCCGGACGGCACCGCGGGGCTGGCGGAGTTCGGGCGGCTGGTGCGGCTGCTGCTGGACGGCGGCGGACCGGGAGCGGCTGCCGACACCGACGAGGACGGCGAACCCGCCGTGTTCGGTGGCGACCCGGTGGCCGCCTGCGAGCAGTTCGCCGAGGCGCTGGCCTCGCTCGACTCCTTGGGCGCGCCGCGGTTCACCGTCCCGAACCCGTGGGACGGTGCCAAGGAACTGCTGCGGCAGGCGACGTACTACCAGATGAAACGGCGGGCCGGGACGGTCGGCGAGCGGGGACTCGGCCCGTTGCTGGGGCGGTTGGCGCAGGCGGCGCCCGGGGTGCGGGTGCACCTCGTCGGGCACAGTTTCGGCGGCCGGCTGGTGGCGTTCGCGCTGCGCGGGCTGCCCGGGGGCGTGGACACGGTGAAGTCGGTGACCCTGCTCCAGGGCGCCTTCTCGCACTACGCGTTCGCGGCCCGGCTGCCGCACGCCCCGGACCGGTCGGGGGCGCTCAGGGACCTGCAGCGGCGCGTCGACGGCCCGCTGGTGTGCTGCTACTCGCACTTCGACGCGGCCCTCGGCACGTTCTACCCGCTGGCCTCCCGGCTCGCCGGGGACGACCGGTCCTGCGCGGGCGTCGAGATCGCGGCCGTGCTCGGGCCGCGGTGGGGGGCCATGGGGCACGACGGGGTGCAGGCGGTGCAGGGCACGGCCCGTCTGGACCTCGCGGCGGCGCTGGACGGCCGGCTGCCCGCGTCGGGGTGCGTGAACGTGGACGCGGCGGCCGTGGTGCGGCGCGGGGGCGCGCCGACCGGGGCGCACAGCGACATCGTGCACCCCGAACTGGCGCGGCTGGTGGTGGCGGCGGGCCGTATCGCGTGACCCGCCGCCCGTGTCACCTCAGCGGTGCGAGGTGTACTCCACGACCTGCTGGAAGGTCGGCCGGTTCTGCCAGCTGATCTTCCCGTGCTTGATGCCGCCCAGGGTGTGCTGGACGATCGAGTCGGCGCACCACTGGTCGCCCGCCGCGCACTGGTCGTCGCCGGGGTAGACCTGGGCGGCGGTCCTGCCCGCAGCGTCCTTCAGGGTGCCGACGAGGAGGTCCCGGCAGGCGGTGAGGCTGCCGCCGCCGCAGTACGTCCGGGCGAGGCCGCCCTGCACGGGCTCCCCGAGCACGGCCCGCACGTCCTTGTCGACGTAGGACCACCAGCCGTACTGGAAGGAGCTGCCGGCGTGCGAGCCGGTGGGTCCGTGTCCGGCGGAGGGCGCCTCGTCCACCGGCAGGCCGGCGGTGACCGCCGCGTAGAGGTCGCTGCCGAGGCCGGGCTCGAACTCGGCCTTGACCAGCAGCGGCCACCAGGCGTCCAGGATGCGGATCGCGTCGGCGTCGGCGTACTTCTTCGAACCGGCCGACGTCTCGGTGCGCTTGGCGCCCGCCGCGACCCACGCCTGGAGCTTGCTCACCGCCGCGGCGGCCGTGGAGTCGGTCACCGGTGAGGAGGTGACCACCTTGAGCAGCCTGGGCAGCACGTCCTCGGCGCGCAGGTCGGCGAGGCCCGCGTCCGCCATGGCCTGCACCAGCTTGGCACGGGTCACCCCGCCGGCCGCGACCAGCTTCTTCACCCGGTCGTCCAGCAGGTTGCCGCGGTGCACGGAGCCGTCGCCCCAGGACGCGGTCGTGTAGTCGGCGGCCTGCTTGTTGTTCCAGGAGATGTAGTAGTCCTGGTCGACGGAGTGGGGGTGGGCGGAGGCCGGGGTGTAGTCGGCGGTGTTGGTGGCCGGGTCCCAGTTCCGCCACTCGTACGCGGGCCGCCCCCACACCGGGAACTCGCTGTCGACACCGCTCGCCCGCTCCGGGTTGTCACCGCTGTTGTAGTAGGCGGTGTGCCGGGAGTCGGCGTAGAACCAGTTGAAGGTGTAGTTGATGTGCTGCGCCGCGCTCTGGAAGTCCTGCGGGCCCTTGACGTAGTCGGGGTCGTTGAGCATCTGGAAGCCGATGATGGAGTCGGCCTCGTGCAGGTAGGAGGAGCGCAGGGTGGTGTAGGCGACCTTCTTGCCGCCTACGGTCGCCCGGTACTCCACGGGGCCGTACCGGGTCCGCCACACGCGCATGGTGTACGACCCCTCCGCCGTGCCGTCGGCGGTGGTCGGCTTCCAGGCGTTCTTCTGCTCGATCTTCTCCATGGCCGTGCAGGTGCCGTGGTACAGGTAGTGGTAGTCGTCCTGGCACAGCTCGACCGCGTAGCTGTCGATGATGTCCTGGCCGGAGGTGGTGGCGCTCCAGGAGTAGTCCTGGCCGCGGCCGAGTTCGACGTACATGCTCAGGCCCGCGAAGGAGGCGCCGCGGGCGCTGAGGCCGGGGCCCTGGATCTCCTGGAGCATGAGCAGCTGCGGTGCGAAGTAGCCGGTCTGCGGCCCGAAGACGGCGATGGGGTGGCCGCCGGCGGTGTGCTCGCCGCTGACCACGAGGGCGTTGGACATACCGCGCCGGGCGGAGCCGAGGGCGGTCTTCGCCGCGGTGGCGGTGGTGCTCTTCGCGGCCGCGGTGCCCGCGCTGCCCGTACGGTCGTACACGAGCGGTTCCCGGACGACCGAGCCGGTGTCGGGCAGGGCCTCGCCCTGGGCGTCGGCGGGTCTGGCGCCGTAGGGGAAGCTCTCGCCGTCGTGGACGGTGAGGACGGCCTCGGGGTCGTTGCGTTCACGGAAGGACTCCCAGACCCGGGTGCCCTCCTCGACGCCGTACCTGGCCTGGGCGGCGAGCAGGGACAGCGCGTTGTCCACCTCGCCGCCACCGCCGGAGCCGAACAGCGAGCCGATCACGGAGGCCAGCGCCACCAGGTCGGTGACCTTGAAGTGTTCTATGGTGCCGGCGTTGGTGATGGAGTCCTTGTGGCCGGTCAGGACGTACTCGCCGGGGAAGTAGCGGCCGCTGTCGGAGGCGTCGATGTAGGCGTTGACGCCGTCGATGTAGGCCTTGACGTCGGCGAGCGCCTGCTGGCCGCGGGCGCCGTTGCGGGCGACCGCGTTGTCGATCTGCGCCTGGAGGTCGGCCTCGGTGTAGGGGGCGTTGCGGTAGAACTGCTGCTCCAGGCCCTGGTTGGCGGGGGCACCGCCGGCGAAGGAGGTCAGCCGGCCGCGGCCGACGTGCCGGAAGACGTCCATCAGCCACAGGCGGTCCTCGGCCGCCGCGTAGCCGGCGCCGAACTCGGTGCCGTACCGGGTGGTGCCCGTGATGTGCGGCACACCGGCCTTCTTGTCGCGGACGATCGTCACGTCGCCGCGGCCGGCCGGCTTCTCGGTGGAGGCGACCTGGTCGGCGGGGACGCCGAAGGAGGCGTCGTTGAAGAAGGTGTTGACCGTGGCGTCGGTCAGGCCCTTGTAGCCGCCGGCCAGGTTGGCGTACGGGCCGAGCTGGTCCTCGGCGTGCCCGGGCTGGGTGCCGAAGGCCTGGTTGAGCAGGATCTGGGCGAGGGTCGCGTTGCCGTTCTCGCCGGGCGGCAGGATGTCCGAACACCGGCCGCCGCAGTAGTCGTTGGCGGCCGCTGTCCCGGTCGCCGCGACCGCGGACTGTGTGAGGGGTGAGAGAAGACCGGCGACGAGGACGCATACCGACGCGGTCTTCAGGAACCCGGGGAGTCGGCGGAACGTTCTCAGTCTGTCGAGCTTGGTACGTGGGGTTCGCCGTGGCATGGCAGCTCCTAGCGACAGGGGTGGCCGAACGTTACCGCCGGTATCCCCCCGTTCAAAGATGAACATGCGTCACTTTCCGGAGTACGCAAGGAGATCCCGAGAAGAGATGGAGCCGAATCGCCTGTCGATACGTCTATTCGGCGACGTCCTTGCGACGACGCCGAAGTGACCGAAGTGCAGGTGCAGGTGTGACGGAGGTGCAGGGCGATGGCCGGTTTCCGGAGTCTGGCGAGACAGGTACGCGACCCGGAGTGCGATCTGGCGCTACGGCGGTACTCACTGCGCAAGTGCCTGGAGAAGTTCGCCCCTTACGGGCATCGGGCGACCTGGGACCATCTGTGTTCCCGGGCGGGTTTCGGCCCCGAGGACCGCTCACCCGATCCGGCGCGGCTCGTGGCCGCGCTGGAGGAGCTGGAGGAGGCTCGTGACGTCTGGCTCGCCTACGAGACCGACTTCACCGAGCGACGCAGGAAGGAGAAGCACGACGGGCTGCGCCGGCCCGGCAGCGTGGACGACTGGCACCGGCTGACCTGGGGCGGGTTCGGGGTCGCCTGGTGTGACGACCCGCGGGTGCATCCGGACGAGCCGCTGGCGGTGGTGCTGCGCCGGCTGATCGCCGCGCTGGAGCGGGAGCCGGGCTCGTCCTGCCCGGTGTGCGGCGGGGAGCGCCTGGTCTGGAAGTACGGCCTGGACCACGAGCCGTCGTCCGGGCCGGTCTGCACGGACTGCGGGATCCTGGTGCCGCGGCCCGTCCTCGACCCGCGGGCCCTCGAGTACGCCCGACGGGGACGCCTGCTGATGTCGGCCTGAGGACCTGCGCGAACGACCGGCACCGATGCGGGGGTGCGTAGGGGATGCCGCACCCTTTCCGCGGGGTGGCGCGACCGTGACGGCCTCGTGGAGCCGACCGCGCCCGTGTGCGCGACCTCCCAGCGGCGCGGGTGACCGCGCGGCCGGCCCCCACGCGACCGCGCCCGGCGCCGAACCCTCGTCCGGCCCGGTCGCCCCCGGCCCGGGGGTCGCCCCCGGCCCGGCCGTCACCCGGCCCGGTCGCCCCTCAGCGCCGCTCCGCCATGAGACGCGACCCCGTGAGGCGCTCGCCGAACACGTCGTCCGGGTTGGACAGCACACACGTCTCCAGGGACAGGCACCCGCACCCGATGCAGTCGGTGAGGTGGTCCCGCAGACGGTTCAGCTGCTGGATCCGCTCCTCCAGTTCCGCACGCCACTTCTCCGACAGCCGCGCCCAGTCCTCCCTCGTCGGTGTGCGCTCCTCGGGCAGTTCGGCCAGGGCCTCGCGAATCGTGGCGAGCGGGATGCCGACCCGCTGGGCCGCGCGGACGAAGGCCACCCGGCGCAGGGTGTCACGGCTGTAGCGCCGCTGGTTGCCGGGGGTGCGCCGACTGGAGATCAGGCCTTTGGACTCGTAGAAGTGCAGGGCGGACACCGCTGCTCCGCTGCGCGCGGACAACTGGCCGACGGTCAGCTCGTGGATCTTCTCGGGAATCTGTGGCACCTCTCAGAGACTACCCACCGGGCCGGTCCCCCCGTCGTTGACATCGCCCCCTCACCCGACCATGCTAAGCAGTTGCTTAGAGACGCGAGCGAGAGGCCGGGAACATGGCAGAACCGAGGACCTTCACCTCCCCCGACGAGCTGAGGGCGGCCGTGGGCGAGCAGCTGGGCCACACCGACTGGCTGGAGGTCGACCAGAAGCGGATCGACCTGTTCGCCGAGGCGACCGGGGACCACCAGTGGATCCACGTGGACCCGGAGAAGGCCGCCACGGGACCGTTCGGGACCACCATCGCGCACGGCTACCTCACGCTGTCCCTGCTCCCGCTCTTCGGGCCGCAGCTCATCCGGGTCGAGGGCGTGAAGATGGGCGTCAACTACGGGACGAACAAGGTGCGTTTCCCCTCCCCCGTCCCGGTCGGCTCCCGGCTGCGCGCCACCGGCCGGATCACCGGCGTCGAGGACGTCACCGGCGGCGTGCAGGTGACGGTCGCCTTCACCGTGGAGCGCGAGGGCGGCGACAAGCCGGTGTGCGTCGCGGAGTCGGTCTCCCGGTACTACCTGTAGAGCCCGGGCCTACCGGGCCCCGACCATGCGCAGCACGAGGTCGGCGTAGAGCGCGCCGACCTCCTCGGGGGTGCGCGGGCCGTTCACGTCGAACCAGCGGGCCACGTCGATGCACAGCGACAGCACGGCGAGGGTGGTGCCCTTGACGTCCAGCACGTCGAACTCGCCCGAGGCCACGCCGTCCTCGATGATCCCGCGCACCTCCGCGTCGACCTGCCGGCGCAGCGCGACGATCTCGGCGCGCGCCTCGGGGCCGAGGGCGTCGAGTTCGTACTGCACGACCCGCGCGGTGGTGCGCCGCCCCGCGTGCCAGCGGACGAAGGAGCTCACGGCGTCGGCCAGCCGCTCCGTGGCGCTGCCCTCGCGGCGGGCCGCCGTGCGCAGGATGTCCAGGGCCCGGTCGTGGCCGATCCGGCTGATCCGGTGGAGCAGCTCTTCCTTGGTCTTGTAGTGGATGTAGAGCGCGGCCGGGCTCATGCCGGCGCGGCCCGCGATGTCGCGGGTCGTCGTCGCGTGGTACCCACGCTCGGCGAAGGCCTCCACGGCGGCGACGAGCAGCCGCCGGGCCGCGTCAGGGGTGACCTCTTCCCACGGCTCCACTTCGCCGCCGGTCGTCTCCTCCGCCGTACTCATCGCTCGCTCGCCCCTCTCGGTGACAGGAGCACCACCATACCGCCGACGGTGAGCGAGCGCTTAGCGTAGCCGCTCAGAGCTTCTCGAAGGGATCGTGGTCGGCGAGCAGTTTCTCCAGGCGGGCCTGGTCGACGCGGCTGACGAGCTGCCCGGCCTCCTGCCGGTCACGGATGACCTTGGCGAGGGTGAAGGCGGAGGTGACGAGGTACAGGACGGCGATCGCCATGAACCCGCGCACCCAGGCACTGGCGTCGAGCCGGACGATGCCGACGGCGGTGGCCGCCATGGCGACCGCGAAGGAGGCGACGGCCTGACCGTAGAACGCGGCCGTACCCTGCTGCTTGACCGGTGTGTCACTCATGGACAGAGCATCGGCGGACACGGTCCGCGCCACATCCGCCGGAATACCCAGATCGGTACTCAGAAGGCCGAGACACCCGTCAGCGAACGCCCGATGAGCAGCTTCTGGATCTGGCTGGTGCCCTCGTACAGGGTCATCACGCGGGCATCGCGCAGCAGCTTGCCCGCGGGGTACTCGTCGATGTAGCCGTAGCCGCCGAAGACCTGGAGGGCGTTGTTGGCGGCGCGCACGGCGGCCTCGGAGGCGAACAGCTTGGCCTTGGAGGACTCGACGGCGAAGGGCTCGCCGCGGTCGACGAGGTCGGCGACCCGCCAGGTCAGCAGCCGGGCCGCGTCCACGTCGACGGCGATGTCGCTGATCAGCTCCTGCACCAGCTGGTGCCGGGCGATGGGCTTGCCGAACTGCTCCCGCTCACCGGCGTACCGCACGGCCGCGTCCAGCGCGGCCTGGGCTATCCCGACGCAGCCGGCGGCCACCGACATCCGCCCCTTGGCGAGGGCGGACATGGCGACGGAGAAGCCCTTGCCCTCCTCGCCGAGCATCGCCGAGGCGGGGACGCGCACGTCCTCCAGGACGAGTTCGGCGGTGGCCTGGCCGCGCAGGCCGAGCTTGCCGTGGAGGGGGCGACGGGTCAGGCCGGGGGTGTCGGCGGGGACCAGGAAGGCGGACACGCCCTTGTGGCCGGGGGCGTCGGTGGAGCGGGCGAAGAGCAGGACGACGTCGGCCCAGGTTCCGTTGGTGATGAACATCTTGGTGCCGTTCACCACGTAGTCGTCGCCGTCGCGCACCGCCCGGGTGGTGAGGCTGCCCGCGTCGGAGCCGGTGCCGGGCTCGGTGAGGCCGAAGCAGCCGACGTACGCGCCGGAGGTCAGTCCCGGCAGCCAGCGCCGCTTCTGCTCCTCGTCGCCCCAGGCGGCGATCGTCTTGGCGACGAGTCCGAGGGAGACCGAGACGATGCCGCGGACCGAGGAGTCCCCGCGCCCCAGTTCCTCGGTGACGAGGCAGTAGGAGAGGTGGTCGCCGCCGGAGCCGCCGTACTCCTCGCCGACGGTCAGCCCCAGGAAGCCGACCTCGCCGAGCTTCCCGACGATGTCCCGGTCGACCTCCTCGGCGCGGTCCCAGGCGACCACGTGCGGGGCGATCTCGCGTTCCACGAAGTCCCGGGCGAGCTGCCGTACGGCCGTCTGCTCCTCGCTGAGACCCAGGTTCACCACGAGATCACCCCATAACCGATGGTTCTTGAAAGACGTACATTTAAATTAGCACTGCTAGTTTCCACTGCGCAGCCCTACTATGTGCGCCATGGCCCGACCGCGCAAGCCCCTCCTCAGCCCCGACCGGATCGTCGCGACGGCCCGGGACCTCGTGGACCGGGAGGGCCTGGCCGCGGTCTCCACGCGGCGGCTGGCCGCGGAGCTGGGGGTGAGCGGGCCCTCGCTCTACAACCACTTCCGCACCAAGGACGACATCCTGGAGGCGGTCGCGGACTCGGTCAGCGCGCTGGTCGACCTGTCGATGTTCGAGGACGGCCGGGACTGGCGGACCGCGCTGCACGACTGGGCCGTCTCCTACCGCGCCGCCCTGCGCGACCACCCGAACATCGTCCCGGTCCTCGCCCGCGGCCCCGGCCGCCGCCCGGCCGCACTGCGCCTGGCCGACGCGGTCTACGGCGCGATGGTGGAGGCGGGCTGGCCCCCGGCGCAGGCCACCTCGATCGGCGCGCTGATGCGGTACTTCATCATGGGCTCGGCGCTCGGCTCGTTCGCCGGCGGTTTCGTGGACGACGCGAGCGCGTACGACCCCGCCGACTACCCCCACCTGGGGCAGGCCCACCTGCTCGCCGAGCAGCAGGAGAAGATCGACGAGCGGGCCTTCGAGGCGGGCCTGAGCGCGCTGCTGGACGGGCTGGCGCAGCAGTACGAGCGGGTACGGGTGTGAGGACGCTTCGGCCGGCGCCGAACCGAGGGTGCCGCATGCTGGGGGCATGACCACCGAGGACCCCCGGGCGGCGGGCCTGGCCGCGCTGGCCGGGCTGATCGCCGACCGCACCCGGGCCGCGTGCCTGCTGGCACTGCTGGACGGACGGGCGTGGACGGCCGGCGAGCTGGCCCGGCACGCCGGTGTCGCGGCGTCCACGCTGAGCGAGCACCTGGGGAAGCTGGTGGCCGGCGGCCTGCTCGCGGAGGAGCGGCAGGGCCGGCACCGGTACGTCCGGCTGGCCGACGCGCGGGTGGCGCAGCTGGTCGAGGATCTCGCCGCGCAGGTGCCTGCGACGGCGGTACGGCAGGCTCCGCGCACCCTGCGCGCGGCGAGCGCCGGGGCGGCCATGGCACGCGGGCGTACCTGCTACGACCACTTGGCCGGGCGGCTGGGAACCGTACTGACCGATGCGCTGACCGGGCGGGGGCTGCTGCGGCAGGACACCGGGTTCGCGCTGACCGACGCCGGGGTGGAGTGGTTCGGCGCGGCCGGCATCCCGCTGGACCTCACCGGCCGGCGCCCTCCGGCCCGGGCGTGCCTGGACTGGACCGAGCGGCGCCCCCACCTCGCGGGGGCGGCGGGGGCGGCGCTGTGCCGGCGGGCGCTGGAGGCGGGGTGGTGTGTGCGGGTGGGGAGCGGGCGGGCGGTGAAGGTGACTCCGTCCGGGGAGCGGGTGTTCCGCGACCTGCTCGGCATCTCCTCCGGTGACCTGCGCTGAACTCCCCGCCTCCCTTCCGGACCGCTCACTCTCAGAACACGACCAGCGCCCGGCCTCCCTTGCCCGCCAGCATGTTCTCGAAGGCCGTCGGGATGTCCTCCAGGCCGATCCGTTCGGTGACCAGCGCGGACAGGTCCAGGCGGCCCTCCCGGACGTGCTCGGCCAGCAGCGGTACGTCGCGGGCCGGGTCGCTGTTTCCGTAGACGCAGCCGGAGAGGGTGCGGCCCCAGTGGAAGATCTCCAGGGCGTTGAAGGCGACCTGTTCCTCCTTGCCGCCGATGCCGACGACCGTCGTACGACCGCCCCGGCGGGTGGACTCCCAGGCCGCGCGGATGGAGACCGCGCGGCCCACGCACTCCACGGAGACGTCGACGCCCTGCTTCCCGGTGAGGGCGCGGATCTCGCGGGGGGTGTTCTCCGAGGCGAGGACGTAGTCCGTGGCGCCGGCCGCGCGGGCCAGTTCCTCCTTGCCCGGCGAGACGTCGACCGCGATGATCCGGGACGCGCCCGCGATGCGGGCGGACTGGAGGGTGGCCAGGCCGACTCCCCCGGCGCCGAAGACGGCCACGGTCTCGCCGGACCGGACCCGCGCCGCATGGTGGACGGCGCCGTACCCGGTGAGCACGGCGCAACCCAGCAGGGCGGCGTCCACCAGCGGCACCCCCTCCGGCAGCGGCAGCACGCAGGACGCGGCGACCACCGTCTCCTCGGCGAACGCGGCCACGTTCAGCCCGGGGTGCAGTTCGGTGCCGTCGGCGGTGCGGGCGTGGACGCCGGCGGCGCCGTTCAGCGCGTTGGCGCACAGCCACACCTCGCCCAGCGTGCAGGCGTGACAGGTGCCGCAGGACGGTGCCCAGTTGAGGACGACCGGGGTGCCCGGCGCGACGTGGTCCACGCCCTCGCCGACCGCGACGACCGTGCCGGCGCCCTCGTGGCCGAGGACGGCCGGGACCGGCACCCGCATGGTGCCGTTGGACAGGGACAGGTCGGAGTGGCAGACGCCGGCGGCGGCGAGGCGGACCCGGACCTGTCCGGGGCCCGGGTCGGGCAGCTCGATGCCGGTGATCTCCAGCGGGGCGCCGATGGCGGGCAGGACGGCGGCTCGTACGGCCATGGGTGTCGGACTCCTCAGAACTGCAGGGACTTGGTCTGGAGGTACTCGGCGAGTCCGTGCGCGCCGAGTTCCCGGCCGACCCCGGACTGCTTGTAGCCGCCGAAGGGCGCGAGGGGGTTGAACCGGCCGCCGTTGATGTCGACCTGTCCGGTCTCCATGCGGCGGGCGAAGGCCACCGCCTCGGCCTCGTCGGCGGCCCAGACGGCGCCCGCGAGACCGTACACCGTGCCGTTGGCGATGCGCAGGGCGTCCTCCTCGTCCTCGTACCTCAGGATCGACAGGACCGGGCCGAAGATCTCCTCCTGGGCGACGGTCATCTCGGGGGTGACGTCCGCGAAGACCGTCGGGCTGACGAAGTAGCCGCGCTCGCGCGGGGATGCGGGGCCGCCGGCGACGAGGCGGGCGCCCTCGGCGACGCCCTTCTCGATGTACCCGCGCACCCGGGCCCGCTGCCTGGCGCTGACCAGCGGGCCGATGCGGTCGGCGTACTTGTCGGCGGCGGTCCGGGCGAGTTCGACGGCCTCGGCGTACTGGTCGCGGTGGACCAGCATCCGGGTCCAGGCGCTGCACGTCTGGCCGGAGTTGGACATCACGTTGGCGACGCCGACGTTCACGGCCCTGGCGAGGTCGGCGCCGGGCAGGATGACGTTGGCGGACTTGCCGCCGAGTTCGAGGGCGACCTTCTTCACGGCCGCGCCGGCCACCGCGCCGATCTGCCGGCCGACCGCCGTGGAGCCGGTGAAGGAGACCAGGTCGACGCCCGGGTGCTCGGCGAGGGCCTGTCCGGCGACCGGGCCGAGGCCGGTGACCAGGTTGAACACGCCCGCGGGCAGGCCCGCCTCGTGCACCGCCTCGGCGAAGAGCTGGGCGGTGAGCGGGGTGTCCTCGGCGGGCTTGAGGACGACCGTGCAGCCGGCGGCGAGGGCCGGGGCGACCTTGGCGACGATCTGGTGGAGCGGGTAGTTCCAGGGGGTGATCGCGCCGACCACGCCGATCGGCTCGTGCAGGACGGTGGAGTTGCCGACCTTCTCCTCGAAGGCGTGCGTCGCGGCCAGCTCGGCGTAGGAGCTCGCGACCGCGATCGGCACGGCCGCGTGCACGGCCTGGGAGAACGCGAGGGGCGAGCCCAGTTCCGCGGTGACCGTCTCGGCGATCTCGTCCTTGCGGGCCACGAGGGCGTCCCGGAGGGCGGTCAGGCGCCCGGCGCGTTCGGCCGGGGGCGTGGCGGCCCAGCCGGGCAGGGCGGCGCGGGCGGCCCGTACGGCGGTGTCGACGTCCAGGGCGCCGCCCGCCGGGACACGGCCGATGACCTGCTCGTCGGCGGGATTGACGACCTCGATCACGTCCCGGCTCCCGGCGGGGCGCCAGGCGCCGTCGATGTACAGGGCGTCGTGTGCCTTCATGTGTGTCCTCCCGGCGGGTCCGCGTCGTCCGGCACACAAACTAGCGGTGATAGTTTTCGCGCGCCAGACATTCCCGGGCCACGGACGTTCCGGGACATCATCGCGAACGGACCGGCCGGTGCGGGCAGGGCGTCCGCACCGGCCGGTCCGCCGGTCATCGGGTGGCGGTCAGATGGGCGAAGACCACCACGTTGCTGGTGTAGCCGGTCCGCCGGCTGAAGAGGCCGCCGCAGGTGATCACCCGCAGCTCCGGGCGGCCGGTGGGGCCGTAGACCTCCCTGTCGGGGAAGCCGGCCTTGTCGAAGACCTTCACCCCGTCCACCGAGTAGACGGCGGTACGGCCGTCCGCCCGCCGGGCCTCGATGCGCCTGCCGGGCTTGACCTGGGCGAGTCCGGCGAAGACGGCCGGCCCGGTCCGGGTGTCGCGGTGTCCCACGGCCACGGCGGTGCCGGCCTCGCCGGGCGTGGGGCCGCCCTCGTACCAGCCGACCAGGCGGGGCGCGTCGACGGGCGGCGTCTCCAGTTCGTGGTTGCGGTCGAGGCGGAGCGGGGTGACCGGGGCGTCGATGCCCAGGGAGGGCACGCGGAAGGACGTCGGCCGGGACCGGGGCAGCGGACGGGGCGGCGGGGTGTCGGCGGGGGGCGGGTCCTCGTCCGGGCCGGCGTCCGCTCCGCCGCCCCCTCCGTCGTGCCGGGAGGAGTCCGCGCCGGAGGCCGCCGGGGCACCCCGGCCGGTCCCGGCCGTCCCGCCGTCCGGCCCGCACCGGGCCACCACCGTCACCAGGACGACCGCCAGCAGGGCCGTCCTGGCCAGACGGTAGGCGCGGGTCCGGTACCAGGGCCTGCGTCGGTACCTACGCGGCACCATGGGGCCGCCGGCGGATCAGCCGGACGTACACGACACCGCAGACGGCGACCAGACCCACGGCGGCCGCGGCGGCCACCGGGGAGTACGCGGCGGCCGTGTCGATGAGGCCGCCGCCGCCCGCGTGGACCCCGCCCTTGGGACCGTCGTGGTCGTTCTTGCCCCAGCCGCCGCCGTTGTTCTGCTGGTCGTCGGCGATCTGCCCGTTCGGACCGTGCTCCCCGTGCTCCTCCTGCTCCCCCTCGTGGCGCCCTTCCTTGCAGCTGACCCGGAAGACCTTCTCCTTCACGGCCGCGGGGGTCCCCACGATCCAGCTGATCTTGTACTGCCCGTCCGACAGGCCCAGCGGGTCGGTGTGCCCGGCACCCCCGGCGAGCTGGATGACCCCGGAGACGGTGGCGGCGGTGGGCAGCGGGGGCTGGGGGGTGATGGTGTAGGCGATGCTGGTCAGGGTGTCGAAGTTGACCGCCTCGAGATAGAACCTGCAGACCACCGGATCGTCCTTGGCCGATCCGACGAGCGACGTTCCGCGGAGGTGACGCTCGTCATGGATCCGGATGTCGCCGTTCTCCCCCTGGGCCACCGCGCTCGGCGCCGCCACCCATGACGCGCCCGCCGCGGCGAGGGCGGTGAGGACGACTGTGGCGCCCGCGCGGGAGCCGACGGCACGTGGGAGTGTCAGGGTGGGCATGCGCAATCCTCCGAGTTCAGACGATTTTCATACAAATCGCTCTTTCGCCTGGACTCTCCGTCATGGGCCGCGTGGCCCCGGGGACCGACGCCCGACGCGCCGTCAGAGATCGCTCGTGCGGCGCAATCCCGGGCGCTTCGGCCGCTTCCCGTTCACCCGCCCGGACGGCTCCCCGGACCGTCCCGGCGAGCGCAGCGCCACCCCCGACGACAGCAGCAGCAGTGCCCCCAGCATCACGAACGGCGCCGCCACCCCGGCCACACCGGCGACCAGACCCGCGGCGGCGGGCGCGGCGACCTGGCCGAGCCGGTTGCCGGTCAGCCGCAGCGCGAGGGCGGTGGAGCGGGCCCGGTCGGGCGCGGCCCGCACCACCGTCGTCATCGACAGCGGCTGGCCGACGCCCAGGCAGAAACCGAGGGCCGTGAGCATCGCGCCGAGCACCGGGACCGGCACCGGCAGCGCCACCCCCGCGCACAGCAGGGCGGCCAGCAGGCAGGTCACGGTGAGCAGGGCGGGCCGCCCGAGCAGCCGCAGCAGCGGGGTGAGGACCAGCCGGCAGGCGATGGTGGCACCGGCCCGCAGACTGAGCAGGACACCGATCACCGACGGCGCGATGCCCCGGTGCTCGCCGACCACGGGGAGGTAGGCGGTGAGGATGTCGGTCGCCGACAGCACCGACAGGCTGATGAGCATGCCCGCGGGCACGCCCCGGGCGCGCAGGATCCCGGCGACCGGCACGCGTTCGCCCCGCGGCGAGCGGTAACCGACGGCCGTACGGTCCTCGATGCGCCACAGCGACGTGAACGCCACGGCCGCGCCCGCCCCCGCGACGACGAGGGCGAGCGCGCTGCTGTGCGCCATGTCCGGACCGCCGACGAGGGCACCGGCGGCGACGGGCCCGATCAGCTGGCCGAGGGAGGCGCCGATGGTGAAGTGGCCGAAGTTGCGGTCCTGTTCGTGCGGTGCGGACTGGCGGGCCACCAGGGACTGGGCGCCGATCACGAAACAGAGGTGTCCGAGGCCCATCACCCCGCTCCACAGGGCCATCGCCCCCAGGGAGCCGGCGAGCCCGCTGAGCGCGCAGCCGGCGGCGACGAGGAGCACACCCACCGGCAGCAGGGGCGCGCAGCGGCCGTGGTCGGTACGGCGGCCGAGCGGTACGGCGGCGAACAGCGGCAGCAGCGCGTACACACCGGCGACGACACCGACCGCGCGCTCGTCGGCGCCCAGCGCGAGGGCCCGGTAGGAGACGGCGGGCCGGGCCATCGACACCGCCCCCTGCGCGAAGGAGAAGGCGATGACGAGGCGGAGCAGCCAGCCGCGGTTCCCACCGGGCGCCATGGGGACGACCTCCGTCGCGTGGTCAGATGATGCCGAACAGGATCGCCGCGCCGAGCACCACCACGGAGGTGAGCGCGGCCCACTTGACCACGAACCGGGTGTGGTCGCCGAACTCGACCCTGGCCATGCCGACCAGGACGTACACGGCGGGGACGAGCGGGCTGGACATGTGCAGGGGCTGGCCGACGATCGAGGCGCGGGCGATCTCCACCGCGGAGACGCCGTGCGCCTGGCCTGCCTCGGCGAGCACCGGCAGGACGCCGAAGTAGAAGCCGTCGTTGGACATGAAGTACGTGAGCGGGATGCTCAGCACGCCGGTGACGAAGGCCATGTGCGGGCCCATGCCGTCGGGGATGTTGTCCACCAGCCACTTCGCCATGTGGTCGACCATCCCGGTGCCCTGCAGCACGCCGGTGAAGACGGCGGCGGCGAAGACCATGCCGGAGACGTTGAGGACGTTCTCCGCGTGGGCGGCGATCCGGGCCTTCTGGTCGGGCATGTGCGGGAAGTTGACGGTCAGGGCGAGGGCCGCGCCGAGCAGGAACAGCACCGGGATCGGCAGCCACTCCATGATCATGGCGGTGAGCAGGGCGACGGTGAGCAGCGCGTTGAACCAGTACAGCCCGGGGCGCAGGGTGGCGCGGTCCGGGTCGAGGACCTGGAGGCTCTTGTCCTCGGGCTCGTCGGGCAGGTCCGCGCCCGAGCCGGAACCGCCCGCCTTCTTCGCGTCCTTGCCGGCTCCGGCGCCGACCAGCACCGTCTCGGTCTCCTCCACCAGCACCTCGTCCAGCGTCAGCACGCCGAGCCGCCTCCGCTCGCGGCGGCCGAGGACGTAGGCGAGGGCGAAGACGAACAGCAGGCCCATGGCGAGGGCCGGGATCATCGGCACGAAGATGTCGCCGGCGTCGAGCTTCAGCGCGGTGGCGGCGCGGGCGGTGGGGCCTCCCCACGGCAGCGTGTTCATCACGCCGTTGGCCATGGCGGCGACACCGGTCATCACGACCAGGGACATCTTCAGGCGCTTGTACAGCGGGTACATCGCCGAGACGGTGATCATGAAGGTGGTGGAGCCGTCGCCGTCCAGGGAGACGATCGCGGCGAGGACGGCCGTACCGATCACGATCCGCAGCGGGTCGGCCTTGCAGAACTTCAGGATGCCCCGCACGACGGGGTCGAAGAGACCGACGTCGATCATCACACCGAAGTAGACGATCGCGAACATGAGCATCGCCGCGGTGGGGGCGAGGCCGGTGATGCCGTCGATGACGTAGTCGCCGAGCTTCGCGCCCTTGCCCACGAACACGCAGAAGAGCGCGGGTATGAGCACGAGCGCCGCGATCGGCGACATCTTCTTCAGCATGATCAGGACCAGGAAGGTCGCGATCATGGCGAAGCCGAGGATGGTCAGCATGAGTGGGTACCTAACGTTCGCCCTTGAACATCCACCTGGGGGTCGGCGGTGCGATGACGTTAGGTCCGTCCAAACGGCGTTAACAAGACGTTGACGTGCGAGCAATACGCGCAAAAGTCCAGGTCACAGCAGTGTGACGACCTCGACGGGTACGCCGTTGAGCACCGCGTTGCCCGACAGCGGGTCCAGCAGACTGCCGTCGAGGAGCTGGTTGACGTTGACGCCGGGGGCGGCGGAGGCGTGGTGCAGCCGGGTGCCGGGCCGGTCGTGGCCCCAGCCGTGCGGCAGGCTCACCACGCCGGGCCGGATGCCGTCGGTGACCTCGGCGGGGGCCACCACCGCTCCCCCGGCGCCCTTGACGCGGACGTCGGCGCCGTCCCGGACGCCGAGCCGGGCGGCGTCCTGGGGGTGGATCTGCAGGGTGCAGCGGTTGCTGCCGCCGGTGAGGGCGGGCACGTTGTGCATCCAGCTGTTGTTGGAGCGCAGGTGGCGGCGGCCGACGAGGACGAGTCCCGCCGGCCTCTCGTCCAGCGCCCGGCGCAGCCGGGGCAGGTCGCCGGCGATCGGTTCGGGCAGCAGCTCGACCTTGCCGCTGCGGGTCTTCAGCGGCTGGGGCAGCCGCGGGCGCAGCGGGCCGAGGTCGATGCCGTGCGGGTGGGCGAGCAGTTTCTCCAGGGTGAGCCCGTCGGGGCGGGCGCCGAAGCCGTCGCCGTACGGGCCGAGGCGGAGCATCATGTCGAGCCGCCGCTCGGGGCCGTTGTCGCCGGTGAGCCCGGCGGCGAGCTCGCGCGGGTCGCGGCCGTGCACCGGCCCGTGCGGGTCCTGGACGGCCCTGCCGAGGGTCTCCTCGACGACCATCGTGTCGACGGCCGCCGAATCGGCGCCGTGCATGCCCGTGACGGCCAGGACCAGCCGGGCGAGGATCTCGGTCTCGGCCATGCGGCCGGGCTCCAGCGGGACGGCGGGGCGGCTGTAGCGGACCTGGTTGCGCACGGCGAGGGTGTTGAAGGCGAAGTCGTGGTGCGGGCTCTGGGAGGGCGGGGGCGGGGGCAGCACGACGTGGGCGTGGCGCGAGGTCTCGTTCAGGTACGGGTCGACGCTGACCATGAAGTCCAGGGAGGCGAGGGCCTTGTCGAGCCGGTCGCCGTCGGGCGCGGAGAGCACGGGGTTGGTGGCGACGGCGATCAGCGCGCGGACGGGGGTGCCCTCGTCGGTCGCGGTGTCGATCTCCTCGGCGAGGGCGGAGAGCGGCAACTCGCCCTTCGCCTCCGGGTACCCGCTCACCCGGGAGTGCCAGCGGCCGAGCCGGAAGCCGCGGCCGGGGCCCGCCGGGCGGGGTGTCCGGTCGGTGGCGGCCTGGGGGAAGAGGGCGCCGCCGGGACGGTCCAGGTTGCCGGTGAGGATGTTGAGGACGTCGACCAGCCAGCTCGCCAGGGTGCCGTGCGGGACGGTGCAGCTGCCGATGCGGGCGTAGACGGCGGCGGTGTCGGCCGCGGCGAGTTCCCTGGCCAGGGTGCGGATGACACCGGCGTCCAGGTCGCAGGCGGGTGCCACGGCTTCGGGAGTGAAGTCGGCGAGGGCGTCCCGGAGTTCGCCGAGACCCTGGACGTGCGGGGCGAGGTGCCCGAGGGCGACCAGGTCCTCGGCGAAGAGGGTGTGCGCCGTCGCGGCCAGCAGCAGGGCGTCGGTACCGGGCCGGACGGCCAGGTGGCGGTCGGCGAGCCGGGCGGTGCGGGTGCGGCGCGGGTCCACCACGGTGAGCCGGCCGCCGCGGGCCTTGAGAGCCTTGAGCCGGCCGGGGAAGTCGGGGGCGGTGCACAGACTGCCGTTGGACTCCAGCGGGTTGGCGCCGATGAGCAGCAGATGGGAGGTGCGGTCGAGGTCGGGCACCGGGATCGCGTGGGCGTCGCCGAACAGCAGCCCGCTGGAGACGTGCTTGGGCATCTGGTCGACCGTGGAGGCGGTGAACAGGCTGCGGGTGCGCAGGGCACCGACCAGGACCGACGGGTAGAGGCCGCCGGCCACGGTGTGCACGTTGGGGTTGCCGAGGACCACGCCGACGGCGTCGGGGCCGTACCGCTCCACGACCGGGCGGACACCGGCGGCGACCGCGTCGAAGGCCTCCTCCCAGGTGGCCTCGCGCAGGACGCCGTCCCTGCGGACGAGCGGGGTGCGCAGCCGGTCGGGGTCGCCGTCGACGGCCCCGAAGGCGGCGCCCTTGGGGCAGATGAAGCCCTTGCTGAAGACGTCCTCCCGGTCGCCGCGGGCGCCGGTGACGCGGGTGCCCTCGACGGTCAGGGCCAGCCCGCAGGTGGCCTCGCACAAGGAGCAGATTCGCAGGGCGGTGCGGGACACGGGTCCTCCCGTAAGGGTCGGCGCAGGCGGGTCCGAGCGAGCATACCGACCGGTAGGCATGGAGGGGAGTCCCTTTCCCGGAGGCTTCTTCACGACCCCCGCGCCGCCCCCGGCTCAGTCGAGGACGCGCCCCAGGTACGCCCGCAGCAGCTCCCGCGTCTCCCGGACGACCGCCTCGTCCCCCTGGGGGTCGACCCGGAAGGCGAGCTGGACCAGGGTGTCCGCGGTCTCCACGGCGACCAGGAAGACGCGGCGCAGGTCCTCGTCGGGGCTGCGGCCGAGGTAGCCGGAGAGCAGGTGGATGAGCCGGTCGGCGACCCGTGTGTTGGGTTCGGCCTGCCGGACGCCCACCGGGATCTGGTTGCCGAAGTCGACCAGCGAGAAGCCGGGCGCCGTGCGCTTCATGCCGATGTACTCGTCCAGGACGGCGTCCATCGCGGCCCGCCAGTCGCCCTCGCGGGCCCCCTTCAGCCGCTCGGTGACGCGCTCGACGTACCGCTCCAGGTTGCGCTGGGCGAGGGCGTCGGCCATCTGCCGTTTGTTGCCGAAGAAGCGGTAGACCGAGCCGATGGGCACTCCGGCGCGCTCGGCGACCGCGCGGGTGCTCAGGTCGTCGTAGCCGACCTCGTCGAGGAGTTCGGCGCAGGCGTCCAGGATCCTGGTCAGCCGTTCGGCGCTGCGCCGCTGGACGGGCGCGCGGCGGAGCGATGTCGCGTGGGGCACGGGCTTCATGATGCCTTTCCGCCGGGATCCGGTGAACCTCCCCCCACAGTACGAAGGCGGGTGGCCGGTGCACTCATCCGCGGGCGGGGCTCATCCGCGGCCGGCGGGCGACGCGGCACCGGCGGGCGCCTTCGCCGCGTCCGTGCCGGCCGTGCCCGCGCGGGCCGATTCCGTGGCCGCCGTGCCGGTACCGGCCGATTCCGTATCCGCCGTGCCGGTACCGGTCGCGTCCGGGACCGCCGTGCCCGTGCCGCTCGCGCCCGCACCGGTCGTGTCCGTCTCCGCGTCCGACACCGTGATGTCGGCGCCGCTCTCGACCGGCTTGCCGCGGACCGCCCACACCGTGCCGTCGTCGGCGTACAGGCGCGCGGTGATCCGGTGGGTGCCGTGCGGGACGGAACCGGCGCCCAGATGGCGGGTGGGACCCTGCATCCGGGCGGCCCGCCGGCCGTCCACGAAGAGGCGGACGAAGCCGCGGCCGGTGACCGCCACCGGCCGGGCGCCGGGAGCGGAGAGGGCGAAGTGCCGGAAGGACAGCCGGACGTCCCAGCCGCCGGCCGGGTCCTCGGTGACCTCCACGGCGACCTCGGGGGCGTCCTTCCGGGGCACTTCCCGCAGGTTCCGGCCGGTGGTGTCGGTCTCGTCCAGCACCTTGCCCACCGGCGCGGACGAGACCGCGCCCTCGTGCGCCTCACCGGCGGTGCAGGCCACCGCTCCGAGCGGCAGCAGGACGCACACCGCGAGCGCGGCGAGCGTCCCGTGCTTCCCCTTCGTCCATGACATGAGCGGGAGCGTAGAACAGCGGCCGGGCGGCCCGGATCCCCCTCAGGTCTGGTTCGGCCCCTACCTCCGGGGGAGGACCCGGACCCTCTTGCGCGGACCCGCGCTCATTCCTACGGTGATGCATAGGAATCGGGAACACGAGGAGCGATGATGAGCGGGGACGCACGGAAGACCGCCGAGGGGCTGTCGTATCTGACCGGGTTCGGCAACGAACACGCCTCGGAGGCGGTGCCGGGCGCCCTGCCCGAGGGCCGCAACGCGCCGCAGCGCGCGCCGCTCGGCCTGTACGCCGAGCAGCTGAGCGGTACGGCCTTCACCGAGCCGCGGGCGCACAACCGGCGCTCCTGGCTGTACCGCATCCGCCCCTCGGCCGCGCACCCCGCGTTCACCCGCGCCGACAACGGCGCGATCCGCACGGCCCCCTTCACCGAGACGGTGCCCGACCCCAACCGGCTGCGCTGGAACCCGCTGCCGCAGCCCCCGGCCGGCACCGACTTCCTCGCGGGCCTGTGGACGCTGGGCGGCAACGGCGACGCGACCCAGCGCTCCGGCATGGCCGTGCACCTGTACCACGCCAACGCCTCGATGGAGCGCGTCTTCTCCGACGCCGACGGTGAGCTGCTGATCGTGCCCGAGCGGGGCGGGCTGCTGCTGCACACCGAGTTCGGGCGCCTGCATGTGGAGCCTTCCCATGTAGCGCTGATCCCACGTGGGGTGCGCTTCCGTGTGGAGCTGCTCGACGAGTCGGCCCGAGGGTATGTGTGCGAGAACTATGGGGCGCCGTTCCAACTGCCCGATCTCGGGCCGATCGGCGCCAACGGACTCGCCAATCCCCGGGACTTCCGTGCGCCCGTCGCGGCGTACGAGGACGTCGAGGGCCCGGTGGAGGTGGTGAACAAGTTCTGCGGCAACCTCTGGACGGCCACCTACGACCACAGCCCGCTGGACGTGGTCGCCTGGCACGGCAACCATGTGCCGTACGCCTATGACCTGCGCCGGTTCAATGTGATCGGCACCATCTCCTACGACCACCCCGACCCGTCCATCTTCACGGTCCTGACCTCGCCCTCGGACACCCCGGGACTGGCCGGCGTGGACTTCGTGGTCTTCGCGCCGCGCTGGCTGGTGGGCGAGGACACCTTCCGGCCGCCGTACTTCCACCGGAACGTGATGAGCGAGTACATGGGCCTGGTCGAGGGCGCGTACGACGCCAAGGCGGAGGGCTTCGTGCCGGGCGGCGGCTCGCTGCACAACATGATGTCGGCGCACGGCCCGGACCGGGAGACCTTCGACCGGGCGAGCGCGGCCGAGCTGCGGCCGCAGAAGATCGACGACGGGCTGGCGTTCATGTTCGAGACCCGCTGGCCGGTCACCCTCACCCCGCACGCGGCGGGCGCCGAACACCTCCAGCAGCGCTACGACGACGTGTGGCAGGGGCTGGAACGGCACTTCCGGGGGTGACCGCCGCCGTTGCGCCGAACGTTCTCCGCCAGGTACGGATAGCCGCGTGACCTCCTTCGCTCCGGATTCGATCGTCCTGAACCGCAAGCTGCCGCTGTGGTACCAGGTGTCGCAGTCGCTGCGCGCCTCGATACTGGGCCGCTCGCCCGAGGACCCGCTGCGGCTGCCCACCGAGGAGCGGCTGGCGGAGCACTACGGCGTGAGCGTGCTGACCATGCGGCAGGCGCTGAAGGAGCTGGAGGACGAGGGCCTGATCAGCCGGCACCGGCGGCGCGGCACGTTCATCGAGCCGGGCGTCCGGCGCGGGGCCCCGGTCCGGCTGCTGGGCTCGGTGGACGCCATCGTGGCCCAGCAGTCCGGGATGACGACCGAGCTGCTCGGCCACGGGCGGGTGCCGGTGCCGGGCGGACTCGCCGAGCACTTCCCGGACTGCGCGGAGGTGGCGTCGTACCACCGTCTGCGCCGCGACGAGAAGACGGGCGAGCCGACCAACCACGCCGTCAACCACATCCGTCCCGAACTGGCCGAGCGCGTCGACGTGGACGACCTGGTCCGCTGGCCGATGACCAAGGTGCTGCGGGACGTGGTGAAGGCGGACATCAGCCGGATCACGGACACCGTGGAGGCCCGGCTCGCCGACCCGGAGACCGCCCGCCTGCTCCAGGTCCCGCTGCTCAGCCCGATCCTGCACTACACGGGCGTGACGTACGACAGCGCGGGGCGGGTGCTGGACGTGGCCGTCATCCACTACCGGGGGGACAGGTTCTCGTTCACCGTGACGCTGGACGCGTAGGCGCGCCGCCGGTTCCGCGGCCGCCGGCCGCCGGTCCTCCGCGGGGCCGGCGCGGCCGGCCGTGCCCGCGCGGCGGAGCCGGTGCCGGGTGCGGCCGGCGCCCCTTCGGGGGCTGCGGGACTGCCGTACCATGCCCAGCGTGACGCACGACGACGCTCCGCTGCTGGCGGACCTCATGCCGTGGTCCGTCGCACCGATGCGGCCGGGCCGTGCCTGGCCGGCGGCGCCCGATCCGGTCTCGCTGAGGGCCCGCTGGGACGCCCTGCTGAAGGCCGAGGGGCCGGACCGGGAGGCCCTGTTCGAGCCGAGCCGCGCCCGTACGCTCCAGTCGGCGGTGGGCCAGCTGCCCGGGCAGACCACCGGCACGGAGCGGCTCGCGCGCGCGGAGGGGCCCTGCGCGGAGCCGGTGCGGGTCCTGGCCGCCCCCTTCGACGAGCAGTGGCTGATCCCGGACCACCGGCTGCTCGACACGGCCCGCCCGGAGCTGTGGCGGGTCGCGGACGGGCGGCAGGTGTTCGCCGTCGAGACGGGCGACCCGGACACCCCGCTGCTGGCGACCTCCCACCTGCCGGTCCTGCGCACCGGCCGTGTCCGCCCGCTGTACCGCCGCCCCGGCGGCACGGAACCCAACCTGGCCCCCGGCCTGCTGGACCACCTGTCGGCCCGGCTGGGCGCCCGCCCCTCTGCGCCGGACGTACTGGCCTGGATCCTCGCGGCGGCCCGCCCCGGCCTCACCGTCCCGCTCACCGAGGACCCCGACGTGTGGGCGGCCGGCGTGGACGTGGGCCGCCGGACGCTGTGGCTGCTGCGGCGCGACGGCGAGCGCCCCAAGCTGCCGGGCGGGCGCCGCCCGTACGTCCGCGCGCCCCTGCCGGCCCGGCCGCTCGGCCTGTGCTACGACCGCGACGAGGAGACCCTGCACCTGGACGAGGGCCGCATCTCCCCCGTCCCGCCCGAGGCCTGGGACCACGAGGTGGCCGGGGTCCGGGTCCTGGAGGCCTGGTTCACGGCCCGCACCGCACCCGCCCAGCCGGGTACGCTCGCCGCGATCCGTCCGGCGAGCTGGCCGCAGGCCTGGACGTCGGAGCTGCTGGAGCTCGTCACGGTCCTCGCCCTGCTGGCCGACGTGCGGGCGCTGCGGGCCGGGCTGAAGGTGACGTCACCGGTCACGGCGGCGGAGCTGCGCCGGGCGGGCGTTCTGCCGGTGCCCGCGCCCGCCCGCCGTCCCGCCTCGGTCCTCGACCATCACGAGGAGGGCCCGGACGGGCAGTTCGCGCTGCTCTAGCCGCCGGCCCGTCCGCCCAGGGCGGCCTCCAGCCGGGCGATGTCCTCCGCGTCCTTGGGCCGGCGGGGCCGGGAGGGGTCCCAGACGGGCATCATGCGCTTGATCTCGATCTGCACGCGCGGGTCGACGATCGGCGCCCGGAGCGCACCGATGCGGCCGGGCTCCTCGCCGAGCAGTCCGTCCGGCCAGGGGGTGCCGGCCCAGGGGCCGCCGGCCACCGTCACCCGGCCCGCCGCGTCCCTGTCGATCAGGGTGAAGCTGCTCTCCAGGCCGTCCTTCACGAAGTCGAGCTGGAGTCCGGCGGGCGGCCCGGGGACCGGTGCGTGGCCGAGCCGGACCAGCGCCCCGCCGAGGGACTCCGCGTCCTTGGCCCAGGCGAACCAGTCGACGTCCCCGTGGTCCCGGGTGACCTCCCCGAGGAAGAAGTCCATCGCCCAGCCGCCCCGCAGCCAGAGCGGGATGCCGTCGCCCCGGGCCGCCTCCAGCACCTCCGCGATCAAGCGGAGCTGACGCCGCGCCCGCCCCTGGTCCACTTCGGCCCCCGCCTCCGGCTAGCGCGGCGCGAACGCGTCGATGACGCGTTCCACCGCTCGTTCGAACACCGCTTCCAGATCGATCGGCCCGGCGTCCTCCGTGAAGGCCGCCGCCATACGCGGGTACGCGCCGGTGGCGATCCGGCTGCCCAGGTAGGCGATGCGGGCCGCGTTCTCCTCGTCCTCCGACCAGGGCAGGGCCCGGACCCGCTCGGCGGTGTCGAGTTCGTTGCGGACGTAGGTCGTGACCATGCCGTTGAGCATCGCGATCAGCTCCAGCTTGGTGCCGTACCGCTCCTCCAGCGGGTCGAGGCAGGCCAGGCAGTGCTCCAGGTAGCGCAGGGCGTTGGGGCTGAAGCCGTAGACGGGGGACATCAGGCGGGGCAGCCACGGGTGCCGGCGCATCAGCTCACGGGTCTGCCGGGCCACGCGGCGCATGTCGGCCCGCCAGTCCCCGCTCGGCTCCCAGAGGGCGTGCTCCCCGCCGGCCGCGTCCACCATCAGCTCGTACAGGTCCTCCTTGCGGGGGACGTAGTTGTACAGCGACATGGTGCCGCAGCCCAGTTCGGCGGCGACGTGCCGCATCGACACCGCGTCGAGCCCCTCGGCGTCGGCGATCCGGACGGCGGCGGCGGCGATGTCGTCGCGCGTGTACGCCGGCCTCGGACCCCGGCCGGTGCGTTCGGGGCGCGCCCAGATCACCCCGGGGACGGCCCCTCGGACTGCCATCGTTCGATCACCTCGGCACCATCCTAGTTACGTACGGCGTACGTAGTGCGGTATGGTCCCGGCATGACTACTACGTACGCTGTACTTAGTGAAGGTCTGGAGAAGCGCTTCGGCGCCGTCCGCGCCCTGCGCGGGCTGGACCTGGCCGTCGCCGAGGGCACGGTCTGCGGACTGCTGGGCCCGAACGGGGCGGGGAAGACGACGGCGGTGCGGCTGCTGACCACGCTGCTGCGCCCGGACGGGGGCTCGGCCCGGATCGCCGGGCACGACCTCGTGCGGGAGGAGGCGGCGGTGCGGCGCCGGATCGGGGTCACCGGGCAGTACGCCTCGGTGGACGGGGACCTCACCGGCCGGGAGAACCTGCGGCTGTTCGCCCGGCTGCACCGGGTGCGCGGGCCGGCCGCCCGGGCCGCCGAACTGCTGGAGCGCTTCGGTCTGACCGAGGCGGCGGACCGCAGGGTGTCCGCGTACTCCGGCGGCATGCGGCGCCGCCTCGACCTCGCCGCGAGCCTGGTCCGCCGTCCGGACGTGCTGTTCCTGGACGAGCCGACCACTGGGCTCGACCCGGCCAGCCGTGCCCGCGTCTGGCAGGCGGTGCGCGAACTGAAGGCGGACGGCACCACCGTGCTGCTGACCACGCAGTACCTGGAGGAGGCCGATCAGCTCGCCGACGACATCGCCCTGGTGGACCGGGGCCGGGTCGCCCACACCGGCTCGCCCGCCGCGCTCAAGGCGGTCATCGGCTCGTACGCGGAGGCGGTGGTCGCGGACGCCGGCGCGCTCGCCCGGGCGGCGGCCGTGCTCGACCGGCTGACCGGCCGGGAGCCCGTGTTCGACCGGGACCGGAACGCGGTCGGCGCGGTCACCACCGACCCGACGCTGACCCTGCCCCGGCTGGTGCGCGAACTGGACGCGGCCGGTGTGCCGTTGCTGGACGCGGGCATCCGGCCGCCCACCCTCGACGACGTCTTCCTGCGGCTCACCGGGGAGTCCTCCGGCGAGCCCGCCGACGGCCCCACCGACCGCTCCACCGACAAGGGCTTCACCGACGGCAAGGAGCGTGCCGCGTGAGGGCGTTCGCGTACGACGGGCTGGCGATGACCGGCCGGCAGCTGCGCCGGGTCCGCAACAACCCGGGGCTGGCGGTCCTGACCCAGGTCATGCCGGTCAACATGCTGCTGTTCTTCGGCTTCGTGTTCGGCAGCGCCCTGGCCGTGCCCGGCCGTGAGTACCGCGCCTTCCTGGTGCCCGGGCTGCTCGTCGCGACGGCCGCCGGCGGGCTGATGACCGGCATGTTCCAGGCGGCCCAGGACACCCACCGGGGCGTGGCGGACCGGTTCCGCACGATGCCGGTGAGCCGGGCCGCCGTACCGCTCGGGCAGGCCGTCGCGGACCTCGTGGTCACGGCGGCCGGGGCGGTGCCGCTGCTGCTGACCGGTCTCGCGGTGGGCTGGCGGATCGAGGGGTCGGCGGCCGGGGCGGCCGGCGCCGTGGGGCTGCTGCTGTTCTTCCGGTTCGCCTGCACCTGCGCCGGGATCCTCCTCGGGCTGCTCACCCGCAGCGAGGAGGCGGCCGGACAGCTCGGCGCCTCCTCCTTCGTGCTGCCGTTGCTGTCCAACGCCTACATCCCGACGGACAACCTGCCGGGCTGGCTGCGCACGCTCGCCGAGTGGAACCCGATCAGCGCGGTGACCACGGCCCTGCGCGACCTCTTCGGCAACGCGCCGGTCCCGGAGGACGCCGCCTGGCCGGTGGCCCACCCGGTGGCCGGGTCGCTGATCTGGTGCCTGCTGCTCACCGCGGTGTTCCTGCCGCTCGCGGTGAGCCGGTACGCGCGGACCGGGTGAACCCGCACTGCTGACAAAGCCGCCGGCCGGGGGAGATCATCCACCCCATGGATCATCTCCCCCTGCCCCTGGAGGGCATCACCGTCGTCGCCGTCGAGCAGGCCGTGTCCGCACCCTTCGCCACCCGGCAGCTCGCCGACCTCGGCGCCAGGGTCGTCAAGGTGGAACGGGTCGACGGCGGCGACTTCGCGCGCGGCTACGACACCGCGGCCCGCGGTCTCGCCTCGCACTTCGTGTGGTGCAACCGCGGCAAGGAATCCATCGCGCTGGACCTGAAGGACCCGCGCGGCCTGGACGTCGTACGGCGGCTGGTCGCGGACGCCGACGTGTTCGTGCAGAACCTCGCGCACGGCGCGGCGGCCCGGCTCGGCCTGGACGCGGCCACGCTGTGCGCCGCGCACCCGCGGCTGGTCGCCGTGGACATCTCGGGCTACGGCGGCTCGGGGCCGTACGCGGACAAGCGGGCGTACGACATGCTCGTGCAGTGCGAGGCGGGGCTGGTGTCGGTGACCGGGACGCCGGAGCAGCCGGTGAAGGCGGGCATCCCGGCCGCGGACATCGCGGCGGCGATGTACGCGTTCTCCGGTGTGCTGGCGGCGCTCGTGCGGCGCGGGACGACCGGGCGGGGCGGGCCGGTGGAGGTGTCGATGCTGGAGGCGCTCGCCGAGTGGATGGGGCATCCGCTGCACCACGCGATGCACGGGGGTGAGCCGCCGGCGCGTACGGGACTCGCGCACGCCGTGATCGCGCCGTACGACGCCTATCCGACGGCGGACGGCGGGCGGGTGCTGCTGTCGGTGCAGAACGACCGGGAGTGGCGGCGGCTGGCCGAGCAGGTCATGGGCCGCCCGGAGCTGGGCACGGACCCGGCGTACGCGACGAACGCCGCGCGGGTGGCGCACCGGGAGTCGACCGACGCCCTGGTCGGGGGCGCGCTGGCGGTGCTGGACGCCGAGGAGGCGCTGGCACGGCTGGAGAAGGCGGGCATCGCCTGCGCCCGGCTGCGGGACCTGCACGAACTGGCGGGGCATCCGCAGCTGGCGGCCCGGGAGCGCTGGCGTCAGGTGGGTACGCCGGCCGGACCGCTGAAGGCGCTGCTGCCTCCCATCACGCTGCCGGGCGGGGGCGAGGCACGGATGGGTGACGTGCCCGCACTCGGTCAGCACACCGGAGCGCTGCTGCGTGCCGTGGGGATGACGGACGACGAGATCGCAGCGCTGCGCCGGGACGGTGTGGCGGCCTGAGCGCGGGCACCCCTGCTCGGGGTCAGGGGCCCTGCGACGCGGTCAGTGACCGCCGAACAGCGAACGGCGCAGTCGGCGCAGCGGCGCGAAGAGGGAGACGCGGCTGACCCGCGCACCCCGGTCACTGCGCCGGTGCGTGGTGTCACGCGCCGTGAGTTCGCGCATCAGCGAGGTCGCCTCGACCGTCTCCCGCTGCGGTATGGCGGGACCCGCCAGCACCGACAGATGGCGGTCGAGGCGCGAACTGGTCGCGCTGCTCCCGCAGGTGATCGCAGGGACCCTGGCCCTGCTGCGCATCGTTATCTGTTCCATGTCACTCCCCACCCGTACGAGTCCACCCGGCCCGGGCAGGGTAACCCTATCGCCCCGGTGGGGCACGCGTGTATCTCGGCCACAGGATTCACCTTCCCTGTAAGGGGGTTGACCACCCCTCTTTGACTACTCTCCGAATCCGACCGATTTCAGGGTGAGTTGGACAATCGGCTGACCGGTGGGCTGCGCTGACCCACCGTCAGGTTCGACGGTTACGGCGAGTGACGTCGAGGAGGTGTCGAGGCCCTTCGCGACCAAGGGCGTGTCGCCCGCCAGGAGGCCGAGGGAGCGGGGTTGTACCCGGGGGCGCACGAGCCAGAGCTGGTGGACGCGTCCGGCGGGCGGGGTGCCGTATCCGCTGAGGGTGACGACGGCCTCCCGCTCGGAGGCGGAAGCGATCACTCCGATACTGCGGCCCCGCGCGTCCTCGCTGTTGGCGGCGCGGGCGTCGGTCGCGGCCAGAACGTGGGCGATCTCACGTGCCCGGGCCTGCTCCGCGTCGAGCCGGTCCTCGGCGCGGTGCGCCTGGACGGCGAAGAGCGAGGCGACGACGAGGGCCGCGGCGGCGGTGGCCGTGGCGAGCGGGGCGAACAGGGGGCGCCGCCGGGGCGTGCGGGCGCGGCCCGGCGGGGGCTGGGTGCCCCAGACGTGCGGCGGCAGCTGGGGCGTGCGCTCCCGGGCCGGCGCCCGGTCCCGCGCGGCCGCGTGACCGCGCGCCGGCTCCTGCGGGGTGCTGCGGACGGCGGCCAGGACCCGGTCGCGCAGGGCGGCGGGCGCGGGGGCCGCCGTGGACCAGGCGAGCCGGACCGCGTCCTCGGCCAGGTCCCGCACCTCGGCGGCGCAGCGGTCGCAGCCCGCCAGGTGCTTCTCGAAGCGGCGCCGCTCGCCCGGTTCGAGGGCGTCGAGCGCGTAGGGCGCGGCGAGGGAGTGCGGGTCCTCGCGGCGCAGCAGCCTGCCGAGGATGCTCATGCGGCGCCTCCCAGGCAGTCGCGCAGCCGGGTGAGTCCGTCGCGCATCCGTGTCTTGACCGTGCCGAGCGGCAGCTTCAGCCGCTCGGCCACCTCACGGTAGGTGTACCCGTCGTAGTAGGCGAGGGTCACCGACTGGCGTTGCAGGGCCGTGAGCCGGTGCAGGCAGCGGCGCACCCACTCGCGTTCGAGGCCGGCCTCCACCTCCTCGGCGACCTGGTCGAACGCGGGTTCCCCGGCGCGCAGGGCCTCGCGCTGCTCGCGCTCCCCGGCCGCGCGGGCGCTGCGCACCCGGTCGACGGCGCGGCGGTGGGCGAGGGTGAGGACCCAGGACAGGGCGCTGCCCCGGCCGGGGTCGAACCGGGCGGCGGAGCGCCACACTTCGAGCAGCACCTCCTGGGCGACCTCCTCGGACTGGGCGGGGTCGCGCACCACCCGCCGGACGAGCCCGTACACCGGCCCGGACACGAGCCCGTACAACTGCTCGAACGCCCTCTGGTCGCCGCCCGCCACGAGCACCAGCAGCTCGTCCGCCTGCATGCGGGCCCCCTCTCCGTGGCCGCAGCCGGCTCTTCCCCGCGCACCGCGCATCCGCACCGAGACACACCTCCCCGAGAACTTACGGATCAGCGGGCCGAAAACGCGGGTCCCGGAGCGGGAAAAAGTTTTTCGCTCCCCGACCAAACCGATCGGCGGTTCCGCTCCGTATACCCGTCCGTCAAAGGCAAGTCGGCACTGAGGACGGACGGCATGACACCTCTCTTCTCCAGGGGCGGTACGGGACGCAAGGGCCTGGCCACGCTCATCAGCGGCGCGCTGGCCGCCGGAGGGCTCGCAGCCGCCGGCGTCGCCACGCTGGCACCCGGGGCGGCCTCCGCCTCCTCCCACCGGGAGGCCCCGCTGATCTCGGGCACCCCGCAGTACGACAACACCGACCTGTACGCGTTCGTCAGCCCGGACAAGCCCGACACGACGACGATCGTGGCGAACTGGATCCCCTTCGAGGAACCGGCCGGCGGACCGAACTTCTACACCTTCGCCGACGACGCCCAGTACGACCTCCACATCGACAACAACGGCGACGCGCAGGGCGAGTTGGTCTTCCGCTACACCTTCAAGACGCACACGAGGAACGGGAACACGTTCCTCTACAACACCGGTCCCGTCACCAGCCTGGACGACCCGGACCTCAACATCACCCAGACCTACGACATCGACCTCATCAAGGTCCGCGGCGGGCACGAGATGTCGAAGACCAAGCTGGCCGACGACGTGCCGGTGGCGCCGTCGAACGTCGGCAAGGCGTCCATGCCGGACTACGGCAAGCTGCGGGCGCAGGCGGTCCACAAGACGGCCGGGGGCGCCGCGACCTTCGCCGGACAGGCGGACGACCCGTTCTTCGCGGACCTGCGCGTCTTCGACCTGCTGTACGGCGGGAACCTCAGCGAGGTCGGCCGGGACACCCTCAAGGGCTACAACGTCAACACCATCGCCCTCCAGGTCCCGAACGACCTGATCCGCGAGTCCGCCCACCAGCCCGTGGTCGGCATCTGGTCCACCACCCAGCGCCGCAACGCCCAGGGCTACTACAGCCAGGTCTCGCGCCTCGGCAACCCGTTGGTCAACGAGGTCGTCAACCCGCAGAAGGACAAGGACAGGTTCAACGCGTCGCAGCCCGCGTACGACGCCCAGTTCCTGAAGAACGTCACCAACCCCGAGCTGCCGAAGCTCATCGAGTCCATCTACAAGATCAAGGCACCCGCGGAGCCGCGCAACGACCTGGTCGACGTCTTCCTGAAGGGCGTCAAGGGCCTCAACCAGCCGCCGAACGTCAAGCCGGCGGAGGAGCTGCGGCTGAACACCTCGGTCAAGCCGAGCATGCACCCGAAGCGGCTGGGCGTGCTGGACGGCGACAACGCGGGCTTCCCGAACGGGCGCCGGCTCGGCGACGACGTGATCGACGCGGCGCTGCAGGTCGTGGAGGGCGAACTGGTCGGCTCGAAGAACGACCTGGGGGACGCGGTCGACAAGAACGACAGGAAGTTCGAGAGCTACTTCCCGTACGTCGCCCAGCCCACGGCCGGTTCCCGCGGCGCCCTCGCCAAGGGCACGACGGCGGGGACGGACGTGCGCAGCCAGCTCGGGGACGCCCTCCAGCCGGCCGGTTCCTCTTCCGGCGGCTCCGGCAACACCGTGCTGATCGCCGGGTCGGCGGCCGCCGGCGCGGCCGGGATCCTGCTGCTGGGCACCGTCTTCGCCTGGTGGCGCCGGCGGATGCAGCGCGCGTACTGACCCCCCCGACCCACCGAGACCGGCGCGGCCCGTACTCCCCCTCCCCCACGGCGGGCCGCGCCTCAGCACACGACCGACGGAGGACAAGGCATGGTCCCGCGCGGGCAGGACGAAGAGAAGAGGGCGCAGAGGGCCGAGGCCCGGACGGCCGAGGAGCCGACGGCCGAGAAGCGGACCGCCGCTGAGCGGACGGCCGAAGTCCGGACGGCGCAAGAGCCGGGGACCGATGAGCGGACGGCCGCCGTGCAGACGGGCGAGGAGCGGACGGCCGAAGTCCGGACGGCGCAAGAGCCGGGGACCGAGAAGCGGACGGCCGACATGCAGACGGCCGAGGAGCCGACGGCCGAGGCCCGGACGGCCGACGTGCAGGCGGCCGAGGAGCAGACGGCCGAAGCCCGGACGGCGCAGGAGCCGGGGACCGAGGAGCCGACGGCCGCCGTGCAGACGGCCGAGGAGCAGACGGCCGAAGCCCGGACGACGCAGGAGCCAGGGACCGAGGAGCCGACGGCCGCCGTGCAGACGGCCGAGGAGCAGACGGCCGAAGCCCGGACGGCGCAGGAGCCGGGGGCCGAGAAGCGGACGGCCGACATGCAGGCGGCCGAGGCCCGGACGGCCGCCGTGCAGACGGCCGAGGAGCAGACGGCCGAAGCCCGGACGGCGCAAGAGCCATGGACCGAGAAGCGGACGGCCGACGTGCAGACGGCCGAGGAGCAGACGGCCGAAGTCCGCACGGCGCAAGAGCCGGGGGCCGAGGAGTCGCCGGTCTCCGGCCCGGGCGGGCACGCCGGTGGCGAGGAGCGGGTCGCCGCCGTGCGGCGGGTCGCGGCCGTCGTGCGGCGCCGGCGGTCCCTGCACCTGGTCTGCTCCGCCGCGCTGCTGGCGGTCGCCATGACCGGCGGGGCCATCGCGCTCGGCGCCGGCCGGACGCCGGCGTCCGTGCCGGTCGCCGCCGGTGCCGTGGAGCCGGGAGTGCCGGGCGGCGGGGACCTGGACGCGAGCATCACCGCGCTCCAGGCGCAGTTGCGGGCGCAGCCGAAGGACCAGGGCGGCTGGGCCACCCTCGGACTGGCCTACGTCGAGCAGGCGCGGACCAGGGCGGACCCGTCCCGGTACCCGCAGGCGGAACGGGCGCTGAAGCGGTCCCTGTCGCTGGCGCCGGACGACGACCGGGCCCTGGCCGGCCGCGCCGCCCTCGCCGCCGCCCGGCACGACTTCAAGGACGCCCTGGCCTTCGCGGACGCGGCCCTGCGCCGGAACCCGTACAGCGAGCGCGCGCTGTCCTCCCGGATCGACGCCCTGGTGGAACTCGGCCGGTACGCCGAGGCGGAGCAGGCCGCGCGGACCGCCGACAGCCGCCGGCCGGGCGTCCCGGTCTTCACCCGGTACGCCTACGTGCACGAACTGCGCGGGGACGTGGGCACCGCACGCCGGGTGCTGCGCCAGGCCCTGTCCGCCGCCGCCTCTCCCGGCGACACCGCGTACGTCGCCACCCAGCTCGGCCAGCTCGCCTGGAACCAGGGCGACTACCGGACCGCCCTCACCTTCTACGCCCGCGCCCTCGCCGCCGACGACGGCTACCTCCCGGCGCTGGAGGGCCGGGCCCGCGCCCGGGCCGCGAGCGGTGACCGGGCCGCGGCGATCAAGGACATGGAGGCGGTGGTGGCCCGCTCCCCGCTGCCCGGTCCGCTGGTCGCGCTGGGCGAGCTGTACGAGGCGCGGGGCGCGGCCGGCGACCGGGCACGCGCCCGCCGGCAGTACGCGCTGGTCGACGCCTGGACCGCGCTGGCCCGCGCCAACGGCGTCAACGCCGACCTGGACACCGCGCTGGCCGCCGCCGACCACGGCGACAAGGCCGCCGCCCTGCGCGCGGCCCGCGCCGAGTGGGCCCGCCGGCACACCGTGCACACCGCGGACGCGCTCGCCTGGGCCCTGCACGTCAACGGCCATGACGCGGAGGCCCTGCCCTACGCCCGCCGGGCCACCGCCACCGGCTACCGCAACGCCGCCTTCCGCTACCACCGCGGCATGATCGAACTGGCCACGGGCCACGCGCGGGACGGCCGTGCCTCCCTCAGGTCGGCCCTGAGGCTGAACCCCGGCTTCTCCCCGCTGGGCGCCGCCGAGGCCCGTACGGCACTGGAGGCCGCGAAGTGAAGCTGCGTCTGCCGTTCGTCCTCGTCGCCACCGGCGCCCTCGCGCTCCTCCCGGCCGGCACCGCGAGCGCGCACCCGCTCGGCAACTTCACCGTCAACCGCTACGACGGTCTCGTCGCCGCCCCCGGCCGGCTCCGTGTCGACCATGTGGAGGACCTCGCCGAGATCCCGGCGACCCAGGCCAAGCCCGACATCCAGCGGCTGGGCCTCACCGCGTGGGCCGAACAGCGCTGTGCCGGGGCCGCGCGGGGCAGCGGGCTCACCGTCGAGGGGCGCCCCGCCGCGCTGTCGCCCGGTTCCGCACGGGCCGAGCTGCGCCCCGGGCAGGCCGGGCTGAACACCCTGCGGCTGGAGTGCCGGTTCACCGCGCCGCTTCCCCGGGGGAAGTCCGTCACCCTCGGCTTCCACGGCGCGGGGGCCGCCGGCGGGCCCGGCTGGCGGGAGATCACCGCGCGCGGCGACCGTATGACGCTCACCTCCACGGACGTACCCCGCACGTCCGTGTCGCACGAACTGACCACGTACCCCAAGGACCTGCTGTCCTCCCCGGCCGACACCGCCACCGCCTCGGTGCGCGTGCGCCCGGGCGGTCCGGCGCTCGCCGAGGAGCGGCAGGACGCCCCGGGGGCCGCGGTGCTGCCCCGGGGCGCCGACCGCTGGACCCGTGCCCTGGACGACCTCGTGGCCCGGCACGACCTCACGCTCGGCTTCGCCGCGCTGGCCCTGCTCGTCGCCGTCGTCCTCGGCGCGATGCACGCCCTGGCGCCGGGCCACGGCAAGACGCTGATGGCCGCGACGGCGGCTGCGCGCGGGGGCCGGGCACGGCCGCGGGACGTACTGCCCCTGGCCGCCTCGGTCACCGTGACCCACACCCTCGGCGTGGTCGCCCTGGGTCTCCTCGTCACGGCCGGCTCCGCCGCCACGCCCGCGGTGATCTCCTGGCTGGGCATCGCCAGCGGCGCGCTGGTGCTCGGGGCGGGCGTCACCCTCGTACGCCGGGCCTGGCACAGTCGTGCACGGGCCGCCGGCCCTCCCCACGAGCGCGTCCGGCCAAGGGAGTTGGCGACTGTGGGCGCCGAACACGGTGCCGATCACCATCATCACGGTGGTGAGCACACCCATGGGGACCACACACACTCGCACGCTCATACGCACGGGGACCACGCACACGGCGGCCACCCACACGGGGACCACACACATGGGGACCACGCACATGGGGACCACGCACATGGAGGCCACACCCACACCCACGGCGGTCACACCCACACCCATGCCGTCGCCCCCACCCTCCGCGGCACGATCCTGCTCGGATTCGCCGGAGGGCTCGTGCCCAGTCCGTCCGCCGTGGTCGTCCTCGTCGGTGCCGCCGCGCTCGGCAAGGCCTGGTTCGGGCTGCTGCTCGTCGTGGCGTACGGGGCGGGTCTCGCGCTGACGCTCACCGCCGCCGGCTTCGCCGTCGTACGGCTGGGCGCGGGGGCGGCCCGGGTGCTGGAGCGGCGCCCGCGCTGGACGGCCCACCCGCTGGCCGCGCTGGTGCGCCGGACCCTGCCGCTGGCGTCGGCGCTGGCCGTACTGGCGCTGGGCATGGGGCTGGTGCTCAAGGGAGCCGCGTCCGCCTTCGGCTGAGAGACCCCGTCGGGCGGGGCCTCCCCGTCGCCGCCGGGCTCGCCCCGAGCGGATTCACTCGGAGGGGCGAGCCCGTACGGGTCCGTCGTGCCTCGGGCCGTGCGTCAGGCCGCGTTCGTGAAGACCGGCAGGTAGCCGCCGGACTGGCCGGACGCGGTGGGGTGGTACGACTCGCCGATGTCGAGCCAGTTGACGCTGTGCAGCCAGGAGCTGCCGGAGCAGATCTCGTGGCCGGAGAACGTGGTGCGGACGTCGCCGAAGACGAAGTTGTGGGCGGTGGCGCGGGCCTTGATGGCGGTGTCGATGTAGTCGGCGGCACCGTTGATCGCGGACCGCTTGGTCTCGGACAGGCCGAGGCACGCCTGGCCGAGCAGGTAGAAGCGGGGGTAGCCGATGACGACGACCCGGGCGGACGGGGCTTTGGCGCTGATCGCGTTGTAGACGGCGTCGAGCTTGCCGGGGAGCGTGTTGGCGACGTACGCCTTGGCGGTGTCGATGCGGGACAGGCAGGTGCTGTCGGAGCTGGTCACGCAGGTCGTCATGACGTCGGCGAAGCCCGCGTCGTTGCCGCCGACGGTGAGGGACACCAGCGAGGTGGAGGAGTTGAGCGAGCCGAGCTGGCCCGCGAGCACGTCGTCCGTCGTGGCGCCGGAGCAGGCGTTGAAGGCGAACGAGGCGGGGCTGTGGGCGGCGTTCCACAGGTACGGGTACGCCTTCGTGCTGCGGTCGCAGCTGCCGCTGGAGCTGATGTAGCTGCCGGCGCCCACTCCGGAGGAGTAGGAGTCGCCGAGCGCGACGTAGCCGCCGGCCGCGGCCGTCGAGGAAGCCTGCGCCGAAGCGGCCCCGGTGAGACCGAGGCCTGCGGCGAGGAGGAGCGAGGTCACGAATCCGGTAAGTCGGGAACGTCTCATGGAACCTCCCTTTAGCAGGATCTCTGCCTCAACCGTGGTAGCAGCTACGCGTGTTGACAGGAAGTGTCCATGCCAAAACTGTTGAGATCCCAACGAGATCAACCGGAAACATTCACCGCTCATCTATTGCCTGTGAACGCCCCGCCTGTTGACGGACGGTCAGCTGCGGAACGGCGCACGGGCGCCGGGCGGGCGACGGGCGCGCAGGGGAACACCCGGACTCGGGGAGGGAAATGCCGTGCACGGAACACACCTGTGACGGATCATGGCGGCATGTCTGCCAACCCACACGACGCTCTGCCGATCCGGCTCCACGTCGACGACTCCGACTCGCCGTCCGACGTCGTCGACGCGCTGTTCCTCGGCCGCTTCGCGACGGGCGAGCAGCCGTACTCGCACGCCGCGAACATCGACCGGGTGCGCTCGGGCGCGACCCTGCTGCCGGAGGGCGCCCGTGTCCTGCGGACGGCCCGCGACGACGACCGCAGCGCGACCCTCGCCGAGGGGGACGGCTGGACCCTGCTGGTCTCCCGCTGGAACCGGGGCGCGGACGTCACGGTCACCGCGACCAGCGCCGAACTGGCCGAGCGGATCCTCGGCCAGGCCACGGACGGCGCGGCCGACGAGCCGGAACCGCAGCCGGAGAACGTGACGATGGGGTTCTGGTACGTCTCCCCCCGGCGCGGCCCGCACCGCACCACCCGCCAGATCTCCGCGGGCACCTGGCAGGAGATCCGGCCCAACTACACGGCTCCGGTGGCCGATGCCATGGACCGCCTGATGAAGACGACCCCGGAGGACATCGCGGGCCGGCTGCTCCTCCTCCACGGTCCGCCGGGCACCGGCAAGACCTCCGCGCTGCGCACCCTGGCCCGCTCCTGGCGGGACTGGTGCCAGGTCGACTGCGTGCTGGACCCGGAGCGGCTCTTCTCCGACGTCGGCTATCTGATGGACATCGCGATCGGCGAGGACGACGGCGCGGGCAAGGGCCGCTGGCGGCTGCTGCTGCTGGAGGACTGCGACGAGCTGATCCGCGGCGAGGCCCGGCACACGGCGGGCCAGGCGCTGTCCCGGCTGCTGAACCTGACCGACGGTCTGCTCGGCCAGGGCCGCAACGTGCTGGTCGGCGTCACCACCAACGAGGACCTGGAGCGGCTGCACCCGGCCGTGGTCCGCCCCGGCCGCTGCCTGGCCCGGATCGAGGTGGGCCCGCTGACCCGCACGGAGGCGGTGAACTGGCTCGGCACCGAGGAGGGCGTGGGCCGTGAGGGGGCGACCCTGGCCGAGCTGTACGCGCTGCGCCGGGGCACCGCGCCGACTTCGGTGCCCGGTGCGCGGGAGGGCGCGGACGCGGGGCTGTACCTGTAGTGCTTTCATGAGGGTATGACCCTGCTCGTCGGCACGTCGGGGTGGCAGTACAAGGACTGGCGGGACCTCGTCTACCCGGCCGGGGTGCCGGCGCGGCTGTGGCTGGAGGAGTACACCCGGCTGTTCGCGACGGTGGAGGTCAACAACGCGTTCTACCGGCTGCCGTCGTACGACACGTTCGCCGCCTGGCGTGAGCGGGTGCCGCCGGAGTTCGTGGTCGCGGTCAAGGCCAGCCGGTACCTCACCCACATCAAGCGGCTCAGGGAGCCGCAGGAACCGGTGCACCGCCTGATGAGCCACGCGGCGGGCCTCGGCGACCGGCTGGGCCCGGTCCTCCTCCAGCTCCCGCCCACCCTGCGCGCCGACCCGCACCTGCTGGACGCCTGCCTGGCCTGTTTCCCCCCGGGTACGCGGGTCGCCGTCGAGCCCCGCCACGACTCCTGGTGGTCGCCACGGGTACGGCAGGTGCTGGAGTCCCGGAAGGCCGCCCTGTGCTGGGCGGACGTCCTGGCCCGCCCGGTCACCCCGCTGTGGCGCACCGCCGACTGGGGCTACGTCCGCTTCCACCAGGGCCGCGCCCGGCCCTGGCCGCGCTACGGCCGCCGCTCCCTGGACACCTGGGTGGACCGCATCGCGACCACCTGGTCCGACGGGGACGACGTCTACGCGTACTTCAACAACGACCCCGGGGGCGCGGCGGTGCGGGACGCGGTGACGTTCGGCAGGGCGGCGAGGAGGGCGGGCCTGACGGTGACGAGGACACCGGAGCCGACGAGCCCCGGACGACGTCCGGCGGGATGATCTCCGGCGGCGCCGAGCCCTGCTCAGTCCTCCGCGTACGCCGCCCGCAGGGCGTCCCGCGCGGCGCCCAGCGCCTCGTCCTCCTCCAGCCCCAGCCGCCGCACACGCTCGGCGTAGGCCTGCGCGGCGGCGGCAGCCTCCCGCTGGGCGGCCGGGCCGGCGGCAGCCACGAACGTGCCGTTGCGCCCCCGCGTCTCGATCACCCCGTCGCTCTCCAGCGCCCGGTACGCCTTGGCCACCGTGTTCACCGCGAGCCCCAGGGACTCGGCCAGCCCGCGTACGGTCGGCAGCCGGTACCCGACCGGGAGCGTCCCGGACCGCGCCTGCTCGGAGATCTGCGCCCGCACCTGCTCGTACGGGGGCGCGCTGTCATCGATGCGGATCTTCAGGCTCACACGGCCGATTGTCCCGCACCCGCGGGAAAATGAGAGGCAGCCCCGTCGTCCCGCCCCGTACGGTGCCTCCTCATGACAGTGTTCGTGCGCCCTCTGCGCCCCGACGTGCCGTCCGACGCCGAGGGCTTCGCCCATGTTCGCCGGCTGGCCCTGCCCTACATGCTGTACACCGCGGACTCGGTCCGGCACACGGTCGCCCACGTCCACCCCGACGCCCGGTTCCGGCCGCTGGTCGCGGAGGAGGACGGCGAGATCATCGGCACGGCACAGGTCCACCTGATCCACGACAGCCCCGACCCGGGACAGGGCGCCCTGAACGTCTACGTCCGCCCGGACCGGACCCACCGCGGCGCCGGCCGGCTGCTGGTCCGGGCCGCCGAGGAGTACCTCACGGACCTGGGCGCGAGCAGGCTGCTGGCCTGGGCGCTGGACGAACCGGCCAACCGGGCGTTCGCCGAGCGGCGCGGCTACCGGCGGGGCCGCAGCGCGCACTTCCTCCGGCTCGACCTGGCGCACGGCACCCTCCCTCCGCTCCCGGAGGTCCCGCCGGGCGTGGAGCTGCGGACGGCCGCCGACTTCGCGGACGACCCCCGGCCGCTGTTCGAGCTGGACGCGGAGACGGTGCGCGACGAACCGAGCGACGTGGACCACGCGTTCACGGACTACGACGCCTGGCTCGCGGAGACCTGGAACCATCCGCTGCTGAACCGGGAGCTGACCACCGCCGCCTGCGTCGACGGCCGGCCGGTCGCCTTCACCGTGGCCTACACCGACGGCGGCTCCCGCTACTCCTCGGCGATGACCGGCACGGCACGCGCCCACCGCGGCCGCGGCCTCGCCGCGCTCGCCAAGACCCACTCCCTGCACCGGGCCCGCGCCGCCGGTGTCACCGAGGCCTTCACCGGCAACGACACCGGCAACGATCCGATGATCGCGATCAACAAGCGGCTCGGCTACGAGATCTGCGCGACGGAGGTGCGCTATGTCCGTGAATCCGGCTGAGCCGGCCGCACGGCTGGAGGTCGTCCTGGTCAAGGCGGGCCGTACGAAGATCCGTTACCCGGCGGAGCTGCTCCAGGACGACGGCGACCGGATCGCCGTACGCGCCCCGTGGGCGGGCGCCGGGGTCCGGGACTTCGGGTTCGTGCGGTTCGAGCCCGGTGACGTGTTCACCGAGTACTACTGGCGGGACCGGTGGTACTCGGTGAAGGAGGTGCGGGCCGCCGACGGCTCGGTCAAGGGCTGGTACTGCGACATCACGCGCCCTGCGGTCCGACGGGGCTCGGACCTCGTCGTGGAGGACCTGGACCTGGACCTGTGGCGCTCCGCGGACGGGCGGGACGTGCGGCGCCTCGACGAGGACGAGTTCGCCGAGAGCGGGCTCGCACGGACCGATCCGGAGGCCGCGTCCGCGGCGGTGGCCGCGCTCGACACGCTGGAGGCGCTGGCGTCCCGCGCCGGCGGCTTCGAGGAACTGCTGTCCTGAGCCGCCCCGCCGTCACACCCGGGCCACGACCGCGTACCGCTCGTCGTCCACCTCCTTGCCCCACAGCAGGGCGTGCCCGGACAGGTGCTCCAGGTGCACGTCCCGGGCGAGCGGCTCCAGCAGGGCGGTGAGCCGCGCGGCCGGTACGCCGACCGGGGCGAGGGTGCCCCAGACGCCCTCGACCAGCACGAACCGGCCTCCGGGGCGGAGCAGGCCGCGCCAGTGCCGGAGGGCCGCGGCGGGGTCGGGCAGGGCCCACAGCACATGTCGTACGAGCACCGCGTCGAAGCGCCGGTCCCCCACCGGCGGGGCCCCGGCGTCCCCGCACAGGATCTCCGCGGGGTGCCCGGCGAGCTTGGTCCGGGCGCGCTCGGCCATCGCCGGGGACCGGTCGACCCCGGTCACCCGGTGCCCCTGCTCGGCGGCGAGGAGTGACAGGCTGCCGGTGCCGCAGCCGAGGTCGAGGACGTCGGCGGGGGGTTCGGGCAGCCAGGCGCGGATCCGGTCCGCCCAGGCCGCGCGGACCTCCGCGTCGCGCAGGCCGTGGTCGGGTTCGTCATCGAAGGCGGCGGCCTGTGCATCCCAGTCCGTTTCCTGGGCAGCCGCAACCGCGTACGTGTTCTCCCTCGTCATCCCCAGAGAGTGACACACGCCACTGACAGTGCGGACGTGACAGCCGCCACTGACAACCCGGCACCGATGAGGAACTCTCCCCGCAAGCGTCTGCCTCCGTGACAACGCGGAACCCGGCAGGCACTGAAGGAGGCAGCAGTCATGCGCCGTGCAACCGTGCAGAAGCCCCTGAAGAGGACGGACAGCCGCCGGATCCGCGAAGAGGCGGACGAACGCCCGGCGGGCCGCCCGGAGGTCCGCAAGGACATCGCCCGGACCTGGTGGCCGGACGGCTGACGCGGGCACGGCCCGGCCGGGGTCAGCTCAGCAGCTTGCGGTAGTGGACGCGGTCGTACGGACCGTCGACCCGACGCGCCACGACCTCGTAGCCGTACCTCGGGTAGATCTTCTGGTTCTCCCACATCATCGCGTTCGTGTAGAGCCTGATCTCACCGAGCCCCAGTTCCCGCGCGCGGGCGTCGACGAAGTGCAGCAGCCGGCGTCCGACGCCCGTGCCGCGGGCACTGGGGTGGACGGCGATGCTGTCCAGGAAGAGATGGTCGGCGTGCGACTCGACCACCACCAGCCCGACGACGGGCTCCCCCGTGACGAACACCCTGCCCGCGGCCACGTCGGCCGCGTGGTCCGCCTCCATGGGCTGGGGCACCACGCCGATGCGCTCGACGTAGGGGTGATAGGCCGCGTCCGTCACCGCCTTCACCGCCGCCGTGTCCTCGGGTCCGGCGGGCCGGACCCCTCCCGTGTCGTTGTCGTCCCGTTCGGTCATGCCCGCACGCTATCCGCCCGGGCATCTGCCTGAGCGCAGCCTGAGCCCTCCCTTAAGAGCGCCATAAGGATCTCCTCCGCCCGCTCCCGGCAGGGGATTTCGCGGTCGTCCGGGGCTAGTTTCTGATCACCCCCGCGGGATTCGGCCCGCCCCCGGGACCGTTCCGAGGAGCTCCCCATGTCAGCACGCCGCAAGGCCGCCACCGCGACCGCGCTCGGTCTCCCCGCGGCCGCCCTCCGTGCCGTCCCCGCGGCCGGGCGCGGTTCCATGGGCGACCCGGCCGGCCGCGTCGCGCAGTGCCACGCGGAGGGTCCGGAGAGCCCGCGGTCGGCGGGGTGCGAGGCGGCCGTGGCGGCGGGCGGCGCCCAGGCCCTGGACGACTGGAACGGCATCCGGATCGGTGACGCGGCCGGGCGGCTCCGGCAGCCGATCCGGGACGGCGCGCCGTGCAGCGCGGGCGACCCGGGGTCCGAGGGGCTCCACCCGGCCCCCGCCGGCCGGCCGGCGACGAGCGTGCACGCGGGGTCGTATACCTTCCGGTACCGCGTGACCGACCGGGTCCCGTCCGGCGGTTCCCACACGTTCACCGGCACCCGGCCCGAGCGGTCCGGCCGGCACCTGCCGTACGCGGTCTGGCAGTACTCGGACAGCCCGGAGGCCTTCCACTCCTGTTCGGACGTCGGCTTCGGCGGCCGTACGGCGTCCGCGCCGAGCGTCTCCGCGCCCTCGGCGGAGCCGTCCGCGACGGGCGCGTCCGACCGGCCGGAGGCGGCCGGGGCTCCGGCGGACCTCGCCGGGACGGGCGCGTCCGCCGGCACCTCCTTGCTCCCGGTCGGCGGTGCCGCGGCGCCGGCGGCCGGTTCCGCGGTGCTGTTCCCGTCCGCGCGGCGGCGCGCGGCGGGTGGCGGCCGCCGCCGGTGAGGGGTTCCGGGGCCTGTCCGGCGGCTCAGGCCGGACAGGCCCCGGCGGCGTCTCAGCTGAACGCGGAGGCGCAGGTGGTGGCGGTGGCGTGGGCCGGGTCGAGGGAATTGGCCACCTCGTGGAAGGCGATCCGGTCGAACAGGCCGATCGCGAGGTGTTCGGAGAGGTCGAGCGGGCACAGGTCCTGGAGGTGGACGTTGCGGACGTCGGAACCGCTCAGGTACTGGGTGCGCCAGGGGGTGACCACCTCGTCGTGCTGGGTGGCGATGACCGTGTAGCGGACCCCGGGGACGGTGTCGCCGCCCGTGTTGAGCTTGGTGAGGAAGGCGGAGCCGGTGATCTGGTCGGCGAGGCCGGGGGTGGTGGCCTTGAGCAGGTCCTCGGCGCCGGGGAAGTACGGCAGCAGGTGGGTGAGACCGTCCAGGTCGGTGCCGTGGTTGTCGGGGGCGATGCCGACGAGGGCGTTCACCTTGGCGGCTCCGCCGAGGAACTTCAGGTAGTAGCGGGGCATCATGCCGCCCTGGGAGTGGCCGACCAGGTCGGCCTTGGCGGCTCCGGTGGCGGCGAGCACCTTGTCGACGAAGGCGGACAGCTGCTCGGCCGACTCGTCGATGGGGCCGAGGCCGTGGAAGAGGGGGACGCCGGGCAGTTGGCCGTAGTCGAGCGAGTAGACGCAGTATCCGCGGCTCGTCAGGTAGGGGGCGAGACCGAGCCAGTTGTCGACCGCGTTGCCGAAGGTGCCGTGGACGAGGACGACGGGGCGGGGGTGGGCGGTGGAGGGCTTGCAGGAGTAGTCGTTCCAGCCGGAGGTGGGGGCGGCGGAGTCGGAAGCGCTGGCCGCGGCGGCCGGTACGACGGCGACGGCGGCGGTGAGGAGGAGTGCGGTGAGGGGTCTGAGCACTCGCTTCCAAGGCAGCATCGTGTGATCTCCTTGCGGCTCAAGGGAGGTGGGGGCCTAACCCTGTGATCCGGATCACGAGGATGCTGTTCATCTGTCAAGTTACGGGCGGGTAGCCGAAGTGAGAAGTTACGCGTCAGTAAAACTTCCCGTCACCACCGGAGCCCCCGCGAGCCCCCGGGGCGTCATGCCGCGAGGCTGCCCGGGAACACCGCCCGCGGCCCGAACTTCGCCCGCGCGCGGTCCGCGACCTCCTCGATGCGGCGGGCCTTCTCGTCCACGGGGTCGAAGGTGAGCTGGTGGGACGCCTGGTCGGCGGGGGTCAGCCCCTCGGCGCGCAGGGTGAGGGCGCGGACCCGGGCGCGCTGGAGGCCGAGCGCCTCGTACATCCCGTAGGCCGCCCGGGTCAGGGCCGCCGAGTGCGCGGTCGGCTCCCTCAGGGTGCGGCTGCGGGTGGTGGCGGACCGGTCGGCGTAGCGCACGGTGAGGGTCAGGGTGCGGCAGACCTTCTCCACCGCGCGCAGCCGGGCGCCGATCTCCTCGGCGGCCGACAGCAGTGCCCTGCGGTGCCGGGCGGGGTCCAGCTCGTCGATGTCGAAGGCCCGTTCCGTCGTCAGGGAGCGCGCCACGCCGTTCGGGACGACCCGGCCGCGGTCGATGCCGGCCGCCTTCTCGCGCAGCTCACGGCCCGCCTTCGCGCCGATCAGCCGCTGGAGCGTGGAGAGCGGCGCGGCGGCGACCCGGCCCAGGGTGTCCAGGCCGTACTCGTCCAGGGTGCGGGCGGTCGCCGTGCCGACGCCGGGCAGCGCGGCGACGGGCTGGTCGGCGAGGAACTCGGCGGCGGCGTCCTCGGGCACCGCGCAGGTCACCCCGGGCCGGGCGGCACGCAGCGCCATGCGGGCCAGCAGGGGGCCCGGCCCGGCACCGATCACGCAGTCGACGCCGTACCGCGCGAGGGCCCGCACCCGGATCACCGAGGCCAGCTCCACCGCGCTGCGCCCGAAGTACCGTTCGGCGCCGCGCAGATCGGCCAGCGCCCCGTCCGGCGGCAGCGCCTCCACGACCGGGGTGAACTCCTCCAGCAGCCCGAGCAGTCCCGGCAGGGCCGCCTCGTACACCGGCGGCAGCCGGAAACGTACGCAGAGAATGGTCATCCCGCACTCCCCGGACTCTGGTGCCACAACTTCCGTATCGCCGCGGGCCCTTGTGCGGCGTCCTGGCCGGCGGGCCGCAGATCGGCCCAGGGGTGCATCTCGTACCCCGTGGGCATGCGGATCGTCCGGTCCGTCATCGGGTCGCGGGCCGCGGAGCCGGCCGGCGCGGGCAACCCCTCGGAACCGGCGAGCCGGGCCCGGAGCGCACCGCCGTCGTCCCCGGCCGGGGAGCCGTCCGTGCCGGACGGCCCGGCCAGCCGGGCCGCGACCCCGTCGAGTCCCTCCGCGTGCCGCACCTCCGCCAGGTCGGCGAGGTTCCAGGCGGCGGAGCCGACCACGCTCAGGCTGCGCGGGCCGCGCCGCTGCACCACTCCGCGCACCAGCAGCAGCCAGGAGTGGAAGACGGTGTGGGCGCAGGCGTCGTGCGAGTCGTCGAAGAACGCCAGGTCGACCAGGCCCGTGCCGTCGTCCAGGGTGGAGAAGATGACCCGCTTGCCGGAGCGGATCGGCGGGGTCTGGGTGGCCGCCTTGGCTCCCGCGACCAGCACGGTCTCACCGTGCCGGGCCTCGCGCAGCCGGCGCGCGGAGACCACGCCCAGCTCCGTGAGGAACTCCCGGTGGTCGTCCATCAGGTTGCGCGAGGCGTCCATGGACAGCACGCCCAGCTCGGCGCTGAGCCGCTCCGCCGAGGTCAGGTCCGGCAGTCCGGCCGGCGCGGTCTTCCGCCCGCCCGCCAGCGGGAGCTGGCCTCCGCCGCCGCCCCGGGCACCCCGGTGCAGCTCGGTCAGGTGCAGTTGGAGATCCCGCCGGTTGGCACCGAAGGCGTCCAGCGCGCCCACCTGCGCGAGTCGCTGGGCCAGCGGCCGGCTCGGCCGGGCCCGCTCCCAGAAGTCCACCAGCGAGGAGTACGGCTGCCCGTCCGCGATCCGCTCCGCCTCGGCCTCGCTGATGCCGTGGACGTCACAGAGGGCGAGCCGCAGCCCCCACACCGCCGGTGATTCGGACACCAGTTCGATCCTGTGTGCGACCCCGGAGGCGTTCACGTCCAACGGCAGGATCGGCACCCCGCGCCGCCGGGCGTCCGCCAGCAGCAGCCGCTTCGGGTACATCCCGGGGTCGTGCGTGAGCAGCCCGGCGTAGAAGGCGGCCGGGTGGTGCGCCTTCAGCCACGCCGACTGGTAGGTGGGCACGGCGAAGGCGACGGCGTGCGCCTTGCAGAAGCCGTACGACCCGAAGGCCTCCACGATCTCCCAGGTCCGCCGGATCGTCTCCGCGTCGTACCCCCTGGCCGCCGCCTGCTGGGCGAACCACACCCGGATCCGCCCCTGCGACTCCGGCTCGGACAGCCCGCGCCGCACCCGGTCGGCCTCGCCCCGCCCGCAGCCGGTCATGATCGCCAGGATGTCGATGACCTGCTCGTGGAAGACGACGACCCCGTACGTCCCCTTCAGGGGCCCCTCCAGGTCCGGGTGCGGATAGCGCACCGGCGCCCGCCCGTGCCGCGCCTCGATGAACGGCCGCACCATGTCGGCGGCGACGGGACCGGGCCGGAACAGCGAGATGTCCACGACCAGGTCGTGGAAGGTGCTCGGCTGGAGCCGCCCCACCAGGTCCCGCTGGCCGGGCGACTCGATCTGGAAGCAGCCCAGCGTCTCGGTGGAGCGGATCAGCCGGTACGTCTCCGGGTCCCCCGGCTCCACCGCGTCCAGGTCGATCCGCTCCCCGCTCGCCCGCTCCACCTCGGCGACCGCGTGCGCCATCGCCGACTGCATCCGCACGCCCAGCACATCCAGCTTGAGCAGCCCGAGGTCCTCCACGTCCTCCTTGTCGAACTGCGACATGGGCAGCCCCTCGCCGCTGGTCGGCACCACCGGCGTACGGGCGAGCAGGGAGGCGTCCGACAGCAGCACCCCGCACGGGTGCATGGCGATCCCGCGCGGCAGGGCGTCGAGCGCCTCGACCAGGTCCCAGAACCTGCCGTACTTCTCCCCGTCCCGCCGGAGCTCCCTCGCGAGCCGTTTCAGCTCGGGCAGTTCCTCCAGCGCCGCACGGGCGTCGCGCGCCCGGATGTGCGGGAAGGACTTGGCGATCCGGTCGGTCTCGGCCGGGTCCATGGACAGCGCGGCGCCCACGTCCCGGATCGCGTGCCGGACCCGGTAGGTCTCCGGCATCGAGACGGTGGCGACCCGTTCGCCGCCGAACCGGCCGATGATCGCCCGGTAGACCTCCAGCCGCCGGGCGGACTCCACGTCGATGTCGATGTCGGGCAGCACGACGCGTTCCCTGGACAGGAAGCGCTCCATCAGCAGCCCGTGCTCGACGGGGTCGGCGTGCGCGATCCCGAGCAGGTGGTTGACGAGCGACCCGGCGCCGGAGCCGCGGGCGGCCACCCGGATCCCCATCTCCCGTACGTCGTCCACGACCTGGGCGACCGTCAGGAAGTAGGAGGCGAAGCCGTGGTGGGCGATGATGTCCAGCTCGTCGTGCATCCGCTCCCAGTACGCGCGCCGTCCGCCGTACCCGAGCCGCAGCATGCCCGCCGCCGCCCGCGAGGCGAGCGCCCGCTGCGCGGTGCGCCGCCCGGCGCCGACGAGGTGCGCCTCGGGGAAGTACACGCCCCCCATGCCCAGGTCGGCCTCGGGGTCGACCCGGCACTCGGCGGCCGTGGCCCCGGTCTGCTCCAGCAGCCGCAGGGCGGTGTCCCGCCGGTACCCCGCCGCCTCCACGATCCGCTCGGCCACGTCCAGCATGGCCGGCACGTCCTTCAGCCAGGCCTCGCCCGGGTCCAGCTCGCCCCGGGGGTCGATCGGCACCAGGCGCCGTGCGGCGTCCAGCACGTCGGCGACCGGGCCCTGTCCGGGGTCGGCGTACCGGACGGCGTTGCTGAGCACCGGCCGCACCCCCTGCTCGGCGGCGAACCCGACGGTACGGGCCGCCAGCCGCAGGGACCCTTCCCCCGTGCCCGTCCGCCCGTGCCAGACGGCCTCCAGCCGCAGCGCGTCGCCGTAGGCCTCGCGCCACGGGACCAGCAGCGCCGCCGCCCGGTCGGGCCGCCCGGCGGCGAGCGCCCGTCCCACGTCCGACCCCGGGCCGAGCAGCACGACCAGGCCCGCGCCCCGGTGCGCGGCCCAGGGGAGCAGCGGGGCCCCCTCCCCCGCGTGCGCCTGCGTGACGAGCCGGCACAGCTCGGCCCAGCCCCGGGCGCCGTCCCGGGCGAGGAAGGTCACCCGGGGGGCCGATTCGTCCACGAAAGCGCCCCCGCGCACCGGCGTCCGCCGCCGGTCACGCGGTACGGCCTCCCGCGCCTCCACCGCCAGGTCCACCCCGAACAGCGGACGGACGCCCGCCCCGGCACACGCCTTGGCGAAGCGCACGGCACCGGCGAGGGTGTCGCGGTCGGTCAGGGCGAGGGCGTCCATGCCCCGTTCCGAGGCACGCTCCGCCAGCCGCTCCGGGTGGGAGGCCCCGTACCTCAGGGAGAACCCGGAGACGGTGTGGAGATGCGCGAAGCCCGGCACACACACCTCCCGTACTCGTGAGCCCCGAACGGCTCTCGAACATCAGTTCCCAATCCCACCTCCACCATACCCCCATTCCCGAACATGTGTACGACAGCCGTTCACCCGCCCCCCACCTGCGCAAACGCGCCACCGGGACCCCCGTGACCAGCCGGTGACGACCCTCGTCTCCCTGGCCGGGAGCGCCCTCTCGAACACCCCGGTCGGCGCGCACGGCGAAGCCCCCGCACACCCAGGGCGTGCGGGGGCCGGACCGCCGGAGAAGGGGTCGCTCAGTCGCTCAGTAGACGTGCACCCCGTAGGCGCTCAGCGCCTCGGTGACCGGCTGGAAGAAGGTCGTACCGCCGGAGGTGCAGTCGCCGCTGCCGCCCGAGGTCAGGCCGTAGGCCGTCGTACCGCCGTACAGCGGGCCGCCGGAGTCGCCGGGCTCGGCGCAGACGGTGGTCTGGATCAGGCCGGAGACGATGTCGCCGCCGCCGTAGTTGACCGTGGCGTTGAGCGCGGTGACCCGGCCGCTGTGCGTACCGGTGGTCGAGCCGCGGCGGTAGACGGTCGTGCCCACGGAGGGCGTGGCCGCGCTGGTGATGTCCTGGCTGCCCACGGCACCCGACTTGGTCACCGAGCTGTTGGTGTAGCGCACGATGCCGTAGTCGTTGCCGGGGAAGCTCGAGCCGGCCGTGGTGCCGAGCGTGGTGGAGTGGGACGAGTTCGACCACCAGGTGCCCGCGCCGTCGGTGCAGTGCCCGGCGGTCAGGAAGTAGTAGTTGCCGCTGGAGTCCTGGACGTTGAAGCCGAGCGAGCAGCGCCAGCTGTTGGCGTAGATGGCGTCGCCGCCGGAGATCAGCTTGTTGAACTTGCCCGGCGTGCGCTTGACGACCAGGGCGTCCGCGGTGGCGCCGGCCTGCTTCTTGATCTTGGCGATCTCGGCCTGGGACACCGTGCTGTCGACGGTGACGACGACGCGGTGCGTCGTGGCGTCCACCGCCCAGGCGGTACCGGGGACGTCGGCCTTCAGGACGGAGTCGCTCGCCTGGGTGAGCTGGGTGGCGCTGAACGTGTGGGCATCACTGGCGTTCGCGGTGGGGGCGGCGAACGCGGCTGCGGCCAGGAAGCCGGTGGCCACGGCGGTCAGCCGGGTCCGTCTCGCCGTGCCGGCGCGGGGAGTGGTGCGCTTGATCCTCACGTTTCGTTCCCTCCAAGGGAAGTCGGGGGCCCGCGTGGGGTCGGGGCCCGTGAGGCGCAGCCAGGGGCCGACCGGAATACACATGCGCATGCCCCTGACAAGCGCTGGGGGGAGTATTCGGCCGAACGGCCGGTCGGCACAAGGGTGCCTTTCGGCCGTCGACCCGTCACCGGAAGGGGAACTGAGGCTAACTCAGACGGCGCTCCCCCGCCTCGACCGCCACCTCCAGCGTGTTGCCGGGCGCCGGGAAGGGGCAGATGAAGTGGTCGGCGAAGGCGCAGGGAGGGAGCTGGGCGCGGTTGAAGTCGACGGTCGTGCGCCCCTCGGCGTCCGGGGACGGCGCGAAGAGGAAGCGGAACCGGAAGCTCGTGTCGCCGCTGGTGGCGTCGGCGAACACCGCCCACAGCCGCCCGTCCTCCTGTTGCGCCACCTTCAGGGTCCGCTCCTGTCCGACCAGGGTGAAGGCGACTTCCCCGGCGAGGTCGAACCCGCGCTCGCGGCCGTCGGCGTTGGCCAGCCGGACGGTGCGCGTGCCCTCGTACGGCGTGAACCGGCCCGGCACCGACCAGCGGGGCTCGTAGGGGCCGGCCTCGATGCCGCGGAAGGCCTGCCGGGCGGCGGAGCCGGGGTCGTAGACCCGCACTCCCCAGACCCCCTCGCGGACCAGCACCACCAGCCGCTTCTCGCCCAGCGCCACCCGCGACCCGGCCTCCGGACCGCGGTCGGCGGACAGCCGTACCTCACCCGCCAGGGGCCTGCCGTCCACGGTCAGGCCGTCGGCCCCTGCGGCCCTCAGCACGACCCCGTCCTCGTCCGCCACCCAGTTCCCGGGAATGTCCGGAAGTCGCCCCTCCGGATAGTCCGCGATCCAGTGCGTCGCGGTCAGCGCGAGCGGCCCGTAGGGGTCCGCGACCCCCTCCACGCGCTGCTCGTGCCACTGCTTCCAGGCGTCGGACGCGTCCGTCGTCATCTCGTCGGTTCCTCTCTCCCCTGCGTTCCCGCAGCACTCCGTGTCCTCACAGGACCTTCGCCAGAAAGCCCCGGGTCCGTTCCTCGCGCGGAGCGCCCAGCACCTGCTCCGGCGGCCCCTGCTCCACGATCCGCCCGTCGGCCATGAACACCACCGTGTCGGCGACCTCCCGGGCGAACGCGATCTCGTGCGTGACGACGATCATCGTCGTCCCCTGCGCCGCCAGGTCCCGGATGACGTCCAGGACCTCCCCGACCAGCTCGGGGTCGAGCGCGGACGTCGGCTCGTCGAACAGCAGCAGCTTCGGCTCCAGGGCGAGCGCCCGCGCGATGGCCACCCGCTGCTGCTGCCCACCGGACAGCTGCCGCGGGTAGGCGCGGGCCTTGTCCCCGAGCCCCACCCGCTCCAGCAGCCGGTGCGCGCGCTCCTCCACCGCCTTCCGGGGCCGCTTCAGCGCGGACACCGGCGCCTCGACGATGTTCTCCAGGACGGTGAGGTGCGGGAAGAGACCGAAGTTCTGGAAGACGAACCCGATCCGGGTCCGCTGCCGGAGCACCTCGCGCTCGGGCAGCTCGTGCAGCTTGTCCCCGGCCCGCCGGTAGCCCATCAGCGCGCCGTCCACGCTGATCTCGCCCCGGTCCACCTTCTCCAGGTGGTTGATGGTGCGCAGCAGCGTGGACTTGCCGGAGCCGGACGGTCCGAGCACGACGGTGACCTCGCCGGCGCGCACCTGGAGGTCGATGCCCCTGAGCACGTCGAGCGGGCCGAAGCTCTTGTGCACCGACCGGATGTCGACCATGACACTCATCGCACGAGTTCCTTCGTGAGGGAGCCGCTCAGAAAGGCCAGCACCGCCCGGGCGGTCGCGTCGTTCTGGCGGAAGGCGGGACCGCCGGTGCGGGGACGGGTGAACGCCCCGGCGGTACGGGTTTCGGTGTGCGGGCCGAGCGCGAACCGCCGGGGGTGCGGGCGTCCGGCGCGGTCGAGGACGCGGCCGTCGCCGGGGTCGACCCGGAGCAGCCCGTCGGGGGTCTCGGCGGCGCCGTCGGCGTACAGCTCGCGCAGCAGGCTGTCGCGGGCGCGTCCCACGGCGGGCGCGGGCAGCCGCGCCTCCACCAGCGCCCGGGCCTCGACGGAGAAGCCCGGCACGGTGGGGGCGGCGGCCCGGAACACCCCGTCCTCGGCGGTGACGGTCATGCCGGCCCCGACGAACCGGAGCAGTCCGGCCCGGGACAGCGCGAGCATCTGCCGCAGCCGGGGCCCGGGCGGCCCGGAGGCCAGGTAGCTGAAGAACCCGTGCCACCAGGGCCCGGTGTCCCCGAGCCGCACCAGCTGCCCGTAGACGGAGAGCAGCCCGAAGAAGACGCTCAGGTCCTGGCTGTGGGCGGGGTCGTGGCGGCGTGCGAGGTCCGCCTCGACGTAGTTCCTGAGCCCTTCCTGGAAGTCGTCGTGCGAGGCGTACCGCACCCCGTCCAGCGGGTGGTCGAGGGCGGCGAGGTCGAGCCGGTCGGCCGGGTCGGGTACGGCGGCGGCGACCAGCGCCCGGGTCTCGGCGGGGTCGTCCGCCGCAGCGTACTTCTCCTCGAAGTCGGCCCAGGCCATCGCCGTACGCCCGGGGTGGGCGGTGAACAGCCGGTGGTAGTGGGCGAAGCCCAGCTCCTTCTCGACCAGCGGCCACACATCGCGCCGGAAGTCGAAGCCCCCCGGCCGGGCCAGCAGCGCCTCCACCTCGGCGGGACCGAAGAAGCGGGGCAGCGGGGGCCGGTCGCCGGTCCAGTCGTAGCCGATCTTCGAGTGGTACGGCACTCCGCGCCGCGAACCGACGTACAGCACCGGCTCCCGCCCCGAGGGGACGTACACCTCCCCGTCCCGGCCTCCCGCCTCGTAGCGCCCGCCGCGTCCCTCGGTGAGCAGCACCATCAGGTCGACGAAGGCCAGTCCGAAGCCGCGGACGAGGACGGGCTCTCCGGGCTTCAGCGAGGACAGGTCGGTGTCGGCGGTGAAGTCGGGCGGCAGGTGCACCAGGCCGTGCCTTCGGGCGTACTCGGCCAACGCGACCTGCTCGGCGTCGAGTTCGGTGTCCTGGTGACCGAGGGCGAGGATCACCAGGTCGGCCGCGAGCGGGCGCGTGCGGCCCTCCAGCCAGACCTGTTGACGGCCCTCGCGCGGTCCGGCGACCCGGAGGGCGCGGTGCGGATGGTGGTGGACGGTGACGTTCGCGGGCAGGTCGGCGCAGGCCTGTTCGTACACCCAGCGCAGGTACCGGCCCTGGAGCCGCCGGTCGGGGAAGGTGCGGCCGTCCAGCCCGGCCCACTCGTGCAGGGTGGGGCCCTCGCGCACCGGGCCGGCCATGACCACCGTGTCGTCGGTGAACATGGTGACGTCCTCGGCCTGCGAGTTCATCCACAGCAGCGGTGACTGCGCCTGGCGCCAGATGCGTCCGCCGCCCGGCGGATGGGGGTCGACCAGATGGATGTCGAGGCCCGGACCGGCGTACAGCTCCGGTGCGTTGGCGGCCAGCCGTTCGAGGATGCCGGTCCCCCGCGGCCCGGCTCCGACGATCACCAGCTGCTGCCTCATCGGACGGTCCCCGTGCCGCGCGCGTAGCGCCTCTCCACGTAGTACTGGCCGATGCCGAGCAGCGAGGTGACCACGGCGTACCAGAGGGTGGCGACCATCAGCAGCGGGATCACCTGGTAGGTGCGGTGGTAGACCAACTGGGCGGAGAACAACAGGTCGTTGACGGCGATGACGCTGACGATCGAGGTGCCCTTGAGGGTGCCGATCAGCATGTTGCCGGCGGGCGGCACGATGGCGCGCATCGCCTGCGGCAGCACGATCCGCCACCAGCGCCGCCAGGGGCTCAGGCCGAGCGCCTGGGCGGCCTCGATCTGGGCGCGGTCGACGGAGAGGATGCCGCCGCGGACGACCTCGGCGGCGTAGGCGGCCTCGTGCAGGGTGAGGCCGACGATCGCGACGGCGACCGGGCTGAGCAGGTCGACGGTCTTCACGCCGAGCACCTGCGGGTACAGCGCCCCGATGTTGAACCACAGCAGCAGCTGCACCAGGATCGGTATGGACCGGAACAGCCACACGTACCCCCAGCCGACCGCGCGCAGCACGGGGTTGGCGGACAGCCGGAACGCGGCGAGCAGGGTGCCGAGGGCGAAGCCGAGGACCATCACCACGGCGGTCAGCCACAGCGTGAGCCACAGCCCGCGCAGGATGGAGTCCGAGGTGAAGTAGTCGGCGACGACGTCCCACTGGAACGCCTTGTTGCGCAGGACGGAGTTGACGGCGAGGCCGAGCAGCGCGAGGACGACGACGGCCGCCGCCCACTGACCGTACCGGCGCTGCGGGACGATCCGCGGGGCGTCCGCGGGCTGGGGGGTCCCCGACGCGGCGGGGACTTTGGCGAGGGTGTCGGATGACATGCGAAGGCTCCGTGACGCGGTGGTCGAACACGGGTGGTGCCTTCACACGGACGCGCCCGGGGGCGCGCTACGGCCGAGCCCCTCAGCAGGGCCGTGCACCGAGAGTACGGGTGCGCTTCCGTCCGCTGTCAAGGCCGTCCGGACTGTGAGCCGTACGTCTCACGTCAGTTGACGCGGAACCGAATGCCTGTTCCACTTGGCCCATGCATCCACAGCAGTGGCTGGTCACCCGCTCCCACATCGACTTCGGTCGCGTGTGGTCTTCTTCCTGTTGAGCTGACCCCCTGCGCAGGCCCGCCCCCCGGGCGGCCGCATTCGCGTTCTCCCGCTTTCGCTTTCCCTTCTGCTGCTCGCGCCGCCTTTCCCTGCCTTCACACGCGCACCCCTCCCCTCGCGCTCTGCACGCCTTCTGCTGCCAGGAGACCGCTACCCCATGCGTAAGCACCTTTTGATGCCTTTTGCCGCCATCACCTCGGCCACTCTGCTCCTCACCGCCTGCGGTTCCGGCGACACGGGCACCGCCTCGGTGGCTGCCAAGTCCGTGAAAGTGCCCACCACGGACGTCGTCTCCGCCGTGCGCAAGGACGACGCCGCCGCGAAGCTGCTGCCCGCCGGCACCACCCGCCTCACCGTCGCGGTGAGCGTCGGCGGTACCCCGCCCGGCACCACCTACCTCTCCGACGGCAAGACCCTGACCGGCCAGGACGTCGACTTCACCAAGGCGGTCGCCCGGGTGCTCGGCATCCGGCTGAAGGTGGAGCAGGCCGGCTTCGAGGCGATCCTGCCCGCCCTGGACAGCGGCAAGTACGACGTCGGCGCGAGCAACTTCGGCGTCACGGACGAGCGTCGGAAGACGATCGACTTCGTCACCTACATCAACGACGGCCAGGGCTTCGCCACCCGCAAGGACAGCAGGCTCGGGAAGATCACCGACCTGAAACAGCTGTGCGGCCTGGACGTCGCGACCGGCGCCGGCACGACCTTCGAGGCCACGCTGGAGGAGAACAAGCACCTGTGCACCGACGCCGGCAAGAAGGCGTACCAGGTGCAGACGTACGCCGAGCAGAGCGCGATCTGGTCCTCGCTGCAACAGGGCCGCAGCGACGTCGTGATGTCCACGATCAACGGCCTGCGCTATGCCGTCGCCCACCAGCAGGGCCTGAAGTTCCTCAACGAGTATCACCGGCTCGACGTCGGTTTCGCCTTCAAGAAGGGCACGAAACTGGCGCCGGCCTTCCAGGCGGCGGTGAACAAGCTCCTGTCCGACGGGACCTACGACCGGATTCTGAAGAAGTGGGGCACCACGGGTTCGGCGATCGAGCGGTCGCGGATCAGCCCGCCGGAACTGAGGAACTGACGTCAGCAGCCGTCGCAGGGGCAGCAGCAGTCGCAGCCGTCGCAGCCACCGGGGCAGGAGCAGTCGCACCACTGGCAGCAGCCGTTGCGCTTCTTGCGGGACCACGGGCCCTCGTACTCCTCGGCGCAGCACATCCGGCAGCTGCAGAACAGCGCGAGGAACATCCCGCAGCCCGCCCAGAAACCGCGCCGGCCCGGGGCGGCGGGCTCGGGCGGCGGCCCGAAACCGCCCCCGCCGAAACCGCCGCCGCCCCCGCCGTGGCCACCGGTTCCGCCGTGGCCGCCGCTGCCGCCGGGAAACCCGCCGCCGGCATACGGATTGCCCGCGACCGGAACACCGGCGCCCTGCGCGTGCCCAGCGCCGTACAGCCCCTGCGCCTGCCCACCGCCGTACGGTCCCTGCGGCGCCCCACCGCCGTACGGTCCGTCCCGGTGGGCCGCGCACACCGGTGCCGTGCCGAAGGCGCGGTCCACCGAGCGGCGCAGCTCGTGGACGAAGAGGAGGTGGGCGAGCCCGCCGTCGCGGAACTCGGCCTCCTTCAGGGCGAGCCGGATGCCGTGCAGGGCGTCGTCGGCGAGCCGACGGGCCTCGGTGAGCGACGTGCCGGTGGCGGTGAGGGGGTTCCAGGCACCCGACAGGGCGTCGGCCCGCCGGTCCTCCACGGCGTCCAGCAGGTGCGCGAGCCGGCCGAAGAGCCGGCCCGCCTCCGCCAGGGGCGCCGCGTTGCCGGGCCGTCCGGCCAGCACCGCGGTGTGCGCGAAGGCCGCCGCGGTCGCGGTCTCGGTCGGCTCGGTGACCGTGAGGACCGGGGTGCCGGGCCCGGCCAGGGTCTCGACGGCGAGCTGCCGGTCGACGGCGTCGACCAGGACGCCGGTGTCGAACCCGACCGCGGCCCCGCTGTGCTCCCCCGCCCGGCCCCAGCCCGCGGCGACCCGGCGCGCGGCGGCGGCGACCGGCCTGCGGGCCAGCAGTCCGTCCCGGTCGGCGACGTGGTCGCGCACCTTCGCGGCGGCGAGCACCAGGGAGACGGCGGCGGCGAGCCGCGCGCCCCCGCCCTGGGCGACGGACGCCGTCCGCATGCCACGCAGCGCACACGGCCCGGCGGTGCGACGGCCGCCGCTCACCGGACCGGTCTGAGCCTCTGTCAGAACTGATATGAGAAGACCGTCATAGTTCGTCACGACCCGCGCGAACTGACCGTGGTCGCGGCGCAGGGCGAGACAGAGCCCGCACAAGTGCGCCATCCACTCGGCCTTGAGACTCTCCCCGAGCCGGTGAGAGCAGGGCCTGACGATCCCGAACACGATATCCCCCGTACTGTGATACGACGTTGGCGTTCACCCGTACGCACCGCGCATCACCCGTCCGCCGCAGACAATCATATTTCACTCTCAGTCAGCACCCGTATGAGTCGCGGCCCTTGGGGCACAAGGACTCTCGACGGATCGGCTGTGCACCAGTACCGTCACAAACCCCCCGCGCGGCGTCTGTCCACTTGGCGAGGCGTCCGCATCATGGATGACCATAGGGATGCGGAAAGCAAGAGAGACCGCTGTGAGAGGAGGCGTCCATGGGATCGGTACGCAAGGCGAGTGCGTGGCTCGGCCTCGTCGACGACAACGATGACGAGCGCTACTACGACGACGACTACTCCGAGGGCACCGAGTCCGGGGACGCCTGGGTCACCGACCCGCGGGTGAAGGTGGCCACGGACACGGCCGAGGAGAAGGGCCGCCGGATCGGCACGGTCACCCCGGACAGCTTCCGGGACGCCCGGGCCATCGGCGAGCTGTTCCGGGACGGCGTCCCGGTCATCATGAACCTCACCAACATGGAGCCCGGCGACGCCAAGCGGGTCGTGGACTTCGCCGCGGGGCTCATCTTCGGTCTGCGCGGCTCGATCGACCGGGTCTCCAACCGTGTGTTCCTGCTCACCCCGGCCGACACGGAGATCATCAGCGGCGAGGCGTCCGCCCACCGCTCGGACGGCTTCTTCAACCAGAGCTGAGGCAGGGCCGCCGCACCGGCCCCGCCTCCCGCCCGGCTCACCGGAAGGCGTCCAGCCCGGTGAGCGCCTTGCCCAGCACGAGCTGGTGCATCTCGACGGTGCCCTCGTAGGTGAGCACCGATTCCAGGTTGGTCGCGTGCCGCATCACCGGGTATTCCAGGGAGATCCCGTTGGCACCGAGGATCGTCCGCGCCGTACGGCAGATCTCGATGGCCTCGCGGACGTTGTTGAGCTTGCCGAAGCTGACCTGCTCGGGGCGCAGCCGGCCGGCGTCCATCCGCCGCCCCAGATGGTGGGCGAGCAGGATCCCCTTGTGCAGTTCCACCGCCATGTCGGCGAGCTTGGCCTGGGTGAGCTGGAAGCCGCCGATGGGCCGCCCGAACTGCTCCCGTGACTTCGCGTAGTCGAGGGCCGCCTCGAAGCTGCTGCGCGCGGCGCCCATCGCGCCCCAGACGATGCCGTACCGGGCGTGCGAGAGGCAGCTGAGCGGTCCGCGCAGCCCGGTGACCCCCGGCAGCACGGCAGTGGCGGGCAGGCGTACGTCGTCCAGGACGAGTTCGCTGGTGACGGAGGCGCGCAGGGACCACTTGTGCTTGATCTCCGGCGCGGAGAACCCGGGGGTGTCGGCGGGGACCACGAAACCGCGGATGCCCTCCTCGGTCTGCGCCCAGACGACGGCCACCCCGGCGACCGAGCCGTTGGTGATCCACATCTTGCGGCCGTTCAGCACCCAGTCGTCGCCGTCGCGCTTGGCGTGGGTGCGCATGGCGGCGGGGTCGGAACCGTGGTCGGGCTCGGTCAGCCCGAAGCAGCCGATCACCTCGCCGGCCGCCATGCGCGGCAGCCACTGCTGCTTCTGCTCCTCGCTGCCGAACCGGTGGACGGCGTACATCGCGAGGGAGCCCTGCACGGAGACGAGCGAGCGGATGCCCGAGTCGGCCGCCTCCAGCTCCAGGCAGGCCAGACCGTACTGCACCGCGCTCGCGCCCGCGCAGCCGTACCCGGTGAGGGACATGCCGAGCGCGCCGAGCGACCCCAGTTCGCGGGCGAGGTCCCGGATCCCGGGCAGCTCCCCCTTCTCGTACCAGTCGGCGACGTACGGCAGCACGCGGTCGGCCGCCCAGGTGCGGACGGTGTCCCGGACGGCCCGGTCCTCCGGCTCCAGCAGGTCGTCGATCCCGAGCGGGTCGGCGGCATCGAACGGGGGCAGCTTCGCGGACGCGGACATGGGACACCCTCCGGACACGGGACATCGGCAAAACTAGCAGCGCTAGTTACGGCTCTCGGGCCGACGTTACGGTGCAGTGTCCCGCACGTCCAGAGGAGGTCAGGCGCTGACCCGCGGCTTCCGGGCCGCCGCCCCCGCCTCCCGCGGCGCCGGCAGCCCGACCTCGGCCCCGGCCCGCTCCTCGACGCCGGTCTGCTCCTCACCGGCCCGTTCCTCGACGCCGGTGTGCTCCTCGACGCCGTTCTGCTCCTCGCCGCACTGCATGACCCACGGCAGCCGCAGTGCCATCACCGCGCCCAGCAGCAACAGCCCCGCGCTGACCAGCAGGGTCAGGTGGAGCCCGTGGACGAAGGAGTCCCGCGCCGCCCGGCGCAGCGCCGCCCCGGCGGTGCCGCCGAGCCGGCCGGCGACCTCGTAGGCCTCGCCGAGGGAGTGGCCCGCCGCGTCCGACGCGCGCCGCGGCACGCCCGGCACCGCGCGCAGCCCCGGCGTGTAGGCCGCGTTCATCACGCTCCCCAGCAGCGCGATGCCGATCCCGGCGCCGAGCTGGTACGAGGTCTCGCCGATGGCCGCCGCGCCGCCGGCCTGGTCGGCCGGGGCCTCGCTGAGCATCGACTCGTACGCCCCGAACAGCGTGGTCTCCAGGCCGAAGCCGAGCAGCACGAAACCGGCCAGCAGCAGCGCGGGATCGTCGGTACCGCCCATCGCCGTCAGCGTCAGCACCGCCGCGGCCGTCAGGCAGAAGCCGAAGCACACCATCCGGCGCGGCCCGAAGCGGCGCAGCATGCGCGCGCCCGCGAGGCCCGCCGCCATGGCGGCCACGGTCAGCGGCAGCAGCCGGAGCCCGGTCTGGAGCGGGGACAGCCCGAGGACCAGCTGGAGGTACTGGGCGGCGATCAGCTCCAGGCCGACCAGCGCGAGCATGGCCAGCACGATGCAGCCCACCGAGGTGCTGAACGCGGGCCGCCGGAACATCCGCAGGTCCACCAGCGGGTGCGGGAGCCGGCGCTGGCGCCGGACGAAGAGGAGGAGGAGGGCGCCGCCGATCAGCAGCGGCAGCAGGGTGAAGGGGCTCGCCGCCGCCTCCCCGCCGCCGAGCCGCTTCACACCGAGGACCACGCCGAAGAGCCCGGCCGCCGCCATCAGCGCGCCGGTCACGTCCCAGGGGCCGTCGCCCCCGCCCCGGGACTCGGGCAGCAGGGCCCGGCCCACGGGGAGGCTGACCAGCATCAGCGGGATGTTGACCAGGAAGACCGCACCCCACCAGAAGTGCTCCAGCAGGAAGCCGCCGAGCAGTGGTCCGACGGCCGCGCCGACCGCGGCCACCGCGCTCCAGATGCCGATGGCGAGGGCGCGCTCGCGCCGGTCGGGGAAGACCTGGCGGAGGAGCGACAGGGTCGCGGGCATGATCATCGCGCCGCCGACGCCGAGCAGCGCGCGGGCCAGGATGAGCATCTCGGCGGTCTGCGCGAAGGCGGCCACGGCGGAGGCGACGCCGAAGAGGCCGTAGCCGAGCAGCAGCACGCGTCTGCGGCCGACCCGGTCGCCGAGGGTGCCGAAGAGGATCAGCAGCGAGGCGCAGACCAGCGGATAGACGTCGACGATCCAGAGCAGCTCGATGGCCCCGGGCCGGAGGTCCTCGGTGACGGCGGGGACCGCCACGTGCAGCACGGTCGCGTCGAGCGCGACGAGCAGCAGGCTGACGCAGAGGACGACGAGGACGACCCAGCGGTTGGCACCGGCCCCGGGCGTCCGACGGCGCGGCCGTACGGCAGCCGTGGTCGTCCCGGACATGTACGTACCTCCCAGATGATCCCTCGCGGGGGGGGCGGACCGACGGGGTGGGGACTCCCTGTCGTACGGCCGGAGAGGAGCGGTGTCTCCGGCCCGCGCGAACCCTCGCGGGTGACTCGCCAGCGTACGCGAGTTCACCGCGGGGGCACGTGGCGGACCTCTCACACGCACGACGGAACCCGTGTGGCGTACGCCACGTGATCGTCTCTTGACCGGGACCCGGCGACGGGTCCGGTGAGGTGCGCGGTCGATAATCGAGCCCGTGACCGATCTTGACACGCGCGTGGCCCCGCCCCACGCCCCTCTGCTGCGCCGGGCGGCCCCGGCGCTCCTGGGCTACGCGGCGGTCCGCGCCCTGGGGCTGCTGGTGCTGGTGGTGTGGAGCGCCGCGCGCGGCAAGAACGCGTACACCTTGCTGACCGCCCGCTGGGACTCGCTGTGGTACACGCGGGTCGCCGAGCTGGGCTACGGCTACCAGGTGCGGCTGCCGAACGGGGACGTCCACTCCAACCTGGCGTTCTTCCCGCTGCTGCCGTGGCTGGAGCGGCTGGGGCACGCGGTCACCCCGCTGTCGTACGCGGGCGCCGGGTTCGTGGTGAGCCTGCTGGCCTCCCTCGCCGCGGCGGCCGGGATCTTCGCGGTCGCGGACCGGGTGTACGGGCCCCGGGTCGGGGTCTGCGCCGTGCTGCTGTGGGCGGTGCTGCCGGTCGGGGTGGTGCAGTCGATGGCGTACAGCGAGTCGCTGTTCACGGCGCTGGCGGCCTGGTCGCTGTACGCGGTGCTCACCGGGCGGTGGCTGAGCGCGGGCACGCTGGCGGCGCTGGCGGGGCTGACCCGGCCGGTGGGGGTGGCGGTGGTCGCCGCGGTGTGGACGGCGGCCGTGGTCTCGTTCGTGCGAGAGCGTGGCGCGCGGCACACGCCGGGCGCGCACCACGCCGAGCACACCCCCGACGCGCGCTCCGCTCCCCACGCCTCCGCCCCCGGCGCCCACTCCGACACGCGCGCCCCCGCCCCCGGCGCACTCGCCTCCCCGGGGGCTCCCGCGCCCGCCCCCGGCGCGTCGGTCACCTCGTGCGCCCCTGTCTGGCGGCGCGCGCTCGGCATGCTGATCGCGCCGCTCGGTGCCGCCGGGTACGTCCTCTGGGTCGGCCACCGGACCGGCACGGGCCCGCTCGGTTATCTGGACGTCCAGGCCGGATGGCGCAACGGCTTCGACGGCGGCTACGCCTTCGCCCGCTTCGTGGGCGACAAGTTCACGTCATTTCCGTCCACGCTCGCGGGCCTGGGCCTGGTCATCGGGGTCGCCCTGCTGATCTGGCTGTACGTCACCGGCGTCCGCGGGCGCCAGCCCGTCGCCCTGCTGGTGTACACGGGCGTCGTGCTCGTGCTCGCCCTGTGCGCCTCCAGCTATTTCGGCTCCAAGCCGCGGCTGCTGATGCCGGCCTTCCCGGTACTGCTGCCGCTCGCCGGTGCCCTGGCCCGGCTGCGCGTCCCCCGATCGGCCCTGGTCGTCGCCGGGTTGACGGTGGCGGCGGCGGTCTACGGGGCCTTCTGGCTGAACGGCTCCGGTCCGCCGTGATCGACCGGCCCCTCCGATGACACCCCGGAAAATTCCGTACCAGGGCCGGGTTAACGCATTGATAAGCGCGACATAAACAACACCCGGAACGATCAAAGGAATTGGCCCGAACGGTCTCACCGGATTGCGGAATCCTCGGAATTCGGGCCGCCCTTGAGAGGTTTCCCACATCACATCGTCATCACAAAGCCCCTGTTTCGACCGGGAACACCGCTCACTCGCTGTAACGTCGATTGGGTGCGTACCGAACGAAACCTCACCCGGCGTCTGGACCGGGTGTTCGCCAGACTGGACCGGGAGCCGGAACGACCGGCCCACATCGACGTGCCGAGGATGAGCCGGCACAGGGTCGTTCTGTTCTCCGCGACCCTGGCTTTCTACCTGGCGATCGTGTGGGCCGTGGTGACGACCTCGTGGCTGGTCCGGCTGGACTGGCAGGTCATGTTCTTCCGGCCGTACCAGCAGTGGCCCGAGATCCACGCGTTCCTCGACTACTACGTGGTGCTGGGCCAGCGCGGTCCCACCGCCGTGATGGTCGCGGCCTGGCTCGGCTGGCGCTCCTGGCGGCAGCACACCCTGCGTCCGCTGCTCACCCTGGCCACCTCGCTGCTGCTGCTGAACATCACGGTCGGCGCCGCCAAGCTCGGCATGGGGCGGCTCGGACCGCACTACGCCACCGTGATCGGCTCGAACGAGATGGGCCTGGGCGGCGATATATTCCCCAGCGGCCACACCGCCAACGCGGTGGTGACCTGGGGAATCCTGGCGTATCTGGCCTCCACCCCGAGAGCCCGCCGCTGGCTGTCGGCCCTCTCCGCGGTCACCTCGCTCGGTGTCGGCCTCACCACCGTCTACCTCGGTACGCACTGGCTGAGCGACGTGCTGCTGGGCTGGGCCGCGGGCCTGCTGATCCTGCTCGCCCTGCCCTGGTTCGAGCCGCTGATCGCCAGGGCCGAGCTGGTCCTCTTCGGCCTGCGCGACCGCTGGCGCGCGCGGCACGGCCGGCCCGCGACCGTGCCGGCCGTCCCGGTCGCCCCGGTCCTGCTCACCGCGCGCGGCACGCCGGCCGAACCGCAGGCACTGGCCGAGCAGCCGGCGGTGTCGGAGCAGCCGGCACCGGCCGGACCGGCGGTACCGGCCCGCGAGCCGGTCTCCCTGACCCGGAGCTCCCGGGGCCTGGCGCACCTGGCGCCCGGACCGCACACGACCCGTTCGGAGCGCACCCCGGTCACCCCGGCGGGCAGTCGCCGCCCGCCGCACGCCGACCGGCTCCCGCACACCGAGCGGCTCCCGCGCGGCACCTCCCAGCCGGCCCGCCCCTGACCGGCGGCTGACGGCGGCACAGGGCGCGGGGTCCCGGTACGCACCACCACCCCCGCGCACGACGAAGGCCCCGCTCCTCTTCCGGAGCGGGGCCTTCGTCGTCCACGTGTCCGAAGCGCGCCGGCGGTCAGCCTTTCCAGCAGCGGGACACCCTGCCGTCCCGCACCTCGAAGTTCAGCCGCCCGGCCCGGTACTCCATGGTGATGATCGCGCCCGGCGGCAGCGACCGTACCGTCGACCAGCCGCGCTCCCGCGCGAGCCGCTCGGCGTGCACGGCGTCGAGGCCGACGTACCCGTCCGGACTGTCCTGGGGCTCCGCTGGCGGAGTGGGAATCGGTGCCATACGGCCACGCTAGTCCCGCACGTCGGGGCAGGTGAAGCGCCCGCCCCCGTCACACTTCTGTCACAGCCCGCGAAGCCGCGTTTTACTCGAACTCCGTCACACGTACGGGGGTTTCCGTTCGGCCCACCGGGGTAATCGAACAGAATTCACGCGTGCCGGGAAGCCGCTCGGAATTCCCCGGCGGAAAGTGCCGCAGCGGGGACCGGGGCGGGGCGGGGACGCGATTCCCGCGCAATCCGCCGGTGCGTCAGGGCAGCTGACGCCACATAGGAATTTCACGGATTCAGCACACAACCACCGGGCGGCGGCCCGGCCGGAGCGGTCGGGCAGGGGTGGACCGGCTCGCCTGCCCTGACGACGTCCGGGGCTGCGGCCGCCGCCAGGAGTGGGTGTGGGCGGCCTCCGGCCCGCCGCCGCGGCACGGCTTCGTGACGCCGCCCCGGACCCGCTCGGAGGCCCCGTGCTCGGCCTGCGCTTCCTGACGGCTCGTCCGGGACGCGGACAGCCGCCGCCCGCGTCGGGGCGGCGGCTGTCCGCCGTGGTGTGCCGGGATCAGAGCGCGAGGCGCTGGCCGGGCACGATCAGGTTCGGGTCGTCGCCGATGACGGCCTTGTTGGCGGCGAAGATCCGCTGCCAGGTGGTCCCGTGCCGGGCGGCGATGATGCTCAGGGTGTCGCCCTCGCGGACGGTGTAGTCACCGCGGGAGGTGCCGCGGGACGTGGGGGCCGCGGTGCGTTCCGGCGTCTTCGACGGGACGGACGTGGCCGGCGCGGACTTCGCCGGGGCGGACCTCGTCGTCGCGCCGCCGCCGGAGGACGCCGTTCCGGAGGACCCGGTGCGGGCCGCGGCCGGAGCGGCTCCGGAGGCTCCGGCCCGGGCCGAGCAGACCGGCCAGGCGCCCCAGCCCTGGGCCTGCTGGACCTTGGTGGCGACGGCGACCTGTGCGCTTCTGGAGGCCTGGTCGGCCGTCGGGGCGTAGGCGGAGCCGCCGTACGCGCGCCAGGTCGAGGCGGAGAACTGGAGTCCGCCGTAGTAGCCGTTGCCGGTGTTGATGTGCCAGTTGCCGCCGCTCTCGCACTGGGCGATGCGGTCCCACACTCCGTTGTCCGCCGCGGTGGCGTCGCCGGTCGCGGCCAGCAGTCCCAGCGGGGCCAGCAGGGCGGCTCCGGCGAGTGCGGCCGCCGTACGGCCCCTGCGGGATCCGTCGGGACGGGCGCTCACGGGACGGGCGGTGTCGCGGGTGGTATCGGCACAGTCGGACATGTAGTTCCCTCTCCACGAACCCGGGCTCCCCCAAGGCGGAGCGCGTCTCGCCGCGTAGGACCGCGGTTCCTCGCGCCCGCCCCGCCCACCGTGACCGGAGTCGGCGATACAGCTCTGCCTGTGCCGGCCGGCGGACGTACCCGAGCGGTGCTCGTTGCACACGGCGGAGGAATGTAGGGAGGACGAGCGGCCCGGATCAATCAACTCACCGTCCTGGCAGGCCAGTTGCGCGTTACCGCCGGTATCGGCGATTTCCGGACACCCACTACATGCGTGGATTTCCTGATTTTTCAGCCACCCTCCACGGCGTCCTGTGACCCACTTCACTCGCTCAAGTTCCTTGACTGCGCGCGCAATTGACAGCGGGTGTCCGATTGCGCACCCAAGGTGACCGGATGTGGTGGCCGATGCGAACCGGTCGGCGCCGGGGCGTGACCCCCACCACAGGACGCCCGTTGTCTTCTTCATGAGCCCGGAACCCCGGGGCTCATCGGCCGGGAGCCACCCGGCCGACCCCAGCACCGCATCCCGAGGGAGCCACCCGTGCCGCGCATGCTCGACGTCAGCGACGCCGTACGCGCCGAGATCGGCGACGAAGAAGCCGACCGGCTGCTCGCCGGAGAGAACGCCCCGGGCAGTTACGACTGCACGTCCTGTCGCACCCCGGGCGACTCCGAGCAGGAGCGCACCAGCACCGTCCTGTTCGTCGGCGACGAGACCGCCGTCCTCGCCTTCGCCCACGCCAGCTGCCTGCCCTCGCAGGTCGTCCAGGTGACGGAGGAGCAGTTGCAGGGCGCCGTCCGGTCCATCGGGGGCGCCGGCGGCGACCTGCACCAGGGCGAGCCGCAGAAGGCCGTGCCCGAGCAGGCGGTGCTCGGCGTGACCAGCGGACTCGTCCTGCTCGACAACGAGTTGCATCCCGCGCTCGTCGTCGAACCGACCTCGCCGATCGTCCGTCCGGGCACCACCGGCACCGGCGACGACTTCCTGCCGCTCCTCATCGAGCAGGGCTTCATGCCGGTGACCGAGCTGGCCTCCGTCCCGCCCGTGCTGCACGGCTGGTCCGTCCTGCTGGCCATGGGCCGGCTGCACGCGGTGCTGCAGCCGTCCGCCGCCGGGGGCCAGCCGGTGGCCTGGTGGCAGGCGCACCAGCCGCTCCAGGTGACGGACAGCTGGCGGGCCGCGGCCAACAAGCACCAGCAGGTGCTGCTGTTCGCTGCGCCGGTGGGGTCCATCGGCCGTCAGCCGCGGGAGGACCTGCTGCGGGACGCGCTGGACAAGGCCGCGGCGGGCGGCAAGCTGGTCGCCGCGGCGCTTCCCCTCGCCGGCACCTGAGCCGGGTGAGCCCGCCGACCGCATCTCTTTGGAGATCCGGTCGTTTGGACATACGTGCACGCATACGACACTTCTCCCCGCCGGTCCTTCTCGTCCGTGCCGTCCGCCCGGACGGCGCACGAGCCGTCCGGCGGGCCGTCGGCCACGCCGATCTACGACACGCTCTACGCGGAGTGGGTCAAGACCTTCCGCACACTGCCGGGTGACCGCAGCGGCGAGGAGGACCTGGGGTTCAGCGCGTTCGGGGACCTCCCGGACGGCACGGGCACGTACGGCGGCCACCGGCCGGGGTCGTTCAGCAGCTCGTACAGCGCCTACAGCGCGGGGGCCTACAGCGCCCGGCAGCAGTCGCAGTGGCAGCGCGTCGGCACCATCGCGGCCGCCCTGCCGCCGGGACCGCGCCGCGGCGCCTGACCCACGAACGCCTCAGGGCGGCCCTGGATCACCAGGACCGCCCTGAGGCGTCGTGCCGCCGTTACTTCTTCTTCGCGCCGCGCTTCTCGCGCACCCGCACCGAGATGTGGATCGGGGTGCCCTCGAAGCCGAACTCCTCGCGCAGCCGGCGCTCGATGAAGCGCCGGTAGCCGGCCTCGATGAAGCCGGAGGCGAAGAGCACGAACCGCGGGGGCTTGGTGCCGGCCTGGGTGCCGAACAGGATGCGCGGCTGCTTGCCGCCCCGGATGGGGTGCGGGTGGGCCGAGACCAGCTCGCCGAGGAAGGCGTTCAGGCGGCCGGTGGGGACACGCGTCTCCCAGCCCGCCAGCGCCGTCTCGATCGCCGGGACCAGCTTCTCCATGTGCCGGCCGGTGCGGGCCGAGACGTTGACCCGGGGCGCCCAGGCGACCTGGCCCAGCTCGGTCTCGATCTCCCGCTCCAGGTAGTAGCGGCGCTCCTCGTCGAGGGTGTCCCACTTGTTGAAGGCCAGGACGACCGCGCGGCCCGCCTCGACGGCCATGGTGACGATCCGCTGGTCCTGCACCGAGATGTTCTCGGAGGCGTCGAGCAGGATGACCGCGACCTCCGCCTTCTCCACCGCGGCCGCCGTGCGCAGGGAGGCGTAGTAGTCGGCGCCCTGCTGGAGGTGGACCCGCTTGCGGATACCGGCGGTGTCCACGAACTTCCAGGTCTTGCCGCCGAGTTCGATCATCTCGTCGACCGGGTCGCGGGTGGTGCCCGCCAGCTCGTTGACGACGACGCGCTCCTCCCCGGCCACCTTGTTCAGCAGCGAGGACTTGCCGACGTTGGGGCGGCCGATGAGGGCGATGCGGCGGGGGCCGCCGATCGCGGTGCCGAAGGACTGCTCGGGGGCGTCCGGCAGGACCTCCAGGACGGCGTCGAGCATGTCGCCGGTGCCACGGCCGTGCAGGGCCGAGACCGGGTGGGGCTCGCCGAGGCCCAGGTTCCACAGGTAGGCCGCGTCGGCCTCGCCGCTCGGGCCGTCGACCTTGTTGGCGCACAGGACGACCGGCTTGCCGGCCTTGCGCAGCAGCCGGACCACCGCCTCGTCGGTGTCGGTCGCGCCGACCTTGGCGTCGACCACGAAGACGACCGCGTCGGCGGCCTCGATCGCGTACTCGGCCTGCGCGGCCACGGAGGCGTCGATGCCGAGGACGTCCTGCTCCCAGCCGCCGGTGTCGACGACCTTGAAGCGGCGGCCGGCCCATTCGGCCTCGTAGGTGACGCGGTCGCGGGTGACGCCCGGCCGGTCCTCCACGACCGCCTCACGGCGGCCGATCATCCGGTTCACCAGGGTCGACTTGCCGACATTGGGGCGGCCGACGACGGCGAGCACGGGCAGCGGGCCGTGGCCCGCCGCCTCGATGGCGCCCTCGACGTCCTCGACGTCGAAGCCCTCTTCCGCGGCGAGCTCCATGAACTCCGCGTACTCGGCGTCGCCGAGAGCCCCGTGCTCGTACTCGTGCTCAGCCGAGTCGCCGGGCTGGATGTCGTCGTTCATGAAGTCCGTACCTCGTCGTTCATTCGTGGTGATCGGTGGAGAAGCCCCGCGTGGGCTGATCCACTACTCAAGTGTCGCCTGTCGCCCGGTCAGGCGCCTGGCGTTTTCCAGGTGGCTGGTGAGCTGCTTCTGGATGCGCGCGGTCGCCTCGTCCAGCGCCCCGCGCGTACGCCGCCCGGAGCCGTCGCCCGCCTCGAACGGGTCGCCGAAGACGACGTCGACGCGGGAGCGCAGCGGCGGCAGCGCCTTGGTCAGCCGTCCGGGCCGCTCGGTGCTTCCCAGGACGGCCACGGGGACGATCGGCGCCCCGCCGCGGACCGCGAAGTAGGCGAGCCCGGCGCGCAGCGAGGCGAAGTCGCCCTCGCCCCGGGTGCCCTCCGGGAAGATGCCCAGCACTCCCCCGGCCGCCAGCACGCCGAGGGCGTCGGTGATCGCGGTGCGGTCGGCCGTGGTGCGGTCCACCTTCAGCTGGCCGATGCCGGTCAGGAAGGCGCCCAGCGGGCCGACGAAGGCTTCCTTCTTGATCAGGAAGTGCGTGGGCCGGGGTGCCACGCCCATGACCATGGGGCCGTCGATGTTGTGGGAGTGGTTCACGGCGAGGATCACCGGGCCGGTGGCCGGCACCTTCCAGGCACCGAGCACACGCGGCCGCCACAGGCCGTACATCAGGCCGACGCCGATGCGCCGCCCGACCTCGGCACCCCGCTGCGATGCGACCGGCGTACGGCTCACTTCCCGGCCCGCTTCTCCTCGACCAGGGTGACGACGCACTCGATGACCTGGGCGAGGGTCAGCTCGGTGGTGTCCACCTCGACCGCGTCGTCCGCCTTGGCGAGCGGCGAGGTCTTGCGGCTGGAGTCGGCCGCGTCCCGCTTGATGAGGGCCTCGCGGGTGGCGTGGACGTCGGCGCCCTTCAGCTCACCGCTGCGGCGGGCCGCACGCGCCTCCGGGGAGGCCGTGAGGAAGATCTTCAGGTCGGCGTCCGGGAGGACGGTCGTACCGATGTCGCGGCCCTCGACCACGATGCCCTGCTCCGCGCCGGCGGCCAGCGAGCGCTGCAGCTCGGTGATCCGGGCGCGCACCTCGGGCACCGCGCTGACCGCGCTGACCTTGGAGGTGACCTCCTGGGTGCGGATCGGGGCGGCGACGTCGACGCCGTCGACCGTGATGGTCGGGGCGGCCGGGTCGGTGCCGGAGACGATCTCCGGCTTGCCGGCGACCGCGGCGATGGCGGTCGGGTCCTCCAGGTCGATGCCGTTGGTCACCATCCACCAGGTGATGGCCCGGTACTGGGCACCGGTGTCCAGGTAGCTCAGGCCGAGCTGCGCGGCCACGGCCTTCGACGTGCTCGACTTGCCCGTGCCGGAGGGACCGTCGATCGCGACGATCACGGGCTTGGCGGTCGGGGCGGCGCCGTTTTCCACGGGAGGGCACCTTCCTGGTGAAGGGTGGTGAGCGGGGTCCGGGGCGCGAGGGCGCCCCGGACAAGGTTACTGGCTCGCGGGAGCCGCCCTCGCCGGGTGTTACTGGCGCAGTGCCCAGCCCCGCTCGCGCAGCGCCTCCTTCAGGGTCGTGGTGGCCTTCGGTTCGACCATGAGCTGTACCAGACCGGCCTGCTGCCCGGTCGCGTGCTCGATCCGGACGTCCTCGATGTTGACGCCGGCCCGGCCCGCGTCCGCGAAGATGCGGGCCAGCTGGCCGGGCTGGTCGTCGATGAGGACGACGACGGTCTCGTACACGCGCGGGGCGCTGCCGTGCTTGCCGGGCACCCGCACCTGGCCGGCGTTCCCGCGGCGCAGCACGTCCTCGATGCCGGCGGTGCCCTCGGTCCGCTTGTCCTCCTCGGAGGACTGCAGGGCGCGCAGCGCGCGGACCGTCTCGTCCAGGTCGGAGGCGACGTCGGAGAGCAGGTCGGCGACCGGGCCGGGGTTCGCGGACAGGATGTCGATCCACATGCGGGGGTCGGAGGCGGCGATCCGGGTCACGTCCCGGATGCCCTGCCCGCACAGCCGTACGGCGGCCTCCTCGGCGTGCTCCAGGCGCGCGGCGACCAGGCTGGACACCAGGTGGGGCATGTGGGAGACGAGGGCCACGGCGCGGTCGTGGGCGTCGGCGTCCATGACGACCGGGACGGCCCGGCAGTGCGAGACCAGCTCCAGGGCGAGGTTGAGCACCTCGGTGTCGGTGTCCCGGGTGGGGGTGAGCACCCAGGGGCGGCCCTCGAAGAGGTCGCCGGTGGCGGCCAGCGGGCCGGACTTCTCCCGGCCGGACATGGGGTGGGTGCCGATGTACGCGGTGAGGTCCAGGCCGAGCGCCTCCAGCTCGCGGCGGGGGCCGCCCTTGACGCTGGCGACGTCCAGGTAGCCGCGGGCCACGCCCCGGCGCATCGCGTCGGCGAGCACCCGGGCCACGTGGGCGGGCGGGGCGGCGACGACGGCCAGGTCGACCGGGCCCTCAGGGGCCTCGTCGGTGCCGGCGCCGAGCGCGGCGGCCGTGCGGGCCTGCTCGGGGTCGTGGTCGGCGAGGTGGACGGTGACGCCGCGCTGGGCGAGGGCCAGGGCGGCGGAGGTGCCGATGAGGCCGGTTCCGATGACGAGTGCGGTTCTCACTGGGCGATGTCCTTGCGCAGGGCCGCGGCGGCGCCGAGGTAGACGTGGCTGATGTCGGCGCGGGGCCTGTCGGACTCGATGTGCGCGAGGACCCGGACGACCCGGGGCATGGCGCCCTCGACGTCCAGTTCCTGGGCGCAGATGAGGGGGACGTCCACGATGCCGAGCTTGCGGGCCGCCGCGGCCGGGAAGTCGCTGTGCAGGTCGGGGGTGGCCGTGAACCAGATGCTGATCAGGTCGTCGGCGGTCAGCCCGTTCCGTTCCAGGACGGCGGTGAGCAGGGCCCCCACCTGCTCCTCCATGTGTCCGGCCTCGTCCCGCTCCAGTTGGACGGCCCCCCGGACCGCTCGTACCGCCACGGCGCTGCTCCTCGCTGACATGCGTGTTCCGTTCTTGGTCCGTCCAGCCTAGTCAGCCCGCGCGGGACGGGCGTGCGCCGCTCGCTCGCTGAGACGATGCGGGTGTCCCGGTATCCACCGCTGTGCACTGCGGTGTCCACCGATATGCACGTCTGTACGGAGGTCTGACATGCCCCAGCCAGCGACACGGCGAACAGTCCTCGCCACCGGGGCCGGTGCGCTCGCCCTGGGATGCGTGGGGTGCGGCGGCAACGGCGGCGAGGCCGCGCCGGCGACGGACGTCTCCTCGGCGCCCCCCGCCGCCGCCGAGGAGACGTCCCCCGTCGCGGAGGCGGCGTCCCCCGCGGGGAGGGCGCTGGCGCGGACCAGCGACATCCCGGAGGGCGGCGGCAAGGTCTTCAAGAAGGAGAAGGTGGTGGTCACCCAGCCGGAGAAGGGGAGGTTCAAGGCCTTCTCGGCGGTCTGCACCCACCAGGGCTGCACGGTGAGCGAGGTGGCGGACGGCACCATCGACTGCCCCTGCCACGGCAGCAGGTTCCGGATCGCCGACGGTTCGGTGGCCCACGGCCCCGCGACCAGGCCGCTGGAGAAGCGGTCGGTCACGGTGGACGGAAACTCGATCCACGTGGACTGAGGGGGCCGCGTACGCTCCGGGGATGCAGCCGCAGGACCTGGTACGCCACCACACGATCTACGCCTGTGTCATGGGCTCCCGCGCCTTCGGTCTGGCGACGGACGCCAGCGACACCGACCGGCGCGGGGTGTTCCTCGCCCCGACCCCGCTGTTCTGGCGGTTCGAGAAGCCGCCGACGCATGTGGAGGGGCCGGGCGAGGAGCGGTTCTCCTGGGAGCTGGAGCGCTTCTGCGAGCTTGGGCTGCGCGGCAACCCGAACATCCTGGAGTGCCTGCACTCCCCGCTGGTGGAGCACGTGGACGACACCGGCCGCGAGCTGCTGTCCCTGCGCGGTGCCTTCCTGTCCCGCCACGCGTACGACGCCTTCACGCGGTACGCCCTCGGCCAGCGCAGGAAGCTCGACGCCGACGTCCGCGCGACGGGCGCCCCGCGCTGGAAGCACGCGATGCACCTGCTGCGCCTGCTGATGAGCGCCCGGGACCTGCTGCGCACCGGCGAGCTGGTGATCGACGTCGGTGAGCAGCGCGAGCCCCTGCTGGCGGTGAGACGCGGCGAGGTGCCGTGGGCCGGGGTCGAGGCGTGGATGGTCCAGCTGGCGGCCGAGGCAGAGGAGGCCCTGCGGGGCAGCCCGCTGCCGCCGGAGCCGGACCACGCGCGCGTGGCCGGCTTCCTGCACCGGGTGCGCCGGGCCTCAGCCCGCCAGGCGGAGCCGGACCACGAGGTCGTGCAGGGCGTCGTGGGCGCCGGCGGTGTCGGGCAGGGCTGAGCCGGCCTGCGCCTCGTCGAGCACGTCGTGCAGCCGCTCCACGTCGGCCTCGACGCGCTCGCGGTCGACGTCGGCCGTGCCGTGCTCCCGCTCCTGCTTGGCGGCTATCAGGTCGGACAGGTAGCGGGGCCCGCCGACCTGCTCCAGCAGGGTGGGCAGATGGGCCTGCACCTCGCCGCTGCGCATGAGGTGGATGCCGGTGAGCAGCACGCGGAAGGTGTAGAGCAGCGGCTTGAGTTCGCCGGTCTTCTCGAACAGCCGCCACTGGGTCACCGCGAACCCGCGGTAGTGGTGGGCGTGGTGGCTGGTGAGGACGCCGGGGGCCAGGGCGGCCAGCTCCCGGTGGGCGTCGGTGGTGTGCACGACCAGCGGGGAGAGCAGCTGCTCCAGCACATAGCCGTTGCGGCGCAGCATCAGACGGACGAACTTGCGCAGGTCGTGCGTGACGAGGTCCAGCTCGACGCCGTACCGGACCCAGGTCCGCGAGCGGGTCTCCTCCGGCTCGCGCAGTCCGAGGAGGTCGGCGGCGGGGAGCAGGTGGACGCCGCGCAGGTCCACGTCGGAGTCCTGCGAGGGGAAGCCGTACAGGTGGGCGCCGGAGACGGTGGCGAACAGCAGCGGGTCGGGCTGTTCCGCGACCACCGGGGTCAGGTCGATGTCGAGGTCGTCGATCATGGACTAAGCGTCCCAGAGCGCTCCGAGGGCCAACAGGTCCCCTCGGTACTCGATCCGGCCGGTCCAGTCGGCGGGCCAGGCGTCCGCGCCCAGCCAGGCGCCCGCGAAGGCACCGGTGAGGCAGGCGATGGAGTCGGAGTCGCCGGCGGTGCAGGCGGCCCGGCGCAGGGCGGTGACGGGCTCGCCGGGGAAGAGCAGGAAGCACAGCAGCCCGGTGGCGAGGGCCTCCTCGGCGATCCAGCCCTCGCCGGTGGCCAGGCACGGGTCGGTCTCCGGGGAGGCGGTCCGCACGGCCTCCCGGAGCCGGCCGAGGATCTCCAGGCACTCGTCCCAGCCGCGCGCGATGAACTGCTCGGGGCCGGGGTCCTGGGACCGGGTCCACAGGTCGCCGAGCCAGGTGTGGTGGTAGCGGGTGCGGTTGTCCAGGGCGTACGAGCGCAGCTGCCCGACCAGCCCGGCGGGGTCGGTGCCCCGGGCGAGCAGGTGGACGGCGTGGGCGGTGAGGTCGGAGGCGGCCAGCGCGGTGGGGTGGCCGTGGGTGAGCGCGGACTGCAACTGGGCGGCCCCGGCCCGCTGTTCCTCGCTCAGGCCCGGCGCGAGTCCGATCGGGGCGACCCGCATGTTGGCACCGCAGCCCTTGGAGCCGATCTGGCTGGCGTCCTGCCAGGCGCGGCCCTCCGCCTTGAGCAGCTCGCAGGCCCGCAGACACGTGTTGCCCGGGGCGCGGTTGTTCTCCGGCGACTGGTACCAGTCCACGAACTCCTCGCGCAGGGGCCGCTCCAGCCGCTTCGGAGTGAGCTGTCCGCGCTCCATGGCCGTACGCAGGGCCCGCCCGACGGCGAGTGTCATCTGGGTGTCGTCGGAGACGCGTGCGCGCTCCGACAGTTCGAGCTTTCGCCAGGGCCCGAACATCGACTCGATCAACGGCACGGTCTTGAACTCGGTCGGGTAACCGAGGGCGTCCCCCAGGGCGAGGCCGAGAAGCGCTCCGGTCGCCGGCTGCTTGGGCATATGCACGTCCCCCTTTATCGTCACCATGACAATAAAGGGGGACGGTGATCACGGCAAGCCGCTTTAGAGGTCGACTTCCTTCATCAGCATGCCGACCTCGGTGTTCGACAGACGGCGCAGCCAGCCCGACTTCTGGTCGCCCAGCGTGATCGGGCCGAAGGAGGTGCGCACCAGCTTCTCGACCGGGAAGCCCGCCTCCGCCAGCATGCGGCGCACGATGTGCTTGCGGCCCTCGTGCAGGGTCACCTCGACCAGGTAGTTCTTGCCGGTCTGCTCGACCACCCGGAAGTGGTCCGCGCGCGCGTAGCCGTCCTCCAGCTGGATGCCGTCCTTCAGGCGCTTGCCCAGGTCGCGCGGGATCGGCCCGACGATCGCGGCGAGATAGGTCTTCTTCACGCCGTACTTCGGGTGGGTGAGGCGGTGCGCCAGCTCGCCGTGGTTGGTGAGCAGGATGACGCCCTCGGTCTCGGTGTCCAGCCGCCCGACGTGGAAGAGCCGGGTCTCGCGGTTGGTGACGTAGTCACCGAGGCACTGCCGGCCCTCCGGGTCCTCCATGGTGGAGACGACACCGGCGGGCTTGTTCAGCGAGAAGAACTGGTACGACTGGGTCGCGACCGTCAGGCCGTCGACCTTGACCTCGTCCCTCTCCGGGTCGACCCGCTTGCCCTGCTCGGTGACGATCTCGCCGTTCACCTCGACCCGGGCCTGGTCGATCAGCTCCTCGCAGGCCCGCCGGGAGCCGTAGCCCGCGCGCGCGAGGACCTTCTGCAGCCGCTCGCCCTCCTGCTCGGCGCCGGGGAAGGTCTTGGGCAGCCTGATGTCCTTCCTGCCCGCGTACCGCTCCCGGTTGCGCTCCTCGACCCGGGTCTCGTACTCGCGGGAGCGCGCCGGGGCCGTGCGACCGTCCTGCTGGGGCCGCTTCGGGCCGCCCTTGGAGCCGCCGCGGGCCGCCCCGCCGCGTCCGGCCTTGGGGCCGTCCTTGGTGGCCCCGGGGCCCACGTCGTAGCGGCGCTCCTCGGGGCGGGGCTTGCGGGGCCGGCCCTGCCCCTGCTTCTGGTCCCTGTCGTTGCCGGCACCGCGGTAGTTACCGCGCCCGCCGCTCTTGCCGCTGCCGCTGCTTCGCATCTAGGTTTCCGTCTTAGTCGTCTGCGTCCTGACCGCCGGGCGCGTCGGGCGCGTCCGGGTCGAACGACGGGACCCCCTCCTGGGTCTCGGCCTCGATCGCCTCCGCCTCGGGGAGGAAGGGCGCGAGTTCCGGAAGCTCGTCCAGGCCGCGCAGGCCCATCCGCTCCAGGAAGTAGTTCGTCGTCCTGTACAGGATCGCACCTGTTTCGGGTTCCGTGCCCGCCTCCTGGACCAGACCGCGCTGCAGGAGGGTGCGCATGACCCCGTCGCAGTTCACCCCGCGCACGGCGGAGACGCGACTGCGGCTGACCGGCTGGCGGTAGGCGACGACCGCGAGGGTCTCCAGCGCGGCCTGGGTGAGGCGGGCGGTCTGGCCGTCCAGGACCAGCCGCTCGACGGCCGGCGCGTAGGCGGCGCGGGTGTAGAAGCGCCAGCCGCCGGCGACGAACCGCAGCTCGAAGCCGCGGCCCTGCACGGTGTACTCGTCGGCCAGCTCGCGCAGCGCGTCCGCGATCTGCCGCTCTGGCCGTTCCAGGATCCTCGCCAGGTGCTCCTCGGTCGCGGGCTCGTCCACGACCATGAGCATCGCCTCCAGGGCGGGCTTGAGGTCGAGGCCGGCGGTCTCGCTCATGCCTTCTTCTCCTCCTTGGCCTTCTCCTCCTTGGGCACCTGGGGCGGCCGGTCGAACTCGTCCGTGACCCTCGGCGCCCCGTCCCCGTCCCCGCCGGTCCAGCGCACCAGCAGCTCGCCGAGGGCGGTCTCCTGGTCCAGGGCGACGGCCTTCTCCCGGTACAGCTCCAGCAGCGCCAGGAACCTCGCCACGACGGTGAGGGTGTCGCCGGTGTCCTCCACCAGCACCCGGAAGCTGACCTCGCCCAGCTCCCGCAACCGGGCGACCACGATCCCGGCCTGCTCCTGCACGCTGACCAGCGGGGCGTGGATGTGCTCGACGTAGACCTGCGGCCTGGGCCGCGGCTGCATCGCCTTGACCGCGAGCTTCGCGAACCCCTCGGGGCCGATGCTGATGACGACCTCGGGCAGCAGCTCGGCGTGCTCGGGTTCCAGGCCGACGGTACGGGGGTACCGCCGGGCCTCCTCGTCGAGCCGCTGGTTGAAGATGTCGGCGACCTGTTTGTACGCGCGGTACTGGAGCAGGCGCGCGAACAGCAGGTCCCGGGCCTCCAGCAGCGCCAGGTCGGCCTCGTCCTCCACCTCGGCGGCGGGCAGCAGCCGGGCGGCCTTCAGGTCGAGCAGCGTGGCGGCCACGACGAGGAACTCCGTCGTCTGGTCCAGGTCCCAGTCGGGTCCCATGGCCCGGATGTGCGCCATGAACTCGTCGGTGACCTTCGACAGGGCGACCTCGGTGACGTCCAGCTTGTGCTTGGAGATCAGCTGGAGGAGCAGGTCGAAGGGACCCTCGAAGTTCGAGAGACGCACCTTGAAGACACCGCCGGAAGCGGGCTCCGGCTCGGCGGGCTCCGGCTCGGCGGGCTCGGCTCCGGCGGGCTCAGTGGGCTCCGGCTCGGCGGGCTCGGGCTCAGTGGGCTCCGACTCGGCGGCCTCGGCTCTAACAGGCTCGGGCTCGGCGGGCTCCGACTCGGCGGGCACGGGCTCGGCGGGCTCCGACTCGGCGGGCACGGGCTCGGCCGGCTCCGGCTCGGCGGGCTCGGGCTCAGTGGGCTCCGACAGGTCCGGTCCCGGGGGCTCGGCGGATACGGCGACCGGCTCGGGCTCAGCGGGCTCCGACTCGGCGGGCTCGGGCTCGGCTGGCTCCGGCTCGGCCGGCTCCGGCTCAGTGGGCTCCGGCTCGGCTGGCTCGGCTCCGACGGGCTCGGGCTCAGTGGGCTCCGGCAGCTCCGGTCCCGGGGACTCGGCGGGTACGGCGACCGGCTCGGCGGGTACGGCGACCGGCTCGGCGGGTACGGCGACCGGCTCGGCGGGTACGGCGACCGGCTCGGCGGGTACGGCGACCGGCTCGGCCGGCGCGGCGCCCGGCCCTCGCCCCAGCGCACGCCGACGGCCGGCGGATGCGCCGGGGGCAGGGGCTCCGTTCGAGGTCATAGCCCCCGCAGGCTACCGTTACCGCCCGCGCAGCCGTCGCACGAGGATGCTCGCGTCCCCGCGGGACTCCAGGTCGGCCAGGACCACGGCCACCGCCTCGCGGACGATCCGCCCGCGGTCCACCGCGAGCCCGTGCTCGCCGCGGAGCACCAGACGCGCGTGCTCCAGGTCCATCAGCTCCTCGGCGGAGACGTAGACGGTGATCTTCTCGTCGTGCCGCTCGCGCCCGCTGGGCCGCCGCGCCGCCGCCCGGCCGCGCTTGCGCGGCTGCTCCGCGGCAGAACCTTCCTGCGCCGCCTGGCGCCGGGCCGGCCGGGTGCGGGACTCGCCGGCGTCGGCCGGCTCGGCCTCCGCGGCCGCGTGCTCCGCTCCCTCTCCGTCCCCGCCCCGGACGGGCACCGACTGCGGTGCGTCCTCGGCGGCGGCCGCCTCGTCGCTCTCCCCCGCGGGAGCCGGCACCCGGGCCTCACCGTTGGCCGCGCGGCGGGGCGTGGACGGCTGGAGCGCCATCCCCCCGGTCGTGCGGAACAGTTCGTCGGCCCCGGGCAGACTCACTCGGCGTGACACCGGGCGAGCACCTCCCTGGCGAGCTGGCGGTAGGCGGCGGCACCGACGGAGTTGGAGGCGTACGTGGTGATCGGCTCACCGGCGACCGTGGTCTCCGGGAAGCGGACCGTGCGGCCGATGACCGTGTGGTAGACGTGGTCGTCGAACGCCTCGACCACGCGGGCCAGCACCTCGCGGCTGTGCACCGTGCGCGAGTCGTACATCGTGGCGAGGATGCCGTCCAGCTCCAGCTCGGGGTTGAGCCGCTCCTGGACCTTCTCGATGGTCTCGGTCAGCAGGGCCACACCGCGCAGGGCGAAGAACTCGCACTCCAGCGGCACGATCACCTTGTGAGCGGCCGTCAGGGCGTTGACCGTGAGCAGGCCGAGCGAGGGCTGGCAGTCGATCACGATGTAGTCGTAGTCGGGCAGCAGGGGCTTCAGCGCCCGCTGGAGCGTCGACTCGCGCGCGACCTCGGAGACCAGCTGGACCTCGGCGGCCGACAGGTCGATGTTGGAGGGCAGCAGGTCCATGTTGGGGACCGCCGTCTTCAGCAGGACCTCGTCCGCGGACATGCCCCGCTCCATGAGCAGGTTGTAGACGGTGAGGTCCAGCTCCATCGGGTTGACGCCGAGACCGACCGACAGCGCGCCCTGCGGGTCGAAGTCCACGAGCAGCACGCGCCGGCCGTACTCCGCGAGCGCGGCACCCAGGTTGATGGTCGACGTCGTCTTGCCGACGCCGCCCTTCTGGTTGCACATCGCGATGATCGTCGCGGGGCCGTGGTCGGTCAGCGGGCCCGGGATCGGGAAGTACGGCAGCGGGCGTCCGGTCGGGCCGATGCGCTCACGGCGCTGGCGGGCCGCGTCGGGCGCGAGCGTGGCCGCGTACTCGGGATCGGGCTCGTACTCGGCGTCGGGGTCGTAGAAGTGCCCCTCGGGCAGTTCGTCGTAGTCGGCGAATTGGTTGTGGGGCGCGCCACTTCCGTCGCCGGCCATGGCGTTCACGTGATGGCCATCCATGCTCTGGTGTGCTGTCCCGGCCGCCTGCGGACCGGAACTCTGGTGGGCTGCGAAGGTGCGCACAGCTACGGAGCCGACAGCCTCGAATCCCGCGGGGCCCTGGCCCCGTGCAGGCATTCCTGGTTGACCACCCCCGGGAGAAAATGTCGACTCATTCACAAGTCGTCTTACCTCCTTGGTGACCAGGAAACTTCTAGACAAGGTCAGCGTGGCACCATGCCGACGGTTGGCGACTCTATGGCGTGTCGGCGGTCCGCAGCAACACAATCCGCCGGACCCGGCCGGATGTGTCGGCAATGAAACATCCCTCTGTCAAGGGCGTACGGCCGTCGCACAGCAGGTTTCACGGGTGTGCGAATCGGTCGAAGGGTTACGTTCGAGGCGAGTTGACCGAGCGTCGCAAAGTGACCATACACACATCCGGCCGGACCTTGTCGGGCAAGGTCCGGCCGGGTGCGCGGGGTTGACGAGACGTGTTGACGAATCGCCTTTTGCCGGTGGGCGACTTAACGGCTCACCAGGTCACGGGTCAGCCGAGCAGGGAGTCCAGCTCGACGTGGTCCAGGCCGTGCGCCTCGGCGACCTCCTTGTAAACGACCTTGCCGTCATGGGTGTTGAGACCCTTGGCGAGCGCGGCGTCACGGCGCAGCGCCTCCGCCCAGCCGTTGTTGGCCAGCGAGACGATGTACGGCAGCGTGGCGTTGGTGAGGGCGTTGGTGGAGGTGTTGGGCACGCCGCCCGGCATGTTGGCCACGCAGTAGAAGACCGAGTTGTGGACCTGGAAGGTCGGCTCGGCGTGCGTGGTGGGGCGGGAGTCCTCGAAGCAGCCGCCCTGGTCGATCGCGATGTCGACAAGGACACTTCCCGGCTTCATGCGGGACACCATCTCGTTGGTGACCAGCTTCGGGGCCTTGGCGCCCGGGATGAGGACCGCGCCGATGACGAGGTCGGCGTCGAGGACGGCCTTCTCCAGCTCGAAGGAGTTGGACATGATCGCCTTGACCTTGGTGCCGAAGATCCGGTCGGCCTCGCGCAGCTTGTTGATGTCGCGGTCGAGCAGGGTCACGTCGAAGCCCATGCCGACGGCGATCTGGGTGGCGTTCCAGCCGGAGACACCGCCGCCGATGACGACGCACTTGGCCGGGGTCACACCCGGGACACCGCCCGGCAGCACGCCACGGCCGCCGGCCGCGCGCATCAGGTGGTAGGCGCCGACCTGCGGGGCCAGCCGGCCCGCGACCTCGGACATCGGGGCGAGCAGCGGCAGGGCGCGGTTCGGCAGCTCGACGGTCTCGTAGGCGATGGCCGTGGTGCCGGACTCCAGCAGCGCGTCCGTGCACTCCTTGGAGGCGGCCAGGTGCAGGTAGGTGAAGAGGGTCTGGTCCTTGCGGAGGCGGTGGTACTCCTCCGCGATCGGCTCCTTGACCTTGAGCAGCAGGTCGGCGGAGGCCCAGACCTCGTCCGCGGTGTCGAGGATGGCGGCACCGGCGGAGACGTACTCCTCGTCCGTGATCGAGGAGCCGAGGCCGGCGCCCCGCTCGATGACGACCTGGTGGCCGTTGCGCACCAGCTCGTGCACACCGGCGGGGGTGATGGCCACCCGGAACTCGTTGTTCTTGACCTCGCGGGGGATGCCGACCTTCACGTCGATCACGGTCCTTGGCTCAGAGGGTATGGGGGTGCAATACAGACGTACCCAGACATGCGGGGGCATACCGGGAGACACCGCAGGAGAACGAGCGGCAGAGCCAGTCTAATGAAGGTGTTCCTGCTGTCTAGCCTTCCATTGCATCAATCTTCACTGGATGCAGTACGGATTTCGCAGGCGTTAGCGGCCTGATCCGGCCTTGTTTCCTCCTCCGGGGGCTCCTCAGCCAGCATGCGCTCGGCCGCCGCGCGGTGCAGGCGGGCCGCCGCCGGGTCGCCGAGCCGGTCGAGGGTGTCGGCGAGCCGCAGCTGGAGTGCGGCCTGCAACCGGCGGTCCTCGGCCCGCCGCGCCCACTCCACGGCCTCCTGGCAGGTGCGCAGCGACTCCCCGGGCCGGCCCGCGTACTCCTGCACCCGGGCGATCTCGCTCAACGCCCGTGCGCTGGCGGCGACATCGCCGCTCCTGCGGTAGCCGGCCAGGGCGGCCCGCCAGTTCCTGAGCGCCTCGCCGTAGCGCCCCGCGTAGGTGTACGCGGTGCCGATACGGCCGTACAGCCGGGCGGCCTCCGGGTGCTGCCCGCGGGCCAGCCGCTCGGCCAGCGCCCGGCCGAACCAGTCGGCGGCCCGGTCGTGATCACCCAGCTCCTGGTAGGCGCCGCCTACGGATTCCATCGCGCGGCCGGTCGCGTACGAGTCGTTCGCCTCGCGTCCGGCGTCCAGGGCGGCCCGGAAGCGGGCCAGCGCCTCCCGGGTGCGGCCGGTCTGCGCGTCCAGGTCACCCAGGTTCAGCAGCGCCGCGGCCTTCTCCCGGGGCAGCCCGCGCCGCTCGGCGACGTCCAGGACGAGGCCGTGGACGCCGTACAGATCAGGGGCGGCGGCCTGCGTGCCGACATGCGCCGCCAGGGCCCTGACCAGCTGGGACATCAGCCGGCGGGCGAGGGTGTCCAGCTCGCCGTCGGCCACCGCGAGGCGCGCGGACGCCAGCAGGGCGGGGCGCCGGATGCGCAGCCAGTCGGCGGCGGCCCGGGGGCTCGGGAAGCGCAGCGCGGGCGGCATGCCGTTCAGCTTCTCCCGGGCCTGCGGGCTGTCCGTCTCGGTGATCGCCCGGCAGGACTGGAGCAGCCGTACCGTCCGCTCCAGCATCCGGGCCCGGGCCAGCTGCAGCTCGGCCGGCCGCTCCTGGCTCTCGGCGAGGCCGCGCAGCAGGGGGTGCAGGCAGCCGGGGACCTCGTACTGGGGCAGCGGGGTGTCCGCCGCGCGGAGCAGACCGAGGGCGACGAGTTCGTCCAGGGTGGAGCGGGCGGCGTCGACCGAGCAGCCGGCCAGCGCCGAGGCGGTGTGCGGGTCGGCGAGGCCGGCCGGGGCCAGGCAGAGCAGCCGCAGTGTCCGGGCGGCCGGTGCGGGCAGCTGCTCGTACACGAGCCGGAAGACACGGGAGAGCGGGGTGCCGTCACTGCCGTCCGCCCCGCCCTCGGGGTACGTGTGCATCCGCTTGGCGAGGTCGGAGACGGCGGCCTGGGGCCGGGCGGCGAGCCAGCCCCCGGCCAGCACCAGCGCGGCCGGGTGGCCCTGGCAGGCCTCCACCAGGCTCTCCGCGGAGCGCGGGTCGACCGTGATGCGGACCGAGCCGGTGTACCCGGTGAGCAGCTGCAGCGCGGACTTGGTGTCGAGGCCGCCGAGCGTGCAGGGGCGGACGTCCGCGATACCGGTGAGCGGGCCCTGGGAGACGGCGACCACCAGGCAGTCGGGGGCGTCCGGGAGCAGCACGTCGACCTGCTCGGCACCGGCCGCGTCGTCCAGCAGGAGCAGCATCCGCTTGCCGGCGAGGGCCGCGCGCAGGGCCGCGGCGAGGTCTTCCTCGGCGGCTCCGGCGGGGGCCGGCAGTCCCAGCGCGGCCAGCAGGTCACGGGCGGCCTGCTCGACGGGCACCGGGGTGCCGCCGGGCTCGCTGAGCCGGGCCCGCAGCACCCCGTCGGGGTAACGCTCGGCGACCTGCCGGACGAGTTCCTCGGCGAGCCGGGTACGGCCGGAACCGGGGCGGCCGGCGATGAGGAGCACGCGCGCGCGGGGGGCCTTGCGGCCCGAGAGGGTGTCCAGGCCCGCGCGCTCGATGTCGGCGCGCAACTCCTTCAACTCCCGGGTACGGCCCAGGAATCGGTCCTCCGCGGCCGGGTGCGCGGACAGTCCCGCACCGTCTGGGTCCACCGCCTGATCCGTCACGGGCCACACTCCCGTCCCACCGCACGCGCAAGCCCGCCGGTGTCTTCCGGTACGGGCGTTGAAGAGCCTAGTTCACGCTCTGCGACGTTCCCGGAGGAGCGCGGCGGACGGATCGCCCGATCGGATCAGGCGATCGTCACACCAGTAGCCCGGACGGGTCCGGCCCACCCCGCGGTCAGGACTGGAAGGGGCGCGCGGGCCAGGGGGCGTCCGCCGGGCGCAGCGCGTCCAGCCCGTCCCCGCCGCGCGCGGCGACCAGGGAGAGCACGCCGACGACGAGGCAGTTGTTGTGCACGTCACCGGCCAGGACGCGGCGCACCAGCTCCTCGACCGGCACGCGCGCGTGCTGCATGTCGGTCTCCTCGTGCTCCGCCGCGAAGCGCTCCCCCTCCACGTCGGACAGGCCGCGGGCCAGAAAGATCCGTACGGCCTCGTCGCAGCCGCCGGGGGTGGTGTACACGTCGGTCAGCACCCGCCAGTCCTCGGCCTTGACGTGTGCCTCCTCGTACAGCTCGCGCTGGGCGGCGTGCAGCGGGTTCTCGCCGGGCACGTCCAGCAGTCCGGCCGGGATCTCCCACAGCTTGTGCCGCACCGGGTGCCGGTACTGGTTGATCAGCAGCACCCGGTCCTCCTCGTCGAGGGCGAGGACGGCCACGGATCCGGGGTGGACCTGGTAGTCACGGCGGGCCACCGAGCCGTCGGGCATGACCACGTCGTCCGTGCGGACGGAGGTCTTGTTGCCCGTGAAGGGGGTGTCCGTCGCCCGGATCTCCCACTCCTCGGGGGTGTCCTTGATCGTCATGCCCTGTCCCTCCACACGCACGTTCACGAAAAGACCGGTCCCCGGCGGGCCGGACGGCGCGCCGGAAGAACGAAACCGGGGTGCCCACCTTTGAAGGTATGCACCCCGGCCACCGTACAACTGGTGTGTTACTTCGAGATCTTCCGCTCGACCGCGGCCTTCACCAGCCCGGCGAAGAGCGGGTTCGCACGGGTCGGCCGGGAGCGCAGCTCCGGGTGCGCCTGCGTGGCGACCAGGTAGGGGTGGACGTCACGCGGGTACTCCACGTACTCCACGAGCTTGCCGTCGGGGGAGGTGCCGGAGAAGACGATGCCGGCCTTCTTCTCCAGTTCCGCGCGGTAGGCGTTGTTGACCTCGTAGCGGTGGCGGTGGCGCTCCTCGACGTACTCCTTGCCGTCGTAGACCTCGCGGACGATGGAGCCCTCGGCGAGCTTGGCCGGGTGCATGCCCAGGCGCATGGTGCCGCCCAGGTCGCCCTCGCCGGCGACGATGTCCATCTGCTCGGCCATGGTGGAGATCACCGGGTGGGCGGTGGCGGGGTCGAACTCGGTGGAGTTGGCGTCCGGGATGTCCGCCAGGTTCCGCGCGGCCTCGACGACGATGCACTGCAGGCCCAGGCAGAGACCGAGCAGCGGGATCCTGTTCTCACGGGCGTACCGGATGGCGCCGACCTTGCCGTTGACACCGCGCTCGCCGAAACCGCCGGGGATGCAGATGCCGTCCACGTCCGCGAGCTGGGCCTCGGCGCCGGCCGGGGTCTTGCAGTCGTCCGAGGTCACCCACTTGATCTTCACCCGGGCGCGGTTGGCGAACCCGCCCGCGCGCAGCGCCTCGGTCACCGACAGGTAGGCGTCGGGCAGGTCGATGTACTTGCCGACCAGCGCCAGGGTGACCTCGTGGTCGGGGTTGTGGACCCGGTCCAGCAGGTCGTCCCAGGTCGTCCAGTCCACGTCCCGGAAGGGCAGGTCGAGCTTGCGCACCACGTAGGCGTCCAGGCCCTCGGCGTGCACGACCTTGGGGATGTCGTAGATCGAGCGGGCGTCGGGGCAGGCCACCACCGCGGCCTCGTCCACGTCGCACATCAGGGAGATCTTCCGCTTGATCGCGGTCGGGACCTCGCGGTCGCAGCGCAGCACGATCGCGTCGGGCTGGATACCGATGTTCCGCAGCGCGGCCACCGAGTGCTGGGTCGGCTTCGTCTTCAGCTCACCCGACGGGCCGATGTAGGGCAGCAGCGAGATGTGCACCACGAAGACGTTGTCCCGGCCCACCTCGTGGCGGACCTGGCGGACGGTCTCCAGGAACGGCAGCGACTCGATGTCGCCGACCGTGCCGCCGACCTCGGTGATGACCACGTCGACCTCGTCGGTGGCCATGCGGCGGATGCGGTGCTTGATCTCGTTGGTGATGTGCGGGATGACCTGCACCGTGTCGCCCAGGTACTCGCCGCGCCGCTCCTTGGCGATCACGGTGGAGTAGACCTGGCCGGTGGTCACGTTGGCGGAGCCGTCCAGGTCACGGTCGAGGAACCGCTCGTAGTGGCCGATGTCCAGGTCGGTCTCGGCGCCGTCGTTGGTGACGAACACCTCACCGTGCTGGAAGGGGTTCATCGTGCCCGGGTCGACGTTCAGGTACGGGTCCAGCTTCTGCATCACGACACGCAGGCCCCGCGCCTTGAGCAGCATGCCCAGGCTGGAGGCGGTCAGACCCTTGCCGAGCGAGGAGGCGACACCCCCGGTGACGAAGATGTGCTTGGTCGTCGTGGTTTTGGGCGGCATGGCCAAAGGGGGGCTCCCGTGGTCGCGGTCTGGGGGGTGCGGTACGGCGTCCCTCCCGGGCGTTTCCGGGGGGTGCCGTCGCTGCGGTTCGGGGGTTTTTCTCCCACCGGTCCACGGGCTACCAGCGTATCAGCGCCTGGCCGGAATGGCGTCCGAGCACGTTCCGTGCCCGTACGGACGCGGGCCGCGGTCACACAGGTCACTCGTGTCGGCACGGACCCGCCCCTGACACACCGTTCTCACCGGATGGTCACTCGTTCGGCCCACATGGGTTGCCCGGAGCGGCACGCACATCATCTACGTGCGTCGTATCCTGCTCGGACATTCGCTGCCGAGCCCGGCCGGAACGACGGCACACCCCCGCCAACATCACCCGGAACAACGAGAGCGCGGCAGTTCGTTGAGCAAAGACTGTCGTGTTGCCCCAGGGCTCTGCGGGCTGCTTTGCTTCACCGCTCAACGACGCACAACAACGATCCCTTGACCGCACTAGCGACAGCCCCCTGCGCGGGGGTGTGACGTGGCCGTTCGACTGGAGTTGCACGTGGCCGGGCGCATCGAAGACTACGCACTCATCGGAGACATGCAGACCGCGGCGCTGGTCTGCCGGGACGGCACAGTGGACTGGCTGTGCCTGCCCCGCTTCGACTCGCATGCCATCTTCGCCGGCCTGCTGGGCACCGAGGAGCACGGCTTCTGGCGGCTCGGCCCGGCGCACGCCGCCGACGCCCAGCCGCCCACGGCCGCCCGGCGCAGCTACCGCGGCGACTCGCTGATCCTGGAATCCGAGTGGGACACCCCGCGCGGCACGGTCCGCGTGACCGATTTCATGCCCCCGCGTGACGGCGCCCCGCAGCTGATCCGGATCGTGGAGGGCGTCACCGGCCGGGTGCCGATGCGCTCGGCCCTCAGGATGCGGTTCTCCTACGGCCGTGTGGTGCCGTGGGTGCACAGGCACGAGGGCCGTACGGTCGCGGTCGCCGGGCCGGACTCGGTGTGGTTCGACACGGAGGCCGAGACCTACGGCAAGGCGCTCACCACGTACGCCGACTTCACGGTCGCCCCGGGTGACCGGATCGCGTTCACGATCTCGTGGCAGCCCTCCCACAAGGAGCCGCCGCCGCTGCCGGAGCCGGAGGCCTCGCTGGAGGCGACGGAGGACTTCTGGCGCGAGTGGGTCGAGCACTGTACGTACCACGGGCCGTACCGCGAGGCGGTGGTCCGCTCGCTGATCACCCTGAAGGCGCTGACGTACGCCCCGACCGGCGGCATCGTCGCCGCCCCCACCACCTCCCTGCCGGAGGACATCGGGGGCGTACGCAACTGGGACTACCGCTACACCTGGCTGCGGGACGCGGCGATCACCCTGTCCTCGCTGCTGCGCACGGGCTACCGCGAGGAGGCCCGCGCCTGGCGCGAGTGGCTGCTGCGCGCGGTCGCGGGCGACCCGGAGAACCTGCAGATCATGTACGGCATCGCCGGCGAGCGCGAGCTGGGCGAGGCGGAGCTGGACTGGCTGCCGGGCTACGAGGGCTCGGCCCCCGTCCGGGTCGGCAACGGCGCCGCGCACCAGCTCCAGCTGGACGTCTACGGCGAGGTCACCGAGGCCCTGCACCTGGGCCACATGACCGGCCTGGCCCGCAACGACTACGCCTCGCTCCTCCAGCTGAAGCTGATCCGCTACCTGGAGGACCACTGGCAGGAGCCGGACGAGGGCATCTGGGAGGTGCGCGGCCCGCGCCGGCACTTCGTGCACTCCAAGGTGATGGCGTGGGTCGCGGTGGACCGCACGATCAAGCTCATCGAGTCCGGGGACGCGGACGGCCCGCTGGAGCGCTGGCGCGAGCTGCGCGACGACATCCACCGGGACGTGTGCGAGAAGGGCTACGACAAGGAGCGCAACACCTTCACCCAGTCCTACGGCTCGCAGGAGCTGGACGCCTCCCTGCTGCTCATCCCGCAGATGGGCTTCCTGCCGCCGGACGACAAGCGGGTGATCGGCACGATCGAGGCGATCCAGCGCGAGCTGTCCACCTCGGACGGGTTCATCCTGCGCTACCCGACGGAGGGCGACAGCGCGGGCGTCGACGGCCTGCCGGGCGACGAGGGCGCCTTCCTGGCCTGCTCGTTCTGGATGGCGGACGACCTGGCGATGATCGGCCGGGTCGACGAGGCCCGCAGGCTGTTCGAGAAGCTCCTCGCGCTGCGCAACGACCTCGGTCTGCTCGCCGAGGAGTGGGACCCGCGTCTGAAGCGCCAGGTGGGCAACTTCCCGCAGGCCTTCAGCCACGTGCCCCTGATCGACACGGCCCTGCGCCTGACGGCCTCGGGGGCGTACGGCGGCTAGCCCGGCCGCCCCGGCCTACGCTGGAAGCCGGACCTCCGCTCCACGGGCCTGCAAGGGGGCGGCCATGGCTTCCAAGGCGTACACCGCCCTCGCGGCGCTCCGTGCGGACCTGGCCGGCGAGGTGTTCGCGCCGGGGGACCCGGGGTACGACGACGCGCGGGCGGTTGCCAACGCCAGGACGGAGCGCCGTCCGGCCGTGATCGCCCGGTGCGCGCACGTGACGGATGTGGTGCGGGCGGTGCGCTTCGCGCGGGAGCTGGACCTGCACGTCGCGGTGCGCGGCGGCGGACTGGGCCTGGCGGGCACCCGGGTGGACGGCGCGCTGGAGGTGGACCTGCGCCGGATGCACGGGGTGAGGGTCGACCCGGCGGCCGAGGCGGCCCGGGTGGGCGGCGGGGCCACGGTGGGGCACCTCGACCGGGCCACGCGGCCGTACGGCCGCGCGGCGACCGTCGCCCGGGACCCGGGCGTCGGGGTCGCCGGCTGTCTCCTGGGCGGTGGCACCGGCCCGCTGGACCGCGCCGTCGGATCCGCCGCGGACCATCTCGTCGGAGTCGAACTGGTGACCGCCGACGCCGAGCGGGTGCACGCCAACCCCGACGAGAACCCGGAGCTGTTCCGGGCCCTGCACGGCGGAGGCGGCAACTTCGGCATCGCGACCGCGCTGACCCTGACGCTGCACGAGGTGCCCCGGCTCGCCACCGTCACGGTGCTGTACCCGCCGGAGTCCGGGCCGGCCGCGGTACGCGCGTTCCGCGAGGTCGTCGGCGCCGGTCCGGGCGAGGCGGACGGGACGGCGCTGTACCTGTCCGGGCGGCCCGCGCCGAGGTGCGCCGCGCAGGTGACGTACGCGGGCGGCGAGGAGGAGCTGCGCGCGCTGGCCGGGCCGCTGACGGCGCTCCCGCACGAGGCGGAGGTGTGGGGTGCGCGGGCACCGGGGCTGCCGTACCCGCCCGGCGGGACGCGCGCCCACTGGTCGGCCCGGTGCCTGACCGCTCTGCCCGACGCGGCCGTGGACGCCGTCTGCGCCCTCGCGGCGGACCTCCCGGCGCCGGGTTCCCGGCTCATGCTCCTGCCCCTCGGCGCGGCGGTCGCCACCGCGGCCGCCGGAGCCGGCGGTCCTCCGCTGCCCTACCGGCGGGCGGCCTGGATCGTGCACCCCTTCGCCTGCTGGGCGGACCCGGCCGACGACGAGCGGGCCCTCGCCGGGGTGCGGGACGCGTGCGCCGGCGTACGCCCCTGGAGCACGGACGCCGTCCCCCTCACCCTCATCGGCGACGAGGGTCCCGAGCGGGTCCGGGCGGGCCTGGGCGAGGGGAACCTGCCGCGCCTGGAGAAGGTGAAGCGGCGGTACGACCCCGACAACGTGTTCCGCTTCAACCACAACATCCGGCCGCTGTAGGCGGGAGCTGTCCTGAGGACGTTCCCGCAGGTAGCGTCCGCTGCATGGACAGCCGTACGGACCACCGACTCGACACCCAGGGCGCCGGCATCACTGTGCAGCGGGCGCTGGAACTGCCCGGCCTGCGCAGCGGGCTGCCGGAGGTCCTGGCGGGCGCCGACCGGCTCGGCCGCACCGTGCGCTGGGTGCACGCCGGCGAGGTCCCGAACATTGCCTCGCTGCTGAAGGGCGGCGAGCTGCTGCTCACCACCGGCTACGGCCTCGGTACCCGGCCGGCCGAGCAGCGGGCGTTCGTCCGGACGCTCGCCGAGCGCGGGATCGCCGCCCTGGTGGTCGAGCTGGGCCCGCGTTTCGCCCGGCTGCCGGCGGCCCTGGTGGACACGGCCCGGGCGGCCGGTCTGCCGCTGGTCCAGCTGCACCGCGAGGTGCCGTTCGTGACGGTGACCGAGGAGGTCCACACCGAGATCGTCAACGGTCACTACGCACTGCTCCAGCGCGCGGAGGAGGTGCACCGGCGCTGCACGGAGGCGCTGCTGGGCGGCGGCGGGGTGCCGCAGGTGCTGGGCATCCTGGCCGACTTCAGCGGCAACCCGGTGTTCCTGGAGACCGCCGACGCGCGGCTGCTGTACGCCGCCGGGGCCGGACCGGAGGGCGCGGACCCCCTGCAGGTGTGGGAGGGGCTGCGCGGCCCGCACAAGGAGGCCCCGCCGCCGGCCGGTTCGGTGCTGGTGGACGTGCCCGGTGGCGGGCCCGGGGCGGCCGGTTCCGTGCGTGCTCGGCTGGTGCTGCTGCCGGTGCGGTCCCCGCTGGCCCCGGTGCACCGGATCGCCGCCGAGCGGGCCGCGGGCATCCTGGCCGTGGTGCTGATGCAGGCCCGGCAGGAGGAGGAGCTGGCGGCGCGCGGGCGCGGTGACTTCCTCACCGATCTCGCCGAGGGCCGGATCGCGGCGGAGGACGCCCCGGCGCAGGCCCGGGTGCTGGGCTTCAAGCCCGGCGGCAGCCCGCTGCTGCCCGTGGTGATGCGGATCGGGGACACCCTCTCCCCCGGCGGTGGCTGGGCGGTGCTGGCCCGGGCGGTCTCCGAGGAGCTGGCCGCGGTGGGGGTGCCGGTGCTGCTGGGGGTGCGGCCGGTGGAGGGCCGGGTGCTGGTGCTGCTGGGGCTGCGGTCCGAGTCGGAGCGGGCGGCGGTCGCGGACCGGGTGGCGGCGGCGCTGCGCGCGGGGGTGGAGCGGGCCGGGATGCGCCGGCCGGGCTCGCCGCCGCCGGTGGTGGTCGTCGGGGTGGCGGGCGGCTGGGCGGCGGCCTCGGCGGGGCTGCGGCACGCGGCGGAGACGGCGACGGCGGCCCAGGGGCTGACCGACCGGCCCTGGTACGACGCCCGGCGCCTGGACATCGACCTGCTGCTGTGGCGGCTGCGCGACCACCCGGACCTGGCGGCCTTCGTGGACCGCGCGATCGGCCCGCTGCGCGACCACGACCACCGCGCCAAGCCGCCGTTGCTGCCGACCCTGGAGACCTATCTGGCACACGCCGGGCGCAAGGCGGAGACGGCCCGCGAGCTGCATCTGAACCGGCAGACGCTGTACAACCGGCTGGCCCGGATCGGGGAGTTGCTGGGCACCGATCTGGACGACCCGCAGACGGTCCTGGCGTTGAGCCTGGCCCTGCGGGCGCGCCGGCACGTGCCCTGAGGCCGTCAGACCAGCGGTCTCGGCTGGGTCAACTCGTCGTAGACACTGAGCACTTGGGCGACGGTCTCGTCCTCGCTCGGCCAGCTGGCGGCCTGCCGGGTGCCGCGCTCGCGCAGCAGTTCCCGGCGGCCGGGGTCGGCGAGCAGCCGTACGACGGTCTCTGCGAGGGCTCCCGGGTCGCCGTACGGGACGAGTTCGGCCGCGTCGCCGACGAGGTCGGGGATCCCGCCGACCCGGGTGGCGACGAGCGGTACGCGCGCGTGCAGCGCCTCCTGGGCGAGGACGGAGCGTGACTCCCACCTGCTGGTCAGCAGCGCCACATCGGCGGCGGAGAGCAGTTCGGACACGTCCTCGCGGTGCCCGATCAGCCGCACCGGCAGCTCCTCGTCCTCGATGCGCCGCTGCAGCACCGGCCGCAGCGGCCCCTCCCCCGCGACGACCACCAGCGGTGCCGGGTCCAGGTCGCGCCAGGCGCGGGCGGCGTCGAGCAGGACGTCGTAGCCGCGCTGCCGGTCCAGGGAGCCGACCGCGATGAGCAACGGGCGGCCGGTGGCGCCGAGTTCGGCCCGGAGCTTGGGCCGCATCCGGTCGGGGTCGTCCGGGTCCACGAGGTCGTCCGGCCGACGCCGGCCCGGCAGGGCGACGGCGGCCAGCCGGGCGTCCCGCGCACCGCTGCGCCGGGCCAGGTCGACCAGGTCGGGGCTGGTGCCGAGGACCACGGCCGCGGTCTTCACCACCCGCCGCTCCAGCAGCCGCAGCAGATGCGCCCGCGGGCCCTCGGCGTGGGCCCGGTTGTGCCAGGTGACCACGAGCGGGGTGGTGCGCCCGCCGAGCGCGAGCACGGCCCGGAAGGAGGCGTGCAGCCCGTGCGCGTGCACCAGGTCGGCGTGCGCGCAGGCGGTGCGGAGCGCGGCCACGGAGACGGGGTCGCTGCTGCGGGGCACGTGCACGTGTTCGGCGCCGGCTCCGGTGAAGTCGTAGGCGTGGTCGGCCTCGAAGGGGGCGCACACCGTGACGCGCACGCCTCTCGCCACGAGCCCCGCGGCCAGGGAACGCACATGCGCGCTGCTGCCGGCGTTGCCTCCGCCGAGCACCTGCACGGTGCGCAGCGGCGACTGGCCGTGCGGTGCGTTGCTGCTCAGGGGGCTCACGGGGCCGGGGCTCCTGGTTCACGGGGGCGGTCACGAGCGAACGTACAGAAGGTAGCGGGCTCCGGGGGGCGGACGGACGCACCTCGCGCGCCTCCCGCACGGACCGTCCGGACCGGCTGCCCGCCCCGCGTTCCCTGCCAAGCATGCCAGGCCGTACGGCCGTTCAGGGACATCCGTGAGGGCGCACTGTGCGGCGGGCCGGGGCAATGCGCCGGAGCACATCACCCACACGGGTGATGGGGTCCCCGCCGCGGCCGAGCGGGGCGGCCGGGCATACGGCGAGGTCAGCCGCTCCCACCGCGCGGGCCCACGCTCTCACCCGGTCTCCGTACCGGACGCGGCGACCCGAGCCACGGCGTACGCGAGCAGTCCCGCGCGCCGGTTCCCCACCACGACGAGCGCCCCCGGTGCGGCACCGGGGGCGTGCGCCGGGGACACCGGCTCGGGGGGGCCGGCTGCTACAGGTCCGCCCTGGCCGTGGCCAGCAGTTCCTCCGCGTGCGCGCGGGCCGTCTCGGAGTCCTCCTGGCCGGCGAGCATGCGGGACAGCTCGCGGACGCGCTCCTCGCCCTCCAGGACCTTCACGCCGGAGCGGGTGACGGAGCCGTCGCTGGTCTTCTCCACCAGCAGCTGGCGGTCGGCGAACGCGGCGACCTGGGGCAGGTGGGTGACCACGACGACCTGCGCGGTCCTGGCGAGCTTCGCCAGGCGCCGTCCGATCTCGACGGCCGCCTTGCCGCCGACACCGGCGTCGACCTCGTCGAAGAGGTACGTCGGCACGGGGTCGGTGCCCGCGAAGACCACCTCCACGGCCAGCATCACGCGGGACAGCTCACCGCCGGACGCGCCCTTGGCGATGGGCCGCGGCGGGGCGCCCGGGTGGGGGGCGAGGAGCAGCTCGACCTCGTCCACGCCGGAGGGGCCGTAGGCGACCGTCCGGCCGCCGACCTCGACGCCCTCGGGATCCTCGGTCTGCCGGATGTCGAAGGACACGCGCGCGTGGGGCATCGCCAGCGAGGCCAGCTCGGCGGTCACCGCGGCGGCGAACCGCTCGGCGGCCTCCGTCCGCGCGTCCGACAGGGCCTGCGCGAGGCCGCCCAGCTCGGTGCGCAGCGCGTCCCGCTCGGCGGTCAGCTCCTCGGTCCGCTCGTCGTCGCCGTCCAGCTCGGTGAGCCGGGCCGCGCTCCGCTCCGCCCAGGCCAGGACGGCGGCGACGTCGTCGCCGTACTTGCGGGTCAGCGCGTTCAGGGCGGCCCGGCGCTCCTCCACCGCGGCCAGCCGCAGCGGATCGGCGTCGAGATCGTCGGCGTAGCCGGCCAGCTCGCCGGCCACGTCGCCGAGCAGGATGCCGATCTCCCCGATCCGGTCGGCGAGCGCGGCCAGCGCCGGGTCGTGCGCGCGCACGGCCTCCAGCGCCCGGTGGGCGCCCGCGACCAGCGTGGAGGCGTCGATGCCCTCGGGGTCCTCCGGATTGCCCGCGAGAGCGGCGTGCGCGGCCGTCGCGGCGGACGCCAGGGCCTCGGCGTGCCCCAGCCGCTCGGCCTCGTCGGCCAGCTCGGCGTCCTCACCGGGCCGGGGCTCCACGGCGGCGATCTCGTCCAGCCCGTACCGCAGCATGTCGGCTTCCTGCGCCCGCTCACGCGCGCGCGTGGTGATCTCCTCCAGCTCGGCGGAGACGGCCCGCAGCCGCTTGTAGGCCTCGGCGTACTTGGCGAGCGGCACGGCGACGGCGTCGCCCGCGTACCGGTCGAGCGCCTGCCGCTGCCGGGACAGCTTCAGCAGCCCCTGCTGATCCGTCTGCCCGTGCACGGCCACCAGGTCGTCGGCCAGCTCGGCGAGCAGCCCGACGGGCACGCTGCGCCCGCCCAGATGCGCCCGGGAGCGGCCCTCGGCGGACACGGTCCGGCTGATCAGCAGGGCGCCGTCGTCCAGCTCGGCCCCGGCCTCCTCGGCGCGTACGACGGCGGCCGCGCCGGCGGGTACGGCGACCCGCCCCTCCACGACCGCCTTCTCGGCCCCGATCCGCACGAGCGCCGGGTCCGCCCGGCCCCCGAGCAGCAGACCCAGGCTGGTGACCACCATGGTCTTGCCCGCGCCGGTCTCACCGGTGACCGCGGTGAACCCGGGCGACAGCTCGACGACGGCGTCGTCGATGACCCCGAGTGACCGTATCCGCATCTCCTCCAACACGGAACAGACCATACGAGGTCCGGGGCGGGGAGTGCACACAGGCCGCTCTTTCTAGTGAGGCGCCCCGCGCCAGCCGGTGGTCGGCAGCGCGAACTTCGCCACCAGCCGGTCCGTGAAGGAGGAGTGGTGCAGCCGGGCCAGCCGCACCGGCACGGCACCGCGCCGCACCTCCACCCGCGCCCCGGGCGGCAGCTCCACGGTCCGCCGCCCGTCGCACCACAGCACACCCGGCGGGATGTGCGGCAGCACCTCCACCGCCAGCACCGAGTCCGGCGAGGTCACCAGCGGCTTCGCGAACAGCGCGTGCGCGCTGATCGGCACCATCAGCAGCGCCTCCACCTCCGGCCACACCACGGGGCCGCCCGCGGAGAACGCGTACGCGGTGGATCCGGTGGGCGTCGACAGGACGACCCCGTCGCAGCCGAACCCGGTCACCGGCCGTCCGTCGATCTCCAGCACGACCTCCAGCAGCTTCTCCGCGCCGGCCTTCTGCACGGCCGCCTCGTTCAGCGCCCAGTCGGTGTGCACGATGTCCCCGTTGCGGTGCACCACGACGTCGACGGTCATCCGCTCCTCGACCTCGTACGACCGCGCCACCACCCGGTCCACCACCCGGTCGAGGTCGTCGCGCTCGGCCTCGGCGAGGAAGCCGACGCGGCCCAGGTTGACGCCGAGCATCGGCACCCCGGAGGCACGCGCGAACTCCGCGCCGCGCAGCAGCGTGCCGTCGCCGCCGAGCACGATGAGCAGCTCGCACCCGTCCAGGCACTGCGGCGTCGCCTCCTTGACGAGGGCCACCTCGTCCGGCAGCGGCAGGTCGCGCGCCTCCTCCTCCAGCACCCGCACCCCGATGCCATGCCGCAGCAGCCCCTTGACGACGAGTTCCGCACTGCGGATCGCCGCGGGCCGCCCGGTGTGGGCGAGCAGGAAAACAGTACGCGCCAGGTTCTGTGTCAACGCGGCCCCTCCGCCACTGCACGGTCGACGTCGGCCGGGTCCACCTGGGGTGCGCCCGACCGCAGCCAGAGAAAGTACTCGACGTTCCCCGAGGGGCCGGGCAGCGGACTGGCGGTGACACCCTGCACCCCGAGCCCCAGTTCCCAGCCCTTCTCGGCCACTCCTCGCACGGCCTCCGCCCGCAGCTGCGGACTCCGTACGACACCCCCGCTGCCGAGCCGCTCCTTCCCGACCTCGAACTGCGGCTTGACCATCATCACCAGGTCGGCGTCCGGCGCCGCGCACCGCTTCAGGGCGGGCAGCACCAGCCCGAGCGGGATGAAGGACAGATCGCCCACGACAAGATCCACAGGTTTCCCATCGATCGCCTCAAGCGTCAACTCGCGTACGTTCGTACGGTCCTTGACGGTGACGCGTTCATCGTTCCGCAGGGACCAGGCCAGCTGTCCGTAGCCGACGTCCACCGCGACGACGTGGGCGGCGCCCGCGCGCAGCAGGACGTCGGTGAAGCCGCCGGTGGACGCGCCGGCGTCCAGCGCGCGCCGGCCCTCGACCACGAGCCCCCGCGGCACGAAGGCCTCCAGCGCGCCGGCGAGCTTGTGGCCGCCCCGGGAGACGTAGTCCGGGTCGCCCTCGTCGGACCGGACCACGATCGCGGCGGCGGTCTCCACCTGGGTGGCCGGCTTGGTCGCCACGGTCTTGCCGACGGTGACCCGGCCGGCGGCGATCAGCTGGCTGGCGTGCTCGCGCGAGCGGGCGAGCTTCCGGCGGACCAGCTCCGCGTCGAGACGGCGGCGTGCGACTCCTGCCACGTTCGGTTCAGCTCCTGTGTTGGTACGACGGTGCGGGGCCCGCAGGGCCCGGGCGGGCGTCGAGCGCGGTGAGCGCGTCGCGCAGACCCCGGTGTACATCCTCGTACACCTCGGCATGGCCGTCGGTGGCGAGGTGGTCGGCGTCGGCCAGCCGGTCGAGCTGGGCGTCGACCTCGGCGTTGCCGGTGGGGGTGCGGGGGACGTCCAGGGGGGCGGGCGCCGCGGGGTCGTACGCGGGCGCCGCCTGGGTGTCGATGTCGGTCTCGGACACGGGCTCGCTCATGCCCAGACGCTACCGCGAAGCGCTGGGGTACCGTCGTGGGCGATGGCCACGATCGAGGAGTGCCGCGCCGCACTGGGGAAGCTCTCGGACAACATGCAGGGCGCCGAGGGCGAGGTCCGCGCGGCCGCCGCGCTGGACCGCTCGGTGAGCTGCCACATCACGGACCTGGACGTCACCTTCGCGGGCCGGCTGACCGGCGGCCGGATCGAGGTGGACGGGACGCACCCCGGTCCGCCCCGTGAGCGGGCGCAGATCAGGCTCGCCATGGCCGGCGACGACCTGGTGGCCCTGGTGGGCGGCGGACTGAACTTCGCGACCGCCTGGGGCTCGGGCCGGGTGCGGCTGGAGGCGAGCCTGCTGGACCTGTTCCGGCTGCGGAAGCTGCTGTAGGCGCCCGTCCTCAGGAGGCCGGCACCTTCTCCGCGCGCGTCCTGCGGGCCGCCGGCACCACCAGCGGGGTCCCCGTCTCCGGGTCCTCGATGACCTGGCAACGCAGCCCGAAGACCTCCTCGACCAGTTCGGCCGTGACGATGTCGCTGGGGGCGCCCTCGGCGATCACCGTGCCGCCGCGCAGGGCGATGAGGTGGGTGGCGTACCGGGCGGCGTGGTTGAGGTCGTGCAGGACCGCCACCAGCGTCCGGCCCTGTTCCTCGTGCAGCTCGGCGCACAGGTCGAGGACGTCGATCTGGTGCTGGATGTCGAGGTAGGTGGTGGGCTCGTCGAGGAGCAGCAGCGGGGTCTGCTGGGCGAGCGCCATGGCGATCCACACCCGCTGCCGCTGCCCGCCGGACAGCTCGTCCACGTACCGCTCGGCCAGCTCGGCGACCCCGGTCTGCCGCATCGACTCCGACACGACCCGCTCGTCCTCGGCCGACCACTGGCGCAGCAGGCCCTGGTGCGGGTAGCGGCCCCGGCCGACGAGGTCGGCGACCGTGATGCCGTCGGGCGCGACGGACGACTGCGGCAGCAGGCCGAGGGTCCGTGCGACCTTCTTCGCGGGCATCGACTGGATGGCCTGCCCGTCCAGCAGCACCCGCCCCTGGCTGGGCCTGAGCATCCGCGACAGCGCCCGCAGCAGCGTCGACTTGCCGCACGCGTTCGGGCCGACGATCACCGTGAAGGAGTTGTCGGGGATCTCCACCGAGAGCTGCTCGGCGATGACGCGCTGGTCGTAGGCGAGGGTGACGTTCTCGGCGGACAGGCGGTTCACAGTGCTCCTTGGGCTCCTTGGGCTCTTCGCCGCGGGACGGTTCGCCGCGGGACGGTTCGTCGCGCCCGCGGTCGTGGCGGTGGCGGTCATACCCGGCCCGCCCGGCGCTCGGCGACCAGCAGCCACAGCAGGTAGGCACCGCCGAGGACGCCGGTGACCACGCCGACGGGCAGCTGGTCGGCGCCGAAGGCACGCTGGGAGGCCCAGTCGGCGGCGACCAGCAGGGTCGCCCCCATGCAGAGGGAGGGCACCAGGTTGGGCCCCGGCGAGCGGGTGAGGCGGCGGGCGAGCTGCGGCGCGGTCAGCGCGACGAAGCTGACGGGGCCGGCGGCGGCCGTGGCGGCGGCGGTGAGCAGGACGGCGGAGGCCATCAGCAGCAGCCGTACGCGCTGCACACGCACACCGAGGGCGTTCGAGACGTCGTCGCCCATCTCCATCATCCGCAGACCGCGTGCGTGGGCGAGCACCAGGGGGAAGAGCACGGCGCACAGCCCGAGCAGCGGCCAGACCTGCTCCCAGTCGCGGCCGCTCAGCGAACCGGTCATCCACACCACCGCCCGGGTCGCGTCGACCAGGTCGGCCTTGGTGAGCAGATAGCCGTTGACCGCCGTCATGACGGCGTTGACGCCGATCCCGACCAGCACGAGCCGGTAGCCGTGCACGCCCTGCTTCCACGCGAGCGCGTAGAGGGCGAAGCCGGTGACCAGGCCGCCGGCCAGCGCGCCCAGGGTGACCTGGGTGGCGCCGCCGGACAGCAGCACGATCACGACCAGCGCGCCGGCCGTCGAGGCCTGCGAGAGGCCGAGCAGGTCCGGGCTGCCGAGCGGGTTGCGGGAAACGGACTGGAAGAGCGCGCCGCCGAGCCCTAGCGACGCTCCGACCAGCAGACCGACGAGGACCCGCGGCAGCCGCAGTTCGTTGACGATGAAGTCCTGGTAGGCGGTGCCGTTCCCGGCGAGCGTCCGCAGCACGTCGGCCGCCGGTATCCTCGCGTCGCCGGTGCCGATCAGGGCGACACCCGCGGCGCACGCGGCGGCCAGCAGCAGGACGACGACGATCAGGGCCCGCGGTTCCAGACGCAGGGAGAGCCCGCCGGGAGTGCGTACGGCCCGGCTCCTGGGATGTGTCTTCACAGCTGGGCCGTCCTCCGCCGTCGTACGAGAAAGATGAAGACCGGGCCGCCGATCACGGCGGTGACGATGCCGACCTGGAGCTCGGCGGGGCGCGCCACGACCCGGCCGAGGACATCGGCGCCGAGCAGCAGCACGGGCGCCAGGACCGTGGCGTACGGCAGGATCCAGCGCAGGTCCGGGCCGGTGAAGGAGCGCACGACGTGCGGGACCATCAGGCCGACGAAGACGATCGGGCCGCAGGCGGCGGTCGCGGCGCCGCACAGCAGCACGGCGGCCAGCATGGCCAGCGCCCGGGTGCGGTTCAGATCGGCGCCGAGGGCACGGGCGGTGTCGTCGCCCATCTCCACGGCGTTCAGCGGGCGGGCCAGGGCGAGCGCGAGGACCGTGCCCACCGCGAGGAACGGCAGCACCTGGGTGATGGTCGAGGAGCCGGCCGACGCGAGGGAACCCACCGTCCAGAACCGCATCCTGGCCAGGGCCGCGCCGTCGATGATCATCACGGCCTGGAGGTAGCCGTACAGGGCCGCGCTGATCGCCGTACCGGCGAGCGCGAGACGTACCGGCGTGGCACCCCTGCTGCCGCCGAGGAACCACACCAGCGCGCCGACCGCCGAGGCGCCCAGGAACGCGAACCACACGTAACCCGTCAGGCTGGTGACGCCGGCGTAGGTGATGGCCGTGACGACGGCGGCGGAGGCGCCGGCGTTGATGCCGAGCAGGCCGGGGTCGGCGAGCGGGTTGCGGGTCAGCGCCTGGAGGACCGCGCCGGACAGGCCGAGCGCGGCGCCCACCAGCAGGCCGAGGACCGTACGCGAGAGCCGCTCGTCCACGACCACGTCGCCGTACGTCCCCGTGTCGTGGAACAGGCCGTGCCAGACCTGGTCCGGCGACAGCGCTTTGGCCCCGATCGCGATGCTCGCCAGAGCGACGAGCACCAGGAGCAGGACCGAGAGCAGGAGCCCAAGGGCCCGCGCCGCCCGGCGGGTTGGGGGCGCGGGGGCGGTCTCCGCGCGCTGTACCGGAGGACTGTCGACCAACACGAGGTTAGGTTAGCCTACCCTCGCATCCGATCTCGATCCCCGGTGGCCGGGCACCGCGCCGGAGGCCTGCCGGACCTGGTCGACGCAGGCGACGTAGGCGACGTAGGCGAGGGTGGTCGACGTGGGCGACGACGGTCGACGTGGGGCACGTGGACGACCTGAGGACCCGTCAGAGCCCCAGCCTGGCCAGCGCCTTCTCCGCCTCCAGCGTGCAGGAGCCCTCCCCCGCCGCCGTCCAGGCCGCCGCACACAGCGCCCGCAGCCCGTCCAGCGCCTCACCGTCGCCGGTCAGCTCCAGCCGGTCGGTCCCGGCCGCCGCCGTCCACCCGCCGCACCGGAAACCGTCACCCTCCCGGGCGATTTCCGGCTGGCCGGTGAGCAGCCCGCGCAGATCGGCGTCCACATACGTCGGCCGGTGCGGCGGCGGCGCGGCAAGCAGCTGCGCGCCGTCGGTCACCCCGGTCAGCACCAGCAGCGAGTCGACCCCGCCGTTGAAGGCGCCCTCGATGTCCGTGTCCAGCCGGTCCCCGACCACCAGCGGCCGCTCGGCACCGGTCCGGATGATCGTCTCCCGGTGCATCGGGGGCAGCGGCTTGCCCGCGACCTGCGGCTCGGCACCCGTCGCGATCCGGACGACCTCCACCGCCGCCCCGTTGCCCGGCGCGATGCCCCGCCCGCTCGGGATCGTCAGATCGGTGTTGGACGCGAACCACGGCACCCCGCGCCGGATCGCGTACGACGCCTCCGCGAACCGCCCCCAGGGCAGCTCCGGCCCGCCGTACCCCTGCACGACCGCCGCAGGATCGTCGTCCGCCGACTCCACCGGCGCAAGACCCCGCTCGCGCAGCGCCACCCGCAGCCCTTCACCGCCGATCACCAGCACCCGCGCCCCGGCCGGCACCTGCTCGCTGATCAGCCGCGCGACGGCCTGCGCCGAGGTGATGACGTCGTCCGCCCCCGACGGTATGCCCAGCTCCGTCAGATGCCCGGCCACCGCGTCCGGCGTGCGCAGCGCGTTGTTCGTGACGTAGGCCAGACGCATCCCGCCCGCCCGGGCCGCCGCCAGCGAGTCGACCGCGTGCGCGATCGCGTTCCCGCCCGCGTACACCACCCCGTCCAGATCGAGCAGCGCCGTGTCGTACGCCTCGCTCAAGGGCTGCCCACTGCCCTCGGGGCTCGTCCTGACGTCCTGGCTCATGTCCGCATCGCTCCTCGTTCACTCGCTTTCCCCCGATCATCCCGTACGCCACCGGCACACGTACGATGCCGGGATGGACACAGCAGGTCACTCGGAGGCAACGGCGCGTCGCGGTCTGGAACTCACCCCGTTCCGAGGCCTTCGGTACGACCCCGACCGGGTCGGCAGCCTCGCCTCCGTCACCTCCCCGCCCTACGACGTCGTCGTGCGCCCCGACGGCCTGCACCACCTCCAGTCGGCCGACCCGCACAACATCGTCCGGCTGATCCTCCCGGAGGCCGGCACGCCCAGCGCCCGCACCGAGCAGGCCGCCGACACGCTGCGCCGCTGGCTGGACGAGGGCATCCTCACCGCCGACCCGGAGCCGGGCCTGTACGTGTACGAGCAGCGGGACGGCGACGGCATGCTCCAGCGCGGCATCATCGGCGCCCTGCGGGTGACGGAGCCCGCGGAGGGCGTGGTGCTGCCCCACGAGGACGTCATGCCGCCCGTGGTGGCCGACCGGGCGGCGCTGATGCGCGCCACCCGCGCGAACCTGGAGCCGCTGCTGCTGACCTACCGGGGAGACGGAGAGGCGGCCGAGGTCGTCGAGCGTACGGCGGACCGGCCGCCCCTGCTGGCCACGACCACCGAGGACGGCTTCCACCACCGCCTGTGGTCCGTGACCGACCCGGAGGAGCTGGCCCGCATCCGGACCGACCTCGCCGGCCGCCAGGCCCTGATCGCCGACGGCCACCATCGCTGGGCCACCTACCGGCGTCTGCGCACCGAGCACCCCTCCCCCAGCCCCTGGGACTACGGCCTGGTCCTGCTGGTCGACACCGTGCGCTACCCGCTGCGCGTCCGTGCCATCCACCGGCTGCTGCACGGCCTGCCGGTCACCGGCGCGCTGGCGGCGGTGGAGGGCCTCTTCCGGGTACGCCACCTCGACGTGCCCCTGCCAGAGGCGCTGGAGGTGCTCGCCGACGCCTCCTGTGCGGGCAACTCCTTCCTGCTGGCCGGAGACGGCGCCTTCCACCTGCTCGACCGTCCCGACCCGGACCTGCTGGCCCGGACGATCCCGGCGGACCGCCCGGCCGCCTGGCGCTCCCTGGACGCCGCGGTCCTGCACGCCACGCTCCTGGAGCACGTCTGGCGCATCCCGGAGGACTCCCCCGCCCACATCGCCTACATCCACGACGCGGCCGCGACCGTGGAGAAGGCGGAACGCGACGGCAGTACCGCCGTCCTGATGCACCCGGTCCGCGAGGAGGTCGTCCGCGACCTGGCCCGGCAAGGCGTACGGATGCCCCGGAAGTCGACGTCGTTCGGCCCGAAACCCGCCTCCGGGCTGGTGTTGCGGGCAGTGGAGATCTGAGCCGGCACCACGCGAAAAAGGGCAGACCCCGTGGGGGGCCTGCCCTCTTCTTTGTGACAGAGGTCAGTCCTGTCGGTCCTTGTCGCCGTCCACGCCGTCCTCCGAGGAGGTGTCGGCCTGCTTGGCCGGCTCGGGGGACTGAGCGGACTCACCGGGGTCGCCGGACTCGTCGGCGTCGTCCTCGGACAGGGCGTCGACGAACTCCACGCCGTCCAGCTCGGCGAGCCGGTCGGAGGCGTCCGTGCTGCCGTCCCGGTCGGCCTCGACGGCCTTCGCGAACCACTCCCGCGCCTCGCGCTCCCGGCCGGCCGCCAGCAGGGCGTCGGCGTAGGCGTAGCGCAGGCGGGCGGTCCACGGCTGCACCGAGTTGGAGGCCAGCTCCGGGCTCTGCAGGGTCACGATGGCCGCGTCCAGCTGGCCCATGTCCCGTCGGGCTCCGGCCGCGACGAGGCGCATCTCGACCTGACCGGCCTTGTCCAGCTTGTGCACCTCCGGGGCACCGGCCATGTCCAGCGCCTTCTCCGGCCGGCCGAGCCCGCGCTCGCAGTCGGCCATCACCGGCCACAGCTCCACGGAGCCGGTCATCCGCCGGGCGGCCCGGAACTCGGCGAGGGCCTCGCTGTACTTCTGGTTCGCGTACGCGGCGAACCCGGCGGCCTCGCGCACGGCGGCCACACGGGACGCCAGGCGCAGGGCCACCCTGGAGTAGCCGTAGGCGCCCTCGGGGTCCTCGTCGATGAGCCGGGCGACCATCACCAGGTTCTTGGCGACGTCCTCCGCGAGCGTCTTGGGCAGGCTCTGCAGCTCCTGCCGGACGTCCTTGTCGATCTCCTCGCCGGTGACGTCCTCCGGGATCGGCAGCCGCTTGATCGGCTCACGGTCCCGGTCACGCTCGTCGCGGAACCGGCCACCGCCACGGCGGTCGTCCCGTCCGTCGCGGCGGTCGTCCCGCCCGTCACGGCCCCGGAACCCACCGGGCCGCCCACCGCGGTCTCCCCGGTCGTCGCGCCGGTCGTCCCTGCGCGGCCCACGGGCCCCACGGTCGTCCCGCCCCCGGAAGCCACCGCGCTCACCACGGCTGTCGTCCCGGCGGAATCCGCCCCGGTCGTCACGGCTGTCGTCCCGCCGGAAACCACCCCGGTCGTCACGGCTGTCGTCCCGCCGGAAACCACCCCGGTCGTCACGGTCATCGCGACGGAAGCCACCACGGTCGTCGTCACGCCGGTCGTCACGACGCGGGAAGCCGCCACGGTTGTCGTCACGGCGGCCGTAGCCGGCGCGGTCGTCGTCACGGCGGTAGGAGGGACGGTCACCGCCCCGGTCACCGCGGTCGTCGCGACGGAACCCACGGTCCCCACGGTCATCACGACGGTCGTCACGACGATCGTCCCGCCGGTCGTCACGGCGGAACGCCGGGCGCGCACCGCGGTCGCCCTCACGACGGAAGCCACCGCGGTCACCGCGGCTGTCGTCCCGCCGGAAACCGCCCCGGTCGTCGCGACGGTCGTCACGCCGGTCGTCACGCCGGTCGTAGTCCCGGCGGAAGCCGCCGCGGTCACCACGGTCCCGGTCGTCACGGCGGTCGTCACGCCGGTCGTCACGACGCGGGAAGCCACCACGGTTGTCGTCACGGCGGCCGTAGCCGGCGCGGTCGTCGTCACGGCGGTAGGAGGGACGGTCACCGCCCCGGTCACCGCGGTCGTCGCGACGGAACCCACGGTCCCCACGGTCGTCGCGGCGGTCGTCGCGGCGGAAGCCGCCACGGTCACCCCGGTCGCGGTCGTCCCGCTGGAACCCGGGACGCGCAGCACTCCGGTCGCCCTCGCGACGGAAGCCGCCACCACGGCGGTCGTCGCGGCGGTCGTCACGCCGGTCGTCACGCCGGTCGTCGCGGCGGCCGTAGCCGCCCCGGTCCCCACCGCGCCGGTCGTTGTCGCGGCGGTCGTTGTCGCGGCGGAAGCCGCCACGGTCACCGCGGTCACCACTGTCCCGTCGCCGCTGGTCGCGCTCCGGTCGGTCGTCGGGAGAGTTGGTGGACATGGTGACTCCTGTCTTCGGTACCACAAGCATTGTAAAAACAAAAGGACCCCTGGTCCCAGCTGAACGCTGGTGACCAGGGGTCCTCCAAAGATTGTTCGGCGGCGTCCTACTCTCCCACAGGGTCCCCCCTGCAGTACCATCGGCGCTGTGAGGCTTAGCTTCCGGGTTCGGAATGTAAC